>NZ_CP011545.1:0-1360613 GCF_001021045.1 Corynebacterium testudinoris
GTGAATGACACAGTGCACAACCTCCATCAGCGACAGATATACGGCTGGGCAGCTCACTACTGGTGGTGTCGTGCGCCCGAAATGAGACAAACGAGGAACGAGGTACCGGTGGCCGAACAGCAGGCGTCGCTGATTGACACGTGGGTAGAGATCAAAAAGGATCTTTACCGGCAGGCAGATCGTCCTGATTCGCCGATTCCCACCTTCACCCACCAGCAGCGGGCGTATTTGGAACTCGCCCAACCGATTGTGCTGGTCGACGGCTACGCAGTACTGGCTACCCCCCATGCCAAGGCCAAACAGGTTATTGAAAATGAGATGGGGGAGCACCTCGTCAAAGTGCTCACCGAACGCACTGGCCGTCCCTGCAGCCTCGCCGTCAGCATCGAGCCCCCTGCGATGCAGGCTGAGATGCAGTTGGACCAGTACATGCCCACGCACGAAACCACGCACGAAACCACGCCCGAAGCCACGACGGGATGGACGACGACGCATGCGGTCGTCGAGACGCCAGCGGCACCCGTAGCACCACAGCAACCCACCGTCTACCAACAAAGCCAGCGGTTGCCGCGCGAGAAACCAGCGCACGATCCCAACCGGGAAAAGTCCCTCAACCCGCGCTACACCTTCGAAAGCTTCGTCGTGGGCTCCTCCAACCGCTTTGCCAATAGTGCTGCGGTCGCCGTCGCCGAAAACCCCGCTCGCGCCTACAACCCGCTGTTCATCTGGGGTGGCTCCGGCTTGGGCAAGACCCACCTCTTGCACGCCATCGGCCACTACGCCCAGGTGCTGCAGCCAGGACTGCGGGTCAAGTACGTCTCCAGCGAGGAATTCACCAACGACTACATCAACTCGGTGCGCGATGACCGGCAGGAAACGTTCAAACGCCGGTACCGCAACTTGGACATCCTCATGGTTGATGACATTCAGTTCCTCGCCGGCAAAGAGGGCACGCAGGAGGAGTTCTTCCACACTTTCAACGCTCTCCACCAGGCGGACAAGCAGATTGTGCTCTCCTCCGATCGCCCAGCGAAGGAGCTGACCACCCTCGAGGATCGTCTGCGCACCCGCTTCGAAAGCGGCCTACCGGTGGATATTCAGCCACCGGACTTGGAGACCCGCATCGCGATTTTGGAGAAGAAAGCCCAGGCCGACGGCACCACGATCGATCGGGCAATTTTGGAGCTCATTGCTTCGCGTTTTGATTCGTCGATCCGCGAGCTCGAAGGAGCGCTCATCCGCGTCTCCGCGTATTCCTCCCTCATTAACGAGCCGATCACCATGGACATGGCCGAGAGCGCGCTGCGGGAGATCCTTCCCGACGCCGATGACATCGACATCACCGCGACGACCATCATGGAAGTCACCGCCGAGCATTTTGATATTTCCCAGGACACCCTCACGGGTGCGGGCAAGACTCGCTCGGTTGCCCATGCCCGGCAGCTGGCGATGTATTTGTGCCGCGAGCTCACCGATCTCTCCCTGCCCAAGATCGGGCAGGAGTTCGGCGGCAAGGACCACACCACTGTCATGTACGCGGATCGGAAGATCCGCAAGGAGATGACAGAAAAGCGGGACACCTACGATGAAATCCAGCTGTTGACGCAGCGGATTAAGACCCGGGGACGTCGATAAGCATTGTGTAACCGCCAGGACGCTGGCGGTTTTTCTTTGTCCACAGTGTTATCCACACCTGTGTAATTACAGCAATGTAACTAGGTGATTCAGGGCACTAAATGGTGGTTGAGCAGCTCCGCGCGGGCATGTGGACAACCCCGGTTTCGCTGTTGATGGCGTGTGAAGCAACGACCCCGGATCTGTGCACAACTCTCGCCTCGACGGAGTTATCCACATGTGCCCCGATTTATCCACAACAATCCCACACGGGAATCACAAGGCAGATGTGGCGCCGGACCTTGTGATTTCAGCCTCCGTCCACAGCTTCCACAGGACTTACTGTTACTACCATCTTTTTAACTCTCAATTAACTAGAAGAAAGAGGATGTGGGGAGAACTGCCGGGCTCGCTCGAAGCAGCCGGAGGCGAATGACAATCACGGGTGCTTGGACGGCGGCTGCGTAGGGTACGTTGGTGATTGTTATTTGAGTGGCAAGAGAGCGAAGTTTGAGGAGCCCCGACAGCATGGAGTCGCAAGCAGTGTCATTCCGGGTGTCCAGGGATGACCTGGCCAACGCCGTGGCCTGGGTGGCCAAAGGCCTTCCCAGCAAGGTGACGCAACCGGTCCTGCGGGCCATGCTCATCACCGCCGATGATGCTGGTTTGGAGTTCGCAGGATTCGACTACGAAGTGTCCTCCAAGGTGCGCATCGCTGCCGAGGTAGCTGAGCCAGGACGCATCGCGGTGGCCGGCAAGCTCATCGCCGAGATCGTCAACACGTTGCCCAACAAGCCGGTTGATGTGCAGTCCGATGGTTCCAAAGCCATCGTCGCTTGTGGTTCTTCCCGCTTCGAGCTTCCCCTGATCCCGCTCGACGATTACCCGCAGATCCCGCAATTGCCCGAGGTCACCGGCACGATCGACCCGCGACTGTTCGCCGAAGCTGTCACCCAGGTTGCCGCCGCCGCGGGCAAGGATGACACCCTGCCCATGCTCACCGGCGTCCACGTGGAGGTCCAGGGCGCCCAGCTTCGGCTGGCCGCGACCGACCGCTTCCGCCTGGCGCTGCGCACCTGCGAGTGGACCCCCACGTCCCCCGATGTCAGCGCCAAGCTGCTCATCCCGGCGAAAACGCTGCTGGACAATGCCCGCACGCTTGATGCTCAGGCCAGCGACCCGGTCGAGATTGCGGTGGGCCAAGGCGACCAGATCGGCGCCGCCGGCCTTTTTGGTGTTCATACCGAAAACCGGGAGACCACCACCCGCATGCTCGACGCGGACTTCCCGAACATCCAGCCCTTGCTGCCCAAGACCCACACGTCGATGGCCTCTGTTGAGGTTGCTCCGCTGCAAGAGGCAATCCGCCGTGTCAGCCTGGTCACCGAGCGCAACGCCCAGATCCGCATGGAATTCTCCGAAGGCGAGCTCATCCTCTCCGCCGGCGGCACCGACTCCGGGCATGCGGAAGAGCGCCTTCCCTGCGCCTTCGTCGGTCGGGATGAACTAACCATCGCCTTCAACCCCGGCTACCTGCGCGACGGACTCGCCGTGGTGCACAGCAACCGCGTCGTTTTCGGCTTCACCGAGCCCTCCCGCCCGGCCATTTTGGTGCCCGAGCCCGAAGAACTCCCCGAGGCCAACGAGGACGGCACCTTCCCCACCCCGGAGACTCACTTCACCTACCTGCTCATGCCGGTTCGCCTGCCGGGCTAAGCCCCAGCAGATCCCGAGAGGGGTGACTTTAGTATCTTCATCAAGACGATTGACCTGCGTGATTTTCGCTCCTGGGCCGAACTGACCGTGGAGCTGGAGCCGGGAATCACCTTGTTCGTGGGCCGCAATGGCTTCGGCAAAACCAATATCGTCGAGGCCCTCGGCTATGCCGCGCATTTGAGTTCCCATCGGGTCTCCCACGACGCCCCGCTGGTGCGAACGACAGCGCAGAATGCTCGGATTTCGGTAACAGCCGTCAATCAGGGCCGCGAACTCACCGCGCATCTGCTGATCAAGCCCCACGCCGCGAACCAGGCCCAAATCAATCGCACGAAGTTGGGTTCACCCCGCGAGATCCTCGGCGTGGTGAAGACGGTGCTGTTTGCCCCGGAAGATCTGGCCCTCGTGCGGGGTGAGCCGGCGGAGCGTCGCCGCTACCTCGATGACATCATTGCCACCCGCACGCCCCGCCTGGCCGGGGTGAAGGCGGACTATGACAAAGTGCTGCGCCAACGCAATGCGCTGCTCAAATCCGCTGGTTCGGCGCTGCGGCGAGGCTACGATGACGCCGATGGCGCGAGCGTCCTGGCCACCCTCGACGTATGGGATGGCCAGCTGGCCAGCTTCGGATCCCAGGTCATCGCCGCCCGCCGCGTGGTGTTGGCCGAGCTCGCCGGTCATATTCACGCCGCCTACTCCGGTATCGCGCCCGAATCCCGCGAAGTGTCCATCAGCTACCGCTCGACCGTGGACATCGACTCCACTGATCCTGAGCTCATCGAGGCGGAGATGCTCGCCGAGTTGGGCCGAAAGCGCCAGCGCGAGATCGAACGCGGGATGTCGCTGGTCGGGCCGCACCGCGATGATCTACTCCTTCACCTGGGCGCCGAACCCGCCAAGGGTTTCGCGTCCCACGGTGAAACCTGGTCCTACGCTCTCTCCCTGCGTTTGGCGGAGTTCTCGCTGCTGCGCTCCGATGGCACCGATCCCGTCCTCATCCTCGATGACGTCTTCGCCGAACTTGATGCCCGCCGCCGCGAAAAGCTCGTGGAACTCGCCGCCGATGCCGAGCAGGTGCTCATCACCGCCGCCGTCGACGGCGATCTGCCCGCCAATCTCGCCTCGCTTGCCGACGCCGCCGTCAACCGCTTCACGGTCACCGTCGAACAAGGAGAGGGCGGGCGAATCAGCGTCCTGCAGGAGCAGCAATGACCGATCCAGTCTCGCAAGCATTTGAACAGATGCTCAAGGCCGCGAGTAAGCGGGCCGGCACTCCTCCCCGGACGCCGGTGCGGAAGAAGGGAGCCTCGGCAAGCACCTATGCCAGGCGACCCAGCGGGCCGGACGGGAGGGCGCCACGGCGACCCCTGGAGGTGGATACTTTCGGTTCGATTCTTGGCCGCGAGATTGACAACCGCGGCTGGAAGAAGGGGATGGCCGGTGGATGGGTCAATGGTCACTGGGATGAGCTGGTCGGTGAGAAAATCGCCCAGCACACAAAAGTGGAGATGATCAAGGACACCTCACTGTTCATCACCTGTGATTCGACGGCGTGGGCGACTAACCTGCGGATGATGCAGCGACAGATTTTGCAGGTCATCGCGGAGAAAGTGGGCCCGGGCATCATCACGGAGTTGAAGATCTACGGCCCGCGAGCCCCAAGCTGGCGGAAAGGTCCACTCCATGTCAAGGGCCGGGGACCCCGCGACACCTACGGATAAGGCGACCCGCCCAAAAACGCGCGAGAAAGGCCCTCCGACGCGCGCGACCCCATGGCTAGTAGGAACCCACTGGGTGTAGAATGAGAAAGTCTGACATTAACTTCTAGCGAGGAGTGTTCGTTTCACGTGGCAAACGCTGAACACAATTACGACGCGTCATCGATCACGATTCTCGAGGGTCTTGAAGCAGTCCGTAAACGCCCCGGCATGTACATCGGCTCGACCGGTACCCGCGGCCTGCACCACCTGGTGTGGGAGGTCGTGGACAACTCCGTCGACGAGGCGATGGCTGGTGAGGCCACCAAGGTCGACGTCACTCTCCTGCACGATGGTGGCGTCCAGGTCGTCGATGACGGCCGCGGTATTCCCGTCGAGATGCACCCGTCCGGTGCCCCGACCGTCCAGGTCGTTATGACCCAGCTGCACGCTGGCGGCAAGTTTGACTCTGATTCCTACGCGGTGTCCGGTGGCCTCCACGGCGTCGGTATCTCCGTGGTCAACGCGCTGTCCACCCGCGTCGAGGCTGACATCAAGCGCGATGGAAAGCACTGGCTGCAAAACTTCAACAATGCTGTGCCCGAAGATCTGGTGGAGGGTGGCAACGCCCGCGGTACCGGCACGACGATTCGATTCTGGCCGGACGCCGAGATCTTCGAAGAGACCGACTTCAACTACGACGTCATTGCGCGCCGCCTGCAGGAGATGGCCTTCCTCAACAAGGGCCTGACCATCACGCTCAAGGACGAGCGCGTGTCCGAGGCGGAGCTGGAACTCGAGGCGTTGGCGGAGGAGGGCGATACCGCTCAGCCGATCGACGGCTCTTCCTTCGATGACATCGAGGCTGAAGAAGCACCGGCCGGTGCTGCCCCGAAGACGCCGAAGAAGCGCGAAAAGAAGGTGGTTTACCACTACCCGAACGGGCTGGTCGACTACGTCAATCACCTGAACAAGTCCAAGTCTGTTATCCACCCGTCGATCGTCGGCTTTGAGGCCAAGGGCGATGACCACGAGGTCGAAGTGGCCATGCAGTGGAACAGTGGCTACAAGGAGTCCGTCCACACCTTCGCCAACACGATCAACACGCATGAGGGTGGCACCCACGAAGAGGGCTTCCGCTCGGCGCTGACCTCGCTGGTGAATAAGTACGCCCGCGATCACCGTCTGATCAAGGATAAGGATCCGAACGTCACCGGTGAGGATTGCCGCGAGGGTATCGCTGCTGTCGTAGCCGTCCGCGTCGGTGATCCGCAGTTCGAGGGCCAGACGAAGACGAAGCTGGGCAACACCGAGATTCGTTCCTTCGTGCAGCGCATGGTCAACTCCCATGTGGGCGATTGGCTGGAGGCCAACCCGGCGGAGGCCAAGGCGATCGTGAGCAAGGCGGTGTCCTCCTCGCAGGCCCGCATCGCGGCCCGCAAGGCCCGTGAATTGGTGCGCCGGAAGTCCGCGACCGATCTCGGCGGTCTGCCGGGCAAGCTGGCTGATTGCCGCTCCAAGGACCCGAGTGCTTCTGAGCTCTACATCGTGGAGGGTGACTCGGCCGGTGGTTCCGCTAAGGCCGGCCGTGACTCCATGTACCAGGCGATTTTGCCGCTGCGAGGAAAGATCCTCAACGTGGAAAAGGCCCGCATGGACAAGGTGCTCAAGAACGCCGAAGTCCAGGCCATCATCACGGCCCTGGGTACCGGTATCCACGAGGAATTTGATATTTCGCGCCTGCGGTATCACAAGATCGTCCTCATGGCCGACGCCGATGTCGATGGCCAGCACATCGCGACCCTGCTGCTGACCTTGCTGTTCCGCTTCATGCCGCAGCTGATCGAAGAGGGACACGTCTACTTGGCTAACCCGCCGCTGTACAAGCTCAAGTGGCGTTCGGGCGAGCCCGGCTACGCCTACTCGGATGCGGAGCGCGACTCGGAGATTGCGGAAGGCCTGGCCGCCGGACGCAAGATCAACACCGATGATGGCATCCAGCGCTACAAGGGTCTGGGCGAGATGAACCCGTCCGAGCTGTGGGAGACCACCCTCGACCCACACACCCGCCTGCTGCGTCGCGTGGATCTGCTCGATGCCCAGCGGGCAGACGAGCTCTTCTCCATCCTCATGGGCGATGATGTGGCGGCCCGCCGTTCCTTCATCACCCGCAAGGCGAAGGACGTCCGTTTCTTGGACGTCTAGTTCATGTGCTTTTCCAGGATCCGGCCGAACTCGGGGACGGTCGGTTCAATGACCTTGGCACCTTTGCCGCGCAGGGCGTTGTAGGCCTTGGCCAGCGCCGGGACCGTGATCTGCTCGGCGTTGCGGTCGGCCACGCCCATGAGAGAATCGATGACCTGGTCCTTCCGGCCCTCGAGGAAGGACCCGAAGTCGGCTGCTCCGGCCGCATCCTCTTGGTAGGCCTGCCAGTGCGGCTGGAGGTCGCCGAGGATGTCGGGCAGCATGCGGCGAACGCCCTTGGTCATGATGTCGCCGTCCACCTTCTTTGCCGCGGCGACGGCGCCCTTGATGGCGGTGCCGGTGATTCCGGACTGGGCGGAGACGGTCGCGTCGGCGAAAGTGGCCAGGTCGGCGACAACGGCCTCGCGTTTGTCATCGTTGAGCAGCTGGGACAGATCGGACATGGGGAGCCTTTCGTCGTGTGATGGAAAGCACCTATCTTAACCCGAGACTTTTGCCTGAGACAGCAAAAAGCGATCACCATGGTTGCACTCACCGGCTAAAAAGCTGGTGGGGACAACGACGGAGATCGCTGTCGTTGTGGTTCTTCCGCCGCAGATCCTTCGAGTCACATGTTTCACTCTAATTAACTGCAACCACAACGGTTACAAACTCTACACACTCCCGTGATCTCAGAGCAAGATCTGGTGAGCGTTATGTCGCCCAGTGGAGATATACCTCACGGCACAGCGCCCCAAATTCCGCGTTGTGCCTGTCCAGCGGCCGGAGCTGACTGACCGCCTCCTGGAGTGCCGCCGCCGCTGCGGACACAGACGCGTGCACCCACACCCCGTCGAGGCGGGCACCCGGCACCGCTGCAGCCGCGACGAGGGCGGAGAAGGAACGGACCTGGCAGCGATGGAACTCGCAGAACTCATCGGCGATAAGCAGGAGCTGCTCCGGGCTGAGGGGGCGCATCTATCTGCTGCTATCCCCGGGCCTGCCGCAGGCGGGCCTGAAGGGCCGCACGACCGGGGATGAGATCGTGGGCGAGTTGGGCCACCGCGGCGTCGTTAAGCAGACGGGAAGCGGAGCTGAGGATGGCGCGCACCGCGGCCTCGTGCTTGCTGGAGCCTTGAGCCTCGGCCAGCAGGGTGAGCGCGCGGTCTTGTTCCGGGGTCAATCTCAGGGTCATCGCCATGTCCTCATTGATACCAGAGTGATACCACTGGGACGTCGATAAGCTTCCTTGGGGCGCGGAAGCGGCCTTTATAGCCGCGGAAGGGTAGAATTGCCTGGGTCTAGATCCCTATCAGGAAGGCGCCCATGAGCGACGATAACACCGGAGGAGAAGACCTCTTCGACCGGATTCTCCCCATCGATATCAATGAGGAGATGCAGACCAGCTACATCGATTACGCGATGTCCGTCATCGTGGGTCGCGCCCTGCCGGAGGTCCGCGACGGCATGAAGCCGGTGCACCGCCGCATCATGTACGCCATGTTCGACTCCGGCTACCGCCCCGAGCGCGGCTACGTGAAGTCGGCCCGACCCGTGTCCGACACGATGGGTCAGTTCCACCCGCACGGCGACGTTGCTATTTATGACACGCTGGTGCGCCTCGCCCAGCCGTGGAACATGCGCTACCCGCTGGTCGACGGCCAGGGTAACTTCGGCTCCCGCGGCAACGACGGCCCCGCCGCCATGCGATACACCGAGTGCAAGATGTCGCCGCTGGCCATGGAGATGGTCCGCGACATCCGTGAGAACACCGTCAACTTCTCCCCGAACTACGACGGCAAGACCATGGAACCCGACGTCCTGCCGGCGCGCGTGCCCAACCTCCTGATGAACGGCTCCGGCGGCATCGCCGTGGGCATGGCAACGAACATCCCGCCGCACAACCTCAACGAGCTCGCCGACGCCATCTACTGGCTCCTGGAGAACTTCGACGCCGATGAGAAGGAGGCCCTCGAGGCCTGCATGTCCTTCGTCAAAGGCCCCGACTTCCCGACCTCCGGGCTCATCGTCGGTGACTCCGGCATCAAGGACGCGTACACCACCGGCCGTGGTTCGATCCGCATGCGTGGTGTCACCTCCATCGAGGAGGCCAACAACCGCCAGACGATCGTCATCACCGAGCTTCCGTACCAGGTCAACCCCGATAACCTCATCGCCAACATCGCCGAGCAGGTTGCCTCGGGCAAGCTCGCGGGCATCTCCAAGATCGAGGACGAATCGTCCGATCGCGTGGGCCTGCGCATCGTGGTCACCCTCAAGCGCGACGCCGTGCCGCGCGTCGTGCTGAACAACCTGTTTAAGCACTCCCAGCTGCAGACCAACTTCGGCGCGAACATGCTCTCCATCGTCGATGGCGTGCCGCGCACCCTCCGCCTCGACCAGATGCTGCGCTACTACGTCGCGCACCAAATCGAGGTCATCGTCCGGCGCACCCAGTTCCGCCTCGACGAAAAGGAAGAACGCGCCCACGTCCTCCGCGGCCTGGTCAAGGCCCTCGACATGCTCGACGAAGTCATCGCCCTCATCCGTCGCTCCCCGACGGTGGAAGAGGCCCGTACCGGCCTCATGTCGCTTCTCGACGTCGACGAGATCCAGGCCGACCACATCCTCGCGATGCAGCTGCGCCGCCTCGCCGCTCTCGAACGACAAAAGATCGTCGACGAACTGGCCGAGGTCGAGCTCAAGATCGCCGACCTCAAGGACATCCTGGCCAAGCCCGAGCGCCAGCGCTCCATCGTCCACGACGAGCTCGAAGAGATCGTGACCAAGTACGGCGACGAACGCCGCACCCAGATCATCGCCGCCACCGGTGACGTCTCCGAAGAAGACCTCATCGCCCGCGAAAACGTCGTGGTCACCATCACCTCCACCGGCTACGCCAAGCGCACCAAGGTCGACGCCTACAAGTCGCAGCGCCGCGGCGGCAAGGGTGTGCGCGGAGCTGAACTCAAACAAGACGACGTGGTCCGCCACTTCTTCGTCTCCTCCACCCACGACTGGATCCTCTTCTTCACCAACTTCGGCCGCGTCTACCGCCTCAAGGCCTACGAACTGCCCGAAACCTCCCGCACCGCCCGCGGCCAGCACGTGGCCAACCTGCTGGAATTCCAGCCAGAAGAACGCATCGCCCAGGTCATCCAGCTCCAAAGCTACGAAGATGCCCCCTACCTCGTCCTGGCCACCGCCCACGGCCGCGTGAAGAAGTCCCGCCTCACGGACTACGAATCCGCCCGCTCCGCCGGTTTGATTGCCATCAACCTCAACGAGGACGACCGCCTCATCGGCGCCGCCCTCTGCGCCGAAGACGACGACCTCCTCCTCGTCTCCGAGCAAGGCCAGTCCATCCGCTTCAGCTCCGACGACGAACAACTACGCCCCATGGGCCGCGCCACCGCCGGCGTCAAGGGCATGCGCTTCCGCGGCGACGACCAGCTCCTCGCCATGTGCGTCGTCCGCGACGGCGAATACCTCCTCGTGGCCACCTCCGGCGGCTACGGCAAGCGCACCGCACTGAGCGAATACACCTCCCAGGGTCGTGGCGGCCTCGGCGTGGTCACCTTCAAGTACACCCCGAAGCGCGGCCGCCTCATCGGCGCCCTCGCCGTCGACGAAGACGACGAAATCCTCGCCATCACCTCCGTCGGCGGAGTGATTCGTACCGAAGTCAATCAGATCCGCCCCTCGTCCCGTGCCACCATGGGCGTGCGCCTGGTCAACCTCGAAGACGGCGTCGAACTGCTCGCCATCGACAAAAACGTCGAAGGCGAAGGCGAGGAACAGGCCGAAGCAGTAGCCAAGGGTGAAGCCGACGGACCCGCCGACCTGGCTAAGAAGAACCAAACCAGCCTGGACGACCTCACCGAGGACGAGGAGTAAACCATGGCCAAGCGAGACGTAGCGATCACCCGGATAGCCCCACTCTCCGCGTTCCGAGTCGCCCTAGCCATGTCCCTCGTCGGCCTCGTCGCCTGGCTCCTCACCGTCGTCCTGCTCTACATCGGAATGGACGCCGCCGGAGTCTGGGACAAAGCCAACTCCCTCATCGGTGACGTCGGCGCAGACCAAGTCATCAGCTTCGGGCTCGTCATCTCCATCGCAGCCCTCCTCGGCGCCATCTGGGCCATCCTCGTGACCGTCCTGGCTCCCCTCGGCGCGATCATCTACAACGCCATCGTCGACCTCTTCGGAGGCATCCAAATGCGCCTGCAAGAAGAGGCCTAACGGCTAGTAGAAGGCAGTCGCCTGGTTAAGCACTTTAACGTGTCTAACCAGGCGATTTGTCTTATTTGTGCCCGTCTGGGTAATGTACTCTCTGTTCCCAGGGCCTATAGCTCAGTCGGTTAGAGCGCATCGCTGATAACGATGAGGTCGCAAGTTCGATTCTTGCTAGGCCCACCAGGAACATGGGGCATTAGCTCAATTGGTAGAGCATCTGCTTTGCAAGCAGAAGGTCAGGAGTTCGATTCTCCTATGCTCCACAGACAAGCAGGTCAGAGGGTGTTTTCACCTTCTGGCCTGTTTTCCGTTTCCGGTGTTTGTCCTGCTCAAGGACAGATCCATTATGGCACGACACCTTGGCCCGGCGCGACTGTCCGGTACCGGGCAGGGGTAGTTATGGCACGTTTATGGCACGGAATTCTTGGGGTTCCACCCGAAAACTTCCTAGCGGGCGGGTTCAGGCGAGATACCTTGGCCCGGATGGCCAGGCGCACAAGGCACCAAACACTTTCCCGGATGATCTTGCAGCTCTGGCGTGGCTTGCTGGTGTTCGAAGGTCCATTGATCTTGGGGTGTGGCAGTCTCCGGCTGCTGTTGTCCCTGTGGTTGAAGTCCCTAGCGTTGGTGAAGCCGTCGAGCATTGGCTAGCCGTGGTTGAGCCACAGATCAGAAATTGTCAAGTCCCGGGCTTAATGGTGTTTCTGGTTGTTTGCGTGCGGGGCCTAATAGTTAAAGGTAGAACGCGAAGCGGTCCGGGTAGACCACAGACATCTGATTGATGGCTCCGACCAACCAAGCTTCAAGACCCTCTACAATCGCCCCGCTGTGATTCACGATGCGCTCCGCGAACGATGGCGGGCCGATCAGCCTGCGGGCTCTGCTCTCTGAGCTTAGGGGTATCGCTGGGCGGTGTAACACAGAACGGAACGGCGTTTCTGGTTGTCGTTTTGGTTGCAACACAGGTAGCATGATCTACGTGAGGGAGCGAGAGATTTACCCGAGCGCGCCCATCGTCCTGATGGCGATTGAGGTGCGGCATCCGCCGTGCGAGCCACTCGAACGCAAGCAGGTGGCGGCGTTGTCGGCGCGAGTCAAGCACCTGCTGCCCTTGCCAGGCGAGATGAACGAAGTCTCAGTTACTTTGGAGGCAAACACGGATGGTCCGCCGACTCAGCACCAGGTCGTCAGGAGCTTCCCAAGGTGGACTAGTCGCGACAAGCGGACTGCGCTGTCGGTCCGCCCAGACAGCCTGGTGATCGAGACCACCGACTACGGAAGTTACAATAGGATGCGTAACTTGCTCGACATCGTGTTTCAGGCGCGCCTGGCAGTTGCGCCCCCGGCCGGAGTCGAGCGGATCGGGCTTCGGTACATCGACGAGATTAGGGTTCCCGCCGAGAACGGAAGTAGCGTGCCCGCGTGGGAGCAGTGGGTGGATGCTTCCCTGCTGGGGCCCACGCACGTTGGTGAGGAGTTGGGCCTCTTACCGGTGGCCAACGAAGGGGTCTTCGTCTACTCAGGGGGTAGCGATCACGCATTGGTGTTGAGGTACGGCGCGCAGAACGACTATGCCGTGCAGTCGACGCCCGATCTGCGTCGCCCGCTCCCGTCTCCGGGTCCCCTCTTCAAGCTGGACATCGACAGTTTCTGGCAAGCAGCCGACGAAGTGCCCGAGTTTGACGTGGACTTCATACTGAGCCAGGCCGACTCACTACATGAGCCGGTGCGCGGGCTGTTTGAGAGTGTGATTACCGATCGACTACGAGAGGAAGTGCTGCGAAATGACTGATACGTTGATGCGGAATGCAGCAGTGGAGTCAGCACTGGGAACACGCGCCACCGCGGGCGAATCCACGTTCACTCGGAATCTGACGGAGACGCGACTGACACCGCCTCGTCGGACGACGGAGGTCGGAGGTATCCGGAGTGTCGCCCGCGCGCTTCACGACGATGTCGACGACCTTCACAAGCGCACCCACGAGGACGAGTGGCGCATGGCGGCAACTGAACGAGGCAAAGCCAGTGTGACATCGATGCTCACCGAGTTGGCGGATTTCGGATTCGCGTGGCGCGACATAGCGCGGATGGTTCGCGTGAGTGTGCCTGCAGTGCAGAAGTGGCGGAAGGGTGAGAAGGCATCGGGCGAAAGCCGTTTTCGGATTGCAAGCCTGCTTGCGGCGTGCGATTTGATCACGAGTCACTACATGGTCGATGAGATCGCTTCCTGGTTCGAGATGCCGCTATCTTCCTCTGCTCCTGTCACGCCTATCGTGCTCTACGCGGCCAACCGCGCTGACCTAGTGTTCGAGTTCGCGAGCGGTCATGTAGACCCCGACGCGCTGCTGTCGGAGTTCGACCCAGATTGGCGCGAACGGTATCGGTCAGATTTTGAGGTGTTCGAGGCGGGCGACGGCAGCCAGTCGATTCGCATGAAGGGCTGATCTTGGGTCACGACCTCGAATCCCCGTATGTAGAGGGTGTCCCCGGTTGGGATGCTCTCTACCGGGCGCGCGGAGACGAAGTGGGAGCGACACGACCCATCTTCACTGGCGATGTGTTTACCAAAGTGGATCTGCCCGGGTCCACAGGTAAGGTAAAAGCGCGCTCAGTCGTGGTTTTACAGCACCCGTGTTCGATGCGCACGAATGGCGTCGATCTCGCTTGGCAGGTCCTCGTCGCTGAGGTGACAAACCGCAAGGAAATCGACGAGCTGGGTTGGACGGGAGGCAACTTCAACCTGATGCCGCTGCCTAACATCCACCCCGAAGTGACGAGTCAGAGAAGACACCAGGCAGCAAACTTCGATAAACTCTACACGGTGGCGCCCACCATCCTTTCCTCGCGGATCGCCTCCCTGTCGCCGTACGGAGTAAACCTGCTGCTTCAGCGTTGGGTGCACTACAGCTCCAGAGTCGTGGTGCCCACCCACACGTTTCACGAGCAGACCGTCGCCTTCTACGAGGAAGCCGACCTAATCGAGGAGTGGTGCGACGAAGCTGGCGGTGATGATCTGAGGGTGGAGACCCAAGCGTGCCTGGACTGGCTGCGAGCTGACAGGGACGGCTCGACCTATCAAGAATTGCTGAAGAACCCTCAGTCGCACAGCATGATCCGGCGCGCGATGCGCCAGGAGCTCAGAGAATGGAACAAAGCGTGAGAGCGACTGACCTCGCCAGAGTTCGGGCTACGCTCTGGACAGCGACTGACAAGCGCCAAGCTCACTTCTCGCTGTCGGCCGGCAGTTCCGCGCCGTGATACTAGGGGTGATATTACTGGCATACGCCGAGAATCGCTTCGACGAGGTCAGCCCCGAGATTGAGGCCAAGGCTAGCGCCCGCTTCCCCTCAACGACTGCCAATTACAAGGCCGGGCCCGTGTGCTACCTGCCCGAGGCTGCCGACCTAGGCGTGTCCGTCAAAGCGCGACAGGTCTTCAAGCTCACAAGGCCCACCTGCCTAATCCGAAGTCCGCAGCCCAGCGGCGCATCGTCGAGGTCACACGTCCAGCCGAGGCCGACATGTCGGCCGTGACCGACGTGGTTGGTGCCCTGCGCGACAGGTCGGTTGGGGCGGAGAAGTACGTCATCCGCACCGACCTGGAGTTCGCGGCTCGGGTAGCCGATGAGTTAGGGGAGGATCATGGGCCTTGAACGGACTAGTGCAAACGTCTAAAGATCGCCAAGCGCGAATCACGGACTGGCTGGAAGAGAAGCGCCCAGACCTGGCGAGCATGTACCGGGCGGCTCGTGAATTGCTTGCCAGTGCCTCTAAGCCGGGCGATGAGCGGACTCGTGTCTCGCACATCTGTCACTCAATGAGAGAAGTCATGAATCGCCTTCCAGAGGCCCTCGGGAGCGCGGGATCTGCGAGTGGTGGCCCAAGGAGTTCGACCCACGTACGGAAGCTGCCGGCCCTCGTTGCGCGCTTTCCGAACCTTGATCTCCTTCAAGAGGTGGAGAACGTTCCCGTCCCGAAAGAGTTGGCAGTTTTCCTCCATGAACTGGTCAAAGCTGCTGTAGCCGAAGATGGCCGAGTAGCGGCCAATGCTGCCGCGCTGCTCACCGATGACGGAAATGCCAATCATCCGGTGGTCCGTGAGTGGAGGGAGATCACTGTATTCTTCGTGAAGTGGGCGCACCTCCACGACGAGGAAAGCGGTCCGGAGTCAATCCCTTCCGATGACGACCTGAGGCGGCAGGTTGAGCTGGCCGAGACTCTAATGGACGGTGTCAGAGCTGAGTTCTTCGACAGCCTGCACGCGATTGAGGACCTGCTCGCCGAGGCCAATCAGCTCAATGAGGGAGGCGAGGTCGGTGGCTGAGTATCAGGTTCCTACCGAAGAGCAGATTCAAGCGGCGCTGCGTAGATTGACTTCCTTCCAACTTCGTCGAGCCTTCTACGAAGGGCTTAAGAATCCGCTCTGGGTCAAGCCGCTCGCTGACGCTGGAGCGTTCAGCAGTCCGCCCGAACCAGAGGTCGGAAGCGACGGCACTGTTAGCGAGAAGTACTGGCCTGAAGCTAGCTACTTGAATCTGATGGCGGAGCATGTGCCTGCCGAAGTTGCCGAAGTTCTAGGCTCCCTGGCAGGTAGTAGCAACTCCTGGGTCCGCCGAATCGTATTCTCTGCGGGCTCCCGCATGCCTTCGGCCATCGCCGCCAATTTGAAGCCGGTCATAGATGGCTGGAAGGTTAGCGGTTACGGGTGGCGTACTGACCCGCGGGATCTCGTGTCATTTGCTGTCAACCTGCTGGAGGGTGGCGAAACGAAGTTCGGTGTTTCGTTCGCAAATAAGTTGTTCCGGCCAAGAAAGGATGCGGGGACTGATGGTTACCCGGTGACCGAGTTGAAGGCACATTGGTATTCACGCGGGCTTCCAAGGGTGACCCGTGCTTTAGGGGGGAGCGCATTGAAGGTCATCCTTCCTTGGCTCACCCTCTACGAAGAGAAAGAACGGAGTATCGGAGAGGACTACGACCACAGCGGCTATGGACGTTTTGAGATCGCCCAGGGGCGGAACAACCACCACGAGGTTCAGGATGCGTTGATCGATGCCGTGCGCGACGCGGCAGTTGAGCATCTGGAGCGTGAACCACTTGCGGCATGGGCGGCACTCAACGGGAACTCGACCCTCATCGTGCGCCGCATCTCGCTCTATGCAGTCGCGCACGTCCTTGGGCGCCAGGCGGCTGAAGAGACTGTGAACGCCGAACTGGTTTCGGTCGCGCGGGAGCTCATGCTGGACGCCAAGTCCCGCGACCAACTCGCTGTCTCGGACTTCATTAGGCTCCTCCAAGCGCTAGGCACTGTGTCTCCTGCTGAACTTGACCCACTGGAAAACGTGCTGGCATCAGGTCACGTCACGGAGCGGGCAGCAGCGCGACTCAAGCGCAACCTGTGTGACCAGAGTGAGTCAGATGCCGAGACTCAGAACGAGATCGCACAATTGGAAAGGCATTGGCGGCACCGTGTGCTGGCCGGTGTTGGGCGAGAACTCCTGCCGAGCATTCTCCGGGAGCAATTGGACGAGCTAGACGCTGAAGACGGCGTAGTCGACGATCCCTTGCGTCCCACATTGAAGACTTCGGGCTGGACTGGTCCGAACAGCCCGATGGCTCTGGTGGAGATGGTAGCCCTGGAGCCGATGGAACTCGTGTCCCAATTGGAAGGCTGGCATGACAAGGGCGACGGCTGGGGTCCAAGGCCTTCCCATGAAGGACAGGCAAGAGTGCTTGAGACGGTCATCACCAGCAACCCACAGGCATTGGCTGGACAGCGAGATCTCGCCCACCGATTACGCCCGACCTACTTGCGGGCCTTGCTCAACGGCTGGGAGGGAGCGTTCAAGGCTGAACTTGACCTACCTTGGACGCAAGTATTGGCTCTCATCGCGGACATCCTCGGTCATTCCGATGCGTCTGATTTTCCGGTCGAGAGTGGGCGCTTCGATGACGATCCCGACTTCACGGAGACTAAGAAAGTTGCGATCCGGTTCCTGACCCACTTGGCTTCAAAAGCCTCGGATGCGAAGCTTTCCGAGGAGCAACTGAGCCAGATCGCGAATCAACTCCTGGCCGCTGCATCCGGAACTTCTGAATGGAGTGAGTACGTCGGTACGCTGGGCGAGGAGTCTGAATGGGATCCGCTTATGGTCTCGCTGAACTGGAGGTGGCCCATCTTGCTCCGGGGGTTAGTCAACCTTGTTGGCCTCGGCGAGGATCGCCCATGGCACTCCCGAGCCATCGAAGCACTCAGTGATCAGCTCGCGCTGGATGATCCTCGGGGAGCCTCGCGGGCGGTCCTCGGTGAGGGGCTCGGAAGACTATTCACCCATGCTCACGATTGGCTCGTGGAGAGTCTCCCCACCTACTTCGGCACGCACTTGGGGTCCGATCGGAACCAACAGGTCGCGATGACGACAGCGATCGCCATGCACTATTACCACCCAGATCTCTATCGACTCCTTTCGGACCCGATGATTGCCGCGATCGAAAGCGCCGATAAGGTCGCGATCGGGTGGGGTAACGACGTTTCTCCGCAGCAACGGATCGGCCAGTGGGTGGTTGCAGCGATCATTCGAGGGCACATCGGCGAAGATGACCCGCTACGCACCGAGTTCTACACACGAGCGGACCCTGAGACGCGTGGTGAAGCGATCGGGCACACGGCTTGGTCATTCATGCACACCGAAATCGTCGACGACGCTATCCGTGACCAGCTTGCTAACCTTTGGGACGAGCGGGTTCATCACGTCAAGGCACATCCGGAAGACAAGGCTGAGCTCAAGGACTTCTACTGGTTCATTCGAAGTGAGAGGTTTCCGGCTTCATGGTGGCTCCCCAGGCTCTTGGAGGCGCTAGAGCTGGACGGTGAGTTGGAAACTGGTGCTGTTGCAAAGTTGGGCGGAGAGCAGCGAAGACTCAGTTTCTCATTCCCTAATGGTTGCTGCGTGTGGGCGTTCTCAGGCCGTCTCGAAGACCCGGTTGACGATCACCGCGTCCGGGTTCGGTTGCCCGTAGGCAAACATCGTGCCTTGCCCTTTCCGCAATGAGTGCATCGCCTCCATCCCCTTCAACGTCCGATATGCAGATGTCCGGTTCTTAAACGCGCCTTTCGGCCCGAGGATCCGCTTCAGCCGACCATGGTCGCCTTCCAGGATGTTGTTGAGGTATTTCACCTGCCGGTGTTCCACTGTTGGCGGGCAGATTCCCTCTGACTTCAACTCGGCGATTGCCCTGGCTAGGGAGGGTGCTTTATCGGTGTTGATCACTCTGGGATACCCGGCTGACGCATTGGATCTGAGGGCCTTGGCCAGGAAACGCTTCGCTGCGGCCACGTTCCGCTTCGGAGAGAGGTAAAAGTCCAGGGTCTGGCCACCGGCGGTGATCGCCCGATAGAGGTAGCACCACCTGCCGCCGACCCGGATATAGGTCTCATCCACCCGCCAGGAACTGGCCTGCCAATCAGGTACCTGCCGGTACCACCGTGTTTGCTTGTCCAGCTCAGGGGCGTATTTCTGGACCCAGCGGTAGATCGTGGTGTGATCAACCGGCACGCCCCGCTCGGTCATCATTTCCTCCAAGTCTCGGTAGCTCACCCCGTAGCGGCAGTACCACCGCACCGCCCACAGGATGACCTCGCGAGGGAAATGACGACCCGAGAAGATACCCATGGCTGTGATTATTTCACGTCGCTCTTCCTACTGCCTCAACTTTGCAACAGCACCCTTTGCTTTAGGTCTGTGTTGACGCACCATTGCGCTGGGGCCAAAGGTTGCCGTTCTAGCTCACGGCTTCGAGTGTTGCTTTGCTGCCCACGTGCTCGATTGAGGCTGAGTCTCGGCCACCTCAGGAGGCATCTATCTGTAGTAAGGAGCGCAGGTAGCGTCCAGTGATGCTGCTGTTGTTCGCGGCGACCTGTTCGGGCGTGCCGGTGGCAACAATGCGTCCGCCTGCGGCGCCGCCTCCGGGGCCCAGGTCAATGATGTGGTCGGCATTGGCGATGAGGTCGAGGTCGTGCTCGATGACGATGATCGTCGCGCCCTTGGCGAGGAGACGGTCGAGGACGCCGATGAGCACGCGGGTGTCCAACGGGTGCAGGCCGACGGAGGGCTCGTCGAGCACGAACAGGGTATTTGACTGGTCGCGGCTGAGCTCGCCTGCAAGTTTGAGGCGTTGCGCTTCTCCGCCGGATAGTGCGGGCGTGTTCTCGCTGAGGTTGAGGTAGCCCAGACCCAGATCGATCAAGGTTTGGAGCTTCTTCTGGATCTTTGTCCGTCCGCCGAGGGCACCGTGCGCTTGCCGTACGGTCATCGCAAACAGCGCTGGCAACGAGCGGGGGCCGTCGGTGGTTTCGAGGAGATACTGGTCGGCGTTGGGTGCATATCGGGTGCCGTGGCAGTCGGGGCAGGCAATGTCGACATCGGGCAAGAATTGCACGTCGAGAACGACTTGACCGGTTCCCTCACAGCGCGGGCATCGCAGCGAGCCAGTGTTGTAGGAGAAGTCCGCTGCGCTTAGCTGAGCCTGCGTCGCGGTGTCAGTGGCGGCGTAGGCGCGGCGCAGGTCGTCGAGAATTCCGGAGTAGGTTGCGATTGTGGAGCGTACATTCACCCCGATCGGGGTCGCGTCCACCACATTCGCGTGGGTGATGCCGGCTGTATCCAGGGAGACGACGTGGTCGGGAAGTGGTTCGTCGCTGTGGAGGGAATGAAGCGCGGGGATGAGGCTGTCGAGCACCAAGGTGGTCTTTCCGGAGCCGGACATACCCGTCACTGCCGTCAGCCGGCCCTGCGGGATCTTCACATCCAGCGCGTGCACCGTGTGGATCGACGACGTCACTAGGTGCAAGTCGCCCCGCTCGAACACGTTCTCCGCGCTCGCCCGCTCGCGCACGATCGGGTTCTCGGCTCCCATCAGGAACGGGCCGATCAGGGAGGACGGGTCTGCGGTCACGGTAGGCAGGTCGCCCTGAGCGAGGATGGTGCCGCCCTCGGTGCCGGAACCCGGCCCGATCTCGATCATCCAGTCCGCCTCGCGCAGCATCTGTACGTCATGATCGACCATCACCACGGAGTTGCCGCCGTCAAGAAGATCTCGCATAACTCCAATCAAGCCGTCGAGGTTGGCTGGGTGTAACCCGACGGAAGGCTCATCGAGCACGTACAGCACCCCGGTGGTCTCGTTGCGAACCGCCCGAGCCAGTTGTACCCGCTGCCGCTCCCCGGTTGACAATGAGGTGCTGGCACGGTCGAGGGTAAGGTAGCCCAGCCCGAGCTGCACGAGACGCCGGGCCATCTCGGCGAACTGGCTCGCGATCACACGTGCCATCGGATGCATGTCCGAAGGAAGTTCCTCGATCACGGTCGGTACCCACGCGACGGCTTCATCCAACGTGAGCGCACTGGCCTGCGCGAGATCGATACCCGCCAGCTTCGTGCTGCGCACCTTTTCAGATAGGCGCGTGCCGTGGCAGGTCGGGCAAGTGTGGGTCGTGATGAAGCGACTCACGCGCGCGAGGCCTTTCTCGCTTGTGGCATTCTGCATCGCCTCGCGCACAGCCTGGCGCGCGTTGCGATAGGTGACGCTCAGGTCGAACAGCTTCCCGCTTTTGGATGGCGCTAGGATCTGTCGCTTCTCCTCCGACCCATCGAGGATGACCTCCCGTTCTGCCTCGGTTAGGTCGTAGTAGGGCACGTCGGTGCGTACCCCCATCTCGGCGACAACTCGCGGCATTAAAGCCAACCCAAACATCCCCCACGGAGCAACTGCCCCGTCGGCGATCGTCTTCGATGGATCCGGTACCAAGGAGTCATCGTCGATATCGCGAACCGTGCCGGTGCCGGAGCAGGTCGGGCAGGCGCCCTCGGAATTGAATGCGAGATCCTCCGCCCCTGGGGGATCGAACACTATCCCGCATACCGGGCACGTCAACTCCAGACCCGCTGCAACGTCGATCGTGGGCGCGAGCCGGTGTCCGTTCGGGCACTGGTGCGACCCCAGGCGGGAGAACATCACCCTCAACACGTTTAAGAGTTCAGTCGATGTCCCAAACGTCGACCGCACACTCGGAACTCCGGGCCGTTGGCGCAACGCAAGCGCCGCAGGAACGTGGCGCACCGCGTCCACATCCGCCCGTGCTGCTTGAGACATCCGCCGTCGCGTATACGTTGACAGGGCCTCGATATATCGGCGTGCCCCTTCTGCATACAGCACCCCTAGCGCCAGGGACGATTTTCCCGACCCGGACACTCCTGCGACTGCAACCAGCGCATTTAGGGGCACGTCAAGGTCGAGGTTCTTCAGGTTGTGCACCCGAGCGCCTCGTACGGCGATTGCAGCCGGAGGGGGATCGCCCGTTCGTCCTGACTCTTGAAGCGGCACGCCGCCCCCTTCCCGACACGCTCGATGGGGCAGGTTACCCCTGTAGGGTATCAAGGGAATCTTCCGTTCTTCAAGTGTCAGTTATAAGACTGGGCCATCAACCGGCGGGGGTCGGCTCGCGCTGTCGGCGCCGGGTTTTGGGTTCCTGGCAAACCGTGCTGGTATCCATCTCGGTAGGTGGTGGGTCCCTCGTAGGTGCTGGCAACTCTCCGTGTCCCGCTGGCCGCTTGAGCTCTGCGCTCTATCGATTCTGGCTTCTGAGAAACCCATTCAGGGCAGCAGTGAAGAGCTCGGGCTTCTGCGTATTCGCCTGGTGCCCGGCGCCGCCGATGAAGTTGAGGTCGGCGTCGGGGATGCCGGCGGCGAGGGCACGCGCGGCTGGCAGGTTTGCCCGATCTTTGGATCCGCAGAGTACCAATGTCGGTGCGGTGACGTCAGCCAGGTGGGTGGAAAAATCTGCCTCTGCTACGCCGCGCAGAACGGACAGCAGCTGGGGCTTTCGCACGCCACTCCGGGCAAGCAATCGCGCCGGCACGAGCCGCATGACCGTGGTCTGGATCCGCATCAATACCCGCGGTGGCTTCACCTGTCCGGCCGCCAGGGTGAGTGAGCGCACTCGCTCCGGGTAGTCGATGGCTATCTGCAGTGTGATCATCGCCCCCAACGACAGTCCGCACAGGTGAAGCTTATCGACGCCCCGGTGGTCCAACTCCGCGACGATGCCCGCCGCGGCGGCGGCGAGTGAGAATTCCCCGCTGGGTTCTTCCCCCGCCCTGAGGCCAGGAATTCCGATGGCCATGCCGGTGAATCCGGACGGAAGGTGGCTGACCTGGTAGTTCCACGCGTCGGGGCTGTCGCCGAGCCCGTGGATGAAGACTACGGTGTGTTCGCCGTCCGTGCCGTCCATGCCCACCATTCTCGCATTGGCAACCGTATTGGTGGTACTCACAGGGTCTTCCAGCCGACGCAGGATCGTCGTAGCGTGGACGTCGATAGTAAAGGTCCACACGAAAGGAACCACCATTATGCCTACCATCGCCATCGCTGGGGCTGGCCCCGGTCTCGGTGCCGCTGTTGCTCGGCGCTTCGGCCGGGAGCTTTTCGATGTCGCTCTCATCTCCCGCAATGCGGGAAAACTCCAGGCCCTGGAGCAGGATCTCATTGGGGAGGGGATCACTGCGAGGGGATACGTTGCTGATGTGCGCGACCGTGAGTCCCTCGCCCGGGCGCTCACGCAGGCCGCGGAGGAGCTTGGTCCGATCGAGGTGCTGCAGTTCAGCCCGGTGCCCAGTGCGGAGTTCTTGAAGCCGGTGCTCGACACGACGGTGGAAGATCTGCAGGCCGCGACTGAGCAATCGATTCTTGGTCCCGTCGCGGCAATCCGGCAGGTTCTGCCCGGCATGATGGCGCGCGGCGTCGGCTCGATCCTCCTCATCAACGGCGCGAGCGCCGTCCACCCGAATGGCATCGTCGCGGGTACGTCGACCGCTTTCGCTGGTGAGTCGGCGTATGGCGCGATGCTTCACGACGCCGTCGTCGACAAGCATGTCAACGTCCGGCAGCTCATCATCCCCGGCGCCATCGGTGGCGGCGATCCGCTCTACGATCCTGCGGCGCTCGCTGAACGCGTCTGGCAGCTTCATTCCGTGCCCGGCGATTTCCGGGTCATTGTCGGGCAGTGATCCGCATGCGTGCGAGGCCAACCGTCGTTGCAGCGGCCATGACCTTCTGCCTACTCGGCTGCACCGCGGATCCAGCAAAACAGCCAGTAGAAACAGGTGAAACTGTGCACGACACTCCCATCCACTTGATCATCGGAGACGACATTGTGGGCGCCACGGTGTGGGACACTCCCACCGGACGAGACTTGCTCGATCGCCTCCCAGTCACCTTGACCTTCGCTGATTTCGGTGGGCAGGAGAAGGTCGCGAGGCTCGATGGTGGGCTCACTATGGAGGGCATGCCGAGTGGTGATGATCCAGAGGTCGGTGACCTTGGGTACTACGCACCCAATGGCGTTGTTGTCTTGTACACGGGTGAGGTGGGCTTCTGGAACGGGATCGCTCGTATTGGCCGCATGGAGGGTGATCTGTCGGTGATCACTGAACACCACGACGACTTCACCGTCACCATCGAGCGCGCCGGGTAGGTCAGGAGCGGATGGCCAGGATTGCGCCGTGGGGCCTGGAGCCTGGATCGGTGCGGGTCTCGCACTGCGTCACAGTGAATCCGGCTGCTTCGACTTCGACGGCGAGGAGCTCAACTGGCCAGTAGTAGGCGGTGGTGATCGCATGGTCGAAGGGGGCGAGTTGTGGCCCGGTGAAGAATCCGAGGGCGAGGCCCCCGCCTGGTCGGAGGGAGCGGGCGAATTCTTTGAGGGCGGCGCCGGGGTGGCCATGAATGAGGGAGTACCAGGCCAGCACGCCCCCGAGGGATCCGTCGGCAACGTCGAGATCGTCCCCGCGTCCCACTGTAAAGCGCACGCCTGGATACCTTGCCCGAGCACTGCTGATGAACTCAGGCACGGGGTCAATGCCCTCCACGGTGAGCCCGAGGGAGCTGAGAAAATGTGTCCAGTGGCCGGGCCCGCATCCGACGTCGAGGACTAGTCCGTCGAGGTTGCGTGCCCACATCTCAATGAAGGTCAGATCAACGGGGGATACCTGTTGGATGCTTCCGAGGGCGGCTATGTACTCGCTGGCTCTCGCGCTGTAGTGCGCCCGGACGGACTGGTATTTCTCAGCCATGCTCCCACCTTGCCACGAGGTTGCACCCCTAGAGCTTCTTAGGGATGGACTAGGGGACATAAGGCATGATTTTCATCGACACGAGAGGCTTATGTTCATACGATTTAGTGAACGTCGATTCTGGTTGCTGATCATCGGTGGCCCGGCGCCCTCGGAAAGGGGTTAGTTATGAGCACAAAGCCAACCATCATTTTGGTGCATGGTTTCTGGGGAGGTGCCGCGCATTGGGCCGGTGTCATCGTCGAGCTCCGCAAGCGTGGTTTCGACTCAATTCAGGCAGTAGAGAACCCTCTTTCCTCGCTCGCCGATGATGCAGAGCGCACCCGCAAGATGGTCAAGCAGGTTGATGGCCCCGTTCTGCTCGTGGGGCACTCCTACGGTGGCGCTGTCATCACCGAATGTGGTGACCTGCCGAATGTCCAGGGCCTCGTCTACGTCGCGGCTTTCGCCCCCGATGCCGGTGAAAGCCCCGGTGGCATCAGCCAGGAGCACCCGCCCGTGGCCATTGAAAACCTGGTCACCGATTCCGACGGCTACCTGTGGATCAAGCAGGACAAGTTCCACGAGAGCTTTGGTCAGGATCTTTCCGACGACCAGGCCCTCGTCATGGCTGTCACGCAGAAGGCCCCCATGGCCTCCACCTTCGGTGACACCGTCACCGAGCCGGCATGGAAGGTCAAGCCCACGTGGTTCCAGGTTTCCGCCGAGGATCGCATGATCCACCCGGATAACCAGCGCCGCATGGCGGAGCGCATGGAAGCCCGCAAGACCATCGAGCTGGACGCGAGCCACGCTTCCTTGGCATCCCAGCCGGTCGCTATTTGCGATCTCATTGAGGAAGCAGTCGACAGCCTCTAGTTGTCCACGTCGAGGGTGTCGGGTGTTCGGTAAGTGGGCCTATCGATCGTCGGTGGCCAAGGCGCCAAAGATGAGGGTGTCGGTCCACTCGCCCTTGTTCCACCAGTCTTGGCGCAGGTGAGCCTCCTGGCACATCCCGACGGCCCCGGCCAGTTTCGCGGAGGCGGTGTTCCGGGCGTCCATCTGCGCTGCGACTCTGTGCAGCCGATAGTGATCGAAGCCGGTTGCCAAGACGGCGGCCACTGCCTCTCGGGCAAATCCTTGTCCACCGAATCGGGGGTCGAGCACCCAGCCAATCTCAGCTACCTGGAGATCCGGGTTGGTCATCCACAGTGAGATATCGCCAATAGGGGTGCTGTCGTATTCGATCGCCAAGGCCACGGCATTGGTTGGTGGGGTGAGGCTCGTTTTGGCCAGTCGTATCTCGAGCTGGCGGGTAGCCTCCTCCCGAGTCCACGGCTCTTCCAAAAGGAATCGGGCCACCGCGGGTTGTGAGTAGATCTCGTACAACCACGCATCGTCGCCAGGCTGGTGAAGCCGCAGCCGCAAGCGATCGGTGACAAGGGGAAAAGGCGACCTATTCGGCATGCTTTCTAAACTAACATAGTTCGGATAGTGTGGTTCGGGTGAGTTACTGGGAGCATCCTAAGCCGGTTCGTCGTACGCGGGCCGTCGACATCAATGAGGTGGCTGCAGCTGCGGCCGGGATTGTGAATGATGGCGGTATCCGGGCGCTGACCATTCGTGCTGTTGCCACCCGGCTCGGGGTTGCCCCGGCCAGTTTGTATTCCAGAGTCGAGTCTGTCGATGATCTCTTTGACCTGGCATTGAACCACGCTCTAGGCAATGACCAAACGGTCAATCGGGCCGTGTCGGAGGCCGACTTGCTGGGCCTCATGCTGGCCTATTACCGGCACCTCGTCCGACACCGTTGGGCCTGTCAGGTGATCGGGATGCGCGCTCCTCGCGGGCCGAACTATCTGGTCCTATCGGAGCGAATGATTGTCCTCCTTGATGAGGCGGGAGCGCCCGACCCGCTCGGCGCGGCGTACGTCTTGTCCAACTTTGTCATTGGTAGCGCATTGACCTCGTCGATGGCCGAGGACGAACGGGCCGCCCCAGTCGATTCGGAGCTTGCCCCGGAGTACGCCCGTCTCCATCAGTCCCACGCTGTCGATCCGGAAAAGATCGTCATCGCCGGGCTTATCGAGTTGCGAAATCACGTGATTGATTGCCAATAGGTTTTCAATAAGGCGAGAATGGGCTATATTGATGCCCATGGGAAGCAACCACGATCACGATCATTCGCGCATGCCAGCCGCTCCGACGAAGGCACTTGGCATCGCTTTCGCGATCACCGCCGTCGTCTTCTTCGGCGAGCTCGCCGGTGGACTCATTTCCGGTTCGCTGGCGTTGCTCTCGGACGCCATGCACATGCTCTCCGATTCCGCGGGGCTAATCATTGCTCTGGTGGCGTCGATAGTGGGCAAGCGTGCCGCATCCGGGCGGGCGACCTACGGACACCGCCGCATCGAGGTGATGGCCGCCCTCATCAACGCCGTCACGGTGACGGGCGTGGTGGTGTGGATTCTCGTGCAAGCGATTGGTCGCGTGGGCGGGGATCATTCCATCGATACGAATGTCATGCTTGGCGTCGCCCTGGTTGGCTTGGTCGCCAATGCCGCCTCCGCGTGGGTGCTGTCGCGGGCGGCAGGCGATAGCCTCAACGTCCGCGGTGCATTGCTGCACGTCATGGCCGACATGCTCGGCTCGGTGGCCGTTATTGTCGCCGCGGTCGTGATCAAGATGACGGGATGGCTGGCGGCCGACACCGTGGCCTCGCTCATCATCGTGGCGTTGGTGCTGCCGCGTTCCCTCCAGCTGTTGTGGCAGTCGGCGGAGGTGCTGCTGGAGCGGGCCCCGCGGGGCGTCGATACGCAAGAAATCCAGGAGTCCCTGGAGGCCGTGCCGGGCGTGCTCGCCGTGCACGACCTGCATGTCTGGTCGACGGACGGGGTGACCCCGCTGGCGACGTGCCACATCGTTGTCGATGGTGACAACGACATCAGCTGTGGCGTGCTGGATCGTGCGCAGGCGAAGCTGCGCGAGTTTGGGATCGAGCATTCCACGATTCAGCTGGAAACGCCCGACCACCAATCACACGAACACACCTGCTAGCAGGCTACTTCTCTTCCTCTTCTTCCTTTTCGCCGGCCTCGCCGGCCTCGCCGGCCTCGTTCATGGCAGCGGCGCGGTGCTTTTCCAACTGCTCCTCGAGCGGGCCAAGCAGATCCTCATCGCGCTCCGCAGGAGTCTCTTCGGTCGGGGTGACCGTGGAGTAGACGAGGGTCGATTCCTGGGTTTCCTCAGCGCTGGGAGCGGAGAAATCCTCGACGCGCGGCGGGGTGTCGCCGGGCTGGGACTGGCGCTGCAGGAACCAGTAGTAGGCACCAGCGGCCACGGAAGCAGTGAGCGCGACAAGGCCAGCGATGGTCCAACCCTTGCGACGCTTGGCGGCAGCCTTCTTCTGCGCGGGCAGATTCTTCTTAGCCTTGGCGATGCCCTTGCGGGTCTTCTTCTCAGCCTCGTCGCGGCGAGAATCGAGGTCCTCCAGGGCCTTCTCCAGGCGAATTCGGGCGGCCTGGGTGACGTTTCCAGCCTCCCGGCGAGACTCGTCGACGAAGGACGTGGAACGCTTCTTCAGCTCCTCGACGTCGATGGAGGCGGCGGCGTCGGAAAGCAGATCATAAGCCTCGCGAGCCTTCTCCTCGCGGTAATCCTTGATGCGATCGCGGACGGACGAGGCCGCGGATAGAGCCATTTTCAAGGTTGCGGGATTCATGGCGACTCCTTCTGGGTGGGTCATGGACGTGTGCCCCCAAGCGTAGCGAGGAAAGTGCCCCAGGCGCCGAATAGGGCGGAGAAATGTGCAGGGCGAATCACGCTGGTCACAAAAATGAACAGCTTGGTCCATTTTTGGGACGATTTTCGAGGTTTTGGAGCATTTATATTCATGCGAGTCTTGGCGGTTAATCACAGGTCAAGGCACATTTCCCTCTGGGCCTAAAAACCAACATTACCCGGAGCAAACCGTTGGCTTGCTACATTCACAGGCACTTGCCCAACAGGGTGGAGATGACCCGAGGAAAACAGCTGCGAAGGAGGCGAGGATGAACCCCACCATGCCCCGCCACCGGGCACATTCCCGCTTCTCGGCCTCCGCCCCGCTCGACCGCTTCGACGAGCGTTACGATGACGCGGAAGCCCCCCACCGCTCCCCACAACGGACCGCTCTGTCTTTTGAGGTCATGCCGCCGCGCCGGGATGCCGATCAAGAGACGATCGCGGAGCTGCTGGACACCCTCGAGTCCTACAACCCGGACTACGTCTCCGTCACCAGCTCCCGGAACTCGGGCTGGCTGGAGGGCACCACCGACTTCATCTCAAAGATCACGGCCACCACCCGCATGCGCACCCTCGCGCACCTGGCCTGCACCGCCGGGACCCGCGAGGAGCTCGGAGTCTGGATCGACCGTCTCATGGACGCCGGAGTGCGCGGCTTCCTCGCCCTGCGCGGTGACTTCGCCGAGGGTCAGCACTCCCTGCCAGCCGGGTACCTTCCCCACGCCAATGAACTGGTGCGGCTCATCCGGGACATCGAAGGCCGCCAGGCCGCCCGCTTCGGCGCAGGGCGCCTCGCCATCGGGGTTGCCGCCTACCCCAGTGGCCACGCCGAGTCAGCCAGCGTCGACGAGGATCTTGATGTCCTGTTGGCCAAACAGCGTTGCGGCGCGGACTTCGCCATCACCCAGCTATTTTTCGACGCCGAGGACTACCTCCGCTTCAAGGAACGCTCCGAACTGGCGGGTGTGCGGATCCCGCTCATCCCCGGAATCATGCCCATGACCTCGGTGCAGAGGTTGCGCCGAATGGGCCAGCTCTCCGGGCTGAGGGTTCCTGACCGCCTGATACGGCGGCTGGAAGCGGCCGGACCGGAGAGCGAATACGAGGTCGGTCTCGAACTCACCGCGGAACTCGCCCAGACCGTTCTGGGCGCCGGCGCCGGCGGCTTGCACCTCTATACCTTCAACCGCTCGGACACGACCCGCGAGATGCTCGACCGGATCGGCCTCAGCGCCAGCTAGAACAACCCGCTAGAACAAACACTTTTCCCGAAAGGCACCCTTTCTTCATGTCTGCTGCATTCCCCACTTTCACCATCGAGGGCTACCCCCGCGTCGGCGCTAACCGCGAACTGAAGAAGGCCCTTGAGTCCTTCTGGTCCGGCCGCATCGACGAGGCCACCTTCGTCTCTTCCGCGCACTCCATCCGCCTGGAAAACTACGCCCGACTTCGCGACCTGGGACTGGACCAGGATTACTCCATCCCGGCCGACGTCGCGCTGTATGACCAGGTCCTGGAGACCGCCGTCACCGTGGGCCTCATCGGCGGCGACGCAGCAGACATCGATCTCACCGAGTACTTCGCGTTGGCTCGCGGCAACTCCGAGCGCGCCCCGCTGGAGATGACCAAGTGGTTCGACACCAATTACCACTACCTCGTGCCCGAGGTCTCCGATGACACCGTGATCACCCCGCGCCCGCAGCGCATCATCGACATCGTCAACGAGGCGAAGGCTGCCGGACACGTCGTGCGTCCGTTCCTCGTTGGCCCCGTCACCCTCCTCGCGCTGTCCAAGCCGACCGAGGATGCCGCCGCCGATTTCAGCCCGCTCGCCCGCCTCGAAGATCTCATCGCCGCGTACCAGACCGTCCTCGCCGCCCTGGCCGAGGCCGGAGTCGAGTGGGTCCAGCTCGCTGAGCCCGCCCTGGTCGCCGACCTCACCATCGCCAACGACGAGCACCTCGCCGCCGATGCATCCTTCGCTTACCGGGCAATCCTCGCCGAGGAGAACCGCCCGCAGGTCCTGGTCACCAGCCCCTACGGTTCCCTGCGTCAGGGTCTCGACGCCCTCGTTAGCGCCAACCCGGAAGCCCTCCAGGTCGACCTCGCGCCGGTCACCCTGGCCAACGACCCGACCTACGTCTCCCGCGTCGCCGCCGCCGTGGAAGGCACCGACATCACCCTCGCTGCCGGCGTCATCGACGGCCGCAACATTTGGGCCGCGGACCTGCGCGAACGCCTTGGCGTGCTGGAGACGCTGAAGGAAGCGGGCGTCGATAAGCTTTCTGTCACCACCTCCGTCTCCCTGCAGCACGTGCCGCACTCCGTGGCCGTCGAGACGGCATTGCCTGTCGACGTCGCCGGCTGGCTCTCCTTCGCCGACGAGAAGATCACCGAGGCCAAGGCGCTGGCCGCCGCCCTCGACGGCGGAGCAGTCGCCGCCGCCGATGCCTTCGCCCGCTCCGACCGCGCCGTGCGCACCCGCTCCGAGTCCGCCCGCACCCACAACCAAGCCGTGCAGGACCGCGTCGCCGCGCTTCCCGACGGCCAGGTCGCCCGCCAGCCCGAATTCGCCGGCCGCGTCGAAGCCCAAAAGGCCCTCGGCCTGCCGCAGTTGCCGACCACCACCATCGGCTCCTTCCCGCAGACGCCCGAGATCCGCAAGGCCCGCGCCGACCACCGCAACGGCAACCTCACCGACGAGCAGTACACGCAAGCCCTCAAGGACGAAGTCAAGTCCGTCATCGACCTGCAGGAACGCCTCGGCATCGACGTCCTCGTCCACGGCGAGCCCGAGCGCAACGACATGGTGCAGTACTTCGCCGAGCTTCTCGACGGCTTCGTCACCACCGAGCACGGCTGGGTCCAGTCCTACGGCTCCCGCTGCACCCGCCCCTCCATCGTCGTCGGCGACGTCTCGCGCCCCGCGCCCATGACCGTCGAATGGGCCAAGTACGCCCAATCCCTCTCCGACAAGCACGTCAAGGGCATGCTCACCGGCCCCGTCACCATCCTGGCCTGGTCCTTCACGCGTGACGACGTCCCGAAGTCCGTCTCCGCCGATCAGATCGGCGTCGCGCTTGCCGACGAGGTCGCCGACCTCGAAGCCGCCGGCATCGACATCATTCAGATCGACGAGCCCGCCCTCCGCGAACTCCTCCCCCTGCGCGCCGAAGACCGCCCCGCCTACCTCGACTGGGCTGTCCGCTCCTTCCGCCTCGTCTCCCTCGACGCCAAGCCGGAAACCCAGATCCACACCCACCTCTGCTACTCCGAGTTCGGCCAGATTATCGACGCCGTCGCCGCCCTCGACGCCGACGTCACCTCCATCGAGGCCGCCCGCTCCCGCATGGAACTACTCGCCGACCTCGACGAGTCCTTCCACTCCGAGATCGGCCCCGGCATCTGGGACATCCACTCCCCGCGCGTCCCCGACGTCGCCGAGCTCACCGAACTGATCAAGGCCGCCCTGGTCAACGTGCCCACCGACCGCCTCTGGGTCAACCCCGACTGCGGCCTGAAGACCCGCGGCTACGCAGAAACCGAGCAGTCACTGCGCAACATGGTTCTCGCCCGCGACCTCGTGGTTGAGTCGCTCTAAACAGCTTCTTCATCGGGGCCCGGTTCCACCTTGGTGGGGTCGGGCCCCTTGCTGTTGTTGGCAAGGACAACTAACCCCTTGAGCTCCGCCAGAAGTAGCGCAGGCCTAAAACGGCTGATACTGCACACGCCATGAATCCAGTCAGCGAGCTGACATCGGCAGGTGCCAGAGATGGCGGCCGAATGAAGGCGACGATGCTGTAGGTTGCTATGCCGGCAAAACAGGTAAAAACTCCACACATGAAGGCAAGCACAGGCCACCGTGGAACTACCTCAGTGCCTGACCCGATCCCGATGGCTCCAATACTGAGTACCGCTAATCCGACCAGAGCGCATGCCATTGATGTTCTTGCGAAATCGTGCTTTAACACTGCTGCTTCAACTCTTGACTTGGCTCATTTAGTGCGCCCCCGCATGGAACACTCGCTGTACCTACCGGACGCCTCAGGACCTCGTGGCGGGGTCTGGTTCTGCTGGAAACTTCATCTGCAGTGTTCTCCGCGCCAGCAGTGATACTCCCGCTAAACACGCGCTGAGCCCGGCGATGGGAATGATAATTCCCAAGATGATCGGCCCGTCAACGAAAAATAAGAAGTAAAGAACAATTCCCGCTCCCACGAACACGACAACGAGCGGGACCACGAACCACAGCCTTCCCCGGGCGGAGAGCTGGAGGGGATAGACCAGCACCAAGGCGATGGCACCTACCAGCATCGACAGCCACAACAGGCTGGGGTAACGACTGTCCGGATCGATGTCCACCACAAACACCAAGGAGCCGACGAGGACACAAAGGATCTCGAGTAGGGGAACGTTGAGGAGGCGCCTCCAAAACTGGTTCATGATCTAATCCTGCCAGAGTGAATTTCGCTAAGATGGCCCGCATGACCAACAAGACCGCAACTGCAACGCTGCATACCAACCGTGGTGACATCGTCATTGACCTCTTTGGCAACCACGCCCCGGCGACCGTCGAGAATTTCGTCGGCCTGGCCGACGGCTCCAAGGAGTACAAGACCGAGAACGCCAAGGGTGAGAAGACCGGACCGTTCTACGACGGCGCCGTGTTCCACCGCGTGATCAACGGCTTCATGATTCAGGGCGGCGACCCCACCGGCACCGGCCGCGGCGGCCCCGGCTACATGTTCGCCGACGAGTTCCACCCGGAGCTGCGCTTCGACCGTTCCTACCTGCTGGCCATGGCCAACGCTGGCCCCGGCACCAACGGCTCCCAGTTCTTCATCACCGTTGGCCCGACCCCGCACCTCAACAACCACCACACCATCTTCGGTGAGGTCACTGACGCGGAGTCCCAGAAGGTCGTCGACGCCATCGCGACCACCGACACCGATCGCATGGATCGCCCGACCGAGCCGGTCGTCATCGAGTCCATCACCATCTCCTAATTTCTTAGGGGTAGTTTGGCCCGCGCAGCGTCCTTGATGACGTCGCGCGGGCCTTGTCATTTCGGGAGTATCTAGTGGAGATCCTGCGCCGTTGGTACCGAGACGTACCAGCGACCACCGCCCTCATCGCTGCCAACGTTCTCGTGTGGTTGATCACGGCCGTCCAGTCCCGGTCGCTGATGGGTAACTTGTCCAACTCCCAGCTTGCCGATGATTGGCTTCTGTGGGGTCCCTACGTTTCCCAGGACGGCGCCTCCTGGTTTCGCGCCATAGGGTCGATGTTCCTCCACGTCGGCATGGGCCACCTGGCAATAAACTGCTTTATGCTCGCGCTCATTGGCCGTGAGATTGAGAGAGCCATCGGCAGCAGCTTGTACGTCGTGGTTTACTTCGCCGGGGGGATTTTCGCCGCCGGGGCGGTCGTGTGGATGGACTATGGAACCCCGACTGCCGGTGCATCAGGAGCTCTGTTCGCTCTGATGGTGCTGCTCGTGGGTGTTTTTCGACGTCGAGGTGCCGATCTCGTCGCGCCTCTCGTTCTCATCGGGGTCAATGTGGCGTACACCTTCATTAGCTCGAGCGTATCCCTGTGGGGACACCTCGGTGGACTGATCGCCGGCGCGCTCATGCTGCCTTTCCTCTTTTCCTCTCACCGGGGTATTCGCTGGGGTGGAGTGTTAGGGGTTCTCGTCGCGGGCTGTGCACTAATAGTGATGGTTTAGCGCGCCAGTTATCCACAGGCTGTGGGTAAATCTGTGAAATCACTATCGTTAAGCCCCGGTGGGCAAGTTCCCCACAGCCTGTGGATAAACCTGTGGGGAGTTTTCCCCACCTGCACGAACGTTCGAATTTCCCAGGATTTTAGCATGATGTTGACACACTTTTGAGGTGCTGCGGCGCGCCATTCGATAAATGACAACTTTGTGATTATCCACAGTGTGGATAACTCTTGTGGATAACTTCTCCGCCTGGAGAGTGGGGATAGACGGTGGATAACACGCCGGAGTTGTCCACGGGGCTGGGGACAACCCACGTGTTTCGGTCCCCGTCGAAGATCTGGCACCTTCTCCGCCGCAATACACCTCGGAGTGGTCGACTGCCAGGTGTGCGCAGCTGCGCACACCACAAGGCTGTAACCAGGGAAAACGTGAACGAGTTGTCGGTTCGGTGCTCACGCTAGGCCCCCAGCTCCGCTCGCTGTGGGACGCTGTTCCGGGGCTGAACGGGCCGAGCAGGAGGACAATTCGAGCAGACCAGTTTCACTAGACCCGTTAATCGAGTGCCGGCTCCTCGCTACTCGGTTAACGGGTCTAGTCGAATTGTCATCTGGCGTGAACGTGCGCAGCTGCGCACACCTCAAGGCTGTAACCAGGGAAAACGTGAACGAGTTGTCGGTTCGGTGCTTGAGCCTGCCCCCAGCTCCGCACGCTGTGGGCCGCTGTTCCGGGGCTGAACGGGCAGAGCAGGAGGGCAATTCGAGCAGACCAGTTTCACTAGACCCATTAATCGAGTGCCAGCTTCTCGCTACTCGATTAACGCGTCTGGTCGAATTGCCATCTGGCGTGAGCGTGCGCAGTCGGAGCCCATCCCTCATTCAACAACACCCCGCAGCATCCACGTGTGCGCAGCTGCGCACAATATAACGCCGTGACCAGCAACAACGAGGGGGGACCAACACCCATTTGGTCGATGGAACAAAAAAGCTCGGTGCCGCGATTCTGAAAAATTCAGCATCACAAGCACCGAGCTTCACCAGGTCTGCCAGTAGTGCAGTGGTTAGCGCCAGCCCATCGTCATCAGTAGGCCGATGATGAAGAGGCCGAAGCCGATGCCGTAGTTCCAGGCATCAAGGCTCGACATGAAGGGGATGCTCGGGCCGGCGAGGTAGTTCACCACTAGCCAGAGCAGGCCGAGGATCATGAGGCCGAACATGATGGCCTTGTACCAGGTGGGGGTGCCGCCGGTGTTGATCTTCACGGGGGTGCGGTTAGCGGTGGAGGCTGTCGCGGTCTGGGGGATGGAGCTCTTGGTGATTTTTGCTTTGGGCATGTCGGGGCCTTTCAGAGTTTGTGAATCTAGGGTAGCAGCGGCGATCCGTAGAGGGTGACCTTAGTTGCCGGGTACGAGGGCGCCTAGTTGGAAGACCCAGTAGCGGGCGGTGATGGGGCCGTCTTTGCGGACGGCGGATCCGGCGCTGGGTTCGGTGGAGGCGATGCGTCCTTGGTCGACGAGGGCGCCGGTGATGACGTCGGTGCCGGTGATGAGTTGGTCGTCGCGTCCGGTCCAGCCGGCGGAGCGGAGGGCGGCGAGGGCTTGGCGGTCGTCGAGGCGTGAGATGTCGGGCATGGTGATGAGCATGCCGTTGGATACTTCGAGGACGACGGTGGAGCCGGTGGGGATTTCGGAGCCTTCGTGTTGGGCGCGGATGACTTGGCCGTCGGGTTCGGTGGAGTCGATGCGGCGGACTTGGACGACGAAGTCGAGGGAGGTCAGTGTTGCTTCGGCTTGGGATAGTTGGAGGCCGCTGAGCACGGGGACGCGGGTCATTTCGGCGCCGGTGGAGACGGTGATGGAGACTTTGGAGCCCTTGGGCAGGGGTGAGCCGGCGGTGGGGTTTTGCTCGATGATGCGGCCTTGTTCGATGTCGTCGGAGCTGGCTTCGCGGACTTGTTGTTCCAGTTGGAGGTCGAATTCGGCGAGTGCGTCGGCGGCTTCTTGGGGGGTCATGCCTTTGAGGTCGGGGACGTCGGTGATTTCTTTGCCGGTGGAGACGGTCAGTGTGATGTTGGTGCCGCGTTGTAGTTGGGAGCCGGAGACGGGGTTGGTGCGTAGGACTTCGTCGCGGGGTTTGTCGGGGCTGGGTTCTTCGTTGATGTTGACGATGAGTTGGAGGGCTTCGAGTTCCGCGATGGCGTCGTCGCGTGATTTTCCGGTGACGTCGGGCACGGTGACCATTTGGGCCATGAGGGTTTGTTCGTTGCGGGTTTGCACGAGGTCCCACACGAAGGCGCCGCCGATGCCGATCGCGATGAGGGCGAGGACGGCTGCGACCCAGGTCAGGCGGCGGTTGCCTCGGTTGTTTGCTTCTCGACGGTGCGCTCCTGCCGCAGGCACGGCAGCAGGTGCCGGGGCGGCGGTCGGCGCCACGGCCGCCGACACAGTCGTCGGCGCCGGGTCATCCGGGGAGACGTAGGAGCGGGCGGCGTTGGTGACGGCGTTGCGGGCTAGTTTGTGTAGGTCCTCGCCGAATTGGGTTGCGGTTTGGTAGCGGTCGGCTGGGTGTTTGGCCATGGCGGTGAGGACCACCGCGTCGAGGTTGAGTGCGGCGGTGGGGGAGAGGGGGGCGTCGATAAGCTCGGACGGTGGGGTGGGATTTTCCTGCACATGCTGGAATGCGACGGCGAACGGTGTTTCGCCCTCGAAGGGCGGATGCCCGGTGACCATTTCGTAGAGGACGCAGCCGAGGGCGTAGATGTCGGAGCGGCCGTCGGCGGCCTTGCCGCGGGCCTGCTCGGGCGAGAGGTACTGGGCGGTGCCGATGACTGCGGAGGTTTGCGTCATGGCGTGCGTCGAATCGTCGAGCGCGCGGGCGATGCCGAAGTCCATGACTTTCACATCGCCGGTGTTGGTGACCATGATGTTGGCGGGCTTGATGTCGCGGTGGATGATGCCGGCATCGTGGCTGGCCTGCAGGGCGGCACAGGCCGGGAGGAGGGTCTCGGCGGCGCGGGTGGCGGACATTGGGCCCTCGTCGAGGATGACCTGACGGATCGTGCGGCCGTGGACCCGCTCCATGACGATGTAGGGGACGTCGATGCCTTCGATGGTCGTCTCACCGGTGTCGAAGACGGCAACGATCGCCGGGTGATTGAGCTTCCCGGAGTTCTGGGCCTCGCGTTGGAAGCGCTCGCGGAAGTTGACGTCGCGCGCCAACTCCAGGCGGAGCATCTTCACGGCGACGTCGCGGCCGATGAGGGTGTCCTCGGCGGCGTAGACCTCGGACATGCCGCCGGTGCCGATGACCTCGGCTAACCGGTAGCGACCGCCAATGAGGGTCATCCGTTACCTCCCGTGAGGGCGTCCAGGCCGGGGAGCTCCGGGAGGGTGGGCAACGCGGGGGCCGTCGGCGTGGGCGCGACGGGCTGGGTCGGCGTCGGGGTGGGTGTGGGCTCCGCCGTGGGCGTCGGTTCCTCGGACGTCGGCGTGACCCACTGGGTGATGGTGGTGGGGACCGGGGTGGATTCCTCCGTCGGGGTGACCCACTCGGTGACAACCTCGGGTTCGCTGGTGACCGGTTGCGTCGTGGAGGTGCCCCCGGAGATCCCGTTGAACAGGCCCATCTGCGCGGCCAGGAAGGCGCCGCCGCCGAGGAGGGCGGCGATGATGATGGCGATGAGGACGCCGGTGCCGAAGCCACCGCCGGAGGCTTCCGCGCGGCGTCGTCCCTGGCCGGTGGGGGCGACTGCGGGCACGGCACCGGTGACGGAGGTGGCCGGGTGAATCGTCGTCGGGTTCGTGGCGGCGCCGAGCATCCGGGTGGATTCGGTCGGGGAGGGCTCGGGCGCGAGCTGGGACATCGCTGCCGACTTCGGCTGCGGCGGTCGGTTGCCCAGGCGCACGGCGGACACCGCCAGGGCCATTTCGTTGCCGTTGGCGAAGCGCTGGGTCGGGTCCTTGCGCAGGGCGATGCCGATGAGCTCGCGGGCCTCGGCGCTCACGCCGGTGGACAGGGCTGGGGGAGCCTGGCTGATGTGCGCCAGCGCGACGGAGACAGAGGAGTCGCCGGTGAAGGGGCGCTGCCCGGCGAGCATCTCGTAGCCGACGACACCGAGGGAGTAAATATCGGAGGCCGCGGTGACTTCCTTGCCCTGCGCCTGCTCCGGCGAGACGTACTGCGCGGTGCCCACGACCATGCCCGTGCGGGTCAGCGGCACCGCGGCGGCCGCCTTGGCGATGCCGAAGTCCGTGATTTTCACCTGCCCATTCTGGGTGATCAGCAGGTTGCCGGGCTTGATATCGCGGTGGACCAGGTCCATGCGGTGGATGATGGACAGGCCGTGGGCGGCCTGCTCGAGGACGTCGAGAGCCAAGGACTCATCGAGCTGCTTCTCCCGGGCCAGCAGGTCAGCGAGGGATTCGCCGCGGACGTATTCCATGGCGATGAAGCAGAAGGTGTGCCCCGAAGGGTCGGGAATTTCGCGGTAGTCGTAGGTGTGAACGACGTTATCGGAATCGATGAGTTCCGCCGTGGCTGCTTCATTGCGGAAGCGGTCGAGGAACTCGCGGTTATCGGAGAACTCCGGGCGCAGAACCTTGATGGCGACTTCGCGGTCGTTACGGATGTCATCAGCGAGCCACACGGTGGACATGCCTCCGTGGCCGATGATCCATTGGAGCTGGTAGTCCTCGCCGATGAGGTTTTGCAACCGGTCGCGGCCGTCGATATTAGCCATTAGGCACCCCCTTGTGCGTTGCGGGCGGCATCAATAACCGCACGTCCGATGGGCGAAGCAACTTGCCCGCCCGTGGCGCCGGTACCGAAACCGCCACCATTCTTGACGACGACCGCGACCGCCACGTCAGCATTATCGCTCGGCGCGAAAGCGACGTACCAGGTATGCGGCGGAGTCCCCTCCGGTCCGTGCTCGGCGGTGCCGGTCTTCGAGGCGATGCCGTTGGCACCGCCGCCCGCGGTATTGCGCTCCGAGGCGAGCATGAGCTGGGTGAGCTGGTTCGCGATCTCCGGACTCACGGCCTGGGTGATCTCATGCGGGCTGGTCTTACGCAGCTCCTTGAGATCGCTGCCGGTGACCCGATTCACCAGGTACGGTTCCATGCGCAGACCATCATTGGCGACGGTCGCGCCCATCACCGCTGCCTGCAGCGCCGACATGGTCACGTCGAACTGTCCGATGGAGGACTGGCCGACGGCGGCGCCGTCGGGAAGATCACCCAACGAGCCATCCGCCACGGGCACACCCAGGTCGTAGGACTCGCCGACGCCGAAGGCCTCGGCGGCCTTCCGGAGGTTATCGGCGCCAACATCCACGCCCATCTCGACGAACGCGGTGTTGCACGACAGCGCGAACGCCGTCTCCAGGGTGACCTGGCCGCCGCCGGAACACTGCTGGCCGCCGTAGTTGGTCAGCTTCGTCGTGGTGCCGGGCAGAGTGATGTCGGCCGCGCCGGTGAGCATCGAGTTGGAGTTGTACCCGTTTTGCAGGCCGGCGGTGGTGGTGATGATCTTGAAGATCGATCCCGGCGGCAGCGTCTCCTGGCTGGCGTGGTTAACCAGCGGGTTGCCCGGAGTCTGGTTGAGCTGCGCCCACGTGGACTCTGCCGTGGCCGGATTGACGATGCCATTTGGGTCATAGTTCGGTGAGGAGGCCATGGCCAAGATCTCGCCGGTGGACGGCTTGAGCGCCACAACAGCACCCTCGTAGCCCCGTGACACCAACTGGTCGTAGGCAACCTGCTGAACCTGCGGGTTGAGCGTGAGCTCAACATTGGCGCCGGTCGTGCCCTTGCCCGTCAGCGTGTCCATCCAGCGGGAACTAAACAACGCCGGGTCGGTGCCGTTGAGGACGGTGTTGTAGGAGGACTCCAGGCCAGCGGCCCCGTATTGGTCTGAAAGGTAGCCCACGACCGAGCCATACGCCGCCGGATCCTGGGAGGGATAGGAGCGCTGGTAGAAACCATCAGCATCTGCTGCGCTGGAGGCCAGCACCATGCCGCCGGCGGAGATTTGGCCGCGCGGAATGGACTTCATTTCATAGAAACCGCGCTGGTTGAGCGCGTTCTTGGCGTAGTCATCTTCCTTGAACACCTGAATGTAGGTGAGGTTGGCCACCAAAATGATGACCAGGAGGAGAGCGAAGCTGGATACGAGTCGAATGGAACGATTCATTTAGCTGTTCACCCCCCGCTGTGCGACCGGTGGGAAGAGGCCGGTGCCAGGACCCGCGCTATCGGTGTTCGGGGCTGGGGCGGCATCCTGGGCGGGGCGCCGCGCGGAATTAGAGATCCGCAGGATCAACCCCAGCAGGATGTAGTTGGCCATGAGCGAGGAACCACCCGCCGACATGAACGGCGTGGTCAGGCCCGTCATGGGCATGAGCGCGGTATTGCCGGCGGTGACCACGAAGATCTGGATGGCGATGGTGAGGGCCAGGCCGGCGGCGACGAGCTTGCCGTAGGAATCACGCACCGTCATCGCCGTGCGGAAACCACGGGAGACCAGCAGGGCGAAGAGGACGAGGATGGCAGCGAGGCCGATGAGCCCGAGCTCCTCACCGATGGCGGCGAGGATGAAGTCGGAGTGCGCGACGGGAACGATCTCCGGGTGGCCTTGGCCGAGCCCGGTGCCAGTGATCCCGCCCCAGGACATGCCGAACAGAGCTTGGGAGAGCTGGTAGCCGGTGGAATCATAGTTGGCCACGGGGTCTTGGAAGTTGATCACGCGTTCCTGGATCTTGGCGGAGACCTGGTACACGGCGAAGGCACCGATGGTGACCAGGCCGAGGCCGATGATGAGCCAGGAGGTGCGGCCGGTGGCCAGGAACATCATGCCCAGCACGGTGGAGAACAGCAGCAGGGCGGGACCGAAGTCGTTGGAGATGGCCATGATGAGCATGGCCACGGCCCACACCGCGAGGATGGGGGCGAGGTCACGCAGGCGCGGGAATTCCAGGCCGAGGAAGCGTCGTCCGGCGATGTTGAACAGCGCCCGCTTGTTCACCAACAGCTGAGCAAAGAACAGCAGCAGCAGGATCTTGGAGAATTCGCCCGGTTGGAGCGAGAAGGGTCCGATGGTGATCCAGATGCGGGCATCGGCGTTGATCGCGGACGGCCACACCAACGGCAGGGCGAGCAAGAACAACCCGATGAGGCCAAGGAGGTAGGAGTAGCGGGTGAGCCTGCGGTGATCGCGCACGAGGGCCAGTACGGCGATGAGCAGCACGATGGCCACCAGCGTCCACATGATCTGGCGGTTGGCCATGCTGGTGCCCTTGGCGATGTCGAGCCGATAGATCATCACCAGCCCCAACCCATTGAGTGCGGAGGCCACGGGCAGGATGATCTGATCAGCGTGTGGGGCGAAAATACACAGGGCGATGTGAGCCGCCGAGAACACGACGATGAACCCACCGATGAGCCACAGCACGTCGGTGGTGAGGGCGTTGCCCTGGCTCAACTCGAGGTTGGCCAAGGTGACGCTGAGCAGCAACGCGGCGAGGATGAGCAGGCCCATTTCCGTGCGGCGCGATAGGAGCGCTGACATTTAGCCCACCTCCCGGCAATTGACGCCCGGGCGGGAAAGATCGCCGCCGGCGTCCGCGCCCTCGGCAGCGGGGGTGGGGCGGTCGATGCACACCGGCAGGGCCTGGTCAGCCAGGCGCCGGAGCTGCTGGGTCACTTCATCGTAGGAGCCGCTGCTCAGCCCGTTCACGGAAGAACGAGCGGACTCCGGGAGATCCTGCAGCGAGAAGGCCGGGCAGTTTTCGCTGCTGCCCACGTCCTTGAACTGCAGATCCCCGGCCGCGTTGAGGCAGGACTCCTGGTACGGCGAATGCAGATCGCGGCCGAAGACGGAATAGTCCACGCCGTGTTCGATGACCAGGCGCTCGTCCTGGCTCACCGCGACGTAATACGTGCGGTCGATGGTGGAATAGGCCCACCAGCCGCCCGCGACGAGGCCGATGATGAGCAGCAGGCCGATGATGAGTGCGGGGAGCCGAAACGAACCGCGTCGGCGCTGATCACCCCCGCCGGAGGTATCCTCCTGTGCCGTCGGGGGCACCGGGGCGGCGCCAGTCAGCGGTTGGGATTGCACGTCGCCATCCGGGGAAATAGTTTTGGGCTGGCGGGAGAGCAGGGCGGCGCGGCCGGCTGCGGTGTCCGGGTGCGATTCGGTTTGTCCTTCGCCGAGCAACGCGCCCGCGGTGACGGGCGTGCCGGGGAGGGCGGCCCGGGCGGCGTCGTCAAGCGAAGCCTCATCGACGATGTCGGCGACGACGACCGTGATGTTGTCCGGGCCACCAGAGCGCAGCGCCAACTCGATGAGGCGCAGCGCCGCATCAGTGGGCGTGCCGGTGGACAGGGTCGTCTCGATCGTCGAGGCCGTCACCGGATCAGAGAGCCCATCGGAGCACAGCAGAAGGCGATCGCCCGGGCGGGCATCGAGATTGTGCAGCGTCGGCTCGACGGGGCGGCCGTTGTACGCCTTGAGGATGAGCGACTTCTGCGGGTGCGAGGACACGTCCTCGGGGTCGAGCTTGCCCTCATCAACGAGCGATTGGACGAAAGTATCGTCGACGGTGATCTGTTCCAGCGTGCCGTCGCGCAGGCGATAACCGCGCGAATCGCCGACGTGAATCATGCCGAATTTATGGCCGTTGAACATGAGCGCCGTCAGCGTCGTGCCCATGCCATCGGTCTCCGGCTGCTGGCGCACCGTCTCCGCGATGACCCGGTTGGCGTCATCCGCCACCCCGCCCAGCAGGGCGAGCATGTCATTGTCTTCCGGGTCCGCGTCGAGCCGCTCGAGGTGCTGCACCATGAGCTGGCTGGCCACCTCACCGGCCGCGTGACCACCCATGCCGTCGGCGATGACCAGCAGATGCGGGCCCGCATACGCAGAATCTTCATTGTTGCCGCGGACCAAACCGCGGTCGGAGCGGACGGTGAAATTAAGTCTCAATTGTCTATCGCTCACGGAACCAGCCTCACAGTCGTTCGACCGACCTTCACGTCGGTGCCCACGCCCACGCGCTCGGGCTGATCAATACGGAAACCATCAACAAAAGTGCCGTTCCGGGAATCGAGGTCCTCCACGAACCACTCCGAACCACGCCGGAACAACCGCGCGTGACGAGCAGAAGCGTAGTCATCGCCCAACTGGAAATCGCTGTCCGGGCTGCGACCCAACACGATCGACTCCACCGTCGACACCTCCATATGGGAACCCGTCAACGGTCCCTCAATGACGGTCAACTGGCGCGCCGCTTCTCGACGCCCCGGTATCACCGCCGCAGCCGCCCGCCGCGGTGCGGCGACGGTGCCCGTCGCGGACGTCGGCACGCCTGCTGCCACCTGGACATCCTTGCGCATCGCGCGCAGAGCCATGAGAACAAAGAACCACAACAGCACCAGCAGGCCGATGCGGAACACCAGCAGAACGATCGAATCCACGACTACCTCCTTAGCGAGCGTCAGTTATTGTTCGGGTCCACAATGCGGACCTCAATATGGGAATGGCCCATCGTAATGACGTCGCCGTCAGCCAACAGCCAATTCTCCACCGGAGTGTCATTGACCGTCGTGCCATTCGTCGACTGCAAATCCACCAACACCGCATCCTGGCCATCCCAGGTCACCTCCGCGTGCTGCCGCGACACACCCGTGTCCGGCAACCGCAGATCCGCATCATTACTACGACCAATGATGTTCGAACCCTCATGCACCAAATACGTCCGCGACGAACCATCCTGCAGCAGGAGGCTCACCACGGGATCCTTCGGCATCTCAGTGAACTCGGTCGGTGCGTCAAGATAATCAGTCATGCTCTCCTCCTGATCAATAGCGGCAGCCGCAGGCGCCGGAATCACTTGCGGGGTGTTCTCTTCCATGGGTTCTTCGGGTTGCGAGATGTCAGCGAGGATCGCATCAAAGCCACTCTCATCCGCCGGCTGCTCATCGACGTAGGAAGATACGCGCAACTGCCCAGTCCGCAAACCGGACTCCTCCGCAATCTGCACCACCACCCGACCCGCCAACTGCCAACCCTTATTACGGATAAAACGAGTCATCTGATCAGCAAAAGACGCCGGCAACTCCCGATCCGCCTGCGACAGCGACTCCAGATCCTTCGACGAGACACCCACCATGAATACATTCGGAGCTTCCGCGCCCGAACCAGCATCATGCAGGTTGTCCTCCGCCTCCTGCTTCAACAGCTCCTCAATCTCCGCCGGCACGATCTTGCCGCCAAAGATAAAGGCAAACCCATTATCGAGACCGCGCTGCAAAGCACTATCCAACCTGGCAAGTTGAGCCATCAGGGCCATAATGCGCGGCCTCCTCCCACATCCACATAAAACACTTCAGTCGCGAGGCCACCCAACAATCAATGGCAGTTATAAGACCTCGCGCACAGGACGAGAACCAGTATAGGGTGCCAACCCTGTAGAAACGTAGACGGAAGCCTGTCACGACCTGCTGAAAGCTCACACCGAGCCGTAGGGTATACGTCCCGTGAGCAGGTCATTTGCACTAACAACCGACGACCGTGTTATCTTAGTTGAGTCGCTCAGCAGACTGCGCAAGCACGACGCTGATCAATCACCCAGCCCGGGTGGCGGAATGGCAGACGCGCTGGCTTCAGGTGCCAGTGTCCGCAAGGGCGTGGGGGTTCAAGTCCCCCCCCGGGCACAAATTTTATGTCTACGGACATAGTCATACGCAGGGCCTTCCACCGATGTCGGTGGGGCCCTGCGTTTTTCGTTGGTGTGGCCGGCCCGGGCGCTAAAAGTGCAATTCGAGTAGACCGATTAATCGATGAGGTCATATCGCACTGTTGGGGCGTTGATGCCCTGGCCCCTGTTGTCGTTGAGCAGTGCGTTACTCAGGTGTGAGGGGGTGCCTACATAGATTCTCTAGAATGAATGATGCTACTTAGCGTTTCCGCAGGTCGTCGAGAACCCGGTTGTGCATTGCAGAGAATTCATGTTGATCCCGATGCCCTCCTCGCGACGTTCTGATCGCGACCGGACGAAAAATCCGTGACATCTAGCGGCACGTGTCCTAGTCTCGTGACACACGAAGCAGGAGGAAAGAAGATGGCCGGGTACGTATCGCTCGTCGTGGGGCTGCTGTTGATGTCGGGGCTCGGGTTCTTCATGGATCGGGCTATCAGGTCAGGGAGTCTGGAACGGAATACGGCCATCGGGATCAGGACTCGGGCCACTCTTTCCTCTGACGAGGCATGGGAGGCTGGGCATCGAGAAGCGAGGCCATATCTTCAGGCGACGGCCCAGGTGGGGATCGTTGGAGTTGTCGTCTCGGTGGCTGCTCTTCCGTTTGTCCAGTCGGGCGGAAGGTATGTCGTGCCTGTTGCTGCTTTCGTCGTGCAGATAGCTGTGCTCGCGTGGGGTGCGGCCAGGGCCAATTCCGCGGCCAAGGCAAGGTGAAATCAGGCTGAGGTTTCTGCTCAAAATTGCTGAATCTTCCGTAAGCTAGGGCCGATGAATATCACCGTTCGCTCCGCTACCAAATCCGACCTGTCTACTGTGGCCGCGCTGCTCAGCGAGGCCTTTGCCACTGACCCTGCGGCCCACCGCATCGTCGGTGTCCGTTCCCGGGAAGAGACTCAAGAAGCTTTGGAAGGCCTGCTTGAGCCATTGATCCGGCTCTACTACTTTCCCGATGGTGAGGTCGACGTGGCGGTGACCGACGACGGCGAGGTCGTCGGTGCTGCTTTGTGGGACCGGCCTGGAGTCTCGCTGGGCCTGCGGGCCCAGCTGGCGATGGTGCCGCGGGTGGTGGGGGTACTGGGGCGTCGATTAGCACAGACGGCGATCCAAAGTTTCCGGGTGCGGGGCTACCACCCGAAATTCCCGCACTGGTACCTGTTCATGATCGGCGCGCGCCCTAAGGCGCAGGGGTCCGGCGTGGGAAGCGCCCTGCTGCGGCATGGACTCGATCGGGCCGGGGATGAGGCCGCGTACTTGGAGGCGTCCACTCCGGCGTCTGCCTCTCTCTACCAGCGGATGGGTTTTGTGCCGCTCGGGCTGCACCCACTTCCGGCGGGCGACACGGACCCGGAGTTGGGGATGTGGCGGCCAGGAGCAATGCCGGCGTAGGCGGGGGAGTGCCGCTACTGTCACTGACATGACAGACCGGAGTGTGGCCGAGACCACTGTCGGGCAGGGGCCTCGCTGGCATGCCCTTTTGGAAACCTTGCGCACGGAGGATGACGCCGTCATTGAGGGCACGGTGAGCCGATTGCAGGAAACTGTACCGGGCTACGAAATGGTCAATCGGGAGGCGTTAGCCGCGTCGGCGAGAAGAAACATAGCGCTGAGCATCCGTATCATTCGCGCCGGGGTCGATCCCCGGCCCGACGAGGTACCGGAAGCCGATGCTTTGGCGAATGAGCGGATGGGGCAGGGGGTGCCGCTGGGGAGCGTGCTCAGTGGCTTCCGGATCTCGATGATCAATATCCTGCGGCGGCTCATCGAGATGGCCCCGGATTTCGATGTGCCCTCGGACGAGGTGGTCGAATGTTCGGCTCTGCTGTGGTCGCTCGGCGATGTCTTTTCTTCCCGGGCGACGTCCGTGTATCGCGACCGGGAGATTGCCCGAGCGGTGGCAGATGAGGCTCGGCGGTCGGAGTGGATCGGCAAGGCGGTCTCGGAGGATCGGGACATTTCCGAACTGCTGTGGGGCGCGGCGATGTACAACGTTCCCACCGACGTGCCGCTGCGAGTACTGGCCGCCCCGACCCATGCCGAGGAGGGACCAGGGGCGGCGAACTCCCTGTGTGAGTGGGCTCAGCGCGCCGGGGTCCGTCTCATCACATCGGTCCAGTCGAGCGTTATCGTGGGCATCGTTATCGGGGAGATCGACGACGAGGCGGTGGAGCCGGAGACAACCGTCGGCGTTGGGCAGCCGGAGCGGTTGGAGAATCTCGCACGATCATTTCATGCCGCATCGCTCGCTTTGCGGGCCGCGGAATCCCTTGGGCGGCGGGGTGTGGTGGATGTGGAATCCTTGTCGTGGCGGCTCGGAGTCCACGCGTCCCCGGAGACCACCGAGCTGTTGCGCGAGCGCTACATTGCGCCGTTGGAGCACGCTGGAGCATTCCGTTTGGAGCTGCTCGAGTCGGTCCGTGCCTACCTGGACAACCGAATGAACATTCCAGCGGCGGCGCGCAGCATTCCGGTCCACGTGAACACGCTGCGCTATCGGCTGCGGCGCTTCGAGGAACTTACCGGCGCGGACCTCGGGGACGTCGATGGGCTCATCGAAGTGTCGTGGGCGTTGGCTGCCGAGGGGCGCTCACCACACTTGTAGCTGGCTACAAGAAACCGGTGGGAAGATTGCACACCCAGATGTAGCCGGGGTCACACGACTAGGGGCAGGCTGGAACGCATCACCCACCAATAAGTGCTCCAGATCACAGGCAAGTGGACGCGAATGAGTGGGAGAACCCTCGTCCTCACGTGGCTCACCGCCACCCCTACATCAGAAGGAGGCGCCCGTGTTCCTCGGAGTCATCGGCATCCTGCTCTCCCTCATTATGTTGATCACGCTCGCGTATCGCGGCGTGCCGGTCATCATCGCCGCCCCGCTCTCCGCCATCGTGGCGTTGATCTTCTCCGGAGCTCCGATTCTGCCCGCGTACACCCAGATCTTCATGCCGGCCATGGGCAACTTCATCAGCAGTTTCTTCCCGGTCTTCCTGGTCGGTGCCATCTTCGGCATGCTGATGACGGTCACCGGGTATGCCAAGGCGATTGCCACCTCTGTCACCAAACTCATCGGTGACCGTGGAGCGATCGCCGCGACCGTCATCACTTCGGCACTCATGACTTACGGCGGCATCAGCCTCTTCGTCGTTGCCTTCGTGATGTACCCGCTGGCCCGCGAGCTTTTCCGGGTGGCCGACATTCCCCGCCGCCTCATCCCGGCGACGATCGCCCTGGGTATCTTCACCTTTACCATGACCGCGCTGCCGGGCACCCCGCAGGTGCAAAACATCATCCCGGGTCAGTTCTTTGGCACCGGTTCTTTCGCCGGCGCCACCCTCGGACTCATCGGTTCCCTGGCAATCTTTGGCCTCGGCATGGCCTGGCTTGAGTTCCGGCGCCGTCAGCTCATCGCCAAGGGTGAGCACTTCTCTAGCCGGGAGAGCGGCGGCGAGACGTCGGCAGCGAGCGCCTCCGGCTTCGACTCCGGTTCTGGCGGCACCATGACGATCGCCCCGCCGAAGAGCGCGATTGTTCCGTTCCTGCCGCTGCTCACCGTCTTCGTGGTCAACTTCGCCTGCACTCTGTTCATCTTCCCTTCCCTCAACTGGGAGTACCTGTCTGAGGAGAAGTACGGCGGCATCACCCTGTCTAGCCGCTCTGCCCTGTGGGCGGTGCTCGTGGCTATCGTCACGGCGATTTTGCTCATCGTTGCCCTCAACTTCCGCCACCGTCGCCAGCTCGGGCGCAGTCTGGCGGAAGGCGCGAAGAACTCCATGTTCCCCGTGTTCTCTACGGCGAGCGAGGTCGGCTACGGTGCCGTCGTCGCCTCCGTCGCGGCGTTCGCCATGATCCGCGATTCGGTGTTCAACATGGGCGCCAACGCCGTCATCACCTCGGTGGTCACCGTCTCCATCACCGCAGGTCTCACCGGGTCTTCCTCTGGTGGCATGACGATTGCCCTCAACGCGCTGGGCAACGATCTCCGCGATATGGCCCTGGCCGAGGGCACCAGCCTAGATGTCATGCACCGCCTCACCGCGATGGCCGCCGGTGGCTTGGACACCCTGCCGCACTCCGGCGCGGTGATCACCCTGCTCATCGTCTGCGGGCTCACCCATAAGCAGTCCTACAAGGACATCGCCGTGATCACCATGGCCATCCCGGTCGCGGTCGTCGCGGCGCTCGTCGCCCTGGTGTCGCTCACCCCGATCTTCTAAGCCCCGATCTTTTAAGCACCACCGAGAGGACTCACCCATGAACACCACCATTTCCCTCACCGGCCGCCGCGCCCTCATTACTGGCGGAGCTTCCGGGATCGGCGCCGCCTGTGCGCGGGCCTTTGCTGCCGCGGGCGCACACGTCACCATCTGCGATGTCAACGCCGAGGCCGCGCAGGAATTAGCGGATGAGCTGGGAGGTGATACCTTCATCGCCGACCTCGCGGACACTGCCGCGCTTGATGGTCTCCAGCTCGACGTGGACATCCTCGTCAACAATGCGGGCATCCAGCGCATCGCCCCGATCCACGAGTTCGACCCGGAGGCCTGGCGGCTGATCAATCGGCTCATGGTCGAAGCGCCCTTCCTCCTCGTCCGAGCCGCCCTCCCCGGCATGTATGAGCGCGGCTTCGGACGCATCATCAACATCTCCTCCGTCCATGGCCTGCGGGCGAGCGCGTTTAAGTCTGCGTACGTCACCGCCAAGCACGCTATCGAAGGGTTCTCCAAGGTCACCGCGCTGGAGGGTGGGCCACATGGAGTGACCTCCAACTGCATCAATCCTGCCTACGTCCGGACGGCGCTCGTCGAAAAGCAAATCGCCGATCAGGCGACAATCCATGGGATTGACGCGGACGAGGTCATCACCGACATCATGCTCACCAAGTCCAGTATCAAAAGGCTCATCGAGCCGGAGGAAGTCGCGTCCCTGGCCACGTGGCTCGCGTCCGAGAACGCCTGCATGGTCACCGGCGCCGCGTACACCATCGATGGCGGCTGGACCGCCTCCTAGAAAGGTTCCACCATGTTCGAGCACAAGCTCACAGACTCGCTTTTCGACGGCATGACCCTCGCCGTCGGCGGCTTCGGTCTCTGTGGCATCCCCGCCACACTCATCGAAATGGTGCGGGATTCCGGCGTCCGGGATCTCACCGTCGTGTCCAACAACCTCGGCATCGACGGTGTTGGCCTCGGCCGCCTCCTGGAAACGGGCCAAATCTCTCGCGTTCTGGCCAGCTACATCGGCGAGAACAAGCTGTTCATGCAGCAATACCTTGACGGCAGCGTCGACGTTGAACTGGTTCCCCAGGGCACCCTCGCTGAGCGGATGCGCGCGGGCGGCGCCGGTATCGCCGCCTTCTACACCCGCACCGGCGTGGGCACCGAAGTCGCGGAGGGCAAACCCACCGTCGAGTTCGACGGTGAGACTTACGTGCAGGAACGCGCCATCATCGCCGATGTCTCACTCGTGCACGCGCACACGGCTGATCCCGATGGCAACCTGCGCTATCGCCTGGCCGCCCGCAACTTCAACCCGGTCGCCGCCGAATGCGGCCGTGTCACCTTCGCCGAGGCCGAAAACCTCGTCGGTCGGGGTGATCTCGGCCCGGACGATATCCACACCCCCAGCGTCTTCGTCCACCACGTCACGCAGGCAACCATCCCCGCACAGATCGAAGTGCTGGTCACCCGGCCCCCATCCACCCACGCGCCCCTCAAGGAGGGCTGATCCATGACTTGGACCCGCAACGACATGGCCGCCCTCGCCGCCAGCGAGCTTGCCGACGGCGACTACGTCAACCTCGGCATCGGCATCCCCACCCTCATCGCCAATAACCTTCCCGACGGCGTCAATGTCACCATCCAAAGCGAAAACGGCATCCTCGGCATGGGCCCGAACCCCTACGAAGGGGAGGAAGACCCCGACCTCATCAACGCCGGAAAACAGACCATCACCCTGCTGCCCGGGGCGTCGATCTTCGATTCTGCAACCTCCTTCGGCATGATCCGCGCCGGGAAAATGAAGGCCGCATTCCTCGGCGCCATGGAGGTCTCCGCCTCTGGTGACCTGGCCAATTGGAAAATCCCCGGCAAACTGGTCAAGGGAATGGGCGGGGCGATGGATCTCGTCGCCGGCGCCCGGCGGGTCGTCGTGCTCACCGACCACACCGCCAAAGATGGCACCCCGAAGATCGTCGAGGAGTGCACCCTCCCCCTCACCGGGGTGGGCGTGGTGGACCGCATCATCACCAACCTCGCCGTCTTCGACATCGTCGACGGGGCACTCGTGCTTGTCGACGCCGCCCCCGGGGTCACCGTGGACGAGATCCGCGAGAAAACCGGCGCACCGTTCACGCTCGCCCCCACCAAGGAGAAGAACTCATGAGAGACGTCTACGTCGCCGGCATCGGCGAAACACCCATGGGCCGCTACCCAGACCGCAGCCTCCACGACATGATCCGCGACGCCGCTGGCCAGGCCATCGCCGAATCCGGCATCGACCCTGCCCGCATCGGCGCCGCCTACATCGGCAACTTCGCCGGCCAAACCCTCACCGGCCAGGGCCACCTCGGCCCCCTTATGACCGAAACCCTTGGGCTTATCGACGTCCCCGCCTTCCGCATCGAAGGCGCCTGCGCCTCCGGTGGCCTCGCCCTCCACCAAGCCGTCCAGGCCATCCGCTACGGAATCCACGACGTGGTGCTCGTCGGCGGCATGGAGAAGATGACCCATCAATCCACCGCCGTGGTCACCGAAGCACTCACCTCCGCAATGGACATCACCTACGAGGGACACTCCGGACTCACCTTCCCCGGCCTCTTCGCCATGGTGGCCAACCGCTACTTCCACGAACACCGCAACGTCCGCCGCGAGATGGCCCAGGTCGCCGTACAATCCCACGACAACGCCCTGCTCAACCCGCATGCGCAACTGCGCAAGCAGATCGACGTCGATAAGGTGCTGTCCGCGCCCGCCATCGCCGACCCCCTCGGACTCTACGACTGCTCTCTGGTCACCGACGGCGCTGCCTTCCTTGTTCTCACCGCCGATCCCGTGGCGGAGGTGGGCAAACGAGGAGTACGCATCACCGGCGTCGGCCACGGCGGCGACGCACTCACCCTCCATGGCAAAGCAACGAAGACCAGCTTCAAGGCCACCCGCCAAGCCTCCGCCACCGCCTACGAACAGGCAGGCCTCACCCCCGCCGACATCGACCTCGCCGAAGTCCACGACTGCTTCACCATCACCCAGATCATCAACACCGAGGACCTCGGCTTCTTCGAACCCGGCCGCGGCGGCGACGCCGTCGCCGAGGGCCGCACCGCCCGCAACGGCGACATCCCCATCAACACCTCCGGCGGCCTCAAAGCCAAAGGCCATCCCGTCGGCGCAACCGGCATCAGCCAAGCCATCGAAATCATCACTCAACTGCGTGGCGACGCCGCCGAACGCCAAGTCACCACCCCCACCATCGGTCTCACCCACAACCTGGGCGGCACCGCCGGCACCTGCGTGGTCACCATCTTCGAGGGAGAGTAAACCCATGTCAGCCACCATCTTCACCTACACCATCGTCCGCACCCCACCCCAAGGATTCGACGGCGCCCCCTACTGCGTGGCCATCGTCGACCAGGACGGCACTCTAGAAACCGCCCGCGTCTCCGGCTACACCGACGGCCGCCAGATCGCCATCGGTGATGAACTTGACCGGCTTGAAGCACCGGATGAGCACGGGGCTTATTACCGGCTGCGGGGGTGAGCGCTATTTAGCGTTCGAGAAAACAAGTGGTTTCGATGTGACTTTTCTGCCATGCTCTCCGGATACATCAGTCTGGCCACAAAGGTACGACAACTATTTGGCATCCTCTCAAGCCTTTCAACTGACAGCAGCTATCTGGCTCTGGATGGAGACCATGGGTGAAGCCTGTTCCAATTAGAGGGAAAGCCCATGTCTGCTAGTGATTTCGATGGCAGGCATTCGGAAGAAGATGTGAGAAACTCCGCCATATCTTTGGCCCAATCAATATGACCTTCGATTGATTCCAGGAGAAAGGACATGATCGTCAGCACACCATAAATGTCAGTAGATTGAGGTGTCTTCCCAAAGCCCTCAAAATAGCCATTTACTCGCTCAGCATCGGACACGTCCTTGGCACCGAACTGTCTGTCCCAAAGACGTGCATGGTGCGCGGTAAAATTCCTCACGAGTGAAAGCTGGTGGAGCCAACCTGCGAGGTTGGTAGCCCTTCCGCCTCTCTTCTTTGGCGGATCATTCAGGCCGAACCCCTTAGCGATTGCTCGTTGGTCGACGGACCTCAATTGTGCAAAGAGCTTCGATAGATCAGAAAAATCTAGGAGATCGGTGAGAACCCAGATGGGGAGCTCGCCCCCGTAGTTCTTTTTGTGGTGTACTGCGACTTCGTCGTTTCTCGTTAAGGCACGTTTGAATCGGTTATCGAAAGTCTTAAGAAGGATCGAATAGTCCGGTTTGGAGCGAAAATGACTTGCATCCTTATGCACGTCGGGGCCGTAGAATCCGAGATGGTAAGCCATGCGGGCGCGTAGTGCAACCTCGATCTTTTCGATGCCTGAGAAGACTCTATACCGTAACTCTCGGTCGAAAATATACAAAGAGACGACATCCTCGAAGGTAGTGCCGTTTCTAAAGCGATTTACTTTCTTCCCGCGACTATTGGTTTCCCGAAAGTGATGAGTATAAAGGCTTAGTCGATAGTAGCCAGCCTCTTGGAGCCACTTTGTGGCGAATTGGTGATCTCCGATGATCATGCCACGGCTGCTAAGCAGTGCTATCTGCTGGTCGTACGTCTTGTACGATTTCAGGGGGCGGGGAGGAGATGTCATGGTTAGAAATGTATCAAGCCCGCTCCCCGTGGGTACGGGTGCGGGCTCAATGATTGCCATTATCGTAGACGATCGGTTCGCCACTTGTCCACTCGTAGTTGAGGCACTTGGGTCTATGTTTGCAATCGTGAGCTCAGACCAAGTGGCATCCATGGGTTGACTATGACGCTACGTCGGGGTCAAGCCCTGATCTCCGCCAGCACCGCTGCGGCCATCTCCTTCTGACCCAGTGGAGTCGGGTGCATGGGATAGGCATCGGTTTCGGCACCCGTGACGTCAGCCCAGCGTTCTGATGGTTCGGCGCAGACGGTGTGGGCGAAGGCGTTCTCGGGGAGGACGAATGTGGCGGCGTGCCGGGCAGCCGCATCCCGGACGACCGAATTGATCTCCTCCGTCAAGGAGACGGCCCACGCGACTTCAGAACGTGGCACGCGATCCAGTGGTGCGCAGACTTCGTCGGTGCTCAGTAGTGGCAGGTAGCCGGTCGTGATGGTTCTTGCGTCGGGGCTGCGTTGGTTGATGGCGGTGTAGACGCGGTCGAGGTCGGCGGGCAGTGTGGCCAGCTGGGTAGTAACCGTTTCCTCAAGTGTTGACGAGCAAGAAACTTCACTACCGCGCATCATGTCGGCGAAACAGGTGGCGATGTCGCCGAAGTGGATGTCGTTGCCGCCGATGGAGAGGGTGACCAGGTTCGTATCGGGCGTGAGGGTATCAATCTGGTTTGCCAGCACGTCGGCGGTTTGGGCGCTGGAGCAGGTGGCGTCGGTGCCGCTACCGATGAGTGGATCGGAAAGCACGAGGGATGGGTAGTTGTCGCTGGATCGATAGCACTCAACTGGCCCGGTGGTGTCGGCTGAGGCGCTGCCCATGGCGGCGAAGGAATCGCCGAGCGCCACGTACACCCCAAAGTCGTCGGGGATGTCCAGGGGCACCGGGGCGCTGCAACTCGCTAACAACACAGCGGGGATCACAACGAATGGAAAGCGCACCTTAAGCACCATAGGCCAACGGGCGGTGGATGCGCAGGGTCACGGCATCGCCGATGGTGGGGCGTTCACCACGCATGGTGGCGCGGAAGCGCAGTTGAGAGGGAGTTTGCAGGGTGACGCTGTAATCGCCGCCGTCGTAAAGCACCGATGCGATGGTGGCGGGAATGGCGTCCGGTGTACCGGCCGGCAGGACATCGACGGCGGCAGGCAAGACGGCGAGGCGGAGATCAGAACCAGGACTACCCTGCAGATCAACGTCATCGATTGCCCAGCTCACACCCAATGACGGGGCGGAGATTCTCCCGCCGTCGGCCACCGCGTCCAACAGGGTGGCATCGGCGATGAAGGAGGCCACCCCTGGGGTGGCCGGGTGGTGGAGGAGGGTGGCGGGATCGGCGACCTGCTGCACGCGGCCGTCGATAAGCACGACGACGCGATCGGCGATCGAGAGAGCTTCCGCGCGATCGTGCGTGACGTGCACGGTGGTCAGGCCCGCGCTGCGGGTGAGTGCGACGAGTTCGCGGCGCAAGCTGTCGCGTAGGGGCTCGTCGAGGGCGGAGAGGGCTTCGTCGAGAAGCAGCACGCTGGGGTCGGCGATGATGGCACGGGCCAGTGCCACCCGCTGCCGCTGCCCGCCGGACAAACTGACAGGACGGCGCCCACCGAACCCCGCCAATCCCACCAGGTCAAGGATGCTGTCCACCAGCGTCTGTCGACGTTGCTTATCGACGCCCGCGCGGCGCAGCGGGTACTCCACGTTCCGCGCCACCGTCATGTGCGGCCACACCGCATGCTGTTGAAACACCATGCCCATCCCGCGCTTTTCCGGTGGCACATGCGTGAGATCACGTCCCGCGACGGTGACCTGCCCCTGCGAAGGCGAAAGGAAACCGGCAACGGTGCGCAGCAGCGTCGTCTTGCCCGAGCCCGACGGGCCAATGAGGGCGATGAACTCATGCTCGCGCACGCCAAGGTTCACCCGCTCCAGGCCCACCGTCCCGTCGGAGAAAGTGACGGTGACATCAGTGAGATCAATAAAGGACACGGGAATCAGCTCCTGGATGACGGGCTGCGAACGGTTAGGGACAAGGCAACGATGCCGATGAGTGCGAACATCAGTGACAGCGCGGAAGCCTGGTTGTAGTTTCCAGCCTGCTGCAAGTTGAACACTTGCACGCCCAAGGTCGTGGTGCCCGGGGCGATGAGCAGGATCGAAACAGTCAGTTCCCGCACGGCGGTCACGGCAACGAGTACCGCCCCAGAGATGGCGGCGGGAATGGCCATCGCTCCCGTGGTGTCGAGGAGTGCTCGCAGGCGTCCGGCTCCGCTGATGCGAGCGGCTTCCTCCACGGCCAGGGGAGTCCCTTGCAATGGCGCGCGCACCGCTTGCAGCACCATCGCGGTGAACGCGCACACGTACGCGCCGAGGATGACCCACATGGTGTTGTAGATGCCGGTGTAGCGGCCCAGAATGAGCCAGCCGACACCGATGATGAGGCCGGGTAGCGCGGTGGGCAACAAGATGGTCAAGGTCAGGGCCGTGTTGCCCAAGAACTCGGTCCGGGTGACCAACAGGCCGATAAACCAACCGAGGACGCCGCAGATGACAGCCGCACCAACCGCCAAGACGAGGGAGTTGCTCAGGCCTTCGATCACCCGCGGGTTCACCATGGCGCGGCGGAAGTTCTCCAGAGAAATTGTCTCCCACGTGAAAGGCACGCCAGGCGCAGGCAGCAGGGCGCGGTAGGCCAGTCCGAGCAGGGGACCGAGGGTGATGGCGAGACCGACCGCCCAGCTCACGAGGGTGACCGGCCAGCGAGCGGCTCCCAGCTGGAAGCGCAGTGGCTCGCCGGTGTCGTGCAACTTCGACGAGGCCGCATGCAGCGAGACGAGGTGATCAGCGATGACCGCACCGATTCCTAGAAAGAGGATGACAACGCCGATGGTGGAAACAGTTTGCAAGGGGTTGCTTACCGTCCCCGATTCCATGAACCGGTAGATCATCGTCGCGAGGGTTTCAAAGCGCGCCGGGGAACCCAGCAGCGCGGGAATGCCAAAATCCGCCAGATTCGCCACCGCGGTCAGCGTGAACGCCGAGAGCACGGCCGGCCGCAGGAGGGGCAGCGTGATGGTCCGAATGACGGTGCCGGTGGTGGCACCGCTGATCCGTGCTGCCTGCTCAATATCCGAGGGGATGGAACGAAGGGCGCTGGACATGACCACGTAGACGATCGGGTAGGAATGCACGATGAGCAACAGCGTCACGCCGTCCGCTCCGTAGATATTCCAGATCTCCCTGCCGAAGAAACGATTGAGCCCCTGGTTCGGGCCGAAGAGTTGCAACCACGCGATCGCCCCAATGAACGGGGGAATGAGCAGCGGGGACAGCAACAACAGCCGGAGTGGTTTCACACCACGGGCGTCGGTGCGGTCCAGGATCACAGCGATGGCCGTGCCCATGACGACCGCACCGATCGCCGAGATGACGGTGGTGTAAAACGAGTTCTTCACCGCAGTCCCAAGCCCCTGGTCCACCAAGGTGGGGAGGTGATTTCCTCCCAGCGCCAAGCCAACGACGAGTGCCAGCGGAGTGATGAACACACCGAGGACGATCAGCCACACGCCGCCGCGGGCGAGCGAGAGGGAAGAGAAAAGGCGCATGAAAAACTTCGGTAACTGCTAGTTCATGGCCGATTGGAACGACGACACGGCGGCATCCTTATCCGCGGTGACCACAGCCAAATCTGGGGTCATCAGCGCGATGTCCGACAGCGGAGGGGTACCTTCCGGAGTTCCCACGTCCTCGCGGACCGGCAGGTAGGCCTGCTCGACGGCGATCTTCTGCCCTTCCTCAGAGAGCAGGAAGTTGATGTAGCGTTCCGCCGCTTCCTTCTTCGTCGAGGTGGAGAACACTCCCGCAGGCTCGGTGATGTAGGGCGCGCCCTCCGTGGGGTACACGGCCTCGATCGGGGAACCCGCCGCAGCCAAGTCACGCACCAAGTAATCAACGACGATGCCCACCGGGTGCCCACCGCCCGCGATCTCCTGCGAAGTCGGGCCATTCGACTGGGCGATCATCGGGCGATTGTCCCCCAGCGCAGTAATCCAGGATTCGCCGAGCTGAGAATCGTTCTTCCACACCGAGGCGTTAAAAGCCGCCGCCCCCGAGACGGCCGGGTCGGGGAGGACCAGCTGGTTAGCGTACTTCGGATCAACGAGGTCGGCCCACGACTGCGGTGCGTCAGCGGCTTCAATAACGGAGGTGTTGTAGGCAATGACGGTGGGAATGATGCGGGTGCCCACGTACGCGTTGTCGGCATCTACGGCCTCGTTGATGAGGGCGCTGGTGTCCACGTCCTGCAAGGTAGCCAGGTCGCCCTCAGCCTTGTAGCTTTCAAACGTTGCGGCGTCGGCCGCCCACAGCACATCGGCCTCGATGGTGCCGGACTGTTTTTCCGCGGCGATGCGCGCATTGAGGTCACCGGTGCCAGCGCGGTACACGGAGACCTTGATGTCCGGGTTGGCGGCTTCGAATGCCGCGTTGATCTCATCGACCTTTTCCTCGGGTTCGGAGGTGTACACCGTAATCGTGGTGGCCTCAGCGGAGGCAACCTCGGAGGTACCTTCGGAAGGTTCGCCACAGGCGACGAATAACGCGGAGGAAGCACCGACGGCGAGTGCGGTTGCTAGCAGGCGGCGGCTGGACATATCGGTTCTCTTTTCCTGGGTGATGATTTTAACTCTCATAGACTCCCACGGTTCGCCTCTCCGCGCAGCACGAATGACACGTCGCCAACTAGGGTGGCCCCATGGCCGAAAACGTCGCTTCCCGGCGCCGCGTCCTCACTGCGCTCATGATTGCCCAGATCATGGCTGGCCTGGCGCACGGCGTTACTTTTTCCATGGGCGCGATCTTGGCTGCGGACATGGCGGGCCCGGCGTGGGGTGGGGCGGCGTCGACGGTGACTACGATCGGCGCGGGCCTGTGGGCCGTGCCGTTGGCGAGGATTGTGGAGCGGCGGGGGAGGAGGGCGTCGTTAAGCACTGGTTTGGCACTGGGATCGGTGGGGGCGCTGTCGGCGATGCTGGGGGCGCAGACCCGGATCTTTGGGTTTTTGTTGGTGGGGTTTTTCTTCCTCGGTGCGGCCGTGGCGATGAATTTGCAGTCGCGGTTCGCGGCGGCGGATATCGCCAGTGAGGAGCACAAGGGGCGCGATATTTCGCTGGTGGTGTGGTCGACGACGATTGGCGCGGTCCTTGGGCCTAACCTCTTTGGCCCGACGGAAGTCTTGGGTGCGGCGCTGGGGCTGGCGAATTACGCCGGCGCGTACGTGGTGTGTATCGCGGCGCAGTGGATCGCCATCCTCGTGCTGCAAGTGATGCTCAGGCCGCAGCCGACGCCGGTGGTAGCGCGCGCGACGGCGTTGCCGAAGGTGAAGTTGGGGGAGCATCCGGTGGTGCTGTCGGCGATTGTGACGAATGCGTTTAGCCACTTCGCGATGATCGCCATCATGTCCATGACCGCCGTGCACATGCACTCGCACGGGGCGTCGTTCACGCTCATCGGGCTGACGATTTCATTCCACGTTGGCGGCATGTTTGGCCTGGCGCCGGTGTTTGGTTACCTCGCGGACAAGGTGGGGGCCAGGCAGACGATGCTGCTGGGCGTGGCAATCACGCTGGTATCGGCCCTGCTCCTGGTGTTTTGGGCGGGCAACGAGACGATCGTGGTGGTGGCGCTTGCGCTGCTCGGGCTGGGGTGGTCGGCGACGTTGGTGGGGTCCTCGGCGGTCGTGGCCACCGCGGCCCCGCCGGAGTACAAGGCGGGCCTGCAGGGGCGCAGTGACCTGCTCATGAACCTCACCGGCGCACTCGGCGGGGTCGTCGCCGGGCCGGTGGTGTCCATGCTGGGCATGCCAGCGATGGCGGGGATGGTCCTCGTCCTCATCACCGCCGTCACCGTGTTCACGGCTGCTTTACGACGCCGCGCTTAACCCAGCGTGCACACCGGCGCCACGTCGCGCCGGCCTTCGGCCATCGGCACCGTGAGGAAAGCACAGGGCCACCAACCACGATTGCTCACCGTCTGGTTCACCAGCGACCACTGCTCAGCGCTGAGGCTCTGGGTGCGGCTGAGCACGAAGCCGGAGCGGCGCTGCGGATCGCCGACGATGGCCAGGGAGTAGTCCTCGGCCAGGTAGGTGATGCGGTAGTTGACCGGGCCGTTGTCGTCCTGGAAAGGCACGCCGGGGAAGTTCACGCGGAGAGAAGCGTTGGTGTCGGTGTCGCGGATCGTCGCGGTGCCCTCGATGGCGGAATCGGAGCTGAAGTGGGAGCCGCAGAAGTTGCGGACGCTGACGGTGGAGTCATCGATAAGCGCATACTCCGCCGTCGTGTCATGGGTGCATTGCAGGGTGAAAGGCTGCGGAATGGCCGCGACCTGGTACCACAAGCCCATGTAGCGCTCCGGGTCCACATCCTCGACCTGGGACAACTCGGGGGCGACGCTCGAACCCTGGGGCACGAGGTTGGAGGAACCGCCCAGCAGACGACCGCCATCGGTGATGTCCTGGGCGCTGGCCGTTGGGGCGAGGCCAGGGAGCAGAAGAGCGGCAGTGGCCAGGGCAAGCAAGGTGGTGCGGATGGATCGCATGGTCAAGCCTTTCGGTTGTCGGGTGCCTGCTAGACGCCACAGAAGCGGCGCACCAACGAGCGGTACGCCTGCACCGTGAGGTCCAAGTCTTCGAGTTCGATGTACTCATCGTGGTGGTGGAGCAGGTGGAACACATCGCCCAAGGTGCGCTCGCGGGCGTGGAGGGCGAACCCGTAGCCCGTCCCACCGAGCTGGCGGGCAAAGCGCAGGTCAGAGCCGCCCGCGGCGACGGTCGGGACGACGGGAACTCCGGGGAAGAACTCGTCGAAAGTGTCAATAAGGGCATCAAAAAGTGGGCCGGAGGTGGGGGACACCGTCGCCGGTTCGGAGATAAGCCTCTCGATCCGCACGCTCGGGGCTAGGTCGCCGAGGGCCTCGGTGAGGACGGCATCCACATCGTCCTGAGTCGTGCCAGGCAACGGGCGGATGTCCAAGTCCAGGGTCGCCGACGAGGGCAAGACGTTGATGGCGGAACCCGCGCGCAGGATCGTCGGCGCGATGGTCAGCCGCGAGAGGGCGTGGGCGTAGCGCTTGAGGTCGCCGAAATGCTCGAAGGCGGTATCGTCGGTGCCCGCCAGTAGGGACTCTTCCACCTCGGGGGAGAAGCGGAAGGCCTGCACGAAGCCCTGCCAGAGGGGGTCGTGGGACACGGGGACGTCGATAAGCGAAATGCGACGCGCCACCTCGGCGATGTTTGCGACCGCCGACTCCCGACCAAAAGGATTCGACGCGTGGCCGGCATCGCCGGACACATGCAAACGGCGCTGAGCTGCGCCCTTCTCGCCGACGACAAGGACGAGGGCATCGGAACCGTCCGCGATCGGCAAGTGCGAACCACCCGTCTCAGACAGGCAATTGCGCCACGAAAATGCTTCCGGATGCTCCTCCGACAGCCACTTAGCACCAAGGGTGCCGCGCGACTCCTCATCCGCCACGCCCACAAACGTGAGGGTGCCGGTCGGGCGGCCGGTGCGGGCGGCATCACGAAGCACAGCAGCCTGAGCAGCAGTAATGAACAACATATCCATCGCCCCGCGGCCATACAGACGACCCTCGCGGATCTCCGCACCAAAAGGATCAACCGTCCACCGATCGACATCAACCGGCACGACATCCGTGTGACCCAGGAACGTCAACGGCTCAGCATTCGGATCAGTGCCTGGAAGGGTAACCACGATGCTCACCCGACCCGGCGCCGACTCAAACCGCTCAATGGTCACGCCCGGAGTATCAGCAAAGAACCGCTCCAACGTGTCCGCATTACGCACCTCCTGACCCGAACTCGGCGTGTAATCATTCACGCAGGCATTCCGGATGAGTTCGCGCAAGAGACTGAGAGTGTCGTCGTAGAGAGCCATGCGTCCAACTTACTCAGGCCCCCGGCTGATCAGTCGCGAGCGCGCCGGGCGAGCCAATTGCCCAATGATTGAATCCCCTGCACAACGATGATGAGGATGACAACGGTCAGCAACATCGCAACCGAATCGAATTGTTGATAGCCGTATGTGATGGCCAGATCGCCGACGCCGCCGCCACCAATCGTGCCGGCCATGGCGGTCGCACTGATCAAGCCCACCGTTGCGGTGGTGAGCGCCAAGATGATTGACGCCCGAGCCTCCGGCAACAGGAAGTAGCGAACGGTCTGCCACAGCCCGGCGCCCATCGCTTCCGCCGCCTCCACGATGCCGGAATCCACTTCGAGCAGCGAAGCCTCGATCAGGCGAGCAATGAACGGCGCAATGTAGAGGGTCAGTGGCACGAGTGCGGCGGTCGTACCAATCGATGTCCCAGTAATCAGCCTGGTCAGCGGAACAATCGCCACCAGCAAAATGATGAAGGGAAGAGAGCGAATGATGTTGACCACGAGGTTGGTGGCTGTTGAAATCAGCGGACTCGGTCTCAGGCCGCCCGGCCGAGTAATGACTAAGAGTAACGCCAAGGGAATCCCCAGGAGTGTGCCGATGAACAGTGAAATGCCCACCATGTACAGAGTCTCTTGTGCGGCGTCGACATATTGAGCACCGGTGACCCGAGTATCAAAAAGGTCGGTGAGGTTCATTCCGGCAATACCTCCAGGCTGAGTCCATTCTGGTTATTCATCCACGTCATTGCGTGGGATACACCTTCCGGTGGGCCCGATATTGCTAGCACCATCGTGCCTACCGTCGAGTGGCGCAGGAGGGTGTCTGAGGCGTTAATGAGGGCCACGTCGACACCAAATTGCTTCTCGACGTCCCGCATCACCGTCCGCGCGGCCCCGCCGGTATGCACGAGCCGGACGAGCACACCACCGGTACCGTGGCGCACTTCCTGGAGCACGTGCTCGGGTAGGCGTTGGGGGACCACCGTGCCCACAAAGCGCCTTGTTAACGCTTCTTGAGGGTGCGCGAATACCTGATCAACCGGACCCTTTTCAATGAGACGACCTGCTTCAAGTACCGCGACGTCATCGGCGATCCGTGCAATGACGTCCATCTGGTGCGTAATGATGAGAATCGTTATGCCCAGCTCCTCATTGATGTTGAGCAGCAAGTCGAGGATCTGCGACGTGGTCAGGGGATCAAGAGCACTGGTGGGCTCATCACAGAGCAGGACTTTGGGGTCGGTAACCAGCGCGCGGGCGATACCTACCCGTTGGCGTTGCCCGCCCGACAGCTGTCTCGGCTTGTGATCGGCGCGATCTGCGAGCCCCACCCGCTCGAGAGCCTCAGTGACCTTGGTAGAAATCTCACCTTGTTTTAGCCCGGCGAGGACCAAGGGCATGCCGACGTTCTCGGCGACGGTCTTTGATCCCAGCAGGTTGTAGTGCTGGAAGATCATCGACACGTCTCGTCGGAGCCTCCGCAGATCGCGCCGGCCTAGATCCACGGGCTGGTTGCCTAAGACGGTGACGGTGCCTGAGGTGGGCTTTTCCAAGCCATTCACCGTTCTCAGGAGTGTTGATTTACCTGCTCCCGAAGTGCCAACGACGCCGAAGATTGACCCACGGGGAACCTCAAAAGTGATTCCATCGAGCGCGGTAATGTCCCCGTACGTGCGGCTGACCTGGTGGAAACTGACGGCGGACGGGGTCACTTGAGGGATTCCGGAATGAACCAGTAGCTGTTCACGTTTTCCGCCTCGACGAAGGAGAGAAACTCGGGGCTACGGTAGGCACTAGCCACGGCCTGTGCCCATTCCGAATCCACCTGATCGGCGCGAGTAGCAGCCACAAGGATCAGTTCTGGGCGCAACGTCTCTTGGAACAATTGCAGGTTCGGATCGACCTTGGAGGCGTAGCTCATCGAGCCAGGGATGACGCCCCAGTCGAGGTCAGTGAGTGCACGGGGGATAGTGGCGGAATCCATTACTTGGATGTCGAGGTTGTGAGGATTGCTCGCGATGTCGTTTTCGCCCAGCAAAGCCGGATCAGCATCGGGGTTGAGGGTGATCCAGCCAGCGTCGGCCAAGATGTTGTAGGCGCGTGAGGCGTTGGAAGCGTCCTGTGGGATGCCAACTGTTTGTCCATCGCCGACCTGGTCGAGCGAATCATGGCGCTCCGAGTACAGGCCCGCGGGGACGGTGGGTACCTCAGTGATGGAGGCTAAGTCGGCCTTCTTTTCCCGGTTGAAGACGTCCATGTAGGCCGTGTGCTGGTCGACGTTTAGATCGACGGATCCTTCTTGCAGGGCCGTATCAGCCTGCTGCAAATCAGAGAAGTCTGTGTACTCAATCGTCCAGCCTTCGGAGGTGAGAATGGGATCAATTCCCTCCTTGAAAAGGACGGAGTAGGGGCCGGGAGAAGTTCCCACCCGAATCGTCTGGTCGTCGGCGCTATCGCCGCCGGTGCACGCCGTGAGGCCAAGAGTGAGGGCGAGGACGCCTGCGACGGCGCCGAGGGTGCGGGTGAGTTTCATGGGAAGCCCCTTGGGGTCGGAATGGTGCTGACAACGCCACCGTAGACCTATCTGTCTACAAATAAAAGACAGATAGGTTCTTTTTGTGAGACTTGCCACCCCAACCGCTTCTCTGCCCTGCACGATATGGGAATGAGCCCTCAGATCCGGGCGAATATTAAGTCCCCGCCCAGTCAGGGGAAAGGCGCGTAAGCCATCCCCGTCTGAACGCCGTTCAGCGGCAGCGGCTAGACTGTTTGAACAACGTTCAAGCCCTAGGAGATTGACGACCAATGACCGCCATCCTCGACACCGCCCGCGCTGTAGCCCTCGAAAAGGGCGAAGGCCTGTCTGAAGCTGAACTTCTCGCCATCCTCGAGCTGCCCGATGAGGCGCTCCCTGAGCTCCTCGACCTCGCGCACCAGGTCCGTCTGCGCTGGTGTGGCGAGGAGGTGGAAATCGAGGGCATCATCTCGCTCAAGACCGGCGGCTGCCCGGAGGATTGCCATTTCTGTTCGCAGTCCGGCCTGTTTGAGTCGCCGGTGCGTTCCGTCCAGCTCGATGTCGCTGAGCTGGTGGAGGCTGCGAAGCAGACCCAGAAGTCTGGCGCTACTGAGTTCTGTATCGTCGCTGCCGTCAAGGGTCCCGATGAGCGCCTCATGGTTCAGCTGGAGGAGGCCGTCGCCGCCGTCTACGCAGAGGTGGATATCCACGTCTCCGTGTCGGTGGGCATTCTCACCAAGGAGCAGGTGGATCGCCTCAAGGCGGCCGGCGTCAAGCGCTACAACCACAACCTCGAGTCCTCGCGCTCCTTCTTCCCGCGCGTCGCCACGACCCACACGTGGGATGAGCGCCACCGCACCCTCGAGCTCATCCGCGAGGCCGGCATTGAGGTTTGCTCCGGCGGCATCCTCGGCATGGGCGAGTCCCTCGCCCAGCGCGCCGAGTTCGCAGTCCAGCTCGCGGATTTCGCACCGGAGGAGGTCCCGATCAACTTCCTCGATCCGCGCCCCGGCACGCCGTTTGCGGATCGCCCGCTTATCGACGCCGCCGAGGCCCTCAAGGCCACCGCCATGTTGCGGTTGGCTATGCCCAAGGCCACCCTGCGTTTCGGTGGTGGCCGCGAGCTCACCCTCGGTGACCTCGGAGTCGAGCAGGGCTTGAAGGGCGGGGCCAATGCGCTCATCGTCGGCAATTACCTGACCACGCTGGGTCGTCCGCAGGAAGATGACCTCGACATGCTTGAGGGCCTGCGTATCCCGATCAAGGTCGTGGGCAAGGTCATCTAGATGGACGAACTCGCCGCTGCTGTCCTCACCGGCGAAGCCCCGGTGTTTCACCCCAACACCGGCGCGGAAATCGGCGTCGATGAGGAGCGGCCGTTGTCGGTTGGCGCGGCCGCTGGTCTTGAGCCGCCGCGCTACTGCCAGTTGTGTGGTCGCCGTATGAAGGTGCAGATTCGGCCCACTGGGTGGCACGCGGAGTGTTCGCGTCACGGGGAGCTGGATTCGACGCTGCTGGATCGCTAGAAGTTGGGGTGCCAAAATTCTCTAGAATGAATCGTACGACCAAGCGTTTTCCCAGGTCAGAAAAATCCGCCCTGCGCATTCTAGAGAATTTTGGCACTCGGCCCCTAGCTCAACCGCCAGCGCAGCCACTCTCGGCGCGCAAAGCGTGCCCGGCGGGACACATCGGCCGCCGGGAAGATTGCATCAAAGACGTGGAAGCCGCCGGGCCAGACGTGCAGCTCGGTGGGAACACCGCTGGCCAGCAGCTGTGCAGCGTAGGCGATGCACTCGTCGCGATACACCTCGGAGTCGCCGACGTCGATGAATGTCGGGGGCAGCCCCGCGAGGTCTGTGGCGCGGGCGGGAGCGAGGTAGGGGGAGACGTCGCGGCTCTCGTGGCCGTGGCCCAGCACCGCGTCCCAGGCGAATTCGCTCTTTTCCCGCGGCCAGATGCGGGCATTGGCTCCGGCGAAGAGCTGGGAGGAGGGGGTGAGGTGGCGGTCGTCGAGCATGGGGCAGGCCAGAAGCTGGGAGTCGACGGTGACCTCGCCGCGGTCGCGCGCGAGCAGGCAGGTGCCGGCTGCCAGGCCGCCGCCCCCGGAGACGCCGCCGACGAGGATGCGTCGGCCGGGGTAGTTCTCGGCAGCCCACAGCAGCGCCGAATAACAATCCTCGACGCCTGCCGGGCCGGGGTGCTCGGGCGCTAGTCGGTATTCCGGGGCGATGACCAGGACGCCGATCTCGGCGGCGAGGTGGAGGATCTCGTAGTCGATGATGTCGTTGAAGCGGGTGCCCATGATTTGGCCGCCGCCGTGAATCCAGAGGAAGATCGGGGCGTCGTCGCGCAGCTCAGCAGGATGAAACAGGGACATTTCCACTGGCCCTTCGACGGTCTCATGAACCAGGCCGAGGGAAGTGGCGACGGGCAGCACGGTGGAGGATGGGGTGGCCATGGCGGCGCGGGCGTCGTGAAGCGAAGCGGCGTCCAGAGTGGACGGGGGTTCGGTGCCGAGGAGGGCAATGAGCTCGGGATCAAAAGGGGTGCGAGTGTTCATGAATCCGAGCATATTGCAGGGGTAATCCGGGGTAGATTGTTATAGACGTCTACCGAAAGGACAATCATGAGCTTCATCGATAAGGCAAAGGCCAAGGCCGGCGAGTTCCTCAACAACGAGGAGAGCACTGACCAGGTGCTGGATAAGGTGGAGAAGTTCGCCACCGACAAGCTCGGCGAGGATAAGGCGGACAAGATCCGTTCGGCTCGCGATGCAGTGGACGAGAAGCTGGGCGACAAGAACTAGCGCAAGAAGCGTTTACCCACGCGCAATGCCTGGCTTAACAGCGAGGCGTAGCGCTCCCTCGGCATGGTCGAAGGACCGGCCAGCGGCAAGAAACGTTGGTCTGCGACGGTGCGCGATTCTGTGTACTTGAGCAGCCCTTCGTCGTCTGGGGTTGCCCGCAAAACGCGGACAGTTGACTAAGCTGCATTCTCCACAGCGGCGACCGCTGCCTGGAGGTAAGCATTCTCGAAAACAACCGGCGACCGGTTAGCAATCGAGGAATGCCGACGCTGCCGGTTGTAGAAAACCTCAATCCACCGAGCCACTTCACGACGAGCCTGATCTCTCGAAGCCCATGACCTTCTGCTGTAGAACTCGGTCTTGAGCGTCGACCAAAACGACTGAAGCCATCGCATTATCAAAACACACCCCAGTACGCCCGACGGACTGTGCGACCTCAAGTTCCTGACACACACGGTAGAGCTGGGCACTAGTGAATTGCGTGCCACGGTCGGCATGAAAAACAACCCCTTCGGGTACATCCCCGCGCAGGGTGTGGGCCATCCGTAGAGCGTGTTCGACCAGATCAGTGGTCTGGGTCGAGTCCATTGCACAGCCCAACACCCGGCGGGAATACCCATCCCGGATCGCGCGCAGGTACAGCCACCCTTCTGCGGTGCGCAGATAGGTGATGTCTAAAGATCCAAACCTTGTTCAGCTGCCCAGTGTCGTAGTCGCGTCTGACCCGGTCAGCAATGTTATGGGTCGCCGTGGCCCGGGTCGTGGCCACCGGCACCCACGACCTAGGTGAGATCCCTTCGAACACCATCCGACGCATCGCCTTAGCCACCGTCTTACCTGACCTAGGCCAATTTAGTCAGACAGGCGAGGAAGCTTATCCAGGATCTCCTCGACCTCAACAGGGACCGGGGACTGCGCATAGACAGTCTGCCCAGCCCCCGGTCCCGGCGGAGGTTGTGGCGGTTATTGATCGAATTCCAAAAATTCGTGACTAAATCGGACTAAGTCAGGTGAAATGACTGGGCGTCGGGGCCGAAGCGATGACCCGCTCTACTGATCAACACGATCCGCAAGGGCGTGCCGACGGGTCTGGAGGAGCTTGCTCAGCTGTGGCGGACGTTGTGGCGTCGACGTGAGGATGTGCTGGCGTACTTCGATGTTGGGGCGTCGAACGGGCCGGTCGAGGCGATCAACGGCCGGCTGGAACATCTACGTGGGATTGCGTTGGGGTTTTTCGAACCTGGACCACTACATCTTGCGGTGCCTCATTCATTCTGGGCAGCTACAAGGGCGGATCAACGCACTCTAAAACCGGAAGAGTCAGTTTCCATTCATTGTTGGCCAGCGAAAGGGATACCGAAAGACGGGAAAGCATCATCCCGACGCCTGCCGCGATGATGCTTTCTAGCTTTGGACAACACATCAGGAGGAAGGCGGGATCTCCCTAATCCAACTAAGGGCACCGTTAAGGGTCTATCGCTTCTTTTTAATTAGCGCGATTGCGGCTAGCCAGATTGCACAAAGCACGATTGCAATTGCTGTGTAAGCGATCCCGATACTCGTGAGTTTTTCGAAAACAACCGATCCGTAGCTCCCTTCATTTGTCAGGGGAGCAATGATCGCACAGTAGGCGAGAACTCCCACGACGAACGATGCGAAGGCTTTGATCACCGTTTTTCCGTCCATGAACCGGTTTTTCTCATTCGATCGAGTCATGCCTAGCAGACACCATTAAAGGTGATGTTGTCTTCTGCCCACACGCCAGCCGCGCCGACCCGGTATGTCCACTTCCCGACTTCGGACCTGGTACAGGACCTGAACTGAATTCCGTCTTGCTGGGCCTGCAGAGTCAGCAAGTCACCATAGACTACGAAGTGAGCTTCCTTTTGAGTTCCGTCCTCAGCGACCAGGCGGGGCGCCTCGACAATCCCCACAACGTCTTCATCCGCGTTGACAATATGGGCCTCCTGGCCGCCTTCGGTGACTTCGAGTCGATCATCGGGAAGAAGTTCTACCTTCTTGCCCTGGACGCCTGGTTCACTTACCGTGGTCGTTGCTCGAGTTTTTCCATCAGATCCGAGGAGCAGCTGGGTACCGGGATGGGATTCTGAAGCTTTGCTTCCGAGACTCGAGCTCAATTGGCTTGATTCGGCGCCTGCAAGAGGGACATCTCCGGTGATAAATGGCAGTCCAGCAAAAGCGCTGGCCATGGAACGACGCGAGTCCATTGTGATCTCCCTAGGTCTCTTGGCGAAATGCGGTCTAGGCGCAGCCTACTAAAAATGGAGTAATTGAGTAAAGCTTTGTAAAATCAGAATGCTCATCGCGGTATAGAGTTGTTTTTGGCCATTTTGTGGACTGTCAATTGCGCGAAAGCTCGACTTTTTGCGATGGCTGATTCCAGTGGCTTACCCGCTGTGGGCATGAATCCTGAATTGACTCCCCGAGGCAACCTGGGTGTGCAGTATTATCTTTTCGCTCGCCGGGGATGAAACGATGAACCAACAAAAAACCTCAACGTAGGATCCGCTTGCCCACGCGCAATGCCTGGCTTAACAGCGAGGCGTAGCGCTCCCTCGGCATGGTCGAAGGACCAGCCAGGGGCAAGAAACGTTGGGCTGCAATGGTGCGTGCTTCCGTGTATTTGAGCAGCCCTTCGTCAGCATGGCGGCGGCCCACGCCCGAGTTTTTCCACCCGCCCATGGGGGCGTCGAGGGAGGCCCAGGCGGCGGCGAAGCCGTCGTTGATGTTGACGGCGCCGGCCTGAAGGCGGGAGGCGACGTCGCGGGCGGTGCGCTCGCGGCCCCATACGGAGGCGCTGAGCCCGTAGGAGCTGTCGTTGGCCTTGGCCACGGCCTCGTCCAAGGACGCTACTTTTTCCACGTAGACGACGGGGCCGAAGACCTCGTCGGCGTGGAGGCGTGCGGTTGGGGGGACGTCGATAAGCACGGTGGGGGCGTAGAACGTTGGCCCGAGGTCCGGGAGGGGGCGGCCGCCGGCGAGGACGCGCGCGCCGTGGAGGATGGCGTCGTTGACCAGCTCGTCGACGCGTGCGAGGTGCTCGGCGGAGATGAGCGAGCCGACGTCATCGGTCCAGCCGTGGCCGAGGCTCAGGTCGTTGACCAGGGCGAGGAAGCGGCTGAGGAAGCTATCAGCGACGGCCTCGTGGACGTAGATCCGCTCGATGGAGATGCATAGCTGGCCGGTGTTGGAGAAGCACGCCTGCACGGCGCCCCGCGCGGCCCTTTCCATATCCGCGTCCGGGCAGACGATGAGCGGGTTTTTGCCGCCCAGCTCGGCGGAGAAGCCGATGAGGCGCTCCCCGGCCTGGGCCGCCAGCTTCCGACCAGTCGCGGTGGAGCCGGTGAACATGAGGTAATCGCACTGTTCGACGATCTCCTGCCCGACGGTGGGGCCCGGGCCGGGGACGACCTGCATGACCTGGCCGGGCAGGCCCGCTTCCTCCAGCAGTTCGAGGCCGCGGACGGCGGTGCCGGTGGTTTTCTCGTCGGGTTTGAGCACGACGGCGTTGCCGGCGAGGAGGGCTGGGATGGCGTCGGAAAGCGCCATGCTGAGGGGGTAGTTCCAGGGGACAATGATGCCGACGACGCCGCGAGGTGACCGTTGCACCGTCGTGTGGGTGAGCACCGGCAGCGCACCTCGTACGCGCGTGGTGCGCAGGAGGCGCCCGGCGCGGTAGGCGTAGTGGCGGGCGGTGAGTGCGACGTCGATGACCTCGTCGAATGCGCTGGAGCGGGACTTGCCAGTCTCGGTCTGGATGAGGTCGATGAGCTCGACCTGATGGTCGAGAATGAGGTCGTGCAGCCGGAGCATGATCTCGCGGCGCGTGCGCACGGGGGTGAGCGCCCACTGGGTCTGCGCGCGCCGGGCTCGGGCACAAGCGCTCTGGACTTCGCTGGCTTCCATAGGATCAAACGTATGCCATCGATCTTCATCACGGGAGCGTCCACCGGAATCGGCCGCGCGGTCGCCGAGCGTTTCCTCGCCGCCGGCTGGACGGTCGGCGCCTATGACATTGCACCGGTCACCTGGTCCTCGGAGGTCATCGCCGGGCTTATCGACGTCCGCGATGCCCACTCCTGGCACGCCGCCTTGGCCGACTTCGCCGGCCAGGTGGGCGGGCGTATCGACGTCGTCGATAACAACGCCGGCATCATCGTCGACGGTCCGCTCGCCGCGGCTGACGCCGCGGAGGTGGAAAAGCTGATCGATACCAACTGCCTCGGCGTCACCCTGGGCGCGCGGGCGGCTCACCCTTACCTGAAGGGCGGTGGGACGCTCGTCAACATGTCCTCGGCCGCCGCCATCTACGGCCAGCCCGGCATCGCCGCGTACTCGGCGTCGAAGTTCTACGTCTCGGGGCTGACGGAGGCCCTCAACCTGGAGTGGCGCGGCGATGGGATCCGGGTCGTGGACATCACGCCGCTGTGGGCGCAGATGAGCTTGGCAAAGGTCGGCGCGGCGACCTCCCACCGGCTGGGGGTGCGCATCAGCCCAGCCCAGGTCGCCGAGGTCGTCTTCCAGGCCGCGACGGCTGAGGGCCGCTGGGCGCGGGGCAAAGTCCACTACGGGGTATCCACCTTGGACAAGTCGCTCACCCTCGCCCGCAAGCTCGCGCCGGGCCGAGTGGCGGCGTTTCTCACCCGATTTCTCGCGCACTAGAAAACCCCGGGACGTGACGTGGGTGGAGGCGTTAGGGTAGGTCAACAACCCCAGTAGAAAGAGGATGACTGATGGCACAGCTCACCCCGGAACAAGGCCAGCGGGCCTTCGACCTCGATCGCGCGCACGTTTTTCACTCCTGGTCCGCCCAAGGGGCCCTCAACCCGGTGCCCGTAGCCGGTGGTAAGAACGCCACCTTCTGGGATTTCGACGGCAACGAATACCTCGATTTCAACTCCCAGATGGTCAACGTCAACTTGGGGCACCAGCACCCCACGCTGATCAAGGCGATTCAGGATCAGGCGGCAACCCTGTGCACCATCGGGCCAGCTTTTGCCAATGACACCCGCTCGGAGGCCGCCCGCCTCATTGCTTCGGTCGCGCCGGAGGGCCTCAACCACGTCTTCTTCACCAACGGTGGGGCAGAGGCCGTGGAGAATGCAGTGAAGATGGCGCGCATTCATACCGGCCGGGACAAGATCATGGCCGCCTACCGCAGCTACCACGGCGCAACCGCCACCGCGATCACCTTGACTGGCGAACCGCGCCGCTTCAACAACCGCCACACCGACTCGGGCGTGGTCCACTTCATGGGCCCGTACACCTACCAGTCGCCGTTCTGGTCGACCTCGGAAGAGGAGGAGTGCGAGCGCGCACTGGCCCACCTGGAGCAGCAGATCGTGCTGGAGGGTTCCCACACCATCGCGGCCATCATCATGGAACCCGTCGTCGGCGGCATGGGGGTCATCGTCCCGCCGGCCGGCTACCTCAAGGGCCTCAAGGCGCTGTGTGAAAAGTACGGCATCCTCTTCATCGCCGACGAGGTCATGGTTGGGTTCGGCCGCTGCGGCACCTGGTTCACGGTGGACAATTTCGACGTGACCCCGGACCTCATCACTTTTGCTAAGGGGTCCAACTCGGGTTACGTCCCGCTCGGCGGCGTCATCATGTCGGATGCCATCTACGAGACCTTCGTTGATCGCGTGTTCCCCGGCGGCCTCACCTACTCCGGTCACCCCCTGGCCTGCGCCCCGGTTGTGGCCACCTTCCAGGTCTTCGAGGAAGAGCAGCTGCTCGACCACGTCAATGATCTCGCCGAGCGCGTCATCCGCCCCCGCCTGGAGGCCATGCGCGACAAGCACGCCATCGTCGGTGATGTCCGTGGCCTCGGCATGTTCTGGGCGATCGAGCTGGTGAAGAACAAGGACACCCGCGAACCCCTCGTGCCCTACAACGCCCAGGGTGCGGACCTGCAGCCGATGAACGAGTTCGCTGCTGCCTGCAAGAAGGCCGGCCTGTGGCCCTTCATCGGTATGAACCGCACCCACGTCGCTCCGCCGCTGACCATCACCGAAGAGGACCTCGTCCGCGGACTCGACATCATCGACGAGGCCCTCGGCGGGTTGGCTCAGTACGCGGACTAGCCTGGTGCCTGAGCTGGACAAGGACGATCTCCACCGCTCGGCCCTGCGTTCCATCGCGCGGGTGGTGGAGGAGACGGCGACGCCGCTCCCACCCGAGCAAGCGCTGTCGCAGCTGGTAGAACAGCTCGACCAGGGGCCGGCGATGGTGCTCACCGGAGCTGGCGTGTCCACCGATTCGGGTATCCCCGATTACCGCGGCCCGCGGGGCAGCCTCACTCGGCACCGGCCGATGACGTACCAGGAATTCAGCCACGACCCGGCCGCCTCGCACCGCTATTGGGCGCGCAGCTTCGTCGGGTGGCGGCAGATGGACGCGGCTCGTCCCAACCGCACGCACTTCGCGCTCGTGGAGTTAGAGCGCGCCGGGGTGATCAGTGGGGTGGTGACCCAGAATGTCGACGGGCTGCACCGGGCGGCTGGCTCGCGCACTCTCGTGCACTTGCATGGCGATCTGGACACCGTCATCTGCCTCAACTGCCGGATGCGGGAGCCGCGCGAGGAGTTCGATTTGCGCCTGGAGGACAACAACCCCGGCTACTTCGAATCCATTTTCTTGGATCCGTCGCTGGTCAACCCAGATGGCGATGTCACCTTGCCCGAGGCGACCGTGCAGCGCTTCCGCATGGTCGGGTGTGTGCGCTGTGGCTCAAAACGCCTCAAGCCGGACGTCGTGTACTTCGGTGAGCCGGTGCCGGCGGAGCGGAAGGCGCGGGCGTCGGAAATCTTAAGCCAATCCGCCTCGCTGATCGTGGCGGGCTCCTCCCTGGCGGTGATGAGCGGCTATCGCTTCGCGCTCGATGCTCGCCGCCAACGCAAGCCACTCGCCATCATCAACGGCGGGCCCGGGCGGGCAGACGCCCAGGCCACGACACTGTGGCGCACGCAGGTGGCACCTGCTTTCGACGAGCTTCTCGACGCCCTCGGGATCTAGGCAGGCAGGTCAATCGCATCCAGTGCGGCACGCACGGCGTGCCGCACGCGGGCGTCGACAGGCATGTCTTCATGCAGGACCCGGGCCCGCGGCTCGATGTCCTGGATGAAGAAGTTCGTGATGTTCGCCTCGGGATCATCGGAGTACAAAAAGCAGCTTTCCGGCGGCTGGATGAGGCTGTCGTAGCGGGTGGCAATGCAGGTGTACCCAACATCGCTTTCCGTATCCCCGTCGACGTTGATGTCATTGATGATGGGGTGGCCGGTGATGAGCTGGAACCCGGAGGGCCCAAACCACGTCTGCACCAGCGAGTTCATCATCGACTCCGCGGTACGGGTGGTGATGATGGAGGAGATCATGCCGCCCATCGTCGTCCCGTGGTTCGGCGCCGCCAGGCTCACGAGGTGCTTAACTTTCGGTGCCCCGCCCCGCACGTGCATCCAGTAGCGCGCGACCACCCCGCCCTGGGAATGGCCGACCAGGATGACCTTCTCGGCTCCGGTGACGGTGAGCACCGCGTCAACGTACGCGCCAACCTGGGACGCGGACTCCTCAACAGTGAGAGTGCTGCGATTGCCAAAGCCCGGGATGAACACCGCCCAACCGTCGGTGCGCAGGTTGTGGGTCAACTTCTCCCAGATGCCGTTGGAATCGCTCGTGCCGTGGATGAGAACCACCGGCCAGGGGCGTTCCTTGGTGGGGCGGGCGCGCCAATCGTCTTCGACGTGGCCGCGCGGCGGCCGGCGGGCGGCCAGGGGGAAATTGCTCGAGCGAATGTAGCGCTGCTCGACGGTCTCACTCTGGGCGTCTTCGGCGATGTCCGCTTCGGCGGTGTTGACGGTCTCCGGGTCATCATCCTCGGCGCTGTCGTGTCTGCGCACCACTCCGGTGGGCAGAATGCGAGTGATCCGGATGCTGAGGTCTCGCTGGAGTTCAGCCAAATGATTGGTGGCCATGTCACCATGCTAACGACAAATTCCGCAGCCGACGATGACAGATGTGCCACTTACCCCTAGCATGGTGAACATGAACATGGACCAGAAACTGCGTGACGTCATGAATGCCCAGGTAATCGCCGAACACCAGGCCTCCCTCATCTACTCCCAGCTCGCCTACGACCTGGATCGACTGAGCTTCCCCGGCATGAGCACCTGGATGGCAGCCCAGGCTGATGAAGAGCGCATGCATGCCCAGAAGATCGCTGACCACCTGTTGGCCCGCGGCGAGCGCGTCGTGTTGTCTGACATTTCCCTCGCCGAGCTGGAGATCACCTCCCCGCTGGACGCCTTCAAGGCTGCCTTCGCGCATGAGCAGAAGGTCTCCGGCATGATCCGCAACCTCGCGCAGGTGGCTGATGAGGTCCGTGACTTCGACAGCCGTTCCCTGGTCAACTGGTTCCTCAACGAGCAGATTGAGGAAGAGGCGACCGTGTCCGAGATCGTTGATCAGCTCAACCTCGTCGGTGACAACGGCTCCGGTCTGCTGCGCATCGACACCGAGATGGGCGGCGAGCGCACGCCCGCTGGCGGCCCGCAGTAAGCGGCACCACCCCCGTACCCCCGGTCACGTTCGCGTGGCCGGGGGATTTTTGTGTGTTTCGCCACCGCGGTCTGGTGGCCGGGGGTCATCCGAAAGGAGGATTTTTGGTGCGCGGTCTGGCTTTCTCGCCGCAAGTCAAATTAAGGTGAGGCTAACCCAACTAAGGGTGACCTAAATCGAAAGTTTGAGTTTGGAAGGCCGAATGATGCTCACCGCCACTCGCCAGCCCCTGTCCCACCTGCTCCGCGACGCCACCGCCGCCGCACATGGCTACGCGGAGAAGTCTCCGTTTATGTCCCGCCTCGTCGCGGGATCGCTCACGCGCGCCGCCGTGGCTGATTACACCGCCCAGCTGTGGTTCATCTACCGCGCGCTGGAGGAGGGCGTCCGGGCCAACGGAGACGGGCCGTTCCTCTCCGCTGTGGCGGACCAGCGCCTCGAGCGCGTTTATGCCCTCGAGGCCGACCTGGTGGAACTCATTGGGCCGGAATGGCGCGAGGAGATTGTCCCGGGGCCGGGCACCGCTGCCTTCGTGGAGCTGCTCACCGGGCTCTCCGATACCGGCGATGACCTCGCCCTGCTGGCCCATCACTACGTGCGTTACCTGGGCGATCTTTCCGGAGGGCAAGTCATTGCCCGCATGCTCCGCGACCGCTACGGCGTCACTGACGCGGGAGTGAACTTCTACCGCTTCAACGACATCGGCAAGATCAAGCCCTACCGCGATGGTTACCGCAGTGCCCTCGACGGTCTAGAGCTCACCGATGAGCAGTCCGCCCATCTCGTCGCTGCCGCCCAAGAGGCTTTCGCGGCCAACGGGAGGGTGTTTCAAGACCTCGCCGATCGCCACTGCAGCGTCTCCGACCGCTTCTAGCCCCTCTCGCGACTATGACCAGCGCGGCGACAACCCTGGGGCAAACCACAGGATCGCCGCGCTGACCAGGCCAACCGCCGTCGCGCCGGTAAGGGCAAACGCCGGCGGGACCAGCCACAGCACCAGAAGCGATAGCACTGCGATGCCGAGCCAGGCCAGGGGAAGGGCCCAGCTCATCCAGCGGTGCTCGATGAAATTGTTCTCGGACCACTCCAGCTGGGGGAAGCGATCACGCGCCTCGGAGCGAATCCTTCGCCCGGTGTTCCGCGATGCGGCGAACAGGGCGAGGAGCACGAGCGCGGCACCGACACCCGTGATGATGAGATCGCCGTAAGCCGCGCCGAAGGCAAGCACCCCGCCCGCCACAGAAATGGCGAGCCGCTCCGCGACCGAAAGGGGCAGGGAGTCCTGGGGGTCGACATCGGGATACAGGGTGTCGAAGCGGGGGTCGTGCAGTGTCATGCCGGGGGTGTCCTTCGGGGCCGATCGATTATCAGGATATTCACCATAGAATGCTAGGCTAGCCAAACCTAACACAGGGCAGCCTTACCTAAAGGAGAATGATAGTTTTGTCTTCACACCGGACAAGCCGACTAGCCGCCCTAGCGGTCGGCGCGCTGACTGCCACCACCCTGGCGATCCCCGTGGTCTCCCCAGTGACAGCCGAAGCCCAAACGTGTGCCGATGGTCGCATCGGCGCGGTGGGAGGTACGTGGGACTGGGGCATCAGAGAATCCTGGCGGAGCTACATCCGCGGCAACGTAGCCAAGGGCGATTGGACCACCGAGTCTCTCAACTACGACGGCTCCGCCTTCAACTTCACCCCCAGCCCTGGTGCCGCCACCATCGAAGCGAGTAAAGCAGTCATCCCCTTCGATGGCTCCGTCCACTTCACCGGACACGATGGCGTGCTGGATACGAAGATGAGCGACTTCAAGCTCATCATCGATGGGAACAGCGCCGGAATTTCGGTTGACTACGATGCCGTGGAGTTTGTGAGTATCGCGGGTGGCGGTGGCCCGCGCATGATCGAAGACGACCAGATCATCGCCACCGTGTCCCTTGACCAGGCCTTTGACGGCGATGCCGCGACCGTGAATCTCTCAGGAACCACTAACCTCACGCAGGCGGGGGTCAAGCTCTTTGGAGCATATAAGCTCAACGAGGAGCTCGATAACTCCGGCGGCACCCTCAACCTCGGCACCGAATGTGGCGCCCGCCCGGTGAACTCCGCTGGCCAGGGTGGCATCACGGGTTCTTTGAAGGAACTGAACTCTGCGTTCTCCGAAACCAACACCCTGCTGTCCAACACCACGAAGCTGTTGGGCCACGTGGATACCCTCTTCGGACCGGAAGAAACGGCGGCGTCGGCAAGCACTGGTGTGAAGCCCTCGACGGGTGGCACGACTGCTGGAACCACCGGCGGGACAGGCGGCGGAACTGCCGCCGGTGCCGCCGGGACAGGGGCCGGAACCGGAGCGGGCGCAGCTGGCGCGCCCACGGGGAGCGGTGACGTTTGTACGGCGGATTCTTCGCGCGGCGTGACCCAGGCGCAGGCTCTGTGGGGTGTGCGTCAGTCGTTCCGGAATTACATCAACGGCGGTATCGCCAAGGGCGGCTGGGAGCTGACCGGGATCGGCGAGCAGGGCAGCGAATTTGTGTTCTCCGGCAATTCCGGCGCGATTGATCCGGCGGCGCAGACGGGCACGATTTTGTTCCCCGGCATGATTCGATTTACCGGCCACGGTGGCACGCTGGACACTCGCTTTAGCAATATTGAGATCCAGTTTAATGGCACCTCGGGGGCTTTGGTGGCCGACGTGACATCGAACTCGGTCGAGGGTGTTCCCAACGACTACGGTCGCACCGCGTTGGCCCAGCTGAACTTCAGCGCCTTGGACCTGGGGGATACTTCGGCATCGGGCACCGCCCAGACCATCCTCACCCAGGCTGGTTCGCAGGCCTTCGGCGATTTCTACCCCGCTGGCGATGCGCTTGATCCGATTTCCTTCACCGCAACCCTTGGTGGGGCGGCGGCGTGTGCTGCAGGTCAGGGCGCGGCGCCGACGGCGGGCGGTTCCTCCGCCGGAGGTAGCAGTGGCGGCGCCGCGAAGGCTGCGGCGCTCAAGGCCGGCGGCGCGGCTGCGACGCCGGGTGCGCTGCCCAACAGTGGTGGGACCACCACGAGCGCTGGCCTGCAGGCTGGCTCGGGTGATCAGTTCCGCATCAAGGCTGCCGGTGAGAACGCTGGTTTGAGCAATGACCGCGTGGCCACCATGATCCTGCTGCTCGTCGCCGCGTTCATCGTGGCTGGCGGATCGCTCAGTGGCTTCGTGCGCCGCCATCCCACGATGGGTGGGCAGTAATGCGAAAGCTGCTTACGGCGGTGGTCCTCACGGCCACCCTCGGACTGGGTGCCTGCTCTTCCTGGGATCAGGGGTCCTCGAGTGCGAATGAACAGCTCCGCGCGGAGCTAAGCAATGCCAATGTCACTGATCCTCGTGAGATGACGGGCGTGGCCACGGTCGGCGAGATGTCGGAGGTGGAACCCGTCACCACCAGCGCGTCCCCGGCGCTGCCAGTAGAGCTTGTCGACGCCGACGGCTACGACGTCGCCATCACCGATGTCTCCCGCATCCTGGCCCTCGACCTCTATGGCACGTATACCAAGACGCTGCGCGGGATCGGTCTTGGCGAGAACATCATCGGCCGCACCATCAGCTCCACCGAGCCGTCTCTGGCTCACCTGCCGACCGTGACGGAAGGCGGCCACGGCCTCAACGTCGAGGCAGTGTTGAACCTGCGCCCCACCCTCGTCATGGTCGATCACTCCGTGGGGCCCCGCGAAGCCATCGATCAGATCCGCGCGGCCGGGGTGACGGTCGTCGTGATGAATCCGGCTCGTTCGCTGGACACGATCGGCCAGGACATCATGGACGTTGCCTCCGTTGTCGGGCTTCCGGAGGAGGGCCAGAAGTTGGCTGATCGCTCCCTCACGGACCTGGAGAACGATCGGGCGGCGATCGCGGAGATCGCCCCGGCGGAGCCGCTGCGCATGGCATTCCTCTACGCGCGTGGCGAGGGCGGTGTGTTCTTCATCCTCGGCGAGGACGACGGCACCCGCGGGCTCATCGAGGGCCTCGGTGGCATCGACGTGGCCTCGGACAACGGTGTCGGCGCGCCCTCACCCGCCAGCGCCGAAGCCCTCGCCGAGCTCAACCCCGAAGTCTTCATCATGATGACAGGCGGCCTCGAATCAACCGGTGATCTCGAAGGACTGCTCAAACGCCCCGGCGTCGCGCAGACCATCGCGGGCCAGAAGCAACGCATCCTCGCGCTTCCCGACGGCCAGTCCCTCGCCTTCGGCCCGCAGACCGGTGAGATGTTGCTGCGCTCCGCGCAGGCGCTTTACCTCGGGGAGGGTCAGTGACGGCAACGGTGACGGTGTCGCCGGTGACGATGGGGGACGGGGCGTCGATAAGCAATGACGTTTTCCGACGCCGCGCGCTCCGGCGCGTCATCCTCCTCATCGCCCTGTGCTTCGGAGTGGTGGCGACATCGGTGGTGTCGCTGCTGGTCGGGCAGTTCGAGATTCCGCTGCGCGAGCTACCGCGGATCCTCCTGCTCGGCCCCATGGGCGTGAGCGATCTCAGTGAATCGGTGATCTGGCAGATCCGGATCCCGCGCGTCGTGCTGGGCCTGCTGGTTGGCGCCGCGCTCGGTGTGGGTGGCGCACTCATGCAGGCCGTGTTTGCCAATCCGCTGGCGGAACCGTCGGTCATCGGCGTTACCAGCGGTGCCGGCGTGGGCGCGGCGGCTGCGATCGTGTTCGGCTGGAACTTTCTCGGCGCGTCGACGACGCCTTTCCTTGCGTTCATCGCGGGCCTGCTCACCACGGTGGTGGTGTATGGCCTCGCGCGTTTCGACGGTTCCATCCGCGTCATCAACCTCATCCTCGTCGGCATCGCGGTCAATGCGGTAGCCGGGGCGGCGATCTCCTTCCTGGTGTTCCTCGCGCCGACGACCTCCCGCGAGCAGATCGTGTTCTGGCAGATGGGCTCGCTGGGTGGTGCGCAGTGGAGTCACGTATCGGTGGTCTCAGTCATCGTGGCCGTGGGTATCGCGGTGGCGCTGTTCCTCGGCAGGCACCTCGACGTGCTGTCGCTAGGGGACAAGGCGGCATCACACGTCGGCGTCGATGTCGGACGGCTGCGCGCCGTGGCGATCATCACCGCCACCATGCTCACCGCCGCCGCCGTGTCCTACGCCGGGCTCATCGGCTTCGTCGGCCTCATCGTCCCGCACATCATCCGCACGATCGCGGGCCCATCGAATCACCTCATTCTGCCCGCCTCAGCGCTCGGCGGGGCGGTGCTCATCGGGTTGGCCGACATCGCCGCGCGCACGGTCATTCCCTTCGCTGACCTGCCTATCGGCATCTTCACGGCGCTTGTCGGCGGCCCGACGTTCTTCATCCTCCTGCGCCGCATGATGCGAAAGGGGCACGGCAGATGAGTGCATTACTCTGCGCGGATAACGTCCACGTGCGCGTCGGCTCCACTACGATCCTCGAGGGCGTCTCCTTAGACGTATTCCCCGGCGAAGTCGTCGGCCTCATCGGGCCGAATGGTGCCGGAAAATCCACGCTATTGTCCGTTTTGTCCGGCGACCTGGTCCCCAGCGCCGGGCACGTCGAGGTCGCCGGCGCCTCACCGCGGGAGGTCTCCGTCAAGCAACTGGCCCGCCTGCGTGCGGTCATGCTGCAGGACGTCTCCGTCGCCTTCGCTTTCCTCGTCCGCGATGTCGTGGAGATGGGTCGCCGCCCCTGGGGCCGTTCCGACGACGATTCGCTTATCGACGCCGCCCTCACCGCCACCGGTGTCACCCACCTCGCAGGCCGCGACATCACCACCCTGTCGGGTGGTGAAAGAGCCAGGGTTGCCCTCTCGCGCGTGCTGGCCCAACAAACGCCCGTGGTGCTTCTCGACGAACCCACCGCCGCCATGGACATCCGCCACCAGGAGCAATCCCTGGGGCTCGTCCGCCAACTCGCTGCCGCGGGCAAAGCCGTGGTCGTGGTGTTGCACGACCTCAACGCCGCGGCAGCCTACTGCGACCGCATCGTTTGCCTGGCCAACGGTCAGGTCGCGGCCTCCGGGTCCGTCCCGGAAGTCATCCGCGAGGACGTGCTTTCCGACGTCTACGGCTGGCCCATCCACGTCACCACCGGCCCCGCGGGGGTCCCCCAAGTGCTGCCCACCCGCGGGGAAGCACTGGTGTCTCACGAGCTCGCATCCCTCCTTGGGGGTGCCGAGGGGGGTGAGTTAAACCCCACTTTGCCAAGAAATTGGCAGACCAAGGCAAGCCTATCCTAAGCTGACTGCTGTCGGTTGGGCTAACCCAACGCACAGCTCCATCTCATTCCACGCTTCTGCTCCACTAAGAAAGGTTCACTCCACGTGAAAACCACCACCCGAATCATCGCCAGCTCCACCGCCGCCATCCTCACCGCCGGCCTGCTCACCCCCATCGCCCACGCCCAGGAAAACATCACCCTCGAAGGCAATGCCACCTGGGGAGTGAAGGCCAGCTTCAGTAAGTACATCAAGAGCCCTATTGCTAAGGGGTCGATCACCCCGGGCGACAATGCCACCTGGGCTGACGCTGTGCTGAACATGCCACTGGACTCCGAGGGGACCACTGTTACTGCCAAGGATCAGGGTGTTCTCGACTTCGATGGTTCCGTACATTTCCAGGGGCACAGTGGCCAGCTCGATCTGACCTTTAGCGACTTCAAGGTCAACGTCAACGGCAACACTGGCACCCTCACTGTGGATTACGCCTCTCTTCCCTACGTCCCTGATGCGAAGATGGAGTATGGCCAGGATCAGGTCTTGGCAGACCTGACCTTCGAGGGCGACGTTGACCTCACTAAGCCCGGCACTCTCAAGGCTAACTCTAAGTTGGCATCCACCGGAGTCGCTGTGTTCGCGGGCTTCTACAAGGTTGGTGATGTGCTCGATCCCATCAACATCAACCTAACCAATGTTGACATCGCCGAGGTTCCGGAAGAGACCACCGCTCCGGAAGAAGCCACTACTTCTGTGGAGCCCACCGCTCCGGAAGAGACCACTACTTCTGTGGAGCCCACCAAGCCTTCCGAGCCGGCTAAGCCCACCGAGCCGTCCAAGCCGTCGACGACCCCCAATCCGACCTCGCCCTCTACCCCTGCTGCAACCGAGAATGCGCAGGAAGGTTCCAGCGTCGACCAGACCATCGATGACATCAAGAAGAAGGGCTTCTTCGGCACGATCATCTCGATCCTCTCCAGCGTGCTGGGTGTCGGAGCTATCGGCGCCGCCCTGGTCGCAATCGCTAAGCACCTCGGCTGGGTTCGCTAAAACTAGGGTCGCGGCAAACTAATTTTGCTCAACCCCTTGCGGTTAAGGGTAGCCTTACCTATAGTCGAGTTAGCGGTTCGGGACCTCCAACTCTTACCGCCAACTGAGACAAAAACCATCTGACTTCGACCCCCTGGGAGGCCGTTCGATACGTAGCCCTTAACTCTTCATTGCTGGCGCAGACCCGGAGACTGGTAGTCCCTCCGGGTCTGTGTTTTTGCGTGGTCTATGAGCACTGGTCAGGGGCTTGCAGTGTGCGCAGCTGCGCACACTGCGCAAGGTCATGGTTCGCCGGGACCCAGTTGTTGTGGCCTGTTTACGGAGCATCACAGCGCGCACGGCGTTTTGTGGTGATTTGAGAAGACCGATGTGAGTAGGCCGATTAATCGAGTAGCGATCCCCGCCCTCTCGATAGACGGGTCTGCTCGAATTGCCATTTGGGAAACGGGATTGTGCTGAGGTGCTGCGCAGGGGGCACAGTCCACCCGGCAGCCTATTTGTGCTGGTCACGGGCGCGCAGTGTGCGCAGCTGCGCACTGTGGTTAAGGGTGATTTGAGAAAGCCGATGTGAGTGGGCCGATTAATCGAGTAGCGATCACTGTCCACTCGATTGATGGGTCTGCTCGAATTGCCATTTGGGGAACGGGGTCGGGGATCCCAGTCGCCTCGCCGGAAGTCGGCAACGGCACTATCCTCGCTGGAAAGGAGGACATGGACCGTGAGAGATCAGGAACTGACCCGGGTAGTTGATGTTGAGGGGGCCGTCGATAAGCTTGTTGAGCTTTATGATCGCTCGGCGGAGTTGGCCCGCACCGTCTTAGAGGATGGCACGTACGAGGCCTATCGGGATGTTGTGTATCCCAAGCTCGTTGTGGATGTGAAGGAGTGGCATCCGATTGATCGTTCGGAGCCTTTTGGATATGTCGACGAGGCGGGGCGCTATTCTGCCACCTTGTCCAAGCCCCACCTCATGCGGGCGTATCTCCTTGAACAGCTGACTCGCTTGACGGGCAACTACCCCTGCGACATTTACGTGGGCCCGTCCGAGGTGCGCATTCCACCGGAGTACATCCGCGGTGTTGAGGGGATTTCGGAGGCCCGCAGGGCGGGAGACGCTGCGGAGTGCATTCCTCGGCCGACGCTGGATCATGTGCATGACGGGATCGTCGATAGTGATTGGGACGCATTCCACGGGCCGGAGAAGCCACTTTTCCACTTTGGGCCGCAACGATTCGACATCGCGTGTGCGCGGATCGAGCACTACACCGGCATCGAGGTGGAGTCGCTGCAGAAGTACATCCTGTTTACGAACTACGACATGCACACGACGGAGTTCGTCAGTTTCGGTGTGGAGCAGCTGGCCGCCGATGATTCCCGATACACGTCTCTGGTCCTGCCGTCGGGTTCGCGGATTAGTCGCGATCACGCGGCTCGGCTCGATGACACTGACCTTGACCTCGGGTCGAAGTATCAAATGCCGCGCTATGACTTGTGTACTCGTGACGGCGATGGCATCACGATGCTCAACATTGGCGTGGGCCCCTCGAATGCCAAGACGATCACCGATTGCCTCGCCGTGCTCCGGCCTGAGGCGTGGATCATGATTGGGCACTGTGCGGGTCTGGATGGGCGCATGCGCATCGGTGATCTCATCCTCGGCAATGCTTATCAGCGCAAAGATGGGATTCTCGACGAGCGTATCGCGAGGGATATCCCCATCCCGGCGGTCCCTGAGATTCAACGGACGTTGGAGAGCTCCGTGGAGGCAATCTACGGCGACGATAAATCCCTCATGCGCACCGGCACTGTGCTGTCTACCGATGACCGCAACTGGGAATGGAAGACTCCGCGGGAGTTGTGGGAGTGGTTGCGCGGATCTACTGCCGCGGCCGTCGATATGGAATCCTGTGCGTTGGCGACGAATGGTTACCGCTATCGCATCCCCTACGGCACGCTGCTTTCTGTCTCCGACCTGCCGCTGCACGCTGTGCCCAAGTTGCCGGCGCAGGCGCAGGCGTTCTACTCCAACTCGAAACAGGCGCACGTGATGTGCGCGGTGAGGGCCGTGGAGGTGATGGCGCGCAACCCGGAGCGGTTGCGCACGAGGAAGCTGCGCCGCACGATTGGTGAGGTGCCGTTTAGGTAGCCAGCTGGCGAACCGGCGTTCGAGTATGACTGAGGCCATGTTGGCACCCTGCGCGATAGTGGCGCCAAGCAGGAACCAACAGCCGAAGGAGAAGCGCCATGAGTACGGTCCACATTCCAGTCGCTAGCATTCAGCACCGCTTCTTCCCCAAGCGTGACGGTGCTCCGGCTCGCCAGTTGATCACCTACGCGGTTGATGGGGTGGCCGAGGTCCGCTGGCACGCCGTGGAGGAGGGCGAGGATAGGGAGTGCATCGGCCGGGAGAATGTCATCGAGACGTTTTTGCAGCTGTGGCACGCGCACTAGGAGACGGGGCTCATCATCTATGTCGTTGATTCCGTGGTGCGCCGCTTGCTCAAGGAGGAGGCTGCGCTCTTTCCTGGCCTGCATGTGCGGGAGGTGGTGACTGGTCAGCGGCTGGGGGAAACTGCCCGGCGCTGCGCGGAGCGGTTCCACACCGAGTGTGCGACCGAGGAATGGAAGGCGGTGCCGCCGCTGGTGATCGCGACCGACGCGTCCCGGGGGTTCTCCGGGAAGCTCACCGGATTGGGCGCGGCAAACTCCTCCGGTGAGATCGCTTCCACGACCATCCAGACGCCGTCGATCGCGGCGGGGGAGTTCGCCGCCGTGGATCTGGCGCTGCAGACCTGGTGGTGCCAGGCACCCACCATCCACATCCTCACCGATTCCCAAGTGGTGTGGCGACGGCTGAATGGCTCGGACCTGGTGGGGCGGACGTCGAGAAGCAATGAGGAGAAGCTCTGCATTCGACGAGTCGACGCGGTGCGCGCCAGGGGAGTGGATCTTCGGGTGCATTGGGTGCGCGGACACAATGGGCACGTTCTCAACGACTGTGCAGATCGCTTAGCGATGGCCGCGCGCCGCAGCGTGCAATTCCAGCTCGGCGCCGAAGGGGACAAGGTCCCCCAGCGGCTGCGCGCGGAATTAGCGAAGGCACTGAAGCCCGGACTCGAATTGGTACCGGCGTCACGCTCCCGCGACTATCGCCCCGCAATGTACGCGGGCTAGGCCCCGGTGTCCACGCCGAGGAGTCGGAGGATGACAATCAAAACCAAGCCGCCGTAAGTCAGGGTGGCGTTGTTGACCAAGTGCATGAGGGCGGGGATCCAGGCATTTCTCGTCCAGATAAGCACGAGGTTCATGAGCAGGCCTGCTGCCATGTAGGGGATGGTGTCCACGATGCCGCCGTTGAAATTCCAATAGTGGACGAGGCCGAAGAGGATGCTGTTAGCCAGGGTGGCGGCGGCTAGCTTCAGCGCGTTGCCCCACACGGGCAGCTTGGCCAGCAGGGTGTAGCGGAAAACAACCTCCTCGATGAACACAGTGATGTTCGGGGAGAGCAGCACGAAGGCGAGGGCCGCCATGGTGAGCCACGGAGCGGTCAGAGGATCCGGGGAATTGTCGGCCGGGAGCTCGCCACCCGAGGTGGATCTGGTCAGGGACACTCCCACCGCGTCCATGAGCTGGCGGGTGAGGAAGATGACTACCTGCAGTCCAATTGCTCCCGCGATGATGATGCCGGCGCTTCGCCACGGCGCGCGTTTCAATGCGGCCCAGTGGGTGCGGAACATGGGGGCATAGCCAATGATCAATGCGGCGCCGATGAGCAAGCGGAAGGCGGAATCGACGCTGGCGGCACTGAGTGTGGAGAGGTGAGTCAAGTGGATCAGGTAACCGGCCAGCAAGATGGCAGGTACGGCGGCTAGCGCGAAGAAATCCCATGGTCCCCAGCGACGGTCCTCGTTCGTTAGATCTGGGCGAACCGCTGCGGTGTACGTGTCTCTGGGCATTGTGTAAGACTATCGGGCTGCTCCCAGGTGCTCGCAAGCCCTCCAAAAGGGGGCAGGCGGAAGAAAAAATCTGGTGGATGTCGGTGAATGCACTTGACGCGCATCACAACGTGTTCTAGGTTAGCCTTACCTTAGGTTAGGGAGAACCGCTTATGATCAGCACCACCACGTACGCAGAGAGCCTGGCTCGACGTATTTTTCATGGCGCCGGCGCATTGTCGCTGGTGCCTTATCGCGTCGACTCCACCGCTCACTTCCCGGTCCTCGCGCACGGCATCAATGCGCACGGCCAGTTGGTGGTTGCCTGCGCCGCCGCCGACACGGAGCGCATGGGCGACCGTACGGGGGAGACAGCAGTACGCGTGGATGGGATCAAGAAGTCCCTCGAATTCGACGTAGACATCACCGTCGCCAGCCTGCACGCCCTCGCAGACATCACGTGGGTCGAGCCGGGGGCTGCGGTGGAGGGCCTCGACGTCGACCCCAACCCGTACCTCAGGTTCGGTGTACTCAAGCTGGACAACGTGTTCATCCGCGGCCCGCAGGGAACCACGCGCACCTCCTTCGATGAGCTCATCGAAGGAAAGTTGGACTCGCGGGAACTTGATGCCCGCGAACTCGACGCTCGCGAGGCGGTTGATCGCCTTCCGGTGTGGCGCCAGTCCCAGCTCATCGACGACGTTTTGGGCGGCAACCTCCCGGGCATTCTCCTGGCAGATCGCGTGCAGCCGCTGTGCTCATCGCATCATTTCCGCCTGTGGGTTGCGGACGTTGATCCCCGCGGAATCGTGCTGCTCAAGGCCACCGATGACCGGGTCACCACCGTGCTCGTGCAGTTCGCCGAGCGGGTCACCACTATCGAAGACTTGGCCCGGGCAGTCGATGTCCTGGCCGTACCTGCCTCGGACCGGAACGCTTCACCGCGTATCTGATACCCGGAAACCGAGGAACGCGCGGAACCCCTGCTAGGGTTCCGCGCGTTTACTCTTGCCGTGATTAGCGAGCTGCGTAGCTTGCACAGTTGGCGGCCTCTCCGACAATGTCGATGCTGGCGGAGGTGCACATGAGGTTTTCGTTGTGCTTACAGTCCAGACGTTGACACGCTCCGACGTGGCCGTCAGCGGTATCAAGTCCGGCGCGCAGGTCGAGCGTGGAGAAGGTTCCACAGGCAGCTGCCTCGGTGCCGCCAACGGTGATGGCGAAAGCGGTGCAGCCATCATTGTTGAAGGCGCAGGCGGTGGTGGTGCAGGAAGAGACCTTGGTGATGGTGGACATGATGCGTTTCTCCTTGGATGTGAGATCTTCTGGTGTCGACGCGTATCTGATGTCCCCCATGATAAAGGCGATGACCTGGGGAAACAAGGAAGGTTAGCCTGCCTTGCGCACTACGGCGGGTCTAGATCGATGACCAACTAGTCCCGGTTGGGCAGCAAACTGTAGAACCAGAGAATGTGTTCCTCGAGGGCGAGGGAGGCGTCTTCACCTCGGCGCTCACGCACGGCGTGGAAGATCCGATGGTGCTGTTCCTGCAGGGAGCGGCTGATTTCTGGCCAGTGGCTGACCGCCGCGACGGTCTCCTGAACATAGCCAATGGTGGCTTGGCGGAGAGAATCCATCATGGTCTCGACGACGACGTTGCCGGTGAGGGAAGCGAGCAAAATGTGGAACTCGGCGTCATAGCGATGGAACTCGTCGGCGGGCAGCTCGGGGTTGTCCATGAGACCCAAAAGGTACCCGGCCCGGGCGAGACAGGACTCGCGTAGATCAGAGTCCGGTGCCACCGCGGCTTCCAGCGCGGACTGGGTTTCTAGGAGTACGCGGGTGTTGACGATGTCGCGCACCGGCAACGACCGCGTGGCCACGTGCATCCGCAGTGCCCAGGCAAGGGCGGCGGAAGGTTCGGAGATGACCACGGCCCCCGCGTTCGGGCCCGAGCCCGTGGAGGAGCGGACGAGGCCCATGGCATCGAGGACGCGGATTGCCTCGCGCACAGAGGCGCGGGAAATGCCGAAGTCCTCGGCGAGTTGGCGCTCGGCCGGCAGTTTGTCGCCGACCGAGATTTCACCGGAACGCAGGCGCGCTTCCAACCAGTCGAGGACGATGGAGTAAGCGCGGGTGGGGGCTGCCATGGCAGGGGGACTCCTTGAATACTGCGTGATAAGGGCCCTTGAAGAAGGTCCAGGGGAACATTCTAGGCAAGGGCCCAGGGTGCCCTTATGCGGGGGGCAGCATCCAGGACAAGACGTTGGACTGGAGGAAGACCAAGCAGCACAGGAGGAACAGCAGGCCCAGGGACCACCAGACGACGGACCGGAAGATGGCGGATTCCTTGCCTTCCATGCCGACCGCGGTGGCGGCGATGGCGAGGGACTGCGGGGAGATCATCTTGCCCACGACGCCACCGGAGGTGTTGGCGGCGGTCATGAGGTAGGGATCCAGGCCAGCGCCTTCGGCGGCGGTCTTCTGCAGGTTGGCAAACAGGGCGTTGGCCGAGGTGTCCGAGCCGGTGACGGCGGTGCCGAGCCAGCCGAGGACCGGGGAGAAGAAGGCGAAGGCGGCGCCCGCACCAGCGACCCAGGTACCGATGGAGATGGTCTGGCCGGAGAAGTTCATCACGTACGCCAGGGCGAGAACGCTGACGATGGTGAGCCCGGACCAGCGCATCTTCCAGAAGGAGCGGCCGATTTCAGCGAGGGCATTGCTGATGGAGAGCTTGAAGCGGCCGTTGCCGTTGAAGGAGGAGTAGATGATGGCCACGAGGAGGCCCGAGATGAGCAGCAAGGTGCCGGGGCTGGAGAGCCACTGGAACTTGTAGATGGTGCCGGTGATGGGGTCGCCAGCTGCGTTGAGCAGGCGGCCATCGAGGCCCGGCCACGGAATCTTGACGTCGGTAGCGGCGAGTGCGGCGGGGATGTTGACGCCCCAGGTCCACAGCTTGGCTACACCGAAGACGGCGACGACGAGGACGTAGGGGAGGACGGCCATCCACACGCGGCCCGGGGTGAGGGATTCCGGTGCCGGGGGCTTCTCCACGCCGAGGCTTTCGCGGACGCGGTCGGCGCCGCGCGGGTGCCAGAAGCGAAGCAGGATGACGGCGGAGGCCAGGCCAGCGAGGGCGGCGACGACGTCGGTGAGCTCGTAGGAGAAGTGCGTGGAGCACCACCACTGGGCGATGGCGAAGGAGGCGCCGATGACGAGCGCTGCGGGCCAGGCTTCCTTGATGCCGCGCACGCCGTCGATGATCAGGAGCAGGATGAACGGCACCATGACGGCGAAGAAGGGGGCCTGGTGTCCGACGACGGCGCCGATGTGGGCGGAGTCGAGGCCGGTGATGGTTCCGGCGGTGGTGATGGGGATGGCCACGGCGCCGAAGGCCACGGGGGCGGTGTTGGCGATGAGGACGACGGTGGCGGTCTTGAGCGGCTTGAGGCCTAGCGCCAGGATCATCGTCGCGGTGATGGCCACGGGTGCGCCGAAGCCGGCGAGGGCTTCGAGGAGTCCACCGAAACAGAAGGCGATGAGGATGGCCTGAATGCGCAGGTCACCGCCGCCAATGGTGTCGAAGATGGTGCGCATGTCTTCGAATCGTCCGGAGAGGACGGTGACTTGGTAGAACCAGAGGGCGAGAACGACGATCCAGACGATCGGGAAGAAGCCGAACACGGCGCCTTGGGAGGCCGAGAGCATGGCCAAATCCCATGGCATCCCGAAACCGAAGATGGCGACGAGGATGGCGACGGCCAAGGCGGTCAGACCCGATACGTGAGCTCGCGCCTTAACCGCGAGCAGCATGACGAAGAAGGTGATCAGGGGCAATGTGCCGACGAGGGCCGAGACGGCGAGACTGCCGCCGACGGCGTCGGTTAGCGCGGTATAGGTGCTCACGCGTGTCTCCTGTGAATCCGTAGAGTATGGCCTGACCACTATGGTCAGTCCACAGAGACGTTATATGGCACGGGTCACAGGGTCAAGTGATTTGGTGGGGTATCACTAACTTGCGTGATCCTGCTCACTGTCATATCATGGTCTGACCACAGGCAATCGACTTTGGAGGCTTCATGAAGATCGCCTTATTCTCCACCTGCATCGTTGATGCGATGTACCCCCGGGTGGCTCTAGCCACCGTCCGCATCCTGGAAAGACTCGGCCACGAAGTCGTCTTTCCCACCGGTCAGGGCTGTTGTTCCCAGATGCACGTTAACAGCGGCTACCTCGACGATGCGCTTCCGGTGGTGAAAAACCACGTCAAGGCCTTCCAGCAGGCCGATTATGACGTGGCCGTCGCCCCGTCTGGCTCATGCGTCGCCTCCCTCGGCCACCAGCAGCCGATGGTCGCTCGCGCCGCCGGCGACGAAGGCCTGGCCCGCGATGCCCAGGCTGTGGCCGATAACACGTATGAGCTTTCTCAACTGCTTATCGACGTCTTGGGGGTCACCGATGCTGCCAAGCAGCTCGGTTCCTACTTCCCCCACTCGGTGACTTACCACCCGTCTTGCCACGGAAAGCGCCTGCTCAACCTGGGTGATCGCCAGCCCACGCTGCTGCGTTCGGTGGAGGGCATCGATTTCCGGGAGCTCCCCGATGCCGCCGAGTGTTGCGGCTTCGGCGGCACGTTCTCCCTCAAGAACCCGGATGTCTCCGGCGCGATGGCGGAAGAAAAGATCGGCAATATTCGGTCCACCGGCGCCGAGATCTGCACCGGTGGCGACGCCGCCTGCCTCCTCCACATCGGTGGTGCGATTCGCCACCGCGGCGAGTCCGGCATGCAGACCCTGCACTTCGCTGAGATCCTCGCCTCCACCCGCGAGAATCCCCTCGACCTCTCCCACGGCTACAGCCATGCAATCCCGGAAGGAGCCTCGCGATGAGCCCCGTCACCCTCGGCATGCCAGTCGTGCACGGTCAAGGCAACATCCATATCGACGTCCCCTTCCCCGATGCGGCGAAGAAGGAGATGCGCAACGAGCAGATGCGCGCGAATATCCACCACGCGACGCACACTATTCGTGGCAAGCGCCAGCGCGTCGTTGATGAGCTGCCCGATTGGCAGGATCTGCGCAACTCCGGCTCCGCCCTCAAGGAAACCGTCAGCGCTCGCCTACCCGAGCTGCTGGAGGAGTTCGAGCGCAACTTCACCGCCCGCGGTGGCACCGTCCACTGGGCGCGGGACGCGGAAGAAGCCAACCGCATCGTCGCCGACCTCATCAAGGCCAAGGGCGTCGACGAGGTGATCAAGGTCAAGTCCATGGCCACCCAGGAGATCGGCCTCAACGAAGCCCTCGAGGAAGAAGGCATCTCCGCCTTCGAAACCGACCTGGCCGAGCTCATCGTCCAGCTGGGACACGACAAGCCTTCCCACATTCTCGTCCCCGCGATTCACCGCAACCGCAACGAGATCCGGGAGATCTTCGTCCGCGAGATGCCCGAGACCGACGAGTCACTGACCAATGAGCCCGGCGTGCTGGCCGAAGCTGCCCGCAGCCACCTCCGCGAGAAGTTCCTCTCCACTTCCGTCGCCATCTCCGGCGCGAACTTCGGTGTGGCCTCCACCGGCACCCTCACGGTCGTCGAGTCCGAGGGCAACGGCCGCATGTGCCTCACCCTGCCGGACACGCTCATCACCGTCATGGGCATCGAAAAGATCGTCCCGACCTTCGACGACCTGGAGGTGTTCCTCCAGCTGTTGCCGCGGTCGTCGACAGGCGAACGCATGAACCCCTACACCTCGATGTGGACCGGAGTCACCCCTGGTGACGGCCCGCAGGATGTCCACGTTGTCCTGCTGGACAACGGTCGTACCGCCGTGCTTGACGACGCCGCCGGCCGTTCCGCTCTCCACTGCATCCGCTGCTCCGCGTGCCTCAACGTCTGCCCCGTCTACGAGCACACCGGCGGTCACGCCTACGGCTCCACCTACCCGGGGCCCATCGGCGCGATCCTGTCACCGCAGCTCACCGGCATCACCTCCGAGGAGAACGCCACCCTGCCGTTCGCTTCCTCCCTGTGTGGCGCCTGCTACGAAGTCTGCCCCGTGAAGATCAACATCCCCGACATCCTCGTGCACCTGCGTGCCCAGGCCGTCGAGGCGCATGACAACAAGATCCCCTCGCAGTTCGATCTGCTGATGAAGGGCGCATCCATCATGATGTCCTCCGGCGTATTCATGTCCCTGGCGGAACGCTTCCTCCCGCTCGGCGCACTCGTCGGACGCAAGGGAATCGCCTGGCTACCCGGCGTCGCCAGCGGCTGGACCCAAGAACGCGTCGTACCCACCCCGCCCACCAGCTCCTTCCGCAACTGGTGGAGCAAGCACTCGTCGGAGACTGATTACCGACTCGACGTCGATGGCGCTACCGCACCGGAGGAGAACTAAATGTCTGACGCCAAAACCGAGATCCTCTCCCGCATCCACAACGCACTCCACGATCACCCCGCCGCCCCCGAGGTCCCCCGCGCCTACCGCCAGACTTCGACCATGGGCCGCGAGGACCTCCTGGAAATGCTGGAAGATCGCCTCATCGACTACAAGGCTGGCGTCTACCGCGAAACCGCAGAAACCCTGCCTAACCGCATCGCCGAACTGCTCAACGACGGCGCCCGTATCGTCATCCCCGCCGGCCTCCCGCTCGAATGGCTCCCCGGCTCCATCGAACCGGTCGTCGACGAACAGCTCGGTGTCCGCGACCTCGACGCCCTTGACGGCGTGATCACCTCCTCCACCGTCTCCTGCGCCGAAACCGGCACGATCTTCCTTAGCGGCCGCGACAACGAAGGACGCCGCGCCATCTCCCTCGTCCCCGACCACCACATCTGCATCGTGCCCGTGGACAGCATCGTCGAACTCATCCCCGAAGCCCTCAAACGAGTCGAACCCACCGCCCCGATCACCATGATCTCCGGACCCTCCGCCACCTCGGACATTGAGCTCGAGCGCGTCGAAGGCGTCCACGGTCCCCGCACCCTGGATGTGGTGCTGCTGGGGTAGGGGGTGCACGGCTAGGACCTTGACCCTGACTGGACGTGTGTGATTTCACCCCGTCGATACGAGTCCTCTCATGTGCCCCTTTGGGTTGAATCCGGGCTCTTTCGACGGGGTGAAATCACCGGGGGGGTCTGCTGCACGATCAGGTGACAACCGAGCAGCCTAATCAGATGGTTGGGCTGGAAGGATGTACACCGTGACCAAGCCCTATCCCAAAGAGTTCCGCGATGACGTTGTCCGTGTCGCACGGAATCGTGAGCCCGGTGTCGAGCTCTCCCAGATCGCCAAGGACTTCGGGGTCCACTTCACTACCCTGTACTCGTGGCTGAAGAAGGCTGACCTCGAGGACGGTGAAGTGTTGGGCTCGACTCAGGTTCAGTCGGCTGAACTGCGCGACGCCAAGAAGAGGATCCGTCTCTTGGAGCAGGAGAACGAGGTCCTCCGCCGTGCCGCGGCGTATCTCTCGCAGGCCAATCTGCCGGGAAAATGATGTACCCGCTCGTTCGTGAGTTGGCCGTGGACGGTGTCCCCGTCACGGTGACGTGTCGGGTGCTCAATCTTGCTCGCCAGCCCTACTACCGGTGGCTGGCGGACCCGATCACCGATGCAGAGCTGAATGAGGCTTACCGTGCCAATGCCTTGTTCGACGCCCACCGGGATGATCCCGAGTTCGGCTACCGCTATTTGGTGGATGAGGCCCGCGATCTCGGTCAACCGATGGCAGCGCGCACTGCGTGGCGGATCTGCTCAGACAACCGCTGGTGGTCGGTGTTCGGGAAGAAACGCGGCAAGAACGGTAAGAAGCCCGGTCCACCGGTCCACGATGACCTCTGCGCCGTCACCGATGAGGAGGGCAGAACCCGGCACGAGTTCAAGGCCGATGGCGCGAACGAATTGTGGATCGGCGATATCACCGAGCACTGGACCAATGAGGGCAAGCTCTACCTCTGTGCGTTCAAGGATGTCTACTCCAACCGGATCGTGGGGTACTCGATCGATTCGCGGATGAAGTCCCGCCTAGCCGTGGCTGCCCTCAACAACGCGGTCGCCCGCCGCGGCGACGTGGCCGGCTGCGTGGTCCACACCGACCGCGGGTCTCAGTTCCGTAGCCGGAAATTCGTGCGCGCTCTGGGCATTCACGACATGACCGGATCCATGGGCCGCGTCGGTGCGTGCGGGGACAACGCAGCCATGGAGAGCTTCTTCGCACTCCTGCAGAAGAACGTCCTCGACCGCCGCGCATGGGCCAGCCGAGAAGAGCTCCGGATCGCCATCGTTACCTGGATCGAGAGGACCTACCACCGACGCCGCAGACAGGACCGCCTAGGCCGCTTGACCCCGATCGAGTTCGAGACAATCATGACCACACCAGCCGATCAGGCTGCGTGACTAACCACTGTCACCTGATCGTGCAGCAGACCCGGGACAGACGATGCAATCGGCTGATTAATTGCCTCGTTGAGTAGTTCCACAAGTTGCGGGTTGAAAGAGCTAGGCCATAGGGATATTTGCTCTACAAGCTCTGACCCCCGTCCCGATCAGGGTTCGCTTGTTGGTAGTCCCGGAGGCCGTCCCATAGACCGTCGGTGGCGATCATTTGCACAGCACCTTCGATAACGCAACCCACCTTGAGTTCCGATGAATGCTCGGCAGATAGGCACACCTGCAGCGGGGTGGAACGGCCCTTGATCTCACCGGTGGCGACGTGAAAATTCAGGCCGGTGAGGTGATTAGTTCTGGTTTCTACGGCGTCAACCTGAAGTGTGAGTAACGTGCCGTTGCCCAGTTCTGAAGGAGTCGCACCGCCGAGGTAGTCCTCGACAAATGGATTGTACAATTCCCCTGGCTCTGGAGGCCCGGCGAATGGGTCCCATATGGTGGCTTGGGCCCATGCTGAGACATCTGGATAGATCTCGGTATCCATTGCCAATGTTGCTACGCGGAGCTCTGGGTAGAAGTCTGAGCAGACGTCGACAAGTCCTGAGGCCTCGATAAAGGGCAGGGTGAAGGGCTCGTCGACAAGTGCGGTAAAGGCGCACCATGGCTCGCCTTGAGTGTTGAAGAGGTATACCAGGGCGGTGAGATCATCGATCATCCCTGCGGTCGCTGGCCAGAAGGCTGTCTCCACCGTGAATGAGGGGAACATCGTGACCTCTGTCCCCTGCACAGCCATAATTAGTCGGGCGCCGCTGGGATCGTTGTAAATTAGCAACTCGTCGAAGGCATCCGAACCGTTGAACTTGGTGAGGCCTCGGTACGATGCCGCATCAGCGAGCTCCGCGTACGTCGGGGCATCGAAGCCGACGGCGGCTAAATCGGAAGACAGCATGATCGGCGTCGCCCCTTGATCATCCGACTGCAGTGGAATCGTTGATTCGTTGGAGACGGGAACTAAGGTCGACGACTATCGCCTGATTGCCGGCGAACAGGTCCACCAGGTTGCCGTAGGTGTCGAAAGGTGCTTCGAAGAGCTGTTTTACCTCTAGATAGCCGTTTCGTGCCAGGGCGTCCACGATGGTGCGCACGAATCCGATCTGATTCGCCGTCAATGTTGACCCCTGGAGGAGATCCGCGAACTCCTCCCGCATTGCTGTTTCATCCAGGCCGACGAGGCGGCGGATGAAGTCGGGGATGGAATCGGCGCCGAGTTTTTCTCGAAGGGTGTCCACTCCCTCAAGACCAACATCGGCGATCATCAACTCCAACGCCTCCACATCACTGGGGGTCAGTGGTCGAGCGGTCCGCAGTTTCTGCATTGCCACAGAGGAATGGTGTTGTTCGAGTTCGGCACGTAGTTTCTCTTCCACGAGGGAGACGTTGATGAACACGCTTGCTTCGCCGGTCGGCAGATCGAACTCGGCAACGTCACCGAATTCATCCTCGAAGTCTGTAATGACGGTGGTGCGTTTGTGTTGGGGAAGGAAATCCATGAGGTCACGCAGCCCGCGTCGTACCGTTTCCAGATCCTCGACTGTGACGTCTGTCCACCATTCCGGGTCGGCAACCTGGGAGAGTAGATCCCGCTGGGCCACCACTGGCGCGATGTTATCGACCATGAGCAAGTCCGCTGCGATCTTCTCGACGCGCCCGCGGTTCTTCTCCCAGGATGCATCTGGCGACATCAATGCCAGCTGTAGCTGCAGGAGGAGAAGGTCGAAACGCTTGGCTGATTCTTTGTCCTCCATCGTGGACATGGGCAGCCCGGCGATGTACTCGGCGAGTTCCTCCACGTTTCGCTCGGTGAGTGCGGACCACGCCTCGCGGCGTTGATAGCGCTCCAGCACCGGGCGATCCTGAGGGCGGACCAGGATGTGGCCGGGCGGGATCGCCTGCACCAAGGAGTGCAGGTGGGAGGAGAGCTCGGTGCGGAAGGCGGTGGCGTCGATAAGCGAGACCAGGCGAGCGCGGCTGAGGAAGAGGCGTTCGGAGAGGGTGACCTGGCGGGCGCCGGGAGTGTCGGCGACCTCGCCGTTGAGGAAGGTCTCCGCGTTGCCGCAGAAGTCGAAGACGTGGAAGACGCTCTTGTCCACTCCGGGGGCGAAGAGGTCTGGGCGTAGTCGGGTGCCGCGGCCCATCATCTGCCAGAATTTCGTCGCTGAGTACACAGGACGGAAGAAGACGAGGTTGACCACCTCGGGGACGTCGATACCCGTGTCAAGCATGTCGACGCTGATGGCCACGTTCATGCCGCTGGTGGGATTCTTGAATTCCTTGATCGCGGCAGAGGCGTACCGGGTGGAATGCGTGATCACCTGCGACGCCTTCGGGGCGTAGGCAGGAAAGAGACGGTCGAACTCCTGCTTGATCAGCTCCGCGTGCTGTTGAGTGCGGCCGAAGATGATCGTCTTGCCCAGATGGTCGCCGCCCACCTTGATGCCCTCCTGAACCAGCGTGGACAGGACTTTCCGGATCGTGTCGAGGTTGTACAGCCGCGCGTTAATCTCTGCCGGACTGGCCCCATCGGGCGGCGGCAGGGGATCTCCGGTGTCATCGCTACCCCAGTCGAGGGCATCCCAGCGCTGTTTCTCTTCCTCGGAAAGATCTTCGTAGCGGACGCCGCTGCGCAAGAACAACGAATCCTGGGTGAGCACGCGGTAGGGCACGAGGTGATTGTCCGCGATAGCTTGCTCCAGGGTGTAAGCCCCGGTGGGAACCTTGTCCTCGATGTCGAACAAGAGGTAGGTGTCGCGGTGGACATCGTCCTTGGGGGTGGCGGTGAGGCCAAGAACGTAGGAGTCGAAGTAGTCGAGGATGCGGCGGAAACGATGGTAGATGGAGCGGTGGGCCTCGTCGACGATGATGAGGTCGAAGTCGAAGGGCCGGAAACGGGCGGGCGTGGTGCCGTCGTCGCTGATCAGGCCCATCATCGTCTGATAGGTGGACACGTAGACCTGTCCGACGCCTCGCGGATCGGCCAGCAGGTTGACCGGCACGGAGTCCGGATAGTGGGCGAGGAAGTTCTCGTAAGCCTGCTCCACTAGTGCCGTGCGGTCAGCGAGGAAGAGGACCTTGCCCGCCCAGCCGGCCTCGCGGAGAAGCTTGGTGGTGGCGATGGCGACGCGGGTCTTGCCAGTGCCGGTGGCCATGACGAGGAGAGCTCGGCGGCGTCGCTCCTGCTGGAGGGATTCGGTGACGCGCCGAATCATCTCCAGCTGGTAGGCACGGCCAGCGATATCCGGGTCGACGGTCATAGCGGCGAGGTCCCGGCGGTGGCGACGCCGGTGGATGAGGGTGCGTAGTTGCTCGGTGGTGGGATATCCCTCGACCGCGCGTGTTCCATATCCGGAACCGCTCCCAGGCAGGTGGGCGGCATCATCGGTGAGCTGGATGGCGTGCCCGTTGGTGTTAAAGATCAGGGGCCGCTGCCCGTACTGTCGTTCCAAGCAGTCGGCGTAGAGCCGCGCCTGCGTGTGGCCGACCGCCATGCTGGCGCTGGACTTCTTGGCCTCCACCAGCGCTAATGGCTGGCCGTTGTCATCCCACAGCACGTAATCGACAAAGCCTTGACCGGTGCGGTTTTCTCCAGACAGCGGCATACCGCTGACAGGATGCTCCACACTGAGGTTGTCTCCGAGCGTGAATCCGGCGTCGGCGAGCATGGGGTCAATGAGATCGCGCCGGGTCTCGGCCTCACTGATTTGCGCAGGAATGCTTGGCGACGCCCCCGCACCCGCAGCCAACGCCTGCTGTTCGCGCAGCTGTGCACGCAAGCGTGCAATCTCCCTGTCGCGCTCGGCAGCGATCTCCTCGAGGCGAGAGTGATCGGCGGCGGCCTGCGCGCGGGCCTGCGCGAAACGGGCCTGCTCCGCAGCGTGCTGCTCCGCCAGTTTCTGGCGCTGGGCCTCCGCCTGATCAAGAAGGAGCGCGGACTTCGCTAACTCCTGCTCCTTCGCCTGCAGCTCCGCGGCCATCTTGCTCAGCTGCACGCGAGAGATCTGAGGCTGCGGGGCCGACTGCGTAAGCAACCTCTCGTCGAAGGGAGTGGTGGGGCGGAACTCCGGGTGGGCGGAGTGGCGAGCAGTGGCATAGTTGAGGACGTCGAACAAGTGCTTGAGCAGGCGAACTGCCTCCTGCGGCTGGATAACCTGGTCCCCGTGAACCGCGTTGTTACCCACCTTGCGGATGACGTGCATTTTGTCGCGTTGCGGGCCGGGAACAACCTCGGTGAACCCCGGGTCCTGCAACTGGTCGAACAGGCTCAGAGCCTCCCAGGCGCCCAGCTCGCGGAACTCCCAGATGTGGTGCACCAGCCGCTCCAACACATGCCGGGAGAGGAAGCAGCTGACTTTGGGGTCCGAGAGCGCCGTGCGTTCCGCCTGAATACAATCCCGCAACAATGCCGGCCAGACGCGGCCGAGGAAAGCGAAGTTGCTGGAGGCGGGGGCGGTCATGGGTGAATCATATCTGGCAGGGCTGACGTGGGTGTGGTGATGTGAACGTGAGTCCGAGGCTGCTTAGCTGAAGCTCGGGTAAAGGGGGCGAGTCTCAGGCAGCTGAAAACTCGGTGTTCTGTCGGACTCGGACCTGTGACCGTGAGGTCAGCGAGCCGCTCGCCATTGAGTAAGCAGGGACCATCTTCAATGCTTGTTCCAAAGGAGCAATGTCCTCACTCCTTACGTGAACATGTGTCTGGATCTCGCTGAGCAACGCGCCACGCGGGTTGAGTAGTTCGACGCCAACCAAGCAGTCAAACTCATCCAGATCTACAAGGCATGCCGAGTTAACCTGCACCGTGCGCGCGACTTCCGCGTCAGATAGTGCGATGTACACGGCGTTTACCGACTGATCGATGGTGATGGACATTTGCGTCATGGAAGCCTCCTTATCGCACGAACACGGTCACGATGACTGTTGGGTCGCTGTCATTTACAACGACGACGCATATTACTCTACCTATTTTTCTCTCATACACGGTCCGACCAGGATCTCCAGGACGGGTGAGCTCAGGTGAGGACAAGACCTCCCTGACCTCATCTTCCGTGATTTTTCGCCTTCTCATCCTTTGCCGGGCGTGCGGCGAGAATTTGAGAATCAATGGTCTTGCGGTGTGAGGGCCTCGAAAGCCAAGCGGCGGACGTACTCCCCGTCCACTGATATGCGGCACTCGTAGATTCCGGGCGCTGACAGGATGAGAGGACCGGAGAACACGAAGACGGTCCCGATCTTCCCATCGTATTTCACTGCATCTTCCGTGTCTTCGAGCGTAGCTGCGAATTCAATCGCTGGTGATTCTCCGGGGCCTCGAACTTCGATCGAGACCGTTGGAGCCGCCTCGTCCTCTGGTCGACGGATGCGGCCTGCGACATAAAGTTCCATCATCGCTGGAAAACCTGAGGACCTAGTTTGGGTGAAACTCGCCCCGACCGACGTGATCGTCCCGTCCTGCGTCCGGGCGAACTCTGCGAGGTACGCGTAGTCAAGGTCTGCAGCCATGATGCACAGTTAAGCATAGGGGGAGGACATTTGGCGGCCCCGCGACCGAATGGAGCCGAAGCTGACAGTGCGCAACTCTGCCAAAGTCCTCGATGTGCGCTTCCGGTCAACCCGGGACGATCCTTCTCCGGGTTGTGGCCTTCAGCCCTACACCTCGAAGAAGTCCTCATCCACCTCGACAACCGCCACAGTGCGCTTGACCTGTACGCCCACGCCGAAGCGGATCATCAGCTGTGCGAGACGGGCCCCATCGATGAGCACCACGCGCACGTTGAGATTCTCGGCATACCCCACGGCACCACTGCTGAACTGTCCGGTGGTGATGAACACCCCTTGGTGTGCCTGTTCCCCGTGCAGTGCACCGACGAACGCTTGGATGTCGGGCCGGCCCACGACTCGGTCGAGGGCGTATCGTTTCGCCTGCACGTAGATGCGGCTGAGTCCGAGCGCGTCCTGGTCAATGACTCCGTCGATCCCGCCGTCGTTGCTCAGCTGGGTGCGCGTCGCCCGGCCCTTGGTGCCGCCGTAGCCCATGCCGACGAGTAGGTCGAGGACGGCTTGCTCAAAGAAGGCGGGATCATTTGCATACAGCCGGTCCAGCAGGTCTGCCGCCACATTGGCGTGCAGCCTCTCGACGCCCGCCTCAATCTGTTCGGTCGGCGTCAGTTCCTCTTGCTTATCGACGTCTCCGCCATCACCCGCCACCGTCGACAACTTGTGGTTCGTCGCTGGCGGCACGATGCCGTGCGCCTCCGCGAACTGGGAAAGCTGCTTGCTGTTCAGGCCCTCCGGGTGGGTTGCGAGAAGCTCCCGGCCGATGTCGTTGATCGCATAGTGGGCACGCTTGGGGCGATCCAAGCAGTCAGCGCGGTGTAGATACGTAATCGCCCAGCTAATCCGACTTACGTAAAGCGCCTGACCCGAGTTGATGTACTCCAGGCGGTCCTCCTTAGTGACGCCCGTCTGCTCTGCGACCTGTTCAATGAGATCACGACGGACCGCGACCTTCCCACCCTTCAGCACCTCCAGAACCGGGGCGAGGTAGCTATCCCAAGTGCGAATAGTCATCTGAGTTTTCCTTGGAAGGCGCGGGTCCGAAGGGATTGTTGCAGTGACGCTACCGCCTTCAAGCGATTGTTTAGGTGCTGGCTCAGTTTGTCGCAGCTCGCAAGTAGCGATCCAAGTTTGTCCAGTTGTTTGGCCGAGAGCACCGGAATGGGAGCCGCGGAGAGCTGGCTCCGATTGATCGATGCGATACCAGTTGTCTGCTTTGCGGATCGCAAAAAATATGACTTCAAATGCCGGGAAGCAAGGACGGACATCAAAGTGTCGGAGGTATAAAGTGTCTCATCGTTCAAGCGAACTCGAAAGATATGATTTTGGTGGAGGCAGCCGGGAATCTCTCCCCGCCATACGGTGCCACGTCCGAGTTTGTCGGGATCTCCACCCTCAGTGAGTAGCAGATCGCCATCTGCCAGGGCGAACCTATCCTGCTCATCAAGGCTTGTCTCCAGCATTTTGACCTCAGTGAGGTCCAGGTATCCGTCTTTGACGTTCGAGACAGCCAAATAGGGGCGCGCAGTATAGACTTCCTCGTCTCGAACCCGACGACCCTTGGTAATCCCAGACTTAATTTCGGCGAGGCTGTCCAAACGGACAGTTGTTCCTCCAGCTTTTTTAAGTGTGTCCTCAACGGCATTACTTCGGGCGATCGAAATCCTTGCTTGCGCCTGGCTGGTCTGACCTACAAGGCCAGCCGCCCGATCCAGAATCCCGGCGATCCGCCGCTGCTCGTCAAGCGGGGGGAGTGGGATGGGGAGTTCGAGAAGCTGCTTCGGGGAAATGCGTGGAAGATTGATTCCGGTTGTGTGCTCTGACGTGAAGCTAAGTACGAATGGTGTTAGAAGGAAGTGATACAGGAACGTCTGATCGATGTAACCTCCTGGCTCAATCGTTAGGATGTCTGTGGTGCATATTCCAGGACGAGATGAAATAGCAATTTTCTGAAGATTCGGGCGAAGTCGACCAAAGAGGATGTGTTGATCGGAAAAGACTCGCTTCGTCGATTGAATGTCAGAGCCTGCGGCCGTTTGAAATCTCTGGATTCCCCCGCCTTTGTTGAGGTCTTCTAAACCCAAATACGAGGCATCGGCCGAGATATCGGTTGGGTTAATCAAGGTCGATGGAATCTCCACGACATCCCCCAACCTCACCATCGGCCACCCGTGGTCCGCGGTCACTTCCGATCACCCCGCAACATCTGCTCCAGCTCATCCAGACCTGTAGCGATCTCGACGTCGAGGGCGCGGATCTCAGCGAGGATCTCCAGGGGGTCGCGGGTGTCGGCGGCCTCGAAGACAATCTCCTTGTAACGGTTCATGGAGAGGTCGTAGTCGGCGTCGCGGATCTCGTCGACAGGTACGGCGAAAGACTGCTCGGTACGGGTACGGTCGCGTTCGGTACCGGTCCGCTGCGCCCACCTGTTGAGCACGTCAGGGAGGTTGTTGTTTTCATGCTGCTTGGGGGTGAGGGTCGTGGGGTCGAGAACTTCGTCGACAAGTTCGGGGTCGGGTTCCTTTTCGAGGGGGACCGGGCCGAGCAGGTGAGGTGCCAGGAGTGGGGTGCGCTTGTCATCGAGGGAGTAGCCGTCGGCGCGGACCTCGTAGAACCACACATCTTCCGTGCCGCCGCTGTTCGTTTTAGTGAAGCACAAGATCGCGGTTGATACCCCGGAGTAGGGCTTGAAGGTGCCGGAGGGGAGTTTGATGATCGCGTCCAGGCGGTGGTCGTCGATAAGTTGCTTACGCAGCGCTTTGTGCGCGTGGGTGGAATTACTGAACAACACGCCCTCGGGGACGATGACCGCGGCGCGGCCGCCGGGGCGCAGCAGCTGGAGGAAACGCTGCACGAACAACAATTCCGTCTTCTTGGAAGTGAACTTTTCCGACAACGCCGGATCGAGGGCCTTGGCATCGATGGAACCGGCGAACGGTGGGTTTGCCAGCACGATGTCGTAATTTTCGTCGTGGCCAGCCGGAAGCTGCTGCAGCGAATCCTGGTACGAGATCTGCGGATCAGTGACACCGTGCATGAACATGTTCATCGCGGCGATTCGGATCATCGTGGCATCGAAATCAAAACCCGTCAGAGCCTCGATGGGGAAGAACTCGCGGGTGCGGGGATCGAGAAGCGCGTCCCTGTGATGGTCCTTCGTCCACTCGGCGGAGCCAACGAGGAAGCCAGCGGTGCCGCAGGCGGGATCAATGACCCGCTCATGCGGGGCCGGCGCCATGAGGTTGACCATGAGATCAATGACGTGACTAACCGTGCGGAACTGGCCGTTCGTGCCGGATGCCGCCAACTTGGACAGCATGTACTCGTAGAGATCGCCGGCCATGTCCTTGTTGGGGAACGAGAGGGCGTCGATAAGCTCCATGACGGTGAGCAACGTGCCCGGGCTGTCGATGCCGAACGTGGCGTTGCGCATGTGGCGGGCAAAGCCCGCGCTGCCGAGCCCCTCACGGAGGAACGGGAACACCTCAGTATCAATCACGAGTCGGCGCTGGGAGCCGTCCGGAATCTGCATCAGCTCCCGCCACCGCAGGTGAAGACTGTTGGTGGGGATGACATCCGCTGCATCGACGCCGAGGGTGCGTTGGAACTCCGCACTCGCCTGACGCTCATCCAGCTGCTTCAAAAACAGCAGGTAAGTGAACTGTTCAATGACAGTCATCGGATTAGAAATGCCGCCGGACCAGAACGCATCCCAGATGCGGTCAACCTGATTGCGGAGAGGACCAGTGATCATAAGAGTCGAGCCTATCGGGTGGGGGTGGGGCTTGAGGCACCTCGGGGCAGGTGACTGGCAGTGATCGGGGCCGAAACGAAAAATATGTCGATCTCTGGTCCGAATATCGACATATTAGCGGGATCTGTTTAGGCTGTCGACATGAGCGACGTCCGCGTGCGGCCCCACCCAGATCGCCCCTACAATAACCTCCCAGCTCTGCCGCCGGATAAGCCAGTGGAGACGATCTCCGTGCTCAAGGCTGTTATCCGTGCCCGTGAACAACTCGCAGCACTTGACACGGCCTGTCGACTGATTCCGAATCCCTACATCATTACCTCTACCATTCCGCTCCGTGAGGCCCAGGCCTCGACAGAGATCGAGAACATCGTCACCACCAATGATGAGCTCTTCCGAGCTGCGTGGAATGTCGACCTGGATCCCACGCCAGCGACCAAAGAAGCCTTGCGCTATCGGGAAGCGCTCAATGCGGGAGTAGCAAATCTCACTGATCGGCCGGTGTCACTCAAATCAGCTGAGCAGATCGGTAGCATCCTTCTGGGACGACCAGCCCTCATACGGTCCACTCCTGGCACCTACATTGGTGATCCTCGTCGAGGGACCCGCGTGTATACCCCTCCCGAGGGGAAAGAGGTCCTAGAAGGGCACTTGGCCGCCTGGGAGAGGTTCATATACTCCGAGCATGGGGTGGATCCCCTTGTGCTGATGGCCATGACTCATTACCAGTTTGAAGCGATTCACCCGTTCCATGACGGCAATGGACGTACCGGCCGTATCCTCAACGTCTTGCTGCTCATCCAGGAAGGGCTCTTGCGTCTTCCTGTACTCTATTTGTCCGGCTTCATCGTGAGCAACAAGGATTCCTATTATCGATTGCTCCGCGGAGTGACGGAAAACTCTGAATGGGAACAATGGATTCTGTATATGGTCCGGGGGGTGGAGGAGGCAGCACGAGAGGCCTTCGAGCTCATCGGTCGCCTGCGTGAGCTCCAAGAGGACACTGCTGCCCGAATCCGCTCCCTCGGCGGAAGCGTGCCGGCAGCTGAGATGGCAGAGCTTCTCATTATCAACCCGTACATCCGTATCCAGGATGTTGTTGACTCTGGACTGGCCAAGCGGCAGACAGCGTCCGTCTGGCTTTCATCTCTAGTGGAGGCGGGGATGCTCGTAGAGGTCAAGATCGGGCGGCAGAAAATTTTCATCAACTCCGCCGCGCTTAATATCCTGACCAGTGCCTAAACATCAACATGTCGATCTAAGGCTCAAAAATCGACACGTTTCCTGGATGTGGTGATGCCATCGACATATCGGGGCGAACGCACGTTCCGCCCCACCCCGCCGACTGCCCCCTCTACCCCACACCAGCAGAGCTGTTGATCCGGGTGAGGCGCGAGTTGAGATTGATGGCGATCGCCTGATTTCAGGTGAACAGGTCGAGGGGGTTGCCGTAGGCGTCGAAGGGTGCCTCCAACAGCTCCTTCGTCTCCAAGTAACCGCTGTGCAACAGGGCGTCCAAGTTCGTATGCATGAACCCGATCTGGTTGGCCGTCAGCGTGGAACCCTGAAGCAGGTCAGAGAACTTGGCTCGCACCGCGTCCTCGTTCAGGCTGGCGAGACGACGGATGAGCTCCGGGATCAATGGGCGGGCGGTGCGCAGGGCGAGGCCTCTCCTCAACAAGTGAGCTGCTGATGATTTTCGCAACGTCGGAAGGCAGGCCGAAATCGGTGGCCACGGCTTAGTGAGGCAGCATCAACCCGCAGGTGTCTCCCGACGCCCTGCCTTCTCTGCGAATTCGTCGAGAAGATCGAGGATGTCGGGGGCCCGCCAAGCACGGCGATTCTTGGCCACCTGTGCGCTGAGGACGACGCCGTCGGCCTCCAGCCGCTCCAGGGCCTTGCGCGTGTTGGCAGGGGTGACGGATAGCTCGGCGGCGAGGCGCGGGGCGTCGACAAGCGGTTGTCGCATGAGTACGTCGAGGATGCGCCAGTCAGTAGCATCGCGCTGGGCTGTGACCTGGTCCTCCCAGGTGGAGCGGACGTCGGTGATCTCCTTGCCTAGCCAGGTGCCCAGTTCCGTGGCGCGGAATGCTGCTTCAGCGACCAACTGCACCATCGGCGCGATATCACCTGCGCTGTAGCTGGTCAGCGCGGCGAAATAGGAGTCCGGGCTGCGGAGAATGCCAGCCGACCAGGGGAGCGTGCCGTTGACAGTAAGACCGCGATGACGCAGCAGTGTGTGGATGAGGGCGCGGCCGGTGCGACCGTTGCCGTCGACGAAAGGGTGGATCGTTTCGAACTGGGCGTGGGCAATCGCGGCGTGGGCGAGGGCGGGCACGTTTGAAAGCTGCATCCACACGTCGAGGTCGGCCATGAGTGAGGGGAGGTGGCGGTGGTGCGGGGCGGTGTACATCGAATCGACAGGGTGTAGGTCGCTGCCCCCGATCCACACGGGTTCCTCGCGGTAGTGTCCCGCAATCTGTGGTTGGCTGTCGCGGAGAAGTAGGCGGTGCATGTCCAGGATTCGCCGCTCGTCGGGGAGGCTGTCACTGGAGATCGCCGCGTTCATCTGGGCGGTGGCGGCGACGACGAGTGCTGCGTTGCCGGTTCCGCCCACACCAAGCAGTTCTGCCTCCAAGATGCGGCGAGCGGAGGATGTCAGTTGCTCGATGCGGGAGGACGCAACCGATTCGCCTCGTAGCAATAAGGGGGTGAAGGGAAGCACGGTTGCTGCTTGGGTGGCGTCGAAACGAGTGATGGCGATGGTGGCCTGATCGATCTTCGCAAGGAGCTCTGTGCTGAGGGAGGGCACGGCCTCGCCGATATGGGGGACGAGCGCGGAAGGGTAGGTTGACGGCTGTTTTGCACGGGCGCGTGCGGAAAGCGCGACACGAAAGGACCAGGGGAGAGTCTCGGAGGAAAAGTGGGGCAGGGGCTCATGAGGTTACGATCGTGCCTTATCCATTCCTCATGGTGCGAATGGCGAATGGATCAGTAGTTAAACAATCTCGGTGGGTCACTTAAAGTATGGTTCCACGGCGCTACCAATCTCATTGTTGGGCGCTGCGGGGAAGGCATGAATCTCTCTTGCATCCTTGGCCCCGCGGGTTTCTTCCGGAAGGGTGTTCGTACGCGTCACGGCCTAGTTACCCACTGCGGTTCGCGATCCCACTGTCATTCATTCTCGGTATGCCTCGAAAGTGCGCAGCTGCGCACAAAAAACCTAGCCTGACCTGCACTGCAGTGTTGGGGATGGGATCCGATAGTCGTCCGAGAAGGAAGGATTTAACAGTCACACTGTTAAGACCTCGCGCTGATTTTGCCAGTCTTTGTCAGTGTGGCAGTCAACGTGCCCTGGCCGCACCCAGGTGGTCACGCCGCTCACTGTGCGCAGCTGCGCACAAAAAACCTAGCCTGACCTGCGCTGTAGTCTTGGCGCATGGCCATCCCAAAGATGGCGTGCGACGTAAGGGTCCCGCCGTCACACTGTTAAAAGCTCGCGCCGATTTTGCCGGACTTTGTCAGTGTGACGGCCAACGTGCCCCGGCCGCACCTAGGCCATCACGCCGCCACTGCGCGCAGCTGCGCACAAAAATGCCCTCTGATCAGCAATTACGTAAAAGCAGTACGCGCAACCTCGCTCGAAGCGACTCCTACTCCCCAATGAGTCCCCTGCCCGAGGAAGTGTGATTTCACCCCGTCAAAGGGAGTCCTTTCAACTGCCCCGAAGCGCAAAAACCTAGCCCCTTCGACAGCGTGATTTCACACCAGGCCAAAGCCAGTCCAAGGCCAGGCCAAAGCCAGACCACACCCAGACTAAACCCCAGGAAACGGGTGCTCCCGGTAGCGCTCCAGTAGTTCGTATCCGTCGGCGCCGTAGATGGTGGGGACGGAGCTGGTGTGGGCGGTGACGGCGTCGTCGAAGGGGGCGGCGGTGCCGTGGGAGAGGACGTGTTCGCTGGGGGTGAGTTGGCGGATGGCTACACCGGCGATGCGGTCGGGGTGTTCGAAGACGGCGTTGCCGTAGATGAGGGGGTCGTGTTGGCCGTCATCGCCGACGAGGATCCATTGGATGTGGGGGTATTCGATGATGAGGTTTCGTAGTTGGACTTTTTTGTGTTCTTGGCCGGAGCGGAAGAGTCCGGTGGGGGTGGGTCCCCAGTCGGTGAGGAGCATGGGGCCGACGGGGAGGCCGTGTTTGATGAGGAAGGATTCGAGGGTGCCGTAGGTGTTCCAGGCGCCGGTGGAGAGGTAGAAGACGGGGGCGTCGGGGTGGTTGGCTAGGAGTTCGTGGTAGAACGCGGCCATGCCGGGGACGGCTTTGCGGGTGTTGGTGTGTCGGACCCAGGAGTTCCAGGCGGCGAGGAGGGCGCGAGGGAGCCAGGTGACCATGACGGTGTCGTCGATGTCGGACACTAGGCCGATCCGTGCCCCGGGCGCCACGATGAGCACTCGGGCTTGGACGGGTTTCGCTCCTTCGGCGTCGATGGTGACGGTGTGCCAGCCGGGTTCGAGGCCGTGGTCTTGGATGAGGACGTCGATGTAGCCGTTGTCGTTGGTGCGGGAGTGAACCTCAATGGAACCGATGCGGACGGTGACGGGTTGGTAGCCGACTTGAATCGTAAAAAACTGCCTCCAGCCGCGCCCGGCTTCCTCGCGGAGATCTTTGAGGTTGCGGGGCGGGCGGTGGGCAGTTGGAGGGAGGGCGGGCTCGTCGACTTCGACGGTTGCGTCCGGGTTTTGCATGAGCACTCGTCCGAGGACGTGGACGCGGGTGGGGGAGCCGTAGCCGGCGAAGTCGGTGATGGTGGGGCGCCAACCGGCTTTCGTCGATTGGCGTGTTCCTACCCGGTTGATCGTTCGTTCTACCTTGCGAGCAATGTCAGCCAGTCCCATTTTCCCAAGACTAGCTGAGTGTTCTTAGGAGCGGACGGCGGCTTCCTCGGACTCGGCGTCGAGGGGTGCGAGGGCGCCTTCTTCCCCGGCGTCCCAGGTTTCTTCGTCGAGGATGCCAGCTCGCTTGGCCACGACTGCGGCAACGAGGGCCTGGCCCGTGACGTTGACGGCGGTGCGGCCCATGTCGATGATCGGCTCGGTGGCCAGGAGCAGGCCGACGCCGGCTAGCGGCAGGCCGAGGGTGGAGAGCACGAGGGTGAGCATGACGGTTGCGCCGGTGGTGCCGGCGGTGGCGGCGGAGCCGAGGACGGAGACGATGATGATGAGCAGGTATTCGGTGATGCCCATGTCGATGCCGTAGAACTGGGCGACGAAGATCGCGGCGACGGCCGGGTAGACGGCGGCGCAGCCGTCCATCTTCGAGGTGGCGCCCAGTGGGATGGCGAAGGAGGCGTATTCGCGGGGTACGCCCATGCGCTCTTCGACGATGCGCTGGTTGACTGGCATGACGCCCATGGAGGAGCGGGTGACAAAGCCGAGTGAGGTCACGGGCCAGACGCGGCGGAAGAAGCCGAGGACGGGGATGCCGTTGAGCTTGAGCACGATGGGGTAGATGACGCCGATGACGATTGCTAGGCCAACGTAGATCGCGAGGACGAATGTGCCCAGGGAGCCCAGTGCTTCCCAGCCGTAGGTGGAGACGGCCTTGCCGATGAGGGCGGCGGTGCCGATCGGGGCGAGGCGGATGATCCACCAGAGGATGATCTGCACGACCTTGAGGAAGGACTCGGTGAAGCCGAGGAAGGGCTCGGCGGCTTTGCCGGCCTTGACTGCGGCGATGCCGATGGCCAGGGAGATGACGAGGAGTTGCAGCACGTTGAAGTTGAGTGCGACGCCGCTGGCGTTGGCCGAGGCGCCCAGGCCGAGGATGTTGGAGGGCACGACGGAGTTGATGAAGCCGAGCCAGGAGCCCTGGGTGGTGGGCTCGGCGGCGGCGGAGGCGTCGACTCCGGTGTTGGAGCCGGGCTGCATGATGAGGCCGACGCCGATGCCGGTGAGCACGGAGAAGAATGCCGTGATGGCGAACCACACGAGGGTGGATACGGCGAGCTTGGCGGCGTTGGCGACCTTGCGCAGGTTGGCCACGGAGGTGACCACGGCTGCGAAGATGAGCGGCGGGATCATCAGCTTGAGCAGTTGGACGTAGGTGTTGCCGCCCCAGGTGAGGATGTCGGAGAGCCAACCGTGCTCGCCGTCGGGCAGTCCGGCGTCCATGGAGCGGGCTACCAGGCCGAGGATGAGGCCGATAATCAGGCCGGCGATGACCTGGGCGCCGAAACCGGTGGACCAGGCCGGTAGTCGACGGGTGGTGCTGGTGGACATTCGTGCTCCTTATGGAAAGTTTTCGGGTAATAGGCATTATCTGCCCGTGGTCTGACCTTTGTCAAGACTGGATAGTCTGGCATAAAAATACCAATCTGTCTACTACGGGCGAGGGTGAGCCTCGATACACTCAGAAAGCATGAGCACACCCTACGACGAGGTCCCCGGCGTCGGCGCCCCGGCCCGCCGCGCCCTCCAGGATGCCGGGTACCCCGACCTCGAATCTCTCCACGGAATCTCCTACCCGGACCTGTTAGCACTCCACGGCGTCGGCGCCCGCGGTTTGCAACGCCTCCAGGCAGCACTTACTGCCCAGGGCCTTTCGCTTATCGACGCCCCCGCATCCCCGGCGTCCGCAGCAAAGACCCACCCGACCGCGGTCAGCCCGATCGACTTCGTCGACGGCCTGGATTCGCCGCGCCGGGTCAAGGATGGGCACCTGCTCCTGGAGCTTTTCGCCCGGGCCACCGGTGGCGCGGAGGCAGTCATGTGGGGTCCCAGCATGATTGGTTATGGGCAGGCGCATTATCGCTACGCGACCGGGCGCGAGGGCGACACTTTCCAGATTGGCTTTAGCCCCCGCAAGGCAAAGCTCTCGTTGTACGGGCTGCAGGGGCATCCGCGCTCGGAGGAGCTGCTGGGGAAGCTGGGTAAGCATGACACGGCGGTGGCGTGCGTGTACGTGAACAAGCCGGAGGACGTGGACCTCGGGGTGCTGGAGGACTTAGTCAAGCATGCCTGGAAGGAAAGCAACCATGACTAACACCTACCTTGATGGGGAGAGCCTGGCGGTGCTTGGCGGGCTCGTCGGCACGCAGGTGCACGGGTACGGCACCGACCTGGAGGTGGAAGAGGGGGTTGGCGCGTTCGGGGCGTGGGTGCGCACGGAGCTGGGGTATGTCCAGCTGGAATACGTGGAGACGGTGATTGATTTCGCGGCGGGCGAGCGGGTCGAGTCCGTGTTGCGGGTCAGTCCACCGACGCTAAGCAGCCCCGGCGGGGAAGAGTACGAGTTGGCAGGCCAGCTCACCGCGATCGCGCGGATCCAGGACGGCATCACCCAGATCGGATTGCCTGAGGGGGAGCAGGAATGGCAGTGGTGGCGCGACAGCGGGATTCGCTTCACCCTGGGCAATGGGCAGGAGCTGCTCATTCATTGCGCCTCGCCCGTGACCATCGAGGTTGTTATGCAGGCCGGGCCCGTGGGCACGCTGGAGCCACGGACGGCGGGGCGGGTGTATCAGGAGGGGGAGAAGCGCCGGTATGTCTACGAGCGCAGGGAGGTCCCGCTCGAGATTTAGAGGTAGAACGCCTGGTGATAGGTGACGGTGCCGAGGGGGACGGCGGCGTCGGTAAGCGGGATGGCCAGGAAGTAGGACTGGTCCACGCCGGGGAAGGTCAATTCCTCGTAGCGGTCGAAGCCGAAGCGCCGGTAAAAGGCGGGGTCGCCGAGTGCCACCGCACCGTCGGCGTCCAGTGAACGGAGCTCGTCGAGCGCCCGCGCCATGAGCTGCGAGCCGATGCCCGCGCCCTGGCGATCGGGGTCAACGCTGATGGGTCCAATGCCGAACCACTTCTCGCACCCATCCTCGATACTGACGGGGGAGGCTGCGATGTGGCCGACGACGGAGGCACCCTTGACGGCGATGAGGGAGAAGGTGAGCGCGTCGGCGTCGCGAAGCATCTCGACGATCTGTGACTCCTTTTGATCGGAGTACGGCATATCCCTGAACGCGCGGAGGGTGAGATCCCGGATGGCTGAAATATCCGACTCCGTCTCCCGCCGAATGGTGAAGGTGTCCATGGGTGCATCTTACGCGGGTGGTCGGCCGCGCCGCCCCGAGACGGTTGGGTGACCGGAGATCCAGAAGCGCAGCGGGGCGTCGGCATTTTTGGTGATGCCGATGCGCCGCCCGCGCACCCACTCCACCTCGTCCGTGGGTGCTGTGATCTCTGGCTGGGCGCCGTTATCGCCTAAGTCCAAGCCCAGCGCTTTCCCGAGGTTGCCCGGCCCCTGCGCCAACCGGTGGAAGGGCACCGCGCCGCGCCGCTCCTGCGCTAAGTCCACGCCGCTGACCACCTCCCCGGCGCGCAGCAAACAGCCCTGACCGGTGCCAACTGGTGCGCACACGAGGTTTCCGGCCCGGTGGATGCCGTAGGACAGGTAGACGTAGAGGCGCCCGGGCGGGCCGAACATCGCGGCATTCCGGGGCGTCTCGCCGCGGTAGGTGTGCGCGGCTTCGTCCTCGCTGCCCAGGTAGGCCTCCACTTCGGTGAGGCGCACGCCGACGCCATGGAGGTGGATCGTCGCGCCGAGCAAGTGCGGGGCGACGATGTCGGCGGGAGCGGAGAAGTCGATCATGGGACCGAAGTGTATTTCCGTAGAGTGGGGCCATGACTGCACTGCTGTTTGATCTTTTCGGCGTGTTGCTCACAGAACGCACGGACGCCGGTCGTCGTCGCGTCGAGCGCGCCATCGGCGCAGATGAGAGCATGTGGCCGATCTACGAGGAGCTGCGCCCGGCGTACAACGTCGGTGATGTCAGCGATGAGCGCTTTTGGCGCCAGGTCCAATTCCGCGCGGGGCTGGATCCCATCGACATCCCTGAGGCGGTCGCCGCGGACTGGGAGTCCACGTCCGCGGAGGATCCGGCGATGGTCGCCCTGGTCAGAGAGCTTATCGACGCCCGCGTCAGGCTCGGCCTCCTCACCAACATTCCGGCAGGCCTGGCGAAGCAGGTCCGCGCCAAACACGGCTGGATCGACAGCTTCGATGCGGTCACGATGTCCTGCGACATCGGGGTGGCTAAACCTGATCCGCGGGCGTTCGCCGTCGCGGCGGCCGCACTGCATGCCGGGCCGAAAGAGCTCATCTACGTCGACGCTGATCCCGTCAACGTGGCCGCCGCGAACGAAGCCGGCTGGAAGGCCGTGTTGTTTACTGGTCCCGAGTCCGTCCGAAAGGTCCTCCCATGATCCTAGAATTTGAAGGCAAGACTCCACAGATCCATCCCAGCGCCTGGGTCGCCCCGACGGCCGTCATCATCGGCGATGTGGAGATCGGTCCGGACTCGTCGGTGTTCTATGGTGCCGTCCTGCGCGGGGATGTGAACAAGATTCGGATTGGGGCGCGGACGAACATCCAGGACAACTCGGTCCTGCACGTCGACGAGGATGCGCCGTGCACCCTGGGCGATGACGTCACCGTGGGGCACATGGCGTTGGTGCACGGCACGACGGTCGGTGATGGCACGCTCGTGGGCATGAAGTCGGCGCTGCTCTCGGGGTCGGTGGTTGGTGCCGGTGCCCTCATTGCGGCGGGCGCGGTGGTGCTGGAGGGGCAAGAAATCCCCGATAAATCCTTGGCCGCCGGTGTTCCGGCGAAGGTGCGCCGCGAGCTCAGCGACGAGCAATCCGCCAGCTTCATCCCCCACGCCGGGCGCTACGTCGAGCTGGCGAAGCGGCACGCGGGGATCTAGAGCCGCCGGTTATCGATGAGCCTGGTCCCGCCGACGTGGATCGCCGCCACCGCCAGGTCACCGGGGCCGGGGGTGGCCACGGGCAGGAGGGTCGCGGGATCGACGACCTCGAGGTGGTCGAGGTCCACGCCCTCGGCGGCGGCCAGCTCCGCGCGCACCTGCGCGAGCGGGGTTCCGGCACGCAGGGCCTCCAGAGCGCGCGGCAGGGCGAGGGCTTGTGCCCGCGTGGCAGGAGTGAGGTGCTGGTTGCGGCTGGATTCGGCCAGGCCATCGGCCCCGCGGATGATGGGCACCGGCCGGATCTCCACGTCGAGGTTGAGGTCGGCAACCAGGCGCTGGATGATGGCCAACTGCTGGGCGTCTTTCTCCCCGAAGTAGGCGCGCTGCGGCCGCACCAGGAGGAAGAGTTTGGTCACCACGGTGGCCACGCCGTCGAAGTGACCGGGCCGGGAGGCACCCTCCAGGCGGGAACCCATGTCGCCGGTGCGGACCCAGATCTCCGGGAGGCCGCCGGGGTACATCTCTTCCACGCTGGGGGCGAAGACGGCATCGACACCGAGTGAGGAGAGGAAGGCGACGTCGGCGGTGAGGTCGCGCGGGTAGTTGCGGTAGTCATCGCACTCCCCCAGGTCGGTGAACTGCAGGGGGTTAACGAAGATGCTCACCACCACCGTGTCGTTCTCCGAGCGCGCGCGGCGGACCAGCTCGCCGTGGCCGTGGTGCAGGGCACCCATCGTGGGCACGAGCCCGACCTCCCCGGTGCGGGTGAAAGAGCGCAGCTCGGCGATAGTGCGCAGCACCTGCATTAGAAGGACTCCGCCTCGGAGGGGAAGGCGGAGTTTTCGACGTCCGCGCGATAGGCGCGGGCGGCGCTCAAAAGCACGCCGCCCAGGTCGGCATAGGAGCGCACGAACCTCGGGGTTGTGCCGCGGCCGAGGCCGAAGGCATCGGTCCACACGAGGATCTGGCCATCGCACTCGTGTCCGGCGCCGATACCGATGGTGACAATGTCCAGCTGGGAGGTGACCTCCGCGGCGACGGAGGCGGGGACCATTTCCAGGACGACGGCGAAGGCGCCGGCTTCCTGGACCGCGCGGGCGTCGGCAAGCACTTGGTGAGCAGCGTCCCCCCGGCCTTGGACGACGTGCCCGCCGAGGGCGTGTTCGGATTGCGGGGTGTAGCCGATGTGGCCGACGACGGGGATACCGGCGTCGACAAGCGTGCGGATGGTGGGGGCTACCTCGACGCCGCCTTCGAGCTTGACGCCGTGGACGTCGGTTTCCTTCATAAAGCGGACGGCGGTCGCGAGCGCCTGCGCGGGGCCCTCCTCGTAGCTGCCGAAGGGGAGGTCGGCGACGACGAAGGCGCGCTGGGTGGCACCCGCGACGGCGCGGGACATGGTGATCAGCTCATCGGTGGTGATGGACAGCGTCGACTTCTGGCCGAGGACGACGTTGGCGGCGGAATCACCGACGAGGAGGAGGTCGATCCCGGCTTCGTCGAAGATGGCCGCAGTCAGGGCGTCATAACTGGTCAGGCAAGAAATCTTGCGGCCCTCGGCCTTGGCCTGGGCAAAGTGGCGCGTGCGCATCCGTGCAGACATGGCTCATGAGTATAGACGGAGGTCAGACGCTGACCATGCCCAGTGGCTCGCGGAGCAGCTGATCGAGGGCGACGGCACGGGCAATGGCGCGGACGATTTCGCGGTGGGTGGGGATCATCCGCAGCTCGATGTCGTTGTCACCGAGGGCGGCGCGGGCGGCTCCGGCGAAAAGCTTCGGGGCCGCCGGATCATCAATAAACGCGCTACCAGCGACAACGATGGTCGAGGGTCGGTGTTCCCGGGCGAGTTCCGCGGTGAGTTCGCCGAGCTGGTGGGCGCGGGTATCCAGCAGGGGGCGGGCGGAGGGGTTGCTCACGGCCGCGGCCAGGGAGGGGAACCTGCCTTGGAGGACCCCGGCGGTCGACAGCGCGGCGCTGCCAGCAGGCAAGGCGACCTGGGTGACGCCGGCGTCGTTGGCCACGGCGGCGCCGAGTGAGTCATCGGCGAACAGAGCCAAGGTGGGGGAGGGATTGATGGGCAGCTCGGTGGATTGCACTTCGGAGCCGAGGATCGCCGGGACCGCCGCGGAGACGACGACGGGCACGGAGAATTGGTAGCGCAGGCGGCCGGCGAAGTCGACGCCGTGCCAGCCGAGGTTGGGGGCGTCGACGATGCCGTCGCGGCTGACGTGCCCGGAGGTGGTCACGCCCACCGACACCAGCGGTCGATCCAGGCCCGCGGTGAGGCGGTTGAGTCCGGCCATGACGTGCTCAATGAAGTCGCTTTCCGACAGTCGCGCGACCGGCGTCGGCACATCCGCGTCGCGGATGGTGCGTCCCCGGGTATCAAAAAGCCCGATGTAGGTGGTGGAGGTGCCCACGGAGATGCCCGCGTGGAGCCAGCCGCTGGGTGCCAGCTCCAGCGGGACGGTGGGGCGGCCGCGACCGTGGGAGTGGGTGAGGTCGGTGCGCTGATGGACCAGCCCGGCATCAATAAGCGAGGCGACTGCGCGGGTGATCGTGGGCTGGGACAGCCCGGTGGCCTCGACCAGTTCGCTCCGGGTGACGATGTGGTGGAGGCGGATGTGATGGAGGCACTTGGCCGCGGGGGTGCGCGGACGTGAGAAGACGGTGCCTGCGATGGTCATGCTGGCATCGTACATCTAATTAGACCATGCCGTCTAATCCGATCGTTTTATTCTAGACAACTTAGTCTGTATCGGTGGTGCGAGGCCGCGGTTTGCGATAGCGGACAAACGAGGGCACGAACAGCGCGCACACCACGGTGCCCACGATGACCAGCGCGCCACCGGCCAACGTGGTCAACCCCACGCCCAACGGTCCCGCCGCCCAGCCATGGAGCACATCCGCCAAGCGCGGTCCACCCACGACGATGATGATGTACACACCCTGGATACGCCCCTGCACATGCTCCGCAGCCGACTGCTGCAAGATCGCCGTGCGCAACGCCGCGGAGAACATATCCGCCGCCCCGCCGAGTACGAGCATGAACACCACCAACCAGGCGTAGATGCTCACCGCGCCGGGGCTGAGCATGACGCCCAGGCCCGCGCCCATGATGGCCACGCCCCACACGATGACGCACACGATGACCGCCCACCCCTGCCGCACGACCCGGGAAATCCAGCCGGACAGCAATCCGCCGAGCACCGCACCCGCGGCCATGGAGGAATAAAGGAGCGCGAGCATGAGGCCGGGTTCGCGCTCGCCGAAGCTCACCGCGGCTATCTCGGGATACAGCGCCCGGGGCATGCCGAAGATCATGGCGATGAGATCCAGCAGCATCGCCACGAGGAGGATGGGCTGGCCACGCAGGTAACGCAGGCCGTCGATAACGGAATGGACCCCGGCCCGCCCGGCCGAATCCTTTGGCGGCAGAGAGGGCAAGGCAAGGACCGCCCCGAGCGTGGGCAACAACAACAGCGCATCGAGGAAATACAGCCAGGAAAAACCGATGAAGGGGATGAGCGCGCCCGCAAGCAGCGGCCCGATGATCGCCCCGGCCTGCATGAGCATCATGTTGAGGCTGGCGCCCGCGGGGAGCTGATCCATCGGCAGGATCGTCCGGTTAACAGCCGTCCGCGTCGGCTGATTCACCGCGAAAAACGCCTGTTGCAGGGAGAACGTACCCAACAGCCACCAGACGTTAGTGTTGCCGCTCAAAGTCAGGCCCCAAAACATCACCGCCGTGAGGATCATGCCCACCGTGGTGGCAATGAGAACCTTGCGCTTATCCAAGCTATCCGCGATGGACCCGCCGTAGAGGCCGAAGATAACGAGCGGGACCAGGCCGAAAAGGCCCGTCAGACCGACGTAAGCGCTCGACCCGGTGAGGGAGTAGATCTGCGCCGGGACCGCCACCACCGTCAGCTGCGCGCCGATCGTCGTGGCGATATTCGCCGTCCATAGGCGCCGATAGGCAGGAACCCGCAGGGGGCGGGTATCGGCTAAAAGGTCACGGAAGCTCACGGAGGGTCATGGTAGCCCCGTTCCAGCTGTAACCCGGTGACCAGCTCCGGCAGGCCGAAGGCGGCGGTGGTGCGCCAGGAGACATCGGCGACGCGGGTCAGCTCGGTGTCCTGGGGTGAGATCTCCAGCAGCGGCGTGCCCACCTCGCGGGCAACCAAGGGCAAGGACGCGGCTGGTTGCACCACTCCCGAGGTGCCCACGATGATGACCAGATCCGCCGCGTGCATCCTCTCCTCCGCGTCCCGCCACGCCCGCTGGGGCAGCATCTCGCCGAACCACACCACTCCGGGTCGGATGAGGCCGCCGCAGAACACGCAGGTCGGCGGGGCAAGCCGCTCGACGGGCTCGGCCGGATAGTCCACGTCGCCGTCGAAGGGGCGGGAACAATGCGAGCAGTGGTAGTCGAAGAGCGAGCCGTGCAGGTGGGTGACCTCCGCCAAGCCGCCGCGCTCGTGGAGATCATCGATGTTCTGGGTGGTCACTGATACCTCTGCTATCTCCGCCCACTCGGCGATCGCCCGGTGGCCCGCATTGGGCTCAGCCGCGCGGCAGCGTTGCGCGCGCCATAAGTACCAGGCCCACATGGGCTCCGGGTCGCGCTCCCAGGAATCGACCGAGGCCATCGCGATGGGATCGACCTGGGACCACAGGCCGGTCTGGGCGTCGCGGAAGGTGTCTAACCCAGATTCGGCGGACATGCCAGCGCCGGAGAAGATCTCGATGCGCTGGGCCGAGCGGGCCAGGTCAAAGGCTTGGGCGAAAGCGTCCATGTCTTCCACGCTATAGAATCCGACGCATGGTGTCTGTTACTGCCGTCGCTGTTTATTGTGGCTCTTCCCACGGGGCTCGTCCTTCTTATACGCAGGCGGCGCGGGAGATGGGGACCGCGCTCGCAGAGCGCGGTTGGCGGTTGGTATATGGCGGCGGTGCGGTGGGGCTGATGGGGGAGGTGGCGGACGCGGTCGTCGATAAGCAGGGGGCCGTGACGGGGGTCATCCCACGTCAGCTCGTCGACCTGGAGCTGTCGCACCCCGGCGTCACGCAGCTGGAGATTGTGGACACGATGGCCCAGCGCAAGTCCCGGATGGAAGAGCTTGCCGACGCCTTCGTGGCCCTGCCCGGCGGTGCCGGCACGTTGGAGGAACTCTTCGAGGTCCTCACCATGCAGCAACTCGGGGCCATCACTGGCCCCGTCGCCCTGTGCAACGTTGAAGGGTTCTGGGATCCGCAAATCGCCATGCTGCACCGGGCCGTCGAGGAAGGCTTCCTCCTGCCGAAGTTTCTTGACTCCCTCATCGTGGCCGAACGACCTGGTGAAATCCTTGATGCCTTTGCTAGTTGGGAGCCGCCAGGCGGAAAATGGGACGAATAGGGCCACCACCGCTACACTGGCCTGTCATGAGTTCCGAGACCCTCGAGACCTCGCCTGTTATCGGCGAGCGCTCACCGTCACTGCTCGATGCCTCCTGCGAGGCGTTTGTCCACGACCTAGCCGCCCTCTCACCCACCGATGCCACCGCATGGGGCATCCCCGGTTTCGATGGCGAGCTGCAAGATTTCTCCCCGTCCTACTGGGACGCCATCGCCGACCGCACCCGCGAGATGATCGCCGACATCGATGCCTTCGATGACGGCACCGACGAGTGCGACGACGAGGATGACTTCGATGACATCGACCACGTCACCGCCGCCGTCCTCCGCGATCGCCTGTGCCTCGACGTCGACCTCCACCACCACGGTGAGGACCTGGCGCAGCTGAACAACATCTCCTCGCCGGTGCAGATCATCCGCGACACCCTGACGCTCATGCCTCAGGACACCCCGGAGCAGGTCGACGCGATCCGTTCCCGCCTGTCCAAGGTGGCGGGCGCCCTGGCTGGCTACCGCGAGTCCCTCTCCGAGGCCGCCGGCCACGGGCACGTCGCCCCCGTCCGCCAGATCGACGAGGTTTACTCCCAGTGCCAGGACCTCGCCGATTCGACGTCCCTGCTGGACAATCTGGGTGTCGCCGCCGATTCTGCTGAGGTGGCCAGCGCCAAGAAGGCCTTCGCGGAGATGGCCGATTGGCTGTCGGAGAACTTAGCGCCCCACGCCCCGCGCGAGGATGCCGTGGGCCGCGAACGCTACGAGCGTTTCTCCCACCTCTTCGTGGGCGATACCGTCGACCTGGATGAGGCCTACACGTGGGGCCTCGAGCGCCTCCGCGAGATCGACGCCGAGCAGCAGGCCATCGCCCGCGAGCTCTACCAGACCTCCGACGTGCGCCAAGCGTTCCGCCAGCTTAACGACGACCCGCGGTACACCCTCCACGGCGTCGACGAGCTGGTGTCCTGGATGCAGAAGACCGCCGACCAGGCCGTCACCGACCTCCACGGCACCGCCTTCGACATCCCCGAGCCCGTCCGCACCATCGAGTGCGCCATCGACCCGGCCGGTACCGGCGGCATCTTCTACACCCCACCCTCCGATGACTTTTCCCGACCGGGCCGCATGTGGTGGTCCGTTCCCGCCGGTCAAGACACCTTCCACACCTGGCAGGAGTTGACCACCGTCTTCCATGAGGGCGTTCCTGGCCATCACCTGCAAATCGGTCAGACCCTCGTCGAGCGCAACCAGCTCAACCTGTGGCGCCGCGTCGCCTGCTGGAACTCCGGCCACGGCGAAGGCTGGGCTCTGTACTCCGAGCAGCTCATGGCGGAGATGGGCTATCACGAGGACCCAGGCACCCGCATGGGGCTGCTTGATGCTCAGCGTCTCCGCGCCGCGCGCGTGGTCCTGGACATCGGCGTCCACCTGGGCAAGCGAGTCCCCGAGAGCTCCATGGCGTGGGATGCAACCTACGCCAAGGCATTCCTCCGGGAGAACTCCGCCATGGATGGAGCCAACCTCCGCTTCGAGCTCAACCGCTACCTGGGTTGGCCCGGCCAGGCCCCGTCTTACGCCCTGGGCCAGCGTCTGTGGGAGCAGACCCGCGACGAGGCTGTTGCGCAGGGGCAATCGGTGAAGGAGTTCCACCGCCGAGCCCTGTCGCTGGGATCCATCCCGATGTCGATCCTGCGGGAACAGGTTCTGGATTAACGTGCACTAGCATGGCTGGGTATGACCCAGTTCATGCTTTCGGTGCATCACGACGGTGCACCCGCGTACCAGTCCGATGAGGACATGCAGGCTGCCTTCGCAGCGGTCGGCGCGTTCAACGCCGCCGTCCAGGAGGCAGGCATCCTCGTCTACGTCAATGCGTTGCAGCCGCCCGAGACCGCCCTCATGGTCTCGCCGGATGGCTCCCGTGTTCCCTCATCCGTGTCGGGCCGCCAGCTCGGTGGCTTCTGGATCATCGACGTCCCCTCGCAGGAGGAGGCCGCTGATGTTGCCCATCGCGCCGCCGTGGCCTGCGGGCAGTCCATTGAGGTGCGCCAACTCGAAATGTAGGTCTACGCGGGTTTGATGGCGCGGTCCATCGCCCAGATGAGGATCTCGCTGTCCTCCTCGGCGGTGGCTGTCGTCGCTGGGGAGTCGGTGAGGCGGGCGGCGTCACCCTCTGTCAGCCGGTGGCCCTCTAGCTCCAATGATCCGGCGACGACGTATATGTGCAGGTAGCGTGCCTGGGGAAGGCTGAGGGTTGCTCTCCGTCGGGGTCGGGCGGCCCACAGGATAGCCTGCGAGGACTTGATCGGCAGCGGCGAGTCTGGCCCGGCGATCTGCACTAGCTCTCCGCTGGCCAGGTCGGCGGAGGCGTCGTAGGTGGCGTGGAAGGGCTCGGTATTGTGCTCGTCGGTGGCCAGCCAGCTTTGGACCACCCGCACCTTCTGGCGGCTGGTGTATCCAGCGGCGTTGACCTCCGAGTGGCTGACCCCGGAACCGGCGGAAATGAGTTGTGCCGAGCCGGTGTGAAGGACGGTGGTATCCGTTGATCCTGAGTCTCGGTGCCGGAGTGCCCCCTCGGCGATCCAGCTGACAATTTCCACGTTGTCGTGCTGGTGCATGTCAAAGCCTTCGCCGGGGGCCACGATGTCATCGTTGAACACCATGAGCAGGCCGAAGGAATTGGCGGCGAGATCGAAGTTGCCGGTGGCGGGGAAGGACTGCCGGGACACGATGGCGGAGTCGCGCCAATGGCCCCGCTCAGTGGAGCGAATGACCGTCATTGTTGACATGTCATTTACCTTAGTCTTTATCGCGTCTCCGCGTGATCAACCGGATGAGCTGCGGCAACCACCCGGCGATGAGCAGCACGGCCAGCAAGCGGATGAGCTGGATGGCGACGACGACCGGCCCGGCTCCACCTTCGCTGGAGAGTGCGAGGACCGTTTCCAGTGCGCCTGGGCTGGTGGCGAGGTAGGCCTCGAAGTAGGAGATGTCCAACCAGTGGGTCAGCGGCCACGCGGTGAGCGCGCAGGCCCCGATGATGACAACGATGAAGGTCACCGTGGCGGGGAGCTGACGGCCGAAGGCTTTGAGGGCGGGCATGGACAGCGCGCCGCCGCACATCCAGCCGATGGCCAGGAAGGCGAGGATGCGGAACAGGTCCGGCGGCGTGAGGGTGAAGCCGTCGGGCAGTAGCAGCGAGACCCCCACCGTGATCAGCAGCGGCCCGAGCACGCTGGGCACCGGCAGGCGAACGAGCCGACCGATCTTCTCGCCGAAGAAGGCGATGAGCGCGATGGCGATCATGAGGTACCACACCTGGTTGCTGCCGGTGGCCGCAGAACCCGAGGAGGGCGTGGAAAACAATGCCGTGATCAGTGGCAATGAGAGGGAGACGACGAGCAGGCGGAGATACTGGGCGAGGGCGACGAACCGGAAATCAGCACCCACCTCGCGCGCGAGGACCGGCATGATGGAGGACCCGCCGGCGAGCATGGAGAGGATGCCGGTTTCGGGGCTGACCGTTTTTTCACGGGAGGCCAGCAGCAGGCCGCCGCCGATGCCAATTCCCAGGGTGACCACGGAGACGAGCAACCCCGGAATGAGGTAACCGCCGAGCACTCCCAGCGGCACGCCGACGAGGGGGAGAGCGGCGAGCATGCCGATGATGCCGCGGCCGAATCGGTAGAATCCCTCGTTGAGGGGGAGCTCCTTTCCGCTGATCAGCGCCATCGCGCCGGAGACGATGATCGCCGCGAGGATCCACGCTGCGGGTACGTTCCACCAGGCAAAGAGGGCGCCCAGCACAAAGGAGCAGGGAGCAACGATGAGCCAGCGCGTTGCTACCTTGTTCATGACTGTGCACCCTACCCTTTAGTTCTATGGGTGCAGAGATTTGGATAACGCTTCTCGCTGGTGCTGCCGTCGCCGGGTGGATCGATGCCGTCATCGGTGGTGGCGGCCTCATCATGATCCCCCTGCTGCTGGCCACGGTCCCCGCGCTTGCCCCGGCCACGGCACTGGGCACGAACAAGCTGGTGTCGGTCTCGGGTACCGCCTCCGCGACGGTCACCCTCGTGCGCAAGGTGAAAGCGCCGATCACCTGGCGGTACGTGCCCATTGCGGCGCTGTGCTCGGGGGCGGGAGCGGCGTCCGCCGCGCTTATCGACGCCGCCGTCATGCGGCCCATCATCATCGTCCTTCTTCTGACGGTGGGTACTTTCGTCGCGTTGCGCCCGTCCTTCGGACAGGGCACCCCCAGCGAGAAGCCCGTGGGGACGTGGCGGCGGTGGGCAGTGCTCGTCGCGGTGGCGGCCATCGCTTTCTATGACGGCATCTTCGGCCCCGGCACGGGCATGTTCCTCATCATGGCGTTCACGGCGCTGTTGTCGCAGGATTTCCTCCGCTCGGCGACGATGGCGAAGGTGGTCAACACGGCGACCAACCTTGGTGCCTTGGTTGTCTTCGCGTGGGGTGGCCACGTGTGGTGGCAGCTGGGCTTGGCGCTGGCCGTGTCCAACATCATCGGTGCGCAGCTGGGCGCGCGCACCATCATTGGTGGCGGGGCGCGTCTGGTGCGCGTTGCCCTCCTCGTCGTGGTGGTGGTCATGAGTTCCTACCTGGCGTGGCAGCAGCTGTCAGGTCGTTAACAGGACCGAACTTTAGGTTGAGATCATGACCATCAAAGTTGATTGCCACCAGGTTCGAGCTCCCGAAGAGCTCGCCGGAGATGTGAACGCAACTCTGGATTTCATCTCCCGGGAGCTGTTCTTGGCGCAGGTGTACGGCGAGCTGGGCGTGGAAATCATCGCCAGCCCCGATGTCCTTCCGACGCTTGCCCGCGCGGCCGGAGCATACGATGGCGCGGAGCTGCCCGCCGGGTTCCGCCTCCTCGAGGGTTAATCCTTCCGCTTCTTCACTCGCGCCGTCGCCGGGGCCGTCCACGGATCCTCCGGCCACGGGTGCTTGGGGTAGCGGCCGCGCATCTCCGCGCGGACCTGGGAATAGGGGCCAGACCAGAAGCTCGCTAGGTCATCGGTGACCGCGAGCGGACGCCCCGCGGGGGAGAGCAAGTGAAACAGCAGGCGCACGCCGGAGTATTCCGGTGAGGCGGCCAGCCCGAAACACTCCTGCAGCTTGACCCGGACCACGGGCCGGTGGGTGTCATAGGAAATCCGGTGCCGATGCCCGCTGGGGGCGAGGAAATGCGTCGGCGCGAGCTCATCCAGCCGCCCGGCTTCGGGCCAGGGCAGCAACCGCTGCAAGGCGGGGTACATGTCGACCTTGCTCAGCTGCGCCCCGTTGGCCACCGCAGTCAGCTCCGGCATGAGCCACATCGCGGGGTCGGCGTGGCCGGGATCAGGCCACGGGGCACCGCGCTGCTCGTGAAGGAACTCCAGGCGATCGCGTAGGTGCTGAGCTTTGTCGGAGAAATGGAACATCTCCAGCCCCCGCTCGCTGACGGTCGCGGCCAGCGCCTCCGCAGCTTTCTCCGGGGGCAGGGCCACTGGGGTGGAGCTCACCGTGATTGCCCCGAGGCGGCTGAGCTTCCGGCCACGGACACGGCCGCCCTCGACGGTCGCCGTGACCTCCTCCGTGAGGCCAACGATGTCCCTGGCCTGCTGCTCACTCAGCCGCGCCGCCGCACGAATCGTCGCCCCCGCGCGCCCCTCGCGGGACGACCCGGCGGCACGGGTGACCTCGGCGATGGCCAGCCACTCGGCGCCCTGCAGGGCGGAATCCGGTGGGAGATACGCGCGGGTGCCGCTGGCCAACAAGTAATCGGAGCCGACGCGCCGGGCTACCTGGTCGGGGAAAGCCAAGGCGGTGATGATCCCCGGGTCGGTGACCCCGCTACCTCCCGAGGTCAAGCGGCGCAGCCTGGCTACTTCCCGGTCGAAAGGCCGCTGCCCGCGCAGGGTGCGCAGCTGCGCACTGATGTCGCCGCGCGGGGCGTCGGCAAGCACGGCGACCACCTCCGCCGATGCGGGCCCAGCGGTGAGCAGGGCGCGCCCGAGGCGGGGGTCGACGGGCAGGGCGGCGAGGCGCCGGCCGAGCCCCGTGGCCGTCCCATCGGCGGCGATAGCGCCGATGGTGCGCAGCACGTCCTCGGCGGCGTCGAAGGCGGGGGACGGAGGGGCGTCGGCAAGCGGCAGGCCGACCCCGCGCGGCGTGCCCCACACCGCGAGGGTGAGGGCCGCCTGCGTGAGGTCCGAGGTGGCGATCTCCGGGGTGATGTGGGGTGAAAAATGCTGGTAATCGGAGTGCGAGTAGGCGCGGATGACGGTGCCGGGGCCCTCGCGGCCCGCGCGGCCGGCGCGCTGATCCGCCGTCGACTGCGCCGCGGAGACGGTGACCAGGCCGGTCATCCGGCGGGCGGCGTCGCGCCGGGGCACGCGGGACAAGCCGGAGTCGATGACGACGCGGACGCCGGGGACGGTGAGAGAGGACTCGGCGATCGAGGTCGCAACGATGATGCGGGGGGTATCACTGGGAGCCAAGGCGCGGTCCTGGTCGGCGGAACTCAGCGAGCCGTGCAACGGCAAGGCGTCGGGGATGCGGGCTCTGACCTGCTCGATCTCGTGGACGCCAGGCACGAACACGAGCACCGAATCGGCGTGCCCCTGCGCGAGCTGGGCCAGGTGATCGTAGAACTCCCGCGTGCCAGCCGCGCGGCCCGGATGCGGAGCGTACTGGGTGCTCAGCGGGTAGGTCACGGCGGCGGTCTCCAGGACGGGTGCGTCCATGAGGCCAGAGAACTTCTCCGCATCGACGGTGGCGGACATCGCCACCACGGCCAGATCATCGCGCAACTCCGACAACTCCAGGAGCATGCCCAAGACTAGGTCGGAGTCGAGCTGGCGCTCGTGGACCTCATCGACTGCGACGGCCCTGATGCCGCTGAGCTCTGGATCGGACATGAGCCTGCGCAGCAACACGCCCGGGGTCATGAATTCCACGAGGCTGCCCGGATGGTGCTCGCCGCGGACGCTGAAGCCCACGCGATCACCGAGCTCGCTGCCATCCAGGTGAGCAAGCCTGCGCGCAGCTGCGCGCACCGCGACCCGGCGCGGCGCCGTGACCAGTATTTTTCCTTGGGTGTGGTTGGCCAGTGCGGGCGGCACCAGCGTCGTCTTACCCGTGCCAGGCGGTGCCTGAATGACGGCCCGGTTGGTGCGGGCCAGCAGCGCGGGCAGCTGGTCAATCGTCTCCGCGACGGGCAGGCCAGCGCCGATCCGGGCGAGATCGAAGCTCATGAGGCCCCATTGTGTCAGGTGTTTGTGTCACTATCGAAGCCATGACTAGTGCAGAGAAGAAAGTAGCTGTTATCACCGGAGGCTCCTCGGGAATCGGCGCCGCCGCGGCCGACGCCCTCGCGGCGGATGGCTGGCACGTTGTCGTCGCGGCCCGCCGGGTGGACAAGATCCGCGAGGTCGCGGAGCGCACGGGCGGCGAGGCCATCGAATTGGACGTGACCAGCGATGAGTCGGTAGCTGCCTTCGCGGCACGGCTCGACCGCGTGGACCTGTTGGTTAACAACGCTGGTGGGGCCCTGGGCTTGGATAGTCTGCGCGAGGCCGATCTGGAGGATTGGCAGACGATGTATGACACCAACGTCCTCGGCACCGTCCGGGTGACCAAGGCATTGCTGCCGCTTCTCGACGCCGCCGAGGGCGGCGCCGGCCTCATCATCAACATCGGTTCCGTGGCGGCGTTCAACGCCTACCCGGGTGGGTCCGGGTACAACGCCGCCAAGTTCGGCCTGCGGGCCCTGACTAGGGCGTTTCGGATGGAGGAGGTGGGCAACCCCATCCGCATCACCGAGATCGATCCGGGCCGCGTGTCCACGGACTTCTCGCTGGTTCGCTTCAAGGGTGATACCGCCAAGGCAGAGGCCGTGTACGCCGACAAGCTCAACCTCACGGCGGAGGACATCGCTGAGGCGATCCGCTGGGTGGCGTCGCTGCCGGCGCATATGAACATCGACACGATGAACATCATGCCGCGGGACCAGGCGTAGATTTCCCCCTGTGACTATCTCTAGCTTCGCCAGCCTGCTCGTCGTGTGGATTGCGGCGATCGTCTCCCCGGGACCGGACATTGTCCAGCTCATCCGCGTCGGGTCCCGCTCCCGTGCCGCGGGCGTGTGGTGCGCGCTCGGCATCATGGTGGGCAATGCCCTGTGGATCCTCGCCTCCCTGCTGGGCCTGTCCGCCCTCGTGGCCGCGTACCCGCAGATTCTCACCGCCCTGCAGTTGCTCGGTGGTCTGTATCTACTGCGGATGGGAATCGGTGCGGTGCGCAGCGGCTGGGCGGCGCGGGGCATGCGTGTTCAGGCTGCCACTGGTGCCGAAGCAGAGGCGATGGCCCCGTTGCGCGCCCTCGTGCTCGGCCTGACCACCAACCTGGCCAACCCGAAGGCGCTGCTATTCTTCGGTGCCATCTTCGCCCAGTTCGTCCGCCCCGACATGGGGGCGGGCTGGGCGGTGCTCATCGTTGCCACACTGGTCATCACCGGCATCGCGTGGTTCGTCGGCTTTGCCCTGGGGGTGCGGGCGATGGCGGCGCGGATTGCCAAGCACTCGGCGATCATCGACATCGTGACCGGCATCATCTTCATCGGCCTGGGAATTCTCATGGTGGTCGAGGGTGGCCAGGCAGTCGTATCATCGTTGACATGATCGTCACCACCACTCCGTCCGTGGACGGCTACCACGTCACCCAGTACCTGCGCGTCGTCGCCGGGGAAACCATCGTCGGCATCAACGCGTTGAAAGACTTCGCGGCGGGATTCCGTAACCTCGTCGGCGGGCGCTCCGAATCCTATGAAAAGGAAGCGTTCCGGGCGCGCGAGTCCGCCCTGTCCGAGATGGTCCAGCGCGCTCAGGAGCTCGGGGCGAACGCTGTCATCGGCGTGGATGTGGATTACCAGGTGATGGGCGCGGACAACGGCATGATGATGGTCTCGGCCACGGGCACCGCGGTGACGATTGCACCGGAGGGGTAAGTAGACTGGCCCGCATGCACGCTGCAGACGTAGCCATTCGGAGCGAGTCCATCAAACTAGGCCAGTTCATCAAGCTGGCCAACCTCGTGGCCACCGGCGGGGAGGCGAAAGAAGTCATCGCCGCCGGGGATGTCACCGTCAATGGGACGGTGGATACCCGCCGTGGGAAGACGCTGCGTGATGGCGATGTTGTCTGCCTGGGCGATGCGTGCGCGCGCGTGACTACTGAGGTCAGCGGCGAGGATGACTACTTCGATGAAGCCACCGCCAACGACGATTTTGACCCCGAGAAGTGGAGAAACCTCTAAATGCCGGCTTTTGAGGCCATCGGCGGAATGCCGTATTGGATCGACCTGACCACCTCCGACGTGCGTAAGTCGGCCGCCTTCTATTCGGAGATCCTCGGCTGGGAGATCAGCGGCGAGGATTACCGCGTTGCCCGCGTGCAAGGTCTGCCGGTCGCGGGTTTCATCCCGCAGCCCGCCGACGGCGCCCCGATGCCCGACACGTGGATCACCTACTTCCTGGCGGACAATCTGGAGGAGCAGATCACCCAGGTCGTCGACCTGGGTGGGCGCGTGCTGGCGGAGCCCGCGGAGGTCCAGCTCGGCCGCATGGCTGTGCTTGTCGACGCCGCTGGGGCGCTGTTCGGCCTCATTGAACCGGCCGGCGAGGACTCCTTCGTCGCTGCTGGCGAGCCCGGCACCCCGGTGTGGCACGAACTCACCGCCACGACCGGCTTTGATAAGGCCATTGACTTCTACCACGGCCTGTTTGATTGGGACCTGGTGTCCATGGGGGCGGGAGAAGACTTCACGTACACCACCGCCATGGTCGATGGTGCGGCCTTCGCGGGGATGTGGAAGGCGGAGGGTAACTTCCCGCCGCAGGTTCCCAGCTTCTGGCAGACCTACCTAGGCGTCCTCGACCTGGATGCCGTTGTGGCCAAGGTCCCCGAGCTCGGCGGCGAGGTGATCCGCGAGCCCTGGGATTCCGAATTCGGCCGGATGTGCCTGGTGGCCGATTCCACCGGAGCGACCCTCACCCTGTGTGAGGTCGACGAGCCCGTGGAAGAGGGGCGGGAGTCCGACCCGCTCGAAGGCTTTGATCTCTAAGCTGACGGATGTGCAGGAGGCGGTGCTCGCGGCCGTCGATAAGCTTTCTCCCGGCGAGGTGACCACCTACGGTGAGATCGCCGCCGAGGTCGGGACCGGCCCGCGGCAGGTCGGCCGGGTGCTGGCTGAGGTCGGGCACCTGACCGCCTGGTGGCGGGTGGTGCGCGCCGATGGCTCTTCGCACGACCCCGCCCGCTCCGTACCGCACTGGGATGCAGAAGGAATTTCGCATACCGGGTGCGCTGTACGCTGGCAGCATGACTAAAGATTCTCCGCGCCCGTCGCTCAAAGACGGGGGCTGGAGCTACGCCTGCGGCCGGGCGATCCGCGAATTCTGGCTGGACAGCAGCCTGGACAAAGCCGCCATGCTCACCTTTTTCACGGTGCTGTCCTTCGCCCCCACTCTGCTGGCGACGTATTCCATCGCCACGCTATTCCTGGCCAACAACGCCGACCTCGTGGAATCGCTGTTGGCGGACTTCATCCGCGACTACGTCCCCGGCACCTACCAGGAGACAGTCCGCGAGATCGTCATGATGGTCATCGGCACGGCAGCGGGCGGCGTCATGGGCCTCATCGCCGGTATCCTCGTCGCCCTGTGGTCGGCGTCGGCCTACGTGCGGGCGTTCTCCCGCTGCGTCAACAGCATCTACGGGCTGCGGGAGGGCCGGACCCTCATCCGCAACTTTGCCACGCAACTGGCAACCACCCTGGTCCTGCTGCTGGGCATGGTGCTCATCGCCTCCTCCATCGCGCTCAACGAGGTCGTGGTGTCCACCGTGTTGGGCCCCATCGCCGAACCGCTGGGGCTGACCAATGTGCTCGACTACCTGCTCAGCGTCTTCCTGCCGATCTGGGTGTGGGTTCGCTGGCCGGTCATCGTCCTCCTCACCATCGTCCTCATCGCCGTGCTGTACTACTTCACCCCGAACGTGAAACAGCCGCGCTTTCGGTGGCTCAGCCTCGGAGCGAGCGTGGCCATGGTCGGCCTCGCCCTGGTCAGCGGAGCTTTCTACCTCTACCTGCTCTTCCTCACCGGGTTGAGCTCTTATGGTGCGATCGGTACCGTCCTGGCCCTGCTCTTTGCCCTGTGGGGCGGCAACATTTCCCTGCTCCTGGGCGTGACCGTCGACGCCGAAGTTGAGCGAGCCCGCCAGCTGCGCGAAGGCGTGGTGGCAGAAGAAAACATCCAGCTCCCGCTCCGCAGCACCCGCGCCCTGGAGCGCCAAGACCAGACGAAAGAAATGGTCATCGAGCGGGGGCGGGAACTGCGGGAGGAATCCCTCGGGGCGGACTAGCTGGCGTTAGACGGACCGCAGGAACGCGGCGACGTCGGCAATCTTGTCCCGAGCCACCTCCGGCGTGGACACCCGGTGCCGGGAGACGTACTCCACGACCTCCGCAGCACCGACGTCGGCGGGGCGGGCAGCGATCTCATCCTGCAGGGCGATCTGCACGAGAGTCTTCGGCCACGTGTCGGCCGCGGGGATCGCGGCGCCAGCGCGGATCTCATCCGGGAGGGCAGCGACCGACGCGAGATCGGGGAAGGTAAGCACCAGGGCATCGAAAAGCTGGGCATTCATCGCCGCCAACGCGGCGCCGGAAGAATAACCCCAGCCCGCGATCGACACCGCGTTGTGGTGCTTAGCCACCCCGACGGCCTGCGCCACCAGGTCATTCATCTCCGCGAGCGTGTGTTGCGGGGCGAGCGGATAATCCACATCGAGGATGATCGTCCCCGAACGCATCGCCGCCGCCGCGACCTCCGGCCGCCACGCCATCTCCAGCGCATCGCCCGAACCGCGCCACCAGCCACCCGAATGGAAACTCAACCCCCACTTGCCCGTCGGCTCCGGCGGAATAAACAACCGACCACCGACCTCCGACACCTCCTCCGTCTCAATGCCCTCCACCCAGGAATTGCCCGGCATCGACTGATCAAGACCGGAACCGAGCATGAGCATCGCGGCATGCGTCGTGCGATCCCCCAGACGAGCAATGTAATTATCCGCCGGGTCCGGATCACCCGCGCCACCCTTCCACGGTGGTGTGAAATCGGGCAGCTCATAATGGGCATCCAGGTAGGAGTACAGCTGCTCGAGCTGCTCTTCCTGCGTCATCGTCCGATCAACACCACCGACCTGAAAATCGGCGCGGAACTGGGCTTCTTCTTGCTCGCGTTCTTGCTCGGGCGTGCGGGAATTTTCGTTCATGGCGACCAGCCTAGTGCCCGAAAGGACTACCCTGGCAGTAATAGTTGCCGCATCACCTACCAAGGAGTGCTGTCATGAGCGGAATCGCAGAAATCTACAATGCAGAACTAAGCCCCGGCAAAGATGACATTGCTGCCCGCTTCGGCGGCGTGGTCACCCTCCTCGGCGGCTATCGCCTCGTCGACCCAGACGGAGAAGTCGGCATCGAAGTGCTCGTTGGCTCCGACATCGACGGCCGCAGCGTACAAATCCCTCTCACCTACCGCGGCGCCGAGATCGATGCCGAGCACACCCTCACCACCATGGAACACAGCGTGCTGGGCAAACGATGGGTCTCCAACGCGCTTGGCGATCCCGTCGCCGTCGCCGAATTCATCCGCTGCATCCTCGAAGGCGACAATGAAGCCGCCCGCTCCGACGGCGTCCCACCCGTCCTGTCGATCCGTGGTTCCGGTTCCGGAAACGTCGAGGTGGGCGGGGTGAAACTGTTGGAGGTCACGCGCCAGCGCGCAGTGGGCACCGTGCTTATCGACGGCCGTCGGAAGTCCTTCCAGCTCCGCCTTCCGCACCTCCTCCGCCGGATGGAATCCACCCAAACCGGGCACAACACCTCCCGCATGAACCTCATCGGTTGGCTACCCGCGATGCCGGAAGAACAGCGCGTCGTGGGGGAGCTGAACTGGCTGGACTAGCCGCTCGGCGTACCTACCAAATGGTCACGCGCTTCTCGGGCTCGATCCACATCGGTGAATCGGGGCCGACGGAGGGGAAGGCCTGGTAGAACTCGTCGATGTTGCCGGCGATGACGTTGCAGCGGAACTCGGCGGGGGAGTGGGGGTCGATCGCGAGGTACTGCTGGGCTTGTTCGGGGCGGATGGCGGTGCGCCAGACGCGTGCCCAGGAGAGGAAGAGGCGCTGGAGTCCGTTGAAGGTGCGCCCGGTGAGGTCGGGGTCGGAGCCTTCGGCCTCGAATTCCATGGTGGGGGAGGTGTCGAAGGTGAGTCCGTGATCGGCGAGGTAGCGCTGGTAAGCAACGACGGCGATGCCGAGGCCGCCGAGGTCACCGATGTTTTCCCCGAGGGTGAATTCGCCGTTGACTCCGTCTGATTCGATGCCGCGTTCGCGCAGGATGGAGGGGACGAGGCCAGTGAACTGGCTGACGAGTTGGTCGGTGAGTTCGGTGAAGGAGTCACGGTCGGCGTCGCTCCACCAGGAGTTGAGGTTGCCGCGGCCGTCGTATTGGGAGCCTTGGTCGTCGAAGCCGTGGCCGATCTCGTGGCCGATGACCGCTCCGATGGCGCCGAAGTTTTCGGCGGCGTCCATGTCGGGGGAGTAGAAGGGGGCCCGGAGGATGGCGGCGGGGAACGTGATGTCATTAACCACCGGGTTGTAGAAGGCGTTGACAGTTTGGGGGGTGGAGAACCATTCGTCCCGGTCGGCGGGTTTGCCGATCTTGCCCAGCTCGTAGTCCTGGAGGAAGGCGGAGGCGGCGCGGACGTTGGCCAGGAGGTCGGCGCCGGTGGGGCCGAATTCCAGGCCTTCGTAGGACATCCACACGTCCGGGTAGCCGATCTTTGCTTTGAACTGGTCGAGCTTGTCCAGCGCCCGTTCGCGGGTTTCGGCGGTCATCCAGGACAGGTCGGTGATGCGGGCGCGGTAGGCCTCGATGAGGTAATCCACGAGTTCGAGCATCTCCGATTTGGAGGTGGGCGGGAAGTGGCGTTGGACGAAGATTTTGCCAATCTCCTGCCCGACGAGTGATTCGACGAGCCCGACGCCTCGGCGCCAGCGGTCGCGCTGCTGGGTCGCGCCGGACAGGAGGGTGCCGTAGAACTCGAAGTTCTTTGCCCCGACCTCGGTGGGGAGGACTCCGGCGCGGGAGCGCAGGATGTGCCAGGTGGCCCAGAGCTGCCAGTCGGCGAGACGGTCGTCGCTGAGCAAACCGGACAGGTGCGTGACGTAGCTGGGCATCATCGACACGACTTTGTGGTCCGGCAGTCCGGCGCCGGCGAGGAGGGTGCGGATGATGGTGGGCAGCTCGTCCCAGGCCGTTGGGTTGTAGGTCTTGACGGCGTCACGGGTGGACACGACATCCCAGTGCCCGGCGGCGATCTCGGTCTCCAGGGCGAGGATGCGGTCAGCGGCGGTGGAGGGGCTCAGGCCGAACAGGCGCGCCGGGTCGAGGAAACCGAGCATCTCGATGATGTGGTGGCGGTAGGCGGTGACGGTCTTCGCGTGGCCGGGCTCGCGGTAATAGGCCTCATCGGGCAGGCCCAGGCCCGATTGGATGAGGTAGGCGATGGCGTCCTCGGAGTCGGAGGCCTTTTCCACCCAGAAGGTGAGGGGAGCGGCGACGCCGAGGCGCTCCAATTCGCCGAGGCGACCGGCGAAGGCAGTGACGTTGGGGGTGCTGAGCTTGTCTAAGTCGGCGTCGAGGGGTGCCATGCCAGCGGCATTGACGCCCTCGACGTCCATGAAGGAGTCGAAGAGGCGGCCGGCGCGCCCCGTGTCCTCCTCGACGATGGCGCGGACGTCGGCCTCGGCGTCGTCGCGAAGCCGGTGGAAGGTGCCGTCCACGCCCCGATCGTCGGGGATGACGTGGGTGGAAAGCCAGGGACCATTGACGTAGGCGTACAGATCGTTCATGCTCCCAACTCTAGGTGAGCCGCGCCACGATAGTCTGGAAACCATGTCATCCTATCGACTGAAACCGGCGGTGAGCCGCTACTGGTGGTTCGCCCTCTTCGGGGCGGCCGCCATCATTATGAGCATCCCGCTGGTCCTCAACCATTTCGTTCCCAAGGTCGAACGGATGGAGCAGGTAGAACTGCGAATGACCGGGGTGGAATGGAAGATTCCGTTGGACATGGAATGCCTGGACAACTCGGACATCATTAATGGCGATTATTGGTCGTGTCCGGAGGGAAATATTCAGACGATCGTTGTTGAAGGTGGCACGGATCCTGAGCGGACGTTGCGTCGCATGATGCGAGCGCTCACTATGTTCTTCCCGCCGGAGGAAGCGCCGGTGTGGGAGGACGGTGATGCGAGGATGCTTATCGACGACCGGAGGGGCAACGTCGGCATCTCCCTGGAGGGCAGTGGGGAGCAGGAGAACCTGACGATGGTGGTGGTTCTACCCACCGGTCCGGATGCGTTGCCCTTGGTCAATGAGGTGTGGGGGGAACTTAGCGGCGGCATGGAGTTGCCGTGGTTCATCGAGGACGAAATTTACTACCTGGAGCCAGGAACTCCGTGGGACGTTCCGGCGGAGAGGGTTGCGCTATGAGCATGCTGTTTCGGGTGACCCTCATTATCAGCGTGATTCTTGGGTTGCCCATCATCATTTTCTATCTTGCGTCGAATTTCGTCGCCTCCGCGGTGGGTGCCTCGTTGGGCATTGTGTTTTTGCTCCTGTACTGCCTGTTGGTGGTGTGGTTACTGAGCTTGTCTCCCATGTGGCCGGATCGGGTGGGAGCAGGCTGGAAATGGGTGGCGTCGTGCCTTATTTGGGGCGGCGGTGTCAGCTTCATTTTCGTCCTCATTGCCGGCTTCCCACTGACCAGCCTCGTGGATAAGGCGGGGTGGGACCTCGTGGCTGCATCCTTCGGTGGGGCCTACCCGGAGGAGATCGCCAAATTCCTCGGCGTCGGCGTCATCCTGTTTGCCTTCCGTAGTCTTAACCGGCCGTGGCATGGTCTGATGACTGGCGCACTGGTGGGCCTGGGTTTCGAGGCCTTGGAAAACGCCTTGTATGGCGCGATGGGGGCGACCTTGGATGCCAATTCCGATACTGCTGGCGTGCTCTTCCTCTGGGGGGTTCGCCTGGTGGTGGGTCCCGCTTTGCACATCGTCTTTACCGCGCTGGCCGGTTGGGGGTTGGGCCTGGCTCTATTCACGGCGAACAAGTCGACCGCGTGGCGGTGGATGACCGCGGGCTGGTGGCTATTTGTGGCCTTCGCTCTCCACTTCGCCTGGAATCTCATGTGGCCGTCGAACGTCTTGCTGATTGTGAACTACATCGTCGTGGCCGCCGTGATGTATCCCATAGTCATCTGGGTGTGGGTCAGGGCTCATCGGTTGTGCAAGGCCGATACCAGCTATTCCTTCACTCAGCGGCCGCTGTCGAGCGTGGAGGCGTTGAGCCGGGGGTAATTAAGCGGTCGATTGACAGGTATCCGCTTGCGCGGAGCGCCTCGCATGATGTTTTCTATAGGTCGATAGTCAGAAAACTAAGCGAGGTGCATTTCTCATGGAACGACAGGGCCTTTACCAACCCGGGCACGAACACGATGCCTGCGGCGTCGGATTCGTCGCTGACATGTACGGACGGCCGTCTCGCGACATCGTGGACAAAGGACTCCAGATCTTGGAGAACATCGACCACCGCGGAGCCGCCGGAGCAGAGAAAAACACCGGCGACGGCACCGGCATCCTCCTGCAAATCCCCGACGGCTTCTACCGCACCGTCATGGCCGCCCAGGGCGTCGAGCTTCCCGACGCCGGCGCCTATGCCACGGGCATCGCCTTCCTTCCGCGCCGCCGCATGTCCATGTTCGACGCCAAGCGCGAGATCGAGGCCATCGCCGTGGAAGAGGGAGCCACCGTTCTCGGCTGGCGTGAGGTCCCCGTCGATCCCACCAACCTCGGCTCCATGGCGCTCGATGCCATGCCGCACTTCGAGCAAATCTTCCTCTCCGCGGGCCGCCGCACCGGGATTGACCTTGACCGGGTGATGTTTTTCATCCGCAAGCGCTGCGCCCGCGAGCTGGGCACCAAGCACGGCGAAGACACCGTCTACTTCCCCTCCCTGTCCTCCCGCACGGTGATCTACAAGGGCATGCTGACCACGCCCCAGCTCGCCGAGTTCTACACCGACCTGCGCGATCCCCGCCTCGAATCCGCCATGGCCCTGGTCCACTCACGCTTTTCCACCAACACCTTCCCCTCCTGGCCGCTGGCCCACCCGTACCGCTTCGTCGCGCACAACGGTGAAATCAACACCGTCAAAGGCAACGAGAACTGGATGCGCGCCCGCGAGGCCCTCATCGACTCCGAACTGCTCGGCCCCCTCGACCGGGTCCTGCCGATCTGTTCCCCGGACGGCTCCGATACGGCGCGCTTTGACGAGGCACTCGAGCTCCTCCACCTCGGCGGGTACTCCCTCCCGCACGCCGTGGCCATGATGATCCCGCAGGCCTGGGAGCACAACCCCACCATCAGCTCTGAGCTGCGGGGATTCTACGAGTACCACTCCTGCCTCATGGAACCCTGGGATGGCCCCGCCGCCGTCGCCTTCACCGACGGCACGCTCATCGGCGCCGTGCTGGACCGCAACGGACTGCGCCCCGGGCGCATCTGGGTCACCCGCGACGGCCTCGTAGTCATGGCCTCCGAGGCGGGCGTGCTGGACCTGGACCCCAAGGACATCGTCAAGCGAACCCGCGTTCAACCGGGCCGGATGTTCCTCGTCGATACCGCCGCTGGCCGCATCGTCCCCGACGCAGAGATCAAGTCCTCGCTGTCCAACGCCAAGCCCTATCGGCAGTGGATCCGGGAGAACTTCGTCCCCATCGAGCAGCTCCCCCAGACCCGCTACGAATACATGCCCCACAACCGGGCAGTGCTGCGCCAGCGCGTCTTCGGCATCACGGAAGAAGACGTCGATCTCATCATCGCCCCCATGGCTCTCAACGCCGCCGAGGCGATCGGTTCCATGGGATCGGATACCCCCATCGCGGCCCTCTCGCAGCGCCCCCGCATGCTCTATGACTTCTTCGCGCAGCGCTTCGCCCAGGTCACCAACCCGCCACTGGACTCGATCCGCGAAAAGCCCGTCACCTCCATGCACACCCTCCTGGGCGCGCAGAAGGACGTGCTCAACCCCACCTCGGAGGCGGCCCGCCGCATCCGCCTGGCAGGGCCCGTGATCGACAACCACCAGCTGGCCACCCTCCGCCACGCCAACGATGACGGTGAGTGGGAGCACTTCCGCACGGCCGTGATCTCTGGTTTGTACCCGGTGGCGCACCACGGTGCGGGTATGCGCGAGGCGATTGACCGCGTGCGTCGAGAAGCATCGGACGCCATCCGCGATGGTGCCAGCCTCATCGTGCTCTCGGACCGCGAATCCGACGAGCGCTACGCGCCGATCCCCTCGCTGCTGCTCACCTCAGCCGTGCACCAGCACCTCGTCGAGGAGCGCACCCGCACCCGCGCCTCCCTCGTCATCGAGGCCGGTGACGCCCGCGAGGTCCACCACCTGGCCATGCTCACCAGCTTCGGCGCTGACGCTATCAATCCCTACATGGCGTTTGAAACCATCGATGAGCTGCGGATGAAGGGCCAACTCGGTGACCTCACCCTCGACGAGGCCTGCACGAATTACATCAAGGCCGCCACCTCCGGCGTGCTCAAGGTGATGTCGAAGATGGGCATCGCCACCGTCGCGTCTTACCGCGGCGCGCAACTGGCGGATGTCACGGGCCTGTCCCAGGACCTCCTGGACGAATACTTCGGCGGCATCGCCTCCCCCATCGGTGGAGTCGGGCTCGGTGAGCTGGCTGCCGATGTCGAAGCGCGGCACCGCACCGCCTTCCTGCCCCGCCCGGAGGAGCTGGCCCACCGCGAGCTGGAACTTGGCGGCGAATACAAGTGGCGCCGCGAGGGCGAATACCACCTCTTCAACCCGGAGACCATCTTCAAGCTGCAGCACGCCACCCGCACGGGGCAATACACCATCTTCCGCGACTACACCCGCGCAGTCGATGATCAATCGCGCCGCCTGGCCACCATCCGCGGCATGATGGAATTCGCCTCCGACCGGCCGCCGATCAGCGTGGACGAGGTGGAGCCGATCGCCGACATCGTCACCCGCTTCTCCACCGGCGCCATGTCCTACGGCTCCATCTCCGCCGAGGCTCACGAGACCCTGGCCATCGCCATGAACCGACTCCACGCCATGTCCAACTCCGGCGAGGGCGGCGAGGACCCCGCCCGCTTCGCCGTGGAACCCAACGGCGATTGGAAGCGCTCCGCGATTAAGCAGGTCGCTTCCGGCCGCTTCGGCGTGACCAGCCACTACCTCAACAACTGCACCGACATCCAGATCAAGATGGCCCAGGGTGCCAAGCCGGGTGAGGGTGGGCAACTGCCGCCGAACAAGGTCTACCCCTGGATCGCCGAGGTGCGCATCACCACCCCGGGTGTCGGGCTCATCTCCCCGCCGCCGCACCACGACATCTACTCCATCGAGGACCTCGCGCAGCTCATCTTCGACCTGAAGAATGCCAACCCGCAGGCCCGCATCCACGTCAAACTCGTCGCCGAGGCCGGCGTGGGCACGGTCGCCGCGGGTGTGTCCAAAGCGCATGCCGATGTGGTGCTCATCTCCGGCCACGACGGCGGTACCGGTGCCTCGCCGCTGACCTCGCTCAAGCATGCCGGTGGCCCCTGGGAGCTCGGCCTGGCCGAAACCCAGCAGACCCTCCTGCTCAACGGCCTGCGCGACCGTATCCGCGTGCAATGCGATGGGCAGCTCAAGACCGGGCGCGACGTTGTTATCGCCGCCCTGCTCGGCGCCGAGGAGTTCGGTTTCGCCACCGCCCCGCTCGTCGTCGAAGGCTGCATCATGATGCGCGTGTGCCACCTCGACACCTGCCCCGTCGGCGTGGCCACCCAGAACCCCGAGCTGCGGAAGAAGTACACCGGCCAGGCCGAGCACGTGGTCAACTTCTTCACCTTCCTCGCCCAGGAAGTCCGTGAATACCTCGCCGAGCTGGGCTTCCGCTCTATCGATGAGGCCGTCGGGCAAGCCCACGTCCTGCGCCAGCGCACCGACGCGGCGTTCACCCAGGCCAACCCGCGGGCGGCCACCCTCGACCTCAGCCCCGTGTTCCAGGTCCCGGATTCGCCCTTCTTCCGCAACCAGAACGTGCGCCAGACCCGCACCCAGGAGCACGGGCTGGCGGGCATCCTCGACGAGCGCATCATCCGCGATGCGCAGCTGACGATCGATGCCGCCGCGGCCGCCTCCAGCTCCAACGCCCCCGCCTGGATGTCTTCCAGCCCCGCCCCGACCGTGCACCTGCGTTACCCGATCCGCAACGTTGACCGCACCGTCGGCACCATGACTGGCTCGCGCATTACCCGCGCCGCCGGAGCCAATGGCCTACCCGATGGGACGATCGCCGTGTCACTCACCGGTTCCGCCGGTAACTCCTTCGGCGCGTTCATCCCCCGCGGCCTCACCCTCGACCTCGTCGGCGACGCCAACGACTTCGTGGGCAAGGGCCTCTCGGGCGGCCGGATCATCGTCCGCCCCCACAACAGCGCCCCGACGCAGATCGATGCCAACGATCCCGACATCATCGCCGGAAACGTCATCGGCTTCGGCGCGACCAGTGGTGACATCTTCATCGCCGGCGCAGTGGGCGAGCGCTTCTGCGTTCGCAACTCCGGCGCAACGGCAGTCGTCGAAGGCATTGGCAATCACGGCTGCGAATACATGACCGGCGGCCGCGTCGTCGTCCTCGGCGAGGTTGGCGACAACTTCGGCGCCGGCATGTCCGGCGGCATCGCCTACCTCGCCCCCGTGGGCGACCTGGACCGAAAGATCAATGCTGAAATGGTGGACGTCGACAAGCTTTCTGCCGACGACATTGACTTCCTGGAGCACATCATCGACGAGCACATCCGGCTCACCGGATCGACCACCACCTGGCAGGCGCGTGACCTGGTCAAAGTCATGCCGCGCGACTACCGAAAAGTTCTTGACATCATCGACCTCGCGAGCCGGGAAGGCCGCGACGTCAACACCGCGATCATGGAGGCAGTGAACTAACATGGCTGATCCGCATGGTTTCCGAAAGTTCCAACGCGCCGAGCCCGGCCACCGACCCGTGCCGCTGCGCCTGCTGGATTGGCGCGAAGTCTACGAAGACGCGCCGGACGGCCAGATCCAGCAGCAGGCAACCCGCTGCATGGATTGCGGCGTCCCCTTCTGCCACGAGGGCTGCCCCCTGGGCAACATCATCCCCGAGTGGAACGATCTGGTGCGCCAAAACCGCTGGAAGGAGGCGTTCGATCGCCTCCACGCCACCAACAACTTCCCGGAATTCACCGGCCGACTGTGCCCCGCCCCCTGCGAGGGCGCCTGCGTCCTGGCCATCAATGACGAATCCGTGAGCATCAAAAACATCGAGCTCGCCATCGCCGAGAAGGGCTTCGAGGAGGGCTGGGTCGTCCCCATCACCCCCTCCTTCGACACCGGCCAATCCGTCGCGGTCGTCGGCTCCGGCCCCGCGGGTATGGCCGCCGCGCAGCAACTCACCCGCGCCGGGCACAACGTCACCCTCTTCGAGCGCGATGACCGCATCGGCGGCCTCATGCGCTACGGCGTCCCCGATTACAAGATGGAAAACCGCTGGCTCGACCGCCGCCTGGAGCAGATGAGCGCCGAGGGCACCACCTTCCGCACCGGCGTCTCGCCCACAGCGCAAGATCTCGCGCGTTTCGACGCCGTCATCCTCGCCACCGGCACGCCGCTCGCCCGCGAACTGCCCGCCGAGGGCCGCACCCTCGACGGCGTCCACCAGGCGATGGACTACTTGCCGTTGCAAAACCGCGTCAACGAAGGCGACTTCGCCGCCCCGCTTATCGACGCCCGCGGGAAAAAGGTCGTCATCATCGGTGGCGGTGACACCGGCATTGACTGCTTCGGTACCGCCCTGCGGCAGGGTGCCGCGAGCGTCACCCAGTTCGACATCCGCCCCCCGGCTCCGCCGGTGCGCTCTGCCTCCACCCCGTGGCCGACCTACCCCCTGGTGTGGCGTCAAGCGACCGCGCACGAGGAAGGCGAATACATCCTCACCGGCAATGAGACAGCGGATGAGATCGAGGCCCTGGGCCTGGCATCCCGCCAGCCCGGTTCCCCCCTCGGCGAGCGCGTCTTCTCCGCCAACACGGTGGAGTTCCTCGGCTCCGACGGGGTACTCACAGGCCTGCGCTGCGTGGAGATCGAGGTCATCGACGGCGTCCGCACGCCCGTCCCAGGCAGCGAATTCACCTTCGAGGCCGACCTCGTATTCATCGCCTTGGGCTTCACCGGCGCCGAGCGCGGCGGCCTCGTCCACGAGCTCGGCATCGCTTTTGATGACCGCGGGCGGATGGTGCGCGACGAGCAGTACCGCGCCTCCATCAAGCCGCTCATGCCCGGTTTCAAGCCGCCGGTCTACGTCGCCGGTGACAATGGCCGCGGCCAATCACTCATCGTGTGGGCCATCGCCGAAGGCCGCGCTGCCGCCGCCGCCGTCGACGCCGACCTCATGGGCGAGACCGCCCTGCCGGTGGCCGCGACGCCCTCAACGATGCCGCTGAGGGCCTAACCAACTGGGGCTAGCTGGTCGCGATCATCATCTTCGATGGCGACCACAAGCCCGAACGCGGGATCACTTCGAGATCAATCTCGGCCTCATCGGGCGTGATGCCCGCGGAGTTCTCCCGCAGCTCGTAGATCTCGATGGAACCCCAGTCGCGGTGCCAATCGTTGCGGGTGTAGCTCGGCAACTCGTAGGACTCGTTGACACCCTCGGCGGTACCCATGACACCGCCACCGGCGTAATCCTGGAACGGGGTCAGGGTCGACTTGCCCGGGTGATCCGGCGAGATGCGGTACTCGGGGATCTCGGCCACACCGGCGAAGTGATCAAAGGTGCGCTGGCAGGGGAACTGCAGGGCAACCGACCAGTCGAGCAGGCCCGGCTTCTCGGACCCGATGATGTTGTTCAAGGAATCCAGCGTCGGGACGCGCGGAGGGGTGAACGCCAGCCACTGCTTGGGGTCCAAGCTGAGGTCGGTGGCAGAGATGCGCACGACGTTCGCTTCCTCGGGGATGCGATCCAGCGGGAAGCGCAGGTTACGCCACGACGGCTGGGGGCCGATGTCGAACATTTCCAGCTCACCGACGGACGACTCGTCGATCTGGCCATCCGGGCCGCGGGTGCCGTACTCCAGGACAAGCTCCTGCCCGTCGTGCAGCACGCCGTTGATGTCGTGGTGCTCGATGCGGCCGGCGACGGAGACCACGACCAGGGGTGCGTCCTCGGTGGCCTGCGGCAGTTCGTACCAGGCAGTGGTGATCTCGGCGGGCATCTGCTGGCCAGAGGTCCAGGAACCGACAACGGGAACCTGGTGGTAGTCGAGCTTGAACGGCAGCTTCACGGTGGAGCCGTTGACGCCGACCTCACCGCGGACACCACCGGTGGTGCCACTGTCCTGACCGGTGGACTGCTCGGCTTCGCCGGTCCGCTCGGCGTCGGCAATCGCACCGACGGAGGTGGTGGACGCCTCATCCTGGCCGATGTAGGACGGGATGTTGTTGGCGGCAAAGCCGCGGTGGCTTTCGGATTCGAGCGATTCTGCCAACGGGACATTGTCCACGGGGGTGAGGAAGGAATCGTTGGTGTTCGTCTCCAGGAGTGCATCGTTGGCGAGGCTGCAGGACTGGCCCGCCAGGGAACGCACGTTGCCCAGGCCCACGGAGTAGGCCGGGTACTGGGAGATAAAGCCCTTGCCCAGCGACGCCATGGAGAACGCCACCATCAACGCACATGCGATGGCGATGGGAGCCGACGACAGCCCGGTCCAGCGCTGCAACTTCTGCTTGCGTTCCGCCCGGTATTCGTCGAGGTTGCCTTCGGTCTCGGCCTTGGCCACCCGCAAGTCAGTAACAAAGGACTGGATCGTGCCCAGCGCCAGCACCGCGAGGGCGAGGAAAAGAATAGGCGTGGAGGCTTCAAAGCCCTTGAGCTGGACCGTCTTATCAAACCAGGGCACGCCGAAGCTGGAGATGTACCACCAACCATTCGTGCCGGAGAAGGTGATGGCCAACAGGAAGATGACGGCGCCGGTGAACAGAGTCCGGGACCGGGTCGACCGCAGGGCGGAATAGCTGAGCGCCACGGCCGCGAGGGCCGCGAGGGCGCCAACGATTCCGGCGTACACACCGAAGTGGTGGGTCCACTTGGTCGGGGTGAACATGAGGAAGAACATGGTGCCAAAGATGATGAGCACCAGGCGCTGGGTCGGTCCCTTGGCCGCACCCGGGACCCGGCCGTTGCGCAGGATCGCGGCGATGACAATGGCCAGGCTGAGGAAGAGCATGAAGACCGCGAAGCGGCGGGTCATGGAGCCGTCGACGGTCTGCTCCATCAGCGTCTGGTAGCGGACCCATTCCTGGTACCAGCTCAGCGACGGGCCCTTGGCCGAACGAACGCGGATGGATTCCATGACGGTGGCCCAGGTCTGATCACCGAAAACAGCGACCAAGATGGCCGTGCCGGATGCCAGGAAGGGGGCGACCATCGCGAGCACAGCGGTGATGATAGTCCCGCGCGAGGAGCCAGTCGGGGCGCCGAGGAGGGGCAGGCGGCGGAACATGATGCGGAACAAGCTGGACAGCGAGGCCAGCAGCGCGGCGACCGCCATGAGGCCGGTCGGGCCGGCACCGAGGCATATCGTCGCCAGCAGCACACCGACAGCCGCGGGCAACAGACGGGAGGTGGCGATGGAACGCTCAAAGGAGGCCCAGGTCAACAGCGCACCCATGGCGATGATCGGCTCGGGGCGGGTGCCGTTGTTGTAGGGCAACCAGAAGGAGAGGAAGACCATCGCGGCGGTCCAGTGAGCGACCTGGCGGCCGTCGATCTGGGCGCCCAGGCGCGGGAGGATCTCGCGGGAGAGGATCAGCCAGATGATGAGGCCAGAGAGCAACGCCGGGAGCCGCACCCACGCGGACGCGGTGGAGACCTGGGTCATGAGGGCCAGCAGGTCGTAATACGGGGAGCCGAAGGGCGACTCGGGCACGCCGAACCAGCGATAGTAATTCGCCATGTAGGTGGCGTTCTCGGACACCCGGGCCATCGTGAGGATGAAGCCATCATCGGAGGTATTCGCGCCGAAGATGTGCCAGTAAATGAGGATGAACCCGACGATGCCGTCGAGCGGGCGGGGCTTGTACCACCCGGCCGGAAGGAAACGGCGAGAAGAACGACCGTCAAGGCTATCCATGCGGTGCAGACACCACAGGGCCACGATGAGGGACGCCAAACCGCCGAACATGGCGATGTACTTCAACGCTGACGGGGAGGAAGTAAAGCGGGAGTTGATCTCGACATCGGCCTGCAAACCGGCGTCGGTCAGGGCCGCAGTAGCGGCCGGGGAATCATCCAACTCGGTGTAGATACCAGTGACCTGGGGACGTGTGTCCTCGTCCTCGATCACACCCTCGAGAGCATCACCGCTGCGGTTGGTGGCGCCGGGGACGGCGACCTTTGTTTCCTTTTCGGTGGACGAGACGGTGAGCACCGCGTCGTCGTTAAGCGCAGCAACCTCATCCGCATCCAACTCGAAGGGGACCTGATTGCGCACCACGACGTTGATGCCGCCGTCAGAGGAACGGACGAACAGGCCACGGGAGGTGGCGTCGGTGGAATCCGGCGGCAACGTCGATACCACCAGGCTCTCACCATCGCGGAGGCCAGCGATCGACTCCTTGATGGGGATGCTCAGCTCCAACGTTTCGGGCGCGTACGCCACGAGGGGAGCATTGACCGAGTTGAGGCTGTCACCTTGCGGCCACGACAGCGACGACTGGGTCTGGTTGACCGGAAGGAACGGGGTCAAAATGAAGAGGACAAAACCCAGGAGCCCGGAAATGATGGCCAGGTTCTTCAGCCAGCCGGGAGCGGTGGCAGAAGAACTCTGCGGGGCCTCTTTTTTCGAGATGACGGTTGCAGACACAACAAGGGAGTCTACGGCAGGATCACGACTTTACGCGGGCCGCCACCACAAACGGGCCGATCTGGGAGACATCCCACAGGTCCGGGGCTCTCAGGAACGGGGCCGGGCTAAACAGCAATGCCCGGTAGCGCACGTTCGGATTATTGGGGTAAATATCCTCGGCAATGTGGGTCTTCCACCCCGACTCTGGGTGGGAAAGATCACCGCGGAAAACGAAGACATCCGGCTTGCGCCACTTGGCATCATCAAGCGACGCCGCGAACTTCTGCGGATCGGATAACTCCGCCCAGGAACCGTTAGCCCAGGACTCGATGGTTTTGTTGCGTTCGGTGAACTCACCCAGCGGGTTGGCGTAGTGGCTGGTGAAGGCCTGGAAACCGAGGTAGGGGTTGAAAGCCATGAGGTGAATCTCGTCGGTGAGCATGACCGTGTCGGAGGGCTCGTAGCCCATCGAGCGGACCTTCTCATCGATGGCGGGGTAGTGCTTGCCGGCGTCGGGGGCGAAGCGATCAGCGCGCTCCCCGTAGCCGTCGGTGTTGGTGTAGGCCTGATCGATGCCGACCTGGTTTTCCTGCGGGATGCGCTGGGCATAGGAAAGACCACCCAAGCTAAGGATGAGGACCATGACCATGGTGATCGTGCGGCGGGCCTTGGCACCAAAACGATCCGGGTAGAGCCAATCCACTCCCACGAGCCGCAGTTCGGCCAAGGCCAGGACGCCGGCGGTGGCCATGACGAGCACGATGAGGATGTCGATGCGGAAGCCCAGCAACGTACTGCCGGCCAGGGTGGTGATCATTGATGCCACCGACCACAGGTAGAAGCCCAACAAGACGATGCCCATGGAGAGCACGTCATAGTCATAAGCCCGCACCACCAGATAGATCAACCCGATGAGGCAGAGCAGACCGATGACCGTGGGGGACAGGAAGGGCAGCGGGATCTGTGTTGCCTCCGGCGGGAGGTAGTGCGGGGCAGACGACCCGGAGTGCGGGTGCCCGGTGGCCACGCTCCACAGGTAGGGGCCCCAGGAGATCAGCGCGATGAGGATGGAGCCAATGCCGATGTAGAACAGTCGGATCACGGGCACGAAGTTGTGGGCGTGAAGAGCGGTGAATACCGCCGCAATGGCCGTGACCGACAGGGCGACCGCGCCGGTGAACAGCGTGTACATCGTCGCCGACAGGCCCAGGTAAAGGAGGACGGCGGAGCTAGCGAACCACGAACCCAACAGAGCGCGCCGGGCCATGATGGCGGCGGCGGGGGCGCCGATGGCGACGATCGCGCCATAAGGTTCCTCGGGGCTCATCACCAACATGATGGAGGTGCTGACCAGGGCGATCGCGGTTGCCACGGCGAGTGATCCGGTCAGTCGCTGCCACACGGGGACGAGGATGCAGGCCGCCGCGCCCATGGAGATCAGCGCCCACGGCTGGTAGACCTCCCAGCCGGGCATGCCCAGGAAGTTGGCCAGGCGGCCGCCGCCCCAGAACCAGCCCAACGGGTAGTAGGAGGGCATGTCCGCGTAGTTCATGTCGTGGTTGCCCAAGACTTCGGTCATGCGGCCGAGGAATTGGGTGCGGAAACCCTGGTCGTACTGGATGCCGTCCAGGTACAGGCGGGTTGATGATAGTGGTACCGCGATCGTCGATACGACCAGCGCCGCGGGTGAGAGGTAGGCGACGAGGTAGGTGAGGATCACCCGCCACCGGGGGCGGGAAATCTCTAGCGCCGGGACCGGAACCGGCGTGACGTTGCCGTCTTGTCCGGGTTCCGGTTCGGCGACATCGACGGCAGTGCGGTAGCTCGCTTTCCGACGCCGCGCTGCCTTCTGCTCATCGAGCAGCCACCAGGCGATCAGCCCGCCTACCGCCACCATGACCGCCACTGTCGCGGCGGTGGACAAGGCGTAGGTCATGTTCGACGTATTAAACGCCGGCCACGTGGTCATCCGCAGGACGAGCCAGGCGCCAAGAATGAATACAGCACCACCGACCCAGGCGGCGGCGATGGCAACAATGGTCAGGTTCCTGCTCAGCAGGTCGCTGGTGTAACCCTCCGTGTGGAGGCGTTGAGTCTTCGCTGGGGCCGCGTCAGGGGCGGTGGTGCTGCTAGAGGACATGCCTAAAAGGGTAGCTTGCGGAAGATCTGCCGCGGCGTCAGGTTAAACACCGTGGCCACGGCTTCGAAAGCCGGGTGCACATAGATGATGTCCTTGCCATCAATAACCGCCTTGACCGTGGCTTCCGCAACCTGGTCAACGTCGACGGTCAGCGGGGCTTCCTTATCGATGCCCGCGCTCATCTTCGTGCGCACCTGTCCCGGTCGCACCACCAGGACGTTGGCGCCGCTGCCCCGCAGGGCTTCGCCCAGCTGGGTGTAGAAGCCGTCCATGCCGGCCTTCGAGGCGCCGTAGACGAAGTTGGAGCGGCGTACGCGCACGCCCGCCACGGAGGACAACGCCACGATGGTGCCGTGGCCCTGGGCCTTGAAACGCTGACCCAGGAGGACGCCGACGGACACCGGACCGGTGTAGTTGGTCTGGGCGGACGCGACAGCTGCGGCCTGGTCTTGCCACAGCTCTTCCTGGTCACCGAGGGTGCCAAAGGCGACGATGGCGACATCAACATCACCCAGAGCGAAGGCGGTATCGATCACGCCGGGGTGGGAGGTGAAGTCGGTGGCATCGAAGTCGATGACTTCGACCTCGGAGGCGCCAGCCTGGCGCATCTGCTCCACAGCGGCGTCAATACGCGGGGAGTCCGCGCGGGCGGCGAGCAGGACGCGGGCAGGACCGCGAGACAGGAACTCCGCGACGATGCCGAGGCCGATCTCAGAGGTGCCGCCGAGGAGGAGGATATTTTGGGCTTGGCCCACTGCATTAAGCATGGTTCAGACTTCTCCTTTATTAATTCAGTTCCAAGCGACGGGACATGTCCGACGCGAAGACACCAGTGGGATCGATCTCGTTGCGAGTCTTGAGCCAATCAGCCATGCCCGGGTACATCTGGTGGAAGTTCTCCGCCGACGTACGCGACTCCTTGGCCAGGTAGAGGCGGCCACCAAACTCCATGACCCGACGATCGAGCTCATTGAGGAAGTCACCGAGCCCGCGCTTAATGGGGAAGTCCACGCAGACGTTCCAACCCGGCATCGGGTACGACAGCGGCGCGCGGTTACCCTCACCGAAGAGCTTGAACACATTGAGCGCCGAGTAGTGCCCCGAGCGCTGGATGTCACGGACGATGTCCTTGAACGGCTCCACAGCCTCGCGCGGAACCACGAACTGGTACTGCAGGAAACCCTTGGAACCATAGCCACGGTTCCACTCGCCGATGAGATCCAGCGGCTGATAGAACTGCGTGAGGTTTTGCACCTGGTTCTTGTACTCGCCGGACTTCAGCCACCACAGCTCACCAATCGCCATCATGGACAGCTTGTTCATGGTGAAAGAGGGGAAAATATCCGGGACGGTGATCAACTGCGGCGCATTGAACTTCAACGGATCCTTGGCCAGCTTCGGGTTGAGCTCCCGCAGCTGATCCAGGGTGGCCAGGCTGCCGCGCGAGATGGCGGCGCGACCCAGGCGAGGCTCCGGGGAGATGGCATCAAACCAGGCGGAAGAATAGGTGTAGTTCTTCTCCGAGCCGTCGGAGTGGAACTCCACCGTCTCATCCAGGTTGGCCGTGAGGTCACCATCGGCGATGAAGTAGGCGGTCTCCGTGCGCGTCATCTTGATCGTGGCGCGCAGGATGATGCCGGTCAGGCCCATGCCGCCGACCGTGGCCCAGAACAGCGTGCCGTCCGGGTCATCGGCGGAGCCTTCCGGCTCCAGGTGGAGGACGCGCCCATCGGCGACGAGCAGCTCCATGGATGCCACGTGATCGCCGAAGGAACCAGCGGAGTGATGGTTCTTGCCGTGAATATCAGGGCCAATGGCGCCACCGATGGTCACCTGGCGGGTACCCGGAAGCACCGGAACCCACAGGCCATAGGGGAGGGCAGCCTTCATCAGCTGATCCAAGGTCACGCCACCATCAACATCGACGGTCGCGGTATCCGGATCAATGGAGTGGATCCGGTTGAGGGCCTGCATATCGATGACCAGGCCGCCAGCGTTTTGGGCCGGGTCGCCGTAGGAGCGGCCCATGCCGCGAGCGATGACGCCGCGGCGGAGGTGGAGGGGCTTGTCAGAGTTCTCGTCAGCGACCTGCTTGACGGCGCTGATGATGGTCTCGACGTCCGGGGTGGAAAGGACATGGGCGGTGGTAGCCGCCGTTCGACCCCAGCCGGAGAGGGACTGTTCTGTGGTGTGGAGTTCCATCTTCCAATTCTTCTGTCGACGGATGAATACACGAATGAATGCACCTCGAGCCTACCCGCGCGGGTCTAGCCGCCCCCAGAGCAAGTACTGCGGAATAGCTGTGATCCTTGCCCGATTGCGGCCCACAATGGATGGTCGGTCACCTTTCTCCCCGGCGTGTCGTCCCGAGAGGGTGAGGCCCGCCACTGGAATTCCCCCGACCTGCGCCTTATCGACGTCCGTGGGGCCAGCGTTAACACATGGGGTGAAAGTTGGCGACAATTTCACAAAAAATCGGGCGTGTGTAACGTTCGCTGCTTGCTTTTCGATTCGCGATACCCTATTCTGTGAGACAAGCGAAACGAGTTAGTGGTATCAATGCCCGATGCATATTATGCGCGCTTGTTTTAGCTCAGCCATGTTAGAGCTTGGCATCTGGCCTGCGGAATTAGTTCTGCGGGCCTTTTGCTTACCCCCGATCGGGGGTAGTTGTCCTGACTTTTCATGCAACTGTTTTATAACGATCGGCCCCGCAAATTTCGCGCCTGACGTTTGGAAACGGCGCGGGACGAATACTTTCCGCGATTTGAATCGCGGAACCTGGGTGGACGCTGGGTTTGCCCTCGCCGCGGAAAGTTTGCGATAGTATAGCTACGGAGCAAGTCAGACGGCTTGTTCGAAACACTACGAAAGGGCTACTAACATGGCTTCCCTCATCGAGACTCTTGCAACCAACCTTCAGGGCGTTATCGTCGGCCTGTTCACCGCCATCTCCAACACCGTTGGCGACCTGTCCTCCGACATCTTCGCCTAAGAAGATCTAGGAAGACGCTAGGCCCTTTGGGAATAGCGCCGAATGACCCCAGGCTTTATGCCTGGGGTTTTTTCATGCCCGGATCCGCCTCCGCAGCGACACTGGCGGGTCCCTAGGGCGCTGAACTGGGACGTTGCCAGGATATTCACATTAGGCCCTCTTCATGCGGGAATGCCTCTGATCGCGGTTTTGGCCGTTGCGGTGGCCTGCAACCCTTGGCATTATGGCGCTCAAGGGGCAGTTCGGAAGTTCTGCCCGAAGGGAAATAAAGAGAGGACACGCCTATGTTTATTGTTGACCTGTTCAAGGCCACCCTGGATGCACTGCGCGGCGGCTTCGATGTCGCAGCCGGTTCCGCTCGCGGCGCTTTCAGCGTCGCCGGCGACTACGTGCAGGACCTGGTTGGCATCGCCACCTCTTCGTACTAAGCACTACGAAGCAACACGCTAAAGCAGTTGGGCCCCACCACTTGTACAAGTGGTGGGGCCCAACTGCTTGTCTATGAGCTGCTACAGGTCGAGGATGTCCCTGATCTCGGCGGGCAGTTCCTCTTGGCTGGTGATCTGGGGCTGTCCTGACGCCGCATATTCTCGGAGCAGGCGGTAAACGGTGCCGCGCTCGTGGCTGTCGAGGATCGGTAGCTCTTGAGCCAGCATCCGGGTCATGAGGTCATTGAGGGGGAGGTTGGTTTCCTCGGCGGCGATGAAACGGCCCTCATACTGGTCCTTCTCGGGGTCGAAGCCCTTGTTTCTTCCGAACATATCCACCAGGGTAGCCGCTAGGATGAGTGCCATGACTGACTACTACAGCCTCGATGACACCTTGGCCGGACGCGTGGCTCAAGCTAGCGTCGCCGGAACCATCATGTCTTTGCCCGACTACATCGAATCGAAGTTTCTCCGCTTTCTTGTTGGCACCGGCATTTTCACTGTTGGTATGGCTTCGGTAGCTGTCCTCAACGCACTTGATGATGACCCGGACAACGATCTTTCCGTCGTCGCAGATAATCTGCGCCGGTCGATTGGGGATATTGGTAAAACTGCAGGTCCCGAGTGGGAACTCAAGGCCGGTGACATTAGCGTCGACTCCCCAGCTCGCACGTGGCTGATTATTGGCGGGGTTGGTGTCGTCTCTGCCGGGCTGCTCAAGCTGGATGGGATGATGCGGCGATCCATGGTTAAGAGCTTGCGCAAGCGAGGGGTCAAACGCCCCAACACGGTCTTGGGAGTGATCGCCGGAGTGAGCGTGTTCGCGCTGTCCGAGCTCAGCCACCGCCAGCGCGTTGAGCTCGCGGAGTGACTGTGGAACATCCGCTGATCGCGGTCGTCGATAAGCAACCCGACTGCACCGTCGTGTGGCACGTACAGACCGCCCCCGATGGTCCGTCCGCCTCCGGCATGCTCGCGGGAGCATGGATCGTCGGCGACGGCTTCGTCGACCCCGACCGCCTCGGCGACCTCACTGCCAGCGCCTACGTCCTGGACACCGCGCAGCCACTCACCGAGCTTGTGGGTGCCCTTCTTGCCGCCGTCGCCGACATCAAGGCGGCAGTAACCGCCGCCAAGGAGGACAACCCGAAGCTGACGGCGCCGGTGTGGGCAGTGCCGTCGGGGACGGTGGACGCAGAAAAGCTGCGGGACGCGTACCGCGGCGAACCAGTCGCGGAGAACGCCTGGGTGTATGCGACGGCCGTCGCGGAGCTGGTCGAGGCATGGCACACCATCGAAGGCCAGCGCCGATCCCGGAAATTCCTGCAGGAAGCGCTCGGGGCACAGACGCGCCCGTTCCCGCTGCCGTAGGATTCTGCGCTACCGGCGGGCTTCTCGCTACCCTGGAAAGCATGTCCAGCAACGGTGCCGCCAACGTCGTCGTCGATCTGGCGACCGCTCGCCAGCGACGCCAGCGAACCGCCCGCACCATCATCCTGCGCGCCTCCAACATTCGCGCCGATGAGGAAGTGCACCGCCACATCGGTGTCAACGACAGCCTCCACCTCGCCGATTTGCATGAGATTCTGGTCACCACCTTCGGCCTTGGGGAGGACACCGGCGCAACGCCGTGGCACTTCAGCCAGGCCGGTGATCGGGACGAGCGCATCGACGCCGCCGATGCCATCCACACCCACCTCCGCAGCGAAGGCGACACCCTCGCCTACCACTGGGGGTTGTGGGTCATCGACATCTCGGCCATCGAGTCATACCCGCGCGACGCCGGCACCCCCCGGGCACTGTGCGTCGGCGGTTCCGGCTCCTTCGGCGGGCAAGGCTTCGACCTTGCTGACATCAACGCCCAACTCACCGGCACCACCACCATCCGCGAGGTCCTCGCCGCCACGAACAGCGAGGTCAGAAGCCTGATCGACCGCAGTGGCATCTTCGACTTCGTTCCCTTGCTGCAAGCGCTCGACCTCACCCGGCCCGGCTCGTTGCCCGCCGACGTGTCCGCCGTCCTCGACCAATTGCCCGTGGAAACCGACCCCATGGAGCGCGACGCGTTCTGGGCCATCGTCCTCGCCCTGGCCTGCATGGGCGATGAAGCGATGTCCAACCACGTCCTCGAAGCCACCATGGGCGGCCTCGGTTGGCCCCTCGACGGACCCGCCACCCGCGCCGCCTGCGTCGAGTCGCTGCGCGTGCTTTCCGACGTCGGCGCCTACGGCACCGATGCCCTCTCACCCGTCGACCGCCTCGATTTCTACCGCGAGCTCCTTAGAGCCTGACACCTTGTACAGGTAGGGTGTTCTCTCGTGTCTAACCCCTCGAACGTCTCAGCATCCGCCCCCGCAGCCGCCGCCGCTGCCGAGGGGAAAGATCTGAAAACTCAGGCCGTCCGATTCATCATCTCCGGCGGCATCTCCGCCGTCGTCGACCTCGGCCTGACTTGGGTCTTCCAAGTCTTCTTCGGCGCCGGCCCCGTCCTGGCCCGTTCCGTCGGCTTCATCTTCGGCACCATCACGGCCTACCTCATCAACCGCCGGTGGACCTTCCAGGCCGCGCCCTCATCTAAGCGCTTCTTCATGGTCGCCGCCTTGTACACCGTGACCTACTTCGTCAACGTGGGCCTGCACGCCGCCTTCTACCGGCTTTTCACCAGCTGGGACTGGGGCTCCACGCTCGCCATCGTCGTGGCCTTCCTCATCGCGCAAGGCACCGCCACCGTGATCAATTTCGTGGTCCAGCGGCTGTTCATCTTCAAGTAGTTTTACTTACTCTCCGGCCGAGTAAATTTCTCATTCCGACCCTGCCGGTGCAACCGCAACCACTCAAAGAACGCCTTCGGATCCCGCTCCTGCACCAAGAAAAACCACCCAAACCGCGCGTACTCCTGCGGCAACAACCTCCGCATACCCGGCTGCGACATGATGTACCCCCGGTTGCGATACGTGAAATAGCGCTTGACCTCATTGTCCGGGTACTGCGTGTGCATCCGCCCACCCAAAATCGGCCGGAACTCATCCGACCCATCCGGATGCAGATACGCCGTGGTCAGGGCAGTACCGAACTCCAAACCGGAACGGACGAGGCGGCGATGGTACTCCACCTCGTCGCCACGAATGAACAGCCGATAATCCGGCACGCCAATGATCTCCATCGCGCGGGCACTGATCAGCGCGCCATTAAACAAACTCGCGATCCCCGGCAGGAAATCCCCCTCCAACTCACTGCGCCGCCGACGCCACACCAAACCCTGCCGCAGCGGAAACGCCAGACGATCCGGGTCGTCGATATTGCACACCACCGGTGAGACTTCGTGCAGGTGGTGGGCCTCAGCGACGTCGTAAAGCGTGGACAACACGGTGCCGTCCGCCGGACGGCCATCATCATCCGCACACCAAATCGCCTCCGCGCCAAGCGCGAGCGCCGTCAAAAACCCATAAGCAAAACCACCAGCACCACCCAAGTTGGTCCGGCTGGGCAGATACACCGCCCGGTCACCAGCCAGGTCACTCACCAGCTTCTCGACGGCCCCCTCACAGCCATTGTCCACCACAATCACCCACTCCACCGGATGAGTCTGGTTCACCACCTGCTCCAACGAAGCGCGGAGCAAATCGACGCGCTTATGCGTCACGATCACCGCCGCCGTCGAACCGGATCGAGACAAAGAGGGAATCGCAGCGTGAGGCATGTTCCTTATTGTGCCATCCCCGCCCCCAACGGTCCGTCTCTCATGTACGTTTCGTGCCACTCCCACACCGCCCGAGCCTCCGAACGCAACGGTGTCGGGTCGCCGTTAGCCGCCGCCACGATCTGCTCCACCACCTTATCCAGGTGATACATCACGCAACTCCCCGAATAACGCAGCACCCGATACCCCTGCCGCATCGCAAAATTCTGCTTCCACCGATCCCGAACAAACGTGTCCTGGAACTCCGCAGAATGAAACGCAAAGCCATCAATCTCCACAATGATCTTCGACTTCTCCAGCACCCCATCAAAGAAATACGCCCCGATCTGCTGATTCTGCACCACCTTCAGCCCCCGCCGACGCAGCTCCCGAAAAACCTGCTTCTCCGGCACACTATCCGCCCCGATCGCCGCGTGACTCAGCAAAGACTTGAGCTTTCCCGGCATCCTCGGGAACCCGCGCAGATCCTGCTCCAGCTTCTGCTTCCCCTTCCGAGTGGCATAGGAGGACTCCAAGAAGTCCAGGAGCTCATCCTCCCCCACCTCCCCCAGAGCATCCGCCACCGCCACCGCCGGCGGAGCAATGTTGAGGCCCTCATGCTCCTGAAAAGGGCAATGCCGACGCCTCTTCACCGTGAGCAGCGGCGTCGAATGATTCGAATCCTCCGGCCGCACAATCCCGACGATCGGTCGCGTCAACGGAGCGTCCGTCAGCAGCTCAATCGCGGTCCTACCAGTGAAAATGAGATGAGGCCGCCGGAGGAGCAACGCCCGCAACAGGAGTGTCCCCTCTGGCTTCGACGTCGTGAAAACACCCCGCTCGACGCGAAACATCTGGCCCTCGGCGACCAACCGCCTCACCTGATTCCTGCTCACCCCATTGTCGACCATCAGCTTCAAACTAACGACTCGGTTCGCCTCCAGCGGCTTCCGAAAGTGACTCGTCCCCATACGATCCTTCCCCCCTTGGGGATCACCCTAAGTGATGTTGGGCTGGGGCGCAGGGTGGAAAGCCGCGTTGGTTAACAACTCCGGCGGTGGGGGAGGGTGGAAGGGCTGGGAGTTGTTAGGGAGTGCGGGTTTGCCGGTGGTGGCAGGGTGGAAAGCCGCGTTGGCTAACAACTCCGGTGGTGGGGGAGGGTGGAAGGGCCGGGAGTTGTTAGGAAGTGCTGGTTTGCCGGTGGGCAGGGGGTGGAAAGCCGCGTTGGTTAACAACTCCGGCGGTGGGGGAGGGTGGAAGCACCCGGAGTTGTTAGGAAGTGCGGGTTTCGGGCTCCTCGTCGAAGCGCTTGAGCAGCGAGCGCACATAGTCGCCGGCGCCCTTGCCTTCGTAGGCTTCGACGACCTCGTCGACAAGCCCGGCGGTGCGGATTTCGCCGTGGTCGATCCACAATGCGGTGTTGCAGAGCTGTGCCAGGAAATCGTTGGAGTGGGAGGCGAAAACGAGGATGCCGGAGCGTTTGACTAGTTCTTGGAGTCGGACGCGGGCTTTAGCCATGAAGGCGGCGTCGACGGCTCCGATGCCTTCGTCGAGAAGCAGGATTTCGGGCTCGATGGAGGTGACCACGCCGAGGGCGAGGCGCACGCGCATGCCGGTGGAGTAGGTGCGCAGGGGCATGTTGAGGAATTCGCCGAGCTCGGAGAAGTCGGCGATCTCGTCGATTTTGGCTTTCATCTGCTTGCGGGTCTGTCCGAGGAAGAGTCCGCGGATGATGATGTTCTCGTAGCCGGAGATTTCGGGATCCATGCCCACGCCGAGGTCGAAGACGGGGGCGACGCGGCCGCGGATGTCAGCGGAGCCGCGGGTGGGTTCGTAGATGCCGGACAGTAGGCGCAGCAGGGTGGATTTGCCGGCGCCGTTGTGGCCGACGAGGCCGACGCGGTCGCCTTCGCGCAGGTGGAGGTTGACGTCGCGGAGTGCTTCGACGACGACGGTGTTGTCTTGGTTCCGGCCGATGGCGCCGCCGGCTGTGGAGAGCAGGGCTTTCTTCATCGAGCGGGACTTGGCGTCGAAGATGGGGAAGTCGACGCAGGCGTTGTATGTGTCAATTGAGACCATGGTGTTCTCCTATACCCAGTAGCTCACGCGGAAGCGCCATTGCTTCATGGCCAGTAGAGCGAGGACGAGGCCGATGGCGGTGCAGGCCAGGACGATCCACCAGTGGTAGGCGGCGATGGGTTGGCCGATCATGGGGGCGCGGATGATTTCTAGGTAGTGGAATAGTGGGTTGATCTCGGCGAGGAGGGCGCGTTGGGCGACGTCGCCGCCTTGTTCTTTGAGGGTTTGGGTCGTCCAGACGATGGGGGTGATGTAGAAGAGGAGCTGGACTAGGGCTTCGAGGAGGGGGGCGACGTCGCGGTAGCGGGTGGCGACGATGCCGAAGAACATGGCTACCCACACGCCGTTGAGGATCAGTAGTGCCATGGCGGGGAGGGTGAGCAGGATCTCCCAGCCGAGGTCGCGGGGGAAGATGAGCATGAGGATGACCCAGATGACCAGGTTGTGCGCGAGGAAGATCGTTTGGCGCCAGACCAGCCGGTACACGTGGACGGACAGGGCCGAGGGCAGCTGTTTGATCAGGCCTTCGTTGTCGATGAAGATGTCCGAGCCGTCGCGGATGCAGCCGGAGATGAATCCCCAGATGATGAGGCCGACGGTGACGTGCGGGAGGAATTCGGCGAGGGAGAGCTGGAAGAGCATCGAGTAGAGCAGGCCGAGCGCGAGGGCCATGACGCCGGTGGCGATGGTGATCCAGAGGGGGCCGAGGGTGGAGCGGCGGTAGCGCTGTTTGATGTCTTGCCAGCCCAGCTGGAGCCAGAGCTCGTGTTGCTTGAATCCGCGGGCGAGGTCGTTCCACGCGGCGGCGAAGGTTTTGGACCGGGAGGGCGGGACGTCGGTAGTAATGGCCTCGGTCATCCGGGCGACGTCGGCACGTAGGTCACGGTTGGGGGCTTGTTCCTGCACACCTACACCCTAGCGGTGGGGTCGGGAATCGCCGGTATCTGCGCGTTCGTGGCCCTGTTGGAAACCATGTTGACGTGGGGCTATTCATCTGGGGGCCAAGCGTGCATTAAAAAACTCTAAGGGGCATACTAGGTAGTCGATGCCTGAAAGTAATAAGGAGGAGTCCGTAATGGTCTATGACGTGGCCAGCGTTCGGGGACTTTATACATCCCTCGGCGACGGATGGACCTACCTCAACGCCCACGATTGCCCGCAGATCCCGGAACGGGTCTCGGCGTCGGTGGCGCGTTCTTTCCGCCAGTCCAGTCGCGTTGCGGCGGATGATGGGACTGTTCGGGTGGTGGGTGACATGCTTCTCGACGTCGCTCGGACCGCCGTCGCAGAATTCTGCGACGCCGAAGCGTCGCAGGTTGTCCTAGGTCCGAACCTGCAGGCCCTGTACGGGCAGTTGGCGCGGGCGATGCAGCCGATGTTCCGGTATTCCTCGTCCATTGTCCTCTCGCGGTTGGATGCGCCGGAGCGTAACGCGGTGTTTGAGACGCTGACGGAGGACGTGCGGTGGGCGCAACCGGATCTGGGTACGGGGTCGCTGCCGAGCTGGCAGTTCCGTGAGCTGGTGGATGGTTCGACGAGGCTGGTGACGTTGTCGGCGGCGCAGTCGTATTTGGGGACGGTCGCTCCGGTGGCCGATATCGTGGATACGGTGCGTTCGCGTTCGCGGGCGTGGGTCGTGGTGGATGCGTCGGCTTTTGCCCCGTATCGTTCCGTTGACCTGGAGGGCTGGGGCGCGGACATCGTGGCTCTTGATGTGGCGGAGATGGGTGGGCCGCAGATGGCGGCGCTGGTCTTCCGCGATCCGGCGATGTTCCGCCGCATTGATCCGTTGGTGGAGCAGGATCTCGTCCCGGGCTTGGCTGGCGGGGTGCCGGCGGTGATTGATCACTTGGCGGGCCTGGTGGAGGGTTTTGGGCACCGGCATCGGCAGGTGGCTGATTCTTTGCAGCAGATGCATTTTTATCTGCAGGGTTTGATGGATGATCTGATCACGATGATCGGTACGCATCATTCCGTGCACCTGGTGGGCATCAGTGGGGAGGCCGGCGACGGTGGGCTGGGGGAGCGCATCCCGCGGTTGTCGTTTGCGGTGCGGGGAGTACCGGCCACGACGGTGTGCCAGCGGCTGAGTGACAACGGCATTATCACCACCGTCCTGCCGGACATGGAGGTCTTTGATGAGATGGGCGTTGACGAGGTGGGCGGGGCGGTGACGGTGTCGCTGGGTCCGTTTAATACTCGCCACGACATCGAGCACCTCACCCGCGTGGTTGCCTCTCTGGCTTAGGCCACCTCAAGCACGATCTTGCCAGTGACCTCGCCGGAGTCGAGCAGCGCGTGAGCGCGTGAGGCGTCGGCGAGCGGGAGGATGGTGTGGATGTGGTGGGTGACGCGGCCGTCGATAAGCATGGGCCACACGTGCTCGATGGTGGAACGCACAACCTCTGCTTTTCCGGCGGCGGAACGCGCGCGGAGCGTGGTGCCGCTGACGGTGAGGCGGCGCGGCAGGAGGGCACCGAGGTTGATCTCGGCGGTGGTGCCGCCTTGGAGGCCGATGATGATGAGGCGGCCGTCCTCGCCCAGGGCCCGGAGGTTTTGCTTGAGGTATTTCGCGCCGATGATGTCGAGGATGACGTCGCAGCGGCCCTTGAGGACCTCGGAAAAGTCCTCTTCCCGGTAGTTGATGAGGATGTCCGCGCCCAGCTCGCGGCACGTCTCTAGCTTTGCGGCGGAACCAGCGGTGACGGCTACGGTCGCGCCGAGGGCTTTGCACAGTTGGATGGCGAAGGTGCCGATGCCGCCCGCGCCGCCATGGAGCAGGACGGTCTGGCCGGGTTGCACATCGGCAAGCATCCCGAGGTTCGACCACACGGTGCAGGCAACCTCGACGATCGCGGCGGTTTCGGCCAGCGAATAGCCCTCGGGGATCGGCATGAGCTGGCCCTCGGGGACCGCGACGTACTCGGCGTAGCCGCCACCGGAGAGCAGGCACCCGACCTGTTCGCCCTTCGCGCGGCCCGTGGTCCCCGGGTCCTCGATGACGCCGGCGCACTCCAGGCCGATGATCTCCGAGGCTCCGCGCGGCGGCGGGTAATGGCCCTTCGCCTGCAGCAGGTCGGCGCGGTTGACGCCCGCGGCCTGCACCTTCACCAGGACCTCCCCGTCCTTGAGCTGCGGGAGGTCAACCTCGGTGAGAGCGAGGGACGTCGGGTCGTCTGGGTTGGTCACTGTGATGGCCTTCATAACTGACCAGGGTAGGGGAAGTTTTCGAAGCCGGGGGGTGAGTCAGGTAAGGTTTCTCCCCGAGGAGACGTGGCAGAGCGGCCGAATGCACTGGTCTTGAAAACCAGCGAGGGTTACACCTCCGCGGGTTCAAATCCCGCCGTCTCCGCCAATCAAACTGGCTGGCCCAACGATGCCGCGGGCAGCGAGGGCAGCCACGGCCGTCGCGGAACGTTGCCCGCTGGCGCAGTACATGACCACGGTCTCCCCCTCGGGGGGCAGCCACTTTCCATCGAGGATCAGCTGCAGGGGGACGTTGCGCGCGCCGGGCCGGTGGGAGGTGGCGTATTCGTGGGGCTCGCGGACGTCGATAAGCAGGGCACCATCGGGGATGGTGCTGACCTCGCGCACGCCCTGCGACGGCGGGCCCTCCCGCAAGAGCCTGTCCACGGTCTCTGGGGAGCCGGCGACGGGGAGGTAATCCCAGCGGCCGTCGAGCGAGGAAAAGTAGCCCAACGTGCCGATGAGGGGGGTGCCCAGGCCCGTGACCAGCTTTAATGCTTCGGAGGCCATGGCGGAACCGACGATGCCCACCAGCGGCCCGAGCACGCCCGCCTCCGCGCAGGAGGGCACGGCGCCGGGCGCGGGGGGAGCGGGGAAGAGGTCTTCGTAGACGGGGCCGTGGCCGGCGTGGAAGACGGAGAGCTGCGCGTCGAAGCCGAGGATGGACGCCCACACGTGCGGAACGCCGAGGGTGGCGCAGGCGGCGGAGACGACGTGGCGGGTGTTGAAGTTGTCGGTGCCGTCGAGGACGACATCGGCGCCGCGGAGGATATCGACGGAGTTGTCCCTGTTCAGGCGCTCATTGACCACCGTGATGTGGAGGTCGGGGTTGAGGGCGAGCATGGCGTCCCGCGCGGACTCCGTCTTCCGCTTGCCGACGCCCGCGGTGTCATGGATCACCTGTCGGTGCAGGTTAGAGAGTTCGACGACATCGTCGTCGATGATGCTCACATGCCCGACGCCCGCCCCGGCGAGGTAGAGCAGGGCCGGAGAGCCAAGGCCCCCGGCGCCGACCACCGCGACGTGGCTGGAGCGGATTTTGTCTTGCGCGCCCTGACCAATGAGGGAGACTTGGCGGCTGAAGCGCTGATCGGGCGGCGTCATTCGAGACCCACCCACTGCGTGTCACCATTGACCAGCTGCTGTTCCTTCCAGATGGGAACCTCAGCTTTGACGCGGTCGGCGAGCTCGCTGCACGCCTCGAATGCTTGTCGACGGTGCGCGCTCGCCGCCACCGCCAGGAACGCAACGTCACCGATGCGTAGGGGGCCGACGCGGTGCGCCGTCCACAGGCGAGTATCGGGGTGGGCGGCGCTGACCGACGCAGCGACCTGCGCAATGATCTCCGGCGCGGTGGGGTGGGCGCTGTAGTCGAGGCTGCGCACGCGCTCCCCGCCGTCATGGTCGCGGACCACACCCTCGAAGACGACGAGCGCGCCCATCGCCTCGGTCAGGGTCTTAGCGCGGGCTTCGGCCAGGAGTGGGTCGAGGGGTTCCTCAGTAATGAGGGCGCCGATGACTAGGCCCGTGTGGGCGGCCACGTACTCGGGATCAGTGCTCATGGTTACCTTCTAGCTGGAGGAGAAGATGGGGAAGAATCGGTTCCAAGACGGCGCAGCCATCCTGGACGCCGCCTGTGGAGCCGGGCAACGTCATCACGAAGGTGCCCTGCGCCGTCATGCCCGCCACCGCGCGGGAAAGGATGGCCAGGGGCGTGGATTCCTGCCCGCGAGACCAGAAGGCCTGCACGATGCCCGGTAGTTCACGAACGAGGAACGGGGCGACGGCGTCGACGGTGCGATCATCGTCCGTGACGCCCGTGCCCCCGGAGGTAAGCAGGACCGTCGGCGGGTCGGCCAGGATGCGGCGGAGGGTGGTCGGGATATCAGCATCCGCCACCACGAGCGGCTCCGGGGTATCCAGGCCCATGCGGCGTAGGAAGTCCACCGCAATGGGTCCCGAGCGGTCCTCGTAGATGCCGGCTGCGGCGCGGGTCGAGGCGATGACGACCAAGCCAGTGCTCATGAGGATGCTCCCAGAGGATAGGCGGTGACGGTAGTGCCTGCGGGCACCCCGCCGGCAGGTATGCGGATGAGGCACGTGGCCCCCAGGGCCTGGGCCAGCAGGTGCGATCCCGCGCCGCCCACCGGGTGGGCTGTCCCGTCGGCGATAACGCCGCGGAGGAATTGCTCCTTGGTGGGCAGGCCGGGGGCATCGGTGCCCATGACAGAGGTGACCGCAGCGGGCGCCGTACCCAGGAGGGGGGCGACGAACAGGCGGAAACTGACGAGGGTGGACACGGGGTTGCCGGGCAGGCAGATCACGGGCACATCGTGGAACACGGCCCAGCCTTGGGGGCCACCGGGCTGTTGGTCAACGTGGCCGAACCACCCGTGCGGCGCGAGGACCTGGCGGATGACCTCGAACTCGCCCGCCGAGATGCCGCCGGAGGTGATGATCGCCGTGGGGTTGAGCTGCTCGATGACCGAGCCCAGGTCGGCGGCCAGCTGCTCCGGGTCGTCGATGGTGCGCACGTGCGCGGCGACGTCGATCCCCGCCTGCGCGCACAGGGCCTGCAACATGGGGCCGTTGGCGTCGGGGATCGCGGCCGCGGAATCGGCGCCGATTTCCGCTCCACCCGTGCACACGATCACTCGGTGCCGCCCGCGGACCTCGACGTCCGTGATGCCCTGGCCAGCGAGAACGCCGATGGCCACGGGGGTGATCACGGCGCCTGCCTCCAGCAGGGTCTCCCCGGCGGCGATGTCACTGCCCGCGGGCCGGATGAACTGGCCGAGCGGGATGTCCGCGGGGACTGCCACCGTGGCCGCGCCAAAGGTGGGTGGGTCGCAGTGTTCGATCGCCACGATCGCCGCCGTCCCCCGGGGCACCTTCGCGCCGGTCATGATGGGTACGATCTCCGCGGCGATGCCGTCTGGGTAGAGGGCATCGGGGTCGGTTCCTGCGGCCAGGGTCGCGCCGACGGGGAGCTCCCCACCGGCCAGGTGGGCGGCAGACAGGGCGTAGCCGTCCATCTGGGAGTTGTCGAAGCGCGGCGAGTCGAACTCGGCAGTGACGGGGGCGGCGAGGAGGCGCCCGCGGGCGTCGACAAGCGGGACGGCGACGGCCGGCTGTTCGGTGATCAACCGCGCAATCGCGGCGGCATGTTCCTCGGGGGTGACCATACCGCCATCGTAATGGCATGCTGAAAGGCGTGGAGATTCATTATTTCGCCGCCGCCCGAGCCGCCGCTGGCACCGCCGCCGAGACGGTTGAGACCGTCCCCGACACCCTCGGAGAGCTTCTCGACGCCCGCGCGAGCGCCCTCACAGGCACCACCGACGCCGGCATGAGCTTGCGGGACGTGCTCGAACACTGCACGTTCCTTATCGACGGCCGCTCGTCGACCCGCTCCACACCCCTGGCCGGGGTGCAGCGGGTCGACGTCTTGCCGCCGTTCGCGGGAGGCTAGTCCCGGCTGACGCCGACGGAGCGCAGCACAATGTCGAGGACCCACGTGGCAATCGACATGACGATCGCGCCGACGAGCGCCGCCCAGAAACCGTCGATGCTCAGGCCGAGGTTGAAGATCCCACTGACCCAGTCGACGATGAGGAACAACACCGCGTTGATAACCAGGGCGAACAGCCCAAAGGTGATGATGGTGACGGGCGCGCCGAGGATGCGCAACACCGGCCCCAGCGTGGCATTGACCAGCACGAACACCACCGCCACCCAGATGAATGCCCAGGTGTCATCCGCGGGGACGATGGTCACGCCCGAGACAATGCGGGTGACAAAGAACAGGGCAATCGCGGTGACAATGACGTTGAGAATGAACCGAAGCATTTAAGTCTCCTTCAGGTAAGGTCCGCAGGCCGCCAGGAGCCGATCGGCCTCCTCCTCGGTGGTCACCGAGACACGCACCCCTTCCGGGAACGCGCGGACGAGGACGTTGTTGTCGGCCAAGTAGGCGGCCAGGTCGTGGGCCTGGGGGTTATCCAGCCAAATGAAGTTCCCCTGGCTGCGGGGCGCGCCGAGAGCCGCAGCCACGCGATCGCGCTGCTCCACGGTTTCCTCGGTGCGCTCCAGCAATTCATCGGCGGCGTTGAGGCTCGCGATCGCCCCCGCCTGCGCGACCGAGCTCACCGCGAAGGGAATAGCGACCTTATTCATCGCGGTGATGATCTCCGGCGCGCCAAAGGCGTAGCCCACCCGGACGCCAGCAAGCCCATAAGCCTTGGAGAACGTGCGCAGGCCGACGACGTTGGGGTGCTTGGCAATCTCCTCCGTCGCCACCGGCGTATCGACCGCGCGGTTGTACTCAAAGTAGGCCTCGTCCAGCCCGACGATGATGTCGCTTGGTACCTTCGCCATGAACTCATCGAACTCGGCCTGGGTCAGCGTATTTCCCGTGGGGTTATTGGGGTTGCACAGGAAAATGAGGCGGGTGCGGTCGGTGATGGCCGCGGCCATGGCGTCGAGGTCATGGCCACCGTCCTCGGTGAGCGGAACGGGGACGGGCGTAGCGCCGACGACCTGCGCGAAGATGGGATAAGCCTCGAAGCTGCGCCAAGGGAAAATAATCTCATCGCCCGGCAGTGCGCTGATCTGCACCAATTGCTGGCACAGTGCCGAGGAGCCACAGCCTACGGCGATCTGCTCGGGATCTAGCTCCAGGTGATCGGCCAGGGCCGCACGCAGCTCCACCGCCCCCATGTCCGGGTAGCGGTGTGCGGTGCCCGCAGCCTGAGCCATGGCTTCAACGGCGACCGCGAGCGGGGGCGTGCACACCTCGTTGGAGGAGAGCTTCAGCGCGTCTGGCAGGCGCTTGCCGGGGACGTAGGCTGGCATAGTGGCCAGATCAGGGCGAATCATGGGCCCAATTCTAGACGTTCTTCGGGGTGGTACCGACGTAGTTTGATTGCGGGGGAGGGGCACAGGTAGGATTCGCAGAGGTCTCACGGTGTCTCATCGTGGGCCGGGAGACGTGCCAGAGTGGCCGAATGGGACTCACTGCTAATGAGTTGCCTGCCTAACCGCGGGCCGGAGGTTCGAATCCTCTCGTCTCCGCTCTGCGCCCGTAGCTCAACGGATAGAGCATCTGACTACGGATCAGAAGGTTGGGGGTTCGAATCCCTCCGGGCGCACCACCTAATCCCCAGCTAGGCCACCGTCAGTCTAAGGAGGCCCAAGCTGTGACCACCGATGTGCTGGACCGGCTGGAAAAAATCCTCCGCACCGATGCCCAGGTGCCTCCGGAGCGGGCCGAGGAGATCTCGGAGCTGCTGGAGAAGGCGCCGATCAAGGACATCGTCGCGCTGGTGGAGCGCTCCACGCCGACCCGGGCCGCGTTGGTCCTGCGGCTACTGTCGCGCCGCCGCTCCATCGCCGTTTTCGATGCACTGGATGCCGCCCACCAGGCGGACCTCATTGATGCGCTGGGCGATGCCGCCGTGTACGACTTCTTCGCCGAACTCGGCCCCGAAGATCGCGTATCCCTGCTCGATGAACTGCCCGCGGAGATCGCCGAGCGGCTGCTCAAGAACTTGGATGATTCCAAACGCGATGTCACCGGTGTCGTACTGGGTTACCCCAAGGGCTCCGTGGGTCGCCGGACGTCGCCGGAGGTGCCATTGATTTATGCCTCGATGACGGTGGAACAGGCGCTCGCGGAACTGCGGCGGGTGGCAGGTGAAGTGGAGACCATCTACACCGTCCCGGTGATCACGCACGATCGCGTGGTGGTGGGAGTGACGTCCCTGCGTGATCTGTTCACCGCGGAGGGGGACGGGGGCGTCGATACGCTCATGCAACCGCCGGTTGTGGCGGCGGCACATGACTCGGCGGAGGAAACCGCCCGCTGGTTTTTGGCGCTGGACCTGCTCGCGATGCCAATCGTGGATGAGTCGAACCGCCTCGTCGGCGTGCTCACCTTCGATGATGCGCACGAGATCGTCGAGGAAGCCGATTCGGAGGACTCCGCCCGCTCGGGCGCCTCGGAGCCACTCCAGCAGCCCTACTTATCCACGCCGCTGTTCAAAGTCGTGCGATCCCGCATCGTGTGGCTGCTGGTCCTCGCGCTGTCCGCGCTGCTCACCGTGCAAGTGCTGGATACGTTCGAAGACACGCTCGCCGCGGCGGTCGTCCTCAGCCTGTTCATTCCGCTGCTCACCGGCACCGGCGGCAACACCGGCAACCAGGCCGCCACCACCGTCACCAGGGCAATTGCGCTTGGCGACGTCCGCGCCAGGGACATCCTGCACGTCGCCTGGCGCGAGCTGCGGGTCGGCGTCCTCCTCGGCTCCCTGCTGGGAGGCCTCGGATTCGCACTGGCCACGCTCGTCTACGGCCTGCCCATCGGGATCGTCATCGGCTCCACCCTGCTGTTGGTGTGCATGATGTCGGCGACCGTGGGCGGGCTGATGCCGATCATCGCCAAGAAACTCGGCGCCGACCCCGCCGTCTTCTCCAACCCGTTTATTTCGACGTTTTGCGACGCCACCGGCCTCATCATCTACTTCCTCATAGCCAAGGCTGTCCTCGGCCTATAAGGTACATGCCAGTTGCCCCCATCCTGGGGGTGCTATGCGGAGCGTCTGGGGAGATTAGGGCAGGTCACAGTCCAAGGCCGGTCATTTGTCATCGATTTCACGTCCGCGGGGCCGTGATGATTTCCGAATATCGCCAGCGATGTCAGTAACATCACATCCAATCTATGATTTACTCCCCCGACTCTGTTAAAGGACTGTGCACGCCATATGAGCACTCCTCACACTCACGAGAGCACCGCCGCCACCGAAGGTGATCTCACCGAAATCCGCGACTCTCGCGAATGGCACCGCCAAGCCGCTGGCATCATCATCGGCCTGCTGCTCGCCGCACTCGTCTACTTCATCTTCCCGGCCGACGCCGCCGACACCGTCCTCCAATCGGCCGGTGCGAAGGCCGACACCGAGTACACCCACCAATCGATGCGCATCGTCGCCGCGATCACCGTCCTCATGGCCGTGTGGTGGATGACCGAAGCCATCCCGCTGGCAGCGACCGCACTCGTGCCCATCGCGGTGTTCCCCATCGCCCAGGTAGCCACCTTCGCGCAGGTCGGTGGCCCCTACGCCAGCTCCACCATCTTCCTCTTCCTCGGCGGCTTCCTCCTCGCCCTAGGCCTCCAGCGCTGGAACCTCCACCGCCGCATGGCACTCGCCGTGGTCATGGCCGTGGGCACCAGCCCGAAGCGACTCATCCTGGGCTTCATGGTCGCCACCGGCTTCCTCTCCATGTGGGTCTCCAACACCGCGACCGCCGTCGTCATGCTCCCCATCGGCCTGTCCGTCCTGCAGCTCACCGCCGGCATCGTCGGCGGCATGCGCAAGCAGAAGAACTTCGCCACCGGCCTCATGCTCGCCATCGCCTACTCCGCCTCCATCGGCTCCCTGGGCACCCTCATCGGCACCCCGCCCAACGCCCTGCTCGCCGGCTACATGAAGGAAGCCCACGACATCACCATCGGCTTCGGCCAGTGGATGATGGTCGGCGTCCCCGTCGCCGCCACCTTCACCCTCATCGCCTGGCTCGTCCTCATCAACGTGTTCAAGCCCGAAATGGATGAAATCCCCGGCGGCCGCGAACTCATCCGCGAAGAAATCCAGAAGATGGGCCCCTGGACCCGCCCGCAAATCATGGTCGGCATCATCTTCCTCGTCGCCGCCCTCACCTGGGTGTTCGCCCCGCTCATCATCGACTGGACCGGCTCCTCCATCCAGTACGACGACGCCATCGTCGGCATCATCGCCGGCCTGCTCATGTTCACCCTCCCGGCCAACGGCAAAACCGGCGTCCGCCTCCTCGACTGGAAAACCGCCAACGAAGTCCCCTGGGACGTCCTCCTCCTCTTCGGCGGCGGCCTCTCCCTCTCCGGCATGTTCACCGCCACCGGCCTGTCCCTGTGGATCGGCGAAAAGGCCAAGAGCCTCGAAGTCCTCCCGATCTTCCTCCTCATGGGCGCCGTCGCCCTCCTGGTCCTCGTGCTCACCGAGTTCACGTCCAACACCGCCACCGCCGCGACCTTCCTCCCCATCATGGGCGGCGTCGCCGTCGGCATCGGCCTGACCGGCGCGACCGAAATGAACGTCCTGCTGCTCACCATCCCCGTCGCCCTGTCCGCCACCTGTGCGTTCATGCTCCCCGTCGCCACCCCGCCGAACGCCATCGCCTACGGCTCCGGCTACGTCAAGATCGGCGACATGATCAAGGGCGGCATCTGGCTCAACCTCATCGCCGTCGTCCTCATCACCCTGGCCGCGTACTTCATCGCCGTCCCAGTCTTCGGATTGGTCGTCTAACCAGCGGTTTTGTTTGTCACTGGCAACGAGGGTAAAGTACATTCTCGTTGCACAGTGAGAAACTACAGCAGCCAGCGCCCGTAGCTCAACGGATAGAGCATCTGACTACGGATCAGAAGGTTGGGGGTTCGAATCCCTCCGGGCGCACAAATTAGTTCAGGGCTTCCACCGGAATCGGTGGGGGTCCTGAACTTTTTCGTTGGTGGGGTCGGCGAAACCCGCACTTCCTAACAACTTGGCGGGTGTCGAAGGGCGATTGACCCTGGAGTTGTTAGGAAGAGCGGGTTTTGAGTTGCGCTCAGCCCAGGATGGGGGCGAAGAAGTCCGCCAGCGCTTGGGTGTCATCCAGCGGTAGAACCGCAGCGACGTACTGGTCCGGACGGACCACGATGACGGCGCCTTCGCGGCTGATGCCGCGGGCGTCGAAAATGTCTTCTTCTTTCAACGCCGACCACACATTTTCCAGATTTTTCAGCCTGTGCGGACCGACTTGCGGCCGGAACGCCGCCGGTGCGTCGGTGACATCGAAATCGTGGTAATGCTGCTGGTAGATGACCTTGACATCAAAGTAGGCGTTCTCATCGCCATCAGCTGGGGTGTGGGCCCGGACCGGAGAGTCCGCCGACTCGTGGAGCCAGTGCGCCCAATCGGTGAGCTTCGAGGGCTGACCGGGTGCCGGGGTATCGGCGAAGGCGTAGATTCGCCACCGACCGTCCGCGTAATGCTGATGGCCAAGGTGGAGAACGTTGGCGTCGCAACGGCGCATCGCCCGGTGGGACTTAAAGCGGCGACCGATGGGGAAACCGGTGGCCAGATCCTGGTGCTCGGTGCCGCCGGTGATGAGGTTCTGCTCGTAGGTAGTGAGGAAGCCGGCGGCGAATTCCTCAGCCTCGACGTAGTACTTCTCGATCGCGGCTGGATCCTCCAGCTGATCGAGCGGAGTGGCCATGAGCGTTGACCATTCCTTGTCGAAGTCGATGAGGTTCTGCGCAGCCGGTTGACGCTCACCCGAATACGTCCGCAGGAGCTCCTCGGAGGCCCGACCGTCGAGGACGTGGCCGAGTTTCCAGCCGATGTTGAAACCGTCCTGCATCGACACGTTCATGCCTTGGCCGGCCTTGGCGGAGTGGGTATGGCAGGCATCTCCGGTGAGGAAAATGCGCGGATGCCCATCGGGGTTGATATCAAGATCGACGTCGTCGAAGGCATCGACGAGGCGGTGGCCGACCTCGTAGATGGAGTGCCAGGCGACCTCCTTAACGTCCACGTAGTACGGGTGAGTGATCTCGTTGGCCTTGCGAATGACGGCCTCGAGCGGGGTGTTGCGGATGGCGCCTTGGTCGCCAGCTGGCACGACGCCGAGATCGACGTACATGCGGAACAAGTAACCTCCCTCGCGAGGGATGTGCAGGATGGAGCCGTGCTTCGAGTGGATGGCGCACTTGGTTCGAATGTCCGGGAAGTCACTATTCGCCAGCACATCCATCACGCCCCAAGCATGGTTCGCAGCGTCTCCCTGGAGCTTGCGGTTGATGGACCGACGGACCTGGGAACGAGCTCCATCGGAACCGATGACGTACCGAGTGCGGACGAAACGGGAGTACTCCTCCTCGTCCGGCATGGTGCGCTTGAGTTCCACCGTGACCGGATACTCCTCGTTTTCCGGATCGTCGGATATCTGCAGGCCAACGAACTCCCAGCCGTAATCTGGCGTCAACTGAGACGGTGAATTAGCCGCGAAGCGCGCGAAATAGTCGAGGACGCGGGCTTGGTTGACGATCAAATGGGGGAACTCCGAGATGCCGAACTCGTCGTCGATGGGGCGACCGGTGCGGATGATGTTCTCGGGGTGCTCGGGGTCCTGATTCCAAAACGACATCTCAGTGATGCGGTACGCCTCATCGGTGATCTCAGTGGCGAAACCGAAAGCCTGGAACGTCTCCACCGAACGAGCCTGGATGCCATCGGCCTGGCCCAAGCCAAGGCGATGAGGGCGTCGCTCGACGAGGCGGGTATGGACATTTGGGAACATCGACAACTGGGCCGCCGCGATCATGCCTGCCGGGCCGGACCCGATGATGAGGACATCCATGGTGTCTGGAAGTTCATCGGGGCGGTCCACACCGATGCCAGCGGGCGCATGATGTCGAGGATTCTCGGAGACGTATCCGTAGTGGTGGAACTGCATGGTGACCTCCTGCGGTGGATCGAGGGGAGAGAAGTGCGAGATCGTATATGAAAAGGTGGGGGTCGCATGGCTCGACCAGGGGAGGTTAGCGGCTGAATTGGAACTGCCCGGACGCCTGTTCTTCCTCGTGGTCCGGGCCGAGGGGAATATCGGTGCGATCGCGCAACAGGAGGGCAGCGGTCAAGCCGACAGTGACCATGATGAGCAGGTAGATGGTGACGGACGTGGTGGTGCCGGTTGCTTCCACCAGTGCCGCAGAGATGGACGGGGCAAAAGCGCCGCCGAAGATGGAGCCGAGGGCGTAGGTGACGGACACTCCAGAGAACCGGATCGAGGCCGGGAAGATCTCGGCATAGGCCGCTGCCTGCTGCCCGTACGTCAGTCCGAGGCCAACGCTCAAGAGGGATAGTGCCAGGTAGAGAATCGGCAGGCTGCCCGTGTTGATCAGGGGGAATAGTGCGGCGGCCCCGATTCCGAGAATGAGATAGCCGACGATGTAGGTGTTGCGCCGACCCCAATAATCACACACCCATCCGGCGAACAGAGTGGAGATTCCCCAAATCACGGCCGAGAAGGTGACCGCCAAGAGGACATCGCCGCGCTCCATGGCCAGGCCCTCAGGGTTTGTGGTGTAGTTCTGGATATAACCGCCGGTGGTCATGTAACCCACCGTGTTCTGGCCGGCGAACAGCAGGGCCGCCACGATGACCAGCGGGGTGTAGCGCTTGAACAGGGTGCCCACCGGGTTGGCAGTGGTTTCCTTCCGCAGGGCGATCTCCTCAAACACCGGGGACTCGTCGACGCCGACGCGAATGAAATAGCCGATGAAGACGAGCACGATCGACAGGAGGAAGGGCACTCGCCAGCCCCACTCTAAGAATGCATCTCCGGGGGCGATGACGTTCATGAGGGCGAGGAGGCCAGACGACATGAGAAGGCCCATCGGGACGCCGACCTGAGGGCCTGCGCCGAAAAGGCCACGCTTGCCCTTGGGGGCATGCTCGACGGCAAGGAGAACTGCCCCGCCCCATTCTCCACCTGCGGAGATGCCCTGGATGATGCGCAGCAAAATGAGCAGGATCGGGGCGAGGATACCGATCGATTCGTAGGTGGGTAGCAGGCCAATGAGGGCAGTGGCGCCGCCCATGGCGAAGAGGGTGACCATGAGGACGGCGCGACGGCCGTATCGGTCACCGAAGTGGCCGGCGAGGAAAGCGCCGAGGGGACGGAAGAGGAAGGATAGGCCAACGGTCAGGAAGGACACGATGGTGGCTCCACCGGTGCCCAGCGGGCTGAACATCAATTTGTTGAAGACGAGCCCGGCCGCGGCGGCGTAGAGGAAGTAGTCGTACCACTCGATGGCGGTACCGATGGTGGTGGCGGCAACGACGCGTCGTTGTTCCCGGGTGGAGCTCACTGGTGCTGAAGGGTTTCCTGGATGGGTCATGGCATCTCCGGAGTGGTTGTGTCGCTCATCATGAAGTATCCGAGTATGTGATCTGCAGCACTTGCAGACATAGGGTGGATAATATACGATCTGAACTCAATTGCAAGGTGTTTTTTAATTCCCACAGGGGGTTCCATTGACCGTTGCGTCCCAGTTGCCCGTCAATCCGGGCAAAGTCATCGCCGTCCACCTGGCATTCGAATCCCGTGCTGCACAGCGCGGCCGCCGCCCGAAGCAACCGTCTTACTTCATTAAGGCCACCAGCTCACTAGCGCCTTCTGGCGCCGAAGTGGTGCGCCCGGAGGGGACCGAACTGCTCGCCTTTGAAGGGGAGATTGCCCTCGTCATTGGTGAACCCGCTCGCAACGTACCGCTGGTGGAGGCCTGGGACCACGTCTCCCATGTCACTGCCTCCAATGACCTGGGCATCTACGACTTTCGGGCTCAGGACAAGGGTTCCAACACTCGATCGAAAAGCCGCGATGGGTATACACCCATCGGTCCGGAGCTTATCGACGCCCGGCTGGTCGACCCCGCAGCCCTGCGGCTGCGTGCGTGGGTCAACGGTGAGTTGGTCCAAGACGATGGCACGAGCGACGAACAGCTGATTTTCCCGCTTGCCCAGTTCGTCGCGGATCTCTCCCAGCACATGACGCTGGAAACCGGGGACGTCATCCTCACCGGCACCCCGGCCGGTTCCACCGTCATCCAACCGGGCGATGTGGTGGAGGTCGAAGTCGACGCCCCCACCGCTGAGGGTGCCCCCACCTCTGGTCGGCTGCGCACCACCGTGGTCTCCGGTCCGGGAGACTTCGACGAGGGCATCGGGATGTTGCCCGCCATCGATGACAAACAGCGCGAGGAAGCCTGGGGCACTCGTGCTGCAGCGGGCCTGGCCGAAGATCCGAACGCCATCAGCGACGAGCTGCGCGCAATGCTGGCGGCCATCCCCACCGCAGGATTGTCCGCCCAGCTGCGCAACCGGGGCCTCAACCAGGTGGTTATCGAGGGCGTGTACCCGCAGACTCGTGGCACTAAGCTCGTCGGCGTCGCCCGCACCTTGCGGTTCCTGCCGGGGCGGGAGGACCTGTTTACCTCCCATGGTGGTGGGTTCAATGCCCAGAAGCGCGCGTTCGACGCAGTCCGTCCGGGTGAGGTCCTGGTCATTGAGGCCCGTCGAGAGACCGGCTCGGGGACGATGGGGGACATCCTCGCCCTGCGCGCCAAGTTCCGCGGCGCCGCAGGCGTGGTCACCGATGGCGGTGTCCGAGACTACGAGGAGGTTCGCGAGGTCGGTCTTCCGGTGTTTTCCCAAGGCCCCCACCCGGCGGTCCTCGGCCGTAAGCATGTTCCGTGGGATCACGATCTGGCCATCGCCTGCGGCAACGCCACGGTCGTACCGGGAGACATCATCGTTGGCGACGATGACGGCGTCATCGTCATTCCGCGGCACCTCGCCGAGGAAGTCGCGGTTGCGGCGCTGGCCAAGGAACATGAGGACGCCTGGGTTGCCGAGCGGGTGTCCGAGGGCGGTTCGCTCGACGGGCTGTTTCCCCCGGTCGGGGAGAACAAGAAGGCCTACCAGGCTTACCTGGCTGATCATCCGGTCGAGTTACCTCAGCCCGCACGCAAGGCACGGGAGGCATGACAGATGGCTCCTGACAACGTTCACGATGACAGCCGGTTGAGCAAAGCTGAGCAGGCGTATGAGTGGATCCGCGCAAGGATTCGCAGCCGCGAGTATCCCCCGGGGCATCGACTAGTCCTCAGTGCCATTGCGGAAGAATTCGCGATCAGCCCAGTTCCGGTTCGGGAAGCCATCCGGCAGCTCGAAGCCGAAGGACTGGTCACCTACGAGCGCAATGTCGGAGCTCGGGTCTCCACCCTCAACCAGGAGGCTTACTTCGAAACCATGGAAACCATCGCGCTGCTTGAGGGCCGGGCCACTGCTCTGTCCGTCCCCCACCTCGGGCCCCCTCAGATTGCCAAGGCCCGGGAGCTCAACGAAAAGATGGAGGCCACCCTCGCGGATTTCGATCCGAAAGCCTTCACGGAACTCAACTGGAAGTTCCACCGGACACTCTTCGGCTGCTGCCCCAATAGTCGACTCCTCGACCTGCTCTACACCGAGTGGGAGCGGCTGGACTACTTCCGGGACTCCACCTTCCGGTTCATCCCCCAACGTGCGCAAAGCTCGGTGCAGGAGCATGAACAGCTAATCAAGCTCATCGAAGCCGGAGTGGAGCCGTCCTACGTGGAACGCAAGATCCGCGACCATCGGCTAGTCACCAGCACCACGTACCGAACCATCGTCAACTCCACCATCGTTAATTCCACCAACGACAGCGCTTAAAGCCCATGTGGGCTCAACTCTGACCGAGAGAGGCACCATGACTGACAACAATGCCGCCATGCCCACCGACTTGCCGGAGAAGATCCGCCACTACATCAATGGTGAGTTCGTCGACTCCATCGATGGTGATGAATTCGACGTGCTCGATCCGGTGACCAACCAGAATTACATCAAGGCGGCCTCAGGCAAGCCCGCTGACATCGATGCGGCAGTCGCGGCCGCTAAGCAGGCCTTTGATGAGGGGCCGTGGCCGCGGATGCTCCCGCGTGAGCGATCCCGGGTGCTGCATAACATCGCCGATATCGTCGAGTCCCGGGAAGACACCTTGGCTGCCTGGGAGTCCTTCGACTCCGGTCTGCCCATCACTCAGGCTAAGGGCCAGGCCCGTCGAGCTGCCGAGAACTTTCGTTTCTTCGCGGACTTGATCGTCGCCCAGGTGGATGACACCTTCAAGGTGCCGGGACGCCAAATCAATTACGTCAACCGCAAGCCCATCGGCGTCGCAGGTCTCATCACCCCGTGGAACACCCCGTTCATGCTGGAGTCATGGAAGCTCGCCCCGGCGATCGCCACCGGCAACACCGTTGTCCTCAAGCCGGCCGAGTTCACTCCGCTGTCCGCGCAATTGTGGGCCGGAATCTTTGAGGAAGCGGGCCTTCCGCAGGGAGTGTTCAACCTCGTCAACGGCTTCGGCGAGGAAGGTTACGCCGGCGATCCGCTGGTCAAGCACCCGGATGTTCCTCTGATCTCCTTCACGGGCGAGTCCCGAACCGGCCAGATCATCTTCGCCAACGCCGCGCCATACCTCAAGGGCCTGTCGATGGAGCTGGGCGGAAAATCCCCGGCCGTGGTGTTCGATGATGCCGACCTGGAGGAGGCCATCAATGCCACGGTTTTCGGGGTGTTCTCCCTCAACGGTGAGCGGTGCACGGCGGGCTCTCGCATTCTGGTCCAGCGGGGAATCTATGACGAATTTGTCGAGCGCTACACCGCCCAGGCCAAGCGCGTGAAGGTAGGTCTTCCTTCTGACCCGGCAACCGAGGTTGGTGCTCTGGTTCACCCGGAGCACTACGACAAGGTCACCTCGTACATTGAGATCGGTAAGTCAGAGGCGACACTCGTCGCTGGTGGTGAGCGTCCGGAAGGGTTCGAGGAGGGCAACTTCGTCCAGCCCACCGTCTTCGTGGACGTCGCACCGGAGGCGCGGATTTTCCAAGAGGAGATCTTCGGCCCCGTTGTCGCTATCACTCCCTTCGACACCGAGGAGGAGGCGCTGGAGTTGGCGAACAACACCAAGTATGGCTTGGCGGCGTACATCTGGACCTCGGATCTCACTCGCGCGCACAACTTCGCGCAGAGCGTCGAGGCCGGCATGGTGTGGCTGAACTCCAACAATGTCCGTGACCTGCGTACTCCCTTCGGCGGCGTCAAGGCTTCTGGTTTGGGACACGAGGGTGGCTACCGCTCCATCGACTTCTACACCGACCAGCAGGCCGTCCACATCAACCTCGGCAAGGTCCATAATCCGGTGTTCGGCAAGGCCGAGGCGTCCGATGATTAGTCCCGTGTCCACCAGCTCTTCGTTCATTCCTTCAAGGAGGTAGTCATGTCTGACATCACCGCACTCACCGCCCCGGATATCCTCCGCTGTGCCTACATGGAGATTGTCGTGACCGATCTGGAAGAGTCGCGCCGCTTCTACGTTGATACCCTCGGCCTCGTTGTCACCGAGGAGAACGACGAGGAAATCTACCTGCGCACCTACGAGGAGTTCATCCACCACAACCTCGTCCTGCGGCAGGGGCCAGAAGCCGCCGTCGCGGCCTTTTCTTTCCGGGTTCGTTCCCCGGAGGACGTCGACCGGGCCGAGGAGTGGTACGCAGCCCGCGGTTGTCGCGTGGAGCGCCGCCGGGACGGCTTCGTCAAGGGCATCGGCGACTCCGTCCGCGTCGAAGACCCGTTGGGGTTCCCGTACGAGTTCTTCCACGACGTCGAACACGTCGACCGTTTGGCTTGGGATTATCAGCTCCACATCCCAGGTGCCCTGGTCCGGCTCGACCACTTCAACCAAATCACTCCCGACGTCCCCGCGGCCGTCGGCTACCTGGAGGACCTAGGTTTCCGGGTCACCGAGGACATCTCCGACAGTGACGGCGTCGTCTATGCCGCCTGGATGCGTCGCAAGCCGACGGTCCATGACACCGCCATGACCGGTGGGGCAGGCCCACGCATGCACCACATTGCCTTCGCCACCCACGAGAAGCACAACATCATCGCGATCTGCGACAAGCTTGGTGCCCTGCGGGAGTCCGACCGCATCGAGCGCGGCCCGGGCCGGCATGGCGTCTCCAATGCTTTCTACCTCTACCTGCGCGATCCGGATGGACACCGGGTGGAGATTTACACCCAGGACTACTACACCGGCGACCCAGACAACCCCCGAGTGTCCTGGGATGTCCATGACAACCAACGCCGTGATTGGTGGGGAACCCCGGTTGTACCGTCCTGGTACCGCGATGGTTCCCGCGTCCTCGACCTCGACGGAAACGTCGTCCCCCTCACCGAGCGCACCGATGCCTCCGAATTGGAGGAAACCATCGGCGCAGATGGCTTCTCTTACACCCGGGCGGAGCAGTGCACAGAGTCAATGCCGGAGTGGAAGCTCGGCGAGTACAAGCTCGGCCACCAGCTCTAAAACCCGCGCTACGCGTAGAAAGAAGGACAACCCTCCATGTTGGACAAGGAACGCATCAGCGGGATTGCCGATGAACTCGCCGCCGCGGAGCGGGACCGCACGACGATCCCACTGCTGTCGGCCCGGCACCCGGAGATGACCGTCGAGGATTCGTACGCGGTGCAAAACGAGTGGATGCGTCGCGGCATCGAATCTGGTCGGCGCCTCGTTGGCCGCAAGATCGGCCTGACCTCCAAGGTCATGCAGGAAGCCACCGGCATCACGGAACCTGACTACGGTGCAATCTTCGCCGATATGGTCTTCGACAACGGTTCCATCATCGAACACAGTCGTTTTCCCAATGTTCGCATTGAGGTGGAGTTGGCTTTCGTGCTCAAAGAGCGTCTCGACGGCCCCGACACCACCATCTTCGATGTACTTCAGGCCACTGACTACGTGGTTCCCGCCTTGGAGATTCTTGCTTCCCGCATCGAGATGCCAGGTCGCACCATCGTCGACACCATCAGCGATAACGCCGCCATGGGCGGCATGGTCTACGGCGGCAACCCTGTCGCCCCGGATGCGGTGGATCTGCGTTGGGTCTCCGCATTGCTCTACCGCAACGAATCCATCGAGGACACGGGGGTTGCTGCCGCCGTCCTCAATCATCCCGCCATGGGAGTGGCGTGGTTGTCCAACAAGCTCCACGCTCACGGCGCTGCCCTGGAGGCCGGGGACATCGTTCTGGCCGGCTCCTTTACCAAGCCGATGTGGGTCAACCCGGGCGACACCGTCCATGCCGACTTCGGAGAACTGGGAGCCATCACATGCCGCTTCGTATAAATCTTCCCCCCACCTTCCATGAGGTCATCGCCGAGCGGAAGGCCGTCCAGGTCGGTCTGTGGGTGTGCTCCGGTTCCGCTACGGCCGCGGAGATCGTCGCCTCCTCCGGGTGTGACTGGGTGCTCGTCGATGGGGAGCATTCCCCCATCGGGTTGGAGTCCACCCTGGACATCCTGCGGGCGGTCGGCCCTTACCCAGTCACCCCGGTCGTTCGGGTCCCGGTGAATGACCCGGTGCTGATCAAGCAGTTTCTCGATCTGGGAGCCCAGAACATCATGGTGCCCATGGTGCACACCGTCGCGGATGCCGAGGCCGCGGTGGCAGCCATGCGCTACCCGCCACAGGGAGTGCGCGGGGTGGGCAGCGCCCTGGCCCGCTCCGCCCGGTGGAACCGGGTGCCCAACTATTTGGATACCGCTTCGCAGCACGTCAGCCTCATCGTTCAGGTGGAATCCGCTGAAGCAGCCGCCAATGCTACGGACATCCTTGCCGTCGACGGAGTAGATGCCGTGTTCATCGGCCCCTCCGACCTGGCGGCGTCGATGGGCATGCTTGGACAGCAGACCCATGAAGACGTGGTCGCCCATGTCCTCAACACCATTCGGGCCGCCAACGCCGTTGGCACTCCCGTGGGAGTCAACGCTTTCGACAACGAACAGGCGAGGTACTACATCGACGCCGGTGCGGACTTCGTTGCCGTGGGCGCCGACGTCCAACTACTCGCCTCCTCAACTGCCGCACTCGCCGAGAAATTCGGCGCCTACAACACCCAGAACTGACCCGGACCCGGCATTCTCAGAGAAAAATCCCAACTATTAACAAGGAGTGTGTTCATGCGTATCACCATCGGAGAATTTCTGCTCGACCGGCTCAAGACAGTCGGGATTACTGAGATCATTGGTGTCCCCGGCGATTTCAACCTCAGTTTGTTGGAGCAGGTTGATGAGACCGACGGTATTCGGTTCATTGGCACGTGCAATGAACTCAATGCTGCTTATGCTGCGGATGGATACGCGCGCTCGCGGGGGATATCCGCGCTGCTGACCACGTATGGGGTGGGTGAACTCAGTGCTCTCAACGGAATCGCTGGCGCTGCCGCGGAGCACGTCCCGGTTGTGTCCATCGCGGGTGCCCCGCCGTTGTATGCCACGGAGGACCGATACGCGCTGCATCACACGATGGCGGATGGGAACTTCAGCAACATGTTGGAGAGCATTGGGCACTTCACTGACGTGGCCGTGCGTCTCACCCCGATGAATGCCGTCGAGGAGATTGATCGTGCCCTGCACACCTGCCTTCGGGAGAAAAGGCCGGTACACATTCAGCTGCCCTCTGACATCTCGCACCTGACCGTCGAGGTTCCGGACGTCCCCTTTGACGCCACGTTGCCCACCAGTGACCCGGAGCGTTTGGAGTCCGCTGCCGAGCGGATTTTGGAGTTGTTTAGCCGCGCCGAGCGTCCGGTGATTTTGGCGGATTTGGATGCTGATCGCCATGGGTTTGTCCCTGCTCTGCAGGCCATCGCGGAGAAGACGCACACTCCTTATGCGCATTTGACCTCTGGTCGGGGAGTCCTCGATGAGCAGCATCCGCTGTACCTGGGCACCTACAACGGTGCGGGTTCGGCTCCCGCTGTTCGGGAGGCCGTCGAAAATTCTGATTTCCTCATCACCACCACCCCGCGCTTCATCGAGGTGAATTCCGGCTCGTTCACCCATGAGTTGCCGGAGGAGGACATCCTTGACTTCGGTGATCAGCACGTGAGCATTGAGGGCGAGCATTATGTGGGTATCACGGGGCTCGAACTCCTCGATATTCTGTTGGACCGGATGCCGGTGGCCAGCGCGAGGGATCTCCCGCCGACGCCGCAGCAACCGGAGTGGACCGTGGAAGTGGATGCCCCGTTGACTCAGGCGAGGATGTGGCCGCGGCTGTCGCGCTTCTTGCGTTCCGACGACGTCGTGATCGCCGATGCGGGCACCTCCAACATCGGCCTGAGTGCGCAGACCTTCCCCACGGACAGCAAGTACATCAACTCATCGATCTGGGGGTCCATCGGATATACCCTGCCCGCCTTGCTGGGGAGCCAACTCGCCTCCCCGGAGCGTCGCCACATTCTCTTCATCGGCGATGGTTCCTTCCAGATGACTGCGCAGGAACTGTCGACGATCCTGCGGGAGGATCTGGCTCCGATCATCGTGCTGGTGAATAACCGGGGCTACACCATCGAACGTTTCATCCTCGGCATGAACTCCGGCTACAACGACGTGGCCAATTGGAGCTACGGCAAGCTCCCGAAGGTTTTCCACCCGTCGACCACGATGGTTAGCTACTCGGCATCCACGGAGCAGGAGCTAGAGGAAGCCCTGGCCAGCATCGATGCCTCGGGCGCCGGGGCGTTCCTGGAGGTCCACTTGGATCCGGAGGATGCCCCGGATGGTCTCAAGGCTTTCGGCCCGATGACCGCCGACTTTGACTACGGCCCGCGGGGTCCCCGCAACCCTTAAACCCGTCCCACGCTGACACCGTGGGACGGGCTATGAATTATCCGCTGATGACCTGCGGCACGCCGAGCGCCTTGAGGCCTTCGACGCCGAACTCGAGCCCGAAGCCGGAGCCCTTGATGCCGCCGAAGGGGATGCGGGGGTCGATGCCGCCGTGGTTGTTGATCCACACGGTGCCAGCTTCGATACCGGCTGCAACGTTCACGGCCCGCTCGCGGTCGGAAGACCACACCGAGGCACCTAGCCCGTAATCGAGGCTGTTGGCGTGGGCGATGGCGTCGTCCAGATCGGTGTAGCGGATGATCGGCAACACAGGTCCGAATTGCTCCTCGACCACCAAGGGATTGTCGAGGTCAATGTCGGCGACCAAGGTGGTGGGGTAGAAGTACCCGGGGGCATCGCGGTCGGGATCGCCGCCGGTGAGCACCCGCGCGCCGGAATCCTTGGCGGCGGTGACCAGCCGGTCCACGATGTCGAATTGGGCCTTGTTCTGCAGGGGGCCGAGCACGTTGTGCTCATCCAGGCCCACGCCCATCGGCATGTTTTCCGCCACTGCGACCAGAGCTGCGCAGACCTCGTCGTAGATGGCGTCGGGGACGTAGAGCCGCTTGAGGGCGGCGCAGGTTTGCCCGGTGTTGATGAACGCTCCCCAGAATAGGTCCTCGGCGATGGCGGTCGGGTCGACGTCGTCAAGCACGATGCCGGCGTCGTTGCCGCCGAGTTCCAGCGTGAGGCGCTTGATGGTGTCGGCGGAGGCCTCGATGATTTTCTTGCCGGTGGCGGTGGAACCGGTGAACATGATCTTGCCGATGTCCTCGTGGGTGCTCAGCGCCGCACCGACGTCCCCTTCGCCGGAGACGATGGTGAGCACCCCTTCCGGTAGGACGGTGTTGAGCACGTAGACGAGGGCGAGCACGCTGAGCGGGGTGTACTCCGACGGCTTCACCACCACCGTGTTTCCCATCCGGAGGGCGGGAGCCACCTGCCAGATGGTGATCATCATCGGCCAGTTCCAGGGGCCGATGGCACCGACGACGCCGATGGGGCGGTAGTTGATCACGGCGTGCTTCTCGCCGTCGTCGACAAGCGTTTCTTCCTTCAACTCAAAGGAAGCAGTGGCCTGGAGCCAGGCGGTGCACGCCCCTACTTCGAATCGGGCGTTGGGGCCGTTGAGGGGTTTGCCCTGTTCGCGGGAGAGCAGCTGCGCGAGCGGTTCCGCCACCGCCGCGATGGCGTCGGCGGCTTTGAATAGGTAATGGCAGCGCTCCTCATCGGTCAGTGCTGCCCAGCCTTGTTGGCTATCGACGGCGCGCTGAACAGCATCGTTGAGATCAGACACGGTGTGCCTGGGGGCACGGCCGACGAGCTCGCCGGTCGCCGGGTTGAGGATCTCTCGGCCATTGCTGTCTTCGATGGCGGCGAGAAGGTTGTCGAACGTTAACTCGGTCATGGTTCCTCCTGGGTGGTAGGTTTGTGCTCATTGTGTCCTACAACACACCTTCGTCCCATTGAAGAAGGGCGCACGATTATTGCCATTCAGTGTGATGTGGAGGGTTCATGTCCCTATCAACTCGGTCGTCGCTGACGCTGTCGGAGTGGCGGGAAGCGGTCGCGTCCCCCTTCGGCTCGTTGGAGGTCAACACCGAGGACCCCGACGGCTTCCGCGCCGACCTGGGCGTGGTCACCGTGGGCGAGGTGTCCCTATTCGATATGACAACTCCCGCCCACACCGTCGACCGGCTCATCACGGCCATCCCTGCGGACGTCGTTCCGTACTGCAAGCTCAGCCTGCAAATGGAGGGCGAGTCCACCCTCGCCCAGGACGGACGGCATTGTGTGCTGCGCCCAGGGGACCTAGCTTTGTATGTCACCCAGCGCCCGTACCGATTGTCGTACCCAGCTGCGCAACGCTCACTGGTGGTGTACTTCCCGGAGAGCTTCGTGCAGATGACCCCGGATCAGATCGGCCAGGTGACTGCCGTCCCGATCGCGAAGAACGAGGGTCTGGGGCGGGTCGCGGTCCCGCTGTTCGAGCAAATAGCCTTGAACTTCGAGGTGCTCACCGGGCCGTATGCGGGATCCTTGCTGCGCTCCGCTCTGGACATGTTGGTCACCGTGTTGTCCTCGGAACTCAGTCAGGCGGACGGGGCGCTAGCGAATAACCTGCTCTTTCAGCAGGCGGTTGCCTATGTTGACACTCATTTGGACAACCCCGAGCTCAGCCCCCGGATGATCGCCGAGGCACTGTTCGTCTCCGTGCGGCACCTCCACGCTCAGTTCTCCTCCGGTGGCCTGACCGTCAGTTCCTACATCCGGGGCCGTCGGTTGGAACTGATCCGCCGGGACCTCGCGGACCCGCTACACGTGTCCGAGTCGATTCAGTCCATCGGTACCCGCTACGGCCTGGCGGATTCTTCCCAGGTGTCCCGGCTCTTCCGTGCTGAATTCGGAGAATCACCCAGTGGCTATCGGAGCAGGATGATGCTCGGCCAATGAAAAGGCAATTCGAGTAGACCCGTTAATCGAGAGCGCGGCGACGCCTACTCGATTAACACGTGAGCTCGAATTGCCCTTTCCCCGTTCCTAGAAGATCTCGATCCGCCCGCCCAGCGATTCCGCGTGCTCGAGCTGTCGGATCCAGCCGGGGGTCCCTGGGTGGAGACGCAGCAGGGGGCGGGAGGAGATCTTGATGGGGGAGACGGATTCGCGCCGGGCACCGTGGCGTGCTTCGAAGCGGACGCGGGCGGCGTAGCCGGCGTCCGCGAGGTCGGAGATGTCGGGATGGGGGGCGGCGAGGGAATCGCGGGCGTCGTGAAGCATGATCAGTGCTTCGTCCAGGGCGGCGATGACGGCGGTGGCATTGGTTTCGCACATCGCTTGGACGAGGGCGGGTTGGGTGCCGGCGACGCGGGTGGAGTCGCGGAAGCTGCTGGCGGCGAGCGATTGGGCTAGCGCCCCGCCGGTGTCGCCGACGACGGCCAAGACTTCGGCGAAGATGTGGACGAGGTGGGAGATCCGGGCGACGGCGGCGTCGTGGCTATCCACTCGGGCGGGGATGGCTTCGGCTCCGACGGCGAGGATCATGGCGGCGACGTCCGTCCACAATGAGATCCATTCGGGGCTGGCGTCGGGGGCGTGATCGTAGGTGATCACCCAGGCGGCACCCTGGAAGAGGCCGGTCTGGGAGGCTTCCCACCCGCTGTCGGCGGTGCCGGCCATGGGGTGTCCGCCGACATAGCGGTCCTGCATGCCGCGTTCCAGCACGAGCTCCCATACTTTGCGTTTGACGGAGACGACATCGGTGAAGCCGCAGGTGGGCGCGTGGAGGAGGAGGGCGTCGAGAAGCATGGGGATCGCGGGCATTGGCGTGGCGATGACGATCAACGCGCCGACCTCCTCGGCGCGGGCGAGCGTTTCTTCCAGCGACGGGCTCACGTCGAAGCCCGCGGTGGCGGCCGCGTGGGCGGCGGAGGCGGAGCGGTTGTAGCCGAATACGGGCTGGTCGCAGGCGGCGAGGTCGCGGAGGAGGGAGCCGCCGATGAGGCCGAGTCCGAGAATGCAGATGGGGCGCTTCACGTTCGTCGAGGTCACCTGACAAGTGTGGCACAACGCGACTACGCTCACCGGTATGGAACACGAGGAGTATGGCCACAGTTTTGCTGTGACGGTGACCAGGCCGGAGGGGCAATGGATCGTGCGCCCCTTCGCCGATGATTTTTCCTCTATTGATACCTCGATTCGTGCAGTGCGGTCCTTGCGCAGCGAGGGGCCCGCGTTCGCTTTGCTGTGCGTGGAAGATGAGTATTTTGTCATCGTCCGGCCGACTCCGAATCGGGTGCAGCTGCTGTTGTCGGACGCGACTATGGCGGTGGATGATGATTTTGCGGCGGGCGTGTTGGGGGAACTCGGGGCGGAGATCCCTGATCTGGATGCAGATGAGCTCGATGAGGTCGACGGCTGGCCGGATGGGGATTTTGATCTGCTGGCTGACCTGGGGTTGAGCGAGGAGGTGCTGGACGTCATCGTGGAAAATCAGGAGCCGATGCCGTCTGAGCAGCTCATGCGCATCGCTGAGGAGTTGGGGTTCGCGGACGAGTTGGCGGAGGCCGCCGGGATTGATGGCTAGGCTGCCGCGGGAGCGCGGGCTGGTGGACGCGGAGGCGCGGATGCGCCGGGCATTGGAGGTTGCGCGCGCAACGCCACCGGGGGATATCCCGGTGGGTGCGGTGGTGTTCGCCCCCGATGGGCGGGAGCTGGGGTGGGGGACGAATCGTCGAGAAGCGGACTCCGATCCCACCGCCCACGCTGAGATGGAGGCGATTCGCCGAGCCGTGCGCGCCTATGGCGATGCGTGGCGGCTGACGGAGTGCACGCTCGTGGTCACGCTCGAACCCTGCACCATGTGTGCCGGAGCGATCATCGGCGCGCGCGTGGGCGAGGTCATTTTCGGGGCGTACGAGCCCAAGACTGGAGCCTGCGGCTCGCTTATCGACGCCGTCCGTGCCCCAGGCCAGCTCCACCGCCCCGCGGTGCGCGGCGGAGTGCTGGAGAAAGAGTGCGCGGAGCTGCTGCAATCCTTCTTCACAGGCTTAAGATAAAAATTTCTGCACGCTAGCGGAGTCGCGCGTAAGCTGGATCACGTTAACCGTCCGATCGTTCCACATGATCCAGAAAGCGAGACTCAAACATGGGTGATTTCGAAAACAAGGCACAGGACCTCGGCGGCAAGGCCAAGGAAGGCTTCGGCGAGGCTGTCGGCAACGAAGAGCTCCGCGACGAGGGCCGCGCCGATCAGGTCAAGTCCGACATCAAGGAGAAGGCCTCCGAGGCAGGTGACGCCATCAAGGATGGCGTGAACAAGGTCATCGGTTCCTTCAAGGACGACAAGAAGTAATTTGGTCGGACCCGGCACGCTCCGTTAGTCTGTATCGCGGTGGCGTGTCCGAGCGGCCGAAGGTGATCGCCTCGAAAGCGATTGTTGGGTAACCCCCAACCGCGGGTTCAAATCCCGCCGCCACCGCCATGAAATCCCCCGGCACCATTCTTGGTCCCGGGGGCTTTTCGCACCCTCGGTACACTGGGGGAAGTTTGCACCTCTATCTGTGAGAAGGCACCAACACCGTGGCAAAATTCCTCTTCAAACTGGGACGCTGGTCCTTCCACAAAAAGTGGATTGTCATCGTCATCTGGGTGGGCATCTTGGCGGGCATCGCTGGCGGCGCCATGGCCATCCAGAAGCCCTTCTCCAGCCAGTTCACCATCGGCGGCACACCGTCGATCGAGGCTATTTCAACGCTGCAGGACAACTTCCCGGACGCCGGCAACCCGGCGAACGCGGCCTCCGTCAACGTGGTGTTCGTCGCCCCCGAGGGGGAAGAACTGGCGGCGCCGGAGAACTCCGCGGCGATTGACACGGTGGTGACCTACATCCGGGACAACCTCCACGACATCTCCAATGACCAACGCTTTGGCAACCCCGTCGTGCTCTCACCGGCCCTGGAAGCCGGAGTGGTGGAGCAGATGACCCAGCAGGGCCTGCCGGAGGAGATGGCCCGCCAGGACGCGGCAAATCTGCGGATGATCTCGCCCGATGGCCGCATCGGCTACACCACGTTTGACATCGACGTGCCCTCGTCGATGGATGTCACCCAGGAACACCGCGACGTGGTCAACCACGCGATGGATCTGGGCCGCGAGCAGGGCCTCGAGGTCGAGGCGGGTGGCGCGGGTTTCGGTGACCCGATCAGTGTGAAAACGACAAGCGAGCTCATTGGCCTCGCCATCGCCTTCGTGGTCCTCATCTTCACGTTCGGTTCGCTCGTTGCCGCCGGGCTGCCGCTGCTCACCGCGGTCATCGGAGTTGGCATCGGTGCCCTCGTCATCGTCGGGGCGACCCGCTTCGTGGAGCTCAATGACATCACCCCGGTGCTCGCGGTCATGATCGGCCTGGCCGTTGGCATCGACTACGCGCTGTTTATTCTCTCCCGCTATCGGGCGGAACGAGAACGCATGCCCGCCGATGAGGCCGCAGGAATGGCGGTGGGCACCGCCGGTTCTGCCGTGGTCTTCGCCGGGGCGACGGTCATTATCGCGCTGGCGGCGCTGACCATCGTCAACATTGGCTTCCTCACCGCCATGGGACTGTCCGCGGCCTTCACCGTCCTCGTGGCAGTGCTGGTGGCGCTCACCTTCATCCCGGCCCTGCTCGGTGTGCTGGGGGACCGGACGTTCAAGGGCCGCATCCCCGGCGTGGCGGGCAACCCGATGCGCAAGGGCAAGCGCCGTCCCGTCCGCCGCACGCTGGGCAACCGCTGGGTCAGCTTCGTCCGCCGCGCACCCGGCCTCGTCATGGCCGTGGTCGTGCTCGGGCTCGGTGCGCTCAGCGCCCCGGTGCTCAACATGGAGCTGTCGCTGCCCTCGGATTCCACCTCCAACCTCGACACCACCCAGCGCAAGTCCGCCGATCTCATGGCGGAGGGCTTTGGCCCGGGTATCAACGCGCCCTTCCTCGTCATCGTCGATGCCCACGACGTCAACCCGGATTCCGCGGCCCTGGAACCCCTGGTCCGCGCCCAGACCTCCTTGGCGGAAGCCAATGGTGAGGTCGTTGATCGGGAGAAAGCCGCAGCGTCGAGCTCGTTCCTGTACACGGTGGGACAGCTCAAGAGCGTTGGTGGCGTCAAGCACGCGCAGATCGTCGGCGTGAACGACGACTCCACCGCAGCGCAGGTCATGGTGACACCTGTGACCGGCCCGGACGAGCAGTACACAACCGAGGTCTCTCATGCCCTGCGTGCCCAAAGCGCAGAGATTTCCGATGCCACGGGAGTGAAGATCGGCATGACCGGCCTCACCGCGGTGCAGATGGACATCACCGAACGGCTCTCCGGCGCGATGCCGATCTACCTTGCCATCGTCGTCGGGCTGGCCATCTTCCTCTTGTTTGCCGTCTTCCGTTCGGTCCTCGTACCCATCGTCGCGGGCTTGGGCTTCTTGCTCTCCGTCGGTGCGGCCTTCGGCGTGACCGTCCTCGTGTGGCAGCAGGGCCTGTGGGGCCTGGTCAACACCCCCGCCCCGCTGATCTCCTTCATGCCAATCTTCCTCATCGGTGTCACCTTCGGCCTGGCCATGGATTACCAAGTCTTCCTGGTCACCCGCATGCGCGAGCACTACATCACCCTGCGCGAGCGGGCCGAAAAAGCCGGGGACACGGATGTCCCGCTGCGGTCACTGCGCCTCGACGCGGTCGAAGAGTCCACCATCGTGGGCTTCACCCGCGGTGCCCGCGTGGTCACCGCCGCCGCGCTCATCATGATCGCCGTGTTCATCGCGTTTATTGATCAGCCCTTGCCCTTCATCCAGATCTTCGGCTTCGCCCTCGGTTTCGGCGTGCTTTTTGATGCCTTCTTTATCCGCATGTCGCTCGTCCCCGCCACCATGTTCCTCATGGGTAGCGCCACGTGGTGGATCCCCAAGTGGCTGGACCGACTCATCCCCCGGCTCGATATCGAAGGCACGGAATTGGAAAAGGAGTGGGAGGCCCGCCACGCTGCGGAGATGGCCCACCGCAAAGAGATGGATAAGGTGACCTCATGAGCACTTCAGGTTTGACCTTTGAGGTTGGCACGCAATTGGCGGATGCCGGCACGGGTGGGCGCCACGGCCGCACCGGCGTCATCCACACCCCCCACGGAGATATCCAGACGCCCGCGTTCATCCCGGTTGCCACCAAGGCGACCGTGAAAACGTTGACCCCGGAGCAGATCCGTCTCACGGGGGCGCAGGCGATCTTGTCTAACGCGTATCACCTGTACCTGCAGCCGGGCGCCGACATTGTGGACGAGGCCGGGGGAGTGGCCGCCTTTGAAAACTGGCACGGCCCGACCTACACCGACTCCGGCGGATTCCAAGTGATGAGCCAGGGCGTGGGCTTCCAAAAAACGCTCACCATGGAGGCTGCCGAGGGCAAGCACCACACCCGCAACAAACCAAACCTCGCCCGGGTCGATGAGGACGGCGTGGACTTCACCAGTTTCCGGGATGGCTCGAAGCACCGGTTCACCCCGGAGATTTCCATGCAGATCCAGCACCAGCTGGGCGCCGACATCATCTTCGCCTTCGATGAGCTGACCACGCTCATGGATACCCGCTCCTACCAGGAATCCAGCGTCGAGCGCACCCATCGCTGGGCGCAGCGCTGCCTGGATGAGCATGATCGCCTGACCACTGAGCGCGCCAATAAACCCCTGCAGTCGCTGTGGGGAGTGGTCCAGGGCGCCCAGTATGAGGATCTGCGCCGCCAAGCCACCCGCGGCCTCGTCGAGCTGTCCGAGCGGGCGGAGGCCGAGGGGCGCCGGGGCTTCGGCGGCTACGGCATTGGCGGTGCGTTGGAGAAGAACAACCTTGGCACCATCGTCGGCTGGGTCTGTGATGAGCTGCCCGTCGATCGTCCCCGCCACCTTCTGGGGATCTCGGAGCCGGATGACCTGTTCATGGCTGTTGAGGCCGGCGCGGATACCTTCGATTGTGTCGCCCCCACCCGCTTGGGCCGCCGCGGAGGCGTGTACACCCTCGATGGCCGATTGAACCTCATGGGCGCGAAGTTCCGCCGCGATTTCAGCGGTGTCGACGAGGAGTTCGGCGGGTACGTCTCAGAGAACTACTCCCGCGTGTACATCCACCATTTGCTGCGGGCGAAGGAGTTCCTCGCGGGCACGCTGTGCACGATCCACAACTTGGAGTTCATGGTGCGCCTGGTGGATAACATTCGAGCTGCCATCGACAACGGTGACTTTGAGGCTTATCGCGATGAGTTCTTGGGACGCTACTACGCTTCCAGCCAGTCCTAGAAGCTAGACCTAGAGATGCGTAATCGCCCCCGCCTGGCGTGGCTGCGCCTGGGTTGGCCGATCCGGGATGATGAGCTGGCTCTGGCCCTGGGAAAATTCCGGGTGGCTATCCTCCAGCCGACGGAGCGCGCCGCCGCCGAGGCACTCAAGGCCGCTGATCCGAACATCACGGTGCTGGCCTATAAGTGCCTGTCCTCGGTGCGTACCTATGAGCAGGGTCCGATCTACTCCTGCGGGATCAGCCCGGCCCAGGCACAGCGGTTGGGCACCGCCGCTGGGGTTCCAGAGTGGAATGGCTATCCGGGGCACGTGCAGCAACAAGTGTGGTCGCCGGTCTACCAGCAGGCGTGGGTGGACACCGTGGTCACCGAGATCGCCTCTTCCCCCTTCGATGGGGTGATGGCGGATAACGATGTTTACGCCGACTACTACGGCCATGGTCTCGACATGACTATCATCCGCGATGGTTTGGATGAGCTCGTCGCCCGGGCGGGCACGGCACTCAATGAGGCGGGCAAGATCCTCGTTCCCAATATCACCGGCTCCATTTTGGAGAAAGGTCGCTGGGCCAGGCATGCGGCCTACGGTGGTGGTCTGGAGGAATGCTGGTTCGGCTGGGGCGTCGAGCCTGATCAACGGCTCTTTTTGCCGGGCTGCCTGCGCCAGGTCATGGAGATGAATCAGGACTCACTCACCATCGCGCGGGTGCCGGGCACTAACCGTCCCGATGATCCATTCTTGGAGTTCGCGTGGGCGGCGGCGTGGGTATTCTTCCCCGACCGCGACATTGCGGTCACCGCCACCGCGCCCGATGGGCACGATGTCGTGCCATTGCTTATCGACGTCGACCTAGGCCCCGCCATCAGCCCCGTCGAGCGGGCGGGCGACATCTTTTACCGCCAACTGGCGGAAGGGGAGGCGGCGGTCAACCTCGGCGATCGCGCTTCTTCAGTGCAGGTCGGCGGGCGTGAGCTGAGGCTCGCGCCGCGCCGCGGAGTGGTCGTGCCTAGTAGTGCTCGCGCTTTTTCACCCAGCCGATGACCAGGTACGTCACGGGGAGCAGGACCACTTCGATGAGGGTCTTCCATACGAAGCCCACGATGACGAAGTTGGCTAGTTCGGGCAGGGTGGTGATGCCGATGACGGGGGCGGCGATGAGGCAAAACAGCAGGGTGTCGCCGAATTCGCCGACGACCGTCGATCCGATGAGTCGCGCCCATAGGGATTTCTCGCCCGTGCGCTTTTTCATCGCGACCAGGACCCATGAATTGAGCAATTGGCCGACGAGGTAGCCGGCCAGAGAGGCCAGGACGATTTGGGGGACGAGTCCGAGGACGTAGGCGAATTGTTCCTGGCCTTCGTAGAACTCGGCCGGGGGGAGCCAGATGGCGATGTAGAAGGAGACGACCGCGAGGATGGTCACGCCGAAGCCGGTGAAAATGGCGCGCCGGGCGGCTTTGAATCCGTAGCATTCGCTGAGCACGTCGCCGAGGATGTAGGCGACGGGGAAGAGGAAGAAGGCGCCGTCGGTAATCAGCGGTCCAATGGACACGCCCTTGGTGGCGAGGATGTTGGAGATGAGGAACACCGCGACGAACAAGGCCACGATGACGGGGTATACCGAGTTGTGGATGGGAATGAAACGAGCTTTGCCGGACGCCGAGGACTCTTCTAGAGCCGTAGCGGCGCCCTGCCCAGGTTGAGGAATTGTCATGGCCGTTATCCTAGGGCCCATGACTGGCGCCGGACGATACGCACCCTCCCCGAGCGGGGATCTCCACTTTGGGAACCTGCGCACCGCTCTCATCGCGTGGCTGTTCGCGCGCCATTCCGGGCGGTCGTTCCTCCTGCGCGTTGAGGATATCGACACCGGCCGTTCCTCCCTCGAATCCGCCCACCGCCAGATCGAGGACCTGCTCACCCTCGGCCTCACCTTCGACGGCGACATTCTCTATCAGTCCTCGCGCTCCGAGGCTTACGCCGCCGCCCTCGAGCAGTTGCCCGTCTATGAGTGTTACTGCTCGCGCAAAGACATCCAGGAGGCCTCCCGGGCGCCGCACGCCATTCCGGGTAGCTATCCCGGTACCTGCCGATTGCTTTCCGACGCCGCCCGTGCCCAACGCCGCGCCGACCTCGCCGCGCAGGGCCGCGTCCCGGCCCTGCGCTTGCGCGCAGAGACCACTTCCTTCACCATCCATGATTTCTACCGTGGGGCCTACACCGGCGACGTCGATGATTTTGTTCTGCGCCGCGGCGGCCAGGAACCCGGGTGGGCATACAACCTGGCCGTCGTCGTCGACGATGGTTTCCAGGGCGTCGATCAGGTCGTGCGCGGCGACGACCTCCTGTCCAGCGCCCCCCGCCAGGCTTACCTCGCCAGCCTCCTTGGCCTCCCGGTGCCGGCGTACTCCCATGTCCCGCTGGTGCTTGGGCCCACGGGGAAGCGCCTGGCCAAGCGTGACGGAGCGGTGACGCTCCGGGAAATGCTCGTTGACCACTCTGTGCCCGATGTTGTCGGCCGCTTGGCGACGACCCTGGGGTACCCGGGCGTCGACGAGCTTTCACAACTTCTCGAGGTTTTTGATCCCGAGGAACTCCCCAGAGACGAAATTATTTGGCACGGCAATTAAATATACATTGGCCTTGCGACTTCCAATGTCATCGATAATAATAATTTTTTAAATAGTTACTTATCGAAAGGTTCTAGGCCTATGTTCATAAAGCGCATCACCGCCGTGACGGCGGCGCTCGCGATCGGGGTGGCCTCTGCGGTCACCGCGCCGATCGCCTCCGCTGATCCAGTCGGTGCCACCCCCGGTACCTGTGATATCAGCCTGACGTCGACGTCGATCAACCCGACCTCCGCCGGTGGTCAGAATGCCAAATCAGTATCTCGACTGGTCACCATCGGTGTGCAAAACCACACCTCGGGCAACCGCTCCAACTTCCGGCCCTTCGTGAAGGTCTTCAACCTCGACCGATGGATGACGGACAGCACGATCGATTTCACGCATGAGGGACCTGCGGGAACGTACACCGTGAGCGCAGATACCAATATCCCGCGCAGCCAGTTCACGTTGCCCATCGACTCCTCATTCCCAGTGGAAAATGTCGATACCTCGACTGGCAATTTCACCTCCAATCTTGGCGACTTCAACGCCATCACCCCCGGGTGGGGCGGAAGCGCAGCCGTTTGGTACTCGGACGGCCCCAACGGCACCCTGGTCGACGGAGTCACTGCCACCGGAACGCTCAACTTCCACACCACGGTCCTTCCCTACGCCGGGGAGAACAACGACTGCCAGACAATGGGCATCGACTCGGCCGGCGTGAAGAACATCGCAGCCGACGGAAAGTCCTATGACTCCGGCGTGGATGTAACCAAGGGGGCCGCCGACGACTACTCCCGCATGGAGGGCACCGTCTTCCTCCCGGGTTCAGATACCCCGATCGAGGGCGCCACCGCCACCGTCGATAGCCAGGGCAACGTTCGGATCACCCTGCCCGCCGACCTGGATGTGGACGTCACGGAAGTCCAGGTCCAGATGAACGCCAAGCCACGTGAGGGCCTCCCCGCGGGCGTATCCGCTAAGTACCTCGAAAACAACAAGGTTGGTGAACTCTTCACCGTACCGATTGGTGAGGTTGAGCCGGATCCAGTAACTCCGGGTGGCTCTTCCGACGGCAAGTGCGTTGCCACTGCCGCGGGCATCGGTCTGCCACTCTTGCTGCTCATTCCGCTGGCCATGGGCGATCAGCTGAACATTCCTGGCCTGTCGCAGCTCACGCAGCAGGCGCAGAAGGCCGTTCAAGATGCCAACACCCAGCTACAGCGGGGTCTGGGCATCGAGAACCCCGAGATCATGCGCCTGGTTGATCAGATCAACCAGCAGATCGGCCCGGACGGTCGTCGCATTGCCGGAGGCGTCGGCGCGGCCGCGCTAATCCTGCTGGCACTGGGCTTGGTGTCCGATGCCTGTGGTTCTGGTAGCTCCGGAAGCTCGGGGAGCTCACTGAGCTCCACTGACAGCGAATAAGCTCAACCAAAAATGCACCCTCCGAGGAGGGTGCATTTTTCTTGGTCTAAGACTGCTTTCGCTTGGAGAATGAGCTACTAGCGAAACTCGAACTCGAGCTCCGCCTCGCGGCTAACTCCCCTGACGATCCCCGAATAGAAGTTCTTCGCCTGGTCTTGCAGGAGAGCTCGGTTCTCATCGATCTGCGCATTCATGGCATCCTCGCTGAGGATCCGGGAGATCATCTCGGAGGTATCGATCTCCGGAGTGATCCAGCTGATCACGCCATTGTTCTCGATGGCGGTCTTGAACTGCACGTTGTCGTGGCCAATGAAGATGAAGGCGGGGATAGAGATCAAGAACTGGTTCTCTCCCTTCTCCTCAATGGTCACATCGCGGCCTTCAATGCCGAGCTTTGCGCGGTAGTTGTACTGCACGAACTGTGTGCGTCCGGTCCCATAAATGTTCCTGCCCAGCCAGTTCGTCTGGGCCCTTTCCTCGGCGAGCCCTTGGGTGCTGGTGCCGAGCAAGACAACCTGCTCCTGGCGCTCGATGGCAGTGATGACCTTTGTGTTGTTCGACTCGGTGACGGTCTCCAGTTCAATGGCTTTCCCGAAGTCGGGAATGAACTTAAGAGCCACTACTAGCACACCTGCGATAATCGCCACCGTGATGATGACGGAAACGAGGATAATCCTGATTGTTTTGGTCATGCTCTCAGCAATCTCTCGGCACCTCACCGCAGATGCCTGCACCATGCTCTAAATGCTGGAGCGTCAACCTTGCGACGGGTGGAAATAACGTGACGTCATCAGGTTATCCCAAGGTTTCGAGTATTGAATACTCAGAATGTGGACATTACCCCTCCCCTTACCCCTCGGGGCAGAGATGCTTACTCGTGATCGCGACGCCCTCCTCGCGACTTTTGGGCCCACCGGCGGAGGCGACCTGGGAATTCGCTGGCGCCAAGGCCCGAAAATCACGTTCCGGTCGCGATCAGGGGGTCGCGATCAGAGTGTGAAGCGACAGCGTCTGTTCGGGCTGCGGTTTTTTGCACAACTGAAAGGCAGATCAGCTCAGGCTCAGTTCACGTCTAGCTGCCGGTTATTCAGCGCAACCAGGCTCAGGTCACCTGGCTTAACGGCGCATTTGGCACGGGGAAAACGAGGCTGCGAGATTCCGGACGCGGTCATTTTGGACCCTGAATAGGTCGTAGCTTTGCTGCGACCTATTCTGCAGCCGGTGGCGCCGGTGCGTGGTTTCCAGGAGTAGACCGCTTGGGGGATTCTCGTGGCAGCCACGCTTAGTGCCGTCATCAATAAGCTACCGGAAGGCGGTCCGTCGACGGTTATCGTTCCGCGGACCGTCACGGTGGAGGAATGCTGGTCGGAGATTATCTCTCACCTGGATCCATCGGTGCGCGTGATACCTGTGGCGTTGCTCATTGATCCGGTGGAGCACCAACGCCGAGCCACCAATGACACGGAAGAGCCTGATGCTGTGCGGTGGCTACTAAGCAATTTCCCGCTGTGTGAAGCGGCTGAGTGGATACGGAGTGAGTTCACCAGTATCGATGTCTCATCGCTGTCTCGAGAGCAGAATGTTGCTTCTATCCGTGCAGTGTCTTTTCCGCCGGCAGATGAGGTCCGTGTCAACACATCGTCGGATTAGCGGCGACGGCCAGCAATGGCGGGATCGTGATGGTGACTGCACCTCATGGTGAACGGGCTACCCAGGAAACTTCAAGCAACAGTCGCGCTCAGTTCCGTAGCAAGTCCAAGTAGCTTTCGAGTTGAGCGCGGAGTTGGTTGGGGCTGAAGCTTTCTGGAGCCATAACGGCGGTAACTTGTGAGCCTTGCAGGAATCCCAGGATGGCGCCGGTGGTGCTGGTGATATCCACTCGGGGGCGTAGTTCGCCGTCGGCGTCGGTTTCGTTGAGCATTCGTGAAATTCGCCCGTGCCAGCGATCGAGCGACTCTGCGATGAGCCGTCCTCTGTCGTGATCTTGTGCGGCTGTGTCCCAGAAGGAGACTACGATGCGCGCCTCATCGAGCAAATACGGACTGACGGGCAGGACTTCGAGGCAGAGTGCCCGGAGGGCCGTTAATCCACGTAGTCCGCGCGTTGCTTTGTCGATACGTGTCTCGGTGAGTTCGTAGACGTGGCTGTAGGTAGCTTCTAGCAGGTCAGCCTTGGTGGGGAAGTACGGCTTGAGTGCGCCATTGGCGTACCCGGCCTCCTGGGCAATTTGCCGCATGGTGGCCCCTGATTGGCCTTGGCGGGCGATGACCCGCCAGGTGGATTCGATCAGCTCGCGTCGGCGCTGTTCATGATCGACGATCTTGGGCATCTGTCCTTCTCCATCACGGGTGAGACCACAACCGTACCGCCAAATGGCCCACATGATGCTCATTCGGTAACAGAGGAAATGGCCATCACCCTTGCCATACCGGTCCACGTCCTTTAATCTCTACATCAGTAGAAATAAATGTGATCGCCATCACGTTCTACTTCAGGCTTGAGTCCAGTCACTCATCACCTCAGCTCAGAGAGGTCCCCGTATGTCCGCTACCTACGTCCATTCCGGAGCTCCTTCCAATAAGTCGTCGCACGCGACACCCAGCCCCTTCGTCCAGCAAGAACCCGAGTCAGTGCACATGGCCCACCTCGGACTGCCCCCGGCCGCGCCCTATCCATCAAGGGGCGCGGGATAATGCCTGAGAATCACATCGACGGTCAGGATTCCCTCCAGCGCGCGAAGCTTTCTACTACCGCGCTTGTCTTTATGATCATTGCCGCATCGGCGCCACTGACAGTCCTCGCTGGTGGAGCCCCGACCAACTACGCGGTGGCAGGCCTCCAGGGCGTGCCGCTCGGATACCTGGCGCTCGGCCTCATCCTGGTCCTCTTCGCCGTCGGCTACGGCCGCATGGCAAGTAAGGTCCAGAACGCCGGCGCCTTTTACGTATACATCGCCCGAGGTTTGGGACTGCGCCAGGGCATCGCCGGGGCAATTCTCGCCCTGGTCTCCTACAACTTGATGCAGATCGGCCTCTACGGTCTGTTCGGCTTTTCCGCGGCCAACGCGCTCGCATCGCTGACCGGCATTGTGGTCCCGTGGTGGCTGATGGGTGCTCTGGGGTGGCTGCTCGTCGCCATACTTGGCGTGAACAACATTGACCTTTCCTCCAAGGTCCTCGGGATCATCGTGGGATTCGAGTTCCTCGTGGTCATTGTGTTCTCCGGCATGGCCTTGTTGAATGCGCCGGAAGGCATCAGCACTGATGGATGGCAGCCGGACCAGTTCTTCACCCCAGGGATCGGTGTCCTGTTGGCCTTCACCATGGCCGCGTTCATGGGCTTTGAATCTGGTGCCATCTACTCAGAAGAAGCGAAGGACCCGGAGCGTACCGTTCCACGTGCGACCTATATCGCCATCTCGGTCATTGCGGTTTTCTACGCGTTCTCCGCGTGGGCACTCCAGATGGGCGTCGGTCCGAGCGGAATCATCGAGGAGTCCCAGGCCCTTGGCCCAGACCTGATATTCGCCTGGCTCGGGGAGTTCAGCCCCGTCGTGGCCAATGCTGCCAACCTGCTGTTCGTCACCAGCCTCATCGCAGCATTGATCGCGTTTCATAATGCAGCCGCCCGCTATTTCTTCTCCCTGGGCCGCTCTGGTGTTTTGCCGGCGGTCTTCGGAAGGGCCGGAAAGAACGGTGCTCCGGTGGGTGGTTCCCTCGCCCAGTCCGCAGTGGCGGCTGCGGTCGTCGGAATCTTCGCTCTGGCGGGGCTGGGTTCGGAACTCGGTGAGCTGTTCCCCGTCATGACCTTGTTCACCTGGTTCACCAATGCCGCCGCGTTCGGCCTGACGTTTCTGGTGGCCGTGACCAGCTTTGCGGTCATGGTCTGGGCAAACCGCCACCACCCCGAGTACCACGTATTTGTCCGCACGATCGCTCCACTCGTCGCGGGAATCGGCATGGTCGTCGTCACCGTGCTCATCCTCATGAACTTCGACCTCATGGTGGACTCCGAAGATCCGTTCATGGTTTGGATCATGCCCGCCATCATCTTGGGTTCGGGGCTTATCGGCTTGATCTGGGGCACGATCCTCATCCGCCGCGGCACCGGCAACCTCGATGCGATCGCCGGAACCACACCGGACAACAACCAGACGACGTCCGCTTAGTTACCTAGAAAAGGAGTGAATTCACCATGTCGAACAAGAAAGTCATCATCATTGGGGCCGGTTTCGCGGGCCTCGTGGCAGCACGAGAACTGCAGACCGCCGGCATCGACTACGAAATATTGGAAGCGAAGGACCGCATCGGTGGTCGAGCGTGGACCGAGGAGCGCATGGGCCGACCACTCGAACTCGGCGCCACGTGGGTCCACTGGTTTCAAGCGCACATCTGGACCGAGATCATGCGCTACGGCCAACGCAAGGAAATCCACCCCTCCCCAGCCGGAAACGAAGCCCACTGGATTACCGAAGGCAAAGTCGTGCGCGGTTCCGAAGCCGACATTGATGGCAAATTGTCCGCCGCCATGCTCGCCACGTACGAAGGCAATGACGAGTACTTCCCGAACCCCTACGACCCGCTCTGGGTCATGTCAGACGACTTCGATGGTCCGGACGAGGTCCGCGAGCGATTCATCGCAGAAGACCAAAAGAATGCCATCGATCTGGTGATGGAGGCTGGCCTCGACCAGGAAGCCATCGATCTTGTTGACGCATTCTGGTCTGCCGGTTACATCGGAGATCCCTACACCGGGTCCGCGCTCATGGCTAAGCAGTGGGGCGCACTGGCAGACAACCGTTACCAGGTGATGGAAGACATCACGCTCAAGTGGAAGCTCAAGAACGGTATGCAGTCGCTGTATAACGGCATCGCCGGAGATCTGACCGGGCCGATCCGATTGGAGACCCCGGTGGTCAAGGTGGAGCATCATGACGATGGCGCCACCGTCACCACCGAGGATGGGGAGAACATTGAGGCCGCCGCAGTCATCTGCACCGTCCCCGTGGGGGCGCTCGGCAACATCGAGTTCTCCCCAGCGCTACCGGAAAAGATCCAGCGGGTGATTGACGATAAGTGGAACTCGCAGGGCGCCAAAATCTGGATCAAGATTAAAGGGCACCACCGCTTCCTGGGCTACGCCCCGAAGCCGGCCAAGATGTCGATCGTGCGTTCCGAGTACTTCATGGACGACGGCACCACCATCTTGGTGGGGTTTGGATACGACAACACCAACATTGACCTTAATTCGATCGACGACGCGCAGGACGTCGTTAATCAGTGGCGCGATGACCTTGAGGTCGTCGACGCAACCGGCCACAACTGGGTGGCCGACAAGTGGGCGGGCCAGGCATGGGGCACGTTACGCAAGGGCCAGTTCACTGAAGGGTGGAGCCTCTTCGATGAGGTTGAATCCAGCCTCTATTTCGCTGGTTCCGACTATGCCTACGGGTGGCGTGGCGTGTGCGTCGATGGTGCGGTGGAGAAGGGGATGACCACTGCCCGCCGGGTCATCAACGATCTCTGATCGGTCCTACGGATCCAGTGCCAGGCGGGGTGGGAAGGGAACTTGACCTAGGATGATGCTCAACCCACTGCCCGGTACAACAAAAGTCGGGCCACGGATTAAATCCATGGCCCGACTTTTTAGTTGGCGGAGGATGTGGGATTTGAACCCACGAGGGTATTGCTACCCGCACGCGTTCCAGGCGTGTGACATAGGCCGCTAGTCGAATCCTCCTAGCTGAACTGGGCAACCTGAGCTGCTGTGTTCTCGTGAAACAGTACACAATGCTGCCAGAAAAAGACAAATCGCAGGTCACCTTGTCTAGTGAGGCTAGCGAGTTGGCTCGAGGGTAGAGGGATGGGTTATTGTTGTCGGCAGGATCCCGTGCGGCGTCCATCTTGTGAACTCCCCCAGGGCAGGAATGCAGCAAGGGTCAGCGAGCTCTGGCGGGTGCGCGGGATCCCCTAATATTTTTTTGAGCGTCTAACATTGTGGCCGAACCCCCGTTTCCGTTGGAAGGCAGGCCCTCACAGTGACCCTCCTAGATTTTGAATCCGATCAGCTGGCTGAGTTCGCGGCGCAGGTCCGCAAGGATTATGACGAGCTCAAAGCGAAGAACCTCAAGCTGGATCTCACCCGTGGTAAGCCTTCTTCGGAGCAGTTGGATTTTGCGGAGTCGCTGCTGGCGCTGCCCGGGGAGGGGAACCATGCGGATGCCGATGGCGCGGATGTGCGTAACTACGGCAACCTCAAGGGCATCACTGATATTCGGAACCTGTGGGCTGAGGTGCTCGGGATTGATCCGGCGCTCATCATTGCTGGTGATTCGTCGTCGCTGAACATCATGTTTGATCTGATCTCGTGGTCGTACACCTTCGGTAACAACGATTCGGTGCGTCCGTGGAGCCAGGAGGAGAAGGTCCGCTGGATTTGTCCGGTGCCGGGCTATGACCGTCACTTCACCATCACGGAGAAGTTTGGTTTTGAGATGGTCACGGTGCCGATGCTGGAGGATGGCCCTGATGTCAACGCGATCAAGGAGTTGGTGAAGGATCCGCTGGTGAAGGGCATGTGGGCGGTGCCCATGTTCGCCAACCCCACGGGTATCACGTATTCGGAGGAGGTCAGCCGTGAGCTGGCTGCTTTGGAGACGGCGGCTCCGGATTTCCGGATTATCTGGGATAACGCGTACGCCGTTCATTCGCTGACCGATGAGTTCCCGCCGATCATTGACATCGTGGCGCTGGCCGCGAAGGCGGGTAACCCGAATCGCTTCTGGGCGATGTCGTCGACGTCGAAGATCACCCACGCGGGTGCGGGCGTGAGTTTCTTCAACTCCTCGCCGGAGAACCTGGCGTGGTACATGGAGGTCGCCGGGGTCCGGGGGATTGGCCCGAACAAGGTCAATCAGCTGGCGCATGCTCGGTACTTTGGTGATGCGGAAGGTGTGCGGGCGATCATGCGCAAGCATGCCGGTTCCTTGAACCCGAAGTTCACTCGCGTGCTGGAGATCCTCGATCGTCGCCTCGGTGAGTATGAGGTGGCCCGGTGGACGAAGCCGGAGGGTGGCTACTTCATCTCCGTCGACGTCATTGATGGCACGGCGTCCCGGGTCGTCGAATTGGCGAAGGAAGCGGGCATTGCGCTGACCGGTGCGGGCTCGTCGTTCCCGCTCAAGGATGATCCGAACAACCGCAACATCCGCCTCGCACCGTCCCTGCCGCCGGTGGAGGAGCTGGAAATCGCCATGGATGGTGTGGCTACGTGTGTGCTGCTCGCGGCCGTCGAGAAGCTGGGGGCTTAGCCCCCTGAACATCGACGAAACCACCTTCTGGCTGGGCCCGCTGTTCCCCAAGCCGCCGATTTTCGACGAGGCGCGCAACATCGGCATGGTGGCGCTGGAGGACAACCAGGTCCTCGGTGTCACGCGCACCTTCGCTGAGGTAGACACCGGTTTGGAGGCGATCGAGGAGGGGCTGCCCGTCCGCTCTGAGATCGTGTCGGTGGCGCGGGCGACCCCGGAGGAGATGGCGGGGGCGTTGGAAGCGGCCGTCGACAAGCTGCGGTCCACCGGCGGGATCATTCCCGCCCAGCCGGGGACGCTCCTGCCGCAACTGCTGGACCAGGAGGATCTCAGCGTTCAGCACGGGTTGTTCGTGCCGCCGTACCTGTGGGGCGGGGAGACGCCGCGGGTGACGGAACCCGATCGGCTTACGGTCCTGCTGCAACTCGTCATGCTCACGGATGCCGAATATGCCTACGCCATCGAGGAAGGTGTGGGGTCGTTGCAGCAGGCGCTGGTGGAGGCGGAGATCGATCTTCTGGACTGGCGGCGCTAGCCACCGCGCCAGGTAGGCTGTGTTCCGTGGCTTTATACCGGAAGTACCGTCCCGCCTCCTTCGCCGACGTCGTCGGGCAGGAGCAGGTAACTCGACCGTTGTCGGTGGCCCTCGACTCGGGCCGAATCAATCACGCGTACCTCTTTTCCGGCCCGCGCGGCTGCGGAAAGACCTCTTCCGCCCGCATCCTTGCGCGCTCGCTCAACTGCATCGAAGGCCCCACGTCCACCCCGTGCGGCGTGTGCCCCTCGTGTATTTCTTTGGCGCCGGGCGGCTCGGGCAACTTGGATGTCACTGAGCTGGATGCGGCGTCGTACCGCGGTGTGGATGACATGCGCGAGCTGCGCGACAAGGCGTATTTCGCGCCGGCGGAATCGCGCTACCGCGTATTCATCATCGATGAGGCGCACATGATCACCCGCGAGGGCTCGAATGCGCTGCTCAAGATCGTGGAGGAGCCGCCGGAGCACCTCATTTTCATCTTTGCCACGACGGAGCCGGAGAAGGTCATCGGCACCATCCGTTCGCGCACGCACCACTATCCCTTCCGCCTGCTCACCCCGCAGGCGATGCGCGGGCTGCTGGAGCGGACCGTCGCGTCCGAAGGCGTTCACGTCGAGGACTCCGTGTATCCGCTGGTCATCCGCGCGGGTGGCGGCTCGCCCCGCGATTCGCTGTCCATCCTGGACCAGCTCATCGCTGGCACCGGCCCGCAGGGCTTGACGTATGAGCTTGCGTTGCCGTTGCTGGGGGTCACCGATTTATCGCTTATCGACGCCGCCGTTGACGCCCTCGCCGCAGGCAACAGCGCCGCGCTGTTCACCACGGTCGACGATGTCGTCGAGGCGGGCCATGATCCCCGCCGCTTCGTCGAGGATCTGCTCGATCGCTTCCGCGATCTCATGGTCCTCCAAGCCGTCCCGGAGGCCCTCGACCTGGGTCTGGTCGATGCCCCGACCGACCGGGCCGAGATCCTCCGCGCCGAGGCCGCCCAGTTCACCGGCGCCCAACTGGCGCACCTGTCTACTACGGTCAATGAGCGCATCGCCGACATGCGTGGCGCCACGTCTCCACGCCTTCTCCTGGAGATTTTGTGCGCCCATCTCCTGCTACCCGCGCAGCCGATGATGGCCGCGGCGGGTGCAGCCGGGACGGCACAACCGTCCGCTCCCGCACCGACCCCCACGCCGGAGCCAGGTCCCGCGAAGAAGGCCCCGGCGCGGACCTATGAGCGTCCCTCGGTGCGGCGGGCACGGGAGGAAGCTCAAGAAAAGGCAGATGTCCAGGCACCCGAGCCCGCTGCCCCCACTGACCCGGTGGAAGCGATCCGTTCGCGTTGGTCGCAGATCCGGTCGACCATCGCAGAGCGCAACTCCGTCGTGGGCATCATGCTCGCCGAGGCCAAGGTACTGGGCCTGAAGGATGGCACCCTCATTCTGGGGCACAACACGGGGGCGTTGGCGAACCGGCTCAACGAGGAGTCGAAGAGCCAGATCATCGCGGCCGTGGTGTCCGACGAGGCTCGCACGCCGCTGAAGGTGCACTGTGTCGTGGGGACGGATGCCCCCGCCCAGGGGTTGACGGCACCGCAGAAGCAACCTGAGAAACAACCGGAGAAGCCCCCAGCGCCGGAGCCCACCCCAGAGCCCGCAGAGGAGCCAGAGAGTCCGGCTCCTCGGAGGTGGGGCGCCCCGAAACCGATCGGCGGTAGCCGGGAGGAGTCAGTTCCGCTGCCCCCGGAGCCGGAGGATGACGGCGCCCCGCCGGAACCGGCACCGGCCGCAGAGCCGGTGGGGGAGGCGTCGATACGCGAAGAAGAACAGATGATGGCGGAGGAAGCGCTGCGGCCGGGAACACTTGACCGCAGGGACGCGACGACGATCGCGGTGGAGCTGCTTGAGCAGGAGCTCGGCGCGCGGAAGTTGTGAGTCGGTAGACTAAGCCGCGTTAGTTCACCCACGACGAAAGGCACCACCATGACTCAGCCCGATATGGCCCAGATCCTCGCTCAGGCTCAGGAGATGCAGGCGCAGCTTCAGCAGGCGCAGGCGGAAATCCTCGCCACCAATGTCACCGGCACCGCAGGCAATGGCCTGGTCACGGTGACCATTAGCGGCGGCGGCGAGGTCCAGGAAGTGATCATCGATCCGCAGGTGGTGGACCCGGAGGATGTGGATACCCTGCAGGACCTGGTGACCGGCGCTTTCCGTGATGCCCATGAGAAGGCCGGCCAGCTGGCCGTGGAGAAGATGGGTCCGCTGTCCCAGGGCGGGGACCCCTTCGGCGGAATGCTCGGCTAGTTCACCACAACGTTTCACAGTAGGAAGGGCCGCTGAGGCTACGTGTTTGAAGGACCCCTGCAGGACCTCATTGATGAGTTGTCCCGCTTGCCTGGCGTCGGCCCCAAAAGTGCCCAGCGCATCGCCTTTCACCTGCTCTCCGTCGATCCCGATGACGTGGATCGGCTGACGGCGGCGCTGGAATCCTTGCGCGATGGCGTGCAATTTTGCCGGATCTGCTGCAATATTTCGCGCGACGCGGTTTGCCGGATCTGCGCCGATTCGGGCCGTGATCGCGGCATGATCTGTGTGGTCGAGGAACCGAAGGACATCCAGGTCATCGAGCGCACCGGCGAGTTCAATGGCCGCTATCACGTGTTGGGTGGCGCGCTGGATCCGCTGGCCAACATCGGCCCGAAGGACTTGCACATTTCGGTGTTGTTGCAGCGGATCGGCGGGGTGTTGCCGGATCGGGAGCTGGCGGATTCGACGCCGCAGGCGCCGCTTTTCGACGACGTGCCCGACATCCACGAGGTCATCCTCGCCACCGATCCCAACACCGAAGGGGAGGCTACCGCCTCCTATCTCGCACGCCTGTTGCGTGACTTCCCCGATCTCACGGTGTCCCGCCTGGCGTCGGGCATGCCCCTGGGCGGCGACTTGGAGTTCGTGGATGAACTCACTTTGTCGCGCGCCCTGAGCGGTCGCCTCACCCTCTGATTACTTGAGGCGTTCCTTGCGCAGGCGATCGATGGCCGGGATATCCAACGGCTCTAGGTCAGCCAGGGCCACGCCCATGGCTCGCGCCAGCAGCAGGTCCGCTAGCTGCGGGTTTCGTGCCAGCGCGGGACCGTGCAGGTAGGTGGCGATGACGCTGCCCTGCACGGCACCCTCGGCGAAGCGCTGGCGGGAATCATCCGGTAGGTCAGCGGCCGCGGCGACATCGCAGTTGCCGACGCCGCGAGTGACCCGCCCCAGGGGTTCAGCCGCCGGGCCGAGGATCGTGGCGCCGAGGTGGTTTTCAAAGCCGGTGAGCGGCTCCGTCAACTCCGCCGTGATACCCACACCGGTCGGGGTGGTGGCAACCTCGTTGATGGCGCGGCGCTCGAGGGCGGTGGTGGTGGCGTCGAGCAGCCCCACCCCGTCGATGACCCGGCCGGACGCTCGGAAAGACTCGCCGAGGACCTGCAAACCGGCACACACGGCGAACACGGGGCGACCATTGTTCGCGGCGCGGGTGAGGCCACCGTCGGCGATGAGGTGTTCTGCCGCGAGGATTTGGGCGGTGTCCTCGCCGCCGCCGACGCAATAGACATCCAGGTCAGCGGGGACGGCATCGCCGAGCTTGATGTGGAGGATGTCGGCGTCCATGCCGCGCATCCGGGCGCGCTGCCGGAGGACGAGGGCGTTGCCGTCATCGCCGTAGGTGCCCAGGACGTCGGGCAGGACGAGCCCGATGGTGAGATCAGCCACGGTTTTCCAGCTCCTTCTTCAGATCGCGGAAAGCGGTGTAGTTGGCCAGCACTTCGATTCGGCCCGGGGGGCAGGCCATGATCGCCTTGACGGGGTCGGGGATGTGCTCATGGGCAATGTCGGCGTAGATGAGCCGCACGTCAAGGTCGGTGCTGCGCTCGCCGGAGGCCATGACGGAAAGATCCCCGAAGTCCTCAAAGCGCACGTCCCACAGCCAGGACAGATCTTCGCCGTCGGCGACTTGGCCGTTGACGGCGATGACTAGGCCATCGGCGGAGCGATCAACCATGGACAAGGCCTCCTGCCAGCCGGCGGGGTTCTTGGCCAGCAGCAGGTGAATATCCCGGTCGCCCAAGTGAATGGTGGAGTAGCGCCCGGCGACGTTGTCCACGCCCTCGGCGGCGGCGACGGCCTGGTCCAAGGGAATATCAAAACCCTCGACCGCTGCGGCGATGGCCTGGGTGGCGTTGCCGCGATTGGCCCGGCCGGGCAGCTGAAGGTTGAGGGAGGAGGAACCGGCGGGGGAGGACAGGCCCTCCTCGGTGACCGTCCAGGTGGGGGTGGGGCGGCGGAACTCGCGGCCGTCGGCAAGCTTTTTCATTGCCCACCAGTCATCGCCCTCCCGGACGATGTGACCGCCGGTGCGCGGGCAGGAGACGGAGTCGCCGGTCCAGCCGGCGCCGGCGGCGACCCACACCACGTTGGGGGCATCGAGGGCGACCGAGGTCATGAGGACGTCATCGCAGTTGGCGATGACCACCATGTCTGGGTGCGCCATGACGGCCCCGCGCAGGGCCCGCTCGATCTTGTTGATCTCGCCGACCCGGTCCAGCTGGTCGCGGGTGAGGTTGAGCAGCACCAGCGCCTGCGGCCGAAGACGATCAGCGACGGCCGGAACGTGGAGCTCATCAACCTCTAAAACGATGTGAGAGGCGTCCTTGCCAGCCAGCAGGGCGGAAATGATGCCCGCATCCATGTTGTCGCCGCCATCATTGGTGGCCACCTGATGCGTCGTGCGCAACGCCGCCGCCAACATCCGCGTGGTGGTGGATTTGCCGTTCGTGCCGGTAACCAGCACCGCCGGGCGGCCATCGCCCAGCTTTTCCATAATGGTTGGGTCAATCGCATTCGCCACGAGGCCGCCGATCATGCCACCGGCCCCGCGCCCACTGAGGCGAGAGGCGGTGGTGGCGAGGGTAGCGGCACCGGTGGCGACGTTAGATCGCAGGCGTCGCAGGGTTTGCGGAATTCGTCCAGGCATGGCGTTAAGCGTAGTGGAAACGCGGCCGAACCCCGGAAGGCTAGTCGCGCTGGTCCTTGACGTGCTCCACGGCCTTCATAAATTCCGCGTCCGAGAGCAGCGGAATCCCCTTCCGCTTCGCGTGCATCGCCTTGCCGCGCAGATCAGAGGTCTTGTTGCACACCACCACGGAGGTCTGGCGGGTCAGCTTCTCCGAATAGGCTAGATCCTCGCGCAGGCAGGCCTCGATGATGACGTTGGGATCCATGACGATCTCCGGCGCGACGACCACCTCCATCCCGCGGACCAGGTGCTCCTGAAAAGTCCCCGGATTGGGCAGCGGGCGATCAGCCTCCACGGCGTCGACGCGGACGTGAGTACGCTGCAGGCCGAAGCGATCAGCGCGGAGCTCGGATGGCTCCCGGGAGCACAACTCGCCGGTGGACTCGGTGCGGAACACGTCGATGAGCAGCAAAGTTTCCTGCCGAGTGGTTTCTAGCTCCGGGCGCAGAGCACGCTCAACCGTCGCCACCGGCGATGGCGCCGCAATGCCCACTGCCTGCGCCACCGAGGCCAACCGGGTGTCCTCAAAGGTCACGCCCTGCCGGCGTGCCGTCGCCAGCGTATCGACGATCGCGATCGGCTTCGGGATGTGCCCCACCCGCTGCCGGCGCCGACGACCGCGCCCCCGGCCCCGCCCGCGGGATCGGTTCGAGCGGGCTGCAGCGTTCATCGCGCGGCGCGCCTCGGACACGATGAACCCCCACCCGACGGGGGAATTGTGGACGACGAGCGTGCGGTCGTCGATAAGCCGGTCCAGCGTGCGCAGGACCTTGGAGAACTTCTGACCCTCCGCGACCTCCTCCGGGGAAAGACCGTGATAATGCCGCGGACCCGGATCCGAACCCGGATCGAGGACCGTGTGGTACTTTTCGCCGACCTCCCCAGCCGCGTTAAACGTCACCACATCCACGGCCACCAACCGGCCCGTCGACGGATGGATCCCCGTCGCCTGCGTCGTCAGGGCGACAAACGGGAACGCGTCCACCTCAGCGGAGCGAGCAGAATTATCGGGAGTCCCGTTGGGCGTGGTCATTGTTCAGAGTCTAGATGCTGAGACGGGAGAGGACGACCGTGGACACGATCATCATGCCGAAGGCCACCACCATCCAGCCCCACTCCCAGCCTTCCACCCGAAACCTTTCGAAGAGGACCAGGTAGCCGAGGGCGAAGGCAACGATCGGCTCCCCGATTTTCATCGCTGGCAGGGACGTCCGCAACGCCCCAGCCGTGAACGCGTTTTGCTGGACCCACGTGCCCAATGACGCCGCGAGGATGAGGGCGTAGAGCTCCCACGCCGTGAGCAGCCCCGGGATGCCAGAGGCAACGAAGACATCCGCGACGGCCTTGGACAACACCGCGACGTAACCAAACACCGCGCCCGTGACCAAGCCCTGCAGCAAGGCCCGCTCCCGCCTGATCTGGCGACGAGCAATCCGATCCATCGCCGTGAGCACCACGATTCCCACCGCCAGGGCCGGAATCCACCGCTCCAGGGGAGGGTGATCCTCGCCGCCGACGGGTCGACCAATGAGCACCAGCGCGGTAACCGACAGCGTCAACATGGCCGACCAGAATGTTTCCTGCCGGCTGATGCGCCGACCCTCATACATCGCCGACAGTGGCAGCGTGAACATCAACGACATCACCAGCACCGGCTGCACAATGAGCAACGGGCCAAAACCCAGCGCAACCACCTGCAACACATAAGCGATGATCGCGGTGGACATGCCCGCCCACCACAACGGCCGGCGCATGGCCACGAGGATCGCAGAGGATCCCTGGGGCGCGCTTTCGACGATGCGGTGGCGGACGACCGTACCCCACGCGATCGTCAGGGCCGAAGCCAACGCGAAGAGCACGGCAAGGACGTAGCTGTGCACGCTGACTAGCCTAATTGGGAAACCGCGCCGGGGGTTTAGTGGACGCTTAGACCCCGCCGGCCAAGACCGGCGCCTTCGTCTTCAGTGCCCGGTTGACGGCCGAGGTCACGGCCTTGAGCGAAGCCCGCGTGATGGACCCGGCGATACCCACACCCCACGCCGCCGAACCGTTGACCGTGGCGTAGATGTAACACGCCGCCTCGGCGTCGTCTCCCGCAGTGCGGGACTGCTGGGAGTAGTCCTGCACCTCGACGTCGATACCCAGCTGCTCCAGGGCATTGGCATAAGCCGCCACGGGACCATTGCCGGTGCCGGTGATGGTCTTCTCCGTGCCCTCATGCAGCACGGTGGCGGTGATGGTCGCCTCATCCTCCTCCGTCTCGGCGTTGGTGATCCGCATGGACACCTGCTCCACCGGCGCAACGGTGTCCAAGTACTCAGTGGCGAAGATATCCCACATGTTCTTCGAGTTGACCTCGCCGCCCTCCGAGTCGGTCACCTGCTGGACGACCCCGGAGAACTCCACCTGCATCTGACGCGGCAGGTTGATGCCGTGATCAGTCTTCATGATGTACGCCACGCCGCCCTTACCGGACTGGGAGTTGACGCGAATGACAGCCTCGTAGTTGCGGCCGACATCCTTCGGGTCGATGGGCAGGTACGGGACCTCCCAGATGGTCTCGCGCAGCTCGTCCCACGACACATCGGTGGCATCCGCGCCGGGCTTGACCTTCGCGGCCATGGCGTCGAGGCCCTTGTTCACAGCATCCTGGTGCGAACCGGAGAACGCCGTGAAGACGAGGTCGCCGCCGTAGGGGTGGCGCTCGGGCACGCGCAGCTGGTTGCAGTACTCAACCGTGTTGCGGATCTGCTGGATGTCGGAGAAATCGATCTGCGGATCCACCCCCTGGGTGAGCATGTTCAGGCCCAAGGTGACCAGGCAGACGTTGCCGGTGCGCTCACCGTTGCCGAACAGGCAGCCCTCGATGCGGTCAGCGCCCGCCAGGTAACCCAGCTCGGCGGCGGCCACGCCTTCGCCGCGGTCATTGTGGGGGTGCAGGGAGAGGATGATGGAATCGCGGCGGGCCAGGTTGCGATGCATCCACTCAATCGAATCGGCGTAGACGTTGGGAGTGATCATCTCCACCGTGGACGGCAGGTTGATGATCATCGGGTTGTCCGGAGTCGGCTCCATCACCTCCGTGACGGCGTCACACACCTCGCGGGCGAAGTCCAGCTCAGTGCCGGTGAAAGACTCCGGCGAGTACTCCCAGCGCCAATTCGTGCCGGGGTAATCCTTCGCAATGCCCTTGATCAGGTGCGCCGCATCCACCGCCAGCTGCTTGATGGCCGGCTTCTCCTTGCGGAACACCACCCGACGCTGCAGCTCCGAGGTGGAATTGTAGAAGTGAATAATGACGTTTTTCGCACCCTCACACGCCTCAAAAGTGCGGCGAATGAGGTGCTCACGGGCCTGCACCAGCACCTGGATGGTCACGTCATCCGGGATCATGTCGTTCTCAATGATCTCGCGCACGAAGTCGAAGTCCATCTGCGAAGCAGACGGGAAGCCCACCTCAATCTCCTTGTATCCCATCTGCACCAGCAGCAGGAACATGCGGCGCTTGCGCTCCGGGGTCATCGGATCAATCAGCGCCTGGTTACCGTCGCGCAGATCCACCGCACACCACTGCGGGGCAGCCGTGATCTTCTTATCCGGCCACGTGCGATCCGGCAGCGTGATGTCCTCTACCTCTTCAGCGAACGAACGATAGCGGGCGACCGGCTGGGAGGAATTACGCTGCTTATTCCACGTGGGCTGCCCTTCGCGGCGCGGGCCATCCGGAGTGGTGATTTCAGCGGGAGCGGAGATGAAAGAGTCATTCGGAGACATGTGGATCAGGGTCCTTTACGAGTATGTGGCTACTCAGGGGCCTTGGATGGCCTGCACTGGAAGCGCTTTGGTCTCACTGCAACCTTAAGGAAGTGAAGCAGTTCCACAACCGGCGTCACCAATCTCCGCGACGGGGTGCCGGTCGTGTGATTTAGACCTGAGACCCGCCGCGGCGAAGAAGGAGGAGGTTCGCGCGGGAGAACATGGGAAGAATGCTACACACCCTTCCGGGCGCGTCAACCGTTTTCAGCAAAACTCGGGGGTGGAAGATGCTTATCGACGCACCCCCCGTCCCCCAGGTGGGCAGGAAAAGCCGCCCCGGCGGTGAGATGGTAGATGCAGATCCGAGGGGGAGAAGAGATCAGTGTCCGACAGGTGGAGCATTGAGTACGACGAAGGCGGCAAGTTTGAGCGATTCTTTAGCACATTGGGGAACTACGAACAGGCCGTCTTAGTTGCTGCCATTGAGAACGTCCTGGAGCCATACGGCATCGACATCTGCTACGGCGACTGGGAAAAAGTCTGGGCCAGAACCTGTATGAGCTCCGGATTCGCCGTTCATTACCCACGATCTTGCGTGAATACAGGCCCTCCCTCCTGGAGGAGATTGAACAGGCCCGAAGGCAGTTGAAGCGATGGCAGGAAGATCGTCGGCGAGCTTTCCCAGCGTGCGAAACAGTCTTGGCCTGCGCATGTTGATGCAGTCTATGACGCCGCAGCGACTTCCTATGCCGACGAGGTCAACGCTCGAGAAGACTTGGGTCGAAGGCTGGCGGCCGCTCGTCAGGAACGCCGTTTGTCGCAGAAGCAGCTCTCTGAGATCTCCGGTATCCAGCAAGCCGAGATCAGTAGGATCGAGCGAGGTCGAGCTAACCCCACCCTGGCCACCCTGGAGCGTTTCACTGGCCCTCTCGGGGTACGCCTCTCCGTCGCCTAGCTTTCTTCGCCAGGTGGGTAGTCACGCTTAAATGCCACAGTCGTACCTGATGTCGCCTCCTGTCGGGGAGCTCCATCCTGGGTCGTGTTGCCCTAGGGGTGTTTGACTCGGTGTCGTGGCTCTAGTTTCTCGTCCAGATGTTGAGCGCCCTCCGCCCCTTAAATAGCAGGCCATAGGTCGGGGCGGTAGGGGGCTTACATCAAGGAGCTGAGGAAGCCGGTGAAACCGTTGTATCCGCTGAGGTAGGCGATGACGTTGGCGATGGCGAGGAGAAGTCCGGTGCTCATGTGGGAACCTTTCGTGGGGTGAGATTTCTCTTCATTTTAGAGGTCAAAATAATTTCCGGGGTAAGGTATGTGTCGTGGGGTAAGTCACAGGGGTGGCACAAATGTAACTAGCTCCATTGCCATTTGTTCCGAACGGGTTTAGGGTGGTCCTTATGACGACCAAGAGCACTCCTCACATCAATCCGCGTGGTGTCGATATCGCCGAGACCATCCTGCTGCCGGGTGATCCGCTGCGCGCCAAGTTCATCGCCGAGACCTACTTGGACGACGTTGTCCAGTTCAACGACGTCCGCAACATGCTCGGCTACACCGGCTCCTACCGCGGAGCGCCGATCTCCGTGATGGGGTCCGGCATGGGTATCCCCTCCATCAGCATTTATGCCTGGGAGCTCATCAACATTTTCGAGTGTAAGAAGGTAGTCCGCATCGGTTCCTGCGGCTCCCTGCAGCCGGATATTGATCTCTACGAGATCATCGTGGGGCAGTCCGCCTCGACCGACTCCAACATCCTCGACCAGTACAACGTGCCCGGCACGTGGGCTCCCACCGCATCGTGGAAGCTCCTCAAGGCCGTCACCGATGAAGCTGAGAAGCAGAACGTCAACGTACACGTGGGCAACATTCTCTCCAGTGACATCTTCTACCACGCAGACGACACCGCGAACCAGCGTTGGTCTGACATGGGCGTCCTCGGCGTTGAGATGGAATCCGCTGGCCTCTACGCCATTGCCGCCCGGGCTGGCGTCGACGCCCTCGGCCTGTTCACTGTCTCTGACAACATCTTGACCGGTGGCTCCACCACCCCGGAGGAGCGCCAGACAGCCTTCACCCAGATGATGGAACTCGCTCTTCCGTTGGCTGAGGTCTAGATCGCCGTGAGTACTCCCACCAATACGCCGCGCAGCGCGGTCAATCCCAAGGCCGCAGTCCCGGTCCTGCTCTTTGCCTTCGTCTTCTGTCTGATTGTGGACAACGGGTTCAAGACGATGACCATGCCCATCGCTGAGGGCCTGGGCATCTCCGACAACACCGCTAGCCTCCAGGCTTCCCTGGCCGGCGTGGTTATCGGCATCGGCGCTGTGGTGTACGCGGCGTTGGCCGATTCGATTTCCATCCGCAAGCTCATGCTCGTCGGCGTGGGCTTCATCGTTGTCGGTTCCCTCATCGGCTTCATTTTCTCCGGCTCGTGGCCGATGGTGCTCACCGGCCGTATCATCCAGACCGCTGGTCTGGCTGCCGCTGAGACGCTCTACGTCATTTACGTGACCAAGCATCTCGCGCCGGAAGATCAAAAGACCTACCTTGGTTTCTCCACCGCGGCCTTCCAGTTCGGCCTCCTTGTCGGCGCGCTGACCAGTGGATTCATTGCCACCTACGTCTCGTGGACGGCAATGTTCCTCATCCCGCTCATCCTCATCCTGGTCGTCCCGGCGATTTACAAGATGATCCCCGAGGACGAGGCCGTCGAAGGCCACCTCGACATCCTGGGCCTGTTCCTCATCGCGTTGTTCGCCTCCAGCCTGACGATGTACATGCAGGCGTTCAATCCGCTGTGGCTCGTGCCCACCATCATCGGTCTCATCCTCTTCGCCTGGCACGTCAAGTCCCACAATGGCGCCCTCGTGCGACCGGAGTTCTTCACCAACGGCCGCTACGTGTGGGCGATCGTTCTCGTGTTCATCGTGTACTCGACCCAGCTCGGCTACATCTTCCTCCTGCCTTACGCTGCGAACTCGCTGCACGGTATGTCCTTGGATCGCGCCGCCCTGCTCATGGTTCCGGGCTACGCGTGCGCCGTGCTCGTCGGTATCTTCTCCGGCAAGATCGGCAAGGTGTTGACCTCGCGCCAGACCATCTTCACGGCGCTGGCGATGATCGTCGGCTCCCTCGTCCTGGCGGCATTGTTCATGCAGGTCCACGTCGGCGTGCTGATCATCTCCATCGTGCTCTTCGCCTCCGGCTTCGCCCTGCTCTACGCTCCCTTGGTTAACACGGCGCTGAGCAACATTCCGCCCGCTAAGTCCGGAATCGCGATCGGTTTCTACAACCTCATCATCAACATCGCCATCCCCCTGGGCATCGCTTACACCGCGAAGCTGCAGGATGTGGGCTTGAGCTTCTCCACTATCCTGTGGGTGCTTGCGGCGATTGCCGCTGGAGGTGCGCTCATCTACTTCCTGGCGGATCGCACCATGTCGGTTCGGGAAAAGGCCGCTGAGTCAGCTCCCGCCTAAGCTTAAGCAGTGCCTAAAGTACGCCCGAGTTTCATCGGCAGCGCCGCGCTCATCTTCCTGGTGGGCTCGGCGCTGCGCCTCGTTGTGCTGGGCCTGGTCGGCCACGCCAACGATCAACAACTCGGTGCCCTGCTGACCTCCTGGGATGCCAAGTACTACCTGGCCATCGCCCAAGACGGCTATTTCGACGCCGCCATCGCTACCGACGTCCCGGTGCATGAGCGGACCCTGGCGTTCTTCCCCGGGTTCCCCCTGCTCCTCCGGGCGCTGCACCTGGCTACCGGCTGGGAGCTGTTCTTCCTCGCCCTGCTGCTCAACACAGTGGCCGGCATTGCCCTCACGGCAGGCGCCATGGCCATTGCACAACGCATGGGGGCGAGTTGGGCGCATCAACTCGGGGCGGGCGTCCTGGCGTCCAGCGCCCCGATGTCGACCACTTTCACCATGCCGTATACCGAGGCCCTCTTCGGGGCGCTCGCCTTCTGGGCGTTGGTGGCCCTCCTGGATCGTCGCTGGTGGCTGGCTTCCTCGCTCATTTTTCTTTGCGGGTTCACTCGCCTCACCGCGGTCGCGCTCGTGGGCGTCTTCCTTGTGGTGGTGCTCCTCAAGGCGCGAGGCGATAAAAGGGCCTGGATCGCCCTCCTGCTGAGCCCGTGGTCCTTCGTCGGCTACCTCGTGTGGGCAAGTTCGCACACGAGGGAGTCTGGGGGCTATTTCGGCATCCAGCAGGATGGTTGGAACTCGTCGTTTGATGGGGGAGTGGCCACGGTTAAGTGGGTGTATGAAGTCCTCACCAGCTCGACGGACGGGGGCTATCTCCTCAGCGCCGCCGTCATCATCGCCGCTGTGGTCTTCCTCGCACTTTCTTGGCGGCGGCTACCGCTGGAAGTGTGGCTCTTCTCCGCGGCGCTCATGGCCACCGTCGTGCTCTCGGATGGCATCATGCACTCCCGCCCCCGTCTCCTCCTCCCGGCAGTTCTTGTCCTTCTTCCCTGGGTAGTGCGCATTCCCCCGCGGTGGCTGCCCGGGGCCGCGGCGGCGTGGATGGTGTGGGGAGCCTGGTTTTCGGCATACATGCTTGTGGTCTTTGCCTGGGCGATTTAGGTCGAAGGTAGTTTTCTGGACCGTGCAACTTAATGCCCTATGAGAAGTGGCGGAAGGTACGATGAACCACGAACTTCGATCCCCGAGACGAAAGGTGGCCCACCGGTGGCTCTGATCGTTCAGAAATATGGTGGCTCTTCGCTGGAGACGGCGGAGCGCATTCGCGCAGTAGCGGAGCGAATTGTGGCCACCAAGAAGGCTGGCAACGATGTCGTCGTTGTCTGCTCCGCGATGGGCGACACCACCGATGAACTGCTGGATCTGGCTGAGCAGGTCAATCCGGTGCCACCGGCTCGTGAGATGGACATGCTGCTTACCGCTGGTGAGCGGATTTCCAACGCTCTGGTGGCCATGGCCATTGAGTCTTTCGGGGCGAAGGCGCAGTCCTTTACGGGTTCGCAGGCGGGTGTGCTCACCACGGAGCGCCACGGTAACGCCCGCATTGTGGATGTCACGCCGAAGCGAGTGCAGGAGGCCCTTGATGCGGGTGCGATTTGCATCGTTGCGGGTTTCCAGGGCGTGAATAAGGACACGCGCGATGTCACCACCCTCGGTCGTGGAGGTTCTGACACCACGGCGGTGGCCTTGGCGGCTGCTCTCAACGCGGATGTCTGCGAGATCTATTCCGATGTCGATGGCGTCTACACCGCTGATCCGCGCATCGTTCCCAATGCTCAGAAGTTGGACAAGCTCTCTTTCGAGGAGATGCTTGAGCTGGCGGCTGTCGGCTCGAAGATCCTGGTCCTGCGCAGCGTCGAATACGCCCGCGCGTTCAACGTTCCCATGCGAGTTCGCTCGTCTTATAGCAATGATCCCGGCACCCTGATCGCCGGTTCGATGGAGGATATTCCCGTGGAAGAAGCAGTGCTGACTGGTGTAGCTACCGACAACTCTGAGGCGAAGGTCACCATCCTCGGTATCCCCGACAAGCCGGGCGAGGCCGCGACGGTGTTCCGCGCCGTCGCGGACGCTGAGATCAACATCGACATGGTGTTGCAAAACGTCTCCTCCCTGGAGGATGGCCGGACCGACATTACCTTCACCTGCCCGCGCGCTGACGGCCCCCGCGCCATGGAAAAGTTGAAGAAGCTCCAGGTGGATAAGGGCTGGACAAACGTGCTTTACGACGACCAGGTGGGCAAGGTCTCCCTCGTCGGTGCCGGCATGAAGTCCCATCCCGGCGTCACCGCCGACTTCACCGAAGCCCTCCGCGATGCGGGGGTCAACATCGAACTGATCTCCACCTCGGAGATCCGCATCTCCGTCCTCATCCGCGAAGCCGATATCAACGTTGCTGCTCGCGCTCTGCACGAGCGTTTCGAGCTCGGCGGCGACACGACCGCCACGGTATACGCCGGCACGGGCCGATAAACAATTTAAGGAGTTCCATCATGACCACCATCGCCGTCGTCGGTGCTACGGGCCAGGTCGGCCGCGTCATGCGGTCGATCCTCGAGGAGCGCAACTTCCCGGCCGACAAGGTCCGCATGTTCGCCTCCCCGCGCTCCGCTGGCACCACCATTGACTTCCGCGGCGAGGAGATTGAGGTCGAAGACCTCACCCTCATCACCGAAGAGTCCGTCGCGGACGTCGACATCGCCCTGTTTTCCGCCGGTGGTTCCACCTCCACGCAGTGGGCGCCGGTCTTCGCTGCTGCGGGAGCCACGGTCGTCGATAATTCTTCCGCCTGGCGGAAGGACCCGGATGTCCCGCTCATCGTCTCCGAGGTCAACGGCGGCGAGGCGAAGAACCTGCCGAAGGGCATCATCGCCAACCCGAACTGCACCACCATGGCTGCGATGCCGGTGCTCAAGCCGCTTCACGACGCCGCCGGTCTCAACCGCCTCCACGTCTCCTCCTACCAGGCGGTTTCCGGCTCCGGCCTCGCCGGTGTTGAAGCGCTGGCCAAGCAGACCGCCGAGATCGGCGACCAGAACGTCAAGCTGGTCCACGACGGTTCCGCCCTCGTGACCGAGGATTTGGGCCCTTACGTCGCCCCCATCGCCTTCAATGCTTTGCCGCTGGCCGGCAACCTCGTCGACGATGGCTCCTTCGAGACCGATGAGGAGCAGAAGCTGCGCAACGAGTCCCGCAAGATCCTCGGCATCCCCGAGCTGCGCGTCGCCGGCACCTGCGTCCGTGTACCCGTCTTCACCGGTCACACCCTCACCATCCACGCCGAGTTCGACCGCCCCATCACGGTCGATGAAGCAACTGCCTTGCTTAATGACGCCCCCGGTGTCGACGTCGTCGACGTCCCCACCCCCCTCGAGGCCGCCGGCAAGGACGTGTCCCTCGTCGGACGCATCCGCCAAGACCAGTCCATCGACGACAACAAGGGACTCGTTCTCGTTGTCTCGGGTGACAACTTGCGTAAGGGTGCTGCCCTGAACACCATCCAGATCGCGGAGCTACTGGTCTAGATAACTCCCAGCCTTCTGCCCGCCACAGCCTAGCTGTGGCGGGTTTTCTGTGATCTACCCCCTGACGTTGTGTATATGTTGTGCGTTATGTGGAAAAAGCGTTAAATGTATATGTCCAAGTCTTCACACAGAGCAGGGAGCCTGCGAGGCTTATGTTTACCACTTCAAGAAAGTCCATTACTGCGCTCGTCGCGGCGATGGCAATCGGCATTTCTTCCGTCCTGACCCCGGTCGCGCAGGCCCAGGATGTCCGTCCCGAGGTTGAGCACCGCGATGGCGACCGTACCGTCGCTTGTTCTGTCGACTGGAACGCTGAAGCGATCTACGACCCGCGCTTCGGTCCTGCAGACTGGACCAACATGGGTTTCTCCGAGAACGTCTATGACTCGGACAGCTTCAAGAAGCTCCTCCAGGTCCAGCACTGGGGGAATAACGCACGCGTCGCCGTCGCTACCTCCAAGCAAATCAACAATGCAAAACTGGTCATCAACCTCCAAGAAGTAGAGGGCCAAACTTGGAGGGGCACTAACTCGGTTGGTCGACTCTGGGGGCGCCCCGCAGAGCCGCTCTTCAACAAGCCGATCGATCCAACGGGCACCATCGCTGGAAACGTCGTCACTTATGATCTTGGCACCCTCGATCCCGGAAGCTTCTTTTCCACGGGGCAATCCATGAGCCCAGGCTTCTCTCTCGCTCAGTTAATGGAGTTTACTAAGCCTGCTGCTGATGGCACCTGGAGCAATGCCTTTATGGTGAACGCTCAACTAACCGGTGACCTTGCACCGGGTTCCACCGAGGACTGTGCTGCAACCTTCGATTACGAGGACGCTACGACTAAGGCCGGTGAGCCTGTCGATCCAGCCAAGGTCGATGGATTCAACGTTCCTGCAGGATCTGACTACACCGTCGACGAGGATGCTCTCCCCACTGGTTGGAAGGCTTCGGTCGATGATGCTACTGGCACGTTGACTGTTACTCCTCCGGCAGACGCTAAGCGCGGTGACTCCGCAGACGTAACTGTTACCGTCAAGATCCCCAACGGCATCACCCAGACCACGACCGTCACGGTGAAGGTTGTTAGCGATGCTCCGTATGTGTTCGGCTACAACGATGCTGAGACGAAGGCCGGTGAGCCGGTAAATCCGGCTAAGACCGGAGACTTTGATTTCCCGAACGGGACGACTTTCGAGACCAATGAGGATGCTCTTGGTGGCTGGAAGGCTTCGGTTGATGAGAACGGCACGCTGACTGTTACTCCTCCGGCTGATGCGAAGCGCGGCGACTCTGCTGAGGTGACGGTGACGGCTACGTTGCCGGATGGTTCGACTCAGACCACGACCGTCACGGTGACGGTCACCGGTGAAGATGCTGACGTTGTCTTTGGTTACACCGACGCAGACACCAAGCCTGGTGTCCCGGTTGATCCGTCGAAGGTGCCTGGTTTTGATCTGCCTGAGGGCACGACCTACGACGTTGATGAGGATGATCTTCCCGCTGGTTGGACCGCTGATGTTGATCCCGATGGCAATCTGACGGTTACCCCGCCCGCCACCGCCAAGGATGGTGACTCCGCAGAGGTCAAGGTCACCGCTACTCTGCCGGATGGCACTGTGAAGGAAACTACTGTCACGGTCACTGTTAAGGATGATGATGGTGCAGTTGTTCCGGGTGCGGGTACGTGTGTTGCTGCTGGTTTGACTGTTGGTTTGCCGCTTTTGCTGTTGGTCCCGGTGGGTATGGCAGGTCAGCTTAATATTCCGGGCTTGGATCAGCTTAATGCTGATCTGCAGGCTCAGTTGCGTAACGCTAACTCTCAGCTGCAGCAGCAGTTCGGTATCTTTGATCCGGCTCAGGCTCAGTACATCAACCAGATCAACTCTGAGATCGCTCGCTTTACGGCGGATAACCGCACGATCATTAATGGTGCTGCGATGGTTGCTCTTGGTTTGTTGGCTGCGGCTTACCTTTACAACAGCTGTGTTGGTGAGGATGGGACGTCGTCGATGTCGTCGCTGTCCTCGGGTTCCTCCGAATAGCAGCTAAGTAGCCAGGTGCCCGGTTCCCTTTCGGGGGCCGGGCATCATGCTGTTCTCATCACCGATCAGTCCTATGCCATCTACGTCTCCGTCGTGTCCGGCCACCTACTCATCGGGTGGCGCGGTGTGTAGAACGTGCGAGCTAGACGGACGCCCTACTTCCATATAGGCGGTGTGCGCAGCTGCGCACACCACGACGCCCTGAACGGCATGAACGTGGCACTCTAGTTGCTCACGGGCAAGTATCGCGTGGTGGAAAAACTTCCTAAAAAGTTGCCTCCACCCCTTGCGTGGATCGCTTACGTGTTCTAGCATTGGGGTTAGAACACGCAAGCGAAGGGTAGGGGGGTGAACGCACGTGAGTATTGAGATTGTCTACTCAGGAAAGCCACGAGCGCTTTCTCTCGACACCAGCATGTCACTGGTGGAGGCGCACCTTAAAGAGATACTTGCCCGCCCCCAGCACTACTACGCTGTTAGTTCACCTGATGATCCTGTTGCTCGTCGGGGAACACAGATGCGCCAAGAAGACCACGAACTCTGGCAATCAGTCCTCCCCGGTGATGATGAGGACATCGACATGGTGCTTGCTCGGTTGCGGCGTTCGTTGGGGCGTGGGGATCAGTTCCTGATGTCTGCGATCAGTGCCCACCATCGCCTCAACGAACTGCCACAGTTAAAGGCAGTCCAAGAGCAGCACTTCCATCTTGACCTCCCACGGCTGAAGGTCATTGATAGTGTCCTGTGCAAAGCAGACACGACTGTCTTAGAGCACCTCGATCTCATTGATACTGAACTAGCAGAGTTTTTGACTCCCACCCGGGCGAATCAGATCTTGCCGACGGCAGGCAAGATCAAAAACCGTCTGAACGCGATCATCACGATGCTTGATGATTCGATCTCTGCTGAGGATCCCGCACCACCACCGGTTGATAGTGTCTCAATAGCCTTCCAGGATGGCCGGGGTCTGTTGCATGCTGATCTTGATGGGATCACCGCCCAAGAGATAGACCTCCGGGTCCGCAGGTATGCGATTATTCATGGGGTTAGCCAGGCGGAGGCACTCGTAGCGTTGATTAGGGGGGAGGGGGCAACGAATGTCACCCTTAACCTGTATCGGGCGTCGGATATCCCGACGGCGCCGGGGTGGGTGTCTGGGGTGGGGTATCTGACGCTTAAGCAGACTGAGGATCTGCTGAACCGGGTGGATGCGGAGATTGATCTTGATGCGATCGCCCAAAAGGTTTCGTCTGCGTATGCGACCCCGGCTGATATTCGTTCCTTGGTGGTTGGTCTGGATGGGTCGTGTGCGGTGGGTGGGTGTGATACTCCGGCTCATCGGGCGCAGATGGATCATCGGGTGAATCATGCTGATGGTGGGCCCACGACGGCAGCAAACCTTGCGCCGTTGTGTGTGAGGCATCATGCGATGAAAACTGACCGGCGGGTGACTTATGTGTTGGATCCGGTGACGAGGCGGAAGTACTTCCTCTTTGATGATGGGTCGTGGGCGGAGTCTGAAGGTGATGGCCCGCTAGCTCCTAGCGAGCGGCGGTGGATGCAGACGGTATCCCAACGCATCAGCAAACGCAGGGCGAGAATTCGCTCGGAGTCTCAGGCTCAGAGGAGAGAGCAAGGCGAACCGGAGAAACCACCACCACCTAGCGAGCGTTCTAATTGCTCTGAATGGGGACGCCCCTTTGATAGGTGACCGCCGAGGCGGCTACTAGCGCTGCACGTTTTCGGTGGCACTCGCTTCCCTCCCGTTCGAAGCGGCAAAGCCAAGACTAAATCTGATGCCCGGCCACCGTTAGGCGACCGGGCAGGGGAAGGCAAGAAGCTACTTCTTCTCCGGGATCTCCTCCACAACGGTGGGTTTGGTGTGCTCAACGTAGACAACGCTGGACGGGGGATCGGTGGGGTCGTAGTCCAGCGAGGGGTCGGATTCGAGCTCGGAGGTGATGTCCTCGGTGAGCGACTCTTTGAACTTCTTGTCAGGCACGTTGGACTCGCGGGCGAGCCTGCGCAGTTCGGCTTGGTTCTTCTTGGTGTAGCGCTTGCGCGGATCGAGCTTGCGGGCCAGGAGCTGGCGGGCACGGAGGCGTCGTTCTCCTTCGGCGCTTACCTTGTTGCGGCCGCGGAACCAGGCGTAAGAGAGGACGGCGATCATGAGGATGCCCAGGTATCCGAGGACGGGGTAGACGTAGGAAACGAGGTCTCGGAACCCGAAGAAGCTCAGGCCGTAGCCGATGAGGCAGGCGGCGATGAAGACCGGACGGAAACGGGAGGGGTTGCCGCGGGTGAGGCGCTTGCCCAGGGCGTAGAACATGCCGATAGCGGTGTTGAAGATCATGCCGAAGACCACGAAGGTCATGAGGAGGCCGAAGATGGGGTGGATTTGGTTGATCAGCGCCAGAACGGGCATGTCCTCGCCGCCGACGGAGTCGACGCTGACGTAGAGGGCGAGGACCAGCAGCATGAGCATGAGGAGGAAGAAGAGGCCGGCGATGAGTCCGCCGAGGCCAGCGGCGCGGGTGTCCAGGTGGGTGCCGCCGATGACGATGGCCATGGAGACGGCGGTCATGATGGACAGGCCGACGTAGTTGAGGGCGGCGAGCCACCAGTTCGGCAGGGTGGTGACGACGGAGGCGGAGGCGCTGTTGAGGGCGTCCCAGTCGGGGGAGGTGGTGATGAGGGTCCAGACGGTGGCGAGCACGATGAAGAAGATGATGAAGGGCGTGATCGCGCCGATGACGGCGGAGACTTTATCCACGTCGAGCATGCCGGTGACTAGCACGAGGGCCAGCATGATGGTCGCGCCGATCCAGGGGGCGGTGCCGAACTGTTGGTTGAGGTTGGAGCCGCCGCCGGCGAACATGACGAAGCCGATGCAGAAGAGGGTGGCGATGGTGGAGATGTCGAGGATCCAGCCGGTGATCGGTCGGGAGACTCGGCTGATGACGGCGGTGTGGTCGGTGGCCTGGAAGTAGCTGCCGAGCTGGAGAACGGCGACGCCGGTGATGATCATGAGGGCGGACGCGAGGACTGCGCCGACGACGCCCCAGTTGCCGAAGGCGACGAAGTATTGGAGGGCCTCTTGTCCGGAGGCGAAACCTGCACCGACGATGAGGCCGATGAAGGACATGGAAATCAACAAAGCTCTTTTGAACATTTTGAGGAATGGACTCCTGAAGAGGGGAAATGCTTTTCCCTTTATTTAACCTGTTCACATCCCTAGTGTCACATCAGAAGAAGCTGGGTTAGGTGTTGTTCTCGGAGCCTTTGGCGGTTGCTTCGATGAGGTCTTGGCGGGCGCGGGCGACCCGGGAGCGGATGGTGCCGATCCGCACTCCGGTGATTTTCGCGGCCTCTTCGTAGGTGTAGCCGAGGACCTGCGTGAGGATGAGGGCTTCGCGGCGTTCGGGAGGGAGGGCGTCGATAAGCGTGCGGGCGTCGATCCAATCGGACCAGGAGGAGGCGTTGGCACCGTCGACGATGGTGCCGGCGGCGGCGTCTTCGTATTCGGTGACGGATTTGCGGGGGCGGGCCATGTCGTGGCGGATGTTGTCGACCCAGACGCGGCGGGCGAGGGAGAGCAGCCAGGTGCGTGCGGATGAGCGGGCGGCGAAGCGGGGGAGGGCGCTCATGACGCGGAGGTAGGTCTCTTGGGTGAGGTCGTCGGCGATATCGCGTCCGCCGAGGTGGGCGAGTAGCCGCCAGACGTCGTCTTGGGTGGCGCGAATGAACTCCGTGAGGGCCTGCTTGTCTCCGCGACCTGCGCGGAGGGCGAGGTCGGTGACGAGGGCGTCGTCGCGCGCGGAGTGCATGGTCACGAGTGTTGAGGTTACCAGGGCAAACGTCTGTGGCCGATCCGGATAAGGGTATCCATCCTTGCGGGGTAAGCGTCGGGAGGGTAAACTATTAATCAGCTCCAAGCGATAAGAAGAGTTAATAAACGGCTCGCAAGGGCCCTGTCAGGAAAGAGGAAACATGTCCCACGACCACCACGACAGTTCCGCCGCCGACCAGATCATTGACCGGGGCGTTCGCGAGTCCGTCACCGGCAACACCACGCTCCACAACGGAGCGCCGGTAGCATCGGAGAACATTTCCGTCACCGTCGGCCCGCAGGGCCCCAACGTCCTCAATGACATTCACCTCATTGAAAAGCTCGCGCACTTCAACCGCGAGAACGTGCCCGAGCGCATCCCCCACGCTAAGGGCCACGGCGCCTTCGGTGAGCTGCACATCACCCACGATGTGTCCCAGTACACCAAGGCCAAGCTCTTCCAGCCCGGTACCGTCACCCCGATGGGCATTCGCTTCTCCACCGTCGCCGGTGAGAAGGGCTCCCCGGACACCTGGCGCGACGTCCACGGTTTTGCGCTGCGGTTTTATACCCAGGACGGCAACTACGACATCGTGGGCAACAACACCCCTACCTTCTTCCTGCGTGACGGCATTAAGTTCGCCGACTTCATTCACTCGCAGAAGCGCCTCAACGACTCCGGCCTGCGTGACGCTGACATGCAGTGGGATTTCTGGACCCGCACCCCGGAGTCCGCTCACCAGGTGACCTACCTCATGGGTGACCGCGGTACCCCGAAGACCACCCGCCACATGAATGGCTACGGCTCCCACACCTACCAGTGGGTCAATGAGGCCGGCGAGGCTTTCTGGGTGAAGTACCACTTCATCTCCCGTCAGGGCGTGGAGAACTTCACCGCCGCTGAGGCGGAGGAGATGGCTGGCAAGAACGCTGACCACCACCGCCAGGATCTCTTCGAGTCGATCGAGAAGGGTGACTTCCCGACCTGGGACGTCAAGGTTCAGATCATGCCGGTCGCTGAGGCGGACAACTACCGCTTCAACCCCTTCGATCTGACCAAGGTGTGGTCGAAGAAGGACTACCCTCGCATCGACGTCGGCCACTTCACCCTCAACCGCAACCCGCGTAACTTCCACGCGCAGATCGAGCAGATCGCTCTCGATCCGTCGAACTTGGTTCCCGGCATTGGTTTCTCCCCGGACCGCATGCTTCAGGCTCGTATCTTTGCCTACTCTGACCAGCAGCGTTACCGCATCGGGCCGAACTTCCGTGACATCCCGGTGAACCAGCCGATCAACCCGGTCAACACCTACAGCCGTGAGGGCAGCATGGCCTACATCTTCAACGATGGCGCCGAGCCCTCCTACACCCCGAACCGCTACGACAAGGGTGCAGGCTACCTGGACAACGGCGAGGATTCGTCGTCCGGCCAGACTTACGGTGCGGCCAATGATCTCTACATCACCCCGGATGCGCACGGCACCGATCTGGTCCGCGCGGCGTACGTCCAGCACCCGGAGGACGGCGATTTCGTGCAGGCCGGCATCCTCTACCGCGAGGTGTACAACGATGAGGAGAAGCAGCGCCTCGTCGAGAATATCGCCGGTGCGATGGCTGGTGTGTCTCCGTCCGTCGAGGAGCGCGTCTACTGGTACTGGGGTCAGGTTGATGCTGATCTCGGTGAGCGCGTTAAGGCTGAATTCTCTAAGACGAAGTAGCTTATCGACGATTGCGTGGGGTCAACCCCCAGCACACCTCACGGTGTGCTGGGGGTTGTCCGCTATTTGTAGGCTTCGTGGTGGAGACGATCGACGACGGTGACGCCGTAGATCGAGCGGCCCATGTAATAGGAGCCGACGGAGCCGACGATCCACACGCCAGCGATGGCGATGATGGCGCGGACGAAGTTATTTGGGTCGAAGCCCTGGGTGGACCAATCCATGATGAGCTTGGCCACTAACAGCAGTGGCACGCCAACGCCGACGACGGGACCCAGCAGATTGACCCGGGTGAGGGCGTCGGGGGCGCGCCACATGGCCAGAGCGGTGGCAACAACCATGATGGTGGCGTTGATGACGAGGACGGAAACGATGATCTCGGCGATAGTCATTAGCGGCGTCCCTTCGAGATGATGCGTGCCATGGACAGGGTGGGGAGCACGCCGCCGGCGATGGCTGCGAGGATGGCTACCTCGTAGGCGATGGAGGTGGCGTGGGTGAGCGTCCAGGTGAGGTAGACGCAGATCATCGAGTAGAAGACCAGGTCACTGAGCACGGCCCGGGTGAGGAAGTCCGAGGTCTTGATGATGAGGACGAGGCCCGACAGCAGCGCGAGGACCATGATCCCGATGCAGACGGCGAGGATCCATTCGAAGGGGCTCATTGCTTCTTCTCCTTCGGGGCGCGGCGTTCGGAGGGGTATTGGTAAAAGCGCGGATCAAGCGTCGTGGCGGTGCCGTGGCCGGGCACGCCATGATCGATTGATGTCACGTGGGGGGCCATCCGCTGCTCCATGTCAGCGAGGCTTTCCATGACCCCGGTCGGATCGGAGCCGAAGGCGGCCTGGACCAGCAGGATGCGGGGGGCGCCCGGTTCGGCGGGTTCGCGCAGACCGAGCGAGAGGGTCGACGGCGTGGCCGTGATCGACGTGGAGAACCAGAAGATCTGCCAGTCCGTGGTCACGCGCAGGGGGTAGCGGACAATGACGGGATCATAGCCCGCTGCCGGCCGCAGACCTGCCCAGGCGACCTGGTAGCCGGCGACAAAGATCTCCTTGATCAACCAAAGAATGTACATGGGAACGTGCATCAGCGGCCTCCCTGCAGGTTCGTCATATCGGGCACTCCGACGGGGTTATCGCCGAGGACTGCCTCGGCGTAGCTGCCGACGTCGAGGAGGCCTGCGGTGGAGACCAGGACGGCGTCGATAAGCGGTCCAGCGAAGATGAACATTGCCAGCGAGCACACCATGAGCAGTGCCGACGGCGCGAGCAGCGACAGCGGAACGCGCAGGTTCTCGGGGTACTTCTTCATGGGCTTGCCCCAGAACACCAGCCGCCACACGCGCAGCATGCTCAGCAGGGCGCCGATGGATGCGGCGACGATGACTGTGATGACGAGCCAGGCCACCCAATCCCCGGTGCGGGCGATCTCGAAGACGATGAGGATCTTGCCCCACATGCCGGAGAACGGCGGGAAGCCAACAATGGAGAAGGCTCCGGCGGCAAACACCGCTGCCACGAGCGGATCGCGGCGCGCCACACCGGACAGCTTGGACAGCGTGCCGGTGGCGTAAGTTTCCTCGATGGCTCCCGAGTTGAGGATGAGCGCGCCCACCGTGATCATGTGGTGCAGCGTGTACAGCAGCCCGGCGGCGAGCGCGCGCTGCGGATCATCCGACGTGAAGGCCAGCATGACCAGGATGAACGGCATGCCGTTGATCATCTGGTACGCCAGGACCCGGCGGATAGTGTGCTCCCCGAGGCCGGCGAAGCCACCGATGAGCATGGAGATGATCATGATGGTGATGATGAGCCAATTCCAGCGTTCATCCAGGTCAAAGATGTTGACGTAGATGCGGAAGAGCATGTACACCGCGACTTTGGTGTGCAGCCCGGAGAACAAGCCCATGACCGCGCCGGACGTACCGGGGTAGGTCCGGGGTAGCCACGTGTGCAGGGGGAACACGCCTGCCTTGGCGGCGATGGCGATGACAACCAGGCCCATCGCGACGGTCGCCGGCCCATGACCGGCCGCAGCTCCTTGCAGGGCGGCGATGTTCACCGAGCCGGTGACGCCGTAGACGAAGCCCACGCCCACGAGCAGCAACGTTGATGCTGCCAGGTTGACCAGCACGAACGTGCGGCCGCCCGCCAGGCGCGACCACGTGCCGGACATGGCGATGAGGCCGTAGGACGGCAGGAGCATGACCTCGATGAAGACGAAGAAGTTAAAGAGGTCACCGGTGAGCAGCGCGCCATTGACACCCGTGATGAGGATGAGCGTCAGCGAGGCGTAGTAGCGGGACACCGTCTCCCCGCTGACCACCGCGAACCAGTTGGCGGTGGCGGCGACGATCATCGTGGTGACGATCATGATGGCGGAGAACGTATCGGCGACGAAGGGGATGGCGACGCCACCCACGTACAGGCCGACATTGTGCGCGATGGTGCCAAACGTCGCGGTGTAATAAAACAGCCAGCCACCAGCGATGATTCCGAGGATCGGGATGATGAGGGCGATCGCGTCGCGGACGGGCTTCCACGGGAGGATGACGGCGAAGGCCGCCATGAATAGGGGGACAGCGGCGAAGAGGGGGAGAACCCAATCAACGGTAGGCATTAACCACGGACCCCCTTCTCGGCGGCGCGACCCAGGGTAGCCATGGGGTCGGTGATGGTGTCATCGACGGGCTCGGGAACATCGGTGTCATCGTCGCGGCCTAAGGCAGCGAGCATGAGCAGGATGGTCGTCGTGGCCATGGCGATGACGATGGCGGTGAGGACGAAGGCTTGGGGGAGGGGATCGGCGGCGTCGGCAAGCGGCGTGCGATCCGGGAAGGGCTCGCCGCGCCAGGCACCGACACCTCCCGCGAGCAGCATGAGGTTGGCGGCGTGACCGAACAAGGTCATGCCGAAGACGATGCGCACCATGCCGCGTTGCTGAATGAGGTACACGGCGCCGGTGACCAAGATAGCGATGGTGAGGGCGAGGATCATCGGTCGTTCTCCTTTCCATCGTTGGGGATATCCACGAGCACGGAGCGTGGTGCCTGCGCCGGGTTGATCGGCTGGGGGAAGGCCTCGGCCGTATCCTCACCGTCGTTGATCTCGGCGGTCTTGGGCAGGGGGCCGTCCTCGTTGCGGGCCCACTCGAGGTCCTCGGTTTCCGTGCCGGGCCGGAGGTAACCACCGAGCGCGTTGATCGCCATGGTGAGCATGCCCAGCACCGCGAGGTAAATGCCCAGGTCGAAGATGAGGGACGTTGACTGGTGAATGCCGAAGACGTAGCCGTGGATGGCGTAGAGGAACGAGCCCTTGAACAGGCCGATGAAGCCGGCGATGAGGGCGATGATGATGCCCAGGCCGGTGAGCCACATCGGGGTGGACTCGCGGAAGACAATGGAGTCGCGGCCCTTCGACAGGTACGCCAGGCCGATCGCGGCGCCCATGATCAACGCGGCGACGAAGCCACCGCCCGGGTCCTGGTGGCCACGCATGAATACCAGGAGCGAGAGCACCGCGAGGATCGGAATGACCAGCACGATGACCTTGCGCATGGGAATCGAGTTGAGCTGCGATTGTCCGAACGGGGCCGGTCGGGTGCCGCCCTTGAACGGGTGGCGCGGCATCGATTGGACTACCGCGGCGATCACCACGGCCGCCATGCCCAGCACGGAAAGCTCGCCGAGGGTATCCAGTGCACGGAATTCCACGAGGATTGTGGCCACGACGTTTTGTCCGCCGGTGATCTTCGGGGCCTCTTCGAGGTACCACATGGCCAGCTCGGAACGATCGCGTCGGCCCATGAGCGTGTACACCCCGAGGAAGGCGGTGAGCCCGGCGAGCAGTGCGATGACAATGGACCCGATCTGCCTGGTGCCAGAGCGCACCGGCGGGAATTTCTCCGGCTGGTAGCGCAGCACCATCATGATGACGATGACCGTCAGCGCCTCGACCGTCAGCTGCGTCAGCGCGACGTCGGGCGCCCCGAGGAACATCATCTGCAGGCTCATGCCCACGCCCGCGGTGCCGAGTAGTACGGCCGCGGAAATGCGATTGCGTGTGATCATCAGGCCCAGCACGGACAGGGCGATGATCGCCAGCGGAATGAGGTCCCACGGGTTGTCCAGGCCTTCGGCGCGTGGCAGCAATGCGACACCGTCGAGGCCACCACCAGTGCTTATCGACGCCCATGTGGTCGCCCCTCCCAGCACAATCACGCTGAGCACCAACGGCAGGAGGTGGCGGGAAGGGTTGTGCGTATTCGCCATCGCCCCGAGCGCCCGCCCGGCCGCTGTCGCGGCCTTGACGATGTCGCGGAGGTACTCGTTGCCCGAGCGCGGGAACAGGGCGCGGCCTTCAAATACCGGCCAGATGCGCTTGCGGGCGATGATCCCCACGGTGCCAACGATGAGCACGCCCACCGAGATGAGCAGCGGGGTGTTGATTCCGTGCCACAGGGCGAGGTGGGAATGGACGTCGGCGCCGGTGGCGCCGACGATGGCGTCAACGGGGGCGTCGAAAAGCGGCAGGACGAAGACCAACGGCAACGACATGAGGCCCGGCAAGGCCGCGGGGAGCCACAGGGCGACTGGGGCCTCGTGGACGTGTGACATGTCGCGGGGCCCGTCGACGAACGCGCCGAAGACGATCTTCGCCGAATACGTGAAGGTGAGGACGGCGCCGAGCGCCGCCGCAGCGAGGAGCAGCCCCGAGGCCGGAGCATCCTGGAACGCGGTGAGCATGCCTTCCTTGGACACGAACCCCAACAGCGGCGGGACCGCCGCCATCGACGCCGCGCCAATGACCACCGAACCGAACGTGAACGGCATCTTGTCCCACAGCTTGCCCAGGCGGCGAATGTCGCGCGAACCAGCCTCGTGATCGATGACGCCGATGAGCATGAACAAACTCGACTTGAACAACGCGTGAGCGAGGGTGTGCACGACAGCGGCGGCGATGGCGAAGGGCGTGCCGACGCCGATCGTGGCCACAATCCAGCCGAGGTGCGACACCGTCGAATAGGCCGTGAGCTGCTTCAAATCGGTCTTTTGCACCGCGAATGCCGCCGACACGACCGCCGTCGTCATACCGACAACGATGAGCAACCAATTCCACACCGCGACATCGTGGAAGATCGTGGAAAAGCGCAGCAGAAGGTAAATACCGGCCTTGACCACGGCCGCCGCATGCAGAAACGCGGACACCGGCGTGGCCGCCGCCATCGCCTCCGGCAGCCAGAAGTGGAAGGGCAGCTGCGCCGACTTGGTGAAGGCAGACACCGCGACCAACACGGCCACACCCGCGGTGACACCGGGGTTATCCGCCCAAAAATCGCTGCTGAGGATGCCGTGCAGATGCGTCGTCCCCGTCTGGGTCGCCGCGATAGCCATGGCCACCAGCAACGTCAGGCCGCCGACGAAAGTGAGGATCAACGTGCGGACCGAGCCCGCCTCGCCGCCCGATCCCGAACGGGCAATGAGCATGAACGACGCCAACGACACGAGCTCCCAGGCCAGGAACAACAAAATGACGTCGTCGGCCAGCACCAGGATGAGAATCGACAGCGTAAACGCCGTCATGAGCGTGTAAAAACTCGTGTTTCCCTGCTTCTTCGGCAGATAGGCGGCTGAATAAATAAAGACAACCGCGCCGATGACCAACGCCAACAAGGCAAAAAACACACCGAGAGCGTCGCCGCGCAAGGACAGGGTGACATCCATCCCCGGCGCCACGACGTCGGGCACCCAGGAATGGGAGAAATACAGCACCTCCCCATCAATGATGCGCGGCAATTCGCGGCCCAGGGCCACGGCACCGGCAATGAACAGGGCGGCAAGCGGCCACCCCGCCTTTCTGTCTAAAAAGCGCACCGCGACTGGGGCCAACAGGACCGCCAGGGCCGCGAGCGCTATGACAAGGATCAATGTCACGGGGGAATCACGCTCAATTTTAATCGGTGGGATTGTCCGAATTCACAGATTGACCAACATGACTTTACCAGGGGGTTATGACGGTGCGCCTGTACGGTTCCTCCGGCAAGGACCACTACTTTTGTAGACATGCGCCTGTCCGTCTCCCGCGTCCGCCCCTGGCTCGTTGCCCTGTTGGTGGCGCTTCCCCTCATCATTGGCACCGCGATTGCCGCACTGTCCGGGCTTGATCCCGCCAAGACCTGGAGCAGCGATGCCGAGCCCGCCGGGGCTCCCGTGGCAAGTTCGCCCACCGGCATCGATCCCTCCCAGCTTGTCGACGCCCGCCGAGCCGCCGGCGAAGCAGGCAGCCAGGCAGGTTTCCTCGTGGCAGGCACCGGCGAACTCGTCGAAGGCACGGGCAAGATGCGCGAAGGTACCGCCGGAGTGGAAGACCAATTCGGCGCGGCCGTCACCGGTTCCCAACAGCTCTCCCAAGGCATGGTGGAGCTCCAGGCCGGCTTGGGTCAGCTCGGCCCCGGCGCCATCCAGGTCGCCGATGGGGTGGGCATCGCCGTGGACCAGGTCGTCGGTTTCGGTGCTTTCCGCGGGCAACTGCTCACCGGTATCGATCAGATGCTGTCCAAGATGGAAGGCAGCCGCGACCCCGAGGTCATCGCCGCCCGCGATCAACTGATCTCCCTGCGCTCCCAGGCCGAGGTCTTCGAGCTGGATGAAACCACCTCGAACCAGCTCAGCCAGCTCAAGAGCGGCTCCCGGGAGATTGCCAACCAGCTCGGCGTGCCCGGCTACGCCTTCCACGATGGCATCTACTCCGCCACGAAGGGCTCCCAGGAGCTTGCGGCCGGCCTCTCCCAGGCGCAAGGCGGCATGGACGACGCCCTCGAGGGCGTTAATGCGCTGAGCGAAGGTGCCGTGAAGATCGATAACATGGCTGGCCAGACCCAGGACCGGATTGGTGCGATCCAGCGTTCCCTGCCCGCGGTGCAAGCTGCGCCGGCCACGGGCGACGCCTCCGCCGAGGGTTCCACCCGCGCACTGACCCCGACCTACGCCATGCTCATCGCCTCGCTCGTGCTGCTTGGCGGGGCCGCCGCTGGCGCCGTCGCGGGCTTCACGCGCCACCGCTGGATCCTCCTCGGCGCCGCCACCGCCGTCTTCACCACCCTCGGCGTCATCCTGTTGGCGATCCTGTCGACCGGCCTCACCGTCGCCGCCGGAGCTCTCGCTGCCGTCATCCTCGCCCTCGGCGTGCTCACCTCCGCCGGGCTCACCCACCTCATGATCCGCCTGCTCGGCCCGCTCACCGGCTCCATCACCGCAGCCGTGCTCGGCCTCGCGCAGATCGGCCTCGTTGGCTGGGTATGGAAGACGGCCTCCAGCGCCGAGGTAGCCACCGTGTGGCAGATCCTGGCCAACCTCACCCCCGTCAACTGGGCTACCTCCGGCCTCACCTCGCTAGGCAACGACGGATCCCAGCAAGCACTCTGGCTCTCGCTGGGAGTGCTCGCCGGTACCGCGGTGCTAGGAGCGCTGGGGATGCGACCCGGGGTTGTTCGAGTCGAAGACGAGGAGAACTAGACCAGCGACAACAGCGAGCGGGCTACTCTATCCGTCTCCTGCAGCATGAGCGGATTGGTGCCGGGCATCGGGCTGATGGTCGTATCCGGGAGCTGTGACCCCGTGGGAATGCCGACGAGGTGAACCCGCGGATCCAGCTCCCCCGTTGTGTTCACTAGTCGACCATTGCTCGCAGACACCTCGGGAGATGCACCCCCGGCGAAGCTACGGGCGCGGCCCGCATCCCTCAATCCGAGGAACAGTGGGTCCTCCGCAGCACGGAGATCCGGGCTGTGCATCCAGGCATCGATGAGGGTGGACGACGTCACCTCCTCATCGAGGAGGGGGGCGGTGAGGCGGAACGACTCGCCGATGGCGAGGCGCGGTGAGGGGCCCGCAAAGGTGACCAACCCGGCGTCGATAAGCGTGAGTAACTCGCGGGTGCGAAACGCCGGAGGACCCGAGCCAACCATCTGACCGAACGCCGCCAGGCGGGCAGCCCCGCGGCCCACATAGCGGCCCTCGGCGCCGAGGATGGAGGCGGGCTTCCGGGCGGCGCCGATCTCCCAGAGTGCGGACTTGATCGCGGAATCGCGGGCCAGCTCGGCTTCGCGCAGGTCGCTGGCCATTTTGTTGGCGATGAGCGCGGTGAGGTCCGCGCGGGAACTGACCTCGACCCCCGCCAGCGGATCCTCCCAGTCGCCCAGGCGGAACTGCGCGTGGGGATCACGAAGGAAGGAATCCACCGGCTGATCAGCGTCGATGGCAGCGAGCAGACCCGCCCAGTCAGTGACCGAGCCGGGGTCCGTGCGGTCGAGCGTGCGGTAGTAGGCCTCGTGGGCATCGCGGGAGATGGCGGGCCACACCTGCTGATCAAAGTCGATGGATTCGGTGGAATCACTCAGCTGGGCGATGACGTGCTTGAGGCGGCGCAGAGTCGGCGCTGGCGGGAGGCTGTGATACTCGGACTTAGGGAAGAAGGGATAGCCGCGACTCGAGGTGGCCACCAGGTGAGGCTCCTGGCCAGATGGTTCGTAGCGCAGCCCCGACCGCGCGTCAGGATCGATGAGGAAACGCCCGCCACGATCGATGGTCAGCATCGCCATGACGTCAAAGAAACCCATGCCCAGACCGCGGACGATGGCCTCCTCACCTGGCCGGACGTGGGAGAGATCCTGGTCCACCGGGTTCGCCGGTGCGACCCAGTGCAATCCAGCAGGCAGCTGGGCCAAGAGCTGCTCTTCCGCGTTCGGGCCAGGCGGGGTCCAGCCCGTGGCGAGCACCGTGGCGTGGGCGTCGATCTGCTGACCGTTGTCCAGCTCCAAGAGGTCCGATCCGTGTCCGGTGTCGTGGACAGTGCGGAGGGCCGCTTCATAGATGCGTACCTCGACGTGGTCCGGCAGGCGCGAGAGTGCGAGCTCGAACGCCCAGCGCAGATAAGCCCCGTAGAGGGCACGCGAGGGATTGGACTCGGGCCGGGTCGTGGCAATCTCTTCCGCGAAATCTGCGGCCACGGATTCTGGTGCCGGGAAGGAATCGTAGAGCTTCGCTCGGGCATCGGGAATGGGGGCGTCGGGCAGGGAGGCGGGGCTGCCATCCACGACGGTCACCCCGCCGCCGTCGCGATCACCGCGAATGAGGCGAATCCACTCGTACAAGGTTGGCCCTTCCACCACGGGCAGGCCGACGGTGGCGCCGGGCTCGGTGAATAGGGTCACCGCATCGGCCAGGGTATTCATGCACAGCGTGCGGGTTTGGTCGGTGCGCCAGATCGCGCCGGCCCCGGCCTGGGTCGGTTCGATGAGGGCCAGGTTGAGGGGAGTGGTGGGGGAGGCGGCGGCAATGCGCTCGAGGAGGGACACTCCGCGCGGGCCGAGACCGACGATAGCGATGGTCGCGGGGTGGGGGGTGGCGGCTGTGGGTCCAGGCATGTTTATTTTCCTCGTTCAACTGGGTAAAGGCTGTTACGTACCACTCGGTCTACCTATTCTATACCTCTTGGTATAAGTTGGTTCCACGTCACCCTGAGAAGCTGCAGACACACGAGCGAACCCGGGCTGGCAAGTCCCAAGACCACCACAACACTCGAGGAGCAATCAATGATTCCACGGCGAATAGCAGCCAGCCTCGCCGCCCTCATCGCCATCGCGGGAATGTGGTCGCTCAGCGCGTGCAGCACCAATGATAGTGCCGAGGTCAGCGCCGAAACCCGCACGCTGACCTACCTGGAACCACAAGCCTTTGCCACGCTCTACCCACCGGCAGCCGGCTTCTATCCCAACGGAGGCGTGGTCAACAACATCACTGACCGGCTGCTCTACCAAGATCCCGACACACTTGAACTGCACCCATGGATCGCGGTTGAGCTTCCCGAGATCAACAGCGACGCCACCGAATACACCTTCCGCATCCGCACCGACGTCACCTACTCCGACGGCACTGCCGTGAGCGCAGAAAATGTCGTGGCCAACCTCGACCTGTACGGCTTGGGAAACCAAGACCGCCGCCTCACCGCCTCCGAGCAGATCAACAACTACGAGTACGGGGAAGTGCTGTCGCCGGATACCGTCCGATTCCATTTCAGCGCCCCCTCGCCCGGGTTTGCCCAGGCAGTATCCACCCTCAACGCCGGGTTGCTCGCGGATAGCTCCCTCGCTCAATCCATTGAGGGCTTCGGGCCGGGTAAAGCCACCGGCGTCATCGGATCCGGTCCCTTTGTCATCACCGAGGAAGCACTCGGTAGCGGCTTAACGCTCAGCGCCCGCGAAGACTATGACTGGGCGCCTGAATCCCTGGAAACACAGGGTCGTCCCTGGCTCGACCAGATCCACTTCGTCCTCGCTGGTGAAGACTCCGTGCGCACCGGGGCACTCGTCGCGGGCCAAGCTCAAATCGCCCGACAGATCGAAGCCCCCGTCGAACGGCACTTGGAAAACTCCGGCATCACCATCCTCTCCGCCGGGACCAACGGAGTGAACAACGGCCTCAGCCTGCGATTCCGTCACCCGCTCTTGGAGGACATCCGCGTACGCCAAGCCATCATCGCCGGTGTCGACCGGGAAGAGATCATTCGCACCCTCTTCTCCGATTCCTACCCGCTGGCCACATCCTCCCTGGCCAGCACCGCGCTCGGCTACACCGATACCTCCGCCGCCTACATCTACGATCCGCAGCGTGCCACCGAGCTTCTCGACGCCGCCGGCTGGACGCCCGGCGACGATGGCATCCGCGTCAAAGACGGGCATCGGCTCAGCCTCAACGTCAACCATTCCCTCCCGCAGCCGCGCAGCCAGGACGTCATCACCAAAATTCAAGAAAACCTCAAGCGCATCGGCATTGAGGTGACCCTCCAGCCTGGAGATCAAGCGGCCCAAAACGCCGCAGTCCTGAGCCAAGACACCATCCAAGTCATGCACACCATGGTCGGGCGCGCTGACTATGACGTGATCAAGAGCCAGTACTACTCCACGAACCGCAATAGCCTTCTCAACTTCCATCGAGACGACGGCAGCATTGGTGACCCAGAACTAGAACGCCTCCTCGAAGCAGTCTCCTCCTCGGCCCGGGAGGAAGACCGCGCAGCAGCCTCGGCAGAAGTACAGCGCTACCTCGCCGACAACGCCTACGTCCTACCGCTTTTCGAGGAACCCCAAGTCTTCGGCATCCAGCCCTATGTTCATGGCTTCACCACAGAGGCCGTGGGGCGCCCCAGCTTCTACGGCGTGCGGATCCACCCTGACAATTCCGATGCGAACGCGAAGGAGAAACCGTGAGTACCCGCACCATTGTCTACCGCCTGGGGCAAGCCATCATCGTGCTCCTGGCGACCTTCACCCTCGCCTACATTCTCCTGGCCGTGCTCCCCGGCGATGCCGTTGGCGCCCGCTACGACAACCCTGAACTCGGCCTCAGCCCTGAACAGATCGCCGAGATACGGGCCTCCTACGGCGCGGACAAACCCGCCATCGTCCAGTACTTCGTGGCGCTGGGAGGATTCTTGACCGGTAACTTCGGTTTCTCCGTCAACTCCGGCGCAGCAGTGAGCACGCTCATTGCCGAGGCGCTTCCGGGAACACTGGCGCTCGCCGCTGCTGCGTTTGTCCTGGCTCTGCTCATCGCTGGTTCGCTGGCCACCATTGTTGCCCTGGCCCCGGGAAGCTGGTTGAGCAATGTCGCCCGCAGTCTTCCGCCCCTGGGTGTGTCCTTGCCCAGCTTCCTCATCGGTATCTTCCTCATCCAATTCTTCAGCTTCCAGCTGGGTTTAGTGCCAGTCATTGGGGCCAGCCCAGTCCAGCAACTCATCCTGCCGGCGATCACCCTGTCAATCCCCATCTCGGCGCCCCTCGCGCAGGTGCTCATCCGCAGCATCGACGACGTGTCAACGATGCCGTTCGTGACCGCAGTGCGCGCCCGCGGAGCTAGCCGAGCCTGGATCTTCTTCCGCAACGTCCTCCGCAATGCACTCCTGCCCGCCCTCACCGTGGCGGGCCTGCTCTTCGGCGAACTCGTCGGCGGCGCAGTGGTGACCGAGGCGGTCTTCGGGCGCGCCGGGATCGGGCAGATGACCGTCCAGGCGGTTGCCAATCGCGATACCCCCGTGCTGTTGGCCGTGGTGGTCATCTCGGCATCGGTCTACGTCTTCATCAACCTGATCGTCGACCTTCTCTACCCGGTCTTAGATCCCCGTTTGCGCAGAAAGGCCAACCGATGAGTACTCCAGCTCCCTTAGTAGCGTCGCAGAAGCTCACCCGGGAAAACCGCGACAACAAACGACCTGTCCATCGCGCTAACCCGTGGACATCACCCGGCACGATCATCTCCCTCCTTGTCCTGGTGGTCGCGTTTTCCTGGGCTTTAGTCCCCGGCCTTTTTACTTCCGGCGACCCGACCATCGGCAACGATCAGGGCCTCCTCGCACCAAGCGCTGAGCACTGGTTTGGCACCGATTCCGTTGGTCGCGATCTCTACACCCGCGTGGTCTATGGCTCCCGCAACTCCCTGCTCGGCGCGCTCGTGGCCGTGGCCGTCGGCTTGAGCTTGGGCACGCTCATTGGACTGATCGCTGGTGCCCGCGGTGGCGTGGTGGACACCATTCTCATGCGCATCGTCGACGTGCTCCTCGCCGTGCCCGCTTTGCTGTTGAGCTTGGCCATCATCATCACCCTCGGATTTGGCACCATCAACGCCGCCATCGCCGTGGGCATTTCTACCGTCGCTGTCTTCGCCCGATTGGCCCGTTCGCAGGTCCTCAACGTGGCAGGCAGCGACTACGTGGAAGCTGCCTATGGGTCGGGAGCCACGGAATTCCAGGTGTTGTACCGACACATTCTGCCCAACTCCCTCACGCCAGTTCTGGCGTTGGCTGCGCTGCAATTCGGCAATGCGATCCTCCAGCTCTCCATTCTCGGCTTCCTGGGCTACGGCACCCCACCTCCGACCCCGGAGTGGGGACTGCTCATCGCCGATGCTCGCGATTATCTGGCCACGTCCTGGTGGCTCACCGTCTTACCGGGATTGGTCATCGTCGCCGTCGTCGTCTCCACGAACCGTTTGAGCACCGTCCTACAGAAGGGAAGTAGCTCATGACACTTCTTCAGGTCTCTGATCTCCATGTTTCTTACTCCACGTCCCAGGGCCCGGTCTATGCCGCTCAAGGCGTGAGCTTGAGTGTGGAGCCGGGGCAGGTCACCGCTATCGTCGGTGAGTCTGGTTCGGGAAAGTCCACGACCGCCCACGCTGCTTTGGGCCTTCTTCCGGGTAACGCCCAGATCGAATCTGGCGAGATCACACTAGCGGGCCGTTCCCTCATCGGACTCAGTGAACGTCAGTGGCGCAGCATTCGTGGCACACGCATCGGCCTCGTGCCTCAAGATCCGAACAATTCACTCAACCCGGTCAAGACCATCGGTGCGTCCGTCGCGGAAGGGCTGCGTATCCACGGCCGCCCGGTGTCGGATTCGCGGGTGATCGAGTTGCTCGAACGTGTCGGTATCGATGACCCCGCCCGCCGTGCTCGGCAATATCCGCATGAGCTTTCGGGAGGCATGAAGCAACGTGCGCTCATCGCCTCTGCCATCGCGCTCGAACCCGAACTCATCATTGCTGATGAACCGACCAGCGCGCTTGATGTCACTGTCCAGAAAACGATCCTCGATCTTCTCGATGACATGCGCCGTGACATCGGCCTGGGAATCCTCTTTATCACCCACGATCTAGCTGTGGCGGGAGATCGCGCCGATCAGGTGGTGGTCATGCAACGGGGTCAGGTGAAGGAATCCGGACCGGCTGCGTCGTTGCTCACCGACCCGCATGATCCCTACACGCAGCGCTTGCTGGCCAACGCCCCGTCCCTGGCCACCGGTACGGCGACTCCTCGTCAGCGGCCGCCGTTGAGCGAGGACATCCTGCTGGAGGTGAAAAACCTGCGCCAGGAATTTGGCCAAGGCAGCAACACGTTCGTGGCAGTTGAAGACATGTCCTTCCAGGTTGTGCGTGGCAGCACGCATGCCATCGTGGGGGAGTCTGGGTCAGGGAAAACGACCACCGGCCGGGCGATTGCAGCTTTCACCCGGCCCACGGCGGGCACCATCACGATCGATGGCAAAGAAATCCAGAATGCCACGTCCAAGGAGCGCCGTGAGCTGCGCCGTGTGGTGCAGATGGTGTACCAGAATCCCTTCAGCTCGCTCGATCCGCGACAAAGTGTCGGTGCGTCCATCGCAGAGCCGCTCAAGAATTTCGGGTCGAGGTCGAAAGCCACTATCGACGCAGCAGTGGCAGAGCACCTGGATCTCGTTGCACTCGATCCAGCACTTGCTTCTCGACGCCCCGCGGAGCTTTCTGGAGGCCAGCGCCAACGTGTAGCCATCGCCCGGGCCCTCATCCTGCAGCCTGAGCTGGTGGTATTCGACGAAGCAGTAAGTGCCTTGGATGTCACCGTGCAAGCCCAAATCTTGGAACTCCTGGACAACCTGCAACGCGAACTCCACCTCACCTACGTCTTCATCTCCCACGACCTCGCCGTGGTCCGGCAAATCTCCGACACCGTCACCGTCATGAAGTCGGGCCGGCACGTTGAAGAGGGTTCAACCGCAGAGGTCTTTGATCACCCGCAGGACGACTTCACCCGCACTCTCCTCGACGCCATCCCTGGCCGCTCGTATCGCGCCGGCGCCCTCAACCTCGGACTCTGATTGGACCACTCATGACCCACGACATCATTATCGACCTCACCGGAATCGACCCCGAATCCGATGAAGCTCTCAGCATCACTGCTGTCCGACAGCTACGCGCTCAAGCTCGCGATAACGCTCAACTCTCGTTCGAGGCTCTTCTCGAGGGCGACTCTCCAGACTTGCCGCTAGCTGAGCGTTTGGCCGTCGCCGCCTTCGTCGCTTCCCTCCACGGCGACGAACGGGCACGCACCTTTTACCTCGATCTCTACGGCGACGAGGGCGACGCGGATTCCTTGACCAACTTCTTGCCCACAACCAGCTCACGCGGGCCCTATGGCGTCTACGCTGAGGCCGGCCTGCGGGACGAAAACCAGGAAGGGCCGTGGTATCTCGCTCCGCACGGCCTCAACCCGCGCTTGGCTGCAGCGTTCGGCTTCGCCCACCTGCTTACTCTGCACCCTCGTGATGCCAACCCCACCCAGATCGCCGCATTAGCCCACGCGGGATTCAGTGCCGACGCCGTGGTGAGCCTCGCCCAACTGATCAGCTTCCTGGCATTCCAGCTGCGCGTGGTCCACGGCCTCCGGGAAATCGCCGGGGTGGACTCGCCCGTCCTGCCCACAGCTGACCCCGCCCCGCTCGAAGGGTCCGCGCCGACTGCCTCACTCGATGGTGGAGCATTCTCGGTCCTGACCCCGCACGTGGAGCCGACCACCCACTTTGTTTCCCACAGCCTCGGCTGGCATGCATGGATCCCGGATGTTCCCAAAGAGGAATTGAGTACCGAGCAGATTGACGCACTCATCGATCCCCAACGAGCGAACATGCCTTACTTCCGGCTGCTTGCCCGCGACCCCGCGGCGCTCAAGGCTCGCACGCTGACCGATCTCGATATCTTCTTCAACACCAACGGCGGGGTGGGTCGCGCCGAGCGCGAACTAGCGGCGACGGTGACTTCGCGACTCAACGGATGCGTGTACTGCGCGTCGGTTCACTCCGCCCGCGCGATTGCCGAGTCCGATCGGAAAGCCGACGTCGAGCGGCTCCTTTCCCAGGGAGTCGATGCCGACCTCGGATCTTCGCAGTGGAACGCCATCAGCAAGGCTGCGGTCGCACTGACTCAGACACCGATCGCCTTTGGTCAACCTGAACTGCAGGCATTGCGGGACGCGGGATACGAACTCCCTGAGATCGTGGACATCATCAACGCAGCAGCTTTTTTCAACTGGGCCAATCGCCTCATGCTTGGTCTGGGAGAGCCCGAGCTTCCCGCGAGGTTTGCCACCGGCGCGGGGAAGGCCTGACAAGCACAATTCGAGTAGACCCATTCATCGAGCAGCCGAACGGTGGTACTCGATGAATGGGTCTCGTCGGATCAGCGAACTCGAATTGTGTTTTCGGTGCCGGGCAGCAGAACGAGAGCACCCCCTCCCGCTGAATAAACAGCTGAAGGGGGTGCTCTGTAGTTGGTCGGGATAACAGGATTTGAACCTGCGACCTCCTCGTCCCGAACGAGGCGCGCTACCAAGCTGCGCCATATCCCGGTGTCATACCCGTTGGGTACCTGAGATACCTTAGCCGACCTCGCGGGGAACTAGCAAAACGCGTGTCAGGCTGGTCGTTCGGTGATCCGCAGGAGGGTGGCGGAGGGGCGGCAAAAAATGCGGAAGGGCACGAATTTTGAGGTGCCCAGGCCGTTGGTGACGTGCATCAACATGTCTCCAAAACTGTGGAGGCCTTGAGCTCGTTCGCGGTCGATGCCGCAGTTGGTCACGATGGCGCGGCTGCCGGGGAGGCAGAGCTGGCCGCCGTGGGTGTGGCCGGAGAGGGAGAGCTGGTAGCCGTCTTCCTCAAAGGAGGAGAGAACGCGGGGCTCGGGTGCGTGGAGCAACGCGAGGGAGAGATCGGCATCGGCGTTGGGGGCTCCGGCGATGAGGGAGTAGTCGTCCAAGTTGTGGTGTGGATCGTCGACGCCGGCGGCGGCGAGGCGCACGGGACCGACTTGGAATTCCAGGCGCTCGTGGGTTGCGTCGCGCCATCCTCGTTCGATGAAGGCGGCGCGCATGTCGCGCCACGGAAGGTCGATGTAGGTGGGTTCCCGGCGGGTGCCAAACAGGTAGCTGAAGGGGTTTGGCAGGCTGGGCGCCCAGTAGTCGTTGGTGCCAAAGACGAACATGCCGGGCCGGTTGAGCAGCGGGCCGAGGGCGCGCAGGACGTCGGGGACGGCGTGCTCGTCGGAAAGGTTGTCACCGGTGTTGACCACTAAGTCGGGCTGCAGGCTGTCGAGGGCGGATACCCAGGCGATCTTTTCGTCTTGGCCGGGGATCATGTGCAGGTCCGAGAGGTGGAGGATGCGGAACTCTTCGGCCCCGCGGAGGGTGCCGGGTTCGAGCAGGGGCACGGTGATCTGTTTGAGTTCGAACTTCTTCAACTCGGCGTTGCCCCAGGCGGCGACGCCTAACCCTGCGGCGATTCCGGCAATGGCGATCCTGAGAAGTCGATTCACCCGTCATATCCTACCCGGCAGGTACCGTGGTCATCATGAGTGAGCTAAAAGATCAGATCCGTGCAGACCTGAAAACGTCGATGAAAGCCAAGGATAAGGGTCGTACGAGTGCGATCCGCATGTTATTGGCTGCGATCCAGGCGGAGGAGACGGCGGGAGTTAAACACGAGGTGACGGACGAGGAGATCCTCAAGGTCGTCGCCCGGGAGATCAAGAAGCGCCGGGAGTCCGCCGAAATTTACACCACTAATGGCCGTGAAGAGCTGGCGGAGGTCGAATTGGCCGAGGTCATGGTGCTGGAGGGTTACCAGCCGGCTCAGCTGGATGATGAGGCGGTAACAAAGCTTGTCGACGACGCTGTGAATCAGGTCGCTGTCGAGCAGGGCATTTCCTCGGAAGAGGTGTCCATGAAGCAGATGGGGCAGGTCATGAAGGTTGCCACTGCCTCTGCGGCGGGGCAGGCGGACGGCAAGAGGTTGTCCGCTGCTGTGCGCGCCCGCCTGGCGAACTAGATTGCCGCCCGCCCCATTCGCGCTTTCAGCGCTCCGAGGGCGGCGGGCAGCAACGATAGCGCGATGATGCCGAGGAAGATTGCTTCGAGATGATCGCGGACGACGGCGACGTTGCCGAGCAGGGCGCCGAGTGCCACGACTCCGGCGCCCCACAGCAGGCCGCCGATGATGTTGTAGCTAATGAAGGTGCGGTAACGCATCCGGGCCATGCCCGCGACGAGTGGGGCGTAGGTACGAACGATCGGTACGAAGCGGCACAGGATGACGGTGACGGGGCCGTGCTTGGCAAAGAACTCGTGGGTGCGGTCGAGGTATTCCCTCTTGAAGATGCGCCCATCGGGACGTCGCTCAATCGCCGGGGCGAAGCGGTGGCCGAGGAAGTATCCGACTTGGTCGCCAGCGATGGCGGCGATGGGCACCAGCAGGAGTAGGAGCCACAGCGGGGCGAAATGATCCGGCTGCATGGCGAGGAGCCCGCCGGTGAACAGCAGAGAATCCCCGGGCAGGAAGGGGAAGAGCAGCCCCGATTCGATGAACACCATCATCAGCATGGCGGGGAGGATGAACTGCCCGAAGGGGCCGGTGGACCCGAGGAGCGCGATCGGGTCGAGGAGTGCGTGCATGCTTGGCAAATCTACTCCTGGTTTCCCTGCCGAGGAATCGCTGACAGGGAATTCGGAGCCTACTGACCTAAATCCCGAAGGCGTCGCGCAGCTGCTCACGCAACTGCTCGATGTCTCCGTCGGTGATGCCCGGGATGCCCTCTAGTCCAGCCGCGGGGTCGTCGTCGTTGGTGGGACGTGGGGGTGCGGCACCATCGGAGATTTCCAGGACCACCGTGCCACCGTCGCGAAGCAAACCGGATTCCGGGACTGCCTGGATGACCCGCCCACGCGGGGTGCCATTGCCGGGGACAGTGCGGGTGGTGACCTGGTAGCCGCGCTGCTGCAGCATGCTGCGGGCGCTTTGTTCGTCGAGCCCGGCGGCGTCGGCAAGCGTGGAGTAGGTGGTGCCGCTGTTGAACTTGGCGTCGTACGCCGGAAGCCCGGAATTGAGCGCCGCGGGGACGCGGTTGGCGGTCTGGAACCAGGAATTGGCGGCCTCGTTGCCGCCGTAGAGGTTGCCGTAACCACACTGGCGGACCGGGCCGGTGCACAGCGGGGAGATCGAGGTGCCATCGTTGTAGATGTAAGGAGCGGCGGAGAAACCGGTGTTGAAGCCGAGGAAGGCGGAGGACTGGTAGGACTCCGTGGTGCCGGTCTTCGCGGCGATGGTGGAGCTCCAACCGTTGGCGTTGGCGGCCCCGGAGCCGGTGCCGATCTTCGAGTCGGCGGACATCGCGGCGGCGAGGGCATCGGCGACCCCGGGGTCGACGGCATCTTCACAGTCGGGGCGGTCGAGGTAAATCTCTTGCCCGTCCTTGTCGGTCACCTTGGCAATGGGGTTGGGTTCGCACCAACGGCCCGAGGAGGCGATGGTGGCGCCCACGTTGGACAGCTCCAGGGGGTTCACGGCGGTGGGGCCGAGGGTGTAGGAACCGAGGTTGGACTCTTTAAAGAACTGAGCGATGGACTGGTTGCCGTCGTAGCTGCCAGCGACGTCGTAGCTGCGCAAGCCCATCTTCACGGACATGTCCACGACCGCGGGCACGCCCACCTGCTCGATGAGCTTGATGAAGGTGGTGTTGGGGGAATAAGCCAAGGCGTCCTGGAGGCTCATCCGCGGCTTGTACGTTCCGGAGTTTTCCACGCAATAGGTGTTCGCGGGGCAGTTCGCGGCGCCGCCACTTCCAAGGCCACGCGCCTCATAGCGGGCGGGCACATCCAACACGGTGTTAATGCCCATGCCCTGGTCAATCGCAGCTGCGGCGGTGAAAATCTTGAACACCGAGCCAGCGCCATTGCCCACCATCGACGTCGGCTGCGGCAGCATGGTCTCCCCGGCATCGAGGTTGAGGCCGTAGTTGCGGGACGAGGCCATGGCGAGGATGTTGCGGGAGTTCTCGCCCGGCTCCACGACGTTCATGACCTCAGCAACACCCGTGGTCATGGGGTTGACATTGTTGGAAACCGCCGTGTGGGTGGCGTCCTGGACGTCCGGGTCAAGCGTGGTGGTGATGGTGTACCCACCGGCGAGCAGCTGATCCCGGCTGAGCCCCTTGGAATCGAGGTAAGTGAGCGCATAATCGCAGAAGAATCCCCGATCGCCGGCCGTGATGCAGCCATTGGGCAACGTCGCGGGAGACTCGAGTACCCCGAGGGGTTCCGCGGCATAAGCATCCGCGTCCTCCTGCGATAAGTGTCCGTTGGAGACCAGCGTCTGCAGGACCGTATTGCGGCGGGCCGTCGCACCGTCTGGGTTGGTGTAGGGATTGAGCCCTTCCGAGGACTGCACCATGCCGGCCAGCAACGCCGACTGGGGGATGTTGAGTTCCGCGGCCGAAATGCCGAAGTAGGTCTGCGCCGCTGCCTCGATGCCGTAGGCGTGATTGCCAAAGGGAACGAGGTTGAGATAGCTCGTGAGGATCTCGTCTTTGCTCAGGCGACGATCCAAGTCGGACGCCATCCGCATTTCCCGCAGCTTGCGGGGGATGGACTGTTCGACGGCCGCGGCCTGGGCGTCTGCGTCATCAGCGTGGACGAGCAGGAGGTAATTCTTCACATACTGCTGGTTAAGCGTCGAGGCGCCCTGTTCCACTCCGCCGGCCAGCACGTTGGTAACCAACGCGCGGGCGGTACCTTGAATATCCACCCCGTCGTGTTCGTAAAAGCGGTGATCTTCCACCGACACGATGGCGTCTTTCATGTACGGCGAGATCTGATCCGGCTGCACGGGGTAGCGGCGCTGCTGGTACAGCCACGCCATGGGGGCCCCGGTGGAGTCAGTGATGGTGGTGACCCCGGGTGTCACCCCCTCAGTGAGGTCGGCCAGATTGGATTGCATGGTCTCATTCGTTCGGGCGATAGCAATGCCCGAAATGCCCGCGACGGGGGCGAGCGCGAGAGCGGCGGCCACGCCGGCAGCGGCGGTGGCGGCAAGCATCTTTGCCAGGGATTTTGAAACAGACACGTCCTTTACCCTACGCAGACAATGGGGGAGGGGGGAACTATTGATTCCCCCTAGAAGTGTGACATATTCGACTTCGTGCAAAGCGTGTGAATACACTAACTTGCACAGCATTGATCGGGTCTCGAGCAAAACTGGCCCTTCGAAAGGAGCGCACAATGGTAGGAACGATCACCGGCGGTTCACCCTCCGGAGACCTCCTCCAGGCTTCGGCGGATCAAGAATCCCTGTGTTTTGAGCGGGGAGAGTGGATCACGCAGGCTAAGTGCCGCTCGGGCGATCCGGATGCCCTCTTCGTGCGCGGGGCGGAGCAGCGCAAAGCGGCCGTCATTTGCCGCCACTGCCCCGTGGTCATTGAATGTCGGGCGGATGCGCTGGACAACAAGGTCGAGTTCGGCGTGTGGGGTGGCCTTACTGAGCGTCAGCGCCGTGCCCTGCTTCGCAAGAATCCGCACATTGACAGCTGGGCGGAGTTCCTCGCTGCGGGCGGGGAGATAGACGGCCTCTGAGCTGGCGGCTCCGTTTATGGCAGGTACTGTGGTCCCATGACTAATTGGGAATACGCCACCGTTCCGCTTCTTACCCACGCCACCAAGCAGATCCTGGATTCTTGGGGTGAAGATGGCTGGGAGCTCGTCACCGTCGTGCCGGGACCGAACCCGGAGAATGTCGTCGCGTACATGAAGCGGGAGAAGAACTAAGCCATGGCTACGACTGATCGCTGGTCTGATCGCTTGGCAGAACTTGGCGTCACCCTCCCGGCGGTGGCTGCCCCCGTTGCCGCGTATGTTCCCGCTGTCCGTGTTGGTAATCAGGTGTGGACCTCGGGTCAGCTTCCCTTCGTGGAGGGGGCGCTTCCCGCCACCGGCAAAGTCGGTGGTGCGGTGACTGCGGACGATGCGCAGGGCTATGCCCGCCTGTGTGCGTTGAATGCGTTGGCGGCTGTTGATGCTCTCGTGGGCATCGATAACGTCACCCGCGTGCTCAAGATCGTCGGGTTTGTCGCCTCCGCCGAGGGGTTCACCGGTCAGCCGGGCGTGGTCAACGGCGCCTCCACTCTCATCGGGGAGGTCTTCGGTGAAGCCGGCGCACATGCTCGTTCCGCTGTGGGCGTTGCCGAACTTCCCTTGGGCGCCCCGGTTGAGGTGGAAATTGTTGTTGAGGTCGCTGAGTAATTTCTTCGCTGGGTTCGGCCGCACCGGCAATGGGCGCTAAGCTGGTGGCCATGGAGCATCCCGCCTATAGCCAGCTTCGACCAGTCACCGATTCCGTGGCTGTCGTCCTGTGTCCCAACCCGGGTTACGCTGCCCTGGAGGGCACAAATTCTTGGGTTATCCGAGCTGCCGGCGATCCCCGCAGCATCGTCATCGATCCCGGCCCGGAAGACGAGGGCCACCTCAACGTCCTCGGCGCGAAGGCCTCGGAGGTCGCGCTGATCCTCCTCACGCATCGGCACTACGATCACGCTGATGGCGCTCAGCGCTTCCGCCAGCTCACGGGCGCACCGGTGCGGGCTTTCGATCCGTCCTATTGCAGCACGGGTCAGACCCCGCTGGTGGACGGCGAGGTGGTGACCGTCGACGGCGTCACCCCGCAGATCGAGGTGGTGTACTCCCCGGGTCACACGAGCGATTCCGCGACGTTTTTCATCTGGTCTGGCGTCCCCCATGAGTCGAACTTGGAGGGGATCATCACCGGCGATACCATCGCTGGCCGCCACACCACGATGATCTCGGAGACGGACGGCGATCTGGGGCAGTACCTGCAGACGCTGCACATGCTCGAGGAGCGCGGCAAGGACGTCATGCTTCTCCCGGGTCACGGCCCGGAGGGCAAGGATCTCTCGGCTTACGCGCGCAAGTACATTGATCGTCGCCAGCACCGCATCGATCAGATCAAGGACGTCCAGGCCCGGTTGGGCGAAGATGTTGATTTGAAGACGATGATCGATGAGATGTATGACGACGTCGATCCGGTTCTGCGGCACGCGGCGGAGCAGTCCACCCGCGTTGCCCTGCGTTACCTGAAAGATCAGCAAGCCTAAAGCGCGCAACAAAGCCCGCCTCTCTTCAATCAGGGAGGCGGGCTTTTTCTGTTGCTGTAGCGGAGCTAGCGGGCGCGGCGCGCCAGGTGCTCGGTGTCCACGATGAGGACGGACTTGCCTTCGAGGCGGATCCACCCGCGGTGGGCGAAGGTGGCCAGGGCCTTGTTCACGGTCTCCCGGGAGGCGCCGACCAGCTGGGCGATCTCTTCCTGGGTGAGGTCGTGGTTGACGCGCAGGGCGCCACCTTCCTGCGAGCCGAAGCGGTTGGCCAGCTGGAGAAGGGTCTTGGCCACGCGGCCCGGGACGTCAGTGAAGATGAGGTCAGCGAGGGAGGCGTTGGTGCGGCGCAGGCGGCGGGCGAGGACGCGGAGGAGCTGCTGGGCGATCTCCGGGTGATCGGTGACCCACTGCTTGAGCATCTCCGAGTTCATCGTGGCGGCCTGGACCTCGGTGACGCACACGGCGGAGGAGGTGCGCGGGCCGGGATCGAAGATGGACAGCTCGCCGAACATGTCGGAGGGGCCCATGACGGTGAGGAGGTTCTCGCGGCCGTCGGAAGCATGACGGGCGAGCTTCACCTTGCCGGTGGTGATGATATAAAGGCGGTCGCCGGGCTCGCCTTCCTCAAAGATGATGGTTCCGCGGGGAAAGCGAACGGTTTCCATGTCCTGGATCAGGTTGCTCACGGCAACGGGATCCACCCCCTGGAAGATTCCGGCTCGCGACAGGATCTCCTGTACACCTTCCACTATGTGCTCCTCGGTGCTAATCGTATTGTGCGCCGGGAGTGTCAATGAGAATCTTGATAAGTCTCCAATGACGTCGAAGACCATGTGTGACTCTCGGCGCAATGTGTTCCAAACCACCCTACCGTGGAATTGGTCACTTGAGTGTGAAGATAGGGGAATTTGTCACAACTTTTCTTCAACGTAAGCGCGCGTTTATGGAGTGTTTGCCACCGGACGTGGGGTCTCCACGGCCGGTGACTAAGCTGGCCGATATGTCTTCTTCGCCGCCCACCCCGCGCCGCCCAGGCACCCACCCGGCCTCGCTGGGGCGCGAAACGGCGCTGGGTCGGACCCGCCGGGCGCGGCGGATCAATCGGACCCTGGCGGAGACTTTTCCCGATGCTGGCCCCGAGTTGGACTTTAGCAATCCGCTGGAGTTGACCGTGGCGACGATCTTGTCGGCGCAGTGCACGGATGTGCGGGTCAACCAGGTCACGCCTGAGTTGTTTCGTCGCTTTCCGACGGCCGCGCACTACGCCGCCGCCGATCCTGGCGAGATCGAAGAGATCATTCGCCCTACGGGCTTCCAGCGGGCGAAGGCACAACACCTCATCGGCATGGGGGAAACGCTGGTGGCGCGTTTCGACGGCCGCGTGCCTAAGGCCCTCGACGATCTGCTCACTCTCCCCGGGGTCGGCCGCAAAACCGCCCACGTCGTCCGCGGCAACGCCTTCGACTTGCCTGGGTTAACCGTGGATACCCACTTCGCCCGCCTGGTGAAGCGCCTCAAGCTCACCGAGGAGACCGACCCGGTGAAGATTGAGTTCGCGCTGGCGGGGATGATTGAGAAGAAGCAATGGACCCTGTTCTCCCACCGCCTCATTTTTCAGGGACGTCGGATCTGCCACGCCCGTCGGCCAGAATGCGGCGTGTGCACCATTGCCCATGACTGCCCCTCGTTTGGAGAGTTCTCATGAAAACCAAGCACCTGATCTGGGTCGTTCTCGGCGTCATTCTCGCCGCCGGGCTCGTCATCGCGGGGACGTGGGCAATGCTGCGGACCGTCAACTCCCCGGCCGAGCCCACCACGGTGGCGGAAGCCACCAGCCCGGAAGCAACCCCGGCACCCGTGCCACCGCGCCCCGCCTGCCCCGCGGGCGGGGTAGGCGGGGTGGAGCTACCCTGCCTGGGCGCAGAGGGTGCGGGAGACGCGGGCGTCGATAAGCAGATAACCGTGGCCAACGTGTGGGCCTGGTGGTGCGGCCCCTGCCGGGAAGAGCTGCCCTACTTCGAGGAATTCGCGCAAGCGCACCCGGAATACAACGTCGTGGGCGTGCACGCCGACACCAACGCCGGTAACGGGGCGGCGCTCCTCACCGAGCTGGGCATTTCCCTGCCCAGCTACCAGGACGCGGACAACACCTTCGCCGGGACCCTGGGGCTGCCCGGGGTGATCCCCATTACCGTCGTATTCGACGGCGACAACCAGATCGCCATGTTCCCCCGGACCTTCACCTCGGCGGAGCAGATCTACCAGGCGGTGCAGGAAGCGGAGAACGCCCCATGAGTGACCTCCCCGGCCACAACATTGACCTGAGGCCCGAACACGCCCCACGGTGGATGCAACCGCTGATCAAGGGGGTGGAGCACGCGCATGGGCACCCCGACGTCCAAGGCGTGGACGTCCGTGGGCGCGGCAGCACCCGGGCCGATGGGCAACGCGCCGCCGTGCTCATCCTCCTCGAAGGGGCGGATACGTTCAGCCGCCAGCGGCCTTTCGACGCCTCCGTGCTGCTCACCCACCGATCCCCCACGATGCGCTCGCACTCCGGGCAGATCGCCTTCCCCGGCGGCCGGATGGACCCCACGGATATCAACCCGGTCGATGCGGCGCTGCGCGAGGCATGGGAAGAGACCGGGCTCGACCGCACCTCCGTGACGCCCGTCGCGGAGCTGGACCCGGTGCACATTCAAGCCTCTGGCTATCCCGTGTACCCGGTGCTGGGGCATTGGCACACCCCCGGGCGAGTGGGCGTGACCAGCCCCGCCGAAACCGACGAAGTCTTCCTCACCCCGCTGGCTGATCTCATCGACCCCGCCAATCGCCTCACCGTCGGCTGGGCAGGCTGGACCGGTCCGGCATTCACCGTCAATGACTACCTGGTGTGGGGCTTCACCGCGGGGCTGCTCTCAGCGCTGATCCACGAATCGGGATGGGAACAGGAGTGGGATCGGGGCAGGACGCTCGACCTCCACGCCACGCTGGAGAAGTCTCGCAACAATGAGTCGCACGGCCCCGGAGTAAGATTTCCCCGATAGCAATTAGTTTGCTGCAGCCACCATCACCGGCAGAAAGCACCCCGACGCACGTGACAGCCGCCTTCATCATCGACGGACTCATCGTCCTTGCCATCCTCCAAGCGCTCTACGGGGGATGGCGCCAAGGTGCGTTCGCGTCGGTGCTTTCCACCATCGGCGTCATCGCTGGCCTCATCATCGGCGCGGCCGTCGCCCCGCTGGTCATGCAGCTCAGCGAGTCAGTGGCGATGCGTTTCCTCTTCGGCCTGGGCACGATCGTCCTGCTCGTTGGTGTGGGCAGCCTCGTCGGCGGGATCCTCGGTTCGCGGGTGCGTGAGCAGATGCGGATGAAGTCATCGCAGACCATTGATTCGCTCGTCGGTTCCGCCTTCACCGCCGCCGCCACGCTCTTGGTGGTGTGGCTGGTGTCGATTCCCCTGGCCACCGCCCTGCCGGGCTCCCTGGGGCAGGGCATCCGCAACTCCTACATCCTCACCCAGGTCGATCGCTACACACCGCCCGCCCTGGCCGAGCTGCCCAAGCGCGTCTCCGCGATGCTCGATGATTCCGGGCTGCCGCCGCTCTTCGCCCCCTTCGATGAGCCCGTCGCCCGGGAAGTCCCAGCCCCCAGCTCCCAGCTCAGCAACCCGCGCATGGTGGAGGCCGTCCGTCCCGGCGTCATCCACGTGCTTGGCGACGCCGACACGTGCAAACGTCGCCTCATGGGCTCCGGGTTCGTAGCGTCCCCCGACCACGTCATCACCAACGCCCACGTCGTCGCCGGTACCGGCGCCGTCCGGCTGGACACCGTGCTCGGCGTCAAAGACGCCGACGTCGTCTTCTACAACCCCGAGGTCGACATCGCCGTCCTCTATTCGCCTGACTTGGGCCTGCCCGTGCTCGACTGGGCCAGCTCGCCGGCCGCCTCGGGCGACGACGCCGTGGTCATGGGCTTCCCCGACTCCGGGCCGTTTGAGGCCGCCCCCGCCCGCATCCGCGAGCGCATCACCATCGCCGGCCCGGACATCTACTCCGAGGGCCGCGTGGAGCGGGAAGCCTACACCGTGCGCGGCACCATCCGGCAGGGTAACTCCGGCGGCCCCATGGTCGATCAGAACGGCGACGTGCTGGGCCTGGTCTTCGGCGCCAGCGTCGACCAGACCGACACCGGCTACGTCCTCACCGCAGCCGAAGTGCAGCGCCAGACTGGCGACGTGGCGTCAATGACCACCAAGGTTGGCACGGGGGAGTGCATCGCGCGCTAGGGCGATGGGGCCGTCGAGCGCAGGAAAGTCGCTACCATGTCGGCGAAGGCCGTCGGGGCCTCAATGTGGGGGAGATTCTTCGTCCCCTCCATCCCGCGGACCTCGACGAACCCCCTCACCCGGGCCCGGGAACGGGCGCTGAGATGGCGCCATGCGCGCCGGGGCGGCTCGATGAGCATGGTGGGTGCCGCCACCTTGTCACCCAGCGAGCGCGCCGGGACCGCACTGAGGAGCAGCCGATTGTTGCGGATGAACGCGGGGCGGCTGTTGCCAATCCGGGAGGCCAGCTGCCGCAGCTGCAGGATCTCAGCGAATGCCTCGGTGTGGTGATATTCGGCCGCAGTGTTGAATGTGAGGTTGCGCTGGTACACCCGGTCCATGATCCACGGCGGGCCGACCATCGCGAGCGCCGGGATGCGGCTGACTAGGCTCCGGCCGATCATCCACGGGTAATTCCACGGCCGCGCCGCCGCCGAGCGGCGCATATCCGTCGGGTGGGCAGCGCACACCGAGACGAGTGCCCGGACCCGCTCCGGGTAGGAGGTGGCAAGCATCCAGGCGACGGTGCCGCCAGTATCGGCGCCCACGACCGCCGCATCCTGGTGCCCCAGGGCTTGGATGAGACCGGCGATATCGCCCGTGGCCGTGCGGAGATCATCGGCCGCGGTGGCCGGGGGTTTGTCGGACATGCCGTACCCGCGGGCGTCGACAGCCGCGACATGGAACCCAGCCGCCGCCAGGGGGGCGATGACCTCGCGGAAGTCGAACCACCCGCCGAAGGAACCGTGCAGCAGCACGACCAGTGGGTGGGAAGGGTCACCGGCGACGGCGGCATGCAGGCGCAGCCCGCGGGTATGCACCAACTCGTGCGTGAATGGTCCCTCCAGCTCGACGACCGAGGGGGAGACCGGCTGGCGCTTGACCTGTTTCGACCGCTTGGACCACGTGAGCATCGGGGCGAGCCCTCCATCTAGAAAGAAAAACCGCCCATTCTCCGAGTGAGGATGGGCGGAGCAAAAAAGTGGAAGCTACCTAGCTGTACATTCCACGGGTCTTGGCCTCAAGCTTGTTCGTGGCCTGGCCGGGAACCAAGTTCTTCAGCTCGCCCACCGAATCAATGGTCTTCTTCGGCGGGCCGATCTTCTTAATCTTCCGCCAACCCACGAGCGCGAGCACGGCGGCCAGCGCGAGCATGAACAAGAAGACAATGAGGAACGCGGCCCACGGCGCCAACCACACGCTCAGGAGTGCAGCGAGGAAGAAGAAAAAGAAGAAGGAGGCGTAGAGCGCGATGGCGCCGGCCACGGTGAACAAACCGCCGCCGAGGGCGCCCTTCTTGGCCTCGCCGGCCAGCTCAGTCTTCGCCAACTCCAGCTCGGCGCGGAAAAGGCTCGACATCTGGGCGGTGGCATTAGACACCAAATCGCCGATGGATCCTTCCCCTGCGCGCGTGGAGTCGACGTCGCTCAGCGGAATAGAATCGACCCGAGGGTTGAAATCCTGGGGTCCGTCGGTGAAAAGTCCCTTGTTGCTCACGGTGTGCCTTCCTGCTTCCGGTTGCATGCGTTTTTAGCCAATGGTGCCACGGATTCGCCATGAATGCGCAGACATACGAGGGCTATCGTAGTTGATATGCCTGAGCCAGACCCCCTAGAACCCCTCCTGGATGATTGGAAGGTGGCGGATGTCGCGATCGCGGCGGTTGCCGCGATCGCGGCGGTCCACCGTCGGCCGGTTTCTTTAAGGCGTTCCGACCTCACCGGTTCCGAGTCCGTGCTGCGCGGCGCGCGCACGTCCGCGCTTATCGACGACCCCGGGGTCCGGCTCAGCGATTCCCCCACCGGTGGCCTCGGGGCGGCCATCAGCGTGTACTCGCTGCTCGCTCCTGATTCCCTCGACGCTTCGGCGCGGACATTCCTCCGCGCTCCGTTGCAGATCCTCGCGCGCATGGATGTGCTGGCGGGCGGGGATGGCCACCCGATTGATGCGCGGGCGGGAGCGCGCTTGCAGGGGCTCTCGCGCTTGGTCTCGGTAGACACCGCGTGGGCGGCGTTGCTCCCGGTCATCGTCCACGGCGAAATCCTCGCCCACCGCCCCTTTGGGACCCGTTCGGGGGTCATTGCCCGAGCCGCCTCCCGATTGGCGGCCGTGTCTAATGGCTTCGACCCCCGCGGGTTGGCCGTGCCCGAGACGTACCTCAACCGCCACCGCGAGGAATACCTGGCCAGCGCAGATGGCGGCTACGGCAGAGAGTTCGCCGAGGTGGTTTTACAGGCGTGGGTGGCAGGTGCCGCCGAAGCGGAGGCTATCGCGCGGGCCGCCTAACGCTGTTTTCAGGCCGTGCCGCGGCGGTTGCGCTGCGACCACCACCAGCCGCCAAAGGTCACCGCGGTGACGGCGGCGAGCACACCTGCACCGATGCTGATCTCCTTGGACGAGGGCATTTGGAACAGCGGCACCGGATCCTTGAAGGTGCGGATGTCCCACCCGTTTTCCAAGGCGTGCTTTTTCATCGCCCGGTCGGGGTTGACGGCGACCGGATTGCCCACCGCCTGCAGCATGGGGATGTCGGTCGCCGAGTCGGAGTAGGCGTAGCTGATGGGCAGGTCGTAGTTGTTGTCCGCGGCGAGTTTGGCGATGGCTTCCGCCTTGGCGTCGCCCTTGCAGAAGAAGAGGATCTCACCGGTGAAGTGGCCATCCGCGACTTCCAGCTCGGTGGACACCACCTTGTCGATGCCGAGTTCCTCCGCGATGAGCTCCACCAGCTGCGAGGCCGAAGCGGAGATAATAATCACGTCGTGCCCGGCGTTTTGATGGAAGGTAATGAGCTCGCGGGCCTCGGCGTAGATGGCCGGGGTGACCACGTTGTGCATTGTCTCGCGGGCGATGTCCTTGACCTGCTGCACTGACCAGCCGGCGACCATGGAGGCCAGCTGGTCACGGGTAACGTTCATCTGCTCGCTGGATTGACCCGCGACCATGTAGGTGGCCTTGGCCAGCGACATTTGCAGGGCTTCCGCCGGGGTGATGAGCCCGTTTTGCATGAACTCCCGCCCGAAGGCGAAGGCCGAGGACGTGGCGATGATGGTCTTGTCCAAGTCAAAGAAGGCCGCCACGCGGTGCGTGGAAGCCTGCTCCGGGGCGGAGGACCGTGCTGTCATGAGCACAGAGTCTAGCGTGCCAATCTGTGAAAAGTAAGTGCCATGTGTAACTGCTGATTACTTAAGTGACTGATGTGACTAGTGGGTAGTCGCGGGACGAGGCTCAAATGCCCTCGAAAGATATTTCGAAGAATTTCGCTTGTCGATGTTGTCAGCGCTAGGAAGATATGCAATAATTCGTGGTGCAAGGCCCCGATATACCGTGTGGCCTGCCCCGGCACACCCCCCCGAGCCGGGTTACTGATGGCCCGCGCACACCCCCCCCCGAGGCGCGGGCCATCCCTATGCCTCCAGCCGGGTTTGTTCACAGGAATGTTGTTGATGCTTCCCCGAACTCACCACCTATCCACAGGCCCAGGTGACGGCCATTGTTGGTTACGTGGAAAGACACCAAGCTGAGTGCCATGAAGGAACTCATCTTCGTCGCCGTCGGTGACCCGGTCCTGCACCCCGAAGCCACCCACGTGGCCGCCGCCACCGGCTACCCGCTGGTCGATAGCGTCGACCCCCGCGAACTAAGCCGCCTGCACGGCCGGGCGCGCGCCATCCTCGTCGACTCGGTCACCGCCGGTCACCTGGCCAGCCTTCCCCGCCGCGAATCGATCTACTTCCTCGCCTCCGACCCGGGACCGATCGATTGGAAGGCAGCGCTGACCTGCCACGCCGAGCACGCCTTTCTGCTGCCAGCCCAAGCGCCGGAGCTCCTGCGGGAATTGGGGCACATGGCCTCGCCTCGTGACTCCTCGAGCGCCGGGGTGAGGCCGCAGGCTGAACACGCCTCCGGGACCGTGATCGCCATGGTGGGCTCTGCCGGCGGCGCGGGAAGCTCAACTCTGGCCGCCGCAGTAGCCAGGCGGGCTCGCCGAACTGACCGGGACGTCACGCTCGTTGACGGCTGCCCCACCTCCGGTGGCCTCGACCTCCTGATGGGAGTGGAAGAAAAGCCGGGAGCACGGTGGCCCGACCTGCGCCTGGGGGAGGGCGCAGTATCAGCCGGGGACCTGAGAGCCGCTCTGCCGTCCACCTCGGATGGGATTGTCATCCTCTCTGCAGCCCGGTCCACCATCGCGGACCCCTTCTCCTTGGACACCGAGGTGGTGCTCCCGGTCGTGGAAAGCTTGCGCTCAGGGAGCGGGGTGACGGTCCTGGACCTGCCTGCGGAAGCCGACCCCGCGGTCCTGGAGGCCTGTGATCTGGTGGTGCTCCTCGTTCCCGCTGAGGTACGCCCAGCGGCCGCGGCAGCCAGCCTGGTTAAGCAATTGCAGCGCGCGCGGACCAGCATGGTGCTGCTGGCTCGCCACCGAGCATGGTCGGGGTTGAGTACCGAAGACTTGGAAAAGCTCACTGGCTGCGAGGTCATTGCGGAACTTGGGACGATCAGCCGGTTGGCTCGCACGGTGGAGCTCAGCGGCCTTCCCACCCACCTGCCCCGGCCCCTGGCAGTGGCTGCGGATGCCGTGCTCATCGAGGCAGGACTCTAAGACGATGACGCGCGCAGAGGCTGTGCTGGAAAGTGTTCACCGGCGCATCGCTGATCAACCCGCGGTAGCCGGGGATGTTGGCGAACTGGCCAAGATTATTCGTCAGGAAGCAGGGGTGATTTCGGATGGCGACGTACTAGACCTGCTGCGCCGATTAAGACATGATTCCTCCGGCATCGGTGCCCTGGAACCACTCCTGCTCATCGAGGGAGTCACGGATATCGTGGTGAACTCCCCGGACCAGGTGTTCTTCGATCGCGGGCTGGGCCTGGAAGCCGCGGAGGTCACCTTCGGGGACAACGCCGCGGTGCGGCAGCTGGCCACCCGCTTGGCGGTGGCCTGCGGGCGCCGCCTCGATGACGCGCAACCTTTTGTCGACGGCCGGCTCGCCCGCGACGACGGCAGCATCATCCGCGTCCACGCTGTGCTGTCCCCACCGGCGGAAAACTCACCCTGCTTGAGTTTGCGGGTGCTGCGCCCGGCGCAGACCACGGTGGCAGAACTCATCGACCGAGGCACTCTCACCCCAGAGATTGCCGCCGTCCTGCGCGAGATCATCGAGGAGCGTCGTTCCTTCCTCGTCGTGGGCGGCACCGGCACGGGCAAGACCACCATGCTGTCCGCTCTGCTTGCCGAGGTGGATCATCGTGAGCGGATCGTGTGCATCGAGGACACCGCGGAGCTTCGACCGCCCCACCCGCACGTGCTCAACCTGGTGTCTCGCTCCCGCAATATCGAGGGCACGGGGGAGATCACCATGGCCGACCTGCTGCGCCAGGCCCTGCGCATGCGTCCCGACCGCATCGTCGTCGGGGAGATCCGAGGAGCAGAGGTCGTCGACCTGCTGGCCGCCCTCAACACCGGACACGACGGCGGGGCGGGCACCGTTCACGCCAACTCGTTGGCGGAAGTGCCCGCGAGGTTGGAGGCTCTCGCAGCTCTCGGCGGGCTCGATCGGACAGCACTGCATTCCCAGCTGGCTGCCGCGGTGGACTACGTCATTGTGATGAAGCGGGAGCCGGACGGCACGCGCCGCGTACACCAGATCGGCACCCTCCAGGGTGTGCCCGTCACCGCACTCCCCGTGTGGGAAGCCGGGAGGCCAGCACCATGAATGCCCTCCTCTTACTCGCCTGCGCCCTAGCCATCAATGGCACGCACCCGGCGCGCCGCCTCGTCTCCCTCGTGGCGGCGGAGAAACGTCGGCTGCACCCACTCATCGGACTCACGCTGGCCACCGCTGCGTTCACCGTCGTACTCCTGGATCGACTCAGCGTGGCGGTAGCCGCCATCATCACGGCGGCGACCATCGCGTGGACCGTGCGGGACTTGCGCCGAGGGAAGGCAATGACGCGCCGGGAAGGTGCTGCGGCGACGTACCTGGGCCACCTCGCGGGGCATCTGCGCGCTGGGGCGGAAGTATCGGCGGCGATGTCGACATCCGTCGAGGCGATGGGGGACTCCGCTCCCGCGGAACTGTCTCACACGCTGCGCGCTGCCGCCGGGCTTGCCTCGCGGGGCGGATCCGGGGCGGGAGTCCTCGCGGCCGACGATCGCCTCCCCGAACTGCACGGCCTGGCCACGTTGTGGCAGTTGGCCGATCGCCATGGGCTGCCGCTAGCTCCTCTGGTGGAACAGGCTCAGGCGCGAATCGATACCCGCGTGCGCCATCGCAATGCCACCACCGCCACCCTCCAAGGGCCCCAGGCCACTGCCGTCATTCTCACCGCGTTGCCCTTGGCGGGCATCGCCATGGGATCGGCGATGGGGGCTGACCCCGTGGGCTTCCTCTTCGGCGGCGGACTCGGTGGCCTGTTGCTGCTGGCCGGCGTCAGCCTGGCTGCCGCCGGTTTTGTGTGGTCCCGGACGATCCTGCGAGGTGCGGCGGCATGAACCTCGTCCTCCTCGGCCTGGCGCTACTGATACCGCCCCCGCCCCTCGGTACCCGTCTGAGCCCGAACACGCGCAAGAATCCCCGCGATGGTCCCCGCCGCAACGCCGGCATTGATCGCCTCGCGCTCGCCTCCGACATCGACCTGTTTGCCACTTGTTTGCGCGCCGGGCTATCCGCCGCCGCCGCCACCCAAGCGGTAGCCCAGGTCGTGACGGATGAGAAAACTCGCGAGCAGTGGGGCACGACCGCCGCGCTGCTCTCCATCGGGGTCCCGGCGGATCGAGCGTGGGCCGAGGTGATCGGCATACCCGGTTTGGGGGACATCGCTGAGCTAGCCCGGATGTCGCACCAATCGGGAACGTCGATGGCCCAAGCCTGCGAGCGGATCGCCACTGGACTGCGCACCGCAGCCGCCGACGATGCCACCGCCCGCGGTGAGCGCGCCGGAGTTCTCATCGCCCTGCCCCTTGCCCTGTGTTTCCTCCCTGCTTTTATGCTGCTGGGCCTGGCCCCCGTGGTCATCAGCTTGGGAACCCAATTCATCAACTTTTAGGAGAAGAAATCATGAACCTCAACCGGACCTTCAAAGCACTCAACAATGACGATGGAATGAGCACGATCGAATATGCCATGGGCAGCCTCGGCGCCGCCGCGCTGGCCGCCGCCCTGTACCTGGTGGTCAGCTCCGGTGGCGTCGCCAACGCCCTGGAGAAAATCATCACCGACGCCCTGTCCAACACCCCCTAACCATGCTTATCGACGACCGCGGCTCCGTCACCATCGAAGCCGCCCTCGCCCTCTCCAGTGTGGTGCTGGTGTGCGGGCTCATCGTGGGCGCGATCGCCACCATGGCGGCCCACGTCGCCGCGGTGGATGTCGCCGGGGCGGCCGCCCGCTCGCACGCCATCGGGGTGGATTTCGTTCCCCCGCGCGGTGAGGTCGTGATCAGTCAGTCAGGGGCAACGGTGACCGCCACAGCACGCGTGCCAGCCGTCTTTGGCACCCGCACTCACGTCGCGGTGTTTCCCGTGGAACAGCCATGAAGACAGGCGAGGAGGGTTACGCGACAGTCGCGACAGCCGGCTTCGCCGCCGCGTTAGTCACCCTCTGCGGGGTCGTCATCGCCGCAGCCTCCCTCGTCGTCGCCCACCATGAGGCGCGCGTTGCCGCCGACATGGCGGCGGTGGCGGGTGCCTTCGCCGCCTACCGCGGGGAGGACGCCTGCCTGGTGGCGGGTGCGGTGGCGGGGGACAACGGGGCGTCGATAAGCAGTTGTGTCGTCGACGGAGTCGATGTCACCGTGACAGCGCGGGTGCGCGGAAGGGAGGTTAGCTCGACGGCGGGGCCGGTGTAGCGGTCATCGTGACCAAGGCGCCGAGCAGGCGCAACGCTCCGGCTTTGTCCAGCGGGCTGTTGCCATTGCCGCATTTCGGCGACTGCACGCACGAGGGGCAGCCCGATTCGCACGTGCACGAGCGCACGGCCTCAAACGTGGCCTCGATCCATTCCGGGAAGCGGGCGAAGCCCTCATCGGCGAAGCCCGCCCCGCCGGGGTGACCGTCATAAACGAAAACAGTGGGCAACTGGGTATCCACGTGCATGGCGGTGGACACTCCGCCGATGTCCCAGCGATCACACGTGGCGATCAAAGGAAGCAAACCGATCGCCGCGTGCTCGGCCGCGTGGAGCGTACCTGGGGTATCGCCCGCCGTGACCCCCATCGCGGCCAGTGCCAGCGGGTCAATGGTGTACGACACAGCACGGGTGCGCAGCTTCTGTTCCGGCAGGTCAAGGGGGATAATGTCGGCGGTGGTGCCATCGGGAAGCTTGGTGATGTAGCCGATCACCCGGTCGGTGACTTCCACCTCGACGTTGGCCACCCACAGGCCGGGGGAGTAGTTGACCAGCTCATCCTCGCCGGGCTGGGAGAGGATGCGAATATCGGTTTCCGTGCGGGCGATCGTGGTGTAATCAGGCTGCTCCGGCCGGGCCAACGCCACGAAATTCTCCAGGTCGAGGTCCTCGATAACGAAGCTCTCCCCCTGGTGCAAATACACCGCGCCGGGGTGAACCTGGGCCGGAGCGCGGGCGGAATCGATCGTGCCCAACAGGCGACCGTCGGACATATCGACGATCATGACTTCCTCGCCGGAACCGCCGCGCAAGCTCACCGAAGAATGCGCGGACTCGGGGGTGAGCGGCCCATCGAGGATGGGGACGGCGAACCAACCTCGGGGGCGTCGGCGCAGCAGCCCGGCAGCGGTGAGCTCATCGACGACCCGCTGTGCCCCGAGGTCGTCGACCTCCTCCACGGTCAATGGCTTCTCGACGGCCGCGCAATACACATGCCCCAGCAGCACATACGGGTTGTGCGGGTTGAACACAGAGTTTTCCACCGGCCGGCCAAGGAGCGCATCGGGGTGATGGACGAGGTAAGTATCCATCGGCTCGTCGCGCGCCACGAGCACGACGAGGGAACCCTGCCCACGCCGCCCTGCGCGCCCGGCTTGCTGCCAAAAGCTCGCCACTGTGCCGGGGAAGCCGGCGGTGACGACGGCGTCAAGGCCGCCGACGTCAATGCCCAGCTCAAGGGCATTGGTGGTGGACACCCCCAACAGCTCACCGCTATCGAGTTGCCTTTCCAACCGGCGACGATCCTCCGCGAGATAGCCCGCCCGATATGCGGCAATGCGGGCGGCGAAGTCTCCCCGACCCATCCCGGACAAGTCCTCGGCGGTGCGCAGCGCCACAAGCTCTGCGGAACGGCGCGAACGAACAAACGTCAGGGTGCGGGCGCCTTCGGCGACGAGGGTGGCCATGATGTCCGCCGACTCAGTGGTGGCGGCTCGGCGAACCGGGGCGCCGTTTTCGCCCTCCATGCCCTCGATGAACCCGGGCTCCCACAGCATGACCGTCCGCTCACCGGTGGGCGCACCATCCTCGGTGACCGCGCGGACCGGGCGACCTAACAGGTTAGCGGCATGCGCGGCGGGATCAGCTGCCGTGGCGGACGCCAAAATGACCGTGGGGTGGGCTCCGTAGTGCGACGCGATCCGCAGAAGTCGGCGCATGACGAGCGCGACATTCGCACCGAAGACCCCACGGTAGGTGTGGCACTCATCGATGACGATGAACTTCAAGTGGCGCAGCAGCCGGGCCCAGCGCTGGTGATGAGCCAAGATCGACACGTGCAACATGTCGGGGTTGGTGAACACAAAGCGAGTGGCATCGCGAATGCCAGCGCGAGCCTCGGTGGGGGTATCACCGTCATAAGGAGCGGGGTGGACGGATCGGAGTTCGCCAATCGCCTTGGTGAGGCGGGACGTCGCAGCCAGCTGATCGGAGCCCAGGGCCTTCGTCGGGGTGAGATAGAGGGCGGTTGCCGTCTGGTCCTCCGCCAACGCCGAGAGAATCGGGAGTTGGTAACCCAAGGACTTGCCCGAAGAGGTACCGGTGGCCACGACGACGTCATGTCCCTCCCACGCCAGCTGCGCGCACTCGGCCTGGTGCGAATAAAGGTCAGTGATCTCCGACTCATTCAAAAAATTTTTTAGATCGGGGTGAACCCACAGTGGCCACTGCGCGTGACGCGCGTGACGAGCCCCAATAGTGGTGGCATAAGTGCACGTCGACGCGGGAAAGCGGCGGACGATCGTAGCTGAGAGTTCGGCACCCACAGAGCGACTTTCGACCATGTGATTTACCCCCTCTCTGTGGGGAGCCAAGCGGGAAATTCCGAGAAGAATCGCGATAAGACTATCGCGAACAACCAATCCGTGACACACTAGTCCATGGTCGCGGTTTCTGTGCGTTACGTTTACGTGCTCGCAAGGGATTTATGACGCGAGCACCCGGGATTTACCTCTCCATTCGGAGTTGGTGGTTAATCGGGGGTTCGATTTCGACCCGGACGATGGCATATGCCGTTGTCCGTACCACCCCAGATCAAGAAATAAGGTTATACACATGGCACAGGGTACTGTGAAGTGGTTCAACGCCGAAAAGGGCTTCGGCTTCATCGCTCCTGACGACGGCTCCGCCGACGTCTTCGTCCACTACTCCGAGATCCAGGGCAACGGCTTCCGTACCCTCGAGGAGAACCAGCAGGTCGAGTTCGAGATCGGTGAAGGCGCCAAGGGCCCGCAGGCTCAGGCTGTTCGCCCGCTCTAAACCATCAGTCTTCTAGCATCACCAGCTCCAAAGAGGTAAAGCTCTAAAGAGGAAACTCAGCCACGTAGCTGATGTTCGACATGGTCGTCCCACCCCCGCCCCGGCGGGAAGGGGCGGCCATTTTCGTCGTTGTGGGGTCATCGCGACGTCCTGATCGCGACCTGAACCCTACCCGGGTGATATTTCCCCAGTTCACCCTAGGAAGCACAGCGAAAAACCGGCTAAAAGTCGGGAGGAGGACCTCGCGATCACTTCAGATCAACCTCTCGGGTCCTGCCGGAGCGGCACGGGGTGCGCGTACCGGCAGGTAGCATCAGGCTAGGCCAGTTGGGAGAATCGAATGAGTGACATGGAACCTGCTAAGGAACCGCAGTGGGATTTTTCGCGGAGTGTCGAGCTGCTCGTCCCAGCGGCTCTTCCCTACAGCTTGGATGATGAAGAGTACCTAGGTTTTCTTAAATCGCATTTCTCTTACGTGGCTCAGCTCTGCCTACCTCCCAGCGTGCGCAATGGCGATGAAACACTTCGGTGGAAGGATATTGCGGAGGAACTTGGCAATGACTTCACGCTGGGAGTGAGTTTCTGGAGTGCGATCGGCGTCGACGATGAACAGTCAATTGAGACACTCACCGACCGATTCTCGGAGCCCTACTACGGGATGCTCGACCTGGCTCAGTGGTGGCCGCTGCGGCAAGTATTTGGCCTGCCAGAGGCGGGTATCTGCTACGCGGACTACCTTATGTACGGCAATGACGGTGCCGGGCCGATTCCCAGAGAGGAAAGTCTGGTTCGTATCTCCGAGCGTGGTTTCCGCTATTTTTCCGGCCGCTGTGTCGGGGAAACGTCTGAAGAGATCTTTTTTCCGGATAGCGGAGCAACCGCTTGTTGGGTGACGGGTGAGTGGTTTGTCGCTGTCGATGTGGATCTCAGCAGGGGGACAATCTGCTTTAATTCCCCGGAGTATCTGGAAAAGCTCGTCGAGGATGGTTCCTTAGAGTTTTACCTTCTGCAGTCGCCCTCACTCTGACACACCGGCCCCTGCCCGCTTGTCCCTCCACTCCATGATTCGCTTCTGTGCGAACTGGATGGATAGGCCGACGACGGTTCCTAGGGTGATGCCGGTGACTACGCCCAACAGGGGCATGTGTTGGAAGATCCGGCCGCCGAGGTAGCCGAGGAGGGAGGCTTGGACGGCCCAGATGATGACGCCGATGGTGTCGTAGAGGAAGAACCAGCGCCAGGGGTAGCGGACGGATCCGAGCATGATTGTGGTGGTCCAGCGGGCCCAGGGGATGAAGCGGGCGACGATGATGGTGGTGGCGGCGCGGCGGCGGATGTTGCGTCGGACCCAGGCGATGGCTTTGCCGCGGACGGAGTCGGCGGGGGTGCGTTCGACGAAGACGATGAGGCGGGTGCCCAGGAAGTAGCAGAGGTTGTCGCCGATGATGGCGCTGGCGATGGCGACTGGGATGATGATTCCGAGGTCTGGGACGCCGCGGCTGCCGGCCCAGGAACCGGAGAGGATGATGATGGATTCGCTGGGGACGAGGGGGACGAGGGCGTCGATAAACACGAGCAGTCCGAGGACCGGGTAGAAGACCGGCATGGTCATGAGAGTCTCTACCCAGTGGATGATGTGCTCGGTCATTTTAGTGAGTGTAGGTCAACGGGGGAGGCGCGTGTTGGCACGTTGTTTCGACCTGACCACAGTAGGGCCATTAAATACTGTGTACGGTGTTGTCCTAGGACGGCAAATGCCGTAGACCATGCATTGTCTCATCTAGTTGAGAGGGAACAACTCCCGTGGCAGAAGCGAAGGGATCAGGGAAGAAGACTCTGGTCATTGTGGAGTCGGCAACCAAGGCCCGAAAGATCCAGCCCTACTTAGGCAACGACTACATTGTCGAGGCTTCGGTGGGTCACATTCGCGACCTGCCGCGGGGTGCGGCTGACGTGCCCGCGAAGTACAAGAAGGAACCGTGGGCGCGCCTGGGAGTGGACACGGAGCATGGCTTTGCGCCGTTGTACGTGGTCAGCCCTGACAAGAAGAAGAAGGTCGCGGATCTCAAGACCAAGCTCAAGGGCTGCGACGAGTTGTTGCTGGCCACAGACCCCGACCGTGAGGGCGAGGCGATTGCTTGGCACCTGCTCGAGGTGTTGAAGCCGAAGGTGCCGGTGCGTCGCATGGTCTTCAACGAGATCACCAAGCCGGCGATTCTCGCCGCGGCGGAGAACACTCGTGAGCTCGATGAGAACCTGGTGGATGCGCAGGAGACCCGCCGCATCCTCGACCGCCTGTATGGCTACGAGGTGTCTCCGGTGCTGTGGAAGAAGGTCATGCCGCGATTGTCAGCGGGCCGCGTGCAGTCGGTGGCTACCCGCGTCATCGTGGAGCGGGAGCGAGAGCGCATGGCGTTCATCTCCGCGGACTACTGGGACTTAACGGCCCAGCTGGATACCGGCAACACTGACGCCGACCCGAATAACCCCCGCAACTTCGCCGCGAAGCTGTCGGCCATTGATGGCCGGCGCGTGGCGCAGGGACGTGACTTCGATGATCGGGGGCGGCTCAAGGGTGAGGTGCTGGTCGTCGATAAGCAACAGGCAGACGCCTTGGTGGATGCCCTTCAGGGCGTGCAGATGCAGGTCTCTTCCGTGGAGGAGAAGCCGTACACGCGCCGGCCGTACGCGCCGTTTATGACGTCGACGCTGCAGCAGGAGGCTGGCCGCAAGCTGCACTACACCTCGGATCGGACGATGCGCATTGCGCAGCGCCTGTACGAAAACGGCCACATCACCTATATGCGTACAGATTCGACGTCGCTGTCGGAGCAGGGTTTGTCGGCTGCGCGCCAGCAGGCCAAGGAACTCTACGGCGATGCTTTTGTGGCCGACTCGCCGCGCCGCTACGACCGGAAGTCTAAGAACTCGCAGGAGGCGCACGAGGCGATCCGCCCCGCCGGTGAGCGGTTTGCCACCCCCGGTGAGCTGCACGGCAGCCTCGATGCAGAGGAGTTCAAGCTCTACGAGCTGATCTGGCAGCGCACGGTGGCCTCGCAGATGTCGGACGCGAAGGGAACCTCGCTGAAGGTGACCATCGCTGGTACGGCCACGACAGGGCAGGAGACCGAGTTTTCCGCCACTGGCCGCACCATCACCTTCCCCGGTTTCCTCCGCGCCTACGTGGAGACCTCGCGCCTCGCGGACGGCCGAGATGTGGCAGATAATGCGGAAAAGCGCCTGCCCAACCTCACCAAGGGCGACCCGCTGACCGCGACGGAGATCACCGCCGATGGTCACTCAACCAACCCGCCGGCCCGATACACCGAGGCCAGCTTGGTCAAGAAGATGGAGGAACTCGGGATTGGTCGTCCGTCGACGTACGCGTCGATCATCAAGACGATCCAGGATCGCGGCTACGTCCACCCGCGCGGCAATGCGCTCGTGCCCAGCTGGGTTGCCTTCGCCGTGGTCGGGCTGCTGGAGAACAACTTCACTCCGCTCGTCGACTACGATTTCACCTCCTCGATGGAAGACGAGCTCGACGACATTGCCGCGGGTGAAGAGGATCGCACCCAGTGGCTGACCGGCTTCTACTTCGGCAACGCCGAGGCCTCCGACAACATGGCGGAAACGATTGCCCGCCATGGCGGCCTCAAGGCCCTAGTCGGCGAGAATCTGGAGCATATCGACGCTCGCTCGGTGAACTCCCTGCGCCTATTCGACGACACGGAAGACCGTCCCGTCTACGTCCGCGTTGGCCGCTACGGGCCCTACATCGAGCGCGTCGTCGGCGAAAAGGACGGCGAGCCGGAGTACCAGCGCGCCAACCTCCCCGAGACCACCACGCCGGATGAGCTCACCCTCGAGTTGGCAGAGAAGCTCTTCGCCACCCCGCAGGGCGGCCGTGAGCTGGGCCTGAACCCGGCCACGGACCGAATGATTGTGGTCAAGGAGGGCCGGTACGGCCCGTACGTCACTGAGGTCATGCGTGACGACGAGCGCGTGCGCGCCGAGGCTGCCGCCGAAGAGGTCGTCGCCCAGGAGCGCGCCGCCGAGGATGCCGAACGCGCCGCCGAGGGCAAGCGAGCCAAAAATTGGGACACCAAGACGGCCGCAGCGCAGAAGGTCAAGCGCATCAACGCCCTCGTGGAGGAGAACCTCAAGCCTGGCACGGCCTCGCTGTTCGAAACGATGGAGCCCGCCTCCGTCACCCTCGACGATGCCCTCAAGCTGCTGTCGCTGCCGCGCGAGGTCGGCGTCGACCCCGCCGACAACGAGGTCATCACCGCCCAAAACGGCCGCTACGGCCCGTACCTGAAAAAGGGCACGGATTCCCGCTCGTTGGCCAACGAGGAGCAGATCTTCACCGTCACCCTCGACGAGGCCCGCCGCATCTACTCCGAGCCCAAGCGCCGGGGCCGCGCCGCCGCGAAGCCGCCGCTCAAGGAACTCGGCGACAATGACGTCTCCGGCAAGCCCATGTCCGTCAAGGAAGGCCGCTTCGGCCCTTACGTCACCGATGGCACCACCAACGCTTCGCTGCGTAAGGGCGATTCCCCCGAGACGATCACGGATTCCCGCGCCAACGAGCTCCTCTCGGAGCGCCGTGCGAAGGAGGCCGCCGACGGTGGGGCGCCGGCCCGCAAGAAGGCGACGAAGAAGGCCGCCAAGAAGACGGTGAAAAAGACCACGAAGCGCGTGGTCAAGGCGGGTTCCCGGAAGAAGTAACGTGTCCTTCCGGGATGCGTTTGGGGCGGCCAGCGCAGGCTACGTTCTCGCCCGCGCGATCGCCGCGCCCGCGCTCCAGCGGGTAGCCAAGCCGCTGGTCGTGCCGCTGCTGGCGGCGGATGTTGTCCGGCGCTTCCCGCGCCGGGAGCGTCCGCTGGTGTCGGTGGGCCTGCTCGGCAGTTGGGTTGGTGATGTCCTGTTGCTTAGCGACGTCCGCCTCGCTCCCGCCGCAGCCACCTTCGCCGTCAACCACGGCGCCTACCAAGCTTTGTTGTGGCGCCGCGGCGCCCGCCCGCAGCCCGCTGCGGTCGCGTTGCGCGCCGTGCCGTTGGCGGCGATTGCCTGGTTCGGCCGTGACCGCCTCCCCCTGGTGCTGAGCTACGGCGGCATGGTCGCCGCCACGTCGGCGCTGGCCGCTGACCCGGTTCTGCGGGGCAGGGGAGTGGCCCTCGGGGCGAATCTCTTCCTGCTGTCGGATGCTCTCATCTTTGCCCGCGCAGAACTCCATCTCCCTGATGCCACAGTGGGGAGGGGAGTAGACGTTGCCATCGCCGCCACCTACGTCCTCGCCCAGAAGCTGCTTGTCGAGGGTCTATCCTGGACACCATGTCCGTGAACTACTTGGTCAGCCACACCCGCGCGGGTGCAGATGCTCTCCTCGCCTCCCTCCTGGCTGCGACCGAGGAACCGGAACGCCTGGCCTACCTCGGGGCTGGCAAGCTCGCTGTGATCTCGAAGTTGCTGGGATGGCGCCGGGTCGATCGAGCGGTCACGCAGACGGTGATGCCCGCCCTCGCCGCTTCGGTGCTTCGCCATGGATCATCGCCGATGTTGCTGGCCGGCCTGGCCGGCGGCTTGGTTGGGGATAGAGCGAAGCTCGTACCGCCAACCCGGACGCCGGTGTGGGGACTGTGCGGTATTGCCGCGAACCACGCGGCCTACGCGGTGGAACTCCATGGGCGAGGGGCGCGGACGTCGATAAGCCGAAGTGGGCTGCGTGCCGCGGCGTGGACCGTCGGCGTCGGGCTAGCAAGCTGGCGGAAGAAGGAACTCATCGCACCTGCCGTTATCGCCGGAGCTTTCGTGTGCGCGACCTCCACGCTTGCCGACGATCCGGCCCTGCAGGATGGCAGCACCCCAGCGAAGGGGCTCGGGCACGGCGCGAACCTGCTGCTCGGCGCGGAGGGGATCGCCCTACTACGGGAAACCTTGCTCACGGGGGATTCGGCCAGACATCGGGCCGTGGACGCTGCCATGCGCGCCGGGCAAATCATCGGCCACCTGTTGGTCATCGACGGCCTCACCCGCGACCAAACCAACTAGGAACGGTCCGCCATGGTCGCGCGGATCGGCCGGGCCAGCTGAGTCATTTCCCTGCGCCCCCGCAGCTCCACCGACTTCATGATCGTCCAGCGGGCCTGCTCAGCCTCGTTGGCGCCGCGCAGGGTCGTGGCATTGGTGAGCACCCGCCCATCGGTTTCCTTGGCCAGCTCGGTGAGGCGGGCGGCGGTGTTCACGGCGTCTCCAATAACGGTGTATTCAAAGCGATCGGAACCGCCAATGTGACCGGCGACGACGTGCCCGGCCGCAACGCCAATGCCCGCCTGCAGGGTCATTCCCTTGAGCTCCTGGCGTAGTTCGCGGGCTGCAGTGAGGGCGTGCGACGTGGCGTCGGCAAGCTGGAGAGGAGCGCCGAAGACCGCGAGGGCGGCGTCGCCCTGGAACTTATTGATGATGCCCTTGTTGCGGTGCACCACCTCCACCACGTGCTCGAAGAACTTATTCAGCTCGCCGACGACTTCTTCCGGCGAGTGATTGACGGCGAAGGTGGTGGAACCGATGACATCGATAAACAGCACCGCGACCTTGCGGTCCTCACCGCCGAGGGTGGGGCGCTCCTCCAACGCCCGCTTAGCAACCTCCGTGCCCACGTAGCGGCCAAAAATATCCCGCACACGCTGGCGTTCCTTGAGCCCACGCATCATCTCATTGAAGCCGGCCTGGAGGACACCCATCTCCGAACCGTCATAGATATCCACCTCGGCATTGGTATCACCGCGGCGCACCCGATTGATGGCCTCCTGCAACTCCAGAATCGGGTCAACGACACTCATGATGGCAAACGTCGTGCCGACGAAACCAGTAACCAAAGCCGTCAACGACAGCGCCACGATCGCCGGGATGAGCTCGCCGGCGTTACCCATGAAAAACTCAGCCCGCTGCGCGAGGGCCAGCAAGAGGATGCCCACGACCGGCACCGCCGTGGTCATGATCCACGTCAGACGCAGGCGCTGCGTGATCGGCGGCTCCAACGTGGAATCCTCAAAACGACGCGCAAGAGCCTCGGCGGCAATGGGGCGAACGAGACGCTCCGCTTCAAGGTAAGTGAGCAGGACGACAACCATGCCAGCCAGCACCGTTGCCACGCCAATGACCAGCGCCAACCGCCCACTCGAACTCGCAGCGACCGCCACCGCAATAGCGATGCCAATTCCCCACACCACCGCGCACACCAGCGCCTGATACCCAGGGATGCGCATGACGAGGTTACGAACCATATTCGGATCATGCGCCTCGGGGTGGCGCTGCCAATCCAAAACCGGCCGAAACAACACCAACGTGGCAGCCATCCCCACCACCACCGCGAACACCAGGTAAGCCAGACCAATGGCCTCGATGTACGGGACTTTATGTGTGAAGTTGTGCACCTCTGGCATGGGGATGAGGAAGCGAATAAACAACATGATCGCCAGGGCGCCGAGAACGTTCGAGGCCAAGACCAGCGTGGCGTACAGGGGCCACGAGGTCCCCCACAGCCACTTGATGGCTCGTAACAGTCGACTCATGGTTTCTAACTCTAACCCGCCAGCGACTCCGACGCGGGCACCGCGTTGTCAGGGTGAATAGGCTGGTGCGCGTGACTAGTTCTCCCTCCTCCGTCGCTGACCGCCTCGCCGATACTCCGGGCGTTCGCAACACCGTCCTTCAGGCCGCCGCCGCTGCCCGGAGCAAGGCCCGCGGCGACGTAGCGGACCTGGGGCACGCGATGGCGCATTCCTGGGTGATCACCGGCCCGCCCGGTTCCGGACGCTCCAACGCCGCCGTCGCCTTCGCCGCCGCACTCGTGTGCACCGACCCCACAGAACTCGGGTGCGGCCGCTGCCAAGCCTGCCGCGACGTGTTCGCCGACGCCCACACCGACGTCGTCCACATCGTCCCCACCGAACTATCCATCAGCATCGAATCCATGCGCCGCGTCCGCCAAGAAGCCGCCCGCATGCCCACAACCTCCCCATGGCGCATCATCATCATCGAAGACGCCGACCGCCTCTCCGAGCCCGCCGCCGACGCCCTCCTCAAAACCGTCGAGGAACCACCAGAGCACACCGTCATCCTCATGTGCGCCCCCTCCATCGACCCCCACGACTTCTCCCCAACACTGCGGTCCCGCTGCCGCCACCTCTACATCCCGTTCCCCTCGGTGGACGAAATCGTCCGGATCCTCACCACAGACACCGGTGCATCGCTTGACGACGCCCACCTCGCCGCCGTCACCTCCCTCCGACACATCGGCCGCGCCCGCCGCCTCGTCACCGACCCCAACAACCAAAAGCGCCGCGCCAGCATCCTCAACCTCTCCGAACTGATCTTCCACCACGACGAAGCCTTCAAAGCCTCCCTCCAATTCATCCGAGCCGTGGAAAAACAGGTGAAAGAAGAACTCGACGAGGAAAACGCCCTCGAACTCGCCGAACTCGAACGCGCCCTCGGCAAAGGCGGACGCGGCAAAGGCACCCAGCGCGCCCTGGACGGCTCCGCCTCCATGATCAAAGACCTAGAAAAGAAACAAAAAGCCCGCAAAACCCGCCGCATCCGCGACCCCCTCGACCTCGCCCTCGTCGACCTCACCGGCCTCTACCGCGACGCCCTCATGATCCGCACCGAAGCCGACGTCCCCCTCACCCACCCCGACTTCGAACCCCTCGCCCGCGACATCGCCAGCCAAGTCAGCGACACCGGCCTCGTCGCCTGCATGGACGCCATCGCCGCCTGCCGAGATCACATCCACACCAACGTCACCCCCGTCATCGCCTTCGACGGCATGATCGGCCGCATCCGCCAAGCCTGCCAAGTCTCCTGAGCAGCGATTTTTTCCCATCCACGGCGTGCGCTAAGCTAACTCCTCGGTGACGCTTGCGCGCCACCGCGCCGCCTTAGCTCAGTCGGTAGAGCATTTCACTCGTAATGAAAAGGTCGCGAGTTCGATTCTCGCAGGCGGCTCCACAAAACCCCAGGCAGAACATGGTTCTGCCTGGGGTTTCGTCGTGACTGCTGTGAACGAAAGAGGGGTCCCGCCTTGCATGCTGCCCCGTTGCGCCGACGAAAGCCGCACTTCCTAACAACTTGGCAGGTTTGGAAGGGTGATTGACCCCGAAGTTGTTAGGAAGTGCGGGTTTTGGGTTCGTCGTTCGGGCCACGCAGCGAGTGATCCTAAGATCAAGGGAAAACCTGTAGGCTCCGGCCCCAGCTCCGGCTTGGCGCCAGCTAGGAAAACGGACGCCCGGCCCCATCTACGGCACCGGAATCGAACCCACCCACACGAACTCTATGGGTATCCGAAAAGGATGGCTAGGTCGTTGAACCCGCCCACCGGCAACCCAGTGCCGACCACCCCGCGGTCAGATTTAACTCATTTGTCACTTAACCCACAGCAGCACGGTACCCCGCTCAAGGCGGGGATTTCGGCGATGTGGAGTTACCTACGGGGTGACCTCTACGATTCTGAAGACAGCGGGCTAGGGGAGTGCAGGTCAATAGCGAGGGCTCGCGTTTGCTACATGTTTTGGCGGTCTAGTGGGTCTGCTGCACGATCAGGTGACAACCGAGCAGCCTAATCAGATGGTTGGGCTGGAAGGATGTACACCGTGACCAAGCCCTATCCCAAAGAGTTCCGCGATGACGTTGTCCGTGTCGCACGGAATCGTGAGCCCGGTGTCGAGCTCTCCCAGATCGCCAAGGACTTCGGGGTCCACTTCACTACCCTGTACTCGTGGCTGAAGAAGGCTGACCTCGAGGACGGTGAAGTGTTGGGCTCGACTCAGGTTCAGTCGGCTGAACTGCGCGACGCCAAGAAGAGGATCCGTCTCTTGGAGCAGGAGAACGAGGTCCTCCGCCGTGCCGCGGCGTATCTCTCGCAGGCCAATCTGCCGGGAAAATGATGTACCCGCTCGTTCGTGAGTTGGCCGTGGACGGTGTCCCCGTCACGGTGACGTGTCGGGTGCTCAATCTTGCTCGCCAGCCCTACTACCGGTGGCTGGCGGACCCGATCACCGATGCAGAGCTGAATGAGGCTTACCGTGCCAATGCCTTGTTCGACGCCCACCGGGATGATCCCGAGTTCGGCTACCGCTATTTGGTGGATGAGGCCCGCGATCTCGGTCAACCGATGGCAGCGCGCACTGCGTGGCGGATCTGCTCAGACAACCGCTGGTGGTCGGTGTTCGGGAAGAAACGCGGCAAGAACGGTAAGAAGCCCGGTCCACCGGTCCACGATGACCTCTGCGCCGTCACCGATGAGGAGGGCAGAACCCGGCACGAGTTCAAGGCCGATGGCGCGAACGAATTGTGGATCGGCGATATCACCGAGCACTGGACCAATGAGGGCAAGCTCTACCTCTGTGCGTTCAAGGATGTCTACTCCAACCGGATCGTGGGGTACTCGATCGATTCGCGGATGAAGTCCCGCCTAGCCGTGGCTGCCCTCAACAACGCGGTCGCCCGCCGCGGCGACGTGGCCGGCTGCGTGGTCCACACCGACCGCGGGTCTCAGTTCCGTAGCCGGAAATTCGTGCGCGCTCTGGGCATTCACGACATGACCGGATCCATGGGCCGCGTCGGTGCGTGCGGGGACAACGCAGCCATGGAGAGCTTCTTCGCACTCCTGCAGAAGAACGTCCTCGACCGCCGCGCATGGGCCAGCCGAGAAGAGCTCCGGATCGCCATCGTTACCTGGATCGAGAGGACCTACCACCGACGCCGCAGACAGGACCGCCTAGGCCGCTTGACCCCGATCGAGTTCGAGACAATCATGACCACACCAGCCGATCAGGCTGCGTGACTAACCACTGTCACCTGATCGTGCAGCAGACCCAGTCGTCCAGTTTGTGGCTCCGGACCCTGTTCGCGACTTCGCGGAAGTGAACTCGGCTTTCGCTGTCGCCAAGGCCTCAGAGTGGAGTTCCGGTCGCGATCATTCGCATGTGGACTCAAGTGGGTAAAATCGCCGTCACTTAGAGGAATTTGATGAGGGAGATGATGTCGATGCCGAGGGAGGTTCTGGACCGCATCGCTGCTTGGCGCCGCTTGTCCGAGGCTGAGCAAGTCGCTTGTCTTCGCGGGCAAGTAGTCGACGAGGTCGTCGGCAACATGCGCATGGAGGGTCAGCCGGTCTCTGCTGCGTGGGAGTCGCAGGCTAGGAAGACCACCGCATCCGGCCAAGTTGAGGCTTATTGGCCCACGAGGATTGACGCGGAGACTCGACGCCGTCTTCAAGGTAAGCGCGCTCCTGCCTAGGTTTGTTCCGCTGTCTGTTCACCCAGCCTGTTCGTACTGTTTCGTCTGTCAGTGATGCGATTACTGGGGCAGTAGACGCGGCACAACCTTGCCCGTCTCGTTGCGGGGGAGCTCGTCCATGAAGTGGACGTCTCGGGGGATGGAGTGCTCGGCGAGGTTGTCGCGGACGTGGGCGCGGATGGCGTCGTCGGTGAGGGCGGCGCCGTGCGCGTTGTCGTCGCGGACGATCCAGACGGCGATGCGTTGGAAGGTGTTGTCGTCGGGGACTCCGCCGGAGTAGACGTCGGCGATGCCGGGGAGGGCGTCGAGGACGTTGTCGACGGAGCGGGGGTAGACGTTTTCGCCGCCGACGATGATCATGTCGTCGGCGCGGCCGAGGACGCGGAGGTGGCCGGTGTCGTCGAGGTAGCCGAGGTCGCCGATGCTGATGAGGCCTTGGGCGTGGTCGAGGGGGATGGTGGGGTTGGAGTAGCCGACGAGAGTGGTGGAGTTGCGGAGGTAGATGCGGCCTGGGGTGCCGGTGGGGACTTCATTGCCGTGGTCGTCGAGGATTTTCAGAGTCGTGCCGGTGGCTATTTCGCCGGAGGTGGTGGGGTCGGCGGCGATTTCTTCAGCGGAGGCGACGGAAGCCAACGTCAATTCGGTGGAGCCGTAGACGTTGCAGAGGATGGGGCCGAAGCGCTCGATGGTTTCCTCGACGAGGTGGGGGGTGAGGGCGTGGCCGGAGGAGACGATGAATTCGAGGTGGGAGGTGTCGTAGCGGGCGTTGTCGTCGACTTCGAGGATTTGTTTGAGGAAGACGGGGGAGGTGACCATGGCCTCGAGCTGGTAGGTGTCGATGTCGCGCAGCACTTGGGCGGGGTCGAAAATCCGGTGGGTGACTATTGTTCCGCGGGCGGCGAGGGCGATGTTGAGGGCGCCCCAGCCCCAGGTGTGGAAGATCGAGGCGTGGAGTTGGAGGCGGATGTCGGCGCGCCAGGGGACCTTCTTCAAGATGCCGGCCAGGACGAGGGGCAGGCGTGGTTCGGGGCGGATGACACCTTTGGGGATGCCGGAGGTGCCAGACGACATGAGGACGATCGGCCCGTGCTTCGGGAAGGTAGGCAGGGTGATGTCGGAGGTGTCCCAGGGTCGGGCGACGATGTCGGCGAGGCTGGGGTAGGCCGGGGACGGGTCGGTGTGGTGGGCGATGATGATGTGGATCCCGCGGGCGTCGATAAGCGAGGTGTTGAGGCGGCCGAGGAACTCCTCGTCGATGACGAGGACATTGATGTCATTTTCCTCCAGGCAACCCGAGAGTTGCTCGGGGGAGGAACCGACGTTGAGGAGGTAAATCGCGGCGCCGGCGTAGCCTTTTGCGGCGAGCGGGTAGACGATGCCGCGGCCGTTGCGGGCCATGACGCCGAGGCGGATCTCGCCGAGCCCGAGGCTGAGGAGGTGGCGGGCGACGGACTGAGAGTTGTCGCGGAGCTGGCGGTAGGTGAGCTCGCCGTCATCGTCAATAATCGCGAGGCGGTGAGGGGCGGTGATGTGGCCTTGCTCGACCTCGCGGGCGGTGGTGAACCAGTATCGGGCCAGGACCGCCGGGGTGGATAACGTCGTCGCCGCGCCGCTGCGGAGGCTGACGATTCCGGACCGGAGGACGGAGGGGACGAACTCGCCGAGGGCTCGGGCGGTGGCGGCCGATTCGCGGAGGCGGCTGAGGCTAAACACGAGGAATGTGCTCCTTTGTGGTGGAGATGTGCTCCCCACCACGCTAGTTTGTAGGTACTAAGTAACGCTACTTACATATTCAACGACTTAACATACGTTACGGTAACGTAAGTTACCTGATCTCGATGACTCTAAGGATGCCTCGCATGCAGTTCCGACTCGCCGGCGCCGCCGCCCGCCGCTTCGCCCTCATAGGGTCCGCCGTGATCCTCCTCGCGGGAGTGATCTTCGCCCCGGCGTCCCACGCACAGCAGCGTAACCTGGTCGTTTTCGGTGATTCGATCATCGCCGATACCCCGACGCCGCAGTATTTGGCCAACCGAGTCGGCAGCCTCAGCTCCGGCTCCTCGGACGCTCCCGGGTCCAGCGCCGGAGAATGCCCGACCTCGGCCAACAACTACGGCATCCGCGCCGGGTACAAGCTCGGGCTCCCGGCCTGGGACTACTCCTGCGCCGGCACCACGTCGATTTCCAATGGCCCGCAGTTCTCCCGCCAGGTCGATCGCGCCCTGGACACGGGCGCGCTGACCCCGGCGACTGCCCGCGTGATCGTCACCACTGGCTTCAATGACACGTACAACAACTCCGGCCAGGCCGATGAGGTCATTCGCGCTCGCTTCGTCGACGCCATGGCCCCGCAGATCCAGCGCATCAAGTCCGCTGCCCCCAATGCTCGCATCCAGATCGTCGGCTACTCCGCCATCACGGATGGCGGGAACGTCTGCCTGGTCCATGTTGGTGCCAACATCCACGACCGCACTCCGGCCCCGCAGGTCTCCCGCTGGGAGAACCTCGCCCAGGGTATGCAGTCCGACTTGGCGCGCGCCACGGGCACTCAGTTCATTGATATGAAGCCGCACACCTGGGGAAATAGCATGTGCGCCCCCGACGGTCAGCGCACCTGGGCCGGTCTCATCGACTTCCATGCGGGCCCCGGCAACATGCCCATCCACATGACGTCCGCCGGGCATGAGAAGGTCGCCGACGTCATCGCGGCGTCCTAGACTCGGGCCCACACGGCGGCTCGATCAGTACCCTGGGGACTTAACTAAATCCACCCCACGCAAGGAGCTGATCGAGATGAGCACCACTGTTACCGGGATTATCGCCCGCACCAAGGGCGCACCGGTAGAGACAACCGAGATTGTTATCCCCGATCCGGGTCCGCATGATGTTGTCGTCGCCATTCAGGCGTGCGGCGTCTGCCACACGGACCTGGCCTATCGGGATGGCGATATCGCCGACGAGTTCCCGTTCCTGCTGGGCCACGAGGCCGCGGGCGTCGTCGAAGAGGTCGGCGATCAGGTCACCCACGTGCAGCCGGGGGACTTTGTCATCCTCAACTGGCGTGCGGTGTGCGGCGAGTGCCGGGCGTGCCGCAAGGGCGAGCCGAAGTACTGCTTTAACACCCACAACGCGTCGAAGAAGATGACGCTGACCGATGGCACTGAACTCAGCCCGGCGCTGGGTATCGGGGCGTTCGCGGAGAAAACCCTCGTCCACGAGGGGCAGTGCACCAAGGTCAACCCGGAGGAAGATCCGGCCGCGGCGGGCCTGCTCGGGTGCGGCATCATGGCCGGCTTGGGCGCAGCCGTGAATACTGCCGATATCCAGCGTGGCGAATCAGTCGCGGTCTTCGGCCTCGGCGGAGTCGGCATGGCGGCCATCGCGGGCGCGAAGCTGGCCGGTGCGACGACGATCATCGGCGTGGACATCGATCCCCGCAAGCTGGAACTGGCGAAAGAATTCGGCGCCACCGATACGATCAATTCCTCCGAGTACAGCGGCGAGGGTGAGAACAACGGAGTCGTGGCCAAGGTCCGCGAACTCACCGGCGGCTTCGGCGCCGATGTGACTATCGACGCCGTCGGCATCATGCCCACCTGGCAGCAAGCGTTCTACTCCCGCGACCATGCCGGTCGCATGGTCATGGTCGGCGTCCCCAACCTCACCTCGCGTATCGATGTCCCCGCCATCGACTTCTACGGCCGTGGCGGCTCCCTGCGCCCCGCCTGGTACGGCGATTGCTTGCCCGAACGTGATTTCCCCACCTACGTCGACCTTCACCTCCAGGGCCGCTTTCCGCTGGGCAAGTTCGTCTCCGAAAAGGTCGGCCTCAATGACGTCGAGGAGGCTTTCGCCACCATGAAAGCCGGCGATGTCCTGCGATCGGTGGTGGTCCTCTAATGAGCACCCTGCGCATTGATCACGTGGAAACCACCGGCACCTTCGCCCTTGATGGCGGCGAGTGGCAGGTGGACAACAACATCTGGCTCGTCGGCGACGACTCCGAGGTCTATATTATCGACGCCGCGCACGACGCCGCCCCCATCATCGATGCGGTCGGCGGGCGCAAGGTCAAGGGCATCCTGTGCACCCACGGGCACAACGATCACATCACTGTGGCACCCGAGCTCTCCGAGCTTCTCGACGCCCCCATCCTCCTCCACCCCGGCGATCTCATGCTGTGGCAGGACACCCACCCCACCCTCGAACCGGAAACCATGCACGACGGCCAGGTCTTCCACATTGCGGGCACCGACATCCAGGTGCTCAACACCCCAGGCCATTCCCCAGGATCGTGCTGCCTCTACCTCCCCGAGGCCGGCGAACTCTTCTCCGGAGACACCCTCTTCCAGGGCGGGCCAGGGGCAACGGGTCGCAGCTACTCCTCCTTTGACACCATCATCGAGTCACTGCAGCGCTCCGTGCTTGACCTACCGCCCGAGACGATCGTGCGCACCGGCCACGGCGACCACACCACCGTCGGCGCGGAGGCCCCGCACCTCGAAGAGTGGATCCGCCGGGGCCACTAAACACGAGATGCGTGGGTTGGGGTGCCAAAATTCTCTAGAATGAATAGTAGTATCTAGCGTTTCCGCAGGTCGCGGGAAATCGCATTTCGCATTCTAGAGAATTTTGGCACCCCGCACCGTGATCGCGACGCCCTGATCGCGACCGGAACCACGTCCCCGGATCGGACGCGCTGTTAGGGTGAGGATATGAACACTCTTGTCACCGGCGGCGCCGGCTTCATCGGATCCCACCTGGTTGATCTGCTCATTCGGGAGGGCCACGACGTGGTGGTCATCGATAATCTCTCCCACGGCAAGCTCGCCAACCTGGAGGAAGCGCAAGCGACCGGGCATCTCACCTTCCTGGAAGCTGATTTGCTGGATGTGGACTTTGACGCGGTCGTCGAGAAGCATCAGCCCGAGGTGATTTTCCACCTCGCGGCCCAGATCGATGTGCGGGAGTCCGTTGCGGATCCGCTGCATGATGCGCAGACGAATATCCTCGCCACGATTCGGCTGGCTGAAGCCGCGCGCCGTCACGGGGTGCGCAAGGTGGTCCACACCTCTTCGGGCGGTTCGATTTACGGCACGCCGGATCAGTTCCCGGTCGATGAGTCGGTGCCGGTGGATCCGCATTCCCCGTACGCGGCGAGCAAGGTGGCTGGGGAAATCTACCTCAATACGTTCCGTCACCTTTATGACCTTGATTGCTCGCACATCGCGCCCGCCAACGTTTATGGTCCGCGGCAGGATCCCCACGGTGAGGCCGGCGTGGTGGCGATCTTCTCGCAGCGGCTCCTCGCTGGTGAGCCGACCCGCGTGTTCGGCGGCGGCAACAACACCCGCGATTACGTCTTCGTTGGCGATGTCGTGCGGGCCTTCTACCTCGCGTCGGGGGAGAAGGGCTCGGGGATGCGCTTCAATATCGGCACCTCGGTGGAAACCTCTGACCGTGAGCTGCATTCGCTCGTGGCGCAGGCGGCGGGGGCGGAAGACAACCCGGAGTTCGCTCCGGCTCGCCTCGGCGATGTGCCGCGTTCAGCACTGTCCTTTGCGCGTGCCCAGGAGGTGTTGGGTTGGGAGCCCCTCACCCCGATTGCGGATGGTGTCGCTCAGACAGTGGAGTACTTCCGTACCCACTAAGAGGTGGCTGAGGCTTCGTCCTGCGCGACTGGGGGCACCGAGTTTTGCAGTGCCACCGCGCGGGCGAGGCGCGCGTAGCGTAGTTCCTGCTCGCGGAAGCGGATCCACGTGGACAACGTGGTGAACATAAACGCGATGACCAGGACGTATAGCAGCAGGTCAGTGCCGCGATCCACGCCGATCCAATTGGCGATCACGGTGAGATCATCCGGTCGCAGGACGGCCCACACGGCGGCGACGATGAAGAAGATGAAGCCGATCTTCACGCCGGCCTTGGCGCGGGCTTTGCGGCGGTTGGTGAGGAAATAGAATCCCAGTGCCACGGTGGCACACAGAAGCAGGACTTGAATGAAAGTCGAGAACACTTAAAGCCTCCTGGAAAGCATGCCGTCGGCCAAAATGTTCACGCCGTTGATGAGGGATTGGCCCTTGCTCATCGAGTATTCGGTGTAGAGAATATCGACGGGCTCCTCGGCCACGCGCCAGTGTTTATCGGAGATCATCGAGACGATTTCGGACGCATGAGACATGCCGTTCATCCGGATGTTCATCTCATCAGCGACCTTCTTGTTGAAGGCGCGCAGGCCGTTGTGCGCATCCGACAGCCCGAGGCGACGAGTGGTCGGGGAGAGCATGACCACGGTCTTGAGCACGAGGCGCTTGATCAACGGCACCTGATCGTCCGCCGCGCGAGGGCGACCGAAGCGGGTGCCCACGACGATGTCCAGCGGTTCGGTGCGAAGGCGCTCCACCATGCGGACCACGTCCTTGACCTGGTGTTGGCCGTCGGCGTCGAAGGTGACAAAGTACTTCGCCCCCGGTTGCTTGCGCGCATACTCGATGCCGGTCTGAATGGCGGCGCCTTGGCCTAGGTTCACCGGGTGATTGACCAGGTGAGCGCCGCCCGCCTTGATCTTTTCGGCGGAATCATCGGGGGAGCCGTCGTTCACGGCGACGATGTTGGGAAACGTCTTCCGCGCGTTCTCGATGACATCCTGAATCACGGTGCCCTCGTTGTAGCACGGGATGATTAGCCAGGTGTCTTGAAATTGCTCCACAATTCCGAGACTCTACCGCAGATTTCCCGACCGCCGGGGCAAGGATCTGGCGAGTTGGGAAATCTAGCGGTGGAAGAGACGGGAATATACCCTCGTGAGCAGCGCCGTTGGTAGGAGTCGGTAGGCCGTGCGGACGATCAAGTTGAGCACTGCGCGCGGCCGGGAGATCAGGCCGTAGCGGACCAGATTGTCCTGCATCTGCTTCTCGGCGGCGAACATTCCTTTGCCGGTGCGGCGCTCAAATTGGGCGGCGGAGGTGCGGAAGTAGGTGAGCGGTTCGGTGAGATTGTGGAAGCGAGCGCCGGAGGCGAGTAGCCGGGCCCAGAGGTCGTAGTCCTCCATGTGGTGGACGTCGCGGTAGCCGCCAGCGGACTTTACGTCGGCCACCTTCATCATCACGGAGGGGTGGTTGACCGGGGAGTTGAGGAGGGCATAGCGGGCGATGGCGTCGTGGGTTTCGGGAAGTGCGCGGGTCTTGGTGGCGGCAGCCGCGAGGTCACCCGTGGAGTGCCAGGCGTCGTCGTCGAACTCACGCATTGCTGTTCCCAGGACGGCGACATCGGGATGCTCCGACAACCAGGCCAATTGAACGTCCAGGCGTTCGGGTGCGGCGATGTCATCGGTATCGAGACGTGCCACGTAGGTGCTGGTGAGGGTGTTGAGGCCGGCCTGGAGGGCTTTGCCCAGCCCGCTGTTGGTGGACAAGCGGACGCGCCGCAGCTCAGGGTGGGCGGCGCCGTGGGAATCAAGAACCTCGTTGAGGTCAGCTGTCAGTGGTCCGTCCTCGACCATGACTACTTCGTCGGCGGGGCGCGTCTGGGCCCACAGGCTGTCTAGCGCGGCTGCCAACTCCACCGGGCTGCTGCCGCGGTAGACGGAAAGGAGTACGGAGACTTCGGGCATGCTGTCAGATCCTAGCCGTCGTGCGCGACATTGAGCAGGTACTCCCCGTATCCCGACTTCAGCAATGGTTGGGCCAGGGCTTCGAGGGCGGTGGCGTTGATGAAGCCTTCGCGGTAGGCGGCGACTTCGGGGGAGCCGATGATGGTGCCGGTGCGTTTTTGGATGACTTCGATGTATGAGGAGGCTTCGCTCATGGAGTCGACGGTGCCGGTGTCGAGCCAGACGTCGCCTCGTTGGAGGCGTTGGACGTGGAGTTCGCCGAGGTTGAGGTAGGCGTCGTTGACGGCGGTGATTTCTAGTTCGCCGCGTTCGCTGGGTTGGATGTGGCGGGCGATGTCGATGACGCGGTTGTCGTAGAAGTAGAGGCCGACGACGGCGTAGTTGGATTTCGGGTCGGCTGGTTTTTCTTCGATGGAGAGGGCGTGCCCGGCGGTGTCGAATTCGACGACGCCGTAGCGTTCTGGGTCGGAGACTTCGTAGGCGAAGACGATGCCGCCGTGGGGGTTGCGGCATTGTGGGAGACTGCTGGTGAATTGGTAGCCCTCGAAGATGTTGTCGCCGAGGACGAGGGCGACGTCGTCGTTGCCGATGAAGTCGGCGCCGATGAGGAAGGCTTGTGCCAGGCCTTCGGGGGCGGGTTGGACGGCGTAGTCGAGCATGATGCCCCATTGGGAGCCGTCGCCAAGCAGCCGTTGGAAGCTGGGTTGGTCGTCGGGTGTGGTGATGACGAGGATTTCCCGGATGCCCGCCTGCATGAGGGTGGACAGCGGGTAGTAGATCATGGGCTTGTCATAGATCGGCATGAGCTGTTTGCTGATGCCCTGGGTGATCGGTGCGAGCCGCGTCCCGGATCCGCCGGCCAAGATGATGCCCTTCATGACAGATATCGTGCCAGGCCGTCGCGCCACGGGCGGGGAGCAAATCCCGTTGCTTCGATCTTCGTCAGATCGAGAGTGCTTATCGACGGCCGCGGGGCATGCGGTCGTCCCTCAAAGTACTGGGTCGTGCTCACCGGGTGCACGGCACCCGGGTCGTGGCCGAGGAGGGCGAAAGTCTCGCGAGCGAGCTCGTCCCAGGCGATCTCGTCGCCGGAGTTGCTGAGGTTATAGGTCCCGTACGCAGGTGTGGTGGCCAGGAGGTGGGCGATGCCGTGGGCGAGATCGTCGGTGAAGGTGGGGCGCCCGCGTTGGTCGTTGACCACGTGGGGTTCGACGCCCTTAGCGGCGAGCTGCGCCATGGTGTCCACGAAGTTGGTGCCTTCGCCGACGACCCAGCCGGTGCGGACGATGTAGTGGCGCGGGCAGGTGGCTACGGCGAGGTCACCGGCGGCCTTGGACTGCCCGTAGACCCCGAGCGGGCTGAGCGGATCGGTTTCGAGGTAGGGCCGGGTGGTTTCTCCGTCGAAGACGTAATCGGAGGACAGGTGCACGAGGGTGAGGTTGTTGTCGGCGGCGATGCGCGCCAGCTTCATGGGGCCTTCGGCGTTGACCTGCCAGGCGCGGGCTCGGTCGGTTTCGGCCCGGTCCACGTCGGTGTAGGCGGCGGCGTTAATGATCGCGGAGTACTGCCGCCACGGCCGCTCCGGGGGATTGGTGATGTCGAGTTCTTCCCGCGTGCAGAACTGCGCGTTGGGGAGGACGCGCCGCAGGGCGCGGCCGACCTGCCCGTCGGCCCCGGTGACGAGGACGCGGCGGGGCGGGAGGGGGGAGGCGTCGATAAGCGAAGGGTGGCTTCGGTCCTTACCGGAGATCTCCGTCGGCTCCAGGGGCCACTTGATGAGGTTGAGGTTGACGTTGGCGTAGTTGCCCTGCGGTGACCAATGGTCGTTGACCAGGTAAATGTAGGTCGTGGCATCCTCGAGAGCCTGGAAGCCGTTGGCCACGCCGCGGGGCACGAACACACCCGTCGCGGGGTTGATCTCGACCTCGTGGGTCTGGCCATACGTCGGTGACCCTTCGCGCAGATCGCACCAAGCGCCGTGGACGCGGCCCGTGGCCACCGAGACCAGCTTGTCCCAGGGCTCGGCGTGCAGACCGCGGGTGACGCCACGCTTGGCGTTGAAAGAGACGTTGCTCTGGACCGGCCGGAAATCAGGCAGCCCGGCGGCGAGCATCTTCTCCCGCTGCCAGTTCTCCTTGAACCAGCCGCGGTTATCGCCTCGGACGTCGAGGTCGATGATGAGCAGCCCCTCGATGGGCGTGTGATGAACCCGCATCTACTGTCCCCTCTCCGCGTAACCGGCTTCGATCTGCTCCTTCGCGGGCCGCCACCACTCTTCATGATCGCGGTACCAGCTGATGGTGTGGAGCAGGCCTTCCCGCATGCCGGTGTCCGTGTCGGTGTAGCGCGGCGCCCACCCGAGCTCGCGGCGCAGCTTGGTGGAATCCATGGCGTAGCGCTGGTCATGGCCAGGCCGGTCAGCCACGTGCTCGAAGCCCGGCGCGTCCATGAGTTCACAGATCAACGAAATGACCTGCTTGTTGTTCACATGGTCATTGTCGGCGCCGATGTTGTACGTCTCGCCCCTCCGGCCGCGCTCGAGGATGAGGTGGACGGCGGCATTATGGTCATCAACGTGAATCCAGTCCCGCACCTGCTCGCCCGTGCCGTAGAGCTTAGGCGTGCGGCCGGAGAGGATATTGGTGATCTGGCGGGGAATGAACTTCTCAATGTGCTGGTAGGGGCCGTAATTATTGGAGCAATTGGAGATGGTGGCGTTGAGGCCGAAGGAACGGATCCACGCGCGCACCAAGTGATCAGAGCCAGCCTTGGTCGCCGAATAGGGGCTCGACGGGTTGTAGGGGGTGGACTCGGTGAAACGCTGCGGGTCATCGAGTGCCAGATCGCCGAAGACCTCGTCGGTGGAGATGTGGTGCAGGCGCGTGCCGTGTCGGCGCACCGCCTCCAGGATCGTAAACGTGCCCACGAGGTTGGTATCAACAAAGGGGCGCGGATCCCGCAGCGAATTGTCGTTGTGCGATTCGGCGGCGAAGTGGACCACGATGTCGCTGCGCTCGACGAGGGAATCGACGAGCGGGGCATCTGAAATATCACCGACTACAAACTCCACCCGGGTGGGGTCGAGGCCAGCCAGGCTGGCACGGTTGCCGGCGTAGGTCAGCTTATCCAGAACAATGATGTGATCAGCGGGGTAGCGCTGCGCCGTCATGCGCACGAAATTCGATCCGATAAACCCGGCGCCCCCGGTGACCAGCAGTGTCCTCATGGTTGACCACTATACGTTGCCACTACGAGGCGGCAGGAGGTGTTGATGGGGTAGGTGTGATCCGGGAACCCCCACCCCGCAGTGCCGTGAGGTGGACGAGCCCACCGGCCACCGGGCCGAGGATGAGGGCCGTGCACACCCCGGCCTCAAGTGAGAGCGGGGCGAGCCAGAGGATGCCGAAGGACACCACCGAGGAGGTCACCCATCCGGCGACGTAGGCGCGGTGTTTTTCCTGCGCGAGCGTCGCCGTGCCGGTGACGATGAGCGAGCCAGTAAACGCCGACGCCAGCGTCAACGTGGCCAGAATCGGACCCGGTACCCACAGCCCTGCGGGGAAGAAATTATCCAAGATCCACGGGCCGATGAGCCACGCCAGTCCCGCGCCAACCAGACCCAGGGCTAGCACCCCGAGGATCGGCGTGACCAGCGCGCTGAAGAGACGATCACGCTGCTCAACAAACCGGACGATGAGCGCGGATTGGAATCGCTGCAACGGCACGAGAATGGGGGCGCGGGTAAACGTCACGGCGTTGATGATGCCGGCCACCGTGGCCACGGTCCCGGCGTCGGGGGCCGAGGTGGATTGGACGAACACGGGGAAGCCCGTGATCAATGCCGCCGAGGCCCCGGAGGCGAGCATGGCGGAGCCCACGCGACGGGCCAGCAGGGAGGTGTCCACGTCGACGGGGCTGGCGAGCTTCGCCCGCACCGTCGGCGACAGGCCGAGAACGATGAGCCAGCTCAACGCACCGATGACGGTGATGAGCACGAAGGCCTCGATGCCCCACCCCGCTTGCCACGCCGCCAAGGCGAGCAGCAGGCGCACGCCAGAATCGAGCGCGACCAGGCCGGCGTACTGCTTCCACAGGTTGAGACCTGACAGCACTCCGGAGAGCACCGATTGGAAGGCGTAGGTAAACAAACCGAAGGCGAGGAAGGCAGTAGCCATGGGCGTATCCACGTTCCCGCGCATGAGCGTGGGCATCCATAGGGCACCGACGATGAGGGCCACCACGAGGGTCGCCGAGCCGATGATGAGGCCCAACGTCCAGGGGCGCCCATTGCCGCGCCGGGTCGAACTTCGCGCCCCGGCGACCGCCCGGGTGGTTTCCTGCATGAGCCCGTCGAGGAAGCCGGTGGCGGCGAAAAACAACCCCCAAAAAGCCTGGAAGGCGGCTAACTGTTCAGTATCCCCCAGTGCCCAGGAGGCGACGTAGATGACGATGAATCCGGACAGCGCCGCGAAGACTGTTGCCAGGCTCAGTGCCCTCATCCGGGGAACTCGGGCAATTCTCGCTGGTTGAGCCAGGAGGCCCAGAGCTCTTCCACGGCCGAGTCCGCGATCCCCAGTTCCCGTGCCTCGGCCAGTACTTCCCGCTTGAGGTCGATAGGCTCCACGACGGAGTGGCGGCCCGCCGCGACGTAGCGGCGGAGCATGCGGAAGAAGGGGACGTCGCCAAGCAAGACCCGCAACGCGTGGACCGTGAGGGCCCCGCGCTTGTACACCCGATCGTCGAACATGTCCCGGGTACCGGGATTGGAAAGCAGAATGTCCTGAGGCAGGGCCTTGATTATGTCGTAGTGCTCCCGGGCGGAATCGGCGGCCGGGCGGCCGGCGGAATGCTCGAACCACAACCACTCCGCGTAGCAGGCAAAACCCTCGTTGAGCCAGATGTCATTCCATTGCGCCAACCCCAAGGAATTGCCAAACCATTGGTGCGATAGCTCGTGCGCGATGAGACGCTCCCACGCGTGATCCCCGGCGATGTGGTTGGCGCCGAAGATGGACAGCCCCTGGGCCTCGACGGGGATTTCCAGATCGTCCTCGCAGACCACGACCGTGTACGCGTCGAAAGGATAGGGGCCAAACAGGTCCGTGTACAGGTCGAGCATGGCGGACTGATCGCGGAGCTCCTCCGCGGCCTGCGCGCGCAACGGCGCAGGTACCCACGCCGTCACTGCCGGGCGCGTCGGGTCCTCCCGCAGCGCCAGCGAAACGTACTCGCCGATCTGCACGGTGGCCAGGTAGGTAGCCATCGGCTCGTCGATGCGGTACGTCCAGGTCGTGCGAGAACCCGAGGTCTGCTTGCCCGTGAGGGTTCCATTGGCCACGACCGCGTAAGGGCTATCCGTGGTCATCGACAACTCGTAGCGAGCCTTCTCGTCCGGGGTGTCATCGCAGGGGAACCAGCTGGGGGCGCCACAAGGCTGTGAGGCCACGAGGGCACCGTTGGTGAGTTCCTCCCAGCCGAGCCCACCCCACGCCGTGCGGATCGGGCGGGGCGTGCCGGCGTAGCGGATGGTGAGGGAAAACTCGGAATCCACCGGGATCTCATCGCGGAAGGTGAGGCGGAGCTTCCCGCCCGCCTGACGGAAGCGCTGCACCTGCACCGTCCGGCCCGCACTGCCCTGGGCCGTCACTTTGCTCACCCGCATGCTGGGGGCGAGGTCCAGCGTCATCGACGGCAGCGGCTTCCAATTGTCCAACCGCAACGTGGCCACGCCGCTGAGGTTATTCGGCCCCACCCGGTAGTTCAGCTCCAGGTGATAGGCCCGGACGTGGTAGCCGAGGTTGAAGTCGACCCCTGTGTAATCGTCGCGGGTACCGGGGATCGGAGTGGTGCGCAGCCTATGCAAGATCATCGTCCAACGATGCTACCCCTCGGGTGCGTCAGCGTCGCTCAAGCGCGGGACAAGCCGCTGGATAAGCCACGTGTAAATGAGCGATTCGACGCGAGCAACCTGCTCGTTGTCCGAGGCTCCGGCGTGCCCGCCCTCGGTGTTTTCGAAGTAGTCCACCGGCTGCCCGGCTTCCTTCAGCGCCTGGGCGAAGAGCCGGGCGTGAGCGGGATGCACTCGATCGTCCCGGGTTGACGTGGTGACCAGGGCCGGCGGGTAGGGCGGTGTGTCGGAGACATTGTGCAGTGGAGACCAGCTGTCGATGGCGGCCCGTTCCTCCGGGATGTCCGGATCGCCGTACTCGGCCATCCAGGAAGCACCCGCTGACCAGGTGTGATAACGCACCATGTCCGTCAGTGGCACCTGGATGACGGCAGCACCGAGCGCCTGCGGATACTGCACGAGCGCCCCGGCGGTGAGCAGGCCACCATTGGAACCACCCCGAATCCCGATGAGCTCGGGCGTGGCGTAGCCCCGTTCCACCAAATCGCGTAGAACCGCGTGGTGGTCTTCCCACACCTTATGCCGGTTGGTTTTTACCACCTGGGTGTGCCAGTTCGGCCCGAACTCCCCACCGCCGCGCAGATTGGGCTGGACGAAGAAGAAACCCTGCTCCAACCACGCGATGCCGCGCACAGCCGAGTATCCCGGGGTGAGGGACACCTCGAAGCCGCCGTAGCCGCCGACGAGGGTGGGGCGAGGTCCGACGGAGAAGTCTCCGGTGATGAAGTAGGGAAGACGGGTGCCATCGGCGGAGGTCACCCAATGCTGGCGGGTCTCCAACCCGGTGGCATCGAACAGTGCCGGCAGGTGGCGAACGGCTTCCGGGGTGGCGCCCTCTGCAAGGTCAAGCCGGTACAGGGTATCGGGTTCGGTGAAGGACGAGGTGGTGAGCCACACCTCGTCGCCGTCATGCGGGCTGGTGGCTACCACTGAGGCGGTGACCAGATCGGGGAGGGCGATGGGCCAGCCGGCCGCCAGCGGATCGCTCAGCGGACGCACCTCCACCCTCGTGGTCACATCGTCGAGCAAGGAGAGGATCAGGTAGTTGGCGGTAAAAGAGGTGCCCTGAAGGGAGATATGCTCCGTCGGTTCAAAAACGACCGTGATGGTGCGCTTTCCGTCGAGGAACTCATCCAACGCGATGACGCCGAGGCCACCGGCGGGGATGCCCGCGAAGGTCGTGCGCGGGGAGAGGAAAAGCCACTGCTGGCGGATGATCGCCTCACAGTCCTCCGGAATTTCCAGCACCTGCAGTGGCGAACTGGGGTCGAGCCCCTGCGCCACGCATTGGCGCGAGCGATAGAAGTCCAGTGCGCGGGAGACGATGATGCGTTCAAACCCGGGGGTCGTGTCCGCCCATGCGCCCACCGCCACGTCCTCGACGCGGCCGGAGGTGTAGACGGGGGCATCGGCGATGTCTTCGCCGCGGTGCCACACCCGCACCTGCGCGGGGTAGCCCGAAGCGGTCAGCGAGCCTTCGCCCGTGTCCGTGCCCACGAGCAGCGTGTTCCGGTCGATCCAGCTGAGATCGGACTTGGCTTCGGGCAGGTAGAAGGGCGTGTCGGTGACAAACTCCCCGGTGAGCAGGTCGAATTCGCGTACCTCCGAGGCATCCGCCCCGCCGCGCGAGAGCCGCACGAGGGCACGGTCGTAGTCCGGGGTGCGCACGTGCGCACCTTTCCACACCCAGCTTTCACCTTCTGCGCGCGCGAGCGCGTCGACGTCGATAAGCACCTCCCATTCCGGGGAAACCGTGAGGAAGGAGTCCAACGTCGTGCGCCGCCACACTCCGCGCTGATGCGCGGCGTCGCGCCAGAAGTTATAAAGATGCGGCCCGCGCCGCACGACATAAGGAATGCGTTCGTCGACGTCCAGCGCCGCCTTGATGCGTTGCTGCAAGGCGCGGCGTTCAGGCTGCTTATCGACGCCCGCCTCCGTCACCGCCGACCAGTCCCTCGCCCAGGTCAGGGCCTCGGGGGAATCAATGTCCTCAAGGTAGGTATCCATTACCGTCCGATATTAGACGCCACTAGACTCCCAAGCCTCGCGCGAAGGTGGGCCAGGAGTTCTCCAGGTCAGCTTCCCAGTAACTCCACGAGTGGGTGCCGACGTTATTGAACTGGAAGTGAGCGGGAATGCCAGCGCGGTCCAGCTTCGCCTTGAGATCATGGGTGCACTGGTTGGTCGCGGCCTCGATCGCCCCGCCTTCCACCTGCAGGCGAGTAGCGCCGATCGACGCGACCAGCGGGTCCGCGCCCTTCTCGATGTAGTAGCCCGGCATGTCCCTGGCGCCAGCAAACCCGGAGCCGTTAGAGACGTACAGCTCGGTGCCGCGCAGCTTATCGGCGTTGACCAACGCATCGTTGTAGCGGTTGTACTCCCCGCCCATCGGGCCCCACATCTGCTCCGGCGTGGCCCCGCCGCGGTTAACCGTCACCTGCAGGTATGCCCACGGGATCGGAGTTGAGGTGGCAGCACAACCGGAGAAGGAACCGACCGCGTCGTAGAAGCCTTGGTTGTGCTGAGCGAACAGCAGCGAAGTGGTGGCCGACATGGACATTCCGGCGATCGCCCGCTTGTCATTGGCGCCCAAGTAAGACTCGAGCGGTCCCGGGAGCTCCTTGGTCAGGAACGTCTCCCACTTCTGTGGGCCCTTGAGGTAGCGAGTATTGAGGTCCTGATCCACCCAATCCGTGTAGTACGAAAACGCGCCCGCCATCGGGATGACAACGTTGATGCCCTTGTCCAAGTAAAAATCGACGACAGACGTCTGGGTGATCCAGTCCGTGTTGGACTGCTCGCCGCCGCCGGCACCATTGAGGAGGTACAGGGTCGGAGCGTTGTGCACCGCAGCCTTGATCACCACCATTGGGATGTCCCGATCCATCGACGGCGAGTAGGCCTGAACCTCCTTCACCCTTGGGTTCTCGGCGGAAATCTGTTAAACCTTGGCCCGCCAATTCGGATCAGTTTCGGCAACGGGCGGAGCGGTCTCCGCGATGCGCGCCAAGTGAGCATCACCGGCGATCTGAGCCGGGGTGACCTCGGCGGCGAGGGCAACGGGTGCGGTGAACGCGGTGGCGGCGATGGACAAGGCCGCGAGGGGAGCGGCGATCCGGCTAAGAAGTGTCATAGCAGTTCATTTCTTGGTGGTTATTCGGCTGCCCACTGGAAGAAAAGCGAGGGGAGAGTACTCATCGTAACTGGAGCTTAAGTCGTGGAAAAAACGAAAAAACACAGAAGGCGCTGACCACCGTGCGGGGTGGTCAGCGCCTGCTTAAGCGTGATGTGTGTACTTAGACGCCCAATGCGCGAGCGTAAGTGGGCCAGGACTGCTCCATGTCCTCGATCCAGTAGTTCCAGGAGTGGGTGCCGGTAGCGCGCAGGTTGTAGTCCGCCGGAATGCCAGCGCGATCCAGCTTGGCCTTGAGGTCGTGGGTGCACTGGTTGGTAGCGGCCTCGATGACGCCACCTTCAGCAATGAGGGTCAAGGAACCCGCGGAAGCGATGGCCGGGTCAGCGCCCTGCTCGATGTAGTAGCCCGGCAGGTCCTTCTCGCCTGCGAAACCGGATGCATTGGAGATGTAGAGCTCGGTGCCGCGCAGCTTCTCAGCGTTGACCAGGGCATCGTTCTCGCGGTTGTAGGCGCCACCCATCGGGCCCCAGACGGTCTCCGGCTCGACGCCACCGCGGTTCACCGTGACCTTGCCGTACTGGTACGGCAAGAAGGTAGAGGTAGCCGCGCAACCGGAGAAAGAGCCAGCGACATCGTAGAAGCCGGGGACCTTCTGCGGGAGCAGCAGCGAAGAGGTAGCGGACATGGAGAATCCGCCGATGCCGCGCTTGTTGTTAGAACCGAGACGGGACTCGATCGGGCCCGGCAGCTCCTTGGTGAGGAAGGTTTCCCACTTCTGCGGACCGGACACGTACTTGGTGCCAGCGTTGGGGTCATGCCAGTCGAGGTAGTACGTGAACGCGCCCTGCATGGGGATGACAACGTTGACGTTCTTGTCCTCATAGAACTCCGCAGCCTTGCCGGAGGTGATCCAGTCCATGTTCTGCTCAGCGCCGCCAGCGCCGTTGAGCAGGTAGATGGTCGGAGCGCCCTGGGAGCCGTCCTTAGCGGTGATGACCGCCACGGGGATGTCACGGCCCATCGACGGGGAGAACACGTTGAGCTTCTGGATGCGGGGGTTGTCCTTCGTGCGCTGGATCCACTTGCGATCGCTGGCATCCATCTCAGCCTGAGACATTTCCTTGATGGTGCTCAACTGGGCGTCGCCGGCAATCTGGGCCGGGGTGACCTCGGAGGCGAGGGCAACGGGTGCGGTGAACGCAGTGGCGGCGATGGACAGGGCCGCGAGCGGGGCGGCGATCCGGCTAAGAAGCTTCATACGGTTCATTTCCTAGTTCGTATTCGATCCCCGCTGCTCGCCGGGTAAAGGCGAGGGAGGCTGACTGGGCGCGAACTCCACAGGGGAGGGTGGTGCACTCATTGTGTTTCATCGTAGTGACTGCCGGTGATGTTAACGGATAGATAAAGATGTCGCCGAATAGTGGGGGTGATCGAGCGGCCCGTGCCTCGGCGGTTGAGAAGGCGGTCTCCATTAAAGTTACCCAAGTTACTGGTGGTGCACAAGGGATTTATGTGTCATAATATTTCCAGTCTCGTCCCGTAACGAATTCCCGGGTTGGTTCGTTGAATCTCAATGGATCCCCTTTTCGGAGGGGTGGACGTTTCTGGATAAACCAACGACACCGTAGACAAAAACCGTAGAGAAAGAAGACTTCATGAACTTCAACGCCATCATCGAGCAGATCATCGTGGCCATCAACACCGTGCTTGGCCAGGCCGCGCACATGGGCTCTTCCGCATCCTCCAACGCAGCGCTCACCCTCGGCCTGATCTAGACGCCGCCGGTCGGCCGAGTGCCTCGTCCCTTCCCCCACGTGGGATAAGGGACGAGGCACTTTTCTGTGCCCGTGTTGTCGGCCTGTCGTTATCGCCCCGTCTCACCCCTCACGACATTCCCCAGGCAAGCGGTGACACAAAGATGGCGAGCACGTATCCTAGGTTTCGTGACTGAACATTATGACGTTGTTGTCCTCGGTGCGGGCCCCGGTGGCTACGTTGCCGCCATCCGCGCCTCTCAGCTCGGGAAAAAGGTTGCTGTTGTAGAAAAGCAGTATTGGGGAGGTGTCTGCCTAAACGTTGGCTGCATCCCCTCCAAGGCATTGCTCAAGAATGCCGAGGTAGCCCACATCTTTAACCATGAGGCCAAGACCTTTGGCATGACCGGTGAGGTGTCATTCGACTTCGGCGTGGCGCACAAGCGCTCCCGCCAGGTGTCCGCGGGCATCGTCAAGGGTGTCCACTACCTGATGAAGAAGAACAAGATCGACGAGATCGACGGTCTGGGATCCTTCGTTGACGCCAACACCATCGAGATCAGCGACGGCAAAGATGCCGGCAAGACCCTCACGTTCGATGACTGCATCATCGCCACCGGCTCCGTCGTCCGCTCCCTTCCGGGGGTAGAAATCGGCGGCAACGTTGTCTCTTATGAGGAGCAGATCCTCGATGAGAACCTGCCGGACTCCATGGTTATCGTCGGCGCCGGTGCTATCGGCATGGAATTCGCGTACGTTCTCGCCAACTACGGCGTGGACATCACCATCGTTGAGTTCATGGACCGCGTCCTGCCGAACGAGGACGCTGACGTGTCCAAGGAGATTGCTAAGCAGTACAAGAAGCTTGGCGTCAAGCTGTTGACCGGCTACAAGACCACCGCCGTGCGTGACAACGGCGACGTCGTTGAGGTGGATGTTGAGTCCAAGGACGGCTCCAAGTCCGACACCCTCGCCGTCGACCGCGTGCTCGTCTCCATCGGTTTCGCCCCGCGCGTCGAGGGCTTCGGGCTGGAGAACACCGGCGTCGAACTCACTGAGCGTGGCGCCATTGCCATCGATGATGAGATGCGCACCAACGTCAAGAACATTTACGCCATCGGTGACGTCACCGCGAAGCTGCAGTTGGCTCACGTCGCTGAAGCTCAGGGAGTCGTCGCCGCCGAGGTCATCGCTGGCGCGGAGACCATGGAACTCGGCGATTACATGATGATGCCGCGTGCCACCTTCTGTAACCCGCAGGTTGCTTCCTTCGGGTACACCGAGGCACAGGCTCGCGAGAAGTTCGCTGACCGCGAGATCAAGGTGGCTACCTTCCCGTTCTCCGCCAACGGCAAGGCCCAGGGCCTCGCCGAGACCGCCGGATTTGTCAAGGTTGTCGCTGATGCCGAGTTCGGCGAGCTCCTTGGTGCCCACATGGTTGGCGCCGGAGTGTCCGAGTTGCTGCCGGAGCTCACCCTGGCGCAGCGCTTCGACCTCACCGCTGAGGAAGTCGGCCGCAACGTGCACACCCACCCGACCCTGTCGGAAGCCATGAAGGAAGCCGTCGAAGGCATCCAGGGGCACATGATCAACCTGTAGCCTTCACGCCACAGCCAAAAAGGTGGGACCCCAACGGGGTCCCACCTTTTTTGTTTTTGTTGCGCTGCGGCTAGTTGTAGGGCGCGACGGAGGACCGGTGGGCGTCGATAGTGATCTCTTCATGGATCGGCGGGAACGCGCGCTGAGCACAATTCCCACGGGGGCACACGCGGCAACCAGCGCCGATGGGGGTGGCACCGGAGAGATCGTCGAGCTCGAGCCCCTCGGCATAGACCGTCCGATCCGCGTGACGGGCTTCGCAGCCCAGGCCGATGGCGAAGAGCTTGCCGGTATCGCCGAAGCGCCCGCGGTGATGGCGAACGGTGCGGGCAATCCAAAGATAGTTTCGGCCATCGGGCATCTGCGCTAATTGCCGCAGAATGCTGCCCGGGTTGGTAAACGTTTCGTAGATGTTCCACAGCGGGCACGTGCCGCCGGAATTGGCCAGGTGAAAGCCGGTGGCTGACTGGCGCTTGGACATGTTGCCGGCCCGATCGACGCGCACGAACGTGAAGGGGATGCCGCGCAGGTTCGGTCGCTGCAACGTAGAGAGACGACTGGCGACGGTCTCGTACCCCACTCCGAACACCTGGCACAGGTAGTCCACGTCATAGCCCGAGCGTTCGGCTTCGTTGTGGATGGTTTGATACGGCAGCAAGATGGCGGCGGCGACGTAACTGGCCACACCCCTGCGGGCGAGGTTGGTCGACGCCTCCGAGGTGAAACGCTCTTCGGCGACGAGGGATTCGATCTCATCGCTGGTTTCCAGATAGGCCAGCTCCATGCCGAGGCGGAAGGCACGCTGGCCGGTGTTGAGACGGCTAGCCAGCTCAAGGTGCCCGGTGTCCCGGTTGAGGCGGTGGAGCATGCCGCCTAACTCGCCGGACGTCGTGATCTCGATGCCATGCTTGTCGCGCAGCCGCTCGGCGATGGCTTCCTCGGTGCCGCGAATATCAAAGCGCTCCACCCCCAGGCTGGCGGCAATGCCCTCGGCGGACGTATCTAGGGCGTCCAAGTAATTCTGGCGGGCATAGAAAAAGTCACGCACCTCGTCGTGGGGCATCGACAGGGCCTGCGCATTCGGACTGCTATCCACCAGCGGAACGTTTCGGCGCGTGTCTGTGGCGATGGACAATTTATCGCGGACGTTGCGGTAACGGCGGTGCATATCAACCATCGTGCGGGCGATGGCCGGGTGGTTATAGACCAACTCTGATAACTCTTGAAGCTCGACGGGATTGGGGCACAGCTCCTTGTCCAGGACGACGTCCTGGATCTCGGCGAGCAGCCGGGAATCGTCGTCGCGGGAGAAAAACGTTGCGTCAACGCCGAAGGCCTCCGTGATGCGCAAGAGCACGGGGACGGTCAGAGGTCGAACATCATGCTCGATCTGGTTGACATAGCTGGCAGATAGGCCGAGAGTCGACGCCAGTGAGGCCTGGCTGAGGTCCCGTTCACGTCGCAGCTGGCGGAGCCGCGATCCCACGTAGGTCTTTCCCATGGAGGTCATAGTAGCGTGATGTGCTTCACTAAATGGCTAATCTGCAAACTTTGTGTGGAAAACATTCCGCAGTCCGCAAAGCTTGCGTTGGTGGGGGTGTTCACCTGGGCGCCTGTGGTACCTCGCCGAAAGTTTGACACCTTACGGGGTAGGGGGATGTGCACGGGGTGTGGTGCGTGATCAACTTCACAGGCAGGGCCGAAAGTTGCCTTTTCCGCACATTGTGCCTGTAAGCGTGGTGGCAGGGGCAATATTCACTTTTCTGCACTAAGGGCACCCTTGCCTAAATGTTTGCACTTGCGGCGCGTCGAACGGGCGTCGAGCGCGAATCCGAATGCCCAAAAGTGGTTCCCACCGGGGGTGAAGCCGTAAAGTATGAGCGACACTGGAGGTGCCATGACTGTTAAAAACGCAGACCGGGACGCAATCGTCCACGGCAAGATTACAGAGAAGCCGCTGCGCGAGCGGCCGTCCTACCCGAGCTGGGCCATCAAGCTCGTAATGGCCATCACTGGCCTGATCTTCGGACTCTACGTCCTTGTTCACATGGTCGGTAACTTGAAGATCTACATGCCCGATCACGGCGGCGTTCCCGCCATCGATGAGTACGGACATTTCCTCCGTACCATGGGCGCCCCGATCTTCCCGCAAGAGACGATCCTGTGGATCTTCCGCATCGTGCTGCTCGTCTCGTTGGTTCTGCACGTTCATGGCGCGTTTGCTTTGCACGGCCGTTCTCGCACCTCTCGCGGCAAGTTCGCCCGCACCAACCTCATGGGTGGCATCAACTCCTTCTCCACCCGCACCATGCTGGTCACCGGCATCGTCTTGCTCCTCTTCGTGATCTTCCACGTCTTGGACCTGACCATGGGTGTGGCACCCGCCGCCCCGGATACCTTCGCCCACGGCGAGATCTACGCGAACCTCATCGCCAGCTTTAGCCGCTGGCCCGTCGCGCTCTTCTACATCCTCGCCATGGTTGTCCTGTTCCTGCACCTGTCCCACGGCATCTACCTCGCCGTGTCTGACCTGGGCATCACAGGCAAGCGCACACGTCAGATCATGCTCGTCATTGCCTACCTGGTTCCGGCGATTGTCATGATCGGCAACATCTCGATGCCGTTGTCCATTGCACTTGGCTGGCTCGGTTAAGTCCGGAAGGGAATCTAAAACATGAACCATATCGAGACTGCTCCTCGCCCCGAGTTCCAGCACCCGACCTCCGTTGTTGACGGTGTTGTCCCCGGTCGCGTCCTCGACAACGCAGAACCCGTCGGCGTGCCCACCAAGGACATGTGGGATTGGCAGAAGGACCACATGAACCTGGTCTCTCCGCTCAACCGCCGCAAGTTTGAAGTCCTCGTCGTCGGTACCGGCCTCTCCGGTGGCGCAGCAGCAGCTGCCCTCGGCGAACTGGGCTACAACGTCAAGGTCTTCACCTACCACGACGCCCCGCGTCGTGCGCACTCCATCGCCGCCCAGGGTGGCGTCAACTCCGCCCGCGGCAAGAAGGTCGACAACGACGGCGCGTACCGCCACGTCAAGGACACCGTCAAGGGCGGCGACTACCGTTGCCGCGAGTCCGATTGTTGGCGCCTGGCCGTCGAGTCCGTCCGCGTCATCGACCACATGAACGCCATCGGCGCTCCCTTCGCTCGCGAGTACGGCGGCACCCTGGCCACCCGTTCCTTCGGTGGTGTCCAGGTCTCCCGCACCTACTACACCCGTGGACAAACGGGCCAGCAGCTGCAGCTGTCCACCGCCTCCGCTCTGACCCGCCAGATTGGCCTCGGCAACGTGGAGATCTTCACCCACGCTGACGTGGTCGACCTCATCGTCACCGAGCGTGATGGCGAGAAGCGCTGCGAGGGCATTGTCACCCGTAACCTCATTACCGGTGAGATCACCCCCTTCACCGGCCACGCCGTCATCCTGGCCACCGGTGGTTACGGCAACGTCTACCACATGTCCACGCTGGCCAAGAACTCGAACGCGGGCGCCCTCATGCGCGCCTACGAGCTCGGCGCCTACTTCGCCTCCCCGGCCTTCATCCAGTTCCACCCGACCGGTCTTCCGGTCAACGCGACCTGGCAGTCGAAGACCATCCTCATGTCCGAGTCGCTGCGCAACGACGGCCGTATTTGGTCCCCCAAGGAGCCCAAGGACGACCGCGACCCGAACACCATTCCGGAAGAGGAGCGCGACTACTTCCTGGAGCGCCGCTACCCGGCATTCGGTAACCTCGTCCCCCGCGACGTGGCTTCCCGCGCCATTTCCCAGCAGATCAACGCCGGTCTCGGCGTGGGCCCGCTGCACAACTCGGCGTACCTGGACTTCCGTGACGCCATGGAGCGCCTCGGCCAGGACACCATCCGTGAGCGTTACTCCAACCTCTTCAAGATGTACGAAGAGGCCATCGGCGAGGACCCCTACTCCAGCCCGATGCGTATCGCCCCGACCTGCCACTTCACCATGGGTGGTCTGTGGACCGACTTCAACGAGATGACCTCCATCCCCGGCCTGTTCTGTGCCGGTGAGGCCTCCTGGACCTACCACGGCGCTAACCGCCTGGGAGCCAACTCGCTGCTGTCTGCGTCCGTTGACGGCTGGTTCACCCTGCCGTTCACCATCCCGAACTACTTGGCCAATTACCTCGGCCAGGATGTTCTGCCGGCGGACTCCCCGGAGGCCGCTGAGGCCGTTGATCGTGCACAGGCTCGCATCGATCGCCTCATGAACATCAAGGGCGAGGACCCCCACGGCCCGGATCACTACCACCGCATTCTCGGCGAGATCCTGTACTTCGCTTGTGGTGTGTCCCGTAACGTTCCGGACCTGCAGGATGCCATCGTCCGGATCCGTGAGCTGCGCGCTGACTTCTGGGCTAACGTCCAGGTGCCGGGCGGGCAGGACTACATGAACCAGGCTCTCGAGTACGCAGCCCGCGTTGCTGACTACATCGACCTCGGCGAGCTCATGTGCGTCGATGCCCTCGACCGCGATGAGTCCTGTGGTGCTCACTTCCGTGATGATCACCTTTCTGAGGACGGCGAGGCAGAGCGCGACGACGCAAACTGGTGCTTCGTCTCTGCATGGGAGCCGGCCGGTGAGGGCAAGTTCATTCGCCACGCTGACCCCCTCTACTTCGAATCGATCCCGCTGCAGACAAGGAACTACAAGTAATGAAGCTGACACTTGAGATCTGGCGTCAGGCCGGACCGACTCACGAGGGTGCCTTCGAGACCGTCGAGGTCCCGGATGCAGTGGCTCAGATGTCGATCCTGGAACTGCTCGACCATGTCAACAACCGACTGATCGATGAGAACAAAGACCCCTACATGTTCGCCTCGGACTGCCGCGAAGGCATCTGTGGCACCTGTGGTCTCACCGTCAATGGCCGTCCCCATGGCCCGATGCAGAACACCCCTGCTTGCCAGCAGCGCCTCACTGAGTTCCACGACGGCGATGTGATCAAGCTGGAGCCGATGCGTTCCGCCGCCTTCCCGGTGATCAAGGACATGGTCGTTGACCGTTCCGCCCTGGATCGCGTGATGGAAAAGGGTGGCTACGTCTCCATCAACGCCGGTACCGCACCGGATGCAGACACCCTGCACCAGAACCATCAGACCGCCGAGTTCGCCCTCGACCATGCTGCCTGCATTGGTTGTGGCGCGTGCGTCGCTGCCTGCCCGAATGGTGCTGCGCACTTGTTCACCGGTGCCAAGCTGGTCCACCTCTCCCTCATGCCCCTGGGCAAGGAAGAGCGTGGCCGCCGCGCCCGCAAGATGGTCGACGAGCTGGAGACCAACTTCGGACACTGCTCCCTCTACGGTGAGTGTGCAGATGTCTGCCCGGCTGGTGTCCCCCTGACCGCTGTTGCTGCCATCACCAAGGAGCGCGCTCGTGCCGCTCTCCGCGGCAAGGACGACTAAGCTCGTTGGAAAACGAGTTTCGAGAGACGAAAGCGAGTAAAGCAATGTCATCAAACAACTTCGCAGTTGCTGACCAGGCTTCCGAGAGTTTCCCCAACTACTCTCCCAAGATCCAGGATTCCTACATCGAGGGCTACGACCCAGTATCTCTGGGCGCGGCGCACTCCTCGTTGGAGCGCACCTCCACCTGGCTGGGAATGGGCCTGCTGCTCACGTCCCTGGCTGGTTTCGGCATCATCATCTGGGTTGCCGCAACCTACCTCTGGCCGGAAGGCGTGGCCGTGGCGGATTACAACCTCACCATGTACCTGTGGATTGGCGTGGCCGTCGCCGCAGCGTGCGTAGTTGGTGGCGCTTTCTTGATCCACCGTGGTCGTCGCTACTACCGCGAGTACCGCAGCACCACTGGTCGCCGCAACTAGCAGTAACTAGCAGTACTTAGCATTCGTCGCTGACGTCTCTCGACCCCGAACCCGCCCCTGCACCATGATCGTGCAGTGAGGCGGGTTCGCTCGATTCCGCGCAACTCACACGTAGGCTGGCGGCGTGCGTAGAAATCTCATCATTATCCTCGTCAGCCTTATAGTCCTCATCAGTTCGCTCAGCCTCGTGCCCTACGCGATCGAGCTGCTGTGATGACCAATGATCGTGTCCGGCCGTTCGAGTGGGCCCGCCGGACGGCCAGCGGGCTGGGGGATTCATAATGGAAACCATGGCTACACACACCACCAGCCCCGCTACGCAGGTCCTCTCTGGCCAGGTGCCGGGACCCAGCCCTGAGGTTGAGGCGGAGCGCCGCCGGACGCTGCGTAATCACAAGATTTTTGTTACCGGCCTGCTGGTCGTTGCTGCCATTATTTTCCTCGCGTGCAGCTGGTGGCAGAGCCGGCCTGAGGGCGCACCGGTGTGGGTGGGCTACGTCCGGGCTGCCGCTGAGGCCGGGATGATCGGCGGCTTGGCGGACTGGTTCGCCGTGACGGCCTTGTTCCGTTACCCGCTGGGTATCCCGATCCCGCACACGGCGATTATCAAGCGCAAGAAGGACCAGCTGGGCGATACTCTTTCGGAGTTTGTGGGGGAGAACTTCCTCAATGCGGAGCTCATCACGGAGAAGGTTCGTTCGGCGAATATCCCGGAGCGGATCGGCGAGTGGCTCTCTGAGGAAGACAACGCCCGGAAAGTCTCGCGGGAGGCAGGCAAGCTCACTGCTAACGCGTTGCGGGCGATGGATCCGAAGGATGCGGAGGCGCTCATCCAGTCGCAGCTCATCGATCGGCTCACCGATCCGGAATGGGGACCGCCGGCAGGGCGTTTGCTGGCCGATTTGGTCGAGGATGGGCGGACGGAGCCGGTGGTCCAGGAGGTGGTGTCGTGGGCGCATAAGAAGGTGCTCGGGATGGAGGACACCGTGGTCACGCTCATCGATGAGCGGATGCCCACCTGGGCGCCGAAGTTTGCCAAAGACCTCGTCGGCGCGCGGGTGTACAAGGAGATCGTCGCCTTTACCACCGCGGTGGCCAACGATCCTGAGCATGAGGCCCGGCAGTCCATCCGCCGCTTCCTCGGCGATTTGGCCGATGATCTGCAGCACGACCCGGCGATGATCGCGCGGGTGGAAGGCATGAAGCAGGATCTGTTGGGCTCGACGCCGCTGCGGGACGCGGCGGCGACCATCTGGGCGTCGACAAGCGCTTCTCTTATTGAGGCGGCGGAGGATGAGCATTCCCTCCTGCGCACGAAGGTGGAGGAGCTGTCTTTGACGTGGGGGACGAACATTCGGACGGACCCCGCCCTGCGCGCCAGCCTCGATCGCCGCATCACCGGGGGAGCGGCATTCCTCGCCGATAACTACGCGGGGGAAGTCACCGCCATCATTTCGGAGACCATCCAGCGCTGGGATGCCGAGGAAGCGAGCGACAAGATTGAGCTCATGGTTGGCAAGGATCTGCAGTTCATTCGCCTCAACGGCACGATCGTCGGTGCACTCGCCGGACTTCTTATTTACACTGTGAATCACCTGCTCTTCGGAGCTTAAACCGAGAAAATCAGCGCCACTTCAGGAGGCCGCACCGATATGACTACCCCGGACGACAAGAATAATTCGCTGCTCGATAACCTGCGCGAGCCTTTCCAGGCGTGGGTCACGGCGGGTTCGCGCCTCGGCGACGTGGTGACCGATTTCGCCGATCATTTTAAGCAGGACCGCGAGAATGCTGATCTGGACGCTGGGGCCCACGCGGAGCACAGCCCGGTGGATGACGCCGAAAGCTCGGTTGGTCGTTTCAAGGCAGCGTCCCAGGAGGCCCGGGAGGGTCTGTCGGCGGCGTCGAGCACGGAGGATTACAAGAAGGTGACCGCCACCTTCGCCGGCCGCGCCGAGGAGATCCTGCGCGATGTGGCTGCGTCCACCCGTCGGGTCGCGGAGGAGACGAAGGATTCTGCTGCTGTGACGGATGCCAAGGCTGCCTTTGGTACCGCCGTGGCGTCGGTGAAGGAGAGCTTCGATGACGCGGTGGCTCAGGCTCGTTCCCGCCGCGATGCCAGCGCTGATGAGGAGTCGATCCTCGATGATTTGCGTTCGCGCTTGGATGACCTCATTGGTCGGGCGAAGACGGCAGCACCAGAAGCACCGGCCGAGCCAGCGGAGTCAGCCGAGGAGAAGGCACCGCCTATGATTGACGGCGAGGTCATTGACACCCCTACCGATCACAAGGATGTTTAACCCCTTCTCATGGACATTTCTCAAACTCTGATCCTCGGCTACAACATCGTCGAGCGAGTGCTCTTCCTCGCTATCGCGCTATCTGGCTTGGTCGGCGCCATCTTTGCCGGTACGACGCGCGATGACGCGTACGCCGCGGCGGACCGTCAATCGAAGTTGATCTGGGTCGGTATCCTCATCGCCTCCGCCCTCGTGGTGGCCACTGGAGTGCCGTTCTTGTCGTGGGTCGGAATCGTCGCCATTGGCGTGTTCTGGTTTGACGTCCTGCCGCACATGCGGCGCCTCATCAGTGGCGCTGGCGGCTGGTAGAGCTGTGAGGCAAGATGATGTGGCGTGGCTTCGCGGCCACGCCTTTCTTCTGCTTGTCGACGTCGCGATGGACACCGCCGCCGTCCGGCGCGGCGTCGTCGCCGCCCGCGAGAGCGGGCTCGCCGGGGTGGTGGTCGCCCCGTCCCATCTGTCGGCAGTGGGGGATGTCGGCGACCTCACGGTTGCGGCCGTCGTGGGCTTTCCCACCGGCCGTCACCATAGTTTGGTCAAAGCCGCAGAAGCTCGCCTCGCCGTCGCCCAAGGAGCGACGGAGGTGTGGGTGAGCCCCGATATTGGGGTGAGCGATCTCAATACCTTGTTGGCTGAGTTCGTTGCTGTGCGTGAGGCGGTTCCCCCGCCGGTGCAGTTGGGCATCGTCGTTGAAACGGGCCTGCGGGATGAGCAGGCAATCCACTCAATCGTGCAGGCTGCCGCTGTGGCGGGGGCCGATCGAGTGGTTACGCAAAGTGGCTGGTGGCCCGATGAGGGGACCGAGAACCCACCGCTTGGTGGTCAGCCGGGGGTCCGGCTGACGGTGGCGGGCCTGCACAACCTCGACGAGGTGCTCGGCGCGCTGGAACGCGGCGCCGACCGAGTCGCGATCGCTGACCTCGGGGTCGTCCTAGAGGCCTGAGATGGTCCCGCTGGAGACCTCGCTGAGCCGGACATTGTTGCCCGTGAGGGTGAGGCGAACGGCGTTGTCGAGCACCTCAACGTTGTCGAGGCGCATGCCCTCGGAGGTGGCTTCGGACAGGCTCTGCTTGAGGGAATCGGTGATCATCGTGGTCACCTGCTCGGGCAAATCGAAGCCGAATAGGGTCGCCCCCATGGCCTCGAAGGAGAGGGCGCCGTCCTGGGGGACTGGGCGGAGCCGGAGCTGGGCAGCCCCGTCGGTGAACTCGACGTCGATAGTGTTTTCGCTCGGGTTGGACGTGATGTCGGTGACCTTGATCAGCTGCTGCATGAGCTGGGCGCCCACGTTGGTATCACCGGAATCCATCTGCTCGGCCATGGAGATCTGCACGGTGGCCAGCAGGTAATCATCCGGCACCTCCGAGACGGCACGCAGGCTCGCCGCGACCGGGTTGTTCGGGTCGGAGATGGACAGATCCGTCAGGGACAGGTGGGCGGCGGGCTGGCCCTTGATCTCAGGCAGTGCGTCCTGGTGAAGGATCTCCAGGGTGGAGGGGGTATCAATGTCCACGGACTTCACGTTGCCGGTCAGGACGGAGAAGACCAGCGGGGTGGCGCCGAAGGAGATCGAGGGATCCTCGGTCACGGCGACGCCGTTGGCCTGGGCGTCCTCCCGGAAACCATCCCGGAGCTGATTACCGATGAACCAGCGCAGACCGAACTCCGCCACCAGCAGCACAACGAGGATGGCGACGAGGATTCCGACGAGGAATTTCCATACGAGCGAAGAACCAGAGGAACGAGGCATGCCCACTAGTGTTCCTCACCTAGGAGTCGGGAGCAACCAGCTCCCAGGGGACTGTGAGCAGATTGTCACGGATATTCCGGCGAATGGGCTGCAGCGGCCAGCCCTCCTGGATGAGGAGATCGCGGGCCTGGCGCCACCGCACCCGCGGGCCATAGGGCTCCCAGCCGGCGCTGCGCACCCACGCGCTATCGGCGGCGGCGAGCAGGGCATGGATCTTCTCTCCGGGGACGTTGCGGTGGATAAGCGCCTTGGGCAGGCGTTCCGCCACATCCGAGGGCAGCTCCACGTCATCGGGATCCCAGGCCAGGGTGAGGCTCTGCGGGCCGCTCGCATCGAGGAGGATCCACGTTGCCCGTCGCCCCAGTTCGTCGCAGGTGCCTTCGAGGAAGAGTCCACCGGGGGCGAGGCGCTCTTGAACGCTGGCCCACGCCACCTCAACTTGGTCGACGTCGTATTGGCGTAGCACGTTGAACGCCCGAACGAGGTGGGGCTGGTATCCGGCGAGCTCGAAGCCGCCGAGCTCGAATCGGACCCCGTCGCGCGGGGGCAGGACCCGAGCCGGGTCGATCTCGAGGCCGACCACCTCCACGCCGGGGTTGACCGTGCGCAGTCGGCTTGCCCACTCGACGGTGGTGGCGTGGGAGGCCCCGTACCCGACATCCACCGCCAAAGGTCTATCTTCCCCCTGGAGCAAGGCTCGCACCTGTGGGTGGTGGATCAACCAGCGATCAGAGCGCCGCAGCCGGTTGAATCCGGTGGTGCCGCGGGTAATAACACCAAAAGGCCGACCAGACCCGGACTCCGCACGGAGGTTGTGGGCATGATCGGCCATGGCTGATGCAAGCGAGGCGCGTTAAGCGTTCTCGGCGATCCAGGTGTTGGTGAGCTCACCTTCGTTGGTGAAGAGCTCGCCCAGGGCTTCGCCCACCTTCGGCTCGATGGCGGGGCCCATGAACGGGATGTTGACGGAAACCTCGTTGGCGTAGGCGAGGGTGGTGGTCGAATCATCGCCGGTCAGGTTGATGTCGCCCTTGAAATCCACCGGGGTGCCCTTGACGTCAGCGACGTAGGTGATGTGCGCGGCACCATCGGTGAGTGGGCCGACGGTGACGACTCGCTTGACCTTGAGCGCCTGCGAAATCATGGCGCGGACGGCCTCGGGGAGGATATCCAGCGGCAGGACCTCAAACAGGGTTGCCACGGCGCCACCCTCGGTGGTGGTGAACTCGTTGACCTCGCCCGGCTCGGGGGAGAGGTTCTCGGCGATGTAAGCCCAGTAATCGGCGTTGGTCAGCGCGGCGTGGACCTTTTCGGCCGGCTGATTGATGGTTACGGTGTTCTCACTGCGGGATGCCATGGATAACAGACTACCGTTAAACACGTGACTGACCCATCAAGCACCCCGGACCTGTACGAGCATCTCCAGGCAATTGACAGCGTCGCCATCGACGAGGACGCGACCTTCGCCGACCTGACCTCCCTTCACTTGGGTGGCCGTCCGCGGTTGACGGTGCGATGTGGCACCGACTCCGCTGTCGCGGAGGTCGTCATGCTTCTCGACGCCCGCGGGATTGATTTCCTCATCGTCGGCGGAGGGTCCAACCTGGTCGTCGCCGATGGCGATCTGGATCTGGTGGCCGTGGTGGTGGAGAACCGGGAGATTTCCCTCACCACTGAGGGCGTGCTGCGCGCCGGGGCGGGGGCGGTGTGGGATGACGTCGTCGTGGCCTCCGTGGAGGCGGGCTTCGGTGGTATCGAATGCCTCTCGGGAATCCCCGGGTCTGCGGGTGCGACCCCGGTGCAAAACGTTGGCGCCTATGGGGCGGAGATTTCTGATGTCCTGGTGCAGGTCCTCCTCCTCGAACGCTCCACGGGGGAGATGGCGTGGGTGCCCGCCTCCTCGTTGGAGTTGGACTACCGCTATTCCAATCTCAAGTTCAGCAACCGGGCGATCGTCTTGGCCATTGAGCTGCAGCTGTCCACCGATGGGCTGTCGGGTCCGCTGCGTTATGGGGAGCTCGCGCGTCGCCTGGGTGTCACGGAGGCCGGCGAACGCCGCCCGGTCGCTGATGTCCGCGCGGCGGTGCTTCAGCTCCGGCGTGGGAAGGGCATGGTCATCGACCCGGCGGACCATGACACGTGGTCGGCGGGATCTTTCTTTACCAACCCCATCGTTCCCGTCGCCCTGGCCGATGAGGTGCAAGCACGAGTGCGTCAGCTGCGCGGGGATGAAGATGCCGAGCGTATGCCGCGCTTCCCGGCGGGGCCCAGAACGACCAAGGTGAAGCTGTCGGCGGCGTGGCTCATCGATCGCGCGGGCTTTGCCAAGGGCTTCCCCGGCGAGGGGGCGCCGGTGCGGCTGTCCACCAAGCACACCCTCGCGCTGACCAACCGTGGTTCGGCCACGACGGCGGACCTGGTGGCGCTGGCTCGCCAGGTCCGTGATGGCGTCCAGGAGACCTTTGGTGTTGCGTTGGTGCCCGAGCCGGTGTGGGTTGGGGTCTCCATCGACTCGCCATAGACTGGCCCGCATGGGGAATTCACTTGTTGTCATCGGCGCCGGGCACGTGGGCAGCTACGTTGTGGCCGACGCCGCCGCCTCTGGACTCTTCCGTGACATCGCCGTCATCGATCTCGATGAGGGCGTAGCGCACGGTGAGGCGTTGGACCAGCACCACGCGACGGCGCTGCCCAGTCGCACCAACACCCACATTCATGCCGGCAGCTATGCCGATTGTGCGGGCGCGGATGTCATCATCATTGCCGCCGGGCCCTCCATCATCCCGGATCCCGATAGCCCGGACGGCCCGCCCGATCGCACCTTGCTCACTGAGCACAATTCTCAGGTCATCCGCCAGGTCATGGGGGATATCGCGGCGGTAACCACGGAGCCGGTGGTCATCATCATCACCAATCCGGTGGATACCCTCGCCTACATCGCGGCGACGGAATTCGGCTTCCCGGATGGCCGGGTCTTTGGCACCGGCACGATGCTTGATTCGGCTCGCATGCGTCGGCTCATCGGCGACCGGCACGGCATCGATCCCAGCTCCGTCACCGGGGTCATGCTCGGTGAACACGGTCTCTCGGCGGTCCCGGCGCTCAGCCAGATCAATGTCTCGGGCATGCCCCTGGAGGAGCTTGGCCTGGGCGAACCCTATGAGCTGGAAGAGCTGGCCAGTGCTGTCGTCTCCGCCGCCTATGAGGTCTTCAACGCCAAGGGCTGGACGAATGCGGGTGTTGCCCAGTCGGCGGTCCTCCTGGCCCGCACGGTGCTTCTCGACGAACGCAGTGTCTACCCCGTCAGCCTGCCCCTCACGGGCCAGTACGGGCTTACCGATGTCGCCCTGTCCCTGCCGTGTGTCATCGGTGCCGGTGGCGTGCACACACGTCTGGCCCCGCGGATCACCGCTGAGGAACAGACGCGACTGGCGGCGTCTGCCTCGGTGATCCGCGAGGCCATGGCGAGGGCGGGCTGCTAAGCCTTCGGGTACACCCCGTCCTCACCCAGACGAGCATCCTCATTGAGGAGCAGGGCGATCTCGGCCTCGTGGTCGCCCACGGCCGGGAGACGTCGTCCCTCGACCTGAGTAAACAGCTCCGCGCGGCCGATCATGCCAGCCTCGAAGTGCTGCGCGCCGGAGCGCAGGCGGTTGGTGGCCCGCTCCCGCCACGCAGTGACATCGCCCCCGGAGCGGGCCAGGGCGGCCTCGAAGACGGCCGGGTGAGCGAGCACCACGACGGCACCGACATGGCCGAAGCCGAGTGAGGTGAGCACGCCAGCCTTGACGGCACCCTCACCCAGGGCCAGTGGCGAGCGCAACCACACCAGCGGGCGGGCCTTCGGGGCGATGAGCGGATCGACGCAGTCCAACGCTGCATTGGCCGGTAGGGTACCGGTGCGCAGGATGTCCACCAGGCCACCCATTTGGAACAGTGCCGCTCCGGCCTTCGCGTGACCGGTGAGGGATTTCTGCGAGACGACGAACAGCGGGTTGCCGTCCGTGCGGCCCACGGCCTCCCACAGGCGGGAATGCAGCTCCGATTCGTTCGGATCGTTGGCGTTGGTGGAGGTGTCGTGCTTGGACACCACGCGCACGTCGTCGGGGGTGAGACCCAAGGAGCGAAGCGAGCGAGCCAGGCGGGAGTTCTCCCGGCCACGCGCGGCGCCCAAGGCTCCCAGGCCCGGCGCCGGGATCGACGTGTGGGCGCCATCGCCATAGGAGGCGGCGTGCGCCACCACGGCGAGGACCGGCAGGCCCAGTTCCGCGGCGACGGAGGCGCGGGCCAGCAGCACGGTGCCACCGCCCTCGGCCTCGAGGAAGCCGCCGCGTCGGCGGTCGTTGGCGCGGGAGATGAAGCGGTCGCTGATCCCCTTCGCCGTCATGGCGGCGGTCTCGGCGGTGGCGTTCATGTCGCCGAAGCCGGTGAGCGATTCGACCTGGACATCGTCAATACCGCCGGCGACCACGAAGTCGGCCTTGCCAAGCGCGATCTTGTCCACGCCTTCCTCAATGGAAACGGCTGCGGTGGCGCAGGCGGCGACCGGGTGGATCATCGAGCCGTAGCCACCCACCAGCGACTGCATGACGTGCGCGGCCACGACGTTGGGCAGTGCCTCCTGCAGGATGTCGGAGGGGCGCTCTTGCCCGAGGAACCGGGACACGAACACCTTGTGGAGGGATTCCATGCCGCCGATGCCGGTGCCCTGGGTCGAAGCAACATCACCGGGGTGGACGGCGCGCAGCAGCTCGGCGGGGGTGAACCCGGCGGAGATGAACGCGTCGACAGCGGTGACGAGGTTCCACACTGCGATGCGGTCGAGGCCCTCGATCATGGAGGCGGGGATGCCCCAGCGTGCCGGGTCGAAGCCTTCTGGCATCTGGCCAGCGACGGAGCGGGTGAGGGTGGCCTTGCGGGGGACACGTGCGGTGGCACCCTTGACGCGGGTGATGGTCCACTCGCCGTCGATAAGCGCGACGCGCGTCTTGTCGGGATCGGCGCTTTCGATGTCGCGGGCTTCGGCCTCGGAGGGGACGGTGAAGGTGATGTCCTTGTCCAGGAAGACCTCGGTGACGTCGATGGAACCGCCGTCGGTGAGGAAGTACTTGTCGCTCAAGCGGCGGATGCCGGAGCGGGCGATAACCTCGTCGCGGAAGCGTTCGTAGACCTCGTCCTCGGGGACCTCGGCGCCGGAGGCGTCGTACCAGCCCGGGCGGGGATCCTCGGCCCAGGAAATGAGGCCGGTCATCCAGGCCAACTCCAGGACTCCGGCGGCGGTGAGATCGACGCTGCCGTCACGCTGGATGCCGTATTCGGCCTGGGCGCGGGTGCGGCCCGAGCCCCAGGAGGAAACCTCGCCGAGGCCGACCATGACGATCATGTCTTCGAGATCGCGGGTCACCTCGCCAACAGTGACATCGCCGGGTTGGGTGGGATGCGCGGCGTTGGGCAGGGCGTTGATGGTGGTGTCTTCAGCGGCATCGGTGCCTAGAACTGCGGCTTCGGCATCGGCACGGGCGGCGTCCGCCAGCGCGGACATGGAGACGGCGGAGGAACCGAGCCCGCCGGTGAGGTCCGCCTCGACGGGGGCCTGCGCGGCCTGCGCTTTCACCTCGGGGGAAGCGAGGTGAAGCAGCTCGGAGGAGATCTCCTCCGGGGACCACACGTGGATACCGGCCTTCTCGGCGGCGGGGACGAGGACGTCATTGCCACCCATGAGCGAGGTGCCAGAGACCCAGCCAATCTTCGCCTGGGCGAGGGTGACACCCTCCGGCCAGCCAGCCTCGGCGGACCACTTGGCCAGGATGGCGTCGAGGGCAGCCTTGACCTCGCCGTAGGCTCCGTCGCCGCCGAACATGCCGCGGTTGGGGGAACCGGGGAGGACGACGTGGCAGCGGGTATCCGGGAACGCCGGATCGTTCTGCGCCAGCTGGGAGAGCCCGGCGATGGTGCGCTCCAGGCTCCACAGCAGCAGGCGGGTTTGGTTCTCGGCGGCCGCGCCCGCGTCGGCCAAGGAACCGGAAACGCTCGGGGCGGCGAAGGGGAACGCCAGGGTCGGCGTGAGCGCCGGCTTGAGGATCTTCACTTCGTTGCCCACTGATTCGCGCTGCTCGCTGCCGATCCACTCGATGAGCGCATCAACGTCGCGGTAGCTGGACAGGTTGGCGGGCACCAACCACAGTGCCGCATCCACGGAGGCGTGGCCTGCGAAGAGCTGGCGGGCGAATTCCTTGCGCGCTTGGCTGACGTTCGAGGCCGTCATGATGACGGTCGCACCACCGGCCAGCAGGCCCTCGACGAGGGCGGCGGCGATGGACCCCGGCGCCGCGCCGGTGACCAGGGCAACTTCGCCGAGGTAGCGCTGTTGCGGCTTATCGACGGCCGCGGTAGCAATCTCTTGCAGCAGCGCCGGGTCGGTGCCGCCGTTGGCGGCCCACCAGGTGGCCTGCTCCGCGATGACCTCACCGGTGCCCGCGAAGTCGGCGGGGGTGAGGGTTACTTCGCCCAGGGCGACCCGGGCGAGGTCCTCGCGGGCGGATGCCCAGCGGTCGTCGAAAAGCACGGCGCGGGTGGCGTCGAAGGTGGGGGTGACGGTCTTGAGCCAGCCGGCGCCGAGTTCGGCTTCGACGGTGTCGAGGAGGGTGGTGTCAGAGACGGCCACCTCGGCGACCTCATCGACGATGCCCAGCTGGGTGAGCGTCGTGCGGGCCAATGCGACGAGGATGCCGTCGGGGCCGGTCACCGAGTCGGCGTAAGCGTTGAGCGCCGCGGAGTCGACGACGGAGCCAGCGCCTCCACCGGAGCCACCGGAGGTCAGGGACACGGAGACGCCGTGGGCGGCGGCGACGGCCGCAACGGCGGCGTCGATAAGCGCATCAACCTCGGCCTTCGACGACGCGGAGGTGGGGATGGTGGAGAGGGAGCCGCCGCGAACGGAGTCGCCCTCGCGGGAGCCGAGGAGGATTTCCGCCTCGACGTGGCCGACCCACCCGGCGGGCAGACCCCAGGTGCCGGTGACGCGCTCGGCGACGTGGGCAGGCTTGTAGCCGGAAGCACCGGTGAGCTGGCGCAGGCGGGCCGTGACGGCCTCGCCCAGGACCGAACCGAAGGGGGCGTAGCCGGGGGCCGCGGTGCGCACCCGATCGCGCAGGGTGGTCACATCGGCGTCGGCCGCACCATCAATGGCGGGCACGCCCAGCTCGGCGGACATGTCCATGAGCAGCTGGTTGCGGCGCGAGGACACGCCGTTGGTCAGCTCCTCGACGGTGTCGGTGCCGTTGATCTGATCCGGGCGGATCTTGTTCTGGAAGGCGAAGAGGACCATGATGGCCTCGCCCGCGCTGAATGGCAGGTTGGGGGCGTCCTGGCCGCTGCCGCCGCTGGCCACAGGGGCCGGGGCTGGTGCCCGCTCAGGTGCGCTCTCCACTGGGGCAGATGCCGCAGCCTCCACAGTTTCCTCGGCGACTTCTTCCACCGCCGGGGGCTGCTGCACGTCATTGAGCATGACGGCATCTTGGTCGCGTTCCACGTTGAACACCGGGCGATGAGTGCCCAGGATGTCCATCGTGCGGGAGGCCAGGTTGCTCAACGTGGGGGAGGCGGCGAGGCCGACCTCGATGATCTGCTCGACCTCGCTGATGAGCAGGGCCTGGGTCTCGATCCAGCGCACCGGGGAGGCGAACTGCCAGCTGAGCAGCTCGATGAGCAGGTCGCGGGCGAGCTGCTGCTCATCCGCAGTGGCCACGTCGATGCCCTGCAGGCGCTCGGAGGGGACGACTTCGAGAATGGAGTCGACGAAGGATTGCGTCAGCTCGAAGGGCCGGGCGACGAGGTTGGGCACGTAGCGGCCGATGAGCGCGTCCAGATCGACGGTGGTGGGCAGCAACTCGTCGAGCTTGGCGGCAAACGCCGGGACGCCCGGGCGCAGGACCCGCGAGTGGAAGGGAACATCGATGCCCGGCACCGTGACATAGGCGCGGGGAGTGATCGAGTTGGCGTGCTCGGACAGCGCCGCCAGGCCCTTGATGGTGCCGGCGATGGAGTATTGCTGGCCAGCGATGTTGTAGTTGACGATCTCGAGGTATTCGCCGGTCTCCGGGGCGACCCCGGCGAGGTAATCCTCCACGTCCTCGGCGGCGACGCCGATCATGTTGGGACGCAGCGCGCCCATGCCGTAGTTGGACCGACCCGCCTCGTCGCGGGGGACGAGGCCGTGCATGGCGGAGCCACGCGAGTAGACGATATCGATGACGTCTTCCAGGGCGAAGATGTTGGCCAGGGAAGCCAGGGCGGTGTACTCGCCGAGCGAGTGGCCGGCGTACATCGAATCGGAGCCGATGGCGTTGTTCTCCCGCAGGCGCTCGGTCTGCGCGTAAGCGACGACGGCGAGGGCGACCTGAGTGAATTGCGTGAGGTTGAGCACGCCCTTCGGGTGGCGGAAGGTCGTCCCACGCACGTTCAGTGCCGTGGGATTGTCATCGACGATGTGGCGGATGGAGAAGCCCAGGGTGGCGCGGGTGTGCTGATCGGCGCGACGCCAGACCTCGCGGGCGGCGGGGGAGGAGTCACGGTCACCACGACCCATGCCGGCGGCTTGGATGCCCTGGCCGGGATAGACGTAGGCGGTGCGGGGCTGGGCCAGGAGGGCCTGGCCGCGGGAGACCACCTCGCCGTCGATCCGGCAGGTGACCTCGAGGGCGCGGTGGATGCCCTTGCGGCCGACGCGCTCGACGGTGATTTCCACGGCGTCGTTGAGTTGGACCATGCCGAACATGGAGTAGGTCCAGCCGACGACGCGGCCGTGGCGGCCCGCGAGGTGCTGGGCGGTGGCCGAGAGCCACATGCCGTGAACCAGTGGGGCCTCCAGGCCGACGAGCCCGGCGGCGTTGGTAGAGGTGTGGATCGGGTTGTAGTCGCCCGAGACCAGCGCGAAGGGGGTCATGTCCGATGGGGCGTGGACGATGGCGCGGTCGACGAAGGAGCGGGCGGTGGCCTCGACCTTAGTGGCGGATTTCCCGCCACCCCACTCGGGCGCCGGCACGGGCATAACGGTGCCGTTGGCGCGGCCGCGGATGGCGAATCGCTGCATCTGGGTGGCCACGATCTCGCCCTCGGAGTAGAGGGTGAGTTCCACGGTGACGATGCGCCCGGAGACCGATTCCGCGATGGAGGCGCAGCGGGATTCGACGTCGATGCGGCGGCCGTTGGCTAGCTCCTCCAGCGGGACGCGCAGGTCAATGACGTGATCGAGGTGGACGGCGTTGAGCAGGCCTTCGATGACGGGGTAGCCATCGGACAGGCGGCCGGTTCCCAGGGCGGCGTAGATGGCCGGCCAGCAGGGGCCGACGAGCGCGTCCGGGGTGCCCGCCGCGACGGAGCCCAGCGCGGCGCCACTGACCGCGGAGTGCGCGGGCAGCAGGCTGGCGGGCAGGGTGAAGGAGTAATGAATGGTGCCATCGGCATCGGCGACGGGGAGTTCGGTGATCTCATCGCCGGTCTCCGAGGTGGAGCCGATGCCGGCCACGCCGGCGAGCAGGTCAAACACAGCCTTGGGGAGGCGTTCATCGGAGACGATGGGGCTCGCGCCGGTGGAAGTGGACGAAGGCAGGTCGATGGGGATGTCGACGTGCTCGACGTAGAAGGGGCGCTGCTCGGCGGGCAACTCATCCCAATAAGAATCGGAATGGACACGGATGACCCAGCCCTCATCGGTGTCGACGAGCTCGGTGGCGGCGTCGGGCAGCACGTGGGCGGGGTTGTCGATGAGGTGGCCGTGCCACTGGATGGTGGGGGCGGCGCGGAGGAACTCCGCGGCGTCCGCTGCTTCCGCCAAGCGGGAGAAGCGGGCGGTGGGGGTGACGGCGGCGTCGATTAGCGACGTGGTGCAGTCCGCCTCGAAGCGGGCCAACAGCTCAGCGACGGGCTCGTCGACGCGGTTGATACCGGCGACGGAGACGGGGCCGGGGATGACGCGGACGGCCTGCGCCGGGTAGCGCTCATCCTGGGCCTGCCACAGGGAATCGAGGCCGAACCAGGTTTTCAGATCGCCATCAATGGCGGTGACCCACGGCATGGGCTTGTGGTGCTTGCGGTTGAGGCCGACGAACCAGGCGGCGTCACGCGGGGTGACAACCAGGTCCACTGCCTGCGGGTATGCGTCCACCAGCTGGTCCACGCACGCCTGGGCGTCCTCGCAATCGTCAACGCTGTCGAACAACGTGGGGATCTGGCCGTGATCGACTGGGTGCAGGCGGGCCTCGACGCGGTGCAGCAGATCGAGGAAACGATCCGGCCACGTCGGGTCCTTCCACGGGAAGGCCAGGTCGACGAAGCGCTGGAGCCACTGGGCGTACGTCATCGTATCCACGTCGCCGAAGTACGGCTTAGAGGTCTTGTTCAACGCCGCGATGAGCTCGTCGCGGTGCTCGGCGTACTCCTCGATGTCGAGGGAGGTGATGAGGCGCGAGGCAGCGGCGAAATCATTATCCACCTCGTGCATGTCGGCGAGCAGATGCGACTGCCCGGAGGTGACGCCACCGGCGCATTGGAGGCGGCCGACCCACCCCTTGTTTTCCTCCGGGCTGATGCCGGGAGTGTTGACCAGGAGCTGTTTGACCTGCGGGGTTGTCGTCGCTTCCTTGGTGGCCATGGCAACCGTGCCGAGGATGACCGCGTCCACCGGCATGGACGGCAAGCCGTAGCGGTGCGCCCAGGAACCGGTGAGGTATTCGGTGGCGCGCTCGGGGGAGTGGATACCGCCGCCGACGGCGAGGTAGGCGTTGGGGCGCTGGCGGACCTCCGCGTAGGTGTCCACGAGCATGTCGCCGAGGTCGACCCAGGAGTGGTGGCCGCCGGAGTGGCCGTCTTCGACCTGGATGATGATGTCGGTGTCGGGGTTCGCATCGGCGATGGCCAGGGCATCGCGAATCTGCTTCGACGTGCCCGGCTTGAAGGAGACGTAGGGGAAGCCATCGTCGTGGAGCTGTGCGATGAGTTCGGTGGCCTCCTCCACCTCCGGGATACCGGCGGAGACGGTGACGCCGTTGATGGCCGCACCGGCGGCGCGGGCCTTGGACACGATGCGGGTGACGCCGAATTGCAGGTTCCACATGTAGCGGTCGAAGAACATGGAGTTGAACTGCGCGGAACGGCCCGGCTCGAGCTGCTCAACCAGCCCATCCTTGTTGCGGGTGAACACCTCCTCCGAGTACTGGCCGCCGCCGCCCATTTCGGCCCAGAAGCCGGCGTTGGCGGCCGCGGCGACGATGCTTGGGTCGACGGTGGTGGGGGTCATGCCGCCGAGCATGATCGGGGACAAGCCGGTGAGGGTGGAAAAGCGCGTCTGCGTGACGGTCTCGCCGGTGGGCAAGGTGATGAGGCGGGGAGCGAAGTCGGCGTAGTTGGCCGCAGTGGGCAGCGTCGCACCGGGGGTGCCCAGGAGGTCGCGCTCGGCCGGGGACGTGGCGGGCACGATGGCGATGCCGGAGCCGGCTAGCAGCTTGGCGGTGATGGTGGACAGGGATCGGTCGAGGCTCAAGACCTCAGTGACACCCTTGGCGCGGAGGGCTGTGATCTCGGCCGGCCAGTCGTGGGGCTCGACGAGGATGGCGTCGGCGAGCTCCTGCGGCGTGACGTCGCCCAGGTCGAGTCCGCATTCCTTGGCCCAGGCGGCGGCGCGGTCAGCGGCGGCCTGCATCGAGGAGTGGTGGAAGAACCCGGCCACGGGCAGCTCATCGAAGCGGGCGGTGATCTCGTCGCCGCCGCGCTCCCGGGCTTGAAGGCTGGCATTGGCCTCATCGACGGCGGCGCTAATGTCGCGCCGGGCCGCAGCCAGCTGCTCGGGCGTCCCGGTGAGGACGAAGTGGCGTGGGCCATTGGTCACGGCCAGCTCGGCGCCGGCTGCATGCTTATCGACGATCGCGCGGTCTACCCCCCGCACACTCAGCATGCGCGGGCGATGGTCACTGGAGCCCACCTCCTGGCTGGCGGCCGTGCCCAGCAACAGGGCGAAGGCCAGCGCGTGCTCGGGGTGGCGGGCGGCGGCAACACCGAGGCTGCCCTGCGAATGGCCCACGAGCTCCACCTGATCGAGGTCGAGCCCCAGTTCTTTGAGCTGGTCCAGGGCGATGATCTGGCCCAGCACGATGCCCGGGATGGATACCGCGGGGTAGGCGTCGAGTTCACTCGGCTCGGGCGGGGTGTCCGAGGTTGCCAGGTGCTGTGCCAGTTCTTCGAGCCGGGCGAAGGCGCCGGGCACGGTGGAGGCGATCTGCCGGGCAACGGGTCCGGTCAGGGCGCGGGCACTGAGCAGGAGGCTGGTGAGGCGCCCTTCGTAGTGCGCGTGGCTGAGGGCGAGTTGCCAGTTGGAACCCTGGCCCGCGAACAAGACCGCGGGGTGGCGCAGGGACAGCAGGGGTGTCAAAGACATGTAGGTGGACCTCTCGTGGGGATTAGTTACCTATCCGTAACTTACGAGTTAGTAACCTACGCCCGCGTTGGTTCCTGGTCTACATCCGGGGCGGAAGGGTAGTTAGATTTGGAGGCCTAACCTGCGGGATCTACGGAGTGTGATTCCTGCCACTGGACCGTGGGGGTGAGGTCGTTCCTTCTGCTTGCCTTCGAGTGCGCTCACACCCCTACCGTGGGGGCCATGAGTAGCAAGCAGGCCCTGGACAATGCCCTCCGGCTGGCCATCGACCCGCCGGGAGGCGTCAACGTCGAGGCACTTAAGGAGCTAACGCGCCCCGATGGGTCGGCGGACTGGAGCATTGCGGAGACCGCCGATCATCTCGGCGTCAGCGCCCACACGCTGCGCTACTACGAACGAGTGGGCCTCGTTGCCATCCCGCGGGATCGCGCCGGGCACCGCCGCTTCGACGCCACCACCGTCCGGCGCCTTGTGTTTCTCACCCGGATGCGCACCTCGGGCATGAGCATCCGGGATCTCACGCGCTACGTCGAGCTGGTCGATGCCGGCGCGGACACCATCCCCGACCGCGTCGAGCTGTTGCACCACCACCGAGACACCCTTCGTTCACACATTGCCCAGCTCCAGCTCGCCCTGGCCGCCACGGAATACAAACTCGCCACCTATGAGGAAGGCCCCCAACCATGAGCACATCGCAGCACGACATCGACTCCGCCGACAACCTGGTCCGCCGCCGGAAGGGCCTCGACGTGCTCTCCCGCATCGACGGCCACCAGGGCGACGCCGTCATCGATTCACTAGCCGACATTAGTCCTGCCCTCGGCCACCACATCGCAGCATTCGCCTTCGGGGACATCTACGACCGCCCGGGCCTCGATCCCCGCAGCCGCCAACTCGTCACCCTGGGTGCGTTAAGTGCCCTCGGTGGATGCGAACCCCAGCTGCGAGTCCACATTGGGGCTGCCCTCAATGTCGGTATCAGCCGCGAAGAGATCATCGAGGCGCTCCTTCACTCAGCGGTCTACGCCGGCTTTCCCCGCGCCCTCAACGCCACCTTCGTCGCCCGGGAGGTCTTCGCGCAACGCGACAACCCCACTGCCGAATAGTGCAGGCAGTGGGGTTGGGGTGGGTAGCGCGAGTTAGCGGTCGAGCAGCTTCAGCAAATCCTGCTGCACCTCGCGGCGGCGAATCTTGCCCAGCTGATCGCGGGCGAGATCTTCGAAGTGATAGAAGGTGCGCGGAACCTTGTAGCGGGTGAGACGCTCGCGGGCGAAGTCCTTGAGGCCCTCCGGGTCCAAGGCGGCACCCTCGCTGAGGGTGACACACGCAACGACATCCTCGGAGCCATCGGGGCGGGGGCGCCCAACGACAGCCAGGTCGACGATGTCGGGGTGCTCGCGCATAGCCTCTTCGACCTCGATGGGATAGACGTTGAAGCCGCCGGTGATGATGACTTCCTTGATGCGGGCCACGAGGCGGATGAAGCCGTCTTCCTCCATCACTCCCACATCACCGGTGCGGTACCACCCGTCGTGGAAGCTGGCTTCCGTGGCTTCGGGCTGGTTGAGGTAGCCGGAGAACACCTGCGGGCCCTTGACCAGGATTTCGCCCTCGGTGCCATCAGGCTGAGTCTCATCGAGATTGTCGGGGTTGGCCACCCGGATCTCCGTGTCCGGGAAGGGGATACCCACGTAGCCCGGACGGCGGTTCTTATTCATCGGGTTACCGACGATGATCGGGGAGGTCTCCGTGAGGCCGTAGCCCTCAACGAGCAGGCCGCCGGTGAGGCGCTCCCACTTCTCCACCGTGGATACCGGCAGGGTCGCGGCACCACAGAAGGAGTTGCGGACGCCGGTGATGCTGATGTCCTCGGCTTCGGCGGCCTCGACGATTTTCTCGTAGAGCGTCGGCACACCCGGCACCCAGGTCGGGGTGTGCTTTTTCATCACGTCCATGATCAGCGGGATCTTCGGGGCCGGCAGCAGCACCATTTCGCCGCCGACGTAGAACGCGAGGGTGCCCACCATGGTGAGGCCGTAGGCGTGGAACATCGGCAGGGCTGCGAGCATGCGCTCATCCTGCTCGCCGAGGCCCGGCACCCAGTTCTTGCCCTGGAGACAGTTGGCAAAGAGGTTGCCGTGGGACAGCTGAGCGCCCTTCGGGGTGCCCGTGGTTCCAGAGGTGTAGAGAATGAGGGCGGTCGTATCCTTGGTCACGCTCGGATCGGAGACAATGTCCTCCCCGTCGCCGCCAATGGCCGAACCGATGAGGGCTTCCCACGGCACCGTGTTCGGTGCGGGCGCGGTCAGCGCGTCCCGCGACTCGCGGATCCTCTTCAGCGGAAGGCTGAGCGCCAACTGCTTGAACTTGGGCATCGCCTCCACCATGTTGACGGAGATGATGGTTTCCAAAGCGGTGGTGCCACGCAGCTTCTCCAGCGTCGGAGCGGCCTTGTCCCAAGCGATAGCAACGCGAGCGCCGTGGTCAGCGAACGGCGCCTGCAACTCGTGAGAGGTGTAGAGCGGATTGTGCTCCACGACGGTCGCGCCCAGCTTGAGCACCGCATAGAAAGCGGCGATGTGCTGCGGGCAGTTCGGCAGGATGATGGCCACCCGGTCGCCGGGGCGAACACCGAAGGCGCGCAGGCCAGCGGCAGCGCGGCGGACCTGGCGGTCAAGCTCCCCGTATGTCTGGCTGCGGCCGAAGAACCAGGTGGCTGACTTGTCTGCGTTGAGCGCGAGATTGTTGTCGTAGACATCCAGCAGGGTGGTGTCGTCGTACTCCAGCGAGTGGGGTGTCCACTCGTCGTAGTACTTAAGCCAAGCCTTGTCCTCGTATGCCGACATAGAAAAGTTCCCTTCAATTGGTTATGAGGTGAAAACCAGTATAACGAGTACCCTGCCCACCCGGTTCGGCCTCTACTATGAAAACCATGCGAGTTGCCATGATCTCCATGCACACCTCCCCGCTGCAGCAGCCCGGAGTGGGCGACGCCGGGGGCATGAACGTCTACGTCCTCAACACGGCCCTCCAGCTTTCGCGCCAGGGCGTTGAGGTGGACATCTTCACCCGAGCGACCCGCCCGAGCCAGGGGGAAATCGTCGAGGTCGCGCCGGGCCTTCGCGTCATCAACGTCGTCGCGGGCCCTTATGACGGCCTAGCAAAAGAGGCCCTGCCCACCCAGCTGGCGGCGTTCGCGGGCGGCATCGTCCAATTCAAGAAGTGTCACCCCGTCGACTACGACCTCATCCATTCCCACTACTGGTTATCGGGCCAGGTCGGCTGGCTTCTTGCCGATCTGTGGGAGGTTCCGTTCGTGCACACCTCACACACCCTGGCCGCCGTGAAAAATGCCCACCGGAGCGAGGATGATTCCCCGGAGTCGGAGGCCCGCCGCATCTGTGAGCAGCAGCTGGTGGATAACGCTGACTTCCTGGTGGTGAATACCCACGAGGAGACCAATGACCTCGTCGGCCACTATGACGCCAACCGCGAGCGAGTCGTTGTTGTCCCGCCCGGGACTGACACGGATCTTTTCACCCCGGGAACCGAACGCAACACTGAGCTGTCCCGCCGCCAACTGGGCATCCCCCTCCACGCACAGGTCATCGCCTTCGTTGGGCGTTTGCAGCAGTTCAAAGGCCCCCAGGTGCTCATCCGGGCGGCCGCGGAGTTGATGAACCGCAACCCCGAACGCAACCTGCGCGTCATCATCTGTGGTGGTGCCTCGGGGGCGTCGGCAAGCACCGAGATCTACGCTGACCTGGCGCGCGACCTCGGGGTCGCTCGCCGCATCCGCTTCCTCGAACCGCGCCCGCCCTCAGAGCTGGTGACCATCTACCAAGCGGCGGACATCGTCGCGGTCCCCAGCTACAACGAGTCCTTCGGCCTCGTCGCCATGGAGGCACAGGCCTGCGGCACCCCGGTGGTCGCCGCCCGCGTCGGCGGCCTGCCCATCGCCGTCGCGGAGGGCGAGACCGGAGTGCTTGTCGACGGCCACGGGACAGAAGAGTGGGCCGATGCCCTCGCGGCGCTCCTCGACGATGATGACACCCGGATGCGGATGGCCGAGGAAGCCGTCGCCCACGCCGCGAATTTTTCGTGGGCATCCACGGCGTCTCAGTTGGCGGCCGTCTATGCAGAAGCCGTCACCGTGGAGATCTCCGACTGCCAGCCACGACACGCCTCAGCTCAGTAGCGCAGTCGGGGAGCAGTCGCCCGTGTCATCCCCGTAGCGTGAAAGAGTCCACGACCTGCATCGTTTCCTTGTCATAGACCGGAATGTGTACAGATCATCCTTGCGTGCATGTTCACATCTCCTTGTCATTTGATTACGTACTCAAGAAACTCCGGCGGCCTCAGCTCATCTTCACGCCAAAACTCTAGGTGGAGCTGACATGGCAACGACTGCCACGAACGGCCCGACGTCGGAAATTCCGTCACCCCGACCGACTCTGGATGGGTACCGACAATCCCATCCCGAAGCTGTGTTTTGTCAAAGACAACCGAGCCTCGGACCCGCCACACACCAGTTGGCAGCCGCCAGTCCCTGATTTTCGGCTCGTACGTGATGTCGAAGTACCCCATCTCCACTGTCACCTCAGCCCCGGTGCCCTCGAGATACTCCACCGACACCTCAGCCCAGTTCAGATGCTCCTGTGGCTGCAGTGGTGGTGGCGGTGCATCCAGGATTGACAACGTCAAACCTGCCGCTTCATCAGTGGTCGGAGTGGCAACCCTGATGATGCTGACGCCCGCCTCCAGGAGGGGGATGGAGCGAGGGGGGAGAATTGGCGCACCGTTAGCGTCTGTTTCATACAGCGAATCAGGCCCCCACTCTGGTCCGTCATACTCCAGTGTGTCCCAGTTCGTGGGATAGTTCATGATGTCAAACCTCATTGCATCTACCAACTGAATGGGCCCACTTGTTACTGATGCCATCAGGGAATCACCTCCACGACATAGTTATCACCGGACTGGATCTGATTGTTGCGATAAAAACCACTCATGGTTGCCGGTCCTGAACCCTGGAAAGTTGACACGGGGTTCAGACCCTCCCTTGCACGCATGTTCCATCTCCTTGTCATTTGACCACGTACTCAAGAAACTCCGGCGGGCGCAACTCATCTTCACGCCAAAACTCCAGATGGAGCTGACATGGCAACGACTGCCACGAACGGCCCGACGTCGGAAAATCCGTCACCCAGACCGACTCCGGATGGGTACCGGCAATCCCATCTCGAAGCTGTGTCTCGTCAAAGACAACCGACCCTCGGACCCGCCACACACCAGTTGGCAGCCGCCAGTTCCTGACTTTCGGCTCGTACGTGATGTCGAAGTACCTCATGTCCACTGTCACCTCAGCACCGGTGCCCTCGAGATACTCCACCGACACCTCAGCCCAGTTCAGATGCTCCTGTGGCTGCAGTGTTGGTGGCGGTGCATCCAGGATCGACAACGTCAGACCTGCCGCTTCATCAGTGGTCGGGAGGACAACCCTGACGATGCTGACGCCCGCCTCCAGAAGAGGGAGAGACCTAGGTGCAATAATTGGGAAACCCTCCCCATCCTTTTCGTACAGCGAATCAGGCCCCCACTCCGGGCCGTCATACTCCAACGTGTCCCAGTTCGTTGGATAGTTCATGATGTCAAAACCCATTCCATCGACCAACTGAATGGGCCCACTTGTTACTGATGCCATCAGGGAATCACCTCCACGACATAGTTATCACCGGACTGGACCTGATTGTTGCGATAAAAAGCACTCATCTTTAGCCCTTGTTGGTCATTCTCCTTTTGCGGAACCCACATGGTGTGGGCGCCTGCGCCGCCTTCTATAGAGGAAGCGAACGGATACTCATCGCACGAGGGCCGATCCATGTCGGCGGGCTTCGGCTGCTCTGCCTCCAACTGCCTACGCGCCGCACCTCGACACACCGCATCCCGGTTCGCTGTGATCTCACCACCAGTGACCCGCGTGAGCATGCTGGGTGCTCCGGACGCCAGCGCGGAACTGATGTTGTGTGCAATGAACGGATACTCGGCACGTGAATATGTCAAGGTCGGAGCAATCTTCGGATTCACACAGTTTAGTCTTGCGTTAGTCCATGCCCTACTGCACCGGAGGTTGGCAACGCCTCCAATTAGCTGCGGCTCCCCTCCCGGGCTGGACCGGACCCTCAAAGACACACTGGTACCTGCAGCCCCACCGCAGCCCGGGGCACCACCAGGAAATTTTGCCCCAAAGGCGCGTGCTCGTTAACCGCGTTTTCGAGGGAGACGCTGGTTGTACTGTCCTGGCCTAACTGTGAATAACTGTTTGCGTAAGGCGTATAGGTGTAGGACTCCGTTGCCGGTGGTGGAGTGCCTGTCTCCTTTAGGGGAAGGGCGTAACTTTGTGCCAATTTCCGGCTGTTTGTACTGTTCATCCCGTATTCATAGCGAATCAGTGCGGTCTGGGTGCCGGCGACACGTTCACACGCCGGCAGCCGGGTTGTCTGACAGTAATCAGTAATGAACCTGAAATAGTCACACGTTCTGAACCGGCTGTAAATGCATGCGTACGGATCCTGAAGGATGTCGCCAGAGTGAGAGTGAACACCCCAAGACTCTCCAGGGGTAGCTGGGCGGAGCCGCACGACGTACACAGGTTCGGCCAACTCGCCTCCTACGACTTCAGGGTCAGTGGCCTCATGAGGGTCTTCATCGGTGGTCGGGGCGATCAGTTCCTCGCTCTGGGCAATCCCGCGGTCGTCGTCGAGAAACTCCGGCGGGTCTTCCTGCGTTGCCTGCTTGGCTGGGCCTGAGCTGGAGAAATCGGCACTTCGGGCGTGAGTGGGGGTCCCGACAGGAACCACCACTGCTATAGCTGTGGCCACTGCCAGCGTGGCCACCCGGCTTCGGAAGCTCATAATGCACCCCTGGTTAGTTTGCTTAGTTGTGACTAACAATCGACGGCAATTCGAACGTATCATGTCTGCGGGATTGTGGAGTGATGTGGATCATAAATAGCCATCAATCCCCGTCACCACATTCCCGCAGCGTGACCCATCTGGCCTGGATCTCTTCTGGCAGCCAACGCAACGGCCCCAAAACTCTTACGCCACTCAACGTCGCGGCTGCCGGCCACGCCGGAGCGTAACTCCCCGAGAAAACTCGTGCGCTGTATCTCTTCCACCAGCGCTACGGCCCCAAAAGTGGCATATTAGGGGACATGAGTAACGGAAAGCTGATTCTCCTACGCCACGGCCAGAGCCAGTGGAACGAGTCCAACCAATTCACCGGCTGGGTCGATGTCGACCTGACCACCAAGGGAGAGGATGAAGCCAAGCGCGGCGGCGAGCTCCTCAAGGAAGCGGGCCTGCTGCCGGACGTGCTGTACACCTCGCTGTTGCGTCGTGCGATCCGCACGGCGAACATCGCCCTCGATCACGCTGATCGCCACTGGATTCCCGTCGTCCGCGACTGGCGTCTCAACGAGCGCCATTATGGCGCCCTGCAGGGCCTGAACAAGGCCGAGACCAAGGACAAGTACGGCGAGGAGCAGTTCATGTCCTGGCGCCGTTCCTACGACACTCCGCCGCCGGAGCTGGCCGATGACTCTGAGTACTCGCAGTCCCAGGACGTGCGCTACGCAGACCTGCCGGCCGTGCCGCGCACCGAGTGCCTCAAGGACGTCGTCGATCGTTTCATCCCGTACTACACCGAGGAGATCCTCCCGCGGGTGAAGGCGGGCGAGACCGTCCTCATCGCCGCCCACGGCAACTCGCTGCGCGCGCTGGTCAAGCACCTGGACAACATCTCCGACGAGGACATCGCGGCGCTGAATATCCCCACCGGTATTCCGCTGGTCTACGAACTCTCCGCCGATGGCACGGTCCTCAACCCCGGTGGTACCTACCTTGATCCCGAGGCCGCTGCGGCCGGTGCTGCAGCAGTTGCGGCACAGGGTGGTAAGTAGCCACTAGCGCGTGTCCGCTGTTCTCGCATTCCTGTTGGGCGTCGCCGTCACCGGCGTCGCCCTTCCGGTCTTGATCTGGGGTCGCAAGCGCCTGCAGCGCTATCGTTCTTCGGCGACGCTCGAGGACAATCAGGTCACCACCGTCAGTCAGGTTCTTCACCTGGCTATTCAGGGTTCGCCGACGGGTCTGGCGGTCCTCGACCGCGGGGGAGAGGTTATCCTTTCCAATGCCCGCGCGCACGAGATGAATCTCGTCCATGATCGCACCGTCAACGCCACCGTGTGGCGGGTCGCGGAGGAGGTTTACTCCGACAAGGAGCCCCGCAACCTCGACATTTCCGTGCCGAAGCGGCGCACCGGCAACCGGGTATCCTCCGTCCGGGCGCTCATCAAGCCCCTCACGCTTGTCGACGATCGCTTCGTTATCGTCTACGGCAGCGACGAGAGCGAAAACGTGCGGATGGAATCCGCCCGCCGCGACTTCGTCGCGAACGTCTCCCACGAGCTGAAAACCCCCGTCGGAGGCATGGCTTTGCTGGCCGAGGCCCTCATGGAGGCCGTCGACGACCAAGAGCAGGTGGAGTATTTCGGTACCCGCTTGCACCGCGAGGCCCACCGCATGGCGGACATGATCAATGAGCTGATTTCCCTGTCCAAGCTGCAGGGGGCCGAGGCCCTGCCGGAGATGGAGCCGGTCCTCATCGACGATGTCGTCGCGGAGGCCTTCGCCCGCAACCAGGTCGCCGCGGATACCGCGGACATCACGTTGACTAAGGGCGCAGACTCCGGCGTCCTTGTGCTCGGCGACAAGTCCCTGCTGGTCACCGCCGTGTCTAATCTCATTTCTAACGCTATTAACTACTCACCGCATTCGGTTCCGGTGTCCGTGTCTCAAAAGGTCACCAGCGATGATGTCGTGCTCATCCGGGTCACCGACCGAGGAATCGGCATGTCCCCGGAAGATCAAAAGCGCGTGTTTGAACGTTTCTTCCGGGTGGATAAGGCGCGTTCACGTTCCACCGGGGGGACGGGGCTGGGTTTGGCCATCGTCAAGCACGTCGTCGCTAACCACAGCGGTAACATCAAACTATGGTCCCGGCCCGGTACCGGCTCCACCTTCACCCTCGAACTGCCGATCTACCACCCTGATGCTTCCCCGGACGTGCCGGCCGAAGTCGGGGAAGAAGAGAATCCGGCGGCCAACGGCCCGCTTCGCCAGGCGGTGTCGCGGGTGGCCACACGTCGAAAGGACAAAGCAACATGACGACGACCATTCTCATTGTCGAAGATGAGGAATCGCTCGCCGATCCCTTGGCTTTTCTCCTGCGCAAGGAGGGATTCGACGTCATCACCGCTGGTGATGGTCCGACGGCTTTGGTGGAGTTCGACAAAAACGACATCGACATCGTTCTCCTCGACCTTATGCTTCCCGGCATGTCAGGAACCGACGTATGCAAGCAGCTGCGCACGTCGTCGTCTGTGCCGGTCATCATGGTCACGGCGCGGGACTCCGAGATCGACAAGGTTGTCGGGCTGGAACTCGGCGCCGACGACTACGTGACCAAGCCTTATTCTTCCCGCGAGCTCATCGCCCGGATCCGCGCCGTGCTGCGCCGCGGTACGGACACAGACAATGGCGGCTTCGACGAGCTCGAGGAGCGGATCCTCGAAGGCGGGCGCGTCCGCATGGATGTTCAACGCCACACCGTTACCGTCGCTGGCGAGCCGGTCCCCATGCCGCTCAAGGAGTTCGACCTGCTCGAATACCTGCTGCGCAACGCGGGCCGGGTGCTCACCCGTGGGCAGCTCATCGATCGGATCTGGGGGGCCGATTACGTCGGTGACACCAAGACGCTCGACGTCCATGTCAAACGCCTGCGCTCCAAGATCGAAGAGGAGCCCTCCCGCCCCCAGCACCTGGTCACTGTCCGTGGCCTGGGGTACAAGTTCGAGGCCTAGCGTTCGATTGCTTCCAGCGGTGGTGTGCGGGAGGCTTTGATGGCGGGGATGAGGGCGGCGATGACGCCGACCATCACCGACGCCGCCACCATGATCATGATCTGCACCCACGGGATTTCGGGATTCGCCATTCCCTTGGTGCCCAGAACTCGGACCGCTGACCATCCGGCTGCGGTGCCGAGGACGATGCCCACGGCAGCACCGTGGATCGAGATGATGAGGGATTCGATCTGAATGATCTGCCTCAGCTGGTGACGCTGCAGACCCACCGCCCGCAGCATGCCGAGCTCGCGGGTGCGTTCTGCCACCGATAGCAGCAGCGTGTTGATGATTCCTAGGGTGGCGATGACCACCGCCAGCGCTAGCAGCGCGTAGATGATCAGCAGGAGCTGGTTGATTTGGGTTCCCAGCGTGTTGCCGTACTCGTCTTTGGACTTGACCTGGACCACCAACAGGGACGAGGTGGAGGCCATCAGGTTGTTTAGCAACTGGGAATCAGATACGGATTTGTCACTGGCGACGAAGATCGCCTGACGGTGAACGACGGATGGCAGGTTATCCATCACCCTCAGTGCGGCCGGCAGGCTGACCGCGATATGGCCCAAGGTGGAGTAGTCGGTGTAGACGGCGGTGATCGGAACGTAAATCTGGGTGGACGTGTCCCCTTGGTAGGAATTCAGTTTGATGTAGTTTCCGACCCCCTTTTTGGATTGGGAAGCATATTCCGCGGAGATGGCCACGCCCTTGAGATCGGGGTCCATCGAGCCCTCGACAACGCCGAGTTGAATGTACTGGGAGAAGTCATCGTCGACGATGGTGGTGGTGAGGTTGTCCCAGGTGTCGGCGCGCAGTGGGGCGGACATGAGGGTGGCGGCTTGAGCGACTCCGCGGGTGGCCATCACCCTCGACATGGTTTGCTCCGGTAGCCCCAGGCTCGAACTGCCCGCCTGGGTGGAGAAGTTGTTTCCGCCGAGGCTGTCGAGGACCACTGGCACCGTGACATTGGATTCGAGCATTCCGAATACGCTTGCTCGCGTCGTCGCGCCGATGGTGCCCACGCAGGCGACGAGCCCGACTCCTAGTGCCAGCGCCAGAGCTGAGGACGCGGAGCGTCGAGGATTGCGCACGGCATTGCGTCGCGCCAAGGTGCCGATGGCCCCCAAGGGCGCGGTCAACGCGCGTCCGAGAGTTTGGCCGGCGGCTACCACGAGGGTGGGGCCCATGAGCGCCAGGGCGAGGAACACCAAGACGATACCGATGCCGGTGAGGACCAGTCGTTGTTCCACCTCCGTGGCAACTCCGTTGATGGAATTGACCATGGCGGAGGCTGCCACCACCACGCAGCCGAGGGCCATGAGGACCCCGGCGAGGATGAGGCGAAGGCGCGGTGCTGGGGAACGGCGGGCGTCGGAAAGGTCGAAGGCCTGGACGGGAGGCAGCATCCCGGCCCGGCGTGCGGGGGCCAGCGCCGAGGCCATCGTGATGATGACGCCGAAGGCGAGGGGCAGCGCGATCGCCTCGTTCGTCCAAATGAAGTCAATCGAGGCGAGCTCCCCGCCGACATAATTGAAGGCGGCCAAGATGCCGGCAACGATGGCGAAGGCTGCCGCGATCCCCACCAATGATCCGATGAGCCCGACGAGGAAGGCCTCGGTGAGAACGGAGAAGGCCACTTGGGCGGTGGATACGCCGATGGAACGCAGGAGGGCGAACTCGCGCGTGCGCTGACCGACCACCATCGCGAAGGTGTTGGTGATGTTGAACGCTCCGACGAGCAGAGCCACGGCGCCGAAGATGACAAGTACGTAGCGGACGAACTCCATCTGCTGCAGGACGGGGCCGCTGATGTTTTCCACGATTTGTTCCGGCAGTAGGGGAGTGAGGTCTCGCCAGGTCAGCCCGATACGGTTGCGCACGACCATGGGATCAACGCCCGGCTGGGTCGCAATGACCATCTGTGATGCGTGATCGAATTCGGTGAACAGCTGCAGGTAGCGGTCAGCTTGGAACATGACGCTGATCCATCCGGCGGTGTCGCGGGAGGATTCGAACACCCCGGATACTCTGACGTGCAGGTGGTCGGTGGGAGTGATCACTTGGAGGCGATCTCCGACGCGGATGTGTGCGCGTTCGGCGGCGGAGGAATTGAGCAGGACCTCGTTGTCCGTGCGGGGTAGCTGACCGGCGATGAGTTGGGGGCTGGGGCCGACGACCTCTTCTGTGGGGTAGACGGCCGCGGGGTGGGCACCCGAGGAACCCGCCTGCAAGGGGGTGCCGTTGGGTGGAATGACGATGATTCCGGAATTGCCCGCGGCGCGGATGCCTCCGGGTGGGCCGGGCCCATCGCCCACGACGTTCACGGCTCGCACCTCGGGCCAGGACTCGATCTCAGAGATGACGTGGAAGGGCACGCCGTCCGGAGAGGTGGAACTGCCGACTAGTCCGATGTCCACCCCGTCGACACCGGCGTCGACAATCGCATCAAAGGAACGCTCCATAGCGTTGGTGAGCAGGAGTGATCCTGAGATGAAGGCCGTGCCCAGCACCACGGAGATGAAGGTCAGCACCATGCGCCCCCGGTAGGTGACAGCTGATCGCCACGAAACTTTCAGCATCGTGGCATGAGAGTGCCTCATCACGCCTCACTACTGGGATGAGGGGCGGAGGCGAACCCGGCATCGGCGCGGCGTTGGCAATGCTGTGCCAACAGGTCATAAGACGGTCGGCCCATGAGAGCCACCAACTCTTGCTCGTAGGACTGCCACATCGGCACCGGGCTGGTGTGGCATGAGGCGTCCTCGGTGCAGTACCAATCGAAGTCCTCGCCGCCGCTTCCCCACGTCCGACGGTGGTATTCACCGATGACGGTGCGCAACACCTCGACGCCGTCGGTGCGATCCTCGTAGGCTTCATCCCGGTGCAGGGGAACCTGCCAACAGACTTCTGGCTTTTCGACGGTCAGGTCACGCCCCTCCGCCATCGCCCACTGGTGGATGGCGCATCCAGCGCCAGTCGGCCACCCTTGACGGTTGGCAAACAAGCATGCCCCGTCTACCACCTTGGTTTTGAGGGCCGGTTCGGGCTCACCGTTGTCATCATCGAGCTCATCCCACACCAACCACGGCTCCAGCTGCACGGGGTCAGCCTCAGCGAGGAAGGTATCCACCCCGGCGGGACGATTCTGCCAATAGTGAGCCGGCATCTCCGCGACAGCGTTGTACAGCTGGTCCCGGTCCGTTTCATCGGCGAGGTAGGCGCCGTGGACGCAGCAGCCCACATCCGGTTGGGAGGCATCGATCCCGGGGCAGAGCTCGGTGCCGAACTGGCATGCCCAGCGAGACTCCAGCCACGTCAGATCGATCTGAAAGATGTGGTGGGGGTCGTCGGGGTTGTAAAACTCAAACCATTCGCGAGGGAAATCGGGCGCCACTTCGCGGCCGCTTAAGATTTGGCGGCCGGCGGGAGAGGCTTCAGGAAATCCCAGAAAAACCTGGGTCGGGCGCAGGCGGTTCACACTTGAACACGCTATACCGTCTACCCTGATAGTTGTGCGACTAGGTGTATTGGATGTGGGCAGCAACACTGTCCACCTCGTGGCAGTGGATGCCCGCAATGGCGGTCACCCTACCCCCATGAGTGACTGGAAGACGACGCTACGGCTCGTGGAGCTCATCGACAGCGATGGGGCCATCGATGACAAAGGCCTACGCAAACTGACCAAAGCGGTCGGTGAGGCGGCGGATCTGGCGAGCACCCTCGGGTGCAAAGAGATCATGCCTTTTGCGACGTCGGCGGTGCGTTCCGCGTCCAACTCCGACGAGGTGCTCGACCACGTGGAGAAGGAAACCGGCGTCCGGCTGGAGGTTTTATCCGGCGAGGACGAGGCGCGTTTAACCTTCCTGGCGGTGCGCCGCTGGTACGGGTGGTCGGCCGGTCGCATCACCAACCTCGACATCGGCGGCGGTTCTCTCGAGCTGTCCACCGGCTCTGATGAGACCCCTGATGTGGCCATTTCCCTGGACTTGGGTGCGGGGCGATTGACTCACCAGTGGTTTGATACGGATCCGCCGGAGCGCAAGAGGATCAACCTCCTGCGCGATTACATTGATGCCGAGCTGGTTGATCCCGCCCGGCAGATTCGCGTCTACGGCACTGCCGGCGTCGCGGTGGGTACTTCCAAGACCTTCCGCACGTTGGCCCGCCTCACGGGTGCGGCCCCCAGTGCGGAGGGACCTTACGTCAAGCGCACTCTCACGGCACCTGGTTTACGCCAGCTCATCGCCTTCATTTCCCGCATGACCGCCGCTGATCGCGCCGAGTTGGAAGGCATCAGCTCGGACCGATCGCACCAGATTGTCGCGGGTGCGCTGGTCGCGGAGGCCAGCATGCGTGCCCTCGGGCTGGAGAAGATTGAGATCTGTCCGTGGGCTCTGCGGGAAGGCGTTATCTTACGTCGAATAGATAAGGGACTCACCCAGGAAGACCTGGGATCTTCGGCTGACCAGGATAGGATGTGACCATGAGCGACAAACAACTGACCGTCGCCGAGCTGCTTGCGCGCGCGGCCAATGAGGGTCCCACGACCGATGTACCACGTCGTCGTCGGCGCCGGAGCCTCGAAGATGGTGGCATTTCGGTCGCTGAACTGACCGGTTCTATCCCCGCGGTCAAGGAGAAGCCGGCCGAGTCCAAGCACTCGTCCGTGCCGATCGATCCGCCAGAGGCTGAGCCAACACCTGAGCCGGATGTTGTCGTCACCGAAGAGGTCGTGGTGGAGGAACCGCAGGTTCCGACCCCGGCGACCGATCAGACTGTCATCTTCCAGAAGATTGATGCGGACGATGAGGACGCGGACGTCGATAAGCAGGAAGAAGAAGAGGCCGCCACCGGCGAGATTCCGGCGCTTGAGGCCCCGGAACCTGAGGCCGAGCTGGAGATCGTAGAGGAAGCCGAGGTCGAGGAGAAGACCTCCCTGACCGGAATCATCCTCATGACGATCATTGGTGTCGTGCTCGGCGTCGTCGTGTTCAAGGGCTTTGAGCTGCTGTGGGAGAACCTCAGCCGCCCGATCGTTGCCGCCCTGGCCGTCGTCGTGACCGGCGTCATGGTGGGCGTGGTCAAGGCCCTGCGGACGTCGAACGATGGGCTGTCGATGTTCCTGGCGGCCGTGGTGGGTCTCGTGATGACCTTCGGCCCGCTGCTCGTCGTCATGTTGTAAGTTCCACGCAAAAACTGCTCCTCCAGTGACCTGGGGGAGCAGTTTTTTGCGTTCTACGAGGTGGCCGGTGGGGTGCCGGGCATCGCCGGGCGCTGACCGCCATTGCGCATCATGCCGCCGCCCATGCCGCCGGGACCTCCACCTGTTACGCCTTGACCAGCGGTGACAGCCGTGTCTGTGCTGTTGACGGTGACGGTGTACTGCTCACCATTGGTGATCGCGGCGCTGGAGTATTGGACCAATCCGAAGTCCTTCACCGCGGTGAAGGAGGCGATGGTGGCGCCGGAGGAGTCCTTGACGGTGATGAGATCTCCGGCCTGGCCGCTCGCGGTGGCAGCGATCCAGCCCTGTCCGTCGGTGGAGGTGGGGTTGACGGGCATGCCGTTGGAGCCGACTGCGATGAGCTCGCCACCCGTGAGGGTGAATTCGCCGTCCGTATCCAGCGAGCCGTTTCCATCGTCCGTGGGGCCCCACACGGTGGTCGTGCCGCCGCTGATGTGGAGGTCGCCGTTGGAATCGAGACCATCGCCACCGGCATTGACGGTGAGGTCACCGCCCGTGATGGTCACCTGTTCCCCGGTGCTACCCATGGGCTGCCGATTGTTCTGGGTGGTGGACGTGGACTCCTCCGAGGTGGCGGCAAGCCCCGCCTCCGCGGTGGTGGAGCCGGACCCGTTGATGCCATCGTCGTCAGACGTGACATTGATGGCGCCGGCGGAAATGGTGACCAGCCCGCCTTCGATGCCCTCGTTGGACTCGGTGATGGTGAGGTTGCTGCCGTCGAGGACGGCGGCGACCTCGGCGTGGACGCCATCGTCGCCAGTCTTCGCTGTGATCTCGCCGCCGCTCAGGCGCACGGCACCCTTCGAATGGACAGCGTCATCGCCGGTATCGATGGTGGTGGTGCCACCTTCGACGATGACATAGGTGCCCGCCTTCAACCCCTTGGCGGAGGTGTCGGTCTTGCCTGCCGACGCCCCGCCACCCGCCGTCAGCGTGAGGTCACCGCCGCTGACAATGAGGTCAGTGGAGGCGTCGATGGCGTCACCCTGAGACGTCACCGTGAGGCTGCCGCCCTGGATCTCGACGTAGCCCTTGGTGGCATCGTCGTCCTTGTCGGACTTGAGGCCATCACCACCCGATTCGACGGCGAGGGTGCCACCCTTGATCACCAGCGCATCGTTGCCCTGGATGCCATCATCGCTGGCGTTGACCACGTAGGTACCGGAGAGGACGACGAGGTCATCCTTGGCGGTAATGCCGTCTGCACCCTCCTCGCTGGCAGTGACGTTGAGGGTGCCGGGGCCAGACAGCGTGAGGTCGGCGGCGATATCAATGGAGCCGTTGACGGTGTTCGTCCCGGTGGAGTCGATGGCCACATCATCGGCCTGGCTCGCGGTGATGCCCTGAGCGATCGTGGTGTCGTTGAGAAGGAGGACGACCTGGGCATCGGGGGCATCAATAGTCACTGAGTCATAGGCGCCGGTGAGCTGGTACACGCCACCGGCGGTGATGCGGACATCACTACCCGTGACGTCCTGGGCGTCATCAGCGTTCCACTCGTCGTAGGTGGAGGCGTCGTGGTTCTCGGACAGGGCCTGCGTCGCCGTCGGGGGATTGACGGTGCTGAAGGAACTGGCGGCCGTCGCCGCGCTGGTGGCGGTTGCGCCGGTGGTGCTGCTTCCTCCCGTGCCGGTGGAGCAGGCGGCGAGCGAGAGGCTCAGGCCTAAGACGGCAGCGGTGAGGACGGGTTTGACGGTGTTCATGGAAGATTCTGCTTTCTAGAAGTATTTAGGAAAAGAACTCGTTAAGAACGCGGTTCCACCGATTCCGGGGAAGGTGATGATGAAGTGCGGACATTCCCGTGCCGAACTTGGATATCTTCGCGGGACGGTGCCCGGAGGCCCACAGCAATCGATCGACCTCGGAGGGGCGGGAACCCGACTTGGTTTCAACGACGACCATGTCGGGGCGTTCGAGGTAGCTGTCGTGGGACGCCCAATCCAGGTCCGTATCCACGGTCGCGCGACCCGACCCATCCGCCATGAGCAAGGTGGTGCGGTGGTAGCTGCCCCACATCACCGGCGCGAGCTGGGCTCCGGTGCCGGGCGGCTGGCCGGCAGCCCGCAAGCGCTCTTCGAGCCAGTTGGACGTTCCCTCGCTGAGACGGGCGTGCATCGCGTCGTCATAGTCGTAGGGAATGCGCTCCTTGACGGTGATCCCGCGGGCACCCACTGCCTTGACCTCGAGAAAAGAAGTTCGGGAGGCGAGATAGGTGCGGGTGCGGATCTTGAACTTGCGACGCCGCGGGTGGGCGGCCACGTAGAAGCTGCGCAGGTCCGGGGTGTCGAAGTAGGTGGAGCGATAGGGCTGGGGGACGCGGGCGTCGATACGCAATACCCTCGTGTGAGGATCGAGACCGCCGAGGGCGGTGTCGAGATCGCGCCGATGGAGGACGTATTTGCGATCAACCCGGGTGAGCATCTCGGCCTCCGCCACCAACTCATCAAGGGAGATGGGTGCGAGGTCGGCGTAGAAACTAGGCATCGATGGCCTCCCGCAGCGGGTTTTCCACCGGCGCCGGAGCTGGCTCAGTGTGCCCGGCCGGGCGGGGCTGCAGACCAACCTCGACGAGGGTGAGGTCGTTGACCAGGTCCAGCTTGAGCACACTCAACGTCAATACCTGCTGGCCGATGAGGTTTTCCACCTCAGCGCGGAGCTCTGGCTCATGCGCAATGGCCCGATCGAGCTGGATCTGTTGCCGCTGCACGCCACGCTTGGACACCAGGGAGGTATCCGCGAGGGCGATGACGGCGATGATCAACCCGATCATCGTCGTGCTCAGCATGGACACCGTGGCCAAACCGGAGATCAAACCAATGGCGAGGGAAGCGAAATAATAAGCGACCTCACGCTGGCTGATCTCGGAGGAGCGCAGCCGGATGATCGACAGCACACCGAACAGTCCGAGGCCCAGGCCCGCGCCCACCGAGGACGTGGCCAAGATTTGGGAGACCGCCAGGACGCCAATATTGACGCCTAAGAACGCGACCGCCAAGTCACTGCGGCGGTGGCGGGGAAAGTAAATAGCAAAGACAAGAATCAAGATGGCAGCCAGATCGACGAGGATCATCATCGCGGGGGAAGACATGGAATAGGGTTTCCTTTCAAAGAGAGTTCACGCGCTTTTGTAGTGATCGATGAGATTGAGTATGGAAACTCAAGTTGTAAAAAGGCTGGAATGCTCTGGGAGGGAGGGTGGCAGATTTCGCAAAGAAGAGCCGGGTTTCTGGAAGGTTCCTGTATGCGATGACGGGCGATGATGGGCCAAACTAACCGTTAACGAATATAGAGCTGAGAAACAATTAAGTTCCAAACCCTGGTTTCCCTTAGTGGTTTCCGGTCGCTCACTCCGGTCCAGCATGGGGACCTGGAGCTCGGTTGTGGCAGGGTGGAAGCCATGAGCAATCTCGCAGTCCTAGGCGGCGGCAAAATCGGCGAGGCCCTGATCTCCGGCCTCATCAATGCCGGGGCCGACCCGCAGTCCATCACGGTGACCAATCGACGTCCGCAGCGAGGCGCGGAACTCCGCGACACGTACGGAGTGCGCGATCTCACCGACAACCGCCAAGCAGTCGAAGGCGCCTCCGTCGTCTTCCTCTGCGTCAAACCCAAAGGCATCACCGCACTCATCGGAGAAATCTCCGACTCGCTCGAAGACAACGATGACACCACCGTCCTCGTCTCCATGGCCGCGGGCATCCCGATTGCCGCCATGGAAGATGCCGCCGTCGCCGGTACCCCCATCGTCCGCGTTATGCCCAACACCCCCATGCTCGTCGGCCGTGGCATGAACGCCGTCGCCCCCGGCCGCTTCGTCACCGACGAGCAGCTGGCCGAGGTCACCCGCCTGCTGGGCACCGTCGGCGAGGTCGTCCCCGTGGCGGAATCCGACATGGACGCTGTCACGGCGGTAGCGGGCTCCTCGCCCGCCTACTTCTTCCTCGTTGCGGAAGCGCTTATCGACGCCGGGGTATCCCTCGGCCTCACCAGGGACGTCGCCGAAAAGCTCGTCACCACCACCGCCGCCGGGGCGGGAATCATGCTGGCAGAATCCGGCGTTGATCCCGCCACCCTGCGAGCCAACGTCTCCTCCCCGGCGGGCACCACCGTCGCTGCCCTTCGTGAGCTGGAGGAATCTGGAATCCGCGGGGCATTCTTCCGCGCCACCGAGGCGTGTGCCGAACGCTCCGCTGAGCTGGGAGCCCCGAAGAATGATCCCCAGTAGGGGGATGGCGAAGAAATTTCTGGCACTTAAGTCGCAACAGTCACACAATTCACGCTAAGCTTGTTCAAGCACGTGCGTGACCGAACTGCGGGAGGGGAAGCCTGCAGCGCGCCACCTGCTTGAAGGGTTAGATAAATATGGCTAATGCAGACAAGGGATCGTTCCAGACTGTCGCCGAGGTCGCGGAGATCATGCGCGTATCGAAGATGACTGTCTACCGTCTCGTTCACTCCGGTGAATTGCCCGCCGTTCGCGTCGGGCGTTCCTTCCGCGTGCACGAGCAAGCGGTCAAGGACTACCTGGACTCCTCGTACTACGAGGCTGGTTAGACCTAGATCCCCGCACCATCGTCAGCGGCACCCGATTCTCCTCGGAGGGTGGGGTGCCGTTGGTGATTCGGTTGGCGAAACCCGCTTTGCCTAACAACTTCGTGTCCTCGCGACACCTAAATCCGGCGAAGTTGTTAGCGAACGAGGGTTTTGGAGCGGGTACACCGCCCATGGGGCACCAGGTTTTTGGCCCAACTAGACCCTGTCGGTATGATGGACCGCATTCGTGCCGACGATCTATTTGCGCTGAGCGTGCACCTCGGTCGCTGCGATCCCCGTAGGGGGTCCGTGGAAAAGTCGGTAGGTCATGTACGTACATCAATCCGAATTGAGGAAACCCCATGGGTTCTGTCATCAAGAAGCGCCGCAAGCGCATGTCCAAGAAGAAGCACCGCAAGATGCTGCGCCGTACCCGCGTGCAGCGTCGTAAATTGGGCAAGTAAGCCTCGCAGCAAACCGCCTTCCGCTTCCCCGAACCAGGGGAGAGCAGGAGGCGGTTTCGCTTATGCGTCCTTGGGTGCCCTGCGCCCGTGGAATACCCGCCAGCTGCTCAGGCTGAAGGCGGCGGTGGCCAGGGCGGGCAGGCCGAAAGTGCGCACGGCGCGGCGGAGGTTACGGTAGTCGCGCACCTGCCAGCCGCGCTTGACGGCTTCCTTGCGCAGTTTGGAATCCGGATTGATCGCCACGGCGGTGCCCACCATGGACAGCATGGGGACGTCATTGATGGAGTCGGAGTACGCCGTGCACCGCGCGAGGTCGAGTTGTTCGATGGCGGCCAGGGCCGCGACGGCGTGCATTTTGCCGGGGCCGTGGAGGATATCGCCGACGAGTCGGCCGGTGAATTTCCCGTCCACGACCTCTGCAACGGTGCCCAGCGCGCCGGTGAATCCGAAGCGTTTGGCCAGGATCTGCGCCAGTTGAACGGGGGTGGCGGAGACGAGCCAGACCTGGTGGCCGGCCGCGAGGTGCATCTGCGCGAGGTCCCGGGTGCCGGGCCACGCTTTGTCGATCATGGTGCTGTCCACGATCTCTTCGCACAGTTCGACCAGTTCGGCCACGCTTTTGCCCTTGATAAATTCCAGGGCCTGGTTGCGCCCCACGGCGACGTCGTTGGCATTTTCGGAGCCGGTGACGCGGAACTTGATCTGCTTCCACGCGATGGGCAGGACTTCCCGGAGGCGGAAGTAGCGTTTGCGTGCCAGGCCGAGGGCGAAGACGACGAGCGAGGAACCCTGGATGAGGGTGTTGTCGACGTCGAAAAAGGCGGCCGCGCCGATGTCTTGGGGGATGTCGGGGTCGGGCACGCTGATGTGGAAACCGCCAGCGGCTTCGATGGATCCCGAGACGGAATCCACGCCGGAGGAGAATGCGTCGAGCTCGATGCCGAAGGTTTCTTGCACGGCGGCGGCAGCGGAGGCTTCGCCGGCGGCGCGCTGGTGTTCCTCGCCCAGGGGTGGGAGGGCTCGTTCTTCGAGGAAGCGGCGGAGGTTGCCGCGGGTGGCACTCCAGCTGGCGAGGAATTCTCGCGGGGAACCGGGGAATACTGGTTCGCTGTTAGGCGGGGTCACGGCGGTGTTCGTGCCTTCCTTTGGGTGCGTTGCCTGCTCTGTATCGTGTCTATCGTAGGCGCGTTGCATCGGTGGCGCTGGGCAAGAAGCTGGGCAAGAAGCTGGGCAAGAAAAGGAGTCAGGCTGTGGCGCAGGTAGTGGAGCTGATGGTGCGGACTGCGTGTGGTTCGTGCGCGCGGGTGGAGCGGCAGATTGCGCCGATCGTGGCGGCGGCGGGGGCGCGGTTGGTGGTGCGCAACGTTGACCATGATGGTGAGCTGGCGGTGGAGTTTGGGGATCGGGTGCCGGTGGTGGTCATCGATGAGGAGGAATTTGCCTGTTGGGAAGTCGATGATGAGGAGTTGGCTGCGGCGTTGGCCCACTAGCTCGGGGGTGGATACGGACTTTTCTTCACTCGGGGGTATCCTTTTGTTTGATCCGCCCCGAGGTGCGCGCGCTAGCCACGCCCCGGGGCATGAAATTGTGATCCAGGTCGAAAGCGGTGAAGGTAAACGTGAGTGTGCTCGTCGTGGGAATGTCGCACCGATCGGCGCCGGTGGCGTTGCTCGAGCGACTGAGCATGGACGAGACGGTACGGGAAGATACCACCACCAAGCTGGTCAATTGTGATGCGCTCAGTGAGGCGATGATTGTCTCCACGTGTAACCGGCTGGAGATTTATTCGGTCACCAATTCCTTCCACTCCGGGGTGCAAGATGTGGTGGAGGTGCTGCATGAGATCTCGGATGTGGATATCGATACGCTGCGGGGATACCTCTATGTTCGCTACGCCGATGCCGCCGCGGAGCACATGATGGTGGTGGCCTCTGGCCTGGATTCCATGGTGGTGGGGGAGCAGCAGATTATTGGCCAGGTGCGCACGGCGTATCAGGAGGCCAGTGAGAAGGGCACGGTTGGTCCGGCGTTGCATTCGCTGGCGCAGTCGGCGTTGCACACCGGTAAGCGGGTGCATTCGGAGACTGATATTGATGATGCGGGGGCCTCGATGGTCTCCGTTGCTGTTGATGAGGCGTTGGAGCATCTCGGGACGGAGCAGTTGGCGGGCCGCACCGCTTTGGTGTTGGGTGCTGGGGCGATGGCCTCGTTGGCTGCTACGCACTTGGGGAAGCTGGGCGTCGATAAGCTGATCATCGCTAACCGGACGCGTTCGCGGGCGGAGCGTCTCGCGGAGCATTCGCGGGAGGCGGGGGTCCCGGCGGATGTCGTGGATTTCGCTGACCGTGCCGCCGTGCTCTCCCGCGTTGACCTGGCCGTCTCGGCTACGGGGGCGGATGATTTCACCATCACCCCGGCGGATATTCCGCGCGATCGGGTGGATAATCTCACGCTCATTGATCTGTCGATGCCGCGTGATATCGACGATGCCACTGCGGAGCTGCAGGGTGTGCACCTGGTCAACATCGAGCGGTTGCATAAGACGATGTCGGGGCGCGGCGATCATGCGACGGGGCACCAGGAGGCGCTGGGGATAGTCGCTGAGGAGCTGCATGCCTATAGCTCTGAGCAGCGGGTTCGGGATGTGGTTCCGGCGGTGGCCGCATTGCGCAAGCACGCTTCGGAGTTGGTGGACACGGAGTTGGAGCGCCTGCGGGCGCGGACCCCGGCGATTGATGTGCCGGAGTTTGAGGAGGTGACGCGGACGGTGCGTCGCGTCGTCGATAAGCTGTTGCACCAGCCGACGGTGCGGGTGAAGAAGTTGGCCGCCGAGTCCGGTGTCGTGTCCTATGAGTCGGCGTTGCAGGAGCTGTTTGGTTTGGCCTCCGAGGGGCCGTCGGTGGCGATTGATGTCGCTGACCTGCCGGAAGGCAAGGTTGGAATCAACGAGAAGGAACAGAAATGACCTTGAAGATCGGTACGCGCGGCTCGACATTGGCCACGACCCAGTCCGGCCATGTGCGCGATGCGTTGGCCGCCAACGGCTTTGACGCCGAGCTTCACATTGTCACCACCGCGGGTGACGTCAACATGGCGCCGGTCGAGCGCATTGGCGTCGGCGTGTTCACCCAGGCGTTGCGCGAGTCCCTGGTGGCCGGTGAGTGCGACATTGCGGTGCATTCTTTCAAAGATTTGCCGACGGCCCCGGATGAGCGATTCCACCTCATCGTTCCGGTGCGTGCCGACGCCCGCGAGGCCCTCATCGCCCGCGATGGCCTCACCCTCGCCACCCTCCCGGAGGGTGCGAAGGTGGGCACCTCCGCGCCGCGCCGCATCTCCCAGCTCCGCGCGCACCGCCCTGACCTGGAGATATTGCCCCTGCGAGGCAACATCGACACCCGCATGGGCAAGGTCACTTCCGGCGAGCTCGATGCCGTCGTCCTCGCGTACGCCGGGCTGTCCCGCGTCGAGCAGGGCTTCCGCGCCACCGAGGTCTTTTCCCCCGAGGTCATCCTGCCCGCCCCCGCCCAGGGGGCGCTGGCCATCGAGTGCCGTGCAGATGACGCCGAGGCTCGCCGCGCCATCGATTCGCTTATCGACGCCGCCGCGTACACCTGCGCCATCGCCGAGCGCATCGTCCTCAACCGGCTGGAGGCCGGTTGCACCGCCCCTGTCGCGGCACATTCCACCCTCGATGGTGACACCATCACGTTGACCGCCGGGGTGTTCGCCCTCGACGGATCAGCCCAGCTCAAGCACAGTGCCACGGGCACTGACCCCGTGGAGTTGGGGGAGCGGATCGCCCGCCTGCTCATCGAGGAAGGCGCCGCCGAGATCATGGCGAGGTAAACTCAACCGGATTATGGCCGAACTGAAGATCGACGAGCGTCAGGTCACCGTCACCCTCAATTGGTGGGAAAAGATCGCCGCCCACCGCTCCCACCTCACCGTCCCCGCCCGTGCCATCTCCGGGGTGCGCGTTGTCGACGATGCCCTGGCTTTCGCCGCCGCGCAGGAACGGGACAAACGCTCCCCCGGCACGCGCCTGAGGGGACTCACCGACACCGGTACCTTTGTCACCCGCTACGGCACCCGCGCCAGCGTGCTGTCGGTGTGCCACGGAACTGGCCCCGGCGTGGTCATTGATTTAGAGTCGGGCACCATTGGCCGCATCATCATCTCCACCGCCCGGGCGCCGGAGTATGCCCGCGAACTTGGCCGATTCCTCTGAACATCACGCTGAGGGCGGGGTCGGGTGTTTTCGTAATCCGGCCTCGTTAATTTAAGGTGTAGATACCACACGGTGGACGCCCCGCATGCGATATGGCCCCCTTTATGGGAACGGCGGTTGCAGCGAAGGGCGCGCATTTGTGTCTTGACCTGTTGTGATTGTAACCATCGACTGTAGAAAAGATCCGTATGAGCATGGCTCCCCAGACCTCCCAGCCGGGAAAGGTCGTCTTCGTTGGCGCTGGCCCTGGCAACCCCGATCTACTCACCATCCGTGCCCGCGAGGTGCTCTCTTCGGCGATCATCGCCGTGACAGATGCAGCCGTCCTCCCAGGCGTGCGTGAAGTCGTGGCTGCCGGACTGCCAGTACCCCAAGAGAAGCTGGATGCCGCGGAGAAGGAATACGAGCGCATCTGCGCGGAAGCTAAGGAGGCCGGTGCGCGTCGTCGTCCGGCGCGCCCGGCTGAGCCCACGGCTGCTGATATTCGTGAGCCCGTCGGCTCTACCCCCGATGAGGTGGCCGCGCAGTTGCGGGATGCCCTCGCCGAGGACAAGGGCGATGTGATCCGCCTGGTCACGGGCAACCCGTTGACCCGGGATCAGACGATGGCGGAGATCGCCGCGGTCGCTGGTCTGGGCCTGGAGTTTCAGGTCGTGCCGGGGATGTCCTTGCCGTCGACGGTGCCGTCCTTCGCGGGTATCGCGCTGGGGTCGACGTACACGGAAACCGATGTCACCGAAAACAATGTTGATTGGGATCAGCTGGCCAGCGCACCGCAGCCTTTGGTGCTGCAGGCCGCTGATGAGAACCTGACCACGATTGCGTCGGAGTTCATTTCCCGGGGCATGAGCCCGGACACTCCAGTGTCCGTCACGGTCAACGGCACGACCCGCCTGCAGCGCACCCATGATGCCACGCTGGCTACCTTGGGCCGCCTGGATGTGGAGCTGGGCGGACAGCTGGTGGTCACGTTGGGCAAGGGGGTGGATGATCGCACCAAGTATTCCTGGTGGGAGAACCGCCCGCTGTACGGCTGGCGTGTCCTCGTGCCGCGCACGAAGGAGCAGGCGGCGTCGATGAGCGCGCGGCTGTCCTCCTACGGCGCGATCCCGCAGTCGGTGCCCACGATCTCGGTCGAGCCGCCGCGCAACCCCGCCCAGATGGAGCGGGCGATCAAGGGCATCGTTGAGGGCCGCTACCAGTGGGTCGTGTTCACTTCGGTCAACGCGGTCGCTGCGGTGTGGGAGAAGATCAACGAGTTCGGGCTCGATGCCCGTTCCTTCGCTGGTGTGCATCTCGCCGCCGTCGGTTCGAAGACCGCGGAGGCGATCCGTGAGCTGGGGATGACGCCGGAGCTGCTGCCGCCGTCGACGAAGCAGAACGCCGCCGGGCTGGTCGAGGTGTTCCCCGACTATGTTGAGGAGCTGGACCCGGTGGGTCGGGTGTTGCTGCCGCGCGCTGACATCGCCACCGATGTGCTTGTCGACGGCCTCGTGGAGGCCGGTTGGGAGGTCGACGATGTCGTCGCCTACCGGACCGTCCGCGCCGCCCCGCCGTCGGCGGAGATCCGCGAGATGATCAAGTCCGGTGGCTTCGACGCCGTCTGCTTCACCTCTTCCTCCACGGTGAAAAACCTCGTGGGTATTGCAGGAAAGCCGCACCAGCGCACCATCATCGCCTGCATCGGTCCCATGACGGAGGCCACTGCCAAGGAGATGGGTCTGCGCGTTGACGTTGTTCCCGCTACCGCCGAGGTCCCCGATCTGGTCGACGCCCTGGCCCACCACGTGGCCAACCTCCGTGCCGCCGGCCAGCTGCCGCCGCCGAAGAAGAAGCGCCGGGCGCGTCGCAAGCCGGTGGCCGTAGAGCAGGACTGATTTGCGGCGGGCACTATGATGGCGGTCTAAGTACTCGCCTTCCGGAAAGGTCAAGCCCTAGCTGTGACTGACCAGCATTCTTCCTCACTGCCCGTCCCCACTCCCGCCCGTCGGCCGCGTCGCTTACGGCTCAATCCGGCGATGCGGGAGTTCGTCGCCGAGACGACCCTGCGCCCCGCCGACCTCATCTTGCCGATGTTCATCGCCGATGGGCTCGGCACCCCGCGGGAGATCTCGTCGATGCCGGGGGTCCAACAGCACACCTTTGATTCCTTGAAGGCTGCCGCCCATGAGGCGCTCGATGTCGGGGTGCGCTGCGTGGACCTCTTCGGAGTCCCGCTCGACGCCGACAAAGACGCGGATGGTTCGCAGGCCTGGAACCCGAAGGGCATCCTCAACCGCGCCCTGCACGAACTGCGCGCGGAGTTCGGTGATGACTTGCTCATCATGGCCGACACCTGCCTCGATGAATTCACTGACCACGGGCACTGCGGCGTGGTGGGGCAGGACCGGTGGGGACGGACGGTCGTCGATAATGATGCGACGCTGACCCGGTACCAACAGATGGCGGTGGCCCAGGCCGACGCCGGGGCACACATCGTCTCCCCGTCGGGGATGATGGACGGCCAGGTCCTGGCCATCCGGGAGGCGCTGGATGATGCCGGTCACCAGGATGTGTCCATCATGGCGTATTCGGCCAAGTACGCCTCCGCCTTCTACGGTCCCTTCCGCGAGGCGGTCGGTTCCTCCCTGGAGGGCGATCGCCGGACGTACCAGCAAGACCCCGCCAACCTCCGCGAGTCCCTCCTCGAGGTCGAGCTTGATATCGATGAGGGCGCCGACTTCGTCATGGTCAAGCCCGCCCTGCCGTACCTCGATGTGCTGCGCGCCGTCGCCGATGTTTCCCCGGTGCCCGTCGCCGCCTATCAAGTCTCCGGTGAATACGCGATGATCCAGGCCGCTGGCCGCAACGGGTGGATCGACCTCGACGCCGTGATGATGGAATCACTGACCTCCATCAAGCGGGCCGGGGCGAACCAGATCCTCACCTACTTCGCCACCGACGCCGCTAAGGTGCTTCATGTCTGACGCCGATAAGCCCACCCAACCAGAGTCCGTGCGGCTCATGGTGTGGCTGTTTTCCTTCGCCGTCGGCGGGGAAGTGCTCCACCAGATCCTCACCGTCATCATCACCTTCATCGACCCCTCGGCGCTCATCGCCACCGCCAAGGACCGGATGGACCCCCAGCAACTCGAAACGATCGGGGACACCGGCGTGCGCGTCGCGGCGTATGGCTCGGTGCTGCTCATGGGCGCGGTAAGCCTGGGCATCATGGGCCTGCTCGTGTGGATGATCTTTGCCCTCTGGCGCCAATCCCGCTTCGCCGCCACCGCCCGCCGCATGCTGCTGGTCTTCGGCTTCTACTTCGGCTTCCGCGTCATGATGCTGTTTTTGGTCACACCGGGCGGAACGGACGTACCCGTGGCACTGTATGTCGTAGATGGCATCGTGCAGATCCTCGTCGGTGTCGCCGCCGTCATGGGAGTGTTCCTGACATTCAAGGAAGACACGCTCACGTGGACCCGCGAGTTGCCCACGGCTAAAGACAGGAGCTGAGACACGACCATGCCCAGCATGTTCCCCGGAATGTACCGTTCGCCGGATGACCCCAACCGGCGCCTGCGTGGCGGCGACGCCTCCGATCCGGCTGATGGATCCTGGCCGTCGGTGCTGCGCTGGGGCTACTGGGTATGCGTCGCGGCGGCGATCCTCATGATCTTCTCCGGCCTGGTGATGGTCGCCGTGCCAGATGGGGATCGGGTGGGAGCTGCGCCGGAGGTCATCGAGGCTTTCCACCGCAACGTCCGCTTCGTCGCCATCTTCAACATCGTCGCCGGCGTGCTCGTCGCGGCGCTGGCCGCGCAGCTGAAATCCGGGGGACTCATCTCGCGCCGGGTACTTATCGTGGTCATCGCCCTGGCCGTGTTCTGCAACGTGGCGGCCTTTGCCATTCAGGTCGGCGGATTGGCCATGATCCTCATCGTTATCCTCCTCGCCGTGGCCGCGTTCTTGGTTTTCCGCCCGGCCGCCAATCGCTACTTTGCCCGCGCCAACGGCCGAAACTAGCCGAGCCTACTAGTCTTCGAATCATGAACAACCGCTATGACGATGACGTTTCCTCGGCGATCGCCGAGGCACGGACCGCTGCCCGCGCAGCCGGGTTCAACGACATCGATGACGAGCGCACCCGCCCCACCGACCCTTCTGAGCGCCCCAAGGTCTCCTACGCCTTCGACCTCACCGGATTAGACAACGCCCCTGACATCGCAAACATCGAGGCCGCCCTGGAACAGATCCCCGGGGTGCGGGCCCGCCTGGTGTATCCCAACGCCACCGCCTGGGTCACTGCCCCCGACACCGTCGATCCGAACGACCTCGTGCGCGTCATCGAGGGTTTTGACATCGGCGCGGTCCTCACCGATGGCTCCCTGCGCCGCCGAATCATGCACTCCCACTCGGGGGAGGGGCCGCTGACGCAGCGACCGGAACTTCGTCCCACGCGCCGACGCTCTTCAATGTCGTGGAAGTTCCGCCGCCACCTGGAGGAGGAAGCCAGGATTCAGGAGCGGGCCCGTCTCGCCGGGTTTTTGAACAATTCCCCCGAAAGCCTGCGGGACCCCGATGCCCGGGGGCGCCAAGACATCCTGTTCACCGCGCGAGACCTGCTCACCCCCACCCGGTTGATCATCACCATCGTGCTCACCGTGCCGGTGCTGGCGCTCACCTATTTTCAGTCGTTGCAATTCGACGGTTGGCAGTGGCTGACCCTCGGCTTGGCGTTGCCGGTGGTGACGTGGGGGGCGTGGCCCTTCCACCGGGCGATGGTCGGAGGTGTGCGCCGCGGGCTCACCGCGCTTGATGCGGCCAGCTCTGTCGCGATTATTGCTGCCACCATCTGGTCGTTGATGATGCTCATCTTCACCCCAGCCGGGGATCTTGGCTGGCAGACAACACCATCGTGGTTTGCGTTCAACCAAAACCGCATTGTCGACGGCGAGTTGTTCCTCGACGTCGCCTGCGGCATGACGGTGCTGCTGCTGGTGGGCCGACTGCTCACCATGCGCAGCCGCGTCAGCCTGCTGGATGAGCTGGACGCCCGCCGACCCAGCCCCCACGAGCTGGTCGAAGTGGTGCAGAAGAAGGGCTCCGGCGGCGAACCCGGAGGCGGGTCAAGGGAGAAGATTCCGCTGCAGGAGGTCAATGTCGGCGACGACATCATGATTGAGCAGGGGCAGATCGTTCCCGTCGACGGCCAGGTAGTGGGCGGGTCGTGCATGGCCTCGCCCGGATTGTTCGGCTCGGGGCCCGAAGATGTTCAGGACGTCAAGGTCAATTCCTACGTCTACGCCGGCACGAAGAACCTGCAGGGGCGCATCAAAGTTCGGGCCGCCTACACCGGGCACGGCACGCGCCTCACCGCGATCCGTCGCTGGGTGTCCGCCGCGAACCAGAAGCAGATCCAGTCAACGCTGCTGTCTACTCGCACGGCCGCAATGCTCATCCCCGCGGCGTTTGGTATCGCCATCCTGGACTTCATGTTGTGGACGCTTATCGCCGGTAACTTCAACGCCGCGTTTGCCACGTCGTTGGCGGTGCTCGCCTCCGTTGCGCCGGTGGCGATCGCGTTGTCGCCGGCGTTGGCGATCCGCAATGGTATTGAATCCGCGGCTCGTAACGGTGTGCTCATTCGTGATGGCAGCATCGTGCGGGTGATCGAAAACATCGATACGGTGATTTTCAATCGCGTGGGCACCCTCGCGGAGACGGCCATGGCAATTGAGACGGTGACGGCCGACCGGGGGGAGAACCCCGAACTGGTGCTGCGGGTGGCGGGTGCCCTCGCCATGGAGTCGGATCACCCGGTCTCCCGCGCCCTGGTCAAAGCGGCCCGCGAGGCCCGCGACTTTGGTACCGGTGGCGAAGAAGTTCCCCATTGGATCGATGTCAGCCACTTCGAGATCGGCCCGGAGGGCGACTTCCGGGGCCTCATCGAGCTGCCGGTCACCGACGACAACGGGCACGTGAGCATGCAGCAGATGGAGGCCCGGTTGTGGCGCCCGCTCAACATGTCTCAGCTCCACGGCCGGTTGGCGGCGGCAGCCATTTCGGGCGGTACGCCACTGGTCGTGCGCTGGAAGGGCCGCGATCGGGGAGTGATCACCCTGCGCGATACGGTCAAGGATGATGCGGAGATTGCGATCCAGGAGCTCAGTGACATGGGCGTGGAAACGATGATGCTTTCCCGCGACACCTATCCCGTTGCGCGTCGGATCGCCGACCGCATCGGCATCGATCACGTTCTTGCGGGCATCGCCCCCGGCAAGAAGGCCCAGGCGGTGCGCTCGGTGCATACTCGCGGGGCGACTGTCGGCATGGTCGGTGATGTGTCGGTGCTCAGTTCCCTGCGGGTAGCCGATGTGGGCATCCTCATGGGCACTGACTCGCAGGTTGATCGGATCGCCCATTCGGAGCACCCGGACGTTGATGCCATCGTGTTGCGCCCGGACGTCACGGGAGTCCCACAGCTCATCGTCCACTGTCGCCGCATCTGCCGGATCATTGACCGCAATATCGTCTTCGCCTGGACGTATAACGGCTTGGCAGTGCTGGCGTCGATCGCGGGCGTGCTGCATCCGATGGCGGCGACGGTGCTCATGCTTGGTTCCTCGCTCATCATCGAGGCCCGCTCCAACCGGGCGCGAGTCTTCCGCCGCTAGGTCGTGCCCGCTTCCGTTTAGGCCCCATCCAACTTATGGACCACAATGGACGGTATGACTCGCCGCACCCTCAACGACGCCCCGCTTCTCGACGCCGCTGTCCCCGGCCGCACCCCCTCCCGCACGCCCGTCTGGTTCATGCGCCAGGCCGGCCGCTCCCTGCCGGAGTACCGGCAGGTGAGGGAAGGGATCGACATGCTCGATTCCTGTTTCATGCCGGAACTGTTGGCGGAGATCACCATGCAGCCGGTGCGCCGCCACGATGTTGACGCCGCGATCTTGTTCTCCGACATCGTCGTGCCGCTGAAAGCGGCCGGCGTCGGAGTGGAGATTGTGGCCGGGCGCGGACCGGTGATGGATGAAGCCATCCGGAGTCGGGCGGACGTCGATAAGCTGGCAATCCTGGAGTCGGACGTGCCGGAAGTGACCGCTGGCATTGAGATCATCCTTGATGAGTTGACTGATTCGCAGGCGCTCATCGGATTCGTGGGCGCGCCGTTTACGCTGGCCAGCTACCTGGTGGAGGGTGGGCCGAGCAAGAACCACGAGAAGACGAAAGCCATGATGCACGGCGAGCCCGAGACGTGGCACGCCCTCATGCAGCGGCTGACGCCGACGATTATTCGCTTCCTGCAGCTGCAGATCGACGCCGGTATTGACGCCATGCAGCTGTTCGATTCCTGGGCGGGGTTCCTCACCGAGCGCGATTACCGCGAGTTTGTGCTGCCCTATTCGACGGAGATTCTTGGCGCTATCGAGGACGCCGGCATTCCCCGCATCCACTTCGGGGTGGGCACCGGCGAGCTGCTCGGCGCGATGAGCGAGGCCGGTTCCGAGGTCATGGGCGTGGATTGGCGCGTCCCGCTAGACACCGCTGCCGCGCGGATCAACGCCGTGAGCGGGCCGAAGGTGCTGCAGGGCAACCTCGATCCGGCGATGCTCTTTGCCGGGCGTAGCGTGGTGGAGCAGGAGGTCGCGCGCATCACGTCCGAAGCCGCCGCCGCCATTGCTGCCGGTCATGCCACCGGCCACATTTTCAATCTCGGCCACGGCGTCCTGCCCAACACCCCGGCGGAGGCCATCACCGAGGCCGTCGCCATCGTTCACGGAGAAAACTAGTGCGCTACGCCATCATCGGAGCCGGCTTGGCCGGCCTCGTCACTGCTACTGAGATCCGCCGCGCGGACGCTGACGCCACGATCGACGTCTTCGAAGCCGACGACCGCATTGGCGGCAAGCTGTTCACCGTGCCCTTCGCCTCCGGGCCGACGGACATGGGCGCGGAGGCCTACCTCGCTTTCCGGGCGGACGCGACCGCCTACTTTGAGGAGCTGGGGCTGGGCGAGCTGCTGCGCTATCCCTCGGGGTTGCGCTCGCTGGTGTACTCCGGCGGCCAGACGCACCCCCTGCCCGCCGTGGGCGTCATGGGTATTCCGTCGAGCTCGGAGCCGGTCGCGCACCTCGTGTCCGCCGAGTCCGCCGCGCGTATCGACGCCGAGGGGGACCAGGACACCATCGCCTGGCCCGTCGGTGGGGACCTCAACCTCGGCGCCTTGGTGCGCGAACGCTACGGGGATGAGGTCGTTGACCGCGTCGTGTCCTCCCTCCTCGGTGGCGTGTACTCCTGCCTGGCCGATGACCTCGGCGTGCGCGCGACGGTGCCGCAGCTGGCGGCGGCCTTTGATGCGCTGGCCACGGCGGGGGAGAAGGTCACCTTGTCCGGGGCGGTGGCGCGGGTGGAGTCGCAGCGACCGGCTCCCAGCGGCGATCCGAAGCCGGTGTTCGCCTCCTTCGACGGCGGGTACGCCGTGGTCTACGAGGCCCTCGCGGAGGCATCCGGCGCCGACATTCACCTCGATGCTTTCGTCTCCGGCGTGACCCGCGGGGTCGGCGGCTTCACCATCACCGGGGCGGGCGAGGGAACCTACGACCGCGTTGTCTTTGCCACCCCGGCCCCGACGACCGCGATGCTCCTGCGTTCGTTATCCCCAGAGGCCTCGGTTGCGTTGAAGTCCATCAAGCTGGCTTCGTCCGTCGTCGTGGGCATGAAGTTCGATTCTTCCGCAGGACTGCCGGATAACTCCGGCGTGCTCGTCGCGGCCGATGAGCCGGATGTGCGGGCGAAGGCCTTCACGTTGTCGTCGAAAAAGTGGCCCCACCTCGGGGAGCGTGGCGGAGCCCTCGTGCGCGCCAGCTTCGGTCGCTTCGGCGAGGACGAGATCGTGCGCGCCGACGAAGATGACCTGGTTGATTGGGCCCTCGATGACTTGCAGACGGTCACTGGGTTCGACGGCCGGGAGGCCGGGCTGGCGGAAATCTACGTCCAGCGCTGGTTCGGCGGGCTACCCCGCTACGACGAGACCCACCTGGCCACCGTGGAGGCGGTGCGCTCCGAGCTCGCCTCAGTGCCGGGGGTTGAGGTCACCGGGGCCTGGGCCGGGGGAGTGGGAGTTCCGGCCGTTATTGCGGACGCCCGCGCTGCCGTCGCCCGTTTGCTAGGCTGATCTGATACCACAGCCTCGCCACCATGGTGGGGCCCGGACGAGGGAGCCGTACCCGGAGTCGCGACAAGACGGCCAGAAAGATGTTGTCGTGACTATGTCCTGGATCATTCTGCTCGTCTCCGGTGCCTTCGAGGCTGTCTGGGCCATCGCCCTGGACAGGTCGGCTGGTTTCAGTCGCCTTGGGCCGTCCCTCGTGTTCGTTGTTGCCCTGGTGATTTCCATGGGCGGGCTCGCGTGGGCCCTCAAGACCCTCCCCCTGGGCACCGCGTACGCGGTGTGGGTCGGCGTCGGCGCCACACTCGCGGTCGTTTACTCCTTTGCCACTGGCCAGGAGGCTGTCAGCGTGCTCAAGGTGCTCTTCCTGCTCATGGTCGTAGGCGGCATCATCGGCCTCAAGGTGGTGGGGTAGCCCCCACCATATGGATTACCCCGCCTTACCCCCTACAATGAGTACCCATGACTACCGCCGATGTGACCTCAGCCCACACCACCGCGTCTGCCCAGTCTTTTGAGCGCGCCCGCGCCCTCATCCCCGGCGGCGTGAACTCCCCGGTGCGGGCCTTCGGTTCCGTCGGCGGCCAAACCCGGTTCATTGAGTCCGCCTCGGGGTCCCGCCTACGGGATGTTGACGGCAACGAGTACGTGGATCTGGTGTGCTCGTGGGGCCCGATGATCCACGGCAACGCCCACCCGGAGGTGGTGGAAGCCGTGCAGCAGGCCGTGACCAAGGGGCTGTCCTTCGGCGCGCCCACCAACGCTGAAACCGAATTGGCGCAGATGATCGTCGATCGCACCAGCGTCGAGGAGGTGCGGTTGGTCAACTCCGGCACCGAGGCCACCATGTCGGCCGTGCGCCTGGCGCGCGGCTTTACCGGCCGGGCCAAGATCATCAAGTTTGATGGCTGCTATCACGGGCACGTTGATGCGCTCCTCGCTTCCGCGGGCTCCGGGGTCGCGACCTTCGCGCTGCCCGACTCCCCGGGCGTCACCGGGGCATCGGCGGCGGACACCATCGTTGTGCCTTACAACGACCTCGCGGCCGTGCAACGCGCCTTCGATGACCACCCGGGTGAGATCGCCTGCATCATCACGGAAGCCTCCGCCGGCAACATGGGGACGGTCGCCCCGCAGGACGGCTTCAATGCCGCGCTCAAGGAGTTGGCCCATGCCAACGGCGCCCTGCTCATCCTCGATGAGGTGATGACCGGCTTCCGTACCTCGTACTCTGGTTGGTTCGGCGTCGATGGTGTGGCCGGTGACCTCACCACCTTTGGCAAAGTCGTCTCCGGTGGCCTACCCGCCGCAGCGTTTGGTGGCCGGCGCGACATCATGGAGCACCTCGCTCCCAACGGCCCCGTCTACCAGGCCGGCACCCTCTCCGGGAACCCGGTGGCGATGGCCGCCGGAATGGCTTCGCTACGCCTGGCCAGCGAGGACATCTACCCGGTGCTCAACGCCAACGCTGACCGCCTGGCGGGGCTCATCTCCAGCGCGTTGGACAAGGAGGGCGTGGCCCACCACATCCAGCGCGCCGCCACGATGTTCTCCATCCGTTTCGCCGAAGGGCCGGGGCATAACTTCGATGAGATGAAGGCAGCGGACACGTTCCGCTTCCCGCCCTTCTTCCACGCGCTGCTGGACCACGGGGTCTACGCCCCGCCGAGCGTGTTTGAAACCTGGTTTGTGTCCACCGCCCTGACCGACGATGATTTCAAGAGGATTGAGAGCGCCCTCGTCCCCGCCTCGCAGGCCGCCGCCGCAGCAACTGCCTAAGGAACCCCTCCATGAGCACCACGATCGTCCACCTTGTCCGTCACGGCGAGGTCCATAATCCCGAGAAGATCCTGTACGGAACGATCCCCGGCTATCACCTGTCCTCGCGGGGGCGTTCCCAGGCTGCCCGCACGGCCCGTTCCTTTGAGGGCCACGACGTCACCTACCTGGGTGCTTCGCCCCTGCAGCGGGCGCAGGAGACCTCCGAGCCCTTCGCTGAGATCACCGGGCTCGAGGTAGACACGGTCGAGGACATCGTCGAGGCGGGCAACCGCTTCGAGGGCCTGCGCACCAAAGGCTGGCGTTCCCAGTTGTGGAACCCGGTGCGGTGGCCGCTCATGCTCAACCCCATTGAACCGAGTTGGGGGGAGGCTTACGTCGACATCGCTGATCGCATGATGAAGGCCGTCGAGCGGGCGCGGGCCCAGGCCGAGGGGCACGAGGCCATCCTCATCAGCCACCAGCTGCCCATCGTCATGGTTCAACGCAGTGCGCGTGACCTGCCGTTGGCGCACGCCGGGCGGGAATGCGACCTCGCCTCCGTCACCTCCTTGGTGTTCGATGGTGACCAGCTCACTGACATTTTCTACTCCACACCCGCGAAGGAAATCTGACGAGGATGCGCCTGAAAACCGTGTCCGTGGTGATCGCCGCGGCTTTGACCCTGAGCGCCTGCACCGCTGATAGTGACGCTGCGAAGAATGCCGTCGCCGTCGGGGGGACCTTCCAATTCCACTCCCCGGGCGGCCAGGTAGAGATCTTCTACCCGGAGTCCGAGCGCGCCCCGCTGCCCACCTTCACTGGTGCCTCCCTGACGGAGGAGGGCCAAGAGATCAGCCTCGACGATTACGCCGGGGAAGTCGTGGTCCTCAACGCGTGGGGGCAGTGGTGCGCACCGTGCCGTTCCGAGGCCGATGATTTGCAGATCGCCCACGAGGAGCTGCAGAAGGTGGGCGGCACCGTCCTGGGCATCAACGTGCGCGATTACAACCAGACGATCGCGCAGGACTTCCTCACCGACAACGGCCTGACCTACCCGTCGATCTATGACCCGCCGTTTAGGACCGCCGCTGTCCTCGGTGGCGTACCGGCCTCAGTCATCCCGACGACGATTGTGTTGGATAAGCAGCATCGCCCGGCGGCCGTCTTCCTCCGGGAGGTCACCTCCAGCGACATTCTCGATGTCGCGCTACCCCTGGCCCAGGAGGCCTAATGGTGGAGGTTGTACTGGCCCAGGGAGTGGGACAACAATTTGCCGACGCCGCCGCCTCCGGCCCACTGTTGTTGGGCATCCTCGCCGCCGCAGCGGCGGGATTGGTGTCGTTCGCCTCCCCCTGCGTCGTCCCCCTCGTGCCGGGGTACATGTCGTACCTGGCGGGCATCGTCGGCGGTGAGATGACCATGGACAGCAAGCATGGGCCGGTCGTCGCTAAGAAAAGGCAATGGGCGGTGGCCAGTGCCGCATTGTTGTTCATCCTCGGCTTCACCGTGGTGTTCGTCCTGGCCACGGTCACGGTGTTCGGGGCGATCAGCGCGCTGACGCTCAACGCCGAGACCCTCATGCGGGTCGGCGGAGTCATCACCATCCTCATGGGGATCGTGTTCATGGGAATGGTGCCCATGCTCCAGCGCGATACCCGCATGGCCCCGAAACGCTGGACCACCTGGCTCGGGGCCCCACTCCTCGGCGGAGTCTTCGCCCTCGGCTGGACCCCGTGCCTCGGGCCGACGCTGGCCGCCATCATCTCGGTATCCGCCGGTACGCAAGGCATGACCGCGGCCCGAGGAGTCATCCTCATCGTCGGCTACTGCCTCGGATTGGGATTGCCCTTCCTGCTCGTGGCGCTGGGCTCAGCCCGAGCGATGCGCACCGTCGGATGGATGAGCAAGCACTCCCGCGCCATCCAGATCACCGGCGGAGTGCTCATGATCCTCGTCGGCCTGGCCCTGGTCACCGGCGCCTGGGCGGAGTTCATCAACTGGGTGCGACAGTGGACCGTGGAGTACGGTGCAACCTTGATCTAGCCGGATGGCGGATCAACAATCAATCTAGGAATGGAACACAACCCGATGCGGATCGTAGTCACCTACCTCAACAAGGCCTGGCACTGGCTCACCAGCATGCGCACCGCCCTCGTCTTGCTGTTCCTCCTGGCCATCGCCGCCATCCCCGGCGCCCTGCTGCCGCAGCGCAGCCTCAACGAAGAAAACGTCACCGAGTACATCGCCAACAATGGCCGTCTCGCTGAGATCTACGACAAACTACAGCTTTTCGACGTCTTCTCCTCCGTCTGGTTCGTCGCCATCTTCGTCCTCCTCACCATCTCCCTCGTCGGCTGCATCCTTCCGCGCACCTGGGATCATTGGAAAGCAATGAACACCCCGCCCACCCGGGCGCCGAAAAACCTTCACCGCCTGCCACTGCACGCCACCGGTGTTTCCGACAAGCCCCTCGACGAGGTGGCCACCGATGCCCGCCGCCTGTTAAAGAAGTGGCACGTTTCGGAGTACCAGCCGTCGGAGGACCGGGCGGGCGCCTTCTCCCTCGCCGCCGAACGAGGCTACGGCCGGGAGGTAGCCAACCTCCTCTTCCACCTCGGGTTGGTGGGCATGCTCATCACCATCGCCGCCGGCCGCCTGGTCTACTACGAAGGCCAGGTCATCGTCGTGACCGAGTCCGGCAACTATGAGACCCCGGAGATCACCCAAAACACGGAGTTCTGCAACACCTCCACCGCTAACTTCGACTCCTTCCGCGCCGGGGCGCTGTTCGACGGCACCGGGCTCACCACCTTCTGCTTCGACGCCCACGACTTCTCCGCGGACTACCTCCCCAACGGCCAGGCCGAGATGTTCACCTCGAACATTTCCTGGGCGGCCGGGGATGACATCCTCACGCCGAAGGACCAGTGGGAGGACTACCAGCTCAAGGTCAACCACCCGCTGCGCATCGAGGGTGACCGCATCTACCTCCAAGGCCACGGCTACGCCCCGAGCTTCACCGTCACCTGGCCGGACGGCGAATCCCGCACCCAGACCATCCAGTGGCGCCCCGACGATCCGACCTTCTTCCTCTCCTCCGGCGTCATGCGTTTCGATCCCCCCGCCGGCATGTACCCCGACCTCTATGAGCGCCGCCAGAACCAAATCGCCATCCAGGGCCTGTTTGCCCCCACGGCGCAGTGGGATGGCGAACAAGGCGAGCTGCTCACCTCCCAGTACCCGGCGATGCGCGACCCGGCCGTGGCCATCGACATCTACCGCGGCGATGCCGGCCTGGATACCGGCCGCGCCCAGTCCATCTTCAGCCTCGACCCCTCGCTCATGCACTCCGGTCAGCTGCAAAAAATCGAAAGAGTCAACCTCAGCCAGGGCGATTCCGTCACCCTCGATGACGGCACCGTGGTCACCTTCGACGGCGCCAGCGAATTCGCCAACTACCAAATCTCCCGCGACCCCTTCCAACCGTGGGTGCTGGTCACCGCAACAATCATGTTGGCCTCCCTCGTTGGGTCCCTGGTGATCAAGCGCCGCCGCATCTGGGTGCGCCTGCGCCCGGCTGACGATGGCACCACGCTCGTCGAGCTCGGTGGCCTCGCCCGGACCGACCGCGCCGGATGGGGCAGCGAGTTCGAGGCGATCCACCGGGAGCTCCTCGGCCTGCCCGATCCCGACGAGTTGGACGACGAAGATGGGCTGTACGATGACCGCGATTAATCCCCGCTGATCTCATCCATCAAAAGTTGGAAGCGGCCGGTAGCGTGGGGTAGCCTCACAAAGGTATCTGCCTAGCTCCACCGACTGTGAGGGTGTTTAAGAGTCCATGCCTGTCAATCAGACTCTCGCCAGTTTTTCCGACACCGCGTTCATCACGGCGCTCATCATCTACCTGGCCGCCCTCGTGCTGTCCATGGTCTACTACGTCAAGATGCTCGGGGTCGTTGACGCCCGCCGGGCACTGAGTGATGTCGAATCCAAGCAGCTGGTCACCGTCGGTGCGGGGAGCTCGGACTCCGCCGAGGAAAGCGCCGAGGTTGCTACTGAGGCCATCACCGAGGACGAGCTCCATCGCCGCGAAGCCTCCGCCAACAAGTGGGGCGGCATGACCCAATCTCTCGTGTGGCTCGGCGTCGTGGTCCACGTGGCCTCCGCGGTCATGCGCGGTCTGGCCACCGATCGTTTCCCCTTCGGCAACCTTTACGAGTACGTCCTCGTCATCACCGGCTTCACCATGGTCGGCGCCGCCATCGTTATCCAACGCAAAGAATGGCGCATCGTCTGGCCCTGGCTGCTGGTCCCGGTCTTGGCCCTCATGTTCTTCGGCGGCACCAAGCTCTACTCCGACGCTGCCCCCGTCGTGCCAGCCCTCCAGTCCTTCTGGTTCCCGATCCACGTGTCCACCGTCTCCATCGGCGCCTCGATCGGCATGCTCTCCGGCATCGCCTCCCTGCTGTACCTGCTGCGCATTTGGCAGCCGCGTGGCCAAGAACGTGGATTCTTCGGCGCCCTGGCTAAGCCACTCCCCAGCGCCAAGAAGCTCGACGCCCTGGCCTACAAGTCCGCCATCTTCACCCTCCCCATCTTCGGACTTGGTGTCGTCCTCGGCGCGATCTGGGCCGAAGCCGCCTGGGGTCGGTTCTGGGGCTGGGACCCCAAGGAAACGGTCTCCTTCATCACCTGGATCCTCTACGCCGCCTACCTCCATGCCCGCGCTACGGCCGGTTGGCGCGACTACAAGGCCGCTTGGATCAACATCCTGGCCCTGGCCACGATGATCTTCAACCTTTTCTTCATCAACATGGTGGTCTCTGGCCTGCACTCTTACGCCGGGCTGAATTAGGCCAGGTCAGGACAGGTAAGCGGTAGCAACCAGCACGCTGCCCGGCGCGGATCTAGGTCCGAAATCCCGCAAATATTCCGCAGGCGCTTGCTCGTTGGTGGGCTGAGGCTCTGGAGTGGGCGTTGGTCTATGACACACCTGAGGAGGCAGTCATCCTCCCGCCCCACGTGAGCGAAGAGCCGGTCGAGGATGTGGCCATCTGGCGGGAGCGAGCCCAGGCCTGGGTGTTTGTGCCCGTCCCAGAGCCCAAGGCCGTCAAGAATCGTCTTCACCTCGATCTTGCGGCGCACGTCTCGCAGGATCGGGAGGCGGAGATTGATCGGCTGCTTCGGTTGGGGGCCACGCGGGTCAATGTTGGTCAGGACGAAGAGGCCGTGACGTGGACGGTGCTGGCGGACCCGGAGGGAAATGAGTTCTGTGTTCTTTCCTCGCGTGATCGTTAACATGGCCCTATGACTGATTTCCGCGTCAAGAGAATCTACGAAGCCCCCAGCGCCGACGACGGGTTACGCGTGTTGGTGGATCGGTTGTGGCCGCGGGGGATGTCCAAGGTGCGGGCCCATCTGGTTCTATGGGAGAAGGAGCTGACTCCCTCAAGCGAACTACGGTCGTCTTTTCATCATGGGGAGATCACCTATGAGGAGTTTGCTCATCGTTATCGGCAGGAGCTCAAGGCGTCCCACGCTGCGGAGAATTTCGTCGCTGGCCTCAGCGCCGCAACCGTGACACTGTTGACCGCCGTGTCGGACGAGGAGCACAGCCACATCCCGGTTTTGTTGGCGGCCCTAGAGGCGGCCAGCAGTACGGCTACATAGAACGCCCTAGAACTTTTCAGGCAAAAACTAGTAGAGCGGTCTACGCTCGGAGGTATCAAAGGTCTCCACGTTGTGTGGCGAATCTTCGCTGGCCATCAGCTCGTCGAAGCATGTCTACCTCTAAGGAGGAGCGAATGACTGGAAAATCCGTCCCCCGGAAGAAGATTGGCAAGCCTGCGGGCGATGACCCGGAACTCATCGCCCTGGGTGCCGTTCTGGCGGAGAAGCGACGTGCTTCGGGTCGGCTCCAGCAGGAAGTGGCCAAGTCGGCTGGGGTATCGCGGTCGACCCTGCACACGATTGAGCACGGCGGCGCGGGCGTCCGCTGGGAGATTGTGTCCGCCGTGGCGCACGCTCTTGGTCTGCGCCTCACCTTCGTTGACAATGGCGCTGTCAACGGCCAGCCAACGTCCAATTAGTCCAGGCTATTTTTCTCCCGAGTTGTCGCTGGGTTCATCGCTGCTGTCGCTGTCCGGCTTGGGGTCGGGTGAATCGTCCTCGTGCTCGAGGTAGCGTTCCCGGGCGCGCTTCATCCGCTCTTCTTCCTCTTTGGAGGCGGCCTCTTGGGCGCGGCGGCGTTTGAAGCGGTTTTTCTCGATGTTCCACAAGAACTCTTCGTCATCGTCCGGGCCCTTGATCTGGCGGGGCGGCGCGGCGACTTGGTTGCGGTTCCAGGTGGAGGGTCGGAAGGCCCGCCACACCAAAATGACAGCGGCAACGATGAGCAGGAGCAGTAGTAGACGTCCCATGAGTTCCTCCTTCTTTGTTCTCCACTCTACGGTGCCACGACAGTTGGCTGCCTGCCGCCCCAGGATCGTTGAGTAAGCTCATGGGTGTGACTGACCAGGACAACTCGAACCAGCCTCCAGCCCTCGACCCGGAGGTTTCGCGCCGCGCCAATATGGCCCTGCTTAAGTACGGTGGGGCGCGCTTGTTGCTGTTTTTGGGCCTCACGGTGCTCATTCAGCTGGCGGCGGTGGCGATTGATGCCCCGGTGCCGCTCATGATGTCGGCGTTGTTGGCGTTGTTGGTGGCGTTCCCGCTGTCCATGCTCGTGTTCAAGAATCTGCGCATTGAGGCGACGGCGTCGGTGGCGGCGCGGTCGCAGGAGCGGAAGGCTCGGAAGGAGTGGGTGAAGCGGGAGCTCGAATCCCGCTAGCGCCCGAAGAGTAGCGCGATGGCCAGCATCACGGGCAAGGACCCGAAGGTGGTGAGGAAGACGGTGTCGCGCGCCATGATCATTCCGCGTTGGTAGGTTGCCGCGTAGTTGTAGACGTTCTGGGCGGTCGGTAGCGCGGCGAGGATGACGGCGGCGTAGAGCTGCGTGTCATCCAGCCCGAGGCCAAGTCCGATGAGCCAGGCGAGCACGGGCATCCCTAAGAGCTTGAGGCTCGTAGCCACGACGGTGCCCGGTCGATCCGCCGGTGATGCCAGGGGTGCCGTATTGCGCAGGGAGGCACCGAAGCTGATGAGGATCATGGGGATGGATGCCCCGCCGAGGATCACCAGGGGAGTCATCACCGGGGTTGGGATGTTGATGTCCGCCACCGCCACGATGAGGCCCAGCAGGGAACCGAGCACGATGGGGGAGAGCAGCGCCGAGCGCATCGACGCCCCGATCTTTGCCGCTAAGGATCGGCCGCCGGCATCCGCGGACCCCAGCCCGGCGAGCACGAACGGGGTAAACACCACCATCTGCAGCACCAACACCGGCACCACGTAGGTCGCCTCCCCGAGGACGTACACGCTCACGGGCAGGCCGATGTTGACGGAATTAAAATAGCTTGCCGACGCCGCGCCCATCGTCGTCGTCGGCACATCCTGCCGGAAGAACGCCGCTGAAGCGGCGAGATAGACGGCGGATGTCGCGAGCGTCGATAAGCCGATGACCGCAATGACCGGTGACACCAGTGTCGATGCATCGGAGTTGGCCACCGAGGTGAACAGCAGCGCCGGGGAGGCGGCGTAGAACGCCACCCGATTGAGCACCAGGCGCTCCCGGTCGTCCTTGATCACGCCGAAGCGCGCGAGCAGCATGCCGGTGGCAATGACCGCCAGGATGATGGCGAAGCCCGTGATCACGCCCGTCATTAGGAATTCAAAGCCAGGACGACGGCGGTGATGACGGCCCACATGAGCATGGCCTGGCCGGTGGTTTTGATGAGCGGAATGAGCTCCATTCCGCGCGCCCCGCGCAGCGCGAGGACAACTCCGCTCAGCGCCAGAGGGAGGGCGAGGATGGCCAGGAGGAGGGGAAGCAGTTCCGCGGCCATGACCAGGGACATGACAAACGGGGTGAGGGCCAACGCGGAGTAAAGGTAGCGGGTTGTTCGATCACCGAGGCGCACCGCCAGGGTGATCTTTCCGGACGCCGTATCGGTGGGGATATCGCGCAGGTTGTTGGCCAGGTTCACGGAGGAGGAGATCGCCCCAATGGATATCGCGCAAGCCAGGCCGATCCAGCTCACGGAGCCGGATTGGGTGTACTCGGTGCCCAGCACAGCGACCAGGCCGAAGAAGATGAACACCGCCACCTCGCCGAGACCCTGGTAGCCGTAGGGGTTTTTCCCACCGGTGTAAAACCACGCTCCCGCGATGCAGAGCGCGCCAACGAGGATGAGCCACCAGGCGCTGGACAGCGATAGCGCGATGCCGGCCACGCCCGCGACGCCGAAGGCGAGGAACGCGGCCATCTTGACGTGCTGCGGCTTCGCCAGGCGCCCACCCGTGAGGCGGGTCGGCCCGGTCCGGTCCTCATCGGTGCCGCGGATGCCGTCGGAATAGTCGTTGGCGTAGTTGACGCCCACGATGAGCGCCCACGCCACGATGAGCGCCAGGGAGGCTCGCCACCACGAAAAACCACCGGCGTAGGCTGCAGCACCCGAGCCCACGATGACGGGGGCGAAGGCGTTGGGCCAGGTGTGCGGGCGGGCGGCCTGCCACCAATCCCGCGGCGTGGCTGTTGGCGAGGAATGATCTTCGAGCATGCGCCCCATTGTCCTTCATGGGCCGAGCTTTTCCTATCCGGGTGCCTGGGCTCGGCAGGCGCAGGGGCCGCTCCGGACGTAGGGTTGGGACCAGTCTGAGCACCGAAGTAGAAGGGTTGAGCGCAGGGATGTGGTTGACGTACGTGTTGGGCCAGGTGGTGAGCTTCCTGTTCACCCTGCTGCGGATGATCCCGTTGACGTGGCGTAATCGCTTTTCTCGGGATCCCATTCCCCACAGCGGAGACGTCGTTATCTCCCTGACGTCGCATGGGGATCGCCTGAAGCGCGCGCACTTCACGGTGGAATCCATTGCCCGCGGCGATGCCCGGGCGCCGATCGTGTTGTGGTTGGACCAGGGGGACTTCGACAAAGAGCTGCCCGCTGGCCTGAAACGGCTGGTCAGGCGGGGCTTGCAGGTGCGGTGTTCGGATGGCAATTACGGGCCGCACACCAAGTATTGGAATCAGTTCCGCGCGGTCGCTGGCACCACCACCCGCGTGGTCACCGTCGATGACGACATGATCTACCCGGAGTGGTTCCTCCAGCGACTGTTGTTTATCGGCGAGCTGCGCAACGATGTGGTCATCGCCTATCGCGCGCATCGCATCGAGCTTCGGCACGGTCGCCTGCTGCCCTACGTTAAGTGGAGCGCCGCCGATACCAGCCGGGCGTCTTTCCTCCACTTCGCCACGGGTGTCTCCGGCGTGCTCTACCCCAGCTCCTACATTTCCTACGTCGTTGAGCAGGGGGATCAGTTCCAGCAGCTCACGCCCCGCGCCGATGATGTGTGGTTGCATGTGTGCGCGCTGCGCTCAGGCCACCCCATCCGGCAGGTCTATGCGCATCCCCGCAACTTTGCGGTCGTGCCCAGCACGCAGGGCGGCGCGCTCGTCATCGGCAATACCCTCATGGGCGGCAACGATGAGCAGATCGCCCGGGTGTACACGCCCGAGGACATCGCCCGGTTGGTGGCTGCCTCGGCGGAAGAGGATTAAAACAGCTTTTCGACGCCCCGCCGGTCCACCTTCCCCGGCCCCGCCAGCGGCAGGTCCGCAACATGCCGAAGTTCCTTCGGCACCTGCCAGCGGGGCAGGTCATCCAGCCCCTCAAGGACCTCGGCCACCGTCGCCGTCCCGGAGTATGCCGCCACGATGGCCTGCCCCAGGCGGGGGTGCGGGACCCCGACGACACAGGCCCCCGACACCCCGGGGATCCGCAGCATCGCCTGCTCCAGCACCTCCGGGTGGAGTTTTAAACCACCGGAATCGATGACGGTGTCGAGGCGACCGGTGACGGTGAGCCGGCCGTCGATAAGCATCCCAGTATCGGAGGTGGCGAACCAGCCCTCCTCCGCGAATGCCGGGTGCTGCGGGTGATTGCGGTAGCCGCGGGCGATCGTCGGCCCGCCGAGGTGGATTCGACCCTGCGTGACGCGGACCTGCGCGCCGGGCAGCGGGCGGCCATCGTAGACGCAACCGCCCGAGGTCTCCGAGGAGCCATACGTGGTCACCAGCGTGATCTGCATGTCGGCCGCCGCCTTCGCCAACTGCGGGTTGAGCGGCGCACCGCCGATGAGGATTGCGTCGAAGACCCGCAGTGCCTCGATGCCCTGCAGAGAATCCATCGCCTTGGCCAGCTGCAGGGGAGTGAGCGCCGTGTAGGCCCGTCCCCGCACCTGAGCGGCCGCCCGGGCGAAGCCGCCGATGTGGAACCCGGTGCTCAGATCTACACAAATGGGATCCCACCCGGCGACGAGCGAACGCATCAGCACCTGCAGACCCGCGATGTGGTGGGCCGGCATCGCCAACATCCACTGGCCCTCACCGCCCAAGAATTGGTGCGTGGCATCGGCGCTGGCCACGAGGTTGAGGGGGCTAAGCTGCGCGCCCTTCGGGGTGCCCGTCGACCCGGACGTGGCCACCACCACGGCGATGTCCGGGGAAATGGGGCGGCCCGCCCGCTGCGAATCCTGGAGCAGCGCGGCCCGAGCCGGATCATCGGCGGGCACCGGCAAAAGGGTGCGCTGCCCGGCGATAGCCGCCTCCAGCGACGGCAGAATGGCGCGGGGGTCGCGCGGATCGACGACGAGGGGTTCCAGGCGGTGGGTCACGTGCGTTGATACTAGCGGGAAACCTGTGACCACCTGGGCAGGGACATCTCTGACATCTCCGAAATCTCCTCAGTCATCGGCCTACAATGAGATCGGCGCGATCCCAGGGCCGGTGCTGGTTCAGGAAGGGGATCTCCTCAGCCATCCACTCGTCCCAGAAGCGTTCGGCCTCCTCCCGGGTGCCGTTGACACCGCTGTCGACATCTCGCGCCAGGCCGCGCTCGCGGGCGACATCCAGGTCGACGTCCACCCAGATGAGCGCGTCGACGTACTCGGCGGCCTCGAGGCGGCCTGCCCCGGTGCCCTCGACGATGAGCAGTTGAGTATCTGCCGGGACCTCGATCGACCCTGCCCTGTCCATAGTTACCCATCCCGGTGGGCGGTAGGACACCGCGTGGCCGGCGCGGTAGGGGATAAGGATGGCGTCGATAAGCAGGTCAGCCCAGTCGAAGAATGAGTGGTGCCAGGCGAGATCATCGGTGCCCACCACGCATGCCGCGCCATGTTTGGTGGCCAGCTGACGGGCCAGCGTGGTCTTGCCGCTGGCCCCGTGGCCGTCAATCGCTAGCACGGCGCGGGGAGGGAGGGATAGACGGGTCAGCATCAGTAATAGAAGGGGAACTGGTCCCAGTCCGGGTCGCGCTTGTGCAGGAAAGCCTCCTTGCCCTCGACGGCCTCGTCGGTCATGTACGCCAAGCGGGTGGCCTCACCCGCGAACACCTGCTGGCCCATGAGACCATCGTCGGTGAGGTTGAAGGCGAACTTGAGCATGCGCTGCGCTGTCGGGGACTTGCCGTTGATCTCCCGCGCGACCTGGATGGCCTCCTTCTCCAGGTCAGCATGATCGGCGACGATGTTGACCGCGCCCATCCGCTGCATCGTCTCCGCATCGTAGGTCCGGCCGAGGAAGAAGATCTCCCGCGCGAACTTCTGGCCTACCTGCTTGGCGAGGTAGGCGGAGCCATAACCGGCATCGAAAGACCCCACATCGGCATCAGTCTGCTTGAAGCGGGCCTCCTGGCGGGACGCGATGGTGAGATCACAAATCACATGCAGCGAATGCCCGCCACCGGCCGCCCACCCATTAACCACGGCGATGACCACCTTCGGCATCGTGCGGATGAGCCGCTGCACCTCAAGGATGTGCAGCCGCCCACCCTCCACCTTCGTGCGGGCCTCATCGACGGTATCGGCCGTCTCCCCGGATGCGTACCGGTACCCCGACCGGCCCCGAATCCGCTGGTCACCCCCCGAACAAAACGCCCACCCGCCGTCCTTCACGCTCGGCCCATTGCCGGTGATGAGCACCACGCCCACATCCGGAGTCCGCCTCGCGTGATCGAGCGTGCGGTAGAGCTCATCCACCGTGTGCGGCCGGAACGCATTGCGCACCTCAGGCCGATCGAAAGCGATCCGCACGATGCCATCTTTGCGTTCCCCGCCCACGTGCCGGTGATACGTAATGTCGCTTAAGTCCTCGAAGCCCTCGAGGGGCTCCCACTGCGCGGCGTCGAAAGGATTGTCTGTGCTGTAAGCCATGCCCCTAGCCTACGGCCCGTCCACCTACTCTTAAGCCATGCACATCGATGACATCCTCGACCGCGCCCACGTCGTCGCCCTGCCCATGGCAGTGCGATTCCGCGGGGTAGACACTCGGGAAGCACTGCTTATCGACGGCCCCGCAGGCTGGGGCGAGTTCGCCCCCTTCCTCGACTACGGCCCCCAAGAGTCCGCCGCGTGGCTGCGCGCCGGGCTGGAAGCCGCCTACGACGGCTTCCCCGCGCCCGTGCGCTCGTCGGTGGAAGTCAACGCAACCATCCCCGCGGTGCCGGCCGGGGAGGTGGCGGCGGTGCTCGAACGCTTCCCCGGCTGCCGCGTGGTCAAGGTCAAAGTTGCCGAGCCCGGGCAGACGCTGGCTGATGATGTCGCCCGCGTGGCCGCCGTCCGCGACGCCCGGCCCGGCGCCGTCATCCGCGTCGACGCCAACCGCGGCTGGAGCGTGACCCAAGCCATCGAGGCCGCCCGAGCACTTGGCCCCCTCGACTACCTCGAACAACCCTGCGCCACGGTGGAAGAACTCGCCCAGGTGCGCCGCGAACTCATGCGCTCCGGGATCTTCGCCCGCGTCGCCGCCGACGAATCCATCCGCCGCGCCGACGACCCCTACCGCGTGGCCTCGCTGCAGGCTGCGGACGTCGCGGTGGTGAAAGTCGCTCCGCTCGGCGGAGTGCGCCGGGTGCTCGACCTGGCTCGAGATCTGCGCGCCCGACACATGGACATCACCGTCGCCTCCGCCCTCGACACCGCCGTGGGCATGAACGCTGGCCTAGCAGCCGTCGCCGCGCTACCCCTCCTCAACGACGACGATGAGATGGACGTCCCACCCGCCGCCGCCGGCCTGGCCACCCAACAACTCTTCGTCGAGGACGTCGCCCCACCCCGCTCCATCATCGACGGCCACCTGTCCGTCGCCCTCGTCCACCCTGACAACGACCGCCTGGCAGCCTTGGCAGTCCCTGTGACCCGCCGCGACTGGTGGTTCGAGCACCTCCGGGAGGCTCACCAGTACCTGTAACCTGGCCGCATGACTCCGCGCAACCCCGACGACGAGACCCGCTACCTGGGCCCCACCGGCTCCTCCCCTCGGCCGGAGCGACCGCGCCAGTACTTCCCCGGCGAGAACGATCCGGAGTACCGCTACGAGCCACCTGCTCCACCTGTTCCTCCTGCACCGTTGGTCGAGGAGAAACAATCGGGCGGCTTCTCCATGCTCCTGGGCATCCTCTTCGGCATCGCCGTCCTCGCCGCCGTGGCGTTTTTCTTCCTGTGGCGCTCCGCAGCCGGAAACCTCGCCGAGGAGCGCGCCACCGTCCCCACCACCCCGCCACCGGTGACGGTGACCAGCGTGGTCACCCAGACTCAAACGTCCACCGTCACGGAAACCTCACGCGTGCTGCCCACCGCCATCCCCTCCCAGCTCCCCGACATCGGCGGCTGGCTCGATTCGCTCACCGGCGGGGAGGCCGAGCCAGCGCCCGCTCAGTAGACTTGACCACCATGTCGATCAATCCTCCGTCCATGGAACTGGCCCAGCGGGTCGCAGAGCAACTATCCCGTCACCTCAGTGACGTGGTGATCTGCCCCGGATCGAGGAACTCCCCGCTCAGCCTGGCCCTGCTAGCGCGCCCGGACATCAGGGTCCACGTCCGTCTGGACGAGCGCTCGGCCGCGTTCCTGGCGCTCGGGATGGCCCGAGTGCAGGGACGTCACGTCGGCGTGGTCATGACCTCCGGGACCGCCGTGGCCAACGCTCTGCCCGCGATGATCGAAGCCCACTACGCCCACGTCCCGCTCGCGGTGATCAGTGCCGATCGCCCCCGCCGCCTCCAGGGGACCGGGGCGAGCCAGACCATCGACCAGGTCGGCCTCTTCGGTGTCTATGCTCCGACCGTCACCGTCGCGCAGGGCGAGGACGTCCCCGAGATCGCTTCGGCCTTTACCTCGCAGGGCCAGGTCCACCTCAACGTCGAGCTGGACAATCCATTGGTGGGCGAGCAGCTCCCCGAGCCCGCCCAGAGCCGCACCCTGCACCGCGCCCCATTGCCCTCCCCGGTTAACCACGGGGAGGTGGCGGTGGACCTCAGCCGGAACACGCTCGTCATCGCTGGCGATGAGGCCTGGGCCGTCGACGGACTCGAGGACATCCCCACCTTTGCCGAGCCGACCGCCCCCGCCCCCTACCGCCCCATCCACCCGCTCGCGGCCGCCATCTTCCGCAAGACCCAGGTCAGCGCCAACGACTACGTCGTGCAGACCAAGCCCGAGCAAGTCATCGTGGTGGGTCACCCGACCATGCACCGCGATGTGTTGGCGCTGATGAGCGACCCGGACATCGAGCTCATCACCTTGAGCCGCACCCCGGATTTCACCGATCCGCGCCCCACTTCCCGGCGCGGCACCACCGTGAAGGCCTCCGGCCAACCCAGCAAGCAGTGGTTGAAGATCTGCGAGGCCGCCTCCGATCTCGCCGCCGACGCCGTCCGCACCGCGCTGGAGGACCCCGAGCACGGCTTCACGGGGCTGCACGCGGCCGCCGCCGTCGCTGACACGCTCGGCACCGATGACTACCTGCTGCTCGGCGCGTCCAACCCGGTCCGCGATGCGTCCTTCGTGGGCCTGCCCTTCGACGGGGTCACCACCTACGCCCCCCGTGGCGCCGCCGGCATCGACGGCACCGTCTCCCAAGCCATCGGCGTCGCCCTGGCCACACAGGCCGCCCACCCCGATGAGCCCCGCGCCCCCCGCACCATCGCCCTGATCGGCGACGTCACCTTTCTTCACGACGTCGGCGGTCTCCTCATCGGCCCCAACGAGCCGCACCCGGAAAACCTCACCATCGTCGTGGCCAACGACGATGGCGGCGGCATCTTCGAAACCTTGGAAATCGGCGCTGAGCCGTTCCGCGCCTCCTTTGAACGTGCCTTCGGTACGCCCCACGGGGCGTCGATAAGCGATCTGTGCGCCGGTTACGGCGTCAACCACCAGCTGGCCACCACCACCCAAGAGCTTATCGACGCCCTCCTGGACACCACCGACACCCCCGCCGGGTTGAGCGTCATCGAGGCCCGCACCACGCGCGCCTCCCGGCGCGCCCTGCACGCCGCGCTCCAGGTCGGACTGTGAGGGCCACCCTTCGCCGACGGCTGCGCCAACTCGTCATGGCGCTGTTCATCGCCGCCATGCTCGGCTGCGCCAGCCTCATCACGGGCGCCTGGCTCAACGACCGCGCCATCGACGACAACCCCGGCCGCGCCCTGGCCACCGTCACCGGAATCTCCACCTTCCGCACAACCGTCGACTTCCGCGACAGCGACGGCATCTACCACTCCCCACCAACCGGACTGCTCTATCCCACCGGCCTCGGCGAAGGCCAGCGCGTCTGGGTCAACTACTCCACCGCGGACCCTGACCTGGTCAAAGTGGAAGGCCGCGCATGGACCCTCGCCATCATCCCCGCCCTCAGCCTGGCCGTGGTATCGGTCATCATCGCCGGACTATTGTGGTGGGCAGTGAGCTTCTTCACCCGACCCCGGTTCACCGAAAGTTAGCCAAGAATAAACTCCCCGATCAATGCCACGTTGCCTGAGGAAGGAACCATTGCCCGCATGCGAGTTGCGATAGTTGCCGAGTCCTTCCTCCCCAACGTCAACGGAGTCACCAACTCCGTCCTCCGGGTCCTAGAACACCTCCACCGGGAAGGCCACGACGCCGTTGTCATCGCCCCCGGCGCCCGAGAATTCCAAGAAGAAATCGGCGACTACCTCGGCTTCGAGATCATCCGCGTACCCACCGTCCGCATCCCCCTCATCGATTCCCTGCCCATCGGGATCCCCAACACCACCGTCGCCGACGAACTCCGCGCTTTCCAACCCGACATCGTCCACCTCGCCAGCCCCTTCGTCCTCGGGGCCGCCGGAGCCTTTGCCGCCCGCCAACTCCGCGTCCCGGCCGTGGCCGTCTACCAAACCGACATCGCCGGCTTCGCCACCAAATACCACCTCACCCCCCTCGCCACCGCCGCATGGGACTGGACCCGCACCATCCACAACACCTGCCAACGCACCCTCGCCCCCTCATCCCTCACCATCGCGGAGCTGCGCAAACACGGCATCCACCACGTCCGCCACTGGGGGCGCGGCGTCGATGCCGTTCGCTTTGACCCAAAGAAGCGATCCAACCGGCTACGCCGCGCATGGGACCCCAGCGGACGCCGAAACATCGTCGGCTTCGTGGGGCGCCTGGCCTCCGAAAAGGGCGTCCACCGCCTGGTCAGCCTCGCCAACCGACGCGACATCCAACTCGTGATCATCGGCGACGGACCCTCCCGCGAAGAACTGGAATCGCTCATGCCCTCCGCCGTCTTCACCGGAGCCCTCGAGGGCGAGGAGCTAGCCCAGGCCTACGCCTCCCTCGACCTCTTCGTGCACACCGGCGAATTCGAAACGTTCTGCCAGACGATCCAAGAAGCCCAGGCCTCCGGCGTTCCCACCATCGGCCCCCGAGCCGGCGGCCCCGTCGACCTCATCCAGGAACGCTACAACGGCCTGCTCCTCGACGTCGATACGTTCACCGCCAACCTACCCGCCGCCGCCGAATGGCTCCTCAACCCACAGCGACACGCACAACTTCGAACCAACGCCCGCACCTCCGTGCGCTCCAAGACCTGGGAATCTCTCTGCGACCAGCTCATGGGCTACTACACAGACGTACTCGAGGAATCCCAGCGCGTCCCGCTGACCTTCTTCGGCCCCCGCCCCGAACTTCCCCTCTGGGCCGCGAAGGCCCTGGGCGCGCGAGTGGCTTAAAGCAAGCTCTCGCCTAGACTCACAGTGTGGCTAAGGCAGACCTAGACAAAAATCCCTTCGACGTGGCCTCGATGTTCGACGCCGTCGGGGAAAAGTACGACCTCACCAACACCGTCCTCTCCTTCGGACAAGACCGCCGGTGGCGCCGCCGCACCCGCGAGCGACTCAACCTCAAACCAGGAGAAAAGGTCCTGGACCTCGCGGCCGGCACAGCTGTCTCGACCGTCGAGCTCTCCAAATCCGGCGCCTGGTGCGTGGCCTGCGACTTCTCCCAAGGCATGCTGGCGGCAGGGCGCGATCGGAACGTGCCCAAGGTCGTCGGCGATGGCATGAACCTACCCTTCGAGGACAATTCCTTCGACGCCGTCACCATCTCGTACGGCCTGCGCAACATCCACGACCACGAGGCCGCCTTGCGAGAAATGGCCCGCGTGACCAAGCCCGGAGGGCGACTCACCATCGCGGAGTTCTCCACCCCGGTCGTCCCGGTGTTTTCCACGGTCTACAAGGAATACCTCATGCGCCTCATTCCGCCGATGGCGCGAGCAGTCTCCTCCAACCCGGAGGCCTACATCTACCTGGCGGAATCCATCCGGGCCTGGCCGGGACAGGAAGAACTCGCCCGGCGCATCAATGCCAACGGCTGGTCGGAGGCGGGGTGGCAGAACCTAAGCCTCGGCATCGTGGCGATGCACTCGGCGCTAAAGCCGCATTCGCTAACAACTTAGGGTTCTGGGGGTGTCGCGAGGAGTCGGAGTTGTTAGCCAACGCGGGTTTCGGAGGGCAAACCCGCACTTCCTAACAACTCGAGGCTCCGGGGGTGTCGCGAGGAGTCAGAGTTGTTAGCCAACGCGGGTTTCGAAGGGCAAACCTGCACTTCCTAACAACTCGAGGCTCCGGGGGTGTCGCGAGGAGTCAGAGTTGTTAGCCAACGCGGGTTTCGAAGGGCAAACCTGCACTTCCTAACAACTCGAGGCTCTGGGGGTGTCGCGAGGAGTCGGAGTTGTTAGCCAACGCGGGTTTCGGCCCCGGCCCACAGCGGCGTATCGCGACGCACCTTGGACACTCCCCAGCCGGCGAGGCGCCAGGCGCGGGCGATGAGGTCGCGGTCGTCGTCAGTGACGAGGTTGCCCATGAGGCGAGCCGCCGCGGGCATGATCAGCGCGCCGATGGGTCCACGCAGGCCGAGCGGGCCGACGAGGGGGAGGAATCGGGGGTAGGTCAGTAGGCGGGCGGCGGTTCGGGCGAGGAGGAAGGCTTCGCCGTATTGTTCGCGGAGCAGGGCGGGCCAGGCGTGCGTGAGTGGGGCGGGGCCGAGGAGGTTGATGGCGAGTTCGGCGGTTTCGAGGCCGTAGTCGATTCCTTCGCCGTTGAGGGGGTTGACGCAGGCAGCGGCGTCGCCGATGAGTATCCAGTTGGGTCCGGCGACGTTGGAGACGGCCCCGCCGAGTGGGAGGAGGGCGGAGGCGACGGATTGTTCGGGGCCGAGTTGCCAGGTGTCGCGCTGTTGGGCGGCGTAGTGGGCGAGGAGTTTTTTGGTGTTCACTTTGGCGGGGCGCGCATCGGTGGAGAGGGCGCCGGCGCCGAGGTTGACGCGGCCGTCGCCGAGCGGGAAGATCCAGCCGTATCCGGGCTGGACTTCGCCGGTTTCGTCGCGGAGTTCGACGTGGGAGTGGATCCACGGTTCGGTGGAGTGGGGGGTGTCGCAGTAGGAGCGTGCTGCGATGCCGTAGACCTCGCCTTTGTGCCATTGGCGGCCGAGGAGTTTGCCGAAGGTGGAGCGCACGCCATCGGCGACGATGATCCACCGTGGGTGGACATGCTTATCGACGCCCCCGTGACTCACCGTCACCATCTCTACCGCACCGTCGGCCGCCCGTTGGGCGGCGACCGCCGTGGCACCCTCCCACAGGTGGGCGCCGCGTTGGACGGCGGTGCGGGCGAGGAGGGCGTCGAAAAGCTGACGGGGCATGGCGGAACCGACGGTGCCGAAGTGGCCCGCGGGCCACGGTGCGGTGACGGAACCGCCGAAGCCGTGCAACTTGAGGCCCTTGTTGTGATAATTGCCGGTGACCTGCTCGGATAGGCCGAGTCGGGTGAGCTGATGGATCGCGCGGGGAGTGAGCCCATCGCCGCAGGTTTTGTCGCGGGGGAAGGAGGCGGAGTCGATGAGGAGGACCTCATGGCCTGCCTCTGCGGCGTGAATCGCGGCCGCGGAACCCGCCGGGCCCGCGCCGATAACGAGGACATCACAGTCAATCACGCACCCCATTGTGGCATGTCGCCCGACCCCGGAGTGTGGTGGGAGGCATCTTTGGACTACGGTTGAATGCGATTATTTATCACCCTCTTACACGCGCGCAAGGACACTCGACAATGACCCACGGCACTACCCATCAGCCCCGTACCGCCGGGCACGTGGACCTGGGTGACGCCGAGCTCAACCAGCGCATCTCCGTCGGCCTGGGGGCTGTGGAGGAGCTGTTGGACGTCGAGCTGGCGAAGGGCGAGGACTTCCTCGTCGATAAGGTCATGCACCTGACCAAAGCCGGTGGCAAACGCTTCCGACCGATGATGGCGCTGCTGGCCTCCGAATACGGGCCGCACGCAGGCTCGGAAAACGTGGTCAAGGCCGCCACCGTCCTCGAACTGGTTCACCTGGCCACCCTCTACCACGACGACGTCATGGACGAGGCTGACCTGCGACGAGGCGTGCCCTCGGCGAATGCCCGCTGGACCAACTCGGTGGCAATCCTCGCCGGAGATATCCTCTTCGCCCACGCCTCCCGCCTCATGAGCGAGCTTGACGTGGCCACCGTCGCCCACTTCGCGCAGACATTCCAGGACCTGGTCACCGGACAAATGCGCGAGACCATCGGCGCCGAAGACGGTGACCCGATCGAGCACTACATGAAGGTCATCCACGAAAAGACCGGCGTGCTCATCGCCTCGGCTGGGCATTTGGGAGCCGTCCACGGTGGGGCATCTGCAGAACACGTCGATGCGCTGACCAGGCTCGGTGGTGCGATCGGCATGATTTTCCAGATCGTCGACGACATCATCGATATCTTCTCCGACCCCGCCGAATCCGGAAAAACCCCCGGCACCGACCTGCGCGAGGGCGTATTCACCCTCCCGGTGCTCTACGCGCTCGCCGAGGACAGCCCCGTGGGCGACCAGCTGCGCGCGCTGCTCGTCGGCCCGCTGACCACCGACGAAGACGTCGCCCTGGCATTGGAATTGCTGGAGCAGTCCACCGGACGCGCGCGAGCTCTAGCGGAAGTTCAGCGCTACCTCACGGAGGCCGAGACACAGATCGCCCGCCTACCCGAGGGGCGTGCCACCGAAGCCCTCAAATTGCTCACCGCCTACACCATGCGACGAGTAGGATAGCGCCCGGAATTGGTAGCTGAGCTGCCGATTTGCCTCGGGAGTGGTGCGGCATAGTAGAGTATTCAACGCACCTTCTGGTGCGCGCCAGGTTGCCCGAGCGGCCAAAGGGAGCGGACTGTAAATCCGTCGGCATTGCCTACAGAAGTTCGAATCTTCTACCTGGCACCACAAGAAAACCCATCATCCAGATAATTCTGGGCGGTGGGTTTTCTGCTGCGTGCCGGGTAGGTACCACAATGTGTCTGGCCCCGGCGTGCCGCACGGGTCATCTCTGTTGGATACCCACTGAGTCGATGAAAACCCGCACTTCCTAACAACTCGGGGGAGTTGGAGGGGCGATTTACCCCGGAGTTGTTAGGAAGTGCTGGTTTTGGGTTTCTCGTCGCTGTGCGCAGGCGTGGTGACGAGGGAATCGGACACCTTTGCTACTTAACTCGTGATCGCGACGCCCTGATCGCGACCGGAACGCCATTTCAGGGCAGTGGCGGCGCCAAAAGCCCAGGTCGCAATTGTGGGAGCGGCCAAAAGTCGCGAGGAGGGCGTCGCGATCACACAGCGCACGTATCGTGTGGACATGCCCGTCAACGTCAGCAGGATCGACCACCTCGTTCTCAATTGCGCCGATGTTGCCGTGACGGCCGCTTGGTTCCAGAGGGCGCTGGGAATGCAGGTCCAGCAGTACGGCGAGGGGCGGACTGCTCTGGTGTTCGGCGGGCAAAAGATCAACCTGCGGACCACAGGGGCCACCAATTGGGGAACGGCGAAGGTGGACGCTCCTGGCACCCTCGATATCTGCTTTGTTACGGAGCTGACGGTGGAGGAGTCGCTGGCGGCGTGGGAGGCGGCCGGGATTGAGATCCACGAGGGTCCTATCCAGCGCTCTGGGGCACTGGGGCCGATCACGTCCTTGTATGCCCGTGATCCAGATGGCAACCTCATCGAGGTGGCGCACTATGGCGCTGGGAGCACCGATGAAGTGCTTTAAAAGTACCCGACAATGAACTAGCAAAAACCGGCCTTAAGCTGGCGATTTGTGTAACTATTGTCGATCGGGTTAACCTTTGTGAGGCTTCAACGGAGCGGGGCAAGAGAAATCTGGCCCACAATTCCACAGAGGCTGTGCCCCCTTAGCTCAGTCGGCAGAGCGTTTCCATGGTAAGGAAAAGGTCGTCAGTTCGATTCTGACAGGGGGCTCTGTTGTTTTTATCCCGCGGTTGTCCGCCTGTGGCACAGGGGTGGAAGCGACGGCCATCTGGCGGTGTAGCTCAGTGGTAGAGCAAGCGACTCATAATCGCTGTGTCGCGAGTTCAATTCTCGCCATCGCTACCAGGGAGATCACTCCCACGATCACGCCGGAATTTGCGTTCTGGTAAGGTCACAACCGTGCTGCTGACAAGGCAGCCGTCCAAGGGGCGTAGTTCAATTGGTAGAGCAACGGTCTCCAAAACCGTAGGTTGCAGGTTCGAGTCCTGTCGCCCCTGCACTTGGAAGGTGGGCCGGTTCTGAGGTTTTCTCAGAGCCGGCCCATCTGCGTTAGTTCTTAATTTCGGGGTCTCTGGTAGGCTCTGGAAGGTCTTAATCACCAGAAACACCAGTGAAGTATTTTTCGAGGAGAGCTGTGGCTGAAGAACTGTCGAACCCGACCGGCGCTGGGGCAGCCCGCCCGACGGGCAAGCGTCAGCTGACCGGCAGCGGTGCTGGGACGACGACTACTTCTTCTTTCGAGGCGAAGAATGTTGCCAAGCCGGCGACGGATGATAGCGGCAAGCCGGGTGGCGGCGTTGCGGCGTTCCTTCCGGAGGTTGTCTCTGAGGTGCGCAAGGTCATTTGGCCGACGGCTCGCCAGATGGTGACGTACACCCTCGTGGTGTTTGCTTTCCTCATTGTGGTGACGGCGCTGGTGTCGAGCGTGGACTTCCTGGCCGGGGCCGGAGTTGAGAAGATTCTCTCCCCTTAGGTACAGTCACTTCTATCAAGCTTTTCTTCCCGCCGGACCCGCCAGGGTAAGGCGGGATTATTCGTTAGGATGGCCGCAAGTGGATCATCCTCAACCTGGGAGTATAAGAATGAGCGACGAGAACAACACTGAGGCTCTGGAGCCGACGGATTTCACTGAGTCGACCGCTGAGGTCGAGCAGTCGGAGGCTGAGCAGGCGGCTGCGCAGCAGGAGGAGGAAACTCTTGCTGCGGCGGCGGCTGCGTTGGGTGATACCGATGAGGAGGACGCGGAGGCTGCGTACAAGACGCGTCTGCGTGAGTACACGCGTGAGCTGAAGAAGCAGCCGGGTCAGTGGTACATCATTCAGTGCTACTCGGGGTATGAGAACAAGGTGAAGACGAACCTTGATATGCGCGCTCAGACCCTGGAGGTCGAGGAGTTCATCTACGACGTTGTTGTTCCGATCGAGCAGGTCGTGGAGATCAAGGATGGCAAGCGTAAGACGGTGAAGCGCAAGCTGTTGCCGGGTTACGTGCTGGTCCGCATGGAGCTCAATGACGCCGCATGGTCGGTGGTTCGCGATACCCCGGGTGTGACCAGCTTCGTGGGCAACGAGGGGAACGCGACTCCGGTGAAGCACCGGGACGTCGCAAAGTTCTTGATGCCGAAGGAGCCGACCCTGGAGGGTGAGGTGGCCACCGCCAACGCTGATGGCGAGATGGTCATCGCGATGCCGGAGGAGCAGGCGAAGCCGGCGCACTCCATTGACTTCGAGGTGGGCGAGGCCGTCACGATTCTTACTGGCGCGTTGGCCTCGGTGTCCGCGACGATTTCTGAGATCGATCATTCGACCGGCAAGATCCAGGCTCTGGTGTCGATCTTTGGCCGTGAGACCCCGGTGGAGTTGACCGCCGATCAGATTGAGAAGGTCAACTGACCTGGATTTGAGTTGCTGACCTCGGGTGCCGTATGATTGGCGTCCGCGTGTGCCGCACGATTGTCGCACGCCCATTAACTCATAATCCCCGGTGGCCGAGATACGCGAAGACCCAGTGCGTTAGAAGCTGGTAGCGGGGCTCGGCATCCGGACGGGAACTGTCATCATCGTGGCGGTTGTCCCGGTAACACGGAAGAAGGTAATTCGATGGCTCCCAAGAAGAAGAAGGTCACTGGCCTGATCAAGCTGCAGATCGATGCAGGTGCTGCTAACCCGGCTCCTCCGGTCGGCCCGGCCCTTGGTGCTCATGGTGTCAACATCATGGAGTTCTGCAAGGCGTACAACGCTGCGACTGAGTCCCAGCGTGGCAACGTTGTCCCCGTCGAGATCACTGTCTACGAGGATCGCAGCTTCGATTTCAAGCTGAAGACCCCGCCTGCTGCCAAGCTGCTGCTCAAGGCTGCTGGCCTGCAGAAGGGCTCCGGCGTTCCGCACACCCAGAAGGTGGGCAAGGTCACCATGGCTCAGGTCAAGGAGATCGCGGAGACCAAGAAGGAAGACCTCAACGCTCGTGACATCGAGGCTGCTGCCAAGATCGTCGCTGGTACCGCCCGTTCCATGGGCATCGAGGTCGAGGGTTAGTCCCTCACTCAATACACGTGGCAGGGCCAGCTCCGGCCCGTTGACCACCCAACTCCTTAAAGAACAGGAATTGCACAATGAGCAAGAAGTCTAAGGCGTACAAGGCAGCCGCTGAGCTGGTCGACAAGGGTCGTCTCTACGCTCCGATCGACGCCACCACGCTGGTCAAGGAGACCTCCTCCAAGAACTACGATGCTTCGGTTGAGGTTGCTATCCGCCTCGGCGTTGATCCCCGCAAGGCTGATCAGCTGGTTCGTGGCACCGTCTCTCTGCCGCACGGCACGGGTAAGACTGTCCGCGTTGCCGTTTTCGCTGCTGGCGAGAAGGCTACTGAGGCTGAGGCTGCTGGCGCTGACGTTGTTGGCACCGATGAGCTGATCGAGCAGATCAACGACGGCAACATCAACTTCGATGTCGCTATCGCCACCCCGGATCAGATGGCCAAGGTTGGCCGCGTGGCTCGCGTCCTCGGCCCTCGTGGTCTCATGCCGAACCCGAAGACCGGTACCGTCACCAACGATGTTGCTAAGGCAATCTCTGAGGTCAAGGGCGGCAAGATCTCCTTCCGCGTGGATAAGGCTGCTAACTTGCACGCCGCCATCGGTAAGGCTTCCTTCGATGAGAAGGCTCTGGCTGAGAACTACGGCGCCCTCATCGAGGAGCTGCAGCGCATCAAGCCGTCCTCCGCGAAGGGTATCTACATGAAGAAGATCACCCTGTCTTCCACCTCCGGCCCGGGCATCCCGGTTGATCCGTCGGTGCAGAAGAACTGGACCGGCGAGGCCTAATCGCCTGCTGCTTTTCGACGACCCCGTGGGTACCGCTGTGCGGTACCCACGGGGTTTTCTTTTTGCTTGTGAGCCTTGACAGGCTCTCGTTGGCTACTTTAAGGTCTTTTCTCAGGCCCGAACAACAACGACCAAGAAACCGAAGGAGGAGCCACCGTGTCATATGACCGCATGATTTTTTTGCAGTCTCAACAGGCGAGCCCTCCTATCGGTGATTGAGTTCTCCGCGGCTTCTATTAGCCCCCGATAGCGAGGATGTTCGCCGGCCCTGACCATGCAGGGCGGACACTCGTATCGCGGTGGCCTTTTTTTATGGCTCTCGCCTTGTCCGCTCTGTCCCATTTTTCAGACATGACAAGGAGGAGCACTATGTCTCCCCGAAGGCGCTCCAAGGCGCCGACCCTGCGCAATCTGCACACCCGTCGTCCGAAGGTTGAGATCTTCGCGACGGTGATCGAGCAGGGCACCATTGACCAGGCCAAGGCCCTGGCTTCTCTTCCCTTCGTGTACCCGCACGTTGCTCTCATGCCCGACGCGCACGTCGGCATGGGCTCCGCGGTGGGCACCGTGTTCGGCACGATCGACGCCGTCATCCCGGCGGCGGTCGGCGTGGACATCGGCTGCGGAATGATCGGCGTCCGCACGACGTTCACGGCCGCCGACCTGGAGGGACGTGACCTCACCCAACTGCGCGACGCCATCGAGGCCTCCATCCCGCTGTCCCCGGGCAACTACAACGATTGGGCCCTGGCGGGCACGACCGCTGACGTGCGTACCCGGGAGCTGTCCACCTTGGCGGAGGCGACGGGCGTCGACCTGTCGCACTCCCCGAAGTGGCGCCAGCAGCTCGGATCTTTGGGCGGCGGCAACCACTTCATCGAGCTCTGCCTCGACGAGGAGGACACCGTGTGGATGTTCCTGCATTCCGGCTCCCGCGGCGTGGGCAACAAGATCGCTCAGCAGCACATCCGGGCCGCTCAGGAGCATTGCGCCAAGCACTGGATCCGCCTGCCGAACGCGGACCTGGCCTACCTCGTAGCCGGCACTCCCGAGTTCGATTCCTACCTGGCGGACCTGGCGTGGGCGCAGCGCTTCGCCTGGCTCAACCGGGAGGAAATGATGGATCGCTTCCGCGCGGCGCTGGCCGATTTCCTCGGCGCGGAGGTCGTGGAGCAGGAACGCATCAACTGCCACCACAACTACACCGTCAAAGAGGACCACTATGGCCGCAACGTGTGGGTCACGCGCAAGGGTGCGGTCCGGGCCGCGGAAGGTGACTCTGCGTTGATCCCCGGATCGATGGGCACCGCCTCCTACGTCGTCGACGGTCGCGGCTACCCGCCTTCCTTGGCGAGCGCGCCGCACGGGGCGGGGCGTCGGTTGTCCCGGACGCAGGCGCGGGCTGCGTACACCGCCGAGGACTTGGCGGAGCGGATGACGGGTATCGTCTACCGCCCGGGTAATGCCTGGGTGGATGAGATCCCCGATGCCTACAAGGACATCGACCAGGTCATGGTGGATGCCGAGCCCCTGGTGAAGGTGCGGCACCGGCTGCGCCAGGTGCTCAACGTCAAGGGGACGTAAAAAGAATCGCCGAAGGGCCGGCTCCGCGGAGCCGGCCCTGGAGGCAGATTACTGTTACTTGGCCACGGGGTCGCGGCGTCCGAGGCGGACCTTCTTCACCTCGCGGACGGCCTCGACGTCGGAATCCTTGAAGCCGAAGAACCAGGTGAGGACGAAGGACACGCCCAGCGCCACACTCGAGGCGATGAGGAAGCCCCAGAAGCTGAAGTCCAGGCCGTCGGGGTTAACGAAGGACGTGAACCCGATGAGCGAGCCGGTGAAGCCCCACATGTTGACGTTGAACAGGCCGGTGAGCAGACCACCGCAGGCGCCGCCGATGGAGGCCATGATGAACACGCGGCCATACTTGAGGTTGACACCGTACATGGCGGGCTCGGTGACACCACAGAACGCGGAGATGGCGGCCGGGCCGGAGATGGCCTTGATCTTGTCCAGCTTGGTCTTGAGGAACACGGCGAGGACCGCGCCACCCTGGGCGACCATCGTCGCGGAGATGATGGCGTTGAGGTAGGAGTTGCCCTGGGAGGCGATGTCCTGGGCGACGAGTGGGATGACGGCCCAGTGGAGGCCGAAGATGACCAGCGACTGGTAGAAGGCGCCGATGAAGGTGCCGGAGATGGTCGGGGAGAGATCGTAGAGCCCCTGGATGAGGTTCGCGATGCCGGTGGAGATGAACATGACGATGGGGCCCAGGACCAAGATGATGGCCAGGGAGACGATGATGACCTCGGCCAGCGGCAGGAAGATCATGCGGACCGTATTCGGGATGACCTTGCGCAGCCAGGGTTCGACGATGCTGGCCAGCCATGCGGCGACGATGATCGGGAAGATCGAGTAGGTGTAGCTCGCCATGTGCAGCGGGATGCCGAAGAAGTCGGAGTTGAGCGACATGCCGAGGATGGAGTTTTCGCCCTCGGTGGAAGCCATCTCGACCAGTGCTGGGTAACAGAGCACACCGCCGATGATGGAGACGATGATGGGGTCCGCCCCGAGTCTGCGGGCGGCGGTGAAGCCGACGAAGATCGGGAGGAAGAAGAACACCGCGTCGCTCATCGCGTTGATGATCTGGAAGGTGTTCGACGTGTTGGTGATGACATCGAAGGTGAGCAGCAGGGACAGGATGCCCTTGATGATGCCGGAGGCTGCCAGCAGGCCGATGATGGGGATCATCGAGCCGGTGATCACGCCGATGAGCTCGGAGAACCCGTACTTGATCCAGCCGACCGCGGTGGTGGGCTTTTCCCGTTCCTCGCCGCCGTCGTCGATGGGGGCGTCACCGCCGCCGATCTGTGCGGTGATGGCGTTGTAGACGTCTTCGACGTCGGGGCCGATGACCACTTGGTACTGGCCGCCGGCCTTGACCACGTCGATGACGCCGTCGAGGTCGGCCACGTGGGCGTCGTCGGCCTTGGATTCGTCCTTGAGGTAGAAGCGCACGCGGGTGATGCAGTGCGTCACGCTGCGGACGTTCTCGGCTCCGCCGATTCCGTCGATGATGTCCCAGGCGGTGGCGTCGAATCCGGTGAGGTTGGCGGGTCGTTGCGTATCGACGTCCGCGTTACCCTGCGTTGCCACGTCCGTCGCCGCCGGTGCGGCGGCCTCCGCCGCGAGGGGGAAAGCCTGCGCCACTTCGGCGCCGAGCTCGGCGGGGCCGGTGGTCACGTCGAGGTGGTCGAGCTTCTTCTTCGTGTTGGTGACGATGACGACGGTGGTCGTGGACTTGCCAGCCTCGACGATGGTGTCCACGTCCATGGTGGCGACCTTGTCGCCGGCGGTGACCTCATCGCCCTTGGCGACGTCGATAGTGAAGGGGCGGCCCTCCAGCTCAACGGTGTCGATGCCGAGGTGGACGAGGAACTGCATTCCGTCGGCAGTCTTGAAGCCGATGGCGTGGCCGGTCTTGGCCACCATGACGACGGTTCCGCTAATGGGAGCGACAACGTCCCCGCCGGGGGTATCGGCGATGCCGAAGCCCTCACCCATCGTCTTCTTAGCGAAAACGGGATCAGGGACATCTTCAATGGGAATGATCGTTCCCTTAATGGGGGACAGGACTGAAACTGTCTCGCTCATGATTCTCCTTTAATCAAGGCCAGTGCCTGGTAGGGCAGTAAATTCAAGGTCGGGGAGTCGGGTGTGGATAGGTCTCCGGGGTAGTTGTTGATGAGGATGCGGGAATGAAGGAAATCTGCGGGTAGTTCGATGCTCGTCGGCTCCTGGGTGAGGTTGCAGGCCACAAACACGGAGTCACGCAGGTAGGCGTAGACGTGGTCGTGGTCCAGATTCCAGGCCTGATAGGAGCCGTCAGCGATATCGGGAATCTCGCGCCGGAGGCGGAAAAGTTCTTGGTAGTGGCGGAAAATCCGGCCCTCAGCCAGCTCGTCGCGCACGTTAATGCGGTCCTGGTTGGTGGGCATGAGCCACGGAGTGCCGGTGGTGAAGCCGGCGCCGGGGGAATCATCCCACTGCATGGGGGTGCGCGAGTTGTCGCGCGCGCGGGCGGCGACGATGGCGAAGGCATCGTCGGAGGTAGCACCGGCGTCGACAAGCAAGCTGAACGCATTGCGGGCCTCGACATCAACGTAGGACCCAATGCCGGCGTATTCGGGATCGGTCATGCCGATCTCCTCGCCCATGTAAATGAAGGGCGTGCCGCGCAGGAGGTTGATCATCGTGGCCAGCATGGTGGCGGATTCGACGCGCCACGTGTGTGCGTCACCGAAGCGGTCGAGGGCGCGGGGCTGATCATGATTGTTGAGGAACAGGGCGTTCCAGCCGCCGCCATCTTGCATCCCTTCGGCCCACTCGTTGAGCTTGTGCGCCAAAGCCATCGGCTCGAAGGGGGCCAGCGCCCACTTCTGGCCCTCGGGGTAGTCCACCTTGAGGTGGTGGAAGCTGAAGACCATGTCCAGCTCGCGGTTATCGGGGCGCGAGTAGGACACACAGCGGTCGATGGTCGTCGACGACATCTCGCCGACGGTGATGTGCTCCGGGATTGATCCGAAGGACGCCTCATTGAGCTCGTGGAGCCATTCGTCGACGTGCTCGCCGTCGGTGTACATGACGCGGGGATCCACGCCCGCCGGGGAGGAACCCAAGTCCTCGTCTTTGGAAATGAGGTTAATCACGTCGAAGCGGAAACCCGTGACCCCCTTATCCGCCCAGAAATTGACGATGTCCGCCATTTCCCTCCGCACCTCTGGGTTACGCCAATTGAGGTCGGCCTGAGTGACATCGAAAAGGTGCAGGTAGTAGTCGCCGGTATCGCCGAACGGGGCCCACGCATCGCCACCAAACTTCGACTCCCAGTTGTTGGGCAGACCACCATCAGGGCCGGGCGGGCGAATGAAGTAGTAATCGCGGTACTTCTGCTCGCCCGCCAGAGCGCGCTGGAACCACTCGTGCTCGGTGGAGGAGTGGTTGAGCACCATGTCGAACATGACCCCGATGTTGTGGGACGCTAGGGCGGCGATAAGCTCCTCGAGGTCCTCCATCGTCCCCATGCTCGGGTCGATCGCCCGGTAGTCTGCGACGTCGTAGCCATTGTCGCGCTGGGGTGAGACGAAGAAGGGGTTGAACCAGACCATGTCCGGGCCCAGCTCGGCGATGTAGGGGACGCGCTGGATCAATCCGCGCAGGTCACCGACCCCATCGCCATCGGAGTCCTGAAAGGACTTCGGATAAATCTGGTAGACCACTTTGTTACGAAATGACATAGTGCAGGGGAAACCCTTTCAGATCCGTCTACTGCCGCCCCAACCGCGCGACAAGCCTTCCCTTTCACCGTAATAAGATTGCCAACGCAATGTAAGGGCAAATATGCACAATCCCCCGAAACGTGTCCGGCACCGCACGGCGATTTGGACAACCGCGGGCAGTCCGCTAACATAACCTTCCGAAGTTTGAACGGCCCTAAAAGCCGAGCTCAAGTTTCACCGAAGACCGTCGGTCATCCGAAAGGATCGAAGGAGCCCAGGCGACTGGGACGGCCTACGCAGGAGACACTTTTGAGCCTCTTACCTCCTCGTGGGGAAGACGCGCCCTGTGCTCTTGCACGGGGCTTTTTCCATGGTTAGCCCAGTGTGGTTAGCCCAGGGATGAAGCTCCGGCGGATCAACACGACACGTAATTGGAAGGAGGCGAAGTAATGGCAAACGCTAAGAACCAGGCCGAGCTCGCAGAGCTCAAGGCTAAGTTCGACGAGGCATCCTCTGTGGTCCTCACCGAGTACCGTGGCCTGACCGTTGCGCAGATCTCTGAACTGCGCGGCGCTCTCGGCTTCGACGTCCAGTACTCCGTCGCCAAGAACACCCTGATCAAGCTCGCTGCCCAGGAAAAGGGCATCGAGGGTCTTGACGATCAACTCACCGGCCCGACCGCCGTTGCCTTTATCAAGGGCGAGGCAGTCGACGCCGCAAAGGTGATGAAGAAGTTCGCCGATGAGAACAAGGCGTTCATCGTCAAGGGTGGCTACATGGACGGCAACGCACTGTCTGCCGACCAGGTGAAGGCCATCGCCGAGCTGGACAACCGCGAGACCACTCTCGCGAAGCTGGCTGGTGCCATGAAGGGCAACCTGGCAAAGGCCGCAGGCCTGTTCAACGCTCCCGCTTCTCAGGTCGCACGCCTCGGCGCTGCGCTCGCAGAGAAGAAGGAAGCTTAAGTCGCAGGTTCCTGCGCACCCACAACCCCACAATTTTTATCGGACCCGGAAGGGTTCACAGAAAGGATGGCCATCATGGCTAAGCTCACCAAGGACGAGCTCATTGAGGCTTTCAAGGAGATGACCCTGATCGAGCTCTCCGAGTTCGTCAAGGAGTTCGAAGAGGTCTTCGAGGTCACCGCTGCTGCACCGGTCGCCGTTGCTGCTGCAGGTGCCGCTGGCGGCGAGGCTGCCGCTGCTGAAGAGCAGTCCGAGTTCGACGTCATCCTCGAGGATGCCGGCGCCAAGAAGATCGGCGTCATCAAGGCTGTCCGCGAGCTCGTCTCCGGCCTGGGCCTGAAGGAAGCTAAGGAGCTCGTCGAGGGCGCACCGAAGGCTGTCCTCGAAGGCGCTTCCAAGGAAGACGCTGACGCTGCCAAGGCAAAGCTGGAAGAGGCTGGCGCAAAGGTCACCCTCAAGTAATTCCTTGCTTTTCGACGCCCCCGTGCACTGCTTCACAGCAGCGCACGGGGGTTTCGCGTTGCCTGCCCTGCGTCCCCCCCCTGACCCCGACCCCCTGATCCCGACCGGAACGCCATTTCGAGGCTGCAGCGGCGGTGAAAGACCAGGTCAGATTTCTCGGGCGACCTAAAAGTCGCGAGGAGGGCGTCGCGATCACGAGTGATTCTGTGCCATTATGGTGCAAAGACTCCGCCCTACATCGACAGCGTAACTATTCGAGGAGCCCACCATGGCCGACAAACAGACATCAAACGGACCACTAATCAAAGCCCTGATCGTGTTCTTCCTCGGGTTAGCCAATGGCATCTTCCTTGGCCTGCGCTATGACAGTTGGCCCTCATTTGTTGGCTTCCTCATCGTCGGCTTCGTCGTCGCATGGCTCGTCTACATGGTTGGTCGCCGCGCGGAAGCTCGTTAACCCGCACGGAGCTAGGAAGTTCGGTGGGCAATTGACAGGGGATCCTCTTGCAGGTGGGCGTAAGAATTTTCCCGCTCGGGTGTTTCTTACACACTGGTTTGCTTCAGTTGTATTGGCGTGGACCTGACACCTTCGGACTGATCAATGCCGTCACGTTGGCGTTGGCGATCATTTTTCTTGCTCTCTTCGGGGTTGCCACCGTCGCAAGCGTCCTGACGTTCAGGGCTCCGGCCTGGCTTTTGGTGGGGCTGATATGCGTCGGAGTGGTTACTGCCGCTGTCGGAATTTACTATCGCATTGAAACTCCCGATGGCATCCTCACTCCCGCGCTCATTCCGCTAGGGGTAGGGGTTGTTCTGGCCGAGCTGGCTGTGTTGATAGATCGCCACGTGAAGAAAGTGGCGAGGACGAGGTCTGTCAACCCCCGGGCTTTGTAGAGTCTGGAAATTTGATAGCTCGTCCAACAGCACCCATGGCTGCAAGTTGAGGGCAAGCGACATTCGGCATGCCAGTGCAAGGTCTGCGGCACCGATCAGTTGCGAGACCGCATACCCGCTGTCCATGCTGGCATCCATTCGCGTGCATCCGACGGTGGTAGTGACGACGACGGCGGTGGGCGGGTTGCTCGAGCTCAACCGCAGGTGCCTGATGGTGTGCGCGGTGTACTGAAGGCCTCGGTCTCATGGCGCGGCCAGGAGCGCACCAAATTGTCCTGCGTCAGGGTACTATCAACCTGAAAAGTATTACAGCTTATCGATGCTGCTCCGCATCTCCCCATGTGAGGTAGATACTTCGACTATTGATGTTCGGAGTAAGTCAAAACTCCACAGTCTTCTATGTGGTACGCAGAACGGGAGAGACCTTCTCCCGGAATGGTCCAATCGGATCGGCCGAGATAGTATCTAGTCGCATTGGAGTTAGCGATGGTAGATAAAAATGGTGTAGGTCCATCCGATCCCATTTCTAAAATATTCGGATTGAATCTTCCGCTTCCTGAGCTGTGTGCGTTTCTGATCGGGGTGGCGATGTATATCTTCGGGGCCGAAGGTGTGCCAGGCGTGGGGCGCGTTGCATTCTTTCTGGCAGTGGGTGGGATGACTGGGCCTATCATGGGACTGCCACTCCTGTTGGTGCCAATTAAGGTATTTTGGTTCGACGTGGCATACATAATTGTGGGCTTTTCGGTCTTCTTTTACACTATGTCGTTCATGGATGGTTCCTAGGGTCTGCTGCACGATCAGGTGACAGTGGTTAGTCACGCAGCCTGATCGGCTGGTGTGGTCATGATTGTCTCGAACTCGATCGGGGTCAAGCGGCCTAGGCGGTCCTGTCTGCGGCGTCGGTGGTAGGTCCTCTCGATCCAGGTAACGATGGCGATCCGGAGCTCTTCTCGGCTGGCCCATGCGCGGCGGTCGAGGACGTTCTTCTGCAGGAGTGCGAAGAAGCTCTCCATGGCTGCGTTGTCCCCGCACGCACCGACGCGGCCCATGGATCCGGTCATGTCGTGAATGCCCAGAGCGCGCACGAATTTCCGGCTACGGAACTGAGACCCGCGGTCGGTGTGGACCACGCAGCCGGCCACGTCGCCGCGGCGGGCGACCGCGTTGTTGAGGGCAGCCACGGCTAGGCGGGACTTCATCCGCGAATCGATCGAGTACCCCACGATCCGGTTGGAGTAGACATCCTTGAACGCACAGAGGTAGAGCTTGCCCTCATTGGTCCAGTGCTCGGTGATATCGCCGATCCACAATTCGTTCGCGCCATCGGCCTTGAACTCGTGCCGGGTTCTGCCCTCCTCATCGGTGACGGCGCAGAGGTCATCGTGGACCGGTGGACCGGGCTTCTTACCGTTCTTGCCGCGTTTCTTCCCGAACACCGACCACCAGCGGTTGTCTGAGCAGATCCGCCACGCAGTGCGCGCTGCCATCGGTTGACCGAGATCGCGGGCCTCATCCACCAAATAGCGGTAGCCGAACTCGGGATCATCCCGGTGGGCGTCGAACAAGGCATTGGCACGGTAAGCCTCATTCAGCTCTGCATCGGTGATCGGGTCCGCCAGCCACCGGTAGTAGGGCTGGCGAGCAAGATTGAGCACCCGACACGTCACCGTGAGGGTCTGCTGCACGATCAGGTGACAGTGGTTAGTCACGCAGCCTGATCGGCTGGTGTGGTCATGATTGTCTCGAACTCGATCGGGGTCAAGCGGCCTAGGCGGTCCTGTCTGCGGCGTCGGTGGTAGGTCCTCTCGATCCAGGTAACGATGGCGATCCGGAGCTCTTCTCGGCTGGCCCATGCGCGGCGGTCGAGGACGTTCTTCTGCAGGAGTGCGAAGAAGCTCTCCATGGCTGCGTTGTCCCCGCACGCACCGACGCGGCCCATGGATCCGGTCATGTCGTGAATGCCCAGAGCGCGCACGAATTTCCGGCTACGGAACTGAGACCCGCGGTCGGTGTGGACCACGCAGCCGGCCACGTCGCCGCGGCGGGCGACCGCGTTGTTGAGGGCAGCCACGGCTAGGCGGGACTTCATCCGCGAATCGATCGAGTACCCCACGATCCGGTTGGAGTAGACATCCTTGAACGCACAGAGGTAGAGCTTGCCCTCATTGGTCCAGTGCTCGGTGATATCGCCGATCCACAATTCGTTCGCGCCATCGGCCTTGAACTCGTGCCGGGTTCTGCCCTCCTCATCGGTGACGGCGCAGAGGTCATCGTGGACCGGTGGACCGGGCTTCTTACCGTTCTTGCCGCGTTTCTTCCCGAACACCGACCACCAGCGGTTGTCTGAGCAGATCCGCCACGCAGTGCGCGCTGCCATCGGTTGACCGAGATCGCGGGCCTCATCCACCAAATAGCGGTAGCCGAACTCGGGATCATCCCGGTGGGCGTCGAACAAGGCATTGGCACGGTAAGCCTCATTCAGCTCTGCATCGGTGATCGGGTCCGCCAGCCACCGGTAGTAGGGCTGGCGAGCAAGATTGAGCACCCGACACGTCACCGTGACGGGGACACCGTCCACGGCCAACTCACGAACGAGCGGGTACATCATTTTCCCGGCAGATTGGCCTGCGAGAGATACGCCGCGGCACGGCGGAGGACCTCGTTCTCCTGCTCCAAGAGACGGATCCTCTTCTTGGCGTCGCGCAGTTCAGCCGACTGAACCTGAGTCGAGCCCAACACTTCACCGTCCTCGAGGTCAGCCTTCTTCAGCCACGAGTACAGGGTAGTGAAGTGGACCCCGAAGTCCTTGGCGATCTGGGAGAGCTCGACACCGGGCTCACGATTCCGTGCGACACGGACAACGTCATCGCGGAACTCTTTGGGATAGGGCTTGGTCACGGTGTACATCCTTCCAGCCCAACCATCTGATTAGGCTGCTCGGTTGTCACCTGATCGTGCAGCAGACCCCTACTTGCTCGGACTACTGATTCCCATTTGTTCAACCGGAGTGGTGATAGCGGGTTTTTCATTTATACTGCGGCGACTGATTGCGCTTTCGGTAGTTTCTGGCTAAGTCGTTGATGATTTATTTTATCCCTTTGGAGTTGGCTAGGAAGTTTTGACCTAGGCCAGGTCCACGTGCGCCTGGGCCACGAAGACGTTCTCGCACGTATGGTCCGACGGCTTAAGCCAAGAGAGTCAAGACAGGCAGCTCACGGAGTGTTGACCTGGTGTTCTGCGAATTCCCCAAACAGGTCTCTGTTGGTGGGGACGATGGAGAAATGCGCCTGCGTCTGCTCAGCGCGGAGTATCCAGTTGGTGTCAGTGTTGCGACGTCGGTTTCCAGCGGTCGCTTGGTTTCCGTGACCATTCGCAACGGTGGTGTCACCATCGCATCGGCTTCTCAAGCCTCCATATCAACACGACCGACACGGAGAGTGCTCGCTGCCCGTGGCCTGCCGGGTAACCTAGCGGGCATGCTTGCGAAATCGCGTCTTGTCTCGGTCCTGCTGTTTGGCTTGGGCGTTGCCCTGGTCGTGGCTGGGTTGATTGCGCCGCGGTTTATTCATTTGGATGCGCGGATGTCGTTGGATTCGGGTAGTAGTACGTGGACGTTGACGGATGAGTCGGCGCAGTCGAGGCTGGTGGGGGACCCGGAGGGGCGGGTGGTGGATGCGCCGGTGAGTCGTCAGTTGCACATGGATATTCAGAATCCTTCTGATAATGAGAAGGCGTCGCTGCGGGTGGGGGAGACGCTCATGCGTGATAGCCAGCAGGGGGATCTTGATCGGCTGATCAGTGCGGAGGTGTGGACGTTGAGTGTGGATCGTCTCACTGGCGCGGTGGAGGGGCCGGCGGTGCTCAGTGATCAGTTGGCTAGTCCGGTCAGTGAGGTCACGATTGATGGCTATTGGTTGAAGTTCCCTTCTCAGGCGAAGGAGACGACCTACGAGGTTTTTGATCCGACTCTTCGCGCGACTCGTCCGGCAGCTTTCGTTGAGGAGCTGGAGATGGATGGGCGCACGGTGTATCGCTATCGCCAGGACATCGAGCGGGAGATGGTGGCGCAGTCGTTCGCTTCGCCGTTGAATACCACCACTTTTGACGGGGAGGGCGAGGATCCGCGCGGCTACCTTTTTCACTCGGTGACGCGGGACTTCTTTGTGGATATGGTCTCTGGGTTGGTCGTGGAGATCCGGGAGGATGTTGATGATTATTACGGAACCGTCGATGGTGAGAAGCGGGAGCAGGTCTTGCTTTTCGACGGCCGCATGTCCCAAGCACAGATCGACTCTCACCTCGCCGAGGCGAGCAAGGTCCCTGACCGCGGCTTCGCCGCGGCTATTCGCTGGGGTGTCGTCGGGGTGGGTGCTCTTCTGGCGCTCGCTGGGTTGCTGGGGTCGTTCCGGTCCCCGGCTCGTGTTGAACGGCGGGCTCTGCTAGAGTCCCCGCTGAATTCTTCCCACGACCCTGACGACACGCGTAAAAATTAGGGCTTTACAAGTCGCGGATGATGGTATAGGCTACTTTGTTGCGCTGGAATTCGTCTCTGGTAGGCATCTCAACCTTGATCGGATCGCTTGAAAAAGTCGATTTGACAAGGTGATTTTGTGCTACCTGGGGGCGCACATTCCACAGCAGACCGAATGCTAATTTTACCAGCGGATTCGACGATTGTTAGCCAGAGCAATCGCCACCCGCGTGAGGTGCTGGAAGGACCCATCTTGGCAGTCTCCCGCCAGACCAAGTCAGTGACCGACATCCCCGGAGCCCCGAAGCGATACTCTTTCGCTAAGATCTCCGCGCCCATCGAAGTTCCGGGTCTTCTTGACCTGCAGCGTGAATCCTTCGCGTGGCTGATCGGTACGCCCGAGTGGCGTGCCCGCCATCAGGAGGAGCGTGGGCCGGAAGCCCGCGTGACCAGTGGACTCGAGGATATTCTCGATGAGTTGTCGCCGATTCAGGACTACTCCGAGAACATGTCGTTGTCGCTGTCCGAGCCGCGCTTTGAGCCGGTGAAGAACTCTATTGATGAGTGCAAGGACAAAGACATTAACTACTCTGCGCCGCTGTATGTGACGGCAGAGTTCATTAACAATGAAACCCAAGAGATCAAGTCTCAGACGGTGTTCATTGGTGATTTCCCGATGATGACGCCGAAGGGCACGTTCATCGTCAACGGCACGGAGCGTGTCGTGGTCTCTCAGCTCGTCCGTTCCCCGGGCGTCTACTTTGACCAGACGATCGACAAGTCTACGGAGCGACCCCTGCACTCGGTGAAGGTGATTCCTTCCCGCGGTGCGTGGCTCGAATTCGACGTCGATAAGCGAGACACCGTAGGTGTCCGCATTGACCGTAAGCGTCGCCAGCCGGTGACGGTGCTGCTCAAGGCCCTTGGTTGGACCACCGAGCAGATTCAGGAGCGATTCGGCTTCTCTGAGATCATGATGTCCACCCTCGAGTCTGATGGTGTGGCCAACACCGATGAGGCTTTGCTGGAGATCTACCGCAAGCAGCGTCCGGGCGAGCAGCCCACGCGCGACCTTGCTCGTTCCCTGCTGGACAACTCGTTCTTCCGTGCGAAGCGCTACGACCTGGCTAAGGTGGGCCGCTACAAGGTCAACCGCAAGCTCGGCCTGGGCGGCGACCACGACGGTCTGATGACGCTGACCGAAGAGGACATTGCCACCACCCTGGAATACCTCGTTCGCCTGCACGTTGGTGAGCGTTCCATGACCTCCCCGACCGGTGAGATCATTCCGGTGGAGACCGACGACATCGACCACTTTGGTAACCGTCGTCTGCGCACCGTCGGTGAGCTGATTCAAAACCAGGTCCGCGTTGGCCTGTCCCGCATGGAGCGCGTCGTCCGCGAGCGCATGACCACGCAGGATGCTGAGTCGATCACCCCGACCTCGCTGATCAACGTCCGTCCGGTCTCGGCCGCGATCCGTGAGTTCTTCGGTACCTCCCAGCTGTCCCAGTTCATGGACCAGAACAACTCGCTGTCGGGTCTGACCCACAAGCGTCGTCTGTCCGCACTGGGCCCGGGTGGCCTGTCCCGTGAGCGCGCTGGCATTGAGGTCCGCGACGTTCACCCGTCTCACTACGGCCGCATGTGCCCGATTGAGACCCCGGAAGGCCCGAACATTGGCCTCATCGGTTCGCTCGCGTCTTACGCTCGGGTGAATGCTTTCGGATTCATTGAGACCCCGTACCTCAAGGTCGTTGAAGGCCGAGTGACCGACATCGTCGAGTACCTCACCGCCGACGAGGAGGATCGCTACGCCATTGCGCAGGCCTCTATCGAGCGCGACGCTGACGGCGTCATCACCGCTGACCGCATTGAGGTTCGCCTCAAGGACGGCGCTATCGGCGTGGTCACCGACGGTTACGGTGTGGACTACATCGACGTATCCCCGCGCCAGATGGTCTCTGTCGCTACCGCGATGATTCCGTTCCTCGAGCACGACGATGCAAACCGTGCCCTCATGGGCGCGAACATGCAGCGTCAGGCTGTGCCGCTGGTCCGCGCTGAAGCTCCGTACGTGGGCACCGGCATGGAAAAGCGCGCTGCTTACGATGCTGGCGATATGGTCATCACCCCGAAGGCTGGTGTGGTGGAAAATGTCTCGGCTGACGTCATCACCATCATGGACGATGAGGGCATCCGCGACACCTACCTGCTGCGCAAGTTCGAGCGCACCAACCAGGGCACGAGCTACAACCAGACCCCGCTGGTCAACATGGGCGAGCGCGTCGAGGCTGGTCAGGTTATCGCCGACGGCCCCGGTACTCACAACGGTGAAATGTCCCTCGGCCGTAACCTCCTGGTTGCGTTCATGCCGTGGGAAGGCCACAACTACGAGGACGCGATCATCCTCAACCAGCGTGTGGTGGAAGAGGACATCCTCACCTCCATCCACATCGAGGAGCACGAGATCGATGCCCGCGACACCAAGCTCGGTGCCGAGGAAATCACTCGTGAGATCCCGAACGTCTCCGAAGATGTCCTGCGCGACCTCGACGACCGCGGCATTGTCCGCATCGGCGCCGACGTCCGCGCTGGCGACATCCTCGTCGGCAAGGTCACCCCGAAGGGCGAGACCGAGCTGACCCCGGAGGAGCGTTTGCTGCGCGCCATCTTCGGCGAGAAGGCCCGCGAGGTCCGCGACACCTCCATGAAGGTGCCGCACGGCGAAAACGGCAAGGTCATTGGTGTTCGTCGCTTCGCCCGCGAGGACGACGACGATCTGGCTCCCGGCGTGAACGAGATGATCCGCGTCTACGTGGCTCAGAAGCGCAAGATCCAGGACGGCGACAAGCTCGCCGGCCGCCACGGCAACAAGGGCGTCGTGGGCAAGATCCTCCCGCCGGAGGATATGCCGTTCATGGCCGACGGAACTCCCGTCGACATCATCTTGAACACCCACGGTGTCCCGCGTCGTATGAACATCGGCCAGGTCCTGGAGATCCACCTCGGTTGGCTGGCAGCAGCCGGCTGGTCCGTGGATCCGGAGGATCCGAAGAACGCTGAGCTCATCAAGACCCTCCCCGAGGAGCTTTACGACGTCCCCGCCGGGTCGCTCACCGCGACCCCCGTCTTCGACGGTGCCACCAACGAAGAGCTCTCCGGCCTGCTGGCTAACTCCCGCCCGAACCGTGACGGCGACGTCATGGTCGACGAGACCGGCAAGACGATGCTCCTCGACGGTCGCTCTGGCGAGCCGTTCCCGTACCCCGTTTCGGTGGGCTACATGTACCTCCTCAAGCTCCACCACCTGGTGGACGAGAAGATCCACGCCCGCTCTACCGGCCCGTACTCCATGATCACCCAGCAGCCGCTCGGCGGTAAGGCCCAGTTCGGTGGCCAGCGCTTCGGTGAGATGGAGGTGTGGGCAATGCAGGCATATGGTGCTGCCTACACGCTGCAGGAGCTTCTGACCATCAAGTCCGATGACGTCGTCGGCCGTGTCAAGGTCTACGAGGCAATCGTTAAGGGCGAGAACATCCCGGACCCGGGTATCCCCGAGTCCTTCAAGGTTCTCCTCAAGGAGCTGCAGTCCCTGTGCCTCAACGTGGAGGTTCTCTCCGCCGACGGCACCCCGATGGAACTGTCTGGTTCTGATGACGACGAGCTCGACTCCGCTGGATCCTCGCTGGGCATCAACCTGTCCCACGACGAGCGCTCCGACGCTGACGTCAGCTAACAGACCACAATCGACGATATTCGCCATTCAATCCCTCCCAGCCGGGAGGGGAAAGGGAGTTACGTGTTCGACGTAAACCTCTTCGAAGAGCTCCGCATCGGCCTGGCCACTGCCGACGACATTCGCCGTTGGTCCAAGGGCGAGGTCAAGAAGCCGGAGACCATTAACTATCGCACCCTCAAGCCGGAGAAGGACGGCCTCTTCTGCGAGCGCATCTTCGGCCCTACCCGCGACTGGGAGTGTGCCTGCGGCAAGTACAAGCGGGTCCGTTACAAGGGCATCATCTGTGAGCGCTGTGGCGTCGAGGTGACCAAGTCCAAGGTCCGCCGTGAGCGCATGGGCCACATCGAGCTGGCCGCCCCAGTCACCCACATCTGGTACTTCAAGGGTGTTCCGTCGCGTCTTGGCTACCTTCTGGACCTGGCTCCGAAGGACCTGGAGCGAATCATCTACTTCGCTGCCAACATCATCACCTCTGTTGATGAGGAAGCTCGCCACAACGATCAGTCCACCCTCGAAGCAGACATGCTGCTGGAGAAGAAGGACGTCGAGGCTGACGCCGAGGCTGAGATCGCTGAGCGCGCTGCCAAGTTGGAGGAGGACCTCGCTGAGCTCGAGGCTGCCGGCGCTAAGGCCGACGCCCGTCGCAAGGTGCAGTCCGCCGCCGACAAGGAGATGCAGCACATCCGCGAGCGCGCGGAGCGCGAGATCGACCGCCTGGAGGAGATCTGGCAGACCTTCATCAAGCTTGCTCCCAAGCAGATGATCATTGATGAGACCGTGTACGAAGAACTCGTCGACCGCTACGAGGAGTACTTCACCGGCGGCATGGGCGCTGAAGCAATTCAGACGCTTATCCGCAACTTCGACCTCGACGCCGAGGCCGAGATCCTGCGCACCATCATCAATGAGGGCAAGGGTCAGAAGAAGATGCGCGCTCTCAAGCGCCTCAAGGTGGTTGCCGCGTTCCAGCGTTCCGGCAACGACCCCGCTGGCATGGTCCTCGACTGCGTTCCGGTGATCCCGCCGGAGCTGCGCCCGATGGTCCAGCTTGATGGTGGCCGCTTCGCCACCTCCGACCTCAACGACCTCTACCGTCGTGTGATCAACCGCAACAACCGCCTCAAGCGCATGATCGATCTCGGTGCCCCCGAGATCATCGTGAACAACGAGAAGCGCATGCTGCAGGAATCTGTCGACGCTCTCTTCGACAACGGTCGTCGCGGCCGCCCGGTCACCGGACCGGGCAACCGCCCGCTGAAGTCGCTGTCTGACCTGCTCAAGGGCAAGCAGGGTCGTTTCCGTCAGAACCTGCTGGGTAAGCGAGTCGACTACTCTGGCCGTTCGGTCATTATCGTCGGCCCGCAGCTCAAGCTGCACGAGTGTGGTCTGCCGAAGCTCATGGCTCTCGAGCTGTTCAAGCCGTTCGTGATGAAGCGACTGGTGGAAAACGAGTACGCGCAGAACATCAAGTCCGCTAAGCGCATGGTCGAGCGTCAGCGTCCCGAGGTGTGGGACGTGCTCGAGGAGGCTATCTCCGAGCACCCGGTCATGCTCAACCGTGCACCTACCCTGCACCGCCTGGGTATCCAGGCCTTCGAGCCGAAGCTCGTCGAGGGTAAGGCCATTCAGCTGCACCCGCTCGCGTGTGAAGCCTTCAACGCCGACTTCGACGGTGACCAGATGGCAGTCCACCTGCCGCTGTCCGCCGAGGCTCAGGCCGAAGCTCGCGTGCTCATGCTCGCCTCGAACAACATCCTGTCCCCGGCCTCCGGCAAGCCGTTGGCTATGCCGCGCCTGGACATGGTCACGGGTCTGTACTTCCTGACTATGGGTAAGTCCGAGAACGAGATTGGTGGCCAGGGCGCCTACAAGCCGGCCGATGAGAACGGTCCGGAGCAGGGCGTCTACTCGTCCTACGCCGAGGCCATCATGGCTCGCGATCTGGGTGTTCTGGGTCTGCAGGCCCCGATCCACGTCCGGATTTCGCACCTGCGTCCCCCGGCTGACATCGAGGCTGAGCAGTTCCCCGACGGTTGGGAGCAGGGTCAGACCTGGATGGCGGAGACCACCCTTGGTCGCGTCATGTTCAACGAGCTGCTGCCGTGGAACTACCCGTACCTGGAGGGCGTCATGGTCCGTAAGGGTGGCGGCGCTGGCAACATTCTGCTCGGCGACGTCATCAACGACCTCGCAGCCACCTACCCGATGATCACCGTCGCTCAGACGATGGACAAGATGAAGGACGCTGGCTTCTACTGGGCCACCCGTTCCGGCGTCACCATCGCCATGTCCGACGTTTTGGTCCTCCCCAACAAGGAGGAGATCCTCGAGCGTTACGAGGCCGAGGCCCGTGACATCGAAGACAAGTACTGGGTCAAGGGTGCGCTGCGTGAGCGCGACCGCTACGACCGTCTGGTCGAGCTGTGGCAGGACGCTACCAACCAGGTGGGTAAGGCCGTCGAGGAGCTCTACCCCGACGACAACCCGATCCCGATGATCGTGAAGTCCGGCGCTGCCGGCAACATGCGTCAGATCTGGACCCTGGCTGGTATGAAGGGCATGGTCGTGAACTCCAAGGGTGACTACATCACCCGACCGATCAAGACCTCCTTCCGCGAAGGCCTCTCCGTTCTCGAGTACTTCAACAACTCGCACGGTTCCCGTAAGGGCCTGGCCGATACCGCGCTGCGTACCGCTGACTCCGGCTACCTGACCCGTCGTCTCGTCGACGTGGCCCAGGACGTCATCGTCCGCGAGGACGACTGTGGCACCCGTCAGGGCGTTCGCGTCCCCGTCGCCATCGAGGTCAAGGACGCCGAAGGCACCGTCACCGGCTTCGCCCGCCACCCCTTGGTCGAGACGTCTGTCTCCGGCCGAGTCTTGGCTACCGAGATCAATGGTGCCGACGGTGAGCAGCTCTACGCCGCTGGCGACGAGCTCACTGAATCGCGTATCGACGAGCTCGTGCTCAACGGTGTCACCGAAGTCAAGGTCCGCTCCGTCCTCACTTGCCAGACGCCCACCGGCGTCTGCGCCAAGTGCTACGGCAAGTCCATGGCATCGGGCCAGCTCGTTGACATCGGCGAGGCAGTCGGCATTGTCGCTGCTCAGTCGATCGGTGAGCCCGGTACCCAGCTGACCATGCGTACCTTCCACCAGGGTGGTGTCGGTGGCGACATCACCGGCGGCCTCCCGCGTGTCCAGGAGCTGTTCGAGGCCCGCGTGCCCAAGAACGCCTCCCCGATCGCGGAGTTCGACGGCACCGTTCACCTCGAGGACGACGGCAACTTCTACCGGTTGACGCTGACCTCCGACGATGGCTCCGAGGAGAAGGTCTACGAGAAGCTGTCCAAGCGACAGGGCCTCGCCCAGATCCGCGTCGCCATGGAGAACAACGCTGGCGTGTTCATCGAGCGCACCCTGCGCGACGGTGACCACCTCAAGCTGGGCGAGCGCATCCTGCGCGGACCCGCCGACCCGCACGATGTGCTGCGGGTGCTGCGTCGTCGCGGCGTCGAAAAGCACCTTATCGACGAAGTGCAAGCCGTCTACCGCACCCAGGGTGTGGCCATCCACGACAAGCACATCGAGATCATCATCCGCCAGATGCTGCGCCGCGGTACCGTCATCGAAGCCGGCTCCACCGACTTCCTGCCGGGCACCCTGGTTGACCTGTCCGAGGCACGTCGCGTCAACGCCGCGATCCGCGCCGAAGGCGGCCAGCCCGCCGAGCTGCGCGACCAGATCATGGGCATCACCAAGGCCTCGCTGGCTACCGAGTCCTGGCTGTCCGCCGCATCGTTCCAGGAGACCACTCGTGTCCTGACCGATGCTGCGATCAACCGTCGCTCTGACCAGCTCATCGGCCTGAAGGAGAACGTGATCATCGGTAAGCTGATCCCGGCCGGTACCGGCATCTCCCGCTACCGCAACATCTCCGTCAAGCCGACCGAGGCCGCCCGCAACGCCGCCTACTCGATCCCCACCTACGGGGACTCGATCTACGGCGACGACGGCTACGCCGAGTTCACCGGCGCATCCGTGCCGCTGGACGAGGACTTCCAGCTCTAGGAAGTCGCAGGCTTCTGGCATAGCCTGCATTCGGTCTGCTTAAGGCCCCACGGTTCCACTCCTTCGGGAGCGGGCCGTGGGGCCTTGTCGTTGCGTGCCCACTGAGTCGGCGAAACCCGCACTTCTTAACAACTTGGCCGTTGTGGAAGTGCGGGTTGTGGGCTGCTCGCCTGTAGGCGTGATATCACCCTGTAGAAAGGGCACCTTTCAACTGTCCTCGCGGGACGAATCGGGGCCATCTCGACAGGGTGATATCACGCCAAGAGGGGGGAAGGAGCTACGTGGCCTTCCGGGGCTTGCGGACGACCGTTACCGAGCCCATGAGGCCCACGCCGGAAACACGGATGACGGGGGCGTCGGCGGGGAGATCGTTCATCCGGGTGGTGACTCGTTTGCCAGTGGTGATGCCAAATCCGCCCATGATGCCCAGGCCGCTGCTGACGACGCGGACATCCTCGGGAACGACGATCTCGATGCCGCCCATCACGGCGACCGCGACGATCTCAGTTTCCCGGGAGGTCAGGCGCGCGGAACGCAGATCGAGGTAGTTGCCGCCCATGACGGTGAGGGAGGTGTGCCGCGGCGCGCAGAGCCAGTCACCGGACTTTTCGTTGCCGCCCATCATGGACAGGGACATCTCGCTGCCACCGGATTCGCCGGTGACCTGGGTGGATGCCGGGGAGACGGCGCGGTGGGGGATGACGGCGGGCACAGCAGTATCGAGGACCACCGTGGGATCGGGGAAGAGATCCTCCAGAGGGGTGATCAATTCCTCGCGATACCGGCAGCGCCACACCTGCTCGGTGCGTTCGTCGAGCTCCGCGTAATCGATGCGGCCTTGGGCGAAAGCCTCGGAAAGCGCGGCAATGACCCGGTTGCGCTCGTCGTCGCTGGCGCGGATGTGAGGATTGTCGGTCATGCCCTCGATACTACGGTCTTGTTTAGGTAGAAACCGGAGGCATCGCAGCCGCGGGCGGATTGCACGACGAGAGATGCACCGTAGTCGGCGACGCGTTCCTGCAGGTACGGCAGATGCGCTTCCAGCGCAGACCCCGGCCAGACCGTGGTCCGGACCTGCGTTTCGACGCCCGACGCTACTACCGCCGCCAGGGACTCCCACATTGCTTCCGCCACCCGCGGAGTGCAGCCGACCACCGGTGGCAGATCGAGCGGAAGCCCCTTAATGTCCAGGCCGATCCAGTCGGGCCTGGTCTCCGGGTCCGCCAGAAGACGTCGCAGGCGGTGGGGTGCGTAGCCACTGGTGTGCAGGCCGACCGGGAAGCCCAGCGCATGCGCGGCGCGGATGGCGGCGGGCAACGCTGGGGAACTCACGGGCTCGCCACCCGAGATGACGAGGGCGTCGAGGAGGCCACGGCGGGCGTCGATAAGCTGGGTGACCTCGTGCCAGGAGACGGTGCCGGGACGAAACTGCTGAAGCTGTGGATTGTGGCAGTAGGTGCAGCGCAGTGGGCACCCTTGGGTGAATACTGTCGCCGTGAGGCGGCCGGGCCAATCGGTGGCGGAGAAGGGGATGAGGCCGGCGATGGGCAGGTCATTCGCGGAAATAGACGCGCTCACGGAACTCGCCTTTCTTGCCAATATTGAAGCTCTGGACTGGCCGGAAGTAACCCATCACGCGGGTCCACATCTCGGTGGGCTCACCGCACAAGGGGCAGGTGGGGTGCTCGCCGGAGAGGTAGCCGTGGTCCTGGCAAATGCTAAACGTCGGCGTGATGGTGAGGTAGGGCAGGCGGAACGTCTCCAAGGAGCGCCGCACCAACGCCGCACACGCCTCGCCCGAGCTCATCGCGGCGCCCATGTAGAGATGGAGCACGGTGCCGCCGGTGTACTTGGCCTGCAGGTCCTCCTGGGCGGCGAGCGCGGCGAAGGGATCCGGGGTGTGCGCCACGGGCAGCTGGGAGGAGTTGGTGTAATAGGGCTCCTCGTCCGACCCAGCCTGAATGATGTCGGGGAAGCGCTTGCGGTCCTCCTTGGCCAGGCGGTAGGTCGCGCCCTCGGCGGGGGTGGCCTCCAGGTTGTAGAGGTGGCCGGTCTCCTCCTGGGCCGCCACCAACAGGGCGTTGAGGTGATCGAGCAAGCGCGCGACCTGCGCGTGACCCTGCGGATCGGTGAGGTCGTAAGCCCCGCGGGTGAAGTTGCGGATCATCTCATTGCAGCCATTGACGCCAATGGTGGAGAAATGATTGTCCAGGTTGGGCAGCCAGCGCTTCGTGTATGGGTAGAGACCGCGGTCGAGGGCCCCGGCTACGAAAGCCCGTCGTCGCTCCAGCGTATCGACGCCCAGTCGCACCAGCTCCGTTGCAGCCGCCAACAAGGCGGCTTCGTCCCCCGCGTGGACGTAGCCCAGGCGGGCGCAGTTGAGGGTGACCACCCCGATGGAACCCGTGAGCTCGGCGGAACCGAAGAGCCCGTTGCCGCGCTTGAGCAGCTCACGCAGGTCGAGTTGGAGGCGGCAGCACATCGAGCGGATCATGCCGGGATCGAGGTCGGAGTTGAGGAAATTCTGGAAGTAGGGCAGACCGTAGCGGGCGGTCATGTCAAAGAGCGCCTGCGCATTGGGGCTATCCCAATCGAAATCGGGCGTGATGTTGTAGGTGGGGATGGGGAAGGTGAACGGGCGGCCCTCGGCGTCGCCGTCACCCATGACCTCGATGAATGCCCGGTTGATGAGGTCCATCTCGGCCTGCAGGTCCCCGTAAGTAAAGTCGACGGGTTCATTGCCGATGAAGGGGACCTGATCGCGGAGATCAGCCGGGCAGACCCAATCGAAGGTGAGGTTGGTGAAGGGGGTCTGCGTGCCCCAGCGGGAAGGGACGTTGAGGTTGAACACGAACTCCTGGAGGTACTGGCGCACCTGGTCGAACGTCAAGGAATCGAGACGGACGAAAGGTGCGAGATAGGTATCGAAGGAGGAAAACGCCTGCGCACCAGCCCACTCGTTTTGCAGGGTGCCGAAGAAATTGACAATCTGCCCGCAGACAGAAGAAAAGTGCCGGGGCGGGAGCGAGGACGTGGTGCCGGGGACACCGCCGAAGCCTTCCTCCAGTAGCTGGCGCAGGGACCAACCGGCGCAGTAGCCCGAGAGCATGTCGAGGTCATGGATGTGGAGGTCCCCGTCGCGGTGTGCGCGACCAGCGGCGGGGGAGAAGACATTGTCCAACCAGTAGTTCGCGGTGATGGCGCCGGCGGAGTTGAGGATCATTCCGCCGAGGGAATAGTCCTGGTTGGCGTTGGCGTTGACTCGCCAATCGGAGCGGTCGAGGTAGTTCTCGATGAGAGCGGATGGGTCGATGCGGTGGGAAGTCACGGCATCAACCATAAGTTGGAATTACAGACCTGTAAGTAAATGTGACCGCGGCGATAGGCGCAACATCTGCCCATGGTGGTCTGCCGAACCACAACATGTTGTGGGTGGCGGGGTGGTGTCTAGGGGGAAGGGAGGAGTATCTTGCGCGTTCGCGTCTTACCCCTGAGTGGGGGAGGGGTGCCATTCGGCAAGGCGCTCACGCAACAAAGCACCCGATTCTCGGCTAGCTTGCCGGTTACCTTCGATGGTGCCGCCCAGCATAGTTTTCCAACTGGGGCCGATCGCGGCGGCCACATCCTCGGAGAATAGGTGGCCCGCGCCCGGGTAGACCACTGCCTCCAGCCGGGGATTGGTGGCCTCGAGGTTGCGGGCGGCTGTCGCTGCCTGCCACATGGCGTCCTGATCGCCGGCGAAAAGCAGGCCGTGCCCCGAGAAGCCGGACAGGTCGATACGGCTGGCCGGGTCGGCCGAAGCGGCCGCGGCCTCATACGTGGCCAAGTAGGACACGGGAAGGCCAAGGGCCATGCGGAACATCATCGGCCCCATGATCCGGAAGTCGGAAGGGAACGCGGCGAACGGCACCTCGGCGCCGCGCCAGGTGAAACTACTGGCTTGTTCCCGGCTATCAAAGCTGAGGCCGGAATACGTGTGGTCGCCGGGGGTGTAGAGGACGATGTTGTCGATCTCGGGATAGCGAGCGGCCAGGTTCGCCGTCAGTTCCGCGCCTTTCGACGTCCCGATGACAGTCAGCGGCCCGCCGGCCAGCTCCTCCCGGGCGTCAATCCAAGCGAGTGCCTCATCGAAGAAGTCGAGCGGGACCTGAGACAGAGTGCGCTGTTGGCCGTCCTGGCCAAAGAAGTACAGGGCTACGGCGTGGTAGCCCTGCTCGCTCAAGGCGCGGGCCTGGAAATCCGCCGCGCTACCCTCAGAACCGCCGAAGGTAATGATGGTGCCGGCATGTTGAGGCGCCGAGGGGGCGTAATAGATGCCGCGCAGGTAGTCACCTCTGACCTCTTCGCCACCGTGAGCGCGAAGAGTAGCTTCCAGATGCGTGGTCATTGAATTACCATCCCCCGATGGTATGGCGTAGCGGTGGAGGTTGTAAGCGCGGACGCCCCAGAGGGTCAGCCCAAGAACGAGAGCAAACACGAGGAGTGCGCCGAGTATTTTTCCGGCCGTCTTCATGGCTCCCAGTCTGCCAAAAGCTCGGATTTGGGTCATGGCAGCTCCCTCAGGTAGGGTTAGCGATCAGTCCCACGTCTCCACTGTGGGAGCTTGAGAATTCCTCCCAGTAAGCCAGCGAGAGCGGCTGACTGGTTTTCGCACGTTTACGGCACCTGGATCATCGGGTGCGGGAAGCGGCGGGAAGCGGAAAACTTGGGCTAGTTCAGATCTTTTAGAGTTTTCGCGGTCGGTGATGTCCGGCCGGACATCACTTCGATCATCAAAGAAAGACGGTTCATGCCTACTATTCAGCAGCTGGTCCGCAAGGGCCGCCACGATAAGACGAGCAAGGTTTCGACCGCAGCTCTGAAGGGTTCCCCCCAGCGTCGTGGCGTGTGCACCCGCGTGTACACCACCACTCCTAAGAAGCCGAACTCCGCTCTGCGTAAGGTCGCCCGTGTGCGCCTGACCACCGGCATCGAGGTTTCCGCCTACATCCCGGGCGAGGGCCACAACCTGCAGGAGCACTCCATGGTGCTCGTTCGCGGCGGTCGTGTGAAGGACCTCCCGGGTGTGCGCTACAAGATCGTCCGCGGCACCCTCGACACCCAGGGTGTCAAGGACCGCAAGCAGGCCCGTTCCCGCTACGGCGCCAAGAAGGAGAAGTAAACAATGCGTAAGAATGCAGCTCCGAAGCGCCCCGTCGTTAAGGACCCGGTTTACAAGTCCGAGGTTGTCACCCAGCTCGTGAACAAGGTTCTGCTGGACGGCAAGAAGTCCACCGCTGAGCGCATCGTCTACGGTGCTCTCGAGGCTTGCCGCGAGAAGACCGGCACCGATCCGGTTGGCACCCTGGAGAAGGCTCTGGGCAACATCCGCCCGGACCTCGAGGTTCGCTCCCGCCGCGTCGGTGGCGCCACCTACCAGGTTCCCGTTGAGGTCCGCCCGGGCCGCTCCAACACCCTGGCACTGCGTTGGCTGGTCACCTTCACCCGTCAGCGCCGCGAGAACACCATGGTGGATCGCCTGGCCAACGAGATCCTGGATGCGTCCAACGGTCTCGGTGCTTCCGTGAAGCGTCGCGAGGACACCCACAAGATGGCCGAGGCCAACCGCGCCTTCGCCCACTACCGCTGGTAGTAGAGTCCCTCACTCATGGCCCACGCGACCGTGCTTGTTCGCGCCGAACCGTGCCGCACTATGTGCGGCAGGCGGGGCGTCGAAAAGCAAGCAATCGCCTGGGCCTTCGGTGTATGACCTTCTAGGGCTGCCTAGGCAGCCATTTAGTGGCAGTATTAAACGAGAACTATCCACCGACGGCGTTATTGGCGTAACAGCCAAGGGCGTCCATATTTACAAGTTGGGGTAAGAACGTGGCACAAGAAGTGCTTAAGGACCTAAACAAGGTCCGCAACATCGGCATCATGGCCCACATCGATGCCGGTAAGACCACCACCACCGAGCGCATCCTGTTCTACACGGGTATCAACCGCAAGGTTGGCGAGACCCACGACGGTGCCTCCACCACTGACTGGATGGAGCAGGAGAAGGAGCGTGGCATCACGATCACCTCCGCCGCCGTCACCTGTTTCTGGAAGAACAACCAGATCAACATCATTGACACCCCCGGTCACGTCGACTTCACCGTCGAGGTTGAGCGTTCCCTCCGTGTCCTCGACGGCGCTGTCGCTGTCTTCGACGGCAAGGAAGGCGTTGAGCCGCAGTCCGAGCAGGTCTGGCGTCAGGCTGCTAAGTACGACGTCCCGCGTATCTGCTTTGTCAACAAGATGGACAAGCTGGGCGCAGACTTCTACTACACGGTTGACACCATCGTCGATCGCCTCGGCGCTAAGCCGCTGGTCATGCAGCTGCCGATCGGCGCTGAGGATGACTTCGACGGCGTCGTTGACCTCATCGACATGCAGGCTCTGACCTGGCGTGGCGTTACTGAGATCGGAACCGAAGCCACCATCGAGGAGATCCCGGCTGACCTGCAGGAGCGCGCTGCAGAGTACCGCGAGAAGCTGCTCGAGACGGTCGCTGAGTCCGATGACGCTCTCATGGAGAAGTACTTTGGCGGCGAAGAGCTGACCAAGGAAGAGATCCAGGGCGCTATCCGCAAGATGGTCGTTAACTCCGACATCTACCCGGTCTTCTGTGGCACCGCCTACCGCAACAAGGGCATCCAGCCGCTGCTCGACGCCGTCGTTGCCTACCTGCCGAACCCGCTTGACGTGGGCGAGGTTGAGGGCCATGCACTCGGCGATGACGCTGAGATCATCACCCGCAAGCCGTCCGTCGACGAGCCTTTCTCGGCTCTGGCGTTCAAGATTGCAGCTCACCCGTTCTTCGGCAAGCTGACCTTCGTCCGTGTCTACTCGGGTCGCGTTGAGCCGGGTAACCAGGTGCTCAACTCCACCAAGGACAAGAAGGAGCGCATCGGCAAGCTCTTCCAGATGCACGCCAACAAGGAGAACCCGGTCGACGAGGCTCTGGCTGGCAACATCTACGCCTTCATCGGCCTCAAGGACACCACCACCGGTGACACCCTGTCCGCACAGGATGCCCCGATCATCCTCGAGTCCATGGACTTCCCGGACCCGGTGATCAAGGTCTCCATCGAGCCGAAGACCAAGTCCGACCAGGAGAAGCTCGGCGTCGCCATTCAGAAGCTCTCTGAAGAGGACCCGACCTTCACCGTCGAGCTGGACGACGAGTCCGGCCAGACCGTCATCGGCGGCATGGGCGAGCTCCACCTCGACGTCCTCGTCGACCGCATGAAGCGCGAGTACAAGGTTGAGGCTAACGTCGGCGCCCCGCAGGTTGCTTACCGCGAGACGATCCGCAAGCCCGTCGAGAAGCTTGAGTACACCCACAAGAAGCAGACGGGTGGCTCCGGCCAGTTCGCTAAGGTCATCATCTCCCTGGAGCCCTACGCTCCGTCCGAGGACGAGCTGGCAGAGGGCGAGTCAGCTCTGTACAAGTTCGAAAATGCCGTCACCGGTGGTCGCGTTCCGCGCGAGTACATTCCTTCCGTTGACGCCGGCATCCAGGACGCCATGCAGTACGGCTACCTCGCTGGCTTCCCGCTGGTCAACATCAAGGCCACCCTGCTCGACGGCCAGTACCACGAGGTTGACTCCTCGGAAATGGCCTTCAAGGTCGCCGGTTCCCAGGCACTCAAGGAGGCTGTGGCCAAGGCTAAGCCGGTCCTGCTTGAGCCGCTGATGGCCGTCGAGGTTGTCACCCCGGAGGAGTACATGGGCGAGGTCATCGGCGACATCAACTCCCGCCGTGGCCAGGTCAACTCCATGGACGATCGTTCCGGCGCCAAGGTCGTCAAGGCTAAGGTTCCGCTGTCCGAGATGTTCGGCTACGTCGGCGACCTGCGTTCCAAGACCCAGGGTCGTGCGAACTACACCATGGTCTTCGACTCTTACGCCGAGGTCCCCAACAGCGTCTCTGAGGCCATCATCTCCGAGCGCACCGGCAACTAACAGTTGCCGCTAGTCGGGAGGCCGTGACTGGCTTTTCGCTTATCTGCTCCGCCGTGCCGCGGCGCAGATTAGCAGTCACGGTGGCCCCGACACCCACGGTGTGGGTAGCGGTCGGGCTGAATGCTCACTGGGCTTGTTCGATCACAGTGAACATTGAGTCGGCCGTTACCCCGCGTGAGATCCTCGGGTAAACCGGCTGCAGTTTGAAAAAACAGCCGCCTAAACCTAGGATCGTGTAACTGGCACATTGTGAGACCATTGTGCGCAGCGCCGAATTAGCGTTGCGCCTGATGGAGACTGTCAACCAACGTGGCTGCGAAGGTCGTAGCCACCATGAAGTCCAGGAGGACATACAGTGGCAAAGGCGAAATTCGAGCGTACGAAGCCCCACGTCAACATCGGCACCATTGGTCACGTTGACCACGGCAAGACCACCACCACCGCCGCCATCACCAAGGTTCTGGCTGACGCATACCCGGACCTCAACGAGGCCTTCGCCTTCGACGCTATTGATAAGGCACCGGAGGAGAAGGAGCGTGGCATCACGATCAACATCTCCCACGTTGAGTACCAGACCGAGAAGCGCCACTACGCGCACGTCGATGCTCCGGGCCACGCCGACTACATCAAGAACATGATCACCGGCGCTGCTCAGATGGACGGCGCTATCCTCGTCGTCGCCGCAACCGACGGCCCGATGCCGCAGACCCGCGAGCACGTGCTGCTGGCTCGCCAGGTTGGCGTTCCTTACATCCTCGTTGCCCTGAACAAGTGCGACTCTCCTGACGTTGACGAAGACATGATTGAACTCGTCGAGATGGAGGTCCGCGAGCTTCTGGCTGAGCAGGATTACGATGAGGACGCCCCCATCATCCAGATCTCCGCTCTGAAGGCTCTGGAAGGCGACGAGAAGTGGACCAAGCAGATCCTGGAGCTCATGCAGGCTGTGGACGATTCCATCCCGGATCCGGTCCGCGAGACCGACAAGCCGTTCCTGATGCCGATCGAGGACATCTTCACCATCACCGGCCGCGGCACCGTCGTGACCGGCCGTGTTGAGCGTGGCTCCCTGCGCGTCAACGAGGATGTCGAGATCATCGGCATCAAGGAGAAGTCCACCACCACCACCGTCACCGGTATCGAGATGTTCCGTAAGCTCCTCGACTACACCGAGGCTGGCGACAACTGTGGTCTGCTGCTTCGTGGCATCAAGCGCGAGGACGTTGAGCGTGGCCAGGTCATCATCAAGCCGGGCGCTTACACCCCCCACACCGAGTTCGAGGGTTCCGTCTACGTCCTGTCCAAGGACGAGGGCGGCCGCCACACCCCGTTCTTCGATAACTACCGCCCGCAGTTCTACTTCCGCACCACCGACGTCACCGGCGTCGTGAAGCTGCCGGAGGGCACCGAGATGGTTATGCCCGGCGACAACGTCGACATGACCGTCACCCTGATCCAGCCGGTCGCTATGGACGAGGGCCTGCGCTTCGCTATCCGCGAGGGCTCCCGCACCGTCGGCGCTGGCCGCGTCACCAAGATCATCAAGTAATTACTTTGTGATCTAAAACCCTGAGAGGGGCCTGGAGGATTTTCCTTCGGGCCCCTTTTCGGTTTTCTACAGCTAAGCGGTATCTTCTTAGCCATGCTGCGAACAATCCTTGGGTCGAAGATCCACCGCGCCACGGTCACGCAGGCCGACCTCAACTACGTGGGGTCCATTACCGTCGACGCCGACCTTCTCGACGCCGCCGATCTCATCGAAGGGGAGAAGGTCTCCGTCGTCGACGTCACCAACGGCGCCCGCCTGGACACCTACGTCATTACCGGCCCGCGGGGGACCGGCGAGATCTGCATCAACGGCGCCGCGGCACACCTCGTGCACCCTGGTGACCTGGTCATCCTCATCTCCTACCTGCACGCGACCACGGAGCAGGCCCGCGCCTACACTCCCCGCATCGTCCACGTTGATGCCCGCAACCGCATCGTGGCCCTGGGCGATGATCTCGCCGAGCCCGTTCCCGGCTCCGGCACGCTCAGCTCCCGCGACGCGCTCATCTCTTAAGCCTCGTGCAGGATCCCTCGCGCATCCCCGCAGTCCTCGACGCCCTGCGTCGCACCTGGGAAGGTCAACCCGACCTCTCCCTGCCGACCCTGTTCGCCCGCCTGGCCAACGACGGCATCGGCTGGGGCAGCACCGATGAGCAGTTGCTCACCGTCTTGCAGGAGATGGAGAGGGTGCAGCCTGGAAGGCTGCCGCTTATCGACGCCCGCGTCACCGCCACCTACCTGTTGGTCACCGAATCGCCCGACTATCGCATCACCGTCGACCCCCGTCGCGTCATCACTCGCCGCGCCGCCCGGGATTCCCAGCTCGGGCTGTGGACCTATTCGGCCATCCGTCCTGCCTTCGTGGGCCACCCACTCGTGATCACCGATGCAGAGGGCATCGACCACCGCCTGGGCGTGGTCACGTCCTGCACCCTGCTCGCCGACATTCCCCTGTCTCTTGATGGGTTGTCTCGCCGCAGACTAGGCGACGCGTCCTACCTGGTTGTCTTGAGCAATGGCGATACCGTTGTCATCGACCATCGGTTGAGACTGTTTTCCTCCGGCCGGCGGGAGCTTCACCGCGAAGAACTGACCTGGGAGTCCCTCATGCTCGACGGGTCAACACTCTCCGCGCGGCGCCCTGGCGGGGGTGCGCCCGTCCTCATCGGTGACGTTGCTGAGGTTCATATCCTGCAAGCACCTCCCGCGTGATCGTGACGCGCTGATCGCGAGGCCAACGCACGGTGGTGCGATCCGCCGGGATCGGTCAGCGGGGTGGGCGAAGGTGAACTCGGTAACGAGTGGTGACGTCAATGCCGGGAAGGGCGGCCCTGAGGTCACGCTCGGTCTCGCGGAGGTGGCTGCACAAGTCGGGCAAGGCGACGGTCGGTTCCGCCCACAGCGTCAAGGTCATGATGTTATGGCCGAAGCTCCTGGCCACGACGTGGTCGACGGAGTCGATGCGGGAATCCTCTTCCAACTGTCGGGCGACGGCGGACGCCAGCGTGGCGAGGTTGATCTCGATATCGCCGGCGGTTGAGGATGACGGTGAGTACACCCGGGAGATTCGGTACCGGCGGACATTGACGGCGATGAGCCAGATGCCGAAGGCCGCGGACGCCACCATGATGAGCGACAAGACGGCGTTGAACCAGCCTTGGTCAGGGGCGGAGCGCCAGGCCGCGAAGTGAATGTTGTCTGCCAAGGACTGCGCGAGGGGCCAGTTAAAAAAGAGCCCCACGGTCCACAGGCCACCTAGAACGGCGAGAGCGCCGAGCAGGAAGACGAGGGCTCGGTCGAGGAGGGCGATTCGTCCGTTCATCGGCGCTTAGCTCCCTCATATTGGGCGGTGTTCTGGTGAACCCGCAGGCCAAAGTCCAGCCCCGCCTTGTCCAGGGCTGCCTGGGCGGCAGCGTGCACGTCAGGGTGAGTACCGGGGTGGGCGCTGTAGGTGACGTGGACTTTTGAACGATCAACGCGAGTGTGTGCGCTTCCGACTCCAGGGACTGAGCGGGCCGCGGCACTAACGTAGCGGGCGATATCGACGGGGCGCAGCCAAATGCCAGTGTCCGGGTCGATGGCCAGATGGGTCCGCGTGCGGGGGCGCACGGAAATCCACAGCAGGGCCAGGCCCACCACGAGGGTGATGATCCCGACGGGGAGCATCCACGGTTGGAAGGTGGCGTTGCCCACTGTCATCACCAGGGGCTCCACCCAGCTCTCGCCGTGGGCATTGTCCGCCGTGCGCAGGTAAAGCTCCCGCCCGCAGACCACAGCCACGGCGACGAGGGCTAGCCCGATGACGACCGCGACGTAGCGGGCGAGGGGAGTGGCGCGGGGAGTATCAGCTGACACGAGGGCGCCTTTCCTCGACCACGGGCGTCACCGTGATGGGCCGCAGTGGGGCGGGCGTGGCGACGGTGATGGGGCGGGGGGTGGGGTGCGCCGGGTGGGCGTCGATAAGCAACGATGTCACCCGTGCCCCCGGAACGACCGGGCCGACAACGACATTGACCCGCGTGACAGCCAGTCCCGTGAGGGACTGCACCCATTCCGTGATGGTGGTGCGGACGGCCTCGGCGACGCGGGTGACTGGCGACGGCCACGTGACAGCGATGAATGCCTCGATGCTGCAAGCGTTGGCGTAATGATCCACCTCAACGTCATAACGCGGATAGGTGCGCCCGGCCATGCGATCGAGGCCACGACCGAGGGTCGTCGTGCCCGGGACGGACGCGGCGGCCATGGCGACGATGCGGGAGACCGCCCGGTCGGTGATGGTCAACGTCATCCTCAGCCCCGGCTCCCGCGAGTGAAAATGGCGGACAGATCAATGCGGCCATCCAACTGCGCCCCAATGATCGTGCCGACAGCACCGAACACCAGCACATAGATCAGGCCAAGCCAGCCGCCGAAGATCACCGCGAAGGCGAGTGCGATGCCAAGGACCAGGCCAGTGAAAGTGTGATTGTTCATGATGACTCCTGCGCGTCAGAGAAGTGGACATCGGCGGTCAAACCAGGAAGAACTGCAGCCGTCAATCCGCGGACCTCATCGGCGATCTCCGCGAGGGGCCGCCCGGCCGTGAGATCGAGGATGAGATGGATGGACAACGTGGCCCCCTTCACCTGCAAACCTGGGACCCGGTGCCGCGGGTACAGCAAAGCAACCTCGCCGAACTGGCCCGGATGGAGGCCCGCCACACCGGGGACCGCCACCAGCTGCTGAGCCAAAGCATCAGCGACGTCCTGGGGAATGGGATCAGGGAGAGGCATGTCTCGCGCGGTCCTACTGGACCCGCGGTGCGAGCTCGGTCGGGGCGGGGGAATGAGGCTCCTCGTCCTCACCGAGGTCAAGGTGCACATCATGGACCGTCACGTTGACCTCCGTGACCTCCAGGCCGGTCATGCGCTCCACAGCATTGATGATGTTCCGGCGAATAGCCTCCGCGAGCTCGTGGATGGCCACACCGTACTCGGCGACGATGGCGACATCGACAGCTGCCTGGCGCTCACCCACCTCAACGGACACACCCTGCTGGACAGTCGACGCAGACCCGGCGAAAGACTCGCGGATCGCGCCGACCATGCGGGCTGCGCCGCCACCGAGGGCATACACACCGGACACTTCCCGAGCGGCCAACCCCGCGATCTTGCTCACGACAACGTCATCGATCCGGGTGACGCCGCGGCTGGTGTCCCCGACGGATCCCAACACCTCCGCCGCTTCTGCTGCGACCGTTGTGTCCGTAGCTGACACGAAGGGATCCTGCGGGCTGTTCTCTGACATGATGTGACTCCTGCAACAGTAGGTATCAAGGCGTGATCCCCATAGTAGACGGATTGTGTTTCCCACCGGGACCGTGCTTTAATACATGGGTTGCTTTAACACAGTGCTGTCTTCAGGCCCCGGCCTGGATCGCATCACTGCTGGTAGGGCAAACATGACACCTTCGTCAGACAGTCTTGAACCGACTGGCTGGGAAGGCTTCGCAATCGGGTCAAAGTCACCGTCAAGGTCTGGCACACCCGAGCGCGAGGACCGGAGAAGGGGCATGGCAAATAAACAGCGGCAGTACGCAAGGGCCCCACGCTTATCGCGATGAGATCCCTTCCTTCTTGATCACGGGTCTTGTACCCCGTCAGGAGCACTTCCACGCGTTGATTTGTTCACGTCCTGGAACCCTCCCGGCTAGTCATGGCAATCAAGAAACTGGCGTTGCGCCCAGGCCCTAAGCCCGGACAACGTTATAGAGAAATCGAGAAGCGAATTCCCACCGCTCCTTAATGTGATGTGGGACTAGCGAGGAAGAGGATAAGCGTGGCCGGACAAAAGATCCGCATTCGGCTTAAGGCCTACGACCATGAGGCAATTGACGCATCGGCGAAGAAGATCGTCGAGACTGTCACCCGTACGGGTGCCCGCGTCGTTGGCCCGGTGCCGTTGCCCACCGAAAAGAACGTGTACGCCGTTATTCGTTCTCCCCACAAGTACAAGGATTCTCGCGAGCACTTCGAGATGCGCACTCACAAGCGCCTGATCGACATCCTCGACCCGACGCCGAAGACTGTTGATGCCCTCATGCGCATCGACCTTCCGGCCAGCGTCGACGTGAATATTCAGTGATCGACGACAAACTTGGCAGCGGAGAATAAATAATGAGTGAAAACGAGATCAAGGGAATCCTGGGCACCAAGCTCGGAATGACCCAGGTCTTCGACGAGGAGAACCGCGTTATCCCGGTTACTGTCGTTGAAGCTGGGCCGTGCGTTGTGACCCAGATTCGCACCAAGGAAACTGATGGCTACACCGCCATCCAGATTGCTTTCGGCGAGATCGACCCGCGCAAGGCAAACAAGCCTGCCGCAGGTCACTTCAAGAAGGCTGGCGTTACCCCCCGCCGCCACGTGGCTGAGATTCGTATGGACGATGTCTCTGGCTACGAGGTTGGACAGGACGTCACCGTTGACATCTTCGAGGGTGTTACCTTCGTCGACGTCACCGGCACCTCCAAGGGTAAGGGCTTCGCCGGCGGCATGAAGCGCCACGGCTTTGCCGGTCAGGGTGCCGCTCACGGTAACCAGGCTGCTCACCGTCGTGTGGGTGGCATCGGTGCTGCCGCGACCCCGGGCCGTATTTTCAAGGGCAAGCGTATGGCTGGCCGCATGGGTAATGACCGCGTCACCACCCAGAACCTCAAGGTTCAAAAGATTGACGCCGATGCCAACCTGCTGCTCATCAAGGGTGCTATCCCGGGTGTCCGCGGCGGCATCGTTACCGTTAAGACCGCAGTGAAGGGCGGTGCACACGCATGACCAATCTGAAGCTCGACGTCCACACCGCTGAAGGTAAGACTGATGGCCAGGTGGAGCTGCCGGCCGAGATCTTCGACCGCGAGGTGTCCATCGCTCTGATGCACCAGGTCGTCAACGCCCAGCTCGCTGGCGCCCGTCAGGGCACCCACTCCACGAAGACCCGTGCAGAGGTCCGTGGCGGTGGCCGCAAGCCGTTCCGCCAGAAGGGTACCGGTCGCGCCCGCCAGGGTTCGATCCGCGCACCGCACTTCACCGGCGGCGGCATCTCGCACGGCCCCAAGCCGCGCGACTACAGCCAGCGCACCCCCAAGAAGATGAAGGCTGCTGCACTCTGCGGCGCCCTGTCCGACCGCGCCCGCAACGATCGCATTCATGTGATCACCGAGCTCGTTCCCGGCCAGACCCCGTCGACTAAGTCGGCTCGTGCCTTCTTCGCTCGTCTCACCGATCGCCGCAACATCCTGTTCGTGGTTGGTCGCGAGGACCTCAATGCCCGTCGCAGCGCCAACAACCTGCCGAACGTCCACATCCTGGACGCTAGCCAGCTGAACACCTACGACGTGCTGTACTCCGACGACGTTGTGTTCTCCGTTGAGGCTCTGCATGCCCTCATCAACCGCAACCAGGTTGCGGACAAGGAGGAGAACTAATGGCTAAGATCGCCAACCCGCGTGACATCATCGTCGCTCCGGTTCTGTCCGAGAAGTCCTACCGGTTGATGGAGCAGGACGTGTACACGTTCCTGGTCAACCCGACTTCCAACAAGACCCAGATCAAGATTGCTGTCGAGCAGATCTTCGGCGTCAAGGTTGCTTCCGTCAACACCGTCAACCGCGAGGGCAAGCGCAAGCGCACCCGCACCGGTTACGGCCAGCGCAAGGCAACCAAGCGCGCCTACGTGACCCTCCGTGAGGGCAGCGACTCCATCGACATCTTCGGCGGCTCCGCCGCTTAAGGCGTCGAGAGAAAAGGACACATTATGGCTATTCGTAAATACAAGCCGACAACTCCGGGTCGCCGTCAGAGCTCCGTTTCCCAGTTCGAGGAGATCACTCGCTCGACTCCGGAAAAGTCTCTGCTGCGCCCGATCCACAAGACCGGTGGACGTAACTCCCACGGTCATATCACCACCCGCCACAAGGGTGGCGGACACAAGCGTCGCTACCGCGTCATCGACTTCCGTCGCAATGACAAGGACGGCGTGCTGGCCAAGGTCGCTCACATCGAGTACGACCCGAACCGCACCGCCAACATCGCGCTGCTGCACTACTTCGATGGCGAGAAGCGCTACATCATCGCTCCGAAGGGCCTGAAGCAGGGCACGATCATTGAGTCCGGCGCCAACGCCGACATCAAGGTCGGCAACAACCTGCCGCTGCGCAACATCCCGACCGGTACGACCATCCACAACGTCGAGCTGAAGCCGGGCGCCGGCGCTAAGCTCGCTCGTTCTGCTGGTTCGTCCATCCAGCTTCTGGGTAAGGAAGGCACCTACGCTGTTCTGCGTATGCCCTCCACCGAGATCCGCCGCGTGGACATCCGCTGCCGGGCGACCGTTGGTGAGGTCGGCAACGCCGATCAGATCAACATCCGCTGGGGCAAGGCCGGCCGTATGCGTTGGAAGGGCGTTCGCCCGACCGTCCGTGGTGTCGTCATGAACCCGGTCGATCACCCGCACGGCGGTGGCGAGGGCAAGACGTCGGGTGGCCGCCACCCGGTGTCGCCGTGGGGCCAGAAGGAAGGCCGCACCCGCAACCCGAACCGCTACTCCAACAACATGATCGTGCGTCGCCGCCGGTCCAACAAGAAGCGCTAAGAGGAGGTAAAACGATATGCCACGCAGCCTTAAGAAGGGCCCGTTCGTCGATGAGCACCTCCTCAACAAGGTCGATGCTCAGAACGAGGCCGGCACGAAGCAGGTCATCAAGACCTGGTCCCGCCGTTCCACCATTCTGCCGGACTTCATCGGTCACACTTTCGCCGTTCACGACGGTCGCAAGCACGTGCCGGTGTTCGTGGACGACTCCATGGTCGGCCACAAGCTCGGTGAATTCGCACCCACCAAGACCTTTAAGGGTCACATCAAGGACGACAAGAAGGGACGTCGATAGCGATGAGTGACACCATCACCTCCGCACGCGCGACGGCCAAGTACGTCCGTACCTCCCCGATGAAGGCACGCCGCGTTCTCGATCTGGTTCGCGGCAAGTCCGTCGCCGAGGCTCTTGCCATTTTGAAGTACGCTCCGCAGGACGCCGCTAAGCCGGTGGCCAAGGTTGTCGCTTCCGCGGCCGCCAACGCTGAGAACAACTTCGGCCTGGACCCGCGCACCCTGGTCATCTCGGAGGCTTACGCCAACGAGGGACCGACCATGCGTCGTTTCCAGCCGCGCGCACAGGGCCGTGCTTTCCAAATCCGTAAGCGTTCCAGCCACATCACCGTTGTGGTTGAGAGCCAGAAGGAAGGGGCCAAGTAGTGGGCCAGAAGATTCATCCTCACGGCCTCCGGCTGGGCATCACTTCCGACTGGAAGTCCCACTGGTTCGCCGAGAAGCAGTACGCTGATTACCTCGCCGAGGACATCAAGATCCGCGAGTTCCTGTCCAAGGGCCTCGACCGCGCCGGCATCGCCGACGTCGTCATCGAGCGCACCCGCGACCGGGTCCGCGTCGACATTCACACCGCTCGCCCGGGCATCGTGATTGGCCGCCGCGGCGCTGAGGCTGATCGTATTCGCCGCGAGCTGGAAAAGCTCACCGGCAAGATGGTCGCCCTCAACATCCTCGAGGTCAAGAACATCGACGCCAACGCAGCTCTGGTGGCTCAGTCCATCGCCGAGCAGCTGGTCAACCGTGTCGCGTTCCGTCGCGCCATGCGTAAGGCCATCCAGTCCGCCATGCGCCAGCCGCAGGTCAAGGGCATCAAGGTTGTGTGTTCCGGTCGTCTCGGCGGTGCCGAGATGTCCCGCACCGAGCGCTACCACGAGGGTCGCGTTCCGCTGCACACCCTGCGCGCTGAGATCGATTACGGCACCCACGAGGCCCACACCACCTTCGGACGCATTGGCGTCAAGGTGTGGATCTACAAGGGTGACGTCGTCGGTGGTCGTCGCGAGTCTGAGATCAACGCCCCGGCTGAGCGCCGTGGCCGCGGTGACCGCAACGAGCGTGGCGGCCGTCCGCGCCGTGGCGGCCAGCGTCGCCAGCGCGCCGAGCAGAAGCAGGAGGGCTAAGAATGCTTATCCCCAAGCGCGTGAAGTACCGCCGCCAGCACCGTCCGCACCGTACGGGCATCTCCAAGGGTGGCAACCGCATCACTTTCGGCGACTACGGCATCCAGGCTCTTGAGCCGGCCTACGTCACCAACCGTCAGATCGAGTCCGCTCGTATCGCCATCAACCGCCACGTCAAGCGTGGTGGCAAGGTCTGGATCAACATTTTCCCGGACCGTCCGTTGACCCAGAAGCCGCTCGGCGTGCGTATGGGCTCCGGTAAGGGCCCCGTCGAGAAGTGGGTCGCCAACGTCAAGCCGGGTCGCGTTCTCTTCGAGATGAGCTACCCTGACGAGGCAACCGCCCTCGAGGCTCTGCGCCGCGCTGGCCAGAAGCTGCCCTGCAAGGTTCGCATCATCAAGAAGGAGGACCAGTTCTAATGGCAACCGGTACCCCTGCTTTCGAGTACCGCGAGCTCGACGCCACTGAGCTCGAGACTCGCCTGACCGAGGCCAAGGAAGAGCTGTTTAACCTGCGCTTCCAGCTTGCCACCGGTCAGCTGACCAACAACCGCCGCCTTCGCACGGTCAAGCGCGACATCGCCCGCATTTACACTGTTATCCGCGAGCGTGAGCTGGGCCTGTCCGTCGTCCCGGGAGCTGAGGCTTAATCATGAGTGAGGCAACTGTGAACGATAAGAAGGAAAAGGGCATCCGCAAGGTCCGCACCGGCTACGTCGTCTCTGACAAGATGCAGAAGACGATCGTCGTCGAGCTGGAGGACCGCAAGCAGCACGCCCTCTACGGCAAGACCATCCGCTCCAACTCCAAGGTCAAGGCCCACGATGAGAACGAGGAAGCCGGCATCGGCGACCGCGTCCGCATCGAGGAGACCCGCCCGCTCTCCAAGGACAAGCACTTCCGCCTCCTGGAGATCGTCGAGAAGGCCAAGTAAGCACCTTTTGCTTATCGACGGCTAAGTTTCGTCCCCAGCCCCACCTCAACCGTTCCGGTTGAGCGTGGGGCTGGCGCGATTCTAGGGGTGACGTGCAAAAAGTTGTACATAAGGATATGTTTCCGGCTAATATGACCGGGACCACATTCTTAATGCCCCTTTTACCGTGAGGCTACATCTATGTCTTTTATGTCCCGCAGCGCGATCATCGCGCCCAAGGAGTTTAACCGGTGGCTGATTCCTCCAGCCGCGCTCGCCATTCACCTGTCCATCGGTCAGGTGTACGCGTTCAGCGTGTTCAAGCTCCCGCTCATGGATCACTTCCAGGTCCGTGAGGTCGCCGTCGGGTGGATCTTCTCCCTCGCGATTGGAATGCTCGGTTTGTCTTCCGCCATTGCGGGAACCTGGGTGGAGCGCGTCGGCCCCCGGGTGTCGATGGCTACCTCCGGCGCCTTCTGGGTGACGGGCTTCTTCGTCGCGACGATCGGTATTTCCACCGGTCACTTATGGCTGGTGTATGTCGGCTACGGGCTCATTGGTGGCATCGGCCTCGGTATTGGCTATATCTCCCCGGTGTCCACGCTGATGAAGTGGTTCCCGGACCGCCCGGGCCTGGCCACCGGCTTGGCCATCATGGGCTTCGGTGGCGGAGCGCTCATCGCCAGCCCCACCTCCAACATGCTCATGTCCTACTTCGGTGGCGGCAACGAGACCTCCCAGCTTGCGGATGGTCTCTCCCAGACCTTCCTCACCCTGGCGGTGCTCTACCTGGTCGTCATTTCCCTCGGTGCCTACGCCATTCGCCTGCCGCACCCGGACTGGTCCCCGAAGGGCTTTAACAAGTCCACCGCCAAGCCCAAGGCCATGCAGACCAAGGGCAGCGTCTCGGCCAACAACGCCATCCGCACCCGTCAGTTCTGGCTGCTGTGGATCGTGCTGTTTACCAACGTCACGGCGGGCATCGGCATCCTGGAAAATGCCGCCCCGATGATCAGTGACTACTTCCCGCACATCGCCGCGGGTGCCGCCGCAGGCTTCGTTGGCCTGCTCTCACTGACCAACATGGGTGGCCGCTTCGTCTGGTCGACGGTCTCCGACTGGATCGGCCGCAAGAACATCTACATGGTCTACCTCGGCGTGGGCCTGCTCATGTACCTGCTCATCGCGACGCTGGGCTCCACGTCCATCTTCTTGTTCGTCGTGGCCGCGCTGATCATCCTCTCCTTCTACGGCGGTGGCTTTGCCACTATCCCGGCATACCTGCGCGACATGTTCGGCGTGTACCAGGTCGGCGCCATCCACGGACGCTTGCTCACCGCCTGGTCGGCTGCTGGTATCGCCGGACCGCTGATCGTCAACATGGTGGTTGAGTCCCAGGCCTCCAAGGGCCTCGAGGGCCCGGACCTCTATCAGCTCAGCCTCTACATCATGGCTGGTGTGCTGGCCGTGGGCTTCATCGCCAACGCGCTCGTCCGCCCCGTGAGCAAGGAGCACTTCGAAGACGAGGCCGTGGTGCAGGCCAAGATCGATGCCGACCGCCAGGCCGTCATCGAGGCCGAAGCAGAGGCCAAGGAGGCCGGGCGCACCGGCGGTAACTCCGGCCCGCTGCACACCACGATCTCCATGATTCTCGCCTTGTTCATCGGCGCCTCTCTCATCTACGGCCTGTTCCAGACCGCGGTGAAGGCGGCCGGTCTGTTCATGTAGCACCTCTTCACACCACGCCCTGCGGCCTCCCAGTTCCTGGGAGGCCGCAGGGCTTTTTTAGTTCTCTGACCTACTTCCCGCTAGGATGGCAGAAGTATGCACATGTAGTGAGCGGACGTCGATAAGCTCTTTCTGGCTGGCCAGTGACCTTTTATCGATGTCTGGGGCGTAATTTCATTCAGCTTTTAGCCTCCGCTTGGGCCATATTCACCCACAGATGGCTCTACTTATGCACCTTTGAGAGTTAGTTTCGCCGAAAATTAGTTAGGGAGTCTTTTCATGTCGAAAGGACAGCAAGCAGAAGGGCGCACCGTGGTTGGGTACGTCCCGGGAGGCTTCGACATGCTGCACGTCGGGCACATCAACATCCTCACCGCCGCGCGCGATCGCTGCACGCACCTTGTTGTCGGGGTAGCCACCGACGAGTCCCTGCGCAGGATGAAGGGACGGCTGCCGGTCATCCCTCACGCCGAGAGGATGAAGCTCGTCGGGAGCCTGCGCTTTGTGGACGAGGTCGTGGAAGACCTCGACCAGGACAAACGACTGGCGTGGCGGCGCCGTCCCTTCGACGTCCTGTTCAAAGGCGATGACTGGAAAGACACCGAGAAGGGCGAGCGCCTCGAACGCGAGCTGGCAGAGGTCGGCGCCCACGTCGTGTACTTGCCCTACACCCCCTCTACGTCTTCCTCGATCCTGCGGAACTTCCTGCTGAAAGACCACGTCGAGGAAGCCCATGCGGAGGGGGTTCGATGACCGAGTTACCTCAAGATAGCTGGCGAGAACGCTACCGCTGGGCCCGGACATCGCTCGACGGAGCCCAGAAAACCGGCCAAGGTGTCCCCGCCTACACGCGCTGGGTCAACCGACGAGGAGCCCGCGTCGTCGCGGCCGTCGGTTACGCCTGCGGCTGGACACCCAACATGGTCACCGCCATGTCCGCGCTGCTCTCCCTGGCGGGAATGATCCTTCTCCTGATCTTCCCCCCGGCCGCGTGGCTGGGCGTGCCGGTCGCCGCACTATTGGCCGCGGGCTACCTCTTCGACTCGGCGGACGGCCAGCTGGCTCGGCTGTCGGGGCGTTCCTCCAAGACGGGGGAGTGGATCGACCACGTCGTCGACGCCTTCCGCTCCCCGGCGATCCACCTCGTCACAGCCGTCGCGATCATGATCTACCGCCCGGACAGCTGGTGGCTGGCCCTTGTTGCCCTCGGCTATTCGCTCATTACCAGCGGGCAGTTCCTCAGCCAGATCCTGGCGGAGGCCTTCGTGAAAAAGGCTGGCCGACCACAGACTCGCGGCGGCGACAAACGCTCGTGGATTCTGTTGCCCACCGATCCGGGGACGTTGTGCTGGTCCTTCATTCTCTGGGGCGTCTCGCCCTTGTTCGCGGTGGTGTATACCCTGCTCGCAGCCATCGCCGCTGCGCATTCGGCAGTGTCATTGCGGCGCCGTTTCCGCGACCTCTCCGCCCTCGATAACGCATCGAGTCAGGGGTAAGCCGTGCCCCACATGACTGTCCTGCTCCCCGCACTCAATGCATCGGAGCACGTCGGAACTGCCGTTCGCTCCACGCTGCGCGGATTGCCCCGCGACGCCGAACTGCTCGTGCTCGATGATGGCTCGACCGACAACACGGCTGAGGTAGCGGTGAAAGCCGGTACCCGGCGAGGGGTCATGGACCCGCGGCTGAAAGTGGTGAGTCGTCCGCCCTCCGGCGGGCTGGGCAAGGCGCTCAACTGGATGCTCGAGAACACTGACTCGGCGCTTGTCGCTCGGATGGATGCCGATGACATCAACTTGCCGTGGAGGTTTTCCACCTCCGTTCAGGCACTCACCCGTGGCGTCGATGTCGTGTTTTCCCAGATCCTGCAGGGCAAGGGGAAAACCACGATACCCATGCTGCCGATCGCCATTAGCCCCCAGGCGTTTCCGGTGCATCTGTTGCTCAGGAATCCGGTGACGCATCCGACCTTGGTGGGGCGTCGAGAAGCACTTGCGGTGAGTGGCGGATACCGCGACGTGCCAGCTGAAGACTACGACCTGTGGCTGCGGATGGCAGCCAACGGCGTGACAATGCGCCGACTGGCGCTGAATTCCTACGTCTACCGTTTCCATCCACAACAGATCACCGCCAATCCGGACTGGTACAAGAAATCCTGGTCAGACCCCCTTCAAGCGGAGGCCTTTGCGGATCTGAGTGAGGTGCTCACCGGAGTTCGCCTGAAACGGCTAGTGGCTATTGCTCAGCTGCCACCGGAAGAGCGACAACCCCAGCTCCAGCAGTTCGAGCAGCTCGTTGGCGCCGCCATCGCGAAACTCCCCCGAACATCGCAACCACTTGTGCGAAGGCGGCTCAATCGCAGGATCGACTGGGCCCGACAGTATTCGCCCAACATTTGACACCCCACCGCGGCAAAGGAAAAACCACCATGACAACTCTTGACAGGCACCCCAGTCCAGGACAGTACGACGGATCAATGGACTTCAACATCGTGTCGACGATCCTTCGTCGGCGGAAGAAGTGGATTCTTCTCGGCACGGTCATCGGGCTGGTGGTGTGCATTGCTTACCTCCTGATCACGCCGACGACGTACACGGCGACCGCCCGGGTCAGCGTTGCGGCGCTGGGAAGTGAACCAGTCGCGCAGGGGCGTTCGGCCGCCAACCTGGTGGACATGCCAACGGAACGTCAACTGGCGTCGTCCGCGCTGACGACGGAAGGCGCGCTGGAGGAGCTCGGCGAGGGATGGCGGGCCTCCGAGCTGCGCTCCGGGCTTAGCTTGTCGGGAGATCCGGACAGCACGGTGCTCGACCTGTCCTATTCCGCCAACGATCGCCCACGAGCCATCGAGGGCGCTGACGCGTTGGCACGCGCCTTCCTCGTCACCCGAAGCAACCAGGTCACCGACCGGGCCCAAGCCATGGTCGAGAACATCGATGAGAAGATCGCATCGAACGTCGCGGAGAAGAACAAGATCGCCTTGGGCGAGGTCACGACCGGCGTCGCGCCCAGCGTGCGCATCTCGACTATCGACGCCACTATCGCCGCCCTCCAGCAGCAGCGCGCAACGTGGAGCGACATCAACACTTGGCCTGGTGAGGTGATCACCCCAGCGTCAAGTAACGAGGTGAAAACATCGCCAGTGATCTGGCGCGTCATCGCCCTTGGTCTCCTCGCCGGCCTGTTCCTCGGCTTCGTCATGGCTGCGCTGCGCCACGCCTTCGACGGAGGCGCGTCCCACGCGGACGACATCCGCAGTCTCCTCAACGTCCGATTGCTGCGTCCGCAGGCCCCCTACGGCGAAGTCAAGCGATGGGATGCGGCAGCCACCATTGCTCATCACGGCAATGACGATTCCGCACCGTTGTTGGTGCTCGTCGACGAAGACAACTCTGATGCCGAAGCCGCGGCCCAGGCACTGGCGGCAGCGGGCGAGACCCGGCAGCTCGACCTCCGAGTCGACCGGGCAACTCTCCTGCGTGAGCTAGGTGGCGAGACTCAAGCGGTGCTCGTCGTGCCGCCGACGTGGAAGAAGACCGAACTTCTTGGCCTCGTCGATGACCTGGACGGCATGGGAACCCACTTGGTTGGTGCCATCGTCGTCGACGAACGCGCCGGGCGTACTACAGCAGCCACGAGGTAGTGATGGACAACTCACCCTCGATTCTCGGGGACACCGCAGGCGCGGACCCGGTGGATCCGCGGCGCAGCCTCGTGGCGGTCGTGGAACGCGATACCCGGGCCGTGACGGTGCTCTCCGGTGATGAGGCGGATCCTCGGGCCGAGATCCTCGTCCGTGAACAAGGCGTGACGCTGGCGCACGTCCACCTCAACGGGGCGGGCGAGTTCGTCGAACGGGCTCTGGCGCAGACCCCTGACGGCCTGCCCCACCGTGGATGGACTCTCGGAGCTGGGAAAGACACCCACGCGAGTGCGGTGGTGTGCACGATGGGGAAAAACCCTGTGCTCCCCTTGGCTATCAAGGCGGTGCTGGGGCAGACGCACGATGCTTTGGAGGTCATCGTCGTTGACAATGATCCAGCCTCGGGTGATGTACGCCGACTCTTAAGCGGCATCGACGATCATCGACTTCGGATCGTGGACGAACCACGCCGAGGTCTCTCCGCCGCCCGCAATCGCGGGCTGCGCGCTGCCGAGGGGAGTGACGTCGTGGCTTTCACCGACGACGATGCCCTGGTGAGCCCGAACTGGTTGTCATCCATGCTCGATGTCTTCGCCTCCGCACCAGCGGGCGAGGTGGGGGCTGTGACAGGACCCGCGTTTGCCGCCGAGCTGCAGAGCCCATCGCAGCGATTTTTCGAATCTCGTGGGGGATTTCCCCACGGGCTCGAACCCGTCGTGTGGTTCGTGCAGCCGATTTCACCCGAGTGCGCCCGCCTGGGCCAGCCCGGCGACGGAGGACCCCTGTACCCGCTGGCGACTGCCCGGGTTGGCGCGGGGGTGTCCATGGCATTGAGCCGCGCTGCCCTCCAGGCACTGGGCAGTTTCGATGAGTGCCTGGGTGCCGGATCGCCCACCCGGGGCGGCGAGGACCTGGACGCCTTCGCGCGGGTCATGCGGGCTGGTTTTGCCATTGTGTACACGCCCGATGCCGTCGTCCATCACGTGCACCGGCGAGATCTCGCAGGGCTAGAAAAACAGACGTTTGGCGACGGCACCGGCATGGTCGCGCTGTTGTTTAAGTCCCTCCTCCATCACCCGACAGAGCTTTCCGCACTGCTCCGACGCATCCCCGCCATCCTGGCCCGGGTGAAGCCGGGGACAGATCGCATGAGCGGCAGCGAGGACGATGTCCCTTCGGTGCTTAGCCGCAAAGAGGTAAAGGGATTTCTCGTAGGGATTCCCCTTTACCTCCAAGCACGCGGCCGTCGCGCTCTGGCACAGGTGGGGATCCGGCGATGAGAGTAAGAACAACCCAGACCTTGCCGGCGGCGCCCGTCATCCTGCCGTTTGCCGCCTATATCCTGTGGTGGGCCCTCGGTATCGGCGACTTCATCTGGATTTTCGCTGGGTTTATCATTTGCCTGTCGTGGATTGGAATCAGAGGCATCAAGGTTCCTCCGCTGCTGTTCCTGTGGGTCCTTTTCACCGCCTGGGTGGCAGTCACCCTCGTCATGAATGACAACGTGGGACGCTTTGCTGGTGCGGTGTATCGTCTGCTGCTCTACGCCTCGGCTGGCCTCCTAGCTATCCACACCTTTAACGCGCGGCAATCGTTGCCGCTGCAGAAGGTCACCGGGGCGCTGGTGTGGTTCCTCGGCGGGATGAGCGCCGTAGGCTACGCAGCGCTCGCCTTCCCTCAAGCCATCATCCGCACCCCCATGTCGTGGATCATGCCGGAGGCTTTGGCCCGCAACGAACTCGTCGAGCAGATGATCATTCGCCGCATGTCGCATTGGAACCCCTCGGCGTGGATCGACCAAGCCGTCCGGCCTGTGGCACCGTTCCTCTATGCCAACACGTGGGGCAACGTCTACTCGCTCGTCCTGCCGCTGGCGGTGCTGCACCTATGGCTCATGTGGCACACACGCTACCGCTGGATCACCCTCATCGTGATCCTCGCCAGCATTATCCCTGCGCTGAGCACCCTCAACCGCGGAATGTTCGTCGGCCTGGGCGTCGTTGCTCTGTGGGTGTTGTCGCAAACCGTGCGCCGTGGACAGTTCTTTACCGCCGCCCTCGCGGTGTTCGCGATGGCGTTAGCGGGCCTCGTGTGGTTCGTGTCTCCGCTCGGGGCGGCATTGTTTAATCGAGTGGCAACCACGTATTCCCTTGTGGATCGTGAGTCTCTGTACGTTGAAACCTTCGATGCGGTGCTGACATCCCCACTGTTCGGATACGGCTCGCCGCGGCCAGCAGATCAGTCGTGGCTGCCGTCGCTTGGCACCCAGGGGCAGCTGTGGACGGTGCTCTACTCCCACGGCTTCGTCGGTGCGGCATTGTTCGTCGGGTTCCTCCTCGCCGCATGTGTTGTCGTCCTTCGACGTCGTGACGTTGTCGGTGCGGTTTTAGGCGGAATCATCTTGGCGACGGCCGTCGAGACGGTGTTTTACGGGATGATGACTGGGATCATGGTCTCGCTGGTTGTGGTGGCGCTGGCGATGCGCTCGGATACGGTGATTAGCAGTGGGGATCGTCCGGGAATGACCGTTCAGCCAGCTTCCACGTTCCGTCCTCAAGGCGGAAGGTGGTCAGCATGAGGGAACGTTGCTCGTCCCGCGGGATGTCCGAGTTGACCACGGCGTCGTTTTCGTCCCGCACCTCGACGGCGGAGGAATCCACGCAGACGCGGGCGACCACGGCCGTGGGATCATCGATCGGTTCGATGACAGTGGATACGATCTTCGCCTTGCCAACCTGGTGCAGCTTGGTGACGGCCCATTCTTGGCGCTGGTTCTCAAAATCCTCCAAGGCCACTCCGGTGAGCAACGCCGACATGTCTAGCGCCGCCTCGGGATCCTCCAAGCTGGACCACGAGGTCTGCAAGGTCTTTTCCACCAGTTCTCGGTCGATGCCGTCCGGCGTCGTCGGAGTTGGGGCCACCAGGATTGAGGTCTCCACAGCGCTGGTGGGCGTCTCCACCGGGTCACCGGGAGTCTCGACCGCTGCGCTTGATTCGGAGGTGGAACCGGAGGAGGACAGCGCGGAACTCAAGTTGTCATCACATGCGCTCAGGCTGAAGGCGGTGACGGTGACAATTCCCGCGACAAGGGCCGCAGACAAGCGTGGTGGAAGCATGAAGACTCCAAGTTGTGAGTGGAACCCGGTCAGTTCCATTGGTGAGTTGATTGTATTGTCACCCGGGGATGCTGAACAACATGCCAGGGGTAGCAGGGTGACACATGTCTGATCAGGGAAGCGATGATGTTCGCTCGGATGCGGCGAGCCGCGAGAACCGACGGGAGCTTGCCCGGGGCGGAAGCCTGAGTTTTGTCGGCTCGGCGTGCAGTGCGCTGCTGGGTTTTGTGCTCACCATCGTCATCACGCAGCTCATGGGCGCGGAAGGCGCCGGAGTCATCTTCCAGGCCACGGGTGTGTTCGCGGTCGTCCTCGCATTCGCCAAGGTGGGGCTGGATTCCACGGCCATTTACCTGCTTCCCCGGGTGCGGCTTGATGATGTTGGCCGGATCCGTTCGACCATCATGGCCTTCCTCCTCATCGCCGGAGTGATCAGTGTGTCCTTTGCCGTGGCGCTCCAGCTGGTGGCGCCGGTCTTATGGCCTGGGTCCGACAACCCGGTTTCGGCGTCGGTGCGGGCCTTGGCGGTGTTCATCCCCTTCGGAGCGGTCGTCATCATTGCGGCGGCGATCTTACGAGCGTTGGGATCGGTCAAGGAATACGTGCTGGTGAGCAACATTGCTATCCCGGCCTTGCGCCCGCCTTTGGTGGCCATCGCCGCCGTGGCCACGGGTTCAGTCGTGGTGGTGTCGGTGGCGTGGGCCCTGCCGCTCGCCCTCATGGTCCTTGTGGTTGCGGTGATGATCGCCGGACACGTGCGGCGCGAAGAGAGCGGCACCCCGGGCCGGGTTCTCCCTTCCCGGGATCAGTTGCGGCAGATCGTCGGCTTCGCGGCTCCCCGGACGGCGTCTGCTGGCTTGGAGCAGGCCATCATCTGGGTGGATGTTCTCATTATCGGTTGGCTGCTCAGCGACGAGGCAGCCGGGATCTACGGCGGCGCGGCCCGGTTCATCCAGGCCGGGCTGATCGTGGATGCGGCGCTGCGGGTTGTGGTGTCCCCACGCTTTTCTTCCCTCCTGCACCAGGGCAAAACGGGCGCGACGCGCGACCTCTACGTCACCGCGACGATCTGGCTTGTCCTCATCGCCTCACCCATCTACGTCCTTCTGGCGGTCTTTTCCCCCGTGTTCTTGGGACTGTTGGGCCCTGATTTCCCCCAAGGGTCAACGGCGTTGACCATCCTCGCTGTCGGCATCATGGTGACATTCCTCGCGGGCAACATTCACTCGTTGCTCATCATGAGCGGCCGAAGTGGGTGGGCGGCGATCAACAAGGTCATCGTCTTGGCCATCAATGTCGTGGGAAACCTCATCGTGGTGCCCGAGTGGGGGATCGAGGGTGCAGCGGCAGTGTGGGCCTTCAGCATGCTTTTCGACGCCTGCCTGGCTGCCTGGGAGGTCCACTACTTCCTCGGCATTCGTGCCCCGTTGTGGGAAGTAACTCGACCGCTGGTGTTGGTACTGGCCACGTGCGCGGTGCCTGCCCTGATCATTCTCGGCCTCTGGGGGAGCTCGGTGGGCACCTTGCTGCTGGCGGCGGCGGTGGGGGCGGTGCTGTTTTTGTGTGCCTGTTGGTTCGCGCGGCGTTCTTTGCGGTTAGAGAACCTGATGTCCATGCTTCGGTCGCGTGGCTAGCCGTGCGGGGTCCTTTTCCGGGGGTGACATCGCAGCGCGGAAAGTGCGTGTTTTCTGGCTTCATGCGTCAAAATGTCAGTACAAGAATGACCGACACATTTGCCCCATCTGAGATGGTGCAATTTTTTCGCAAAGGCGACCTCATCTACACATGAATATCTCCTCCTCGCTGCGCATGTTTCGCCTCCTCGCAGTCTGCGTTGTGCTCATCGCCCTCGTTGCTTCCAGCTTTGCCGCCCCTGCCCGGTCGCAGGAGGTCGTGGCCCCCAATGTTCCTCAGGCGAGAACGGTCGAAGCGGCCAAGCGTGATGGGCGCACGATGGACACGGCCGCTGGGTCGTGCTGGGAGATCAAGCAAAAGTTCCCCAGCCAGCCAAGTGGTTCTTACTGGCTGTTGACCCCGACCATGCAGGCTCCGCAGCAGTTCTATTGCGATCAGGACATGGACGGCGGCGGGTGGGTCCTCATCGGCCAGGGGCGCGAAGGCTGGGAGAAGTTCGCGGACGGAAAAGGCAACCCAGAACGGCTCCTCGCCAGGGGTCGTAGCCCGGAGGATTTCTCCCCGGTTCAGTTGCCCTCCGCGACCATCGATGGGTTGCTGTCCGGCACGGACGTCAACCAGCTCCCGGAAGGGATGCGAGTGGTGCGGGCAACCGATAGCTCGGGTAGCCGATGGCAGGCACTTGATCTCCGCCCGACGAGGATGACCACCTGGTCGTGGGCCTTGCCCACGGAAGATACCGTGGCCGCCTTCCGAATCAACAATGGAATTTGGCGTGCTGGCGGTCAGTTCCAGACGAGCTTTGGCTTAGACAATGCGTGGAACCGAGTTGATCTTTCGGTGACCGCGAACCGGGGTTACAACTGGGGCTTCGGCTATGGCGTCAACGCCTACGGCGGAAACACAAGTGCAAACAACTTCCTGTGGTCCCGAAACGGGTACTCGCCGCTGCCGTTCGCGGAGCTGTATGTACGACCGAGGATCTCTTCCGACGAGAATTTCACCAGGATCGATGATGGCGGCACGCCAGCCTCCGAGCAGCGGGCCATGGCGGCCAACTTTGCTTCACCCACCAGTTGGGGCGTGAGCGGCAACCTCAATGGGCGCACGACCGAGGGAAATGCTCCGGTTCAGGCGTTTGCGGAGATCAACGGCACGATGTTCGTGGGCGGAAATTTCACTCACGCTGAGCAACGTAATGCCAGTCGGCAGGTGCCGCGCACAGCGCTTGCGGCCTTCGATGCCACCACGGGTGATCTGCGTGAGGGATTCAACGTCGAGTTTGATAATCAGGTCAAGGCTCTCCAAGTCTTGCCGGACGGGCGTTTGTTGGTCGGTGGTGACTTCAAAAATGTCAATGGCCAAAGCCACAGCGGCACGGTGGTCGTGGACCCCACTACCGGCGCGATCGATCAAAGTTGGACTCTGGAAATCACCAGCCGCCTGAGCTCGGGAATCGTGAGCGTGACCTCTTTTGCGCTGGGCGGGGAGTTCGTTTACATCGGGGGAAACTTCACCCACCTGTCGTCCGCCAATGTGGCCAATTCCTATTCGCGGGCAGCGGCGCGCGTGCGTCTCGACGGCACTCCTGATCGCTCGTGGAACCCCGAGTTCAACGGCACCGTGGTCGACATCGATACCTCGTCCGGAGGGGATCGTTTCTACGCGGCGGGCTATTTCACCAAATCGGTGAACAACGACGCCATGAAGGCGGCTGTGCTGTCTACCGAGCCGGGGGCCCAACCGGCTACCAACTGGGTTTTCCGGGGTAGCGCCGCCGATCGCTCTAATTACCAGCAGGCGATCGATGATACCGGCCAGCTGCTCTTTATCGGCGGGTCGGAGCATGCTCTCTTCGGCTACAACACCGCCACCCTCGATAGGGTGTCGGGGTCGATCACCAAGCAGATTGGTGGCGATTTCCAGGCGATCGCCTCCGACGGAAGCGTCACTTATGCGGGTTGCCACTGCTCGCAGAACACCTATCAGGATGCCTATTATTGGCCGACCATGAATCGGGATTGGTCCCGGGTAGACAACATTCAGTGGGTTGGCGCCTGGGATGCTCAGACCGGCAAGCAGCTTGGCGGGTTCTCCCCATATCGTCTGATTTCCAACAATGCGGGGGCCTGGAGTCTCTTCGTTGCCTCGGACGGCGCGCTGTGGGTAGGCGGCGACTTCGTGGGATCGAACACGGCGCTGGATAGGTCCCAGTGGAATGGTGGCTGGGTGCGCTACCCGGGCCGGGATGTCGTGGCACCTGATACCCCGTCTCGAGTGTGGTCTGATGGCGGAAACGCCGACACAGTCACCATTCGCTGGAGCGGAGTCAGCGATAGCACCAGCTACGAGGTGCTTCGCGACGACCGCGTCATCGCCACCATTCCGAGCAATGGCAGCATTGCAAGTGGATCGGCCACCGTGCCCCGTGGCGGTGAGAACCGCTTCTTCGTCCGGGCGGTGGATGCCGCCGGGAACCGCTCGGCGTCGACAAGCGTGTTTAAGGCGCCCGATGCCGGTGAGGTCGACCCGAACAATCCGATCCTCATCGATCAGCGTGCGACGTGGCACTATTCCTACGATCAGGGGACACCCGCCGCTGGCTGGAACATGGAGTCGGGCTTTGCCACCTGGCCGGAAGGTACTGTTCCCATCGGCTACGGTGCCGGGGGCCTGGGCACCTCCCTGACTCCTCCCGCCGGTGCGACCCGCCCCATCACGACCTGGTTTGCCCGCGAGTTTGAAGTGGCTAACCCGAGAGCTTTCACCACGGCGACCTTGGAATACGTGGCTGATGATGGTGCGGTTGTTTACCTCAACGGCCAGGAAATTCATCGGACCCGCCTCGCCGACGGCCCCGTTAATGCGGATACGCGCGCCAATGCGGCGATTTCGACGAGCGCGGCTCAGGCAACGCGGGTCCGGATCGCGATACCGTCTTCCCTGCTCAAGCCGGGAAAGAATGTCCTTGCCGCCGAGACCCACCTCAATTATCGGACCAGCCCCAACATGTCCTTCGACGCGAATCTCCTCATCACGGACTTCGCCCCGGCTCCCGAAACCCCGACCCCCGTCGAACCAGAGGTTCCGACGCCGGCCGCCTTCCGCATCGCGGAAGGCTCGGAGTGGTACTACCGCTATGACCTGGAAGAACCCCCCGTCGGCTGGGACACGGATGCCGATGTGACCGCCTGGACGCAGGGACCTGCCCCGATCGGTTGGGGACACGCGGGCGTCGCCACGCCTATCGACGTCCCCGTGGCACAGCGCGCAGCCACCGCCTACTTCGTGCGGGATGTCGACATCGACACCGCCGCCCTCCCCGCGGGAGGGTATCTAGAAATCAGCGTCCGGGCCGACGACGGCGTGCTTGTGCGCATCAACGGAAAAGAGGTGGGGCGCAAACGCTTGATGGAGGGCTCAGTCACGCACAACACCTTTGCTAGTGGAGCCGTGAACACGGCAACAGCCATCGCCGATCCGCTGATCATCCGAATCCCGATCTCGGAGCTTCAGCCGGGACGCAACCGGATCGCGGTGGAGACGCACCTGAACTACCGGTCCACCCCGTCCGTCACCTTCGAGCTGTCGGCGGAGGTGATTGGGGCGTGAGCTCAGACGCCACCGCCATGGCGCACCGCGTTGCCCGGCCCGGAACGGTTGCCACCTGGTTAAACCACTGGTCCATCCAACATGCTGACTGGACGGCGCTTCGCCAGGTCAGCTGCATCGGCATCGACGGGACGCTCTTACAGCTGCTCATGCGGAGGGCGGGCTACGACCTCGGGCGGACCTCCGCGGACCTCGTCCTCCCCATCCTCTTCCGCGATGTACTTCCCGCCAACAGCGCCATCGCGCTCATCGGTGCCGCGCCGGGTGTGGCGCAGAAGGCTGCCGCCCGCCTGGGTAACCGCCACCGCGTGCGGGCGTGGGATGGGTACGGGCAGCTCAGCGCTTTGCGCTCCGATCCCCATGAGCTGCAGGAATTCGCCCCCGATATCATCGTCCTCGGGCTCGGGGCGGGCCTACAGGATGAGGTGGCCGTGGAGTTCCACGCCCACTTCCCGGCGGCGGTCATCTGTACCTCGGGCGGCTGGATCGACCAGTTTTCCCGCAAGGAGCAATACTTCCCGGCGTGGGTGCATAGGTTCCGCCTCGGGTGGCTGTGGAGGATCCTCCACGAGCCCCGCCGCCTGCTGCGTCGCTACACTATCGACGCCGTGACCATTGTGCTCAAACAGCGCGATTACCTGGGCACACTGCAGCAGATGCAGGTGGAGCCGACCCCGATCTGCCTGGAAGTCCAGCCCCGCACCTAGCTAGTACGCACCGTCCTTGGACAGCACAGCCTTGAAGGTCCGCAGCAGGATCCGCAGGTCGAGGCGGGGGCTGCAGTTCTCGGCATAGTAGAGATCCAGGTACACCGAATCTTCCCAGGACAGGTTAGAGCGCCCCATGGTCTGCCAGAGCCCGGTCAGCCCGGGCTTGACCAGGAACTTGCGGATGACATGCTTTTCGTAGCCAGCCACTTCCTTCGGCAGGGGCGGGCGGGGGCCGATCAAGGTCATATCGCCGCGAAGGGCATTGATGAGCTGCGGTAATTCATCAAGGCTGTACTGGCGGAGGAACCCGCCAACCTTGGTGATCCGGGGATCATCCTTGAGCTTGAACAGGACCTCATTCCCGGAATCCTGCGGCAGCTCCATTTTGGCGAGCATGTCCTTCAACGCTTCCTCGGCGTCGATCTTCATGGTGCGGAACTTGAGCATGGTGAACTGTCGCCCGTTCAAACCCACGCGGACCTGACTGAAAAAGACCGGTCCGCCATCACCAATCTTGATCATCACGGCGATGAGCAGGAGCAACGGGGACAGAGCAATCAATCCCAGGCCCGACAAGACGATGTCTCCGAATCGTTTGGCGTGGAAATACCATCCGCTGTATTCAGCGGGTGCGATGTCGATGATGCTCGGGCGAATACCGGCCTGGACCTGCATCCGCTGCGCCGACACCCCATGGATGGGCACGAGGAAGGACATCTTCTTATTGGCAGCTTCTAGGCCCCAGCGGAGCGACTGCACCTGCGCAGTGGACAGGCCCGAGTAGGGGGAGAGGAGCAGCCCGCTAGCGTTGCGCTTGAGCACCTCTTGCAGGATGTATTCGGTGGGCGAGGGGGAGTCCAGCGCCGAAGGTGTGTAGATATGCCCAGCGATGGCCACTTCGTTGTGGAACGATCCCGCCAGAATGTCCAGGGCAGGGTCGTCTTCGCCGTTCTCGCCCAGAACAACGTAGGACTCCTCCGTCGCCTGCTTTGTGCTGCTGATTCGGTGCACGATCAGCCGTAGGCCAAAGATGAGCAGGATTGCCACGGGCAGCGTGACATAGAACAGCGCAGGTGGGAGCGCATCGAGGAACACCACGTCGACGATCGCGAACGCCCCCAGGGTAAGAAGCGAGGTGCACGCGACCCGTTGGAAGGGCTTCGACATCGTCCACACCACCCGCGTGGCATAGGAACCGGTAATGGCCAGGGCGAATAGCCAGGCCACGAGGATCAGTGCCATGTGTGCCCACGGAGTGGTTGGAGATGCGCCGGCTCCATGCTCCTGGAAAAACGCCGGGGAGGTGAGCAGGAGGGCGATGACGATAGCGAGGGTATCGCCGAGAAACAGGGTGAGAGCCGGGACGTGGCTTGATGGTCGGCGAGTGGCCCCAGGGGAGGTTTCTTTCTGGGCACCGCCCAGAGCAAAGGTCTGCGACATCTCCATGGGTTTGACTCCTCTCACGACGGAAGCTGGGTGAGTGTATACAACTTCCTTGCTGTGAAAGTTACCCGATGGGCCCTCGGCCCACTGTCGTTGGGGTGGCAAACATATACATAAGTGTGAGCCTATTGTTGACAAGTTGAGGGACGGATGGCGTTCAACTTATGAGTAGCGATAGGAGCGGTGAATTATTCCTAGCGTTTGCTCAGGAAAACATGCGGCCGTACTCAATAAGTCCGTGTTAGGTTATGTCCGTCAAAGAGAAGAAAACGATGTTCAGCATCGTCATACGCAGAGGGCACACCGTGAATCCGCACCGAGCCCGCACCAAGCCCGCACAGACCTGGAGTTAGATTTATGAGCCGCCGTGTTCTTATCCCATCCATCGTGATCGGGATCATCCTGATCGCCGGCCTGATCTTCTTTTTCCTCCCCAAAGGCCCTGCGGTGACACTGACCTCGCAGGACTATCGCGTGGCCAAGAAAGAAGATGTGGTCAGCCGTGTCATGGTCAGCGGTGTTGTTGACCCGTTGCGCAGCGTCGTGCTGTCCACCCACCTCAGCGGCCCAGTGGAAAAACTCGACGTCAAGGTGGGTGATCGCGTCAATGCGGAGCAGATCCTCGCGCAGATTGACGTCTCGGCCCAACAACGCGAGCTGGACACCCAACGCGCCCAGCAGGCCACCAGCGATGCGGCGGCACTCTCCCAGGTAGAGCAGGCACAGCAGCAATACCAGCAGTATCGAACCGGGCTGGATGAGGGGCTCAACCAACAGATCATCTCCGCCGAGGCTGCACTCCGCGCCGCGGATGGCCAGTATGTCGACTCCGTTGCCGCCTTCGATGCCAAGGCCAAGCACCGCGCCGATGGCACCGACACCGCCATTCGGGAGCAGGGCAATGCAGTGGAAAATTCCCGCACCCAGCTCATCTCGGCGGCTCTTGATGCCGTCCGCAGCGGTGTCACCGCCGCCGACACCCTCGCGGGCTCTCAGCCGGGCGGAACGGCGACGACGCCCACCGATAACACCGGAGCGGCCATCGGATCCGTGGTGACGGCGGTCGATTCCGTCAACCGCCTCCACGGTGCCGCGCAGAACCTCGATCAAAACCAGCGCGCCTATGAGGTGACGTTGGGCAACGTCGATACGGACCTGGCCACCTCGCAGCGCGCAGTGGGCCAGGCCTTCGAAGCTAAGAAGGAAGCAGCCATCGCCCTCGAGTCCGCCCGACTGGGGGCGCAGCAGCAGTTGGATACCCACGCCTCCGCGGTTGATCAGGCGTGGCGCGGGGCGCAGGCAGCAAAGGCCGCGTCCTCCCAGGGCAGCAACCAGTTGTTGGTGGACATTTCCAACCGGGATGTTCGCACGCCGATGGGCGGCATTGTTACCTCGGTGGTCGCCGAGAAGGGCAAGCCCGCCGCCGGGACATTGCTCACGGTGGCCGATGAGGGCTCCTTGATCATCAAAACCGAGGTGAAGGAAGTCGACGTCCCGCAGGTGACTGTCGGAGCACCTGTCACCTTCACCACTCCCACGACCGGGACGAAGGAGTTCCAAGGCAAGGTCCGCTTCGTGTCCCCGGTGGCGGCCGCCCCGCCCGCCGGTGCTGCCGAGGCGGTCAAGGACACCGCTAACCGCAAGGCCGCCTTCCCGGTGGAAATTGAGGTCACCGGCCAGCCCGAGGGGCTTCGCATCGGTGGATCGGCCAAGGCTCAGATCATCACCGAGCGGGAAGCCGGCAAGCTCGCGGTTCCCCGCGACGCCATTTTTGAGGAATCGGGCAAAAAGTACGTTCTCGTCCTCGCCGAGGATTCCGGGGACTACGTCGTGGAGCGCCGGGAGGTCACCGTGGGTGCCTCCAACGAGATTGATACCGCCATCACCGGTGGGGCGTTGAAGGAGGGGGAGCGCGTGCTCAACCAGCCCTCCACCTACCTCGAACACGAAGGCCAGAAGGTCGCGGTCAATGACGCAACTCAGTAGCGTCATCGCGCCCGAGCGTGTCATCGACATGCGGGGCATTGTCAAAACCTTCAACATTGGGACCCCGGCCGAGCTCACCGTTTTGCACGGCTGCGATTTCTACACCGACCCCGGGGAGTTCGTCTCCGTCGTGGGTACCTCCGGCTCCGGTAAGTCGACGCTGATGAACATCATCGGCCTCCTTGACCGACCCACCGCAGGCTCCTACGTCTTCAGCGGTACCGACGTGCTCGAGGCCGATGAGGACCGATTGGCCCGCTACCGCAGCCAGAACATCGGCTTCGTGTTCCAGAACTTCAACCTCATTGGCCGCATCGATGCCATTCGCAACGTCGCCATGCCCATGATGTACGCCGGGATGTCCGGGCGGGAAAGAAACAACCGGGCGGAAGAGCTGTTGGAAATGGTGGGCATGAAGGACCGCATGAACCACTTGCCCAACGAGCTCTCCGGTGGTCAAAAGCAGCGCGTTGCCATCGCCCGGGCGTTGGCGAACAACCCTGATCTCATCTTGGCGGATGAACCGACCGGCGCCCTGGACTCCGCCACGGGCCGCATGGTCATGGACCTGTTCCACGAACTAAATCAGGAGCACGGCAAGACCATCGTCTTCATTACTCACAACCCGGAGTTGGCGAAGGAAACGAGCCGGGTGGTCACCATGCGCGACGGTGTCATTGTTGATGAGGACGGGGGGGCACTGACATGAGCTTGTGGGAATCCATCGGGCTGGCCATGACCAGCCTGCGCTCCAACAAGATGCGCTCGCTGCTGACGTTGTTGGGTGTCATCATTGGTATCGCCTCGGTGATCACCATCCTCACCCTGGGCCAATCACTACGGGCCCAGACGCTGTCGAGCCTGGATCAGGCTGGCGCCAATGACTTCACTATACAGGTGCAGCCGCGCCCCGCGGCGGGGGAGCCTGAGCAAGAAGAGACCGGCATGTACTTCGGGCCGACGATCCAAGACGCCGATGACCGCATCAATGCGGAGATGGTCGAGCAGCTCAAGGTCACTTTCCAGGACCGGATCAAAGGCGTGTCCATCGGTGATACGTCTTCTCACGCCGGTGACGCCAGCGTTGAGGGCCGAACCTCCAGGACCACCCTTAAAGGCATCAATACTGACTATCAGACGATTAAGAATGTGAAACTGAGCCAGGGTCGGCTGCTCCGGGAGGAAGACATTACGGGCGATCGCCCCGTCGCGATCATTTCTCCCACCATGGTCAAGGACTTGTTCCAGGACGATGCGCAGGCGGCGCTGGGCCAGATGTTTGACTTCGAGACGGATAAGGGTTTCGCCTCCTTCGTGGTGGTGGGGGTGTATGAGGAACCCAAGAGCGGTGGCGTGGTCTCGCTCGGGTCCAACACGTCAAGCCTGTACGTGCCGTACTTAGCGGAAGAAAGAGTGTCTGATTTCAACGGCACCTGGGACAGCCTCAGCGTGCGCGTCAACGCCACCGCTGGTGCCGAGACCATCAAGCAGGATCTGCAGACCTTCGTCGATCGCTGGTATGCGGACAACACCGCCTATCAGGCCAAGGTGACGGATATGAAAAAGGAGCTGGAGCAGTTCAACACCATGCTCAGCACCATGAGCATCGCGCTGTCCGCCATCGCGGGTATCTCGTTGCTGGTCGGCGGCATCGGAGTCATGAACATCATGCTCATCACCGTCACCGAGCGCACGAGGGAGATCGGCGTGCGCAAGGCCCTGGGTGCTACCCGACGCCACATCCGCACCCAGTTCGTCGTTGAGTCCATGATCGTCTGCCTCATCGGTGGTTTGATTGGCATCATCCTCGGCGGCACGTTCGGCATGGTTGGAGCGAAGCTGTTGGGCACGTTCGTCTACCCGCCAATCAGCGGCGTATTCATCTCCTTGTTCTTCGCCCTGGCCATCGGATTGTTCTTCGGCTACTACCCGGCGAATAAGGCGGCGAAGCTCGACCCGATCGAGGCATTGCGCTACGAGTAACTGGCCGCCTTGATCGCGGCGAGGAACTCGGCGTAGCGCTGGCGGATCTCCAACAACGGGGCCTGGACTTCCTGCGCGGAGATCGTCGCTACCTCTCGGCGCAGGGCCTTGCGAGTGCGGCGCTTAACCCCGCCGCTGATCGCGACACCAAACACCGAAGTAAATAGTCCCAGCAGGATCCCCAGCAACACTCCTCCGAGGATGAGCAGGGTGGGGATGGGCCAGCCTTCGATCTGCGGGATGATGTCATCCATGAGCGGATAGAGCGCGCCGGGCAGGAACGCAGCCAGGAGGTACCAGCCCACCCCCACCAGTGCCCCGAGGAGGGCCAGCCACTGGAGGACGGTGACAATGCCCCAGGCCCGTGAGGGTTGGGCGGGCAGTTTCGTGCGGGCGGCAGCGCGGTCGAGTGTTTCGGGGAGCTTGTCTGCGATCGCTTCCGTGCGGTCGACGATCGCCCCACCCCAGCGCTCCGGCAGGCCTTCTGCCACGGCAGCTGCGTAGCCGCGTACCCCACGATGCGCGATGGCCCGGCCGGACGCATCCAAGCTGGGCAGGGACGTGCGGTGCACCCCGGTATCGTCTGCTTCCTCGCGCAGGCCCAGCCGCCGCAGCGGATCGGGGCGCAGACGCAGCAGCCACGAGGTGAGCAGCCACCCGGTCTTTTGGCCCAGCCGCTTGCGGTAGGCGGCGGCGGTGACGCCGGCGAGCTGATCGGTGCCCACGGCGTCGGAAAGCAAACCATCCATCTCCCGCTTCGCGGAATCCGGCACCTTCCTCACCCCCGGTGAATCGGTCCACCTGCTTATCGACGTCGTGATGTCCGCCTCAATGCGCGCCTGTTGCGCGCTGCGCCGGGCAGCCACGCGGGCGATCGCCTGCCGCAGGTCATCGACGCCGAGGCCCGTGCGGGCGGACGTGGCAATGACGGAAACCTTTCTCAAGCCATCGTCGTTAAGCAACTGCTGCAATGAGGCGGCGACACTGCGGCGGTCGTCGGCAGTGAGTTTGTCCGCCTTGTTCAACACCGCCAGCGTGACGGAGCTGTGGGAGGCGTGCGGGCGAATGAACTGGTCATGGATGACCGAATCGGCGTACTTCTCCGGATCGGTCACCCACACGAGGACATCGACCTGCCCCGCCAGGCGCGTGGCTATCTCGCGGTGCCGCGGCTCGACCGAATCAAAATCGGGCAGATCCAGCAGGATGAGACCGCCCGCTCCCGCGCTGAACTCGCCGGGCCGGTTGCGGCGATCCTCCACCCCGAGCCAGTCGAGGAGTTCCTCCGCACCTTCCGGCTGCCACACCGCAGCCAGGGGAGACGAGGTGGTGGGGCGGCGCGCGGCGGTGACGCCCAGATCCTCGCCCACGACAGCATTGAACAGGGATGTCTTGCCGGAACCGGTCGCGCCGAAAAAGCCCACCACCGTGTGCTCGCCGGAGAGAGCGCGCCGTTCGGCGGCCGCAGCGGACACGCGCGTGAGAGAGGCATGCTCAGCGGGGGAGAGGTAGGGCTCGCCGAGCTCGGCGGCGGTAGCGAGGGCGTCGAGACGCTCGCTGAGGCTTTTCTTCTTCGTGAACACGCTCTAGACCTCCGTCTGCCGGCGGACATCGCGCTGGGCGCTGAGGGCGGACTGGACAAGCTCCTGGGACGTCGTACCAGCCGTCAGCTGCGCAGTGACCTCGTCGTAGCGACTCCGCTCAGCGGCCATGAGCACCTCGATGCGCGCATTGAGATCCTCGCGGGCCCGCTTGGCCATCCGCCGCACGTTATCCTCACCGAAGATGGTCTCCAGGAGCTTTTGGCCCACGACCGCCGAGCCGCCCGCGATGGCGATCTCCCCGCCCGTCAGGCCCGCCGTCGACGCGAAAACCACCAGCATCAGCGCGACGGTGACCACATTGAGGCTCAACGACATGATCCGCGCCTTCATGCGCTTATCCCCCGCGTTGTCCTGGATGTAGCTGACCAGCCCGGCCTGCCATTCCCGCACCAGCTCAGCAGCCTGCTCGCCGATGTCCGGGCTGGCCGCCGCCAACGTGGACGAAGAGGCCGCCCGCAGCTCCGGCGCCACGGACCCCAAGTGAGACCACGACCGCACCGCGGCGGTGTCCGCCGAATCGACCACGACAGCGTGCAATCCCGCCTCGATCTCCTTCTCCACCTCGCGGATGGGCGCGGGCCGGCCCGTGAAGAAACTCCCGATCCGATCCACCGCCACCGAATACCACCGCTCGATCGTGCGGAACGCATCGGAGGTGCCCACGAAATCCTGCCACCGCTGCACCACCTCCTGGCGCAACAGGTTGCCATCACTGGTCGCATCGATAACCTGCTCCACCGCGCGCTGATAGTTCGTATCAAACGCCCCCGCCAGCTGTGACCCAAACTCCTCCTGCCGCGCCCGCTTTGCGGCTAAATCCTCCACCCGCTCCACCACGCGATTGACCGCCCCGAGGACGGTCTTGCCGGCCATGGCGCGCCGGGCGGCCGCATCCGCCGCCAACCCCTCAAGGTGCGCGGCTATCTCCGCCACCACTTCCCCCGGTAGCAGGCCTTCCAGCGGTCCCGCGTCCGGCACGGTGAATAAGGTGGCGTGGCCCAGCCCGGCTTCGCTCATCATGCGGCGCAGATCCGCGGGCACGGAATCTTCGTCCACGCGATTGAGAATCACAATGACCTCGATGTCGCGTCCCGCCGCCTCGTGCAGGAAATTCCACACCAACTGATCCGCATAACGCGAAGGCGTGGTCACGAATACCCACAGGTCCGCCGCGGCGAGCAGCTGCGACGCGAGCGCCCGATTGCGATCATCGATGGAATCGAAATCGGGGGCATCAAGAAGTGCTAGCCCCGGGCTGATGCTGTCGGTGGACACCGTCCGCAGTGACGTCGCCGTCGGATTGGCCCCCGGTTCGCCCTGCTCACGCGCCAAGCCGGGGAGCACTCGATTCGAGTTGAACCAGGCGGAATCCGCCGGATTGGCCACCAACACCGGCTGCCGCGTCGTCGGGCGAATAACGCCCGCCTGGCTCACCTGCTTGCCGACGATCGCGTTCACCAACGTCGACTTCCCGCTCCCGGTCGAGCCGCCCACCACCGCCAACAACGGCGCATCAATGTTGGCCAGGCGAGGCAGAATGTAATCATCGATCTGATCGACGACCGCCCTCGCCTCGGCCTGAGCTGAGTCATCGACGGCGAACGTCGCGTCCGCCACCGTCTCACGCAGGTGGACTACGGAATCCAACGATGAGTTGTTCACTCATTCATTGTGGCAGAAACTCCGACATCCGTGAGCTGATCAATGAGTAAACCCCGCCAACATGCCACGTCGTGCCCGCCTTCATAAATACTGAGGTCGGAGTTCCATTGCTGGGACTGCAAGGCGTGACCTAACTGTTTCACCCAGGGGACTGACGAAGTTTCATTACTCCCCACACTCAATCGAATTCGAGGGGAATATGCCGTGGCTGGTGATACGGCATCCACCAGCCACGAGCGCTCCTGTTGATCCAGATCACGGGGTGAACCCGTGTTGTCAGGTTGCCACCACATGGACGGCGACATTGCCAACACCGCATCCACTGCATCGGGTTGTTCCAACGCCAGCCGGATTCCCACCGCCCCGCCCAGGCTGAAGCCGGCGAAAACACAATGCGGAATGCTAGAAAGATCGGCGCCGCCGGGCTGCCTCCCAGCAACGTCGGACGCCCACGCCCGGGCTGTGGCAATAAAGTCGAGACTCCCGCCCAGAAGTGTTCGCCGATCGGCGGCACTGTTATTGCTGATACCCAACACTGCTGTCGGCCTCAGCCGCCCCCGGGTAACAGCGTGCTCGATGGCGAAGGGAAGACCCAGCCGCTCGAACCACTGTTCCGCATCATGGATGATGAGCAACTGTTCAGGCGGCTGCGGCGGCAGGTACAACCAGTGTGGGCGCCCACCGACGGTGTCGGTGTGCAGGAAACCTTGTAACGGCGCCCGGTGGTTCGACTCCCATTCGTGTTGGAGGTGTGCCCGCGGCCCAGCGAGAACCGACAAGCCGCGGTCGCCGTCCCTCGCCAGCGGACGGGAGCGGTTGAAGGGATCGTAGAAGCTGAAGAACGCGTTGTGTGGTGGGGGACCGGCTGGCGGTGGGCCATCGACGAAGAACCCATAGGAAGCGCGAAGGGCCGGTGACAACCGGAGCGTCAGGGTCCACACGTCGGTTCCGGGAATGGCGTGCATGGTCCCGCGCGAGACGTTCGCCTTGTCGGTCACCCGGTTGATGGAGAGGTGAACCGGCCGGGCCTCAGGGGCAATGATTCCCGGGTTGCGCCAATAAAAGGTCGCCTCAGTACCTTGCTTATTCCAGACTGGGGTACCGGTGCGCGCCAGTGCAGCCCAGAAGTGCTCGCGCGCCTCTGGGCTGGCTCCGGGAAGTGGCGGACGCAACCTAGGAGTATTCCTTCTGCAGGAAGTCCACCAGCATGGTGGCGCTGAAGTAATCTAAGCGGAAGCTCTCCGGGAACAACCCGACGACTCGGTTCGCCGCAACGGCCGGGTTCTCCACTAGGGCCGGGTTGGTGCGCACGATGTCCTCCGCGGGAGTGCCGGGATCAAGGTTCATGACGAACACGGTCTCACCCTGCAGTGCCGGAGCAACATTTTCCTGATTGACTCCCTTGATGTCACTGCGGTTTCCACCCTGGGCAGTGGTGCCAATCAACTCCTCGGCGGGAACCGCGACGTCGAAACCAAGCTCGCTAAACAGCGTGCCCTGAGCAGACTCAGGGGTGAAGAAGTTCACTCCGCCATCGCGGCTCAAGGAGATGATGTTGACCGGCTGCGGCGGCAACGTGATGGCAGCGGCGGCCTTTTCTACCGAATCTTCAAACCCGGTGATCAGCTCCGTAGCTTTGTCTTCTCGCCCGGTGACCTCACCCAAGTACGTGGTGATCTCCTCCCAGCTCTGGTTGGAGTAGTCGATGACAATGACGGGAACAACCGCCGCGAGCTGATCATAAACAGACACCGCGGAATCCTGCCCGACGTTCGACATCACCACCAGGTCCGGGTTCTGCGCGAGGATCGCCTCAACATTCGGCTCGATTTGATAAAGCGGCGCGACGTTTTCCTCGCGAGCAATGTCGACCCACTGCTCACCAAAACCCTCCTCATCCGAGAAGATCGGGGAGGCAGCTTGGCCGCCGCCCGAACCGACCACGGGCGCATCCAACGCCAGGAGGGAGCCGGTGAGCGTGACGGAAGCGGAGACAATGCGCTGGGGCTGAGACTCGAGGGTCACTTCAGTGCTGGCGCCTGAGCCGTCGACGGTAGTGATCTCACGGGGCCAGCTGGTCGACGCCGCGTCGGCGGCGGTGCTGCTGCTCGGTGCTGCGGAGGTGTCATTGGCGCTGGTGCAGGCGCTGAGCCCGCCGAGCGAAAGGGCCAAGAGCGCGGCGCACGAGGTGGTCAGAATGCGGTTCCGAGTGGTCAAAGGAAACTCCAAAACTCTGCGAATAGTTGCACAGGTTAGGCTAACCTATTGCAGGATTGTGTGACGGTGGGGGTAGGCGCAGTTAGCGAGGAACGATGAGGGGCCCGCCGCTCACAGGATCGGTCGTGACAAGGGCGGATAGGCCGAAGGTAGCGGCGAGAGTTTCCTCGGTAAGTACCTCTGCGGGGGTGCCCGTCGCCGCAATCTGCCCATCCCGACCGATCGCTACGATGTGGTCGGAGAACCGCGCCGCCAAATTGAGATCATGCAAGACCATGATGACCGTGCGATTCTCCTCCACCTGCATGGCGCGCACGAGTCGCAGGACCTCGAGACTGTGGGCAAGATCCAGATAGGTGGTCGGCTCATCCAACAGCATCGTCGACGCATCCTGTGCCAAAGTCATGGCGATCCACACTCGCTGGCGCTGCCCTCCGGAAAGATCCCCCACTGGCCGATCCTGCAGCTCCTCCAACTGGGTCGTAGCAATCGCATGCTGGACCGCTTCTTCGTCCGACGTCGACCAACGCCCCAACAAGCCTTGGTACGGATGGCGGCCGCGAGAAATCAATTGGTAAACGCTCAACCCATCAGGGGCAGTCGGGGACTGGGGGAGCAAGGTCAACGATCGCGCCCGCTCACGACGAGGAATGGACTTGATTTCCCGACCGCCCAGCATGACCGAGCCCGAATAATCCAACAACGAGCACATCGTCTTCAGCAGGGTCGATTTACCGCACCCATTCGGGCCGATGAAGGTGCTGACGCGATTGTCCGGGAGTTCCACCGTGGCGTTGCGCACCACCGGCTGGTCCCCGTACCCAACGGTGACATTGTGAAGAGAAAAGCGGCTCATGCGCGGGCCTTTCGATTGCCAGTAAGCAGGAGATACAGGAGCACTGGAGCCCCCAAGAAAGCAGTAAGAACGCCCACCGGAAGCTCCCACGGGACGACAACCCGCGTGCACAGGTCCGCCCCTACCAACAGCAGCGCGCCGGTGGATGCCGACAGGAGCAACGGAGGCGTCGGGGTCCCGGCCAAGCGGCGCGCGATCTGCGGAGTCACGAAGGCGAGGAAAGAAATAGGGCCAGCCGCAGACACCGCCACCGCCGCCAGGGCGACAGCGGTGAGAAGCTGCGCAGCCTGGGCGAGGGGAACGTGATGGCCCAATACGTGCGCCGTCGTCTCCCCGAGGCTTAACGCCGCCAGCTGGAATGCCAACCACCCAGCAGCCGCGACGGCGAAGAACAATACGAGGAGCGGGGCCCACGCGTTGGAATAGTCCCGGCCATTGAGGCTGCCGGTGAGCCACATTCTGGCCTCGATCGCGCGATCGAGCTCCGCCCACGCCAGGAGCCAGGTCGTCAGAGCCGAAAGGAAAATCGACACGCCCACGCCAATAAGTACCAGCCGCATGAGGTCTCTCCGCGCCCGGCCGGCAATCAGCCAAATCACCAGCGCCGTGACCAGGGAACCACACACCGCAGCCAAGGGGATACCGATGGACGTGGACACAATCGACCCCGAACTGCCGAAGACGATGACCAAGGCGGCGGCCAGGGATGCCCCATTCGTGATGCCAAGAATGTCGGGGCTGGCCAGCGGATTGCGGGCCACCGACTGGGTGAGGGCTCCCGAATATGCCAGGCATGCCCCCACCGCAGCACCGACGATTCCTCGCCCGAGGCGAAGGTCCAGGACTACCGCGCGTTCGATGGGTGTGCCGCCTCCCCATATGACCGACAGCACTGTACTCAGGTCAAGGGGATAGTCCCCCACGGTGGCACCCACGCAGATGAGTAGAAACGTCGAGACCAGCGTCAGCGCCAGCCAGAAATAGACCCTCATACGCCACCTCGGACAAAGCCGCGGCGAACAAGGGTGATGAACAGGGGGACACCCATCAGGGCCAACACAATCCCCATCGGAAGCTCGCCCGGCTGCGCGAGGAGGCGGCCTAGGATATCCGCGACGAGCGCTAGAACCGCGCCGAGACAGATAGAGAGGGGAATGATCTGCCGATAGTCCGGTCCCGTCAGGGAGCGCACCATATGCGGGGCGGCCAGCCCAATGAACATGACCGGTCCAGCGCACGACACGGCGACCGCGCCGAGCACGCTGATGGTGAGCAGACCCATGAGTTGGGCACCGGCAACGTTGATGCCTAACGACGCCGCGATGTCATCGCCCAAGCTCAACAGGTTAAGGGTGCGTCCCAAAAATACCGAGGCGATCAATCCGAGAATCAGCACAACAACCGTGCTTCGCGCCACGGCGAGATCCCGGCCCGCCACCGACCCGGTCGACCACACCCGCAGCATGTCCAACACCGCTGCATTCTGCAGCATGAGGGCATTGACCACCGACATCAACAATGCCGTCAGCGCCATGCCGGCCAAGACGTAGGCGAGCGGGCCGTAACTACCTGCGCCGCGACCCCGAGCGGCGAGCAGGAACACCACCACTGTGGTGGCTAAAGCGCCGACCAGAGCGGGCCACAAAAATTGGGTGGGGGAGCTCACGATGCCCAGGGTTAAGGCAATGGCGATGGCCGCCGCCGCCCCCGCATTGACGCCCAAAATACCGGGGTCGGCGAGCGGGTTGCGGGTAAAGCCCTGCATCAACGCACCCGCGGCGCCGAGGGCGCCGCCGGCAAATATGGCCAGCACCGCCCGGGGCACCCGGCCGGCGATAAGCAGCTGGAGATCATTAAAAGGCTGGGAAGCAGCAAAATCCGCATCGAAGGCCAGGCGAACCGCCTGCGGCATGATCCGCAGGACCTCGCCGGGATCGGTCGCCCGAGCACCAACCAGCAGGCTCAGGACAAACAAGCCCGCCAGAGAGAAGATCACGCCGAGAAAGAAGAGCCCACCCCTCAGTGGTGTGGGTGGGGATAAGCGAGTTGGTCGGCGCACCGGTCCATTATGGAGGTCAGGCTATCCTAAATTCAACCGAGCGGTTGATGGGCGGGTTTGGAACGAACTCGGAGAATATGGTTGAATACTCGGGTTGACCGTGTTGGTCGGCGTTGCATGCTTTTCCGAATGTGACGTCGAGACCCTTCGACCACCCTGTGGGGTGCGTTCGTCGATAAGCAAGGAAAACAGCAAGACAATAGACCAGGTGCGCGCAAGGCCGGAAATCTTCGCGCACATTAATCCAGGTCAGGAGACCAAAGTGATTCAGCAGGAATCGCGTCTGAAGATCGCCGATAACACCGGCGCCAGGGAAATCCTGTGCATCCGTGTGCTCGGCGGCTCGACCCGACGCTTTGCCGGAATCGGTGACGTCATCGTCGCCACCGTCAAGGAGGCAACTCCGGGTGGCAACGTCAAGGCCGGCGAAATCGTCAAGGCCGTCATCGTTCGCACCAAGAAGGAAACCCGTCGCGCAGACGGTTCCTACATCCGCTTCGACGAGAACGCGGCTGTCATCATCAAGACCGACAACGAGCCGCGCGGAACCCGCATCTTCGGCCCAGTTGCTCGTGAACTTCGTGAGAAGAAGTTCATGAAGATCGTGTCGCTTGCACCGGAGGTGATTTAGTTGAAGATCCACAAGGGCGATATGGTCCTCGTCATCTCTGGCCCCGACAAGGGCGCCAAGGGCAAGGTCATTCAGGCTTTCCCGAAGAAGGAAAAGGTCCTCGTTGAGGGCGTCAACCGCATCAAGAAGCACGTCGCTAACTCCGCACCGGAGCGCGGCGCTGAGTCCGGCGGAATTGTTACCCAGGAGGCACCGATCCACGTCTCCAACGTGATGGTCCTGGACTCCGACGGCAACCCGACCCGCGTCGGTTACCGCTTCGACGAGAACGGCAAGAAAGTCCGTATCTCGCGTCGCAACGGGAAGGACATCTAAGCATGAGCGAGAACTACACCCCGCGTCTGAAGACTCGCTACCGCGAGGAAATCCGCACCAAGCTCAATGACGAATTCTCCTACGAGAACGTCATGCAGATCCCCGGCGTCACCAAGGTTGTTGTCAACATGGGTGTCGGCGAGGCTGCTCGCGACTCCAAGCTGATCAACGGTGCCCTCGAGGACCTGACCCTCATCACCGGCCAGAAGCCGCAGCTGCGTCGCGCCAAGAAGTCCATCGCGAACTTCAAGCTCCGCGAAGGCATGCCGATCGGCGCCCGCGTCACCCTCCGCGGCGACCGCATGTGGGAGTTCCTCGACCGTCTGCTGACCGTCGCCCTCCCCCGTATCCGCGACTTCCGCGGCCTGTCTGACCAGCAGTTCGACGGCCACGGCAACTACACCTTCGGCCTCAACGAGCAGACCATGTTCTACGAGATCGATGTCGACAAGGTCGATCGCCCCCGCGGCATGGACATCACTGTCGTCACCACCGCCTCCAACAACGACGAAGGCCGTGCCCTGCTCCGCGAGCTCGGCTTCCCCTTCAAGAAGTAGGCAGTTCGGTCTGAAACGCCCTCATTGTTCCCCGGTCGGGGGACGGTGGGGGCGTTTTTGCTGCTTCCCCTGTGATCGCGACGGGCTGGTCCCGACCGGAAGGCATTTCGGCGAGGGGCGTCCTGGGGTTTTGGTGGCGGGGTGGGGTTCCGGTCGCGAGGAGGGGGTCGGGATCAGGGGTGATCGCGACTTTTAGCTGATTTTGCGGCGTGCGGAGTGGCGCGACCTTGGGTTTTGGGTAGCGGGGTGAGGTTCCGGTCGAGATCAGGAGGTCGGGATCACCTAGGATGACGGCCATGTATCCCGAATTTCTGGCGGTCGGATTTGATCAGCAACCTGGTGAGATCTCTGACGTGATTTTTGATCAAGAGCTGGTTGGCGAAGAAGATTGCGGGGACGGCTACCAATTGTGCGCGGCCTACGTCGATCCCTCGGGAGTCCGAATCAGCGTGGGCCTGCGGGATAGCAAGCCGTACCTGCACGCGGGTGTTTCGGGTCCAGTCAGTGGTGCTGGCGAAGTAACGCGGTTGAGCGATACCACCGCGCGGGTGGATCTGGGCGATGCCATGGTCTTGGCGAATGTGGAATTGCCAGCGAACTACCCCAGCGATGAGCCGCAGTCTGCGCGGGAGATCCGTCTCAGTGCGGTGGGGGTGGAAGGCATCCGGGTGTATCCCTCGGAAGAGGCGTATGTGGCAGAGGAGGATTCTGCGGCTGTGGGGCAATTGATATCGCTTGGGTTGATCTCGCTTCAGAGCAGTGCTCAGCAGCCGAACGCGATCGCTTTTCTATCCGGGCGGTGCCGTGAAGCCGAGCTTCGCACCAATACGCTGACGGGGAAGAATTTTTGGTATCTGCTCGTCGATACGAAGGTGCCCCTTGCGGTTGCGCTGCCGGAGGGGGTGAAACCAGTGCCGGCCGTGGGGTCCGTGGTGGTTGGGCAGGTGCTTGTCTACGCCTCGGAGATGAGTTCGCCCGCGTAGAGGTTGAATCGATTGTCGCGGGTAAAGCCGGTTAGCGCTAGGCCCGCAGATCGGGCGAGGTCGACGGCGAGGGAGCTGGCGGCTGAGACCGCAACCAGCGCACCGAATCCGGCCATGATGGCTTTTTGGGCTAGTTCGAAGGAGGCGCGGGAGCTCATGACCAGGATGAGGTCATCGGCAGGCAACCTTCCCTGGAGGAGGAGATGGCCAATGACTTTGTCAGCGGCGTTGTGCCGGCCGATGTCCTCGCGAGCGACAATCAACTCGCCGTCCCTGGTGAATGCGCCTGCAGCATGGATACCGCCGGTACGGCGGAATTGCTGCTGCTGATCCCGTAACCGATCGGGAAGTTGGACCACGACGGCGGGGTCGAGGGGGAAGCGACGTGGGGGAGCGGCGACCTTGCCCAAAATTTGTTCGATGGACGAGGATCCGCAGACCCCGCAGGCAGAAGTGGTCGTCGATAAGCGAAATGATTCGAGGCCGGGGGCGCGGACGCTGGAGGCGAGATCAACATCGATGACGTTATAGGTGTTGGTGCCATCGGGGCCGGTGGCTCCGGCGCAGTAGCGGGCGGTGGTGACGTCGGCGGCGGAACGGATGATGCCTTCTCCGTAGAGGAAACCGTGCACCATCTCGATGTCGTGGCCCGGCGTGCGCATGGTGGTGTTAAGGGTGGGTCCGCCGACGCGGAGCTCCAGCGGCTCCTCGGCGGTGACGTAATCGGAGCGGGTATCCGTATGGATGCCCTCCGGCTCGACGGAGACGCGAGTGACAGCGAAGGTTCTATTGAGACGACCCACTAGGACATCTCCTTGAGCATCGCCTGGAGCGCGTGAACCTGGGACTTGGTTAAGGCAACGGTCTCTTCCGCGTCAGAAGTCTCCCTGCCCACGGCCAGGCCGAGGAGAAAAGCGGTGACCGGTGCCGCCGGCCGGGATGGGCCATGGGCGACGTCGCGGGTGAGGTCGAGGATATCGCGCATCAGGTCGTTGACCAGGCTCGGCTCCAGGTCGAGAGACGTGGCGGCCGTTGTGAGCCACGTGTGGGCGGAGGCTAGATTTTCGTCTTTGCGCGCGTTCATTCTGACCATTCTAGGAGGGATTTTGAGCTGGGGGCATGGACGGGTATCCTGGCTTGTCGGACTCGTGTGCCTTGTGAAAGGTGCACGTAACCGCCAAGAACTAAGACATTCAACTTTGTTGTAGGCCCCCCGCCAACATGGCGACCGGGTGGAAGTGGCAGCGAGCGCCCCAGACTATTGAGTTTGGGGAGCGTGAAGTGGCCCGACGGAATACCCGGCAAACGACCACGGTGGGTAGGGAACCGCAGCGAGAAAGGTACCGGTCACCAACCATGACCATGACTGATCCTATCGCCGACATGCTGTCGCGCGTGCGCAATGCAAACCATGCGCACCACGACACTGTGTCGATGCCGTCTTCCAAGCTGAAGATCAACATCGCGGAGATCCTCAAGCAGGAGGGCTACATCGCTGGCTACTCTGTCGAGGATGCTCGGGTCGGCAAGACCCTCTCCCTCGAGCTCAAGTACAGCCCGACTCGTGAGCGCTCCATCGCTGGCCTGCGCCGCGTGTCCAAGCCGGGTCTGCGCGTGTACGCCAAGTCCACCAATCTGCCGCAGGTCCTCGGAGGCCTGGGCGTGGCTATCATTTCCACGTCCCAGGGTCTGCTGACCGACCGTCAGGCAACCGAGAAGGGTGTAGGCGGAGAAGTCCTCGCCTACGTCTGGTAAAGGGAGGATTGACTAATGTCGCGTATCGGTAAGAACCCGATTGCCATCCCGTCCGGCGTCACCACGACGATCGACGGCCAGAACATCGAGGTCAAGGGCCCGAAGGGCACCCTGTCTTTCGAGGTCCCGGCTCCGATCTCCGTCGCCGTTGAGGAAAACGAGATCCTCGTTACCCGTCCGGATGACAACCGTAAGAACCGTGCTCTCCACGGTCTGTCCCGTTCTCTCGTCAACAACCTCGTTGTCGGCGTGACTGAGGGCTACACCATCAAGATGGAGATCTTCGGCGTGGGCTACCGCGTCCAGGCTAAGGGCAAGAACCTTGAGTTCGCCCTCGGCTACTCCCACCCGATTCTGATCGAGGCTCCGGAGGGCATCACCTTTGCGGTTGATGGCACCACCAAGTTCTCTATCGCGGGTATTGACAAGCAGCAGGTCGGGCAGATCGCCGCCAACATTCGCCGTCTGCGGAAGGACGACCCCTACAAGGGCAAGGGCATCCGCTACGAAGGCGAGCAGGTCCGCCGCAAGGTCGGAAAGACGGGTAAGTAAGCATGAGCAACACTGCAGAGAACTCCAAGCGCACTCCGGTTGGCAAGGACATTTCGTCCCGTCGCCGCGAGGCCCGCGCACGCCGTCACTTCCGTATCCGCAAGACCCTGCGTGGCACCCCCGAGGCGCCACGTCTGGTCGTGCACCGCACCTCCCGTCACCTGCATGTGCAGGTGATCGACGACAATGCCGGTCACACCCTGGTCGCCGCCTCCACCATGGAGCCGGATGTTCGCACCGTTGAGGGCGACAAGAAGGCCAAGGGCGCCAAGGTCGGTCAGCTCATCGCTGAGCGCGCCAAGGCTGCTGGCATCGAGACGGTCGTCTTCGACCGTGCGGGTTACAAGTACCACGGCCGCATTGCCGCTCTGGCTGATGCCGCACGTGAAGGTGGTCTGAAGTTCTAATGATCACCGACTCCATGAACATCAACGGAAGGATCGCGTAATGCCGGGACGTGAACGGCGTGACGGCGGACGCTCCGCCGACGACAACAGCAACAACAACAAGAATGATCGCCGCGGCGGACGTCGCGACGATCGTCGTAACCAGCAGCAGGACGAGCGCAGCCAGTACCTGGAGCGCGTTGTCACCATCAACCGCGTCTCCAAGGTCGTTAAGGGTGGTCGTCGCTTCAGCTTCACCGCTCTCGTGATCGTGGGCGACGGCCAGGGCATGGTCGGCGTCGGTTACGGCAAGGCCAAGGAAGTTCCGGCTGCGATCCAGAAGGGTGCTGAAGAGGCTCGTAAGAACTTCTTCCGCGTCCCGATGGTCGGCGGCACCATCACCCACCCGGTTCAGGGTGAGGCTGCAGCGGGCATCGTTATGCTCCGCCCGGCCGCACCGGGTACCGGTGTTATCGCTGGTGGCGCTGCCCGTCCGGTGCTTGAGTGCGCCGGTGTCCAGGACATCCTGTCGAAGTCGCTTGGCTCCGACAACGCCATCAACGTCGTCCACGCCACCGTGGACGGCCTGAAGCAGCTGGTTCGCCCCGAAGAGGTCGCCGCACGCCGCGGCAAGACCCTCGAGGAGGTCGCTCCGGCTCGTATGCTGCGCGCCCGCGCAGGTCAGGAGGCGTAAACTATGGCTCTGAAGATCACCCAGATCAAGGGACTGGTTGGCACCAAGCCGAAGCAGCGTGAAAACATGCAGGCTCTCGGACTTCGCCGCATCCGCCACTCCGTGGTCCGCCCCGACACCCCCGCGGTGCGTGGCATGATCCACGTCGTGCGCCACCTGGTCACCGTCGAAGAAGTGGCAGGGGAGTAGTAACACATGAGCGAAATTATTAAGCTCCACGACCTGCGCCCGGCAAAGGGCGCCAACACGCCGAAGACCCGCGTTGGCCGCGGTGAGGCATCCAAGGGCAAGACCGCTGGTCGCGGCACCAAGGGCACCAAGGCTCGCAAGCAGGTTTCGGCCGCTTTCGAGGGTGGCCAGATGCCGCTGCACATGCGTCTGCCGAAGCTCAAGGGCTTCAAGAACCCGAACAAGGTCTATTTCCAGGTTGTTAACGTTTCCGACCTGGAGAAGGCTTTCCCGCAGGGTGGCGACGTCACTGTGGCCGACATCGTTGCAGCGGGCCTCGTGCGCCCGAAGCAGCCGGTGAAGGTTCTGGGCAACGGCGACCTCGGCGTCAAGCTGAACGTCACCGCTGCTAAGTTCTCCAAGTCTGCGGTCGAGAAGATCGAGGCTGCCGGAGGCACCGTCACCGAGGCTTAAGCCCTCGTTGACCTGTTCTTTTCGGACAGAAGCTACTGCCCCATTCCGCATCGCGGGATGGGGCAGTAGTCTTTGTTAGGGTCACCTTTGTTTACCAAAACCCTGTGTGTAATATCAGTATAGTCCAAGGCAAGGCTAACCTTAGTCATGCTGCGGCCTGACATTACTTGCCCATCGACACACGAGGTATTTCAATAGTGAACCCCCGTCTATCCCGGCGGCCGTACGCGCGCAAAAGTCTCAGCGCCGTCGCCGTTGCCACCACGGTCAGCTTGCTGCTCATCCCCTCCGTCCGAGCTGAAGATGCCACAGATGCCACAGGTGCCACAGCCACAGAAACCGTAGAAGCGGTTGAAGCCGTGACGGCGGCGGAGACGCCGACTGAAGCGGACGTCGATAAGCAGGTGGTGGCAGAGCAGGCACAGGAACGCAGTGCGTATTCCGTGCCGCCGATCGCCATCGTGGGCCACCCCGTGACCTACGTGGGCAAGGGGTTCACACCTGGTGAGCGCGTGGGTGTTTTCGGTGACCTGTTTACCCATGACATTTGCTACATGGACATTTCCAGCAGCGGCACGGGTAGCTGCACCGTCAGCAAGGTGCCCTCGCACGGCAAGGACTACGACACCGGTCGGGTGTGGCTGGCGAAGAGCGACCGGGCGCCGGAGGAGGAGCGCGTCTACTTCCCGGCTGGTACGGGTGGTATCCGCGAGAAGGGCAACATCGGCGCCACGTTCGCCTTCGAGAATCAGAACGTCGCGCAGGGCAGCACCGCCATCGTCAACTTCTCCGGGGTGGAGCGAGATGACATCATCGCGTTCACCGCTGAGAATCTGCCCAACGTGGAACTGGGCCGGGCCACGGCAAATTCCAGCGGCCGGGGCCGCGCCGTGCTCACCATCCCGGAGTCCATGCCGCTGGGCCTGCAGTCTGTGCGGGGGAAGAAGGTCGGGAGCGAGGACGTCAACGCCGAGGCCTTCATCAACGTCACTGCCTCCACCGGCCTGCCTCCGGCGAGCGTGCGCGCCGTTCCGTCGATGGTGCCGGCGATCGCGAATACGCCCTACGCCTTCACCATGGATAACTACGCCATCGGTCGCACCGTCGGTGTGAAGACCGCTGCCAGTGCCACCGAGTTCCGCACCGGCTGCATCGCGAACACCGGCAACCGCGCTACCTGCTTCGACACGGTCAACTGGGATAAGCCGGGGCCGCAGACGAAGAAGATCTACGCCGTTGACTTGGGCGATACCGAGCTGCCGATGCCGGGCACCTCGATCCAGGCAAAGTTCACGGAGAAGTCCAACGAATCCGTCAACTCGATGCGCTTCTACCAAATCAAGGAGCCGGTGCGGGTGTTCGCGGCGGATGGCACCACCGCGCTGCGGGACATGCGCGTGGGCAGCGACTTCGTGGCCAAGGTCCGCCTCAACGACGAGGTATTCCCGGAAGATAAGCAGAAGTGGGGCCTGACCTATACCAAGGTTGCTGAAGGCACGCCCGTTTCCTTCAACCTGTTGGCCAGCGCGCTGTCGACGAACCGCATCCCGGTGGGGGAGGGCGTGGTCGATTCCAACGGTGAATTGACCGCCACCCTCTCAGTCCCGGCGCATACCCCCTTCGTCTACGGTGGATACCTCCTCGAAGTTGTCTACGAAGAAGACGGCACCGAGTACACCATGCACCACCAGTTGCCGCGCCTGAGCACCTCCGGGATCGCCAAGCCCGACATCTCCGTGTTCGGCCACGTGTGGCGCGGCGGCGACCTCTCGATGACGGCCTCCAACCTGGGCCCCAACCAGGAAGTGCGCGTCTACGTTGACACGGTCGACGAGGCCAACCGCGTCGCAGGAAACCAGCGCCTGCGGGCCAACGCCTCCGGCACCGTCACCATCTCCGGGGCGCTCCCGCAGTCCGTGGGCACCGGCGCCCACAAGCTCCTGATCACCCGCCCGAGCGCTGATCGCACCGAAGACCAGATCATCGACCGCGAAGTCACTTTCCACGTCCTGGGCTACGACAACGACAACGGGTTCCGGCAGGGGGCCAACACAACCATGCTTATCGACGGCCTGAAGGCCAACGAATCAGTCACCGCCAGCATTGGCGGCATCGAGGTCGCAACGGCCGCGGCCAACGCCGATGGCGTGGCCACCCTCACCGGGATCACCCCGGCCCTCCAGGGGGATGACAGTGGCCTGTCCACCCTCCAGATCCAGGTCGGTGAGCAGATCCTCAACCGCGAGGTCTTTGTGGCCTGGCCCGCCCCGGAAACCACTCCCGTGGAGACGACCACCGGCTCCCTGACGTGGGGTATCCGCGACAGCTTCCGCCACCACATGCAGAAGAACGGCTTTGGCCTCGGCGGCTGGAAGCTCAACAACGTCGGCTACACCGACGCGGAGGAATTCGAATGGAACCTGCGCGCCGAGAGCCCCACCAAGTTCGTGGCCAATGACCCCAACGCCTCCGTCCGCATCACCTCCTACGAGGGCGCCATGAACCACGTGTTCGCCGCCCCCGAAATCGAGGTCACCGGCGACAACACCGCCACCCTGTCCATGCTGGTGTCACGCTACAACTACCCCTTCGCCGACCTCACCGCGATCCTCGAGGGCAAGAAGGAGCTCGACCGCACCAACGTGCTCACCGAGCGTATCGACGTCGCCCTGCTCACCTTCGCCGAGCCCATCAAGGTTGGGGCCGATGGCAGCTTCGGGGGCACCGCGAAGGCCACCGTCCCGGCGGCCGCCGAAGACGTCTACTTCGCCTACAACGCCGGCGATAGCCTGGCCGATGTCACTGTGCGCCTCGGTGCCACGGGTGAGGACACCACCGCTCCGTCGACCACTCCTTCGACCACTCCTTCGGTCACCGCGAACCCCGAGCAGCCGGAAGGAAACGACAAGCCTGCCTCGAATGGCAGCAAGGGCTTCTTTGAAACGATCGGCGGCTGGCTGTCGTCGCTGTGGCGTTGGCTGTTCGGTTGGTTGTTCCGGATCTAATGGTCCTATAATCGCCACACGTCCGCGACTGGCCTCCAGCACACTGGTAGGCTAATCAAGTCAATTGTGTCAAACCCTCGCGTACCCTGATCGTTCGTGGTCAGGGATGTGGGGCCAGGAGGCTTAGTGTCCGCCATTATCCAGGCATTCAAGGATATCGATCTGCGCAAGAAGATTATCTTCACTGTGCTGATGGTCATCCTGTACCGCATCGGTGCGCAGATCCCTTCCCCGGGAGTGGATTACGCATCCATTAGCGGGCGGTTGCGTGAACTGACCCAGGAGCAGGGCAGCGTCTACTCGCTGATCAACCTCTTCTCGGGCGGTGCGCTGCTGCAGCTGTCGATCTTCGCCATCGGCATCATGCCCTACATCACCGCGTCGATTATCGTGCAGCTGCTCACGGTCGTCATTCCTCACTTCGAAGAATTGAAGAAGGAAGGCCAATCCGGCCAGACGAAGATGACGCAGTACACCCGCTACCTCACGCTGGCGCTGGCGCTGCTGCAGTCCGCGGGCATCGTCGCCCTCGCTGATCGTGAGCAGCTGCTCGGCCAGGGCATCCAGGTGCTCGTGTCTGATCGCAGCCTCTGGGACCTCATCATCCTCGTGACGGTGATGACCTCGGGTGCCATGCTCGTCATGTGGATCGGTGAGCTCATCACCGAAAAGGGCGTGGGCAACGGCATGTCCCTGCTCATCTTCGCCGGTATTGCGACCCGCCTGCCCACCGATGGCCTCAACATTCTGCAGACCTCAGGTGGCGTGGTCTTTGCCCTCGTGCTCGCCGCAGTCATCCTCCTAGTCGTCGGCGTCGTGTTCGTCGAGCAGGGCCAGCGCCGCATTCCGGTGCAGTACGCCAAGCGCATGGTGGGGCGCCGCCAATACGGCGGCACGTCGACCTACCTTCCGTTGAAGGTGAACCAGGCTGGCGTTATCCCCGTGATCTTCGCTTCGTCGCTCATCTACATGCCGGTCCTCATCACCGAGATCGTCAACTCCGGGTCGGCTGTCCCGGCGGATAACTGGTGGCAGCGCAACGTCATTGCCCACCTGATGACGCCGTCGTCCTGGCAGTACATCCTCTTGTACTTCATCCTCATCATCTTCTTCTCGTACTTCTACGTCTCCGTGCAGTATGACCCCTACGATCAGGCCGAGAACATGAAGAAGTACGGTGGATTTATCCCGGGCATCCGTCCGGGCCGACCCACCGCTGAATACCTTGGCTATGTCATGAACCGCCTGCTCTTCGTCGGTGCCGCCTACCTGGGCATCATTGCCGTGTTGCCGAACATTGCGCTCGACCTCGGCGTCGGTAATGCCAGCGCAGGAATGACGGCGTTCGGCGGCACGGCCATCTTGATTATGGTGTCGGTCGCCCTGACCACAGTGAAGCAGATTGAATCCCAGCTTCTCCAAAGCAACTACGAAGGACTGCTCAAATGAGACTCGTACTCCTCGGTCCCCCCGGTGCCGGCAAGGGCACCCAGGCCGCCCTCCTCTCCGAGAAGTTGGGCGTGCCCCACATCTCCACCGGTGATCTGTTTCGCGCGAACATCGGCGAAGGTACCCCCCTGGGGGTTGAGGCCAAGGGTTACATGGACGCCGGAAAGCTCGTGCCGACCGACGTCACCGCCCGCATGGTCGAGTCCCGTCTCGAGGAGGCTGACGCCGCTAACGGTTTCCTCCTCGACGGTTTCCCCCGCACGGTCGAGCAGGCCGACATCCTCGCGGAGCTGCTCGAGCGTCACGGCCAGCAGCTCGACGGAGTCCTGAACTTCAACATTGCGGAGGACGTTGTCGTCGAGCGCATGCTCTCCCGCGGCCGCGCCGATGACAATGAGGAGACGATTCGTACCCGCCTGGGTGTCTACCGCGACGAGACGGCTCCGCTCATTGATCACTACGGTGAGCACATCATCAACATCGAAGCTGAGGGGGAGGTCGAGGAGATCAACGCTCGCGCCCTGGAAGCCCTAGGTAAGTAAGCTTAAGACTCGCAGCCCAAGGTGGGGGCCGCTTTCCGCCCGGTGCATCGTCGCCGGAGGGAAAGTGGCCCCTTAGCCATTGGGTTAATTTTGTGAAGGAGACAGGCAATGGGATTTCGGAAGAAGAAAAAGGCCATTGTGGCCCGCACTGCCGGTGAGCTTGATGCCATGCAGGCGGCCGGTGAGATCGTCGCCGCCACGCTGCAGGCCGTGCGGGCAGCGGCCAAGCCCGGCGTTAGCACCTTGGAATTGGATGAGGTCGCGGAAGCAACGATCCGTGATGCCGGTGCCGTGCCCACCTTCTTGGGCTACAACGGGTTCACTGGTTCGATCTGCACCTCCCGGAATGAGGTCATCGTTCACGGAATCCCCAATAGTGACGAGCTCCTCGCAGAAGGTGACCTCGTCTCCATCGACTGCGGAGCCACCCTCGACGGTTGGATCGGGGACTCGGCCTGGTCTTTCGCCGTGGGTGAGGTAGACGGGGACGTCGACAAGCTCAATCGCGCCACGGAGTGGGTCCTCATGGAGGGCCTGAAAGCAATGGTGCCGGGCAATCGGCTCACCGATGTCTCCCATGCTCTTGAGGTAGCGACCCGGCAGGCGGAGAAGAAGTTCGGTGTCTTGCTGGGCATCGTCGATGGCTACGGTGGTCACGGCATCGGGCGGCAGTTGCATGAGGAGCCATACTTGGCCAATGAGGGCCGAGGTAACCGGGGTCCGCTTATTCAGGCCGGTTCGGTCCTGGCGATCGAGCCGATGTTGACGCTTGGCACCATCGAGTCGGCGGTGCTTGAGGATGACTGGACGGTGGTCACTCTCGATGGATCCTATGCCTCCCATTGGGAACACACGGTGGCAGCAACGGAGGGCGGTCCGCGCATCCTCACGCCACGCAAGTGACTGGTGTGACTAAGGGTGCGTATGGGGCACTAGCTGGGTAAACATTGGGAAACAACGTTCGCTGCGAGTCGAGAAACGACATACCCGTGTCATATACTCCACCCATGCGTTCATCTCTCAACCGCCGGATTGTCGGCGCCTTCGCCTCCCTGGCCACCGCCGCAGTCCTGCTCGTCGCCGCTCCGGGAATCGCCTCCGCTCAGCAACCGCTGAGCGACGGCTCCTCCCAAGCGACCGACGCCGCACGAGATGCCGCGTGGAACACGCGCAACACCATCCATGATGGGGTGAACGGCCTCCCGCCCGAGGCAGCCAACGCCATCCGCGGCGGCGTGGACAATGCCGTCAACGGCGTCTTCCCCGGCCTGGTCAGTGAGCGCACGGCGCCGGCACCAGTCGCAGCTCCGACCCCCGCCCCGGCACCGGTGCCCTCCTTCGACTACGGCCCCTGCCCGAAGGATGCCAAGGCCTGCATCGACCTCAACGGTCGCCGCACCTGGCTGCAGCGCGATGGTCAGGTCTACTACGGTGACGTCTTCCACGGCCCGGGCCGCGTCGGCTACGAAACCCCGCGTGGCACCTTCTACGTCAACCGCAAGGTGCGCCACGAGATTTCCTGGGAGTTCAACAACGCTCCCATGCCCTACGCCGTGTACTTCACCAACAACGGCATCGCATTCCACCAGGGCGATCCCAACATCCTCTCCCACGGCTGCATTCGCCTCAACGAGCGTGACGCCGCGAAGTTCTTCGCCGATCTCAACATCGGAGACAAGGTCTTCGTCTACTAATCGTCGTCAACATCGGCCGCACCCGCCGAAAATCCCCCGCCGACAGTCTTTTTTGACTAGCCCGGCGGGGTTTGGTATTTCGCGTGGAAACAGGTACAGTGTCCAGTTGGTGTATGGGCACTCGTCGATGCATCGTTCGTAGTTATGTAAATATGCAGGTGTCGCACTGAATTGACACCAGGAATGTGGAGGATATGGCTAAGGAAGGCGCCATCGAGGTTGAGGGTCGCATTGTCGAGCCCCTGCCGAATGCAATGTTCCGAGTCGAGCTCGACAACGGACACAAGGTTCTTGCTCACATCAGTGGGAAGATGCGCCAGCACTACATCCGTATCCTCCCCGAGGATCGCGTCGTTGTGGAGCTGTCTCCGTACGACTTGACCCGCGGTCGCATCGTTTACCGCTACAAGTAAGAACTAATCGCCTTCTCACCCCACGGCGTGCCCGAATGACCGCTTCACTGCGGTCGTGCGCGCTCACTTACCTTCGGCCACGGTGGCTGAAGCCTCGCGAATCACGATCCATCGCCCGGTCATCGGTCCGGACAAAGCATCGCTTGGCGGGGACGGGTGGGGAGAAAACCACCGTAACAACCCGAAAGGTACTGCCACATGGCACGTCTTGCTGGTGTTGACCTCCCGCGCAACAAGCGCATGGAAGTCGCACTCACCTACATTTACGGCATCGGCCCCGCCCGTGCCGCCAAGCTGCTCGAAGAGACTGGAATCTCTCCCGATCTGCGCACCGACAACCTGGCCGATGATCAGGTTGCCGCTCTCCGTGACGTCATCGAAGCCACCTGGAAGGTCGAGGGTGACCTCCGCCGCGAGGTCCAGGCTGACATCCGTCGCAAGATTGAAATTGGCTCCTACCAGGGTCTGCGCCACCGTCGTGGCCTGCCTGTTCGTGGCCAGCGCACCAAGACCAACGCTCGTACGCGTAAGGGTCCGAAGAAGACGATCGCCGGAAAGAAGAAGTAACACATGCCTCCGAAGACACGCTCTGGCGCACGCCGCACTGGCCGTCGCGTCGTAAAGAAGAACGTGGCCCAGGGCCACGCGTACATCAAGTCCACCTTCAACAACACCATCGTGTCCATCACGGACCCGCACGGTGCTGTCATCTCCTGGGCCTCTTCCGGCCACGTCGGGTTCAAGGGCTCCCGTAAGTCCACCCCGTTCGCTGCGCAGATGGCTGCTGAGTCCGCCGCCCGCAAGGCAATGGATCACGGCATGAAGAAGGTTGACGTTTTCGTCAAGGGTCCGGGCTCGGGCCGCGAGACCGCTATCCGTTCCCTCCAGGCCGCCGGCCTCGAGGTGTCCTCGATCTCCGACGTGACCCCCCAGCCGCACAACGGCTGCCGTCCGCCGAAGCGTCGCCGCGTCTAAACAGGGAAAGGAACAGTAACTTACTATGGCTCGTTATACCGGCCCCGTAACCCGTAAGTCCCGCCGTCTCCGCGTCGACCTCGTCGGCGGAGATATGGCCTTTGAGCGTCGCCCCTACCCGCCCGGGCAGGCTGGCCGCGCTCGCATCAAGGAGTCTGAGTACCTCCTGCAGCTGCAGGAGAAGCAGAAGGCTCGTTTCACCTACGGCGTCCTGGAGAAGCAGTTCCGCCGTTACTACGCAGAGGCTAACCGTCGTCCGGGCAAGACCGGCGAGAACCTGCTGGTTCTCCTCGAGTCCCGCCTTGACAACGTGGTCTACCGCGCTGGTCTGGCACGCACCCGCCGCCAGGCTCGCCAGCTGGTTTCTCACGGTCACTTCACCGTCAACGGCAAGAAGGTCAACGTCCCGTCCTTCCAGGTGTCGCAGTACGACATCATTGACGTTCGCGAGAAGTCCCGCAAGATGATTTGGTTCGAAGAGGCTCAGGACAACCTCATCGACGCCATCGTCCCGGCCTGGCTGCAGGTCGTTCCGACCACCCTGCGCATCCTCGTGCACCAGTTGCCCGAGCGCGCTCAGATCGACGTTCCGCTGCAGGAGCAGCTCATCGTCGAGCTTTACTCGAAGTAATACTTCCCACGACCGGCTTCTGGCCGGTCAGCGGGAGTCTTCATCCTCATCACCATCCCTTTTTCCAACGGCGTCAAATAGCGGACGTCGACAAAGGAGAGTTCCATGCTTATTTCCCAGCGTCCTACGCTCACCGAGGAGTTCATCGACTCCGCACGTTCCCGGTTCGTCATCGAGCCGCTGGAGCCGGGTTTCGGTTACACCCTCGGTAACTCACTGCGTCGTACCCTGCTGTCGTCCATTCCGGGCGCAGCTGTCACCTCCGTCAAGTTCGAAGGTGTTCTCCACGAGTTCACCACGATCAACGGTGTGAAGGAGGATGTCTCTGAGATCATCCTCAACATCAAGGGTCTGGTCCTGTCCTCCGACTCCGACGAGCCGGTGGTCATGTACCTGAGCAAGGAAGGCCCGGGAGCCGTCACCGCTGGCGACATTCAGCCGCCGGCTGGTGTGGAGATCCACAACCCGGATCTGCACATCGCGACTCTCAATGAGCATGCCAAGCTCGACATCGAGCTCATCGTGGAGCGTGGCCGCGGCTACGTTCCGGCTGCCACCACCGCTGGTGGAGGAGACATCGGCCGCATCCCGGTCGACCAGATCTACTCCCCGGTGCTCAAGGTCAGCTACAAGGTCGAGGCGACTCGTGTTGAGCAGCGCACCGACTTTGACAAGCTTGTCATTGATGTCGAGACGAAGAACTCCATCACTGCCCGCGACGCTGTCGCTTCGGCAGGTAAGACCCTCGTCGAGCTCTTCGGCCTTGCCCGTGAGCTCAACACCGCCGCTGAAGGCATCGAGATCGGCCCCTCCCCGCAGGAGACCGAGTACATCGCTGCTTACGGCATGCCGATCGAGGACTTGAACTTCTCCGTTCGTTCGTACAACTGCCTGAAGCGTCAGGAGATCCACACCGTCGGTGAGCTCGCAGAGTGCACCGAGTCGGACCTGCTGGATATCCGCAACTTTGGCCAGAAGTCCATCAACGAAGTGAAGATCAAGCTCGCTGGCCTGGGTCTGACGTTGAAGGATGCCCCTGAGGATTTCGATCCCTCCACCCTGGAGGGCTACGACGCTGAGACCGGCGATTTCGTCGACAACGACGCGGAAGATTCCGAGTAAAGCGCCCGTTCGCGCTCACCACATACGTAATCGAGGAGTACTCACATGCCTACCCCTAAGAAGGGCGCCCGTCTCGGCGGCTCCGCGCAGCACCAGAAGAAGATTCTGTCTAACCTCGCTGCTCAGCTGTTCGAGCACGGCGCAATCAAGACCACCGACGCCAAGGCCAAGGTCCTGCGTCCCTACGTGGAGAAGCTGATCACCAAGGCCAAGGACGGCTCTGTTGCCGCCCGCCGCCAGGTGCTCGCTGATGTCCCGCAGAAGGACGTCGTGGCTTACCTCTTCAATGAGCTGGCCCCGAAGTTTGAGAACCGTGAGGGTGGCTACACCCGCATCATCAAGCTGGAGAACCGCACCGGCGACAACGCCCCGATGTCTCAGATCTCCCTCGTTCTCGAGGAGACCGTGAGCAGCGAGGCTTCCCGCGCCACCCGCGCGGCTGCTTCCAAGCAGGCTTCCGAGGAGGAGGCTCCCGTCGAGGAGGCCACCACCGAAGAGGTCGCCGAGGAAGCTACCGAAGAGGCTGAGGTCGAAGAGAAGTAATTCTCTTAACCCAGTGCAGCGCCCTTTCCGCCACCAGGCGGGAGGGGCGCTTCTCACATCTCAGGCCATCGTGGGCGCGAGTCCCTAGGAAGGCCGCCATGAAGAGCAACGAGTCCGGCGTCGATCGTGGCATTCGTGCCGCGCTCGCCCTCGTCGCCGTTATCCTCGCTTTTACCATGACCAAGCCCAGCTCAGTAGTTGGCATTATCGTGCTGGTAGTGGCGGCTATCTTTGGTGTGACCGCCGCCGTCGGTTTCTGCCCGCTGTATTGAGTCCTCGGCTTGAGCACCTGCAAGACTAGCGGCCAGAAACCGGGGCGGTATCCTCGTGGTCACCATGGATACCGCCACCACCCGCCTGCGCCTTGACCTCGCCTACGACGGCACCGATTTCCACGGCTGGGCGCGGCAACAGCCCCAGGGTGGCGCGCAGCTGCGGACGGTGCAGGGGGTGCTGGAGGATGCGCTATCGCGCATTTTGCGTATCGACGTCGCTCTGACCGTCGCCGGCCGCACCGACGCCGGGGTCCACGCCGCCGGGCAGGTGGCCCACCTCGATGTGCCGTTAACGAGCCTCGACCAGCGCTCCATCGATGGCGACCCGCGGCGGTTAGTGCGGCGCTTGGGCAGGCTTCTGCCCGAGGATGTTCGCGTCCATGATTGTCAGATCGCCCCTGACGGCTTCGACGCACGTTTTTCCGCCCTGCGCCGCCACTACGTCTACCGGATTACCACTCATCCCCGTGGTGCCTTGCCCACGCGTTCGCGCGACACCGCCACGTGGCCCAAGCCCGTGAGCCTGGACACTATGCAAGACACCGCGGACTTCCTCGTGGGGCTCCATGACTTCGCGGCGTTTTGTAAGGCGAAGCCGAATGCGACGACGGTTCGCGATCTGCAGGAGTTCAGCTGGCGAGACGTCTCCACCCGTCTGGAACCACAACTCTACGAAGCCGAAGTCACGGCCGATGCCTTTTGCTGGTCCATGGTCCGTTCCCTGGTGGGGACGTGCCTGGCGGTGGGGGAGGGGCGTCGAGAAGCATCTTTTGCCAGCGAACTGCTGGCCGAGACGGCCCGCTCCTCCCGGGTGCCGGTAGCGGCGGCGAAGGGACTGAGCCTGGTGGGCGTGGACTACCCCGATGACGCGGAGTTAGCGGCACGGGCGGCGGTGACCCGCGACCGTCGCCACGCCCTTTGACAGGCGAGCCAGATAGGTGATGTCCGGTCCGTTCGTTACACTCTGTTGTGTCATATGGCCAAAGCCATGCCTAGAACAGGGAGCAAAGGCGGTCAAGGGTGGAGCTGTACCAGGTGGTACTCATCGCGTTCGTGTTTTACACGGCGCCGGGTGCCCTGCTGGGCTGGGTTTCCGGCCTCAAGCTGCCGTGGGCTCTGGCCTCCTCCGTGCCCGTCACCTTCGGCACCGTCGGGCTGGCCGCCTGGCTGCTGGGCCAATGGGACCAACGCTTTGAGGTCGGCTCGTACCTCCTCATCTTCTTCGGCTTCCTCGCCCTCGCCGCCGTATGGCGCGTGGGCTTCCTCCTCGTGCAGCGGCGTTCCCGTGAGCCAGACGAGTCAATGAAGGATCGCCTGCTGGCATCCAGCCGGCAGGGCGGAATCCTGGACCCTCGGTGGATCCTGCCCGCGACCGGCTCCCTCACGGCGATGTATCTGTTCTTCCGGCGCGGATTCGATTTCTTCGACGATGTTCCCCACCAACTAGAAAACATCCCGCAGGGCTGGGACGTCCACTGGCACGGGGCGATGATTCGCTGGATCATGAACGATGGGATCGCAGACCCCACCCGGATGGGCGAGCTCCGCAACCTGGAAACCGGAGCTGACCTCTACTACCCCTCGGGCTGGCACGCGGGTGCTGCGCTGGCCGGGGAGCTGGCACACCTCACGCCGATCGCGGCGCTCAACGTCGCCAACGTCATCATCCCCGGCATCCTCCTGCCGCTGTCGGTGGCGATGATCGCGTGGAAGATGGTGGGCAACCGCGGCCTCACCGCGCAGCTCGGCGCCGGTATCGCCGCCGTGGGAGTATTCGCCTCGCCGGTGCTGTACTGGATTGGCACCTACGTCGGCGCGTGGCCCTACCTGGCTGCCGTCGTCGCTTCCGGCATCGTCCTCGCCTTGTTCATGCACGTGCCCTACCGGCCGCAGGCAGCTTTCGCCGCGGCGCTGGCGCTCGGCGGCATGGTACAGATGCACCCCGCGGCCGTCACCATCGTCATCCTGGCGCTCGTGCTGTGGTGGCTGCTCTACCTCGTCTGGGTTCCCTCCCACCGCCGGGATACGCTGCGCGGTCGCATCCTCATCCGCCTGCGTGACATCGGCTGGCTCGCGCTGGCCGGAGGCGTCGGCAGCGCCGTCTTGCTGCCCCAGCTGCTGTCCGGCTCGGACTCCACGGAAGAGGTCGCAGCGTTCAGCGCGACCGAGGACGTCACCCGCGGCGAATCATGGACTCGTTCCTTCCTCATGCAGACCCGCCACACGGACATGTTCCCCGACTTCGACGTCCGAACGTTGCTCATCGCAGCTGCCATCGGCGCGGTGGTTCTTCTGGTCTGGCGCCGCAACTTCTGGGCCCCGGCCTTCTACCTCATCTCGGTGTGGATGACCGCCAACGCCCTCATGCCTTTCGATGAGCCCTGGGGTGACCTGCTCGGCTCCATCGGCAACCTGCACTACGCCACGCCGCACCGCCTCGTCATGCCGGTGGCCATGTTCACCTTCGCGGCAGCTGGCATTGGCATCGCCGCGGTGATCCGCCTCATCACCTTGGGCCCCATCCGAAAGTTCGCCCTCGGCTCGACGATCGCCTCCATCGTGCTGGGTATCGGCGCGGGCGCCGGCACCGTCGCCTGGGCCACCACCGACCGCGTGATGGATGGCGCCGCCTGGGCCGTGCAAGCCCCCCGCACCGACCAGCGCATGGTCTCCGACGTCGACCTCCGTGCCTTCGACTGGCTGGCACAGCAACCCCATGCCTACGACGGGCTCATCATGGGTGAACCCGCCGACGGACACGGGTGGATGTACGCCTACAACTCCTTGCCGTCGCTCAACCGCCACTACCAGTGGCCCGATGCCGCCCCGGACTCTGATACCTCCATGGCGTTTTGGCACGGCAACCTGCTCGGGGTGGGCAACCACGATGATCCCGATCAAACCAACGACGTTGATACCGCCGCCAAGAACCTCAAGCTCACCTACTACTTCATCTCCCCGGGCAGCTTCTGGGGCTTCCAAGTGCCCAACATCGACCTCATTGAGGGCCTGTGGCACGCCCCCGGCGTCACACCCGTCTACCACGACGAGAACGTGTTCATCTTCGCCGTCAACCAGGAGTTCACCGATGAACAACTGACGCAGATGCGTCAGCCCGGCAACTCCCCGTGGCAGCTGCCCCCGCTGAAAACTGATGAGTTGGGCAACCCCATTTTCCACCGGCCGACCAAACCCGACCTGGGCGGCGATAACCCGCTGGAGGTCCCCGATGGGGCCGCTCCGGTTGAGATTCCGGCCACCCGCCCTTAAGCTTCGCCTGTGAAGGATCCGGGGGGATCCGCCAAGGGGGAAAGTGGCGTGAAAACGCATGTGGTGCCCACAACTCGGGCACAAGTATCGGGGCATAAGTTCCTGCAACGCCGCGTCGAACACGGGCTGGTCCTGGGCGATATCCGGATGATCCACGACCCGCTGGGGTCCCGCCGCCGGGCTCTCATGTTTGGGTTCGTCGCGGTGGTCCTCATCAGCGTCGGGGCGGGCCTGCTCGCCTGGCTGCGGCCCGCCGCCGATCCGGGGGAAGAACCCATCCTCCAAACTGCGGACGGCGCGCTCTTCGTCCGCGTCGATGACACGGTCCACCCCGTAGCCAACCTCGTCTCCGCGCGGCTCATCGCGGGCACCCCGGCACAGCCGGCCCGCGTTGGTGCGCAGATCCTCGCCTCCTACGACCGCGGCGCGCCCCTGGGCATCCACCCCGCGCCCCTTCTGCTTGCCGACGCCCCCGTGTCCCCCACCTGGGCCGCCTGCACCAGCTCGTCGGGAGTCGACGTCCTCGCCGGAGTGGACACCGCCCCACTGGGTGGGCACCGCGCCGTCCTGGCCACCGGGGTGGGCAAAGACTGGCTGCTGACCAATGACGGCCGAGCCGAGTTGCCCCATCCTGATAGCCCCGACGGGCGGGTGATGCGGCGGGCCCTCGACATCACCTCTGATACCCCGCGGTGGGAACCGGAAGCACTGGTGTTGGGGGCAATTTCCGAGCTCACGCCGCTGCGCCTGCCCTCGCCGCTGCCCGATGACATCCTCACCGCAGAGCATCAATCATGGGCGCGATTCGGGGAAGCAATCACGCCGCTGACGGATGTCCAAGCCCGAATCCTGCGGGACATGGGCATCCGCACGTCCGCTATCGCCCGCAGCAGCCTCGGTGGCTACGCGGACGCCCCGGCGATCGAAGGCCTGCCGAGCATTGCCCCGGTGTGGGTCGATCCCATCGACGTTGACGTGTGTGCCGCGGGCGATGGGCACGTCCACACCCGCCTTGCCGGCGAGGAGGGCGGTGTCGCGCTCTCTGGGGAAGGCATCGCGGATCGGTTCTTCGGCACGGTCGGCGCCGCCATTGCCGTCGACTCCGGCCACGGGTTCCACGTCATCGACGCCACTGGCCTGCGGCACGCGGTCCCCGATGCAGCGACGCTGCACGCCCTCGGGTGGGAGGAACCCAGCCCCGCCCCCTGGTCCATCCTGCGACTGCTGCCCCAGGGCCCTGACCTCGACCAAGCGAACGCTCTCACCGCGACCTACTGAGCGGGGAACTCTCAGCGCAGATTGTCCGTTTATTTAGTATGGCAACAATGCGAGAGATGGTATCCGAGCGGGTGGAGAAGCTCTCCGCCACTCACGCCCGCACCAAAGAGGGAAAATACGGCTACCTCGTTCGCCCCCTGACGCTGGTGTTGGGTTGGACGATCCTCATCATCGGCCTCATCACCATTCCGCTGCCCGGGCAGGGCTGGTTGACCACTTTCGTCGGCGTGGGCATCCTCTCCCTCGAACAGAAGTGGGCGCACAACCTGCTCAGTAAAGGCGTCCATCTCTACGACCGTTTCTTCGCGTGGTTCCACCGTCAATCGGCGACGTCGCGGGTGACCATGGTTATCGCGCTCATCATCGTCATCTGGGTCGTATTCATCACCGTGTTCATGATCGCCTGGTCCAACGGCATGATCAACGTCGCCGACTCCTTCATGGCGGAGATCGGTTTCGGGCGATAGGTAGCGCGGCACCCCACTTTTGCCCATAACGGTCTCCTCACATCGAGCTGGCGGGACTGTCGGGCTGGCCGCCCGTGAGGCGGCGGATGAGAACGCCGATGACGAGCACCACGGCGAACAACCCAAACAGCAGCAGAGCACGCTCACGCGCGGGGTCCGCGAGTGGGGCAGGAACCTCGAGCATGAGATCACGCGAGGGAGTCAACAGCGGCGGGCCCGCCACGTAGGTGAGCACCCGGTGGGGGTCCACCACTCCGAGTCCGGGTTCGGCTGCCTGCCACAGTCGCTCCCGGATCTCGGCGGCGGTCTCGTCGGAGTATCGTTCCCGCAGCAACGCGGCGGTGCCGCTGACCACGGGTGCAGCGAAGCTGGTGCCCTCGAAAGCGGACGCGTCGCCGTTCCCAGTGGTCATCCCAGAGGCACGTCCTTCCCCGCTGGGCGATAAACCAGCGGCGACGATGCCGGGGGCGCTGAACTCGCCGGGGAGAGAATACTCGGCAGACGAATGAGGATCACGGGAATGGGTGGCGCTGACGGCCACCACGGTCGGGGAGTGCGCGGGGTAGACCACCGAGCCGGGGTGGCAATTGCCACCGTTATTGCCCGCCGCGGCGACGACGATGACCCCTTCGGACTCGGCGCGATGGAGGGCATCGTCGAGGACGCGGGCGTCGATAAGCGGGGCCTGATGGGCGGGCACGCAGGAGACGACCGAAACATTGATCACGCGGGCGCGGGCATCAATGGCGAGATGGATCGCTTCGGCGAGATTGGCGAGCGTGCCGGACGTGTCCGCCCGATCAGTGCGATAGTGGGCGCTGGATTGGCGGATGCTGAGTAAGCGCGCGCCGGGAGCGATGTCGCGGATGACCCCGGCGACGATGGTGCCGTGCCCATCGCAATCGAAAAGCGGGTCCGGAGTGGCACGAGCCACGAGATCCGCGACCGCTTCGACCTCCCCGAGCTGCGGATGAGCGGCAACGCCCGTGTCGATGACGGCCACGGCCACACCCTCGCCGCTGGCAATGCGATGAGTGGCCGGCCGCGGCGTCAGATCGGCATCGGCCGCCGACAGGGGAACAGCGCAGGGAGTGGTCGGTGCTTGAGCAACGCTGAGAGCCGGGGTGGAAAGCGCAAGCAAAATAACAACGAGCACGAACCTCATCCCAGCCCCCTGATGAGCAAGAACAAACCCGCGACGTGGGCGGCCAAGGGAAGAGACGCGGCGATGGCGAGCGACTCCGCGCGTTCCCACCACACGACGGTAGTGGGCTCGAGGTCGGGGACCTTGGCGGCCCACATGGGGGCGCTGATGGCCGCTGACACGACCCCGAGCGCGACGACGATCTGAAAAGGATGATCGCCCATCGCCAAGCAGACACCCACCAACGCGGTGAGCCCGACGCTGAGCCAGGCCCACACCGTCGCAGCCTGGTGATGCCGTCCGGCGTGCACAATCGTCGCCCCAGCAACCGCAACGCAAAGCCCGAGGATGAAACCTCCACCCTGGTAACCCAGGTAGAGCAACGCCGGAATGACGCCGAGTGCGGTACCCACCGCGAGGCCCTCGTGGATCCGCAGTGCGCGCCGGGCCCGGCGGTTGACATCCGGTTGCACAGCATCGGCGACCTGGAGGTCTTGGCCAGCCGTGGGTAGGCGAGGGATCTTCAGGCCAGCCGCGCGGACAGCACTGCCGGGGATGATCGCCATCCCGAGCATTCCCGCTGCCACGACCAGTGCGGCGGGGGCGTCGGGGGACGGCAAGTGTGCGGCGAGCGCCGCGATGGCCACCAGGCCGGTCACCGCGATGAGAGCGGAGCCGATGCGCGGACCGGGGCCACCAATGACGGCGGTGAGCAGCAACGTGAGCACGAGGGCGGTCCCAGCGGAGAGCGCTTGCCAACTGAGGGTGGAGTAATCGAAGGGATCAGCAGAGGCCTCGCCGACGAAGACGGCGGCTGCGGCGGTGGCACAACCGATCGCCGCCAGGGACAAGGCCACGGAACCTCGACGCCACAACAACATCACCAGCGCGATGAGAGCTGCCGTGGCCAGGGCGTGGGACAACGGCTCCCACTGCGCGACCAGCACGGCCGCGCCGGCGCACCCGGCCAAGGTTCCGGCCACCGCCATGCCCTCTGGGCGGGATCCGGAAGGTGCTGCGGCAAGCGACTCAGCGGCGTCGCGAATAACCGGCGCCGGGGTCTCATGGCGCGGACTGAGCACCACCACCGAACCATGATCCAACGAGGTCTGATGCAGCGGCAGCGCCGGATCGATGGGTAGGCCAGCGGCAGTGGTGGCCTGCCACGGCCGAGAGATCCGCGGGGCGCCACACAAAGCGACGATCTCGGGAATGAGATCGGCCAAGGCCGAACCCGCCGGCAAAGCCAGATCCGCCTCCCGACGATAGGCCCCGACGTGGAAACGAACGGTCAGGCGCAGAATATGGTCGACGCTCACAATGGTCCCCCTGGACATCGGTGGAAGCCGCGGCTGGTGCGCACACCCCCGTGCGCCCCGCGGCATGGGCACCATCTTCGCCCACGGCGCCGGGGCTGTCCACCGCTAGCACCTCATCCTGCGGGTGGGGGAAAAGTGTTTTAGGATCAGCCTTGCTGTGTCGCGGCCATGTCGCGGCCATGCCGCGCCCATGTCGAGCGAGGCGGTGAATGTTCCTGGTTGGGGTGACCAGGGCATCGGGAAAAAGGGGGACAGCCATGCTGGGAACTGATGTGGAACGCATCGTGGAACCGCTCACGCTCGCGGAGCGGGAGCCGACGCCGCCCTTGCCACAGGGCACGTTGTCGGCGGAGGCGGTGCCGCCAGCGCATCGCCCGGGGCCGCTGCCGCTGGTGCGGATTCTTATGCCCATCGTGATGATCGCCGGTATGGCGCTCATGGTGGGTCTCATGGTCATGGGAGGGGCCGGAGCAAATCCCATGATGTTGCTCTTTCCGCTGATGATGGGCATGTCGATGGTGATGATGTTCGCCCCGCCCCAAGGCGAGGACGTGGATGAGACCAGGCGCACGTATCTGCGCCATCTGGGGGCGTTGCGGGATAAAGCACTGGCCAACGCGGAGCAGCAGCGTGCCCACGAGTACCACCGGCATCCGGCGCCGAGCGAATTGTGGGCGCGGGTGGACACGCGCCGCCTGTGGGAAAAGGGAGCCGGAGATGCCGATGAGTTGGAAGTGCGGATCGGCACAGGGGATACGAGCCTGTGCACTCCCATCCAGGTGGCGGATTCCGGGGCGGCGGAGGACCTCGATCCCGTGTGTGCGGTCAGCCTCCGTTCGACGGTTCGGGCGGTGAGCGTGTGCCCGGACATGCCGGTGGCGGTGCAGCTGCAGGCCTTCCGATTCTTGGGGATTTCTGGTCCGGCGGCGCAGGAGCTGGCGCGCGCCATCGTCGTGCAGCTGGTGACGGCGCACGGGCCGGAACGGGTGGGCATTGAAGTTATCGGTGAGGGCTGGGATTGGGTGAAGTGGCTGCCGCACACCCGCGAGCCGGATAGTGCCGCCCATCGAATTCTCATCGTCAGTGCCGTCACCACCACCGGCACTGAGCCTTATTTGGATGATCCCACCTGGACCACGATCATCGACGTGGGTTCACGGGCAACGACGGCGCTGGGGATGCGGGCGGAGGCGGAGGGCTTTTCCCTGGCGGCCTCGGCCACCGAACTCAGCGCGCATACCGCCGCTGGCGTGGAGGTGCTCGGGGTACCTGATCGCCTGCGGGTGGAGGAAGCCACGATTGTGGCGCGGGCGTTGACGCGCTACCGGCGGCCGGACGGGGCGCAGATGAGCAGTGGGCGCGATTTGACCTCTCTCATCGGGCTGGCCGACATTGATCAGCTCACCCCGGAGACGATGTGGCCGGGGCGGCTGCAGTCGCGGCAGCGCCTGGTCGTGCCGATCGGGACGACGGAGCAAGGCGTGCCGGTGCGCTTGGACCTCAAGGAATCCGCGCAGGGCGGGATGGGGCCGCATGGGTTGTGCATCGGGGCGACGGGCAGTGGAAAGTCTGAGCTGTTGAGGACCCTCGTCGTTTCTCTGGCGGCGACGCACAGCCCGGAGGAGCTCAACCTTGTGCTCGTTGACTTCAAGGGCGGCGCGACCTTTCTCGGGTGCGAGTCGTTGCCGCATACTTCGGCGGTGATCACCAACCTTGCTGACGAGGCGATTCTCGTTGAGCGGATGTACGACGCGATCTCCGGTGAGCTCAATCGGCGCCAGGAGGTCCTGCGCACGGCGGGCAACTTTGCCAACGTCAGTGATTACACCGCGGCGCGGCTGGGCGGGCGCGATGATCTCGACCCGCTCCCGGCCCTGTTCATCGTGGTGGATGAGTTTTCGGAACTCCTGGCCGCGCACCCCGATTTTGCTGATCTCTTCGTCGCGGTCGGTCGCCTTGGGCGTTCGCTGCACGTGCACCTGCTGCTGGCCAGCCAGCGCCTCGAAGAGGGACGCCTCCGCGGCCTGGATTCACACTTGTCCTATCGCATCGGCCTGAAAACCTTCTCGGCAGCGGAGTCGCGCCAGGTCCTCGGCATAACGGATGCCCATCATCTGCCCGGCACACCCGGCGCGGGCTTTCTCAAACATGACGCCGAGGACATCACCCGCTTCCAGGCGGCCTACGTGTCGGGGCCGTTGCTGCGCCGCGATGTCTCCGCCCTGCCGGGCAATCGCGAGCGTCGCGTCGCGCTGTTCACCGGGTGGGAACAATTCGCGGAGGAGGATGAGACGCCGACGGTGCTCGACGAATCAACAACGCTTCTCGACGCCGTCGTGGACAAGGCCCGCACCACCGCCGCCGCCCGCGGCCAGCGCGGTCGGCGGATCTGGCTGGAGCCGCTGCCCCCGGCCATTGAACTGGCCGGGGTCGCCGACGACGTGGGGTTCCTTTCCGCCGCGATGGGCATCATTGACCTGCCCTACCACCAACGCCAGGATCCCTTGGTGGTGGATTTCTCCACCGGGGGCGGGCATCTCGCGGTGTGTGGTGGGCCGCAAACGGGGAAGTCGACGGCGCTGCGCTCGGTCGTGGCTTCCTTGGCGGCGACGCACGCAACCGACCAGATCCGTTTCTATGTCCTCGACTTGGGCGGCGGGACGCTGGGGAGCCTCTCGATGCTGCCGCATGTGGCGGGCGTGGCCGACCGGCACGATCCGGAACGGGTGCGGCGCATCGTCGACGAAGTCACCGGCTTCGTCGACGCCCCTGAACAACGGCACACCTTCCTCGTGGTGGATGGCTGGCACAGCGTGGTCAGCGATGTCGATGACCTGGTCGAGCCCATCACCCGCATTGCCGCCGATGGGGCGTCAGCCCGGGTGCACCTCATTATTTCTACCCCGCGCTGGACGATCCTGCGCCCGGCTATCCGCGACCTCATCACCACCCGGCTCGAGCTGAAACTGGGCGAATCGATGGATTCGCTCATTGATCGCAAGGCCCAACAGAAGCTACCGGCCAAGCCGGGCCGGGGGCTAACCGATGATGCGCGGAATATGCTCATCGCCTTGAGCTCCTCGCAGGATCTCGCGCACATCGCGAGTATTTCCGGCGCGGCTGTCCCGGCGTTGAAAGTCCTGCCCGAGCGCATCGGCCTGGTGGACCTAGAGCCCGCGGAGGGTGGAGGGATTCCCCTGGCCGTGGGTGGTCCCCGCCTGGAAACGTTGGCCTGGGTCCCCGGATCCAGCCCCCACCTGGTGTGCATCGGTGGGCAGGGTTCCGGGAAGTCAACACTGCTGCGCACGGTGGCGGCGGGGATCAGCGAGTGGGGGCCTGGGAAGGCTCGCCTCGTGGTCATCGATCATCGCCGCGCCCACCTGGGCGCACTCGACGAAGACATGGTGGCTGTCTATTCAGCGACCTCGCCCGCGACGAAATCCGCGTTGGACGACACCGTGGCCACGTTGCGTTCCCGCCTGCCCGGCCCAGACATCACCCCGCAGGCGCTGGCGGCCCGTTCCTGGTGGACCGGTCCCGACATCTTCGTGCTTATCGACGACCTCGATCTCGTCGCCGATCACCTCCTCCACCCGTTGGTGGAGTTGCTGCCGCACTCCCGCGACATCGGTCTGCACCTGGTCATCGCGAGAAAATCCGGCGGCGTCGGGCGGGCCCTCTTCGGGCCCTTCCTCTCCGCGGTGCGCGACCAAACCCCGGCGGTCATGCTTCTCGACGCCGACCGGGATGAAGGTGCGATCTTCGGAATCAAGCCGCTCGCCCAGCCACCCGGCCGGGGCACGTGGCAAGTCAGGGGCGACACCGTGGGCGTTGCCCACGTCGCCACAGTGGAGGAGACGGTAGAGGAGGAAGATTCATGAGCGCCCCGGCTGTCCCCGTCACCTTGACCATCACCGTCCTTGACAGCGCCACCATCTTCGAAGGCCCCGATACGGTCTACCGCTATGACCTGCCCGGCACCGGCATCGTCGACGGGTGGGCGCTCCCCGCCGTCCTCGACCAGGCCCGGGAACTATGCCACCTGCAATGGCCCGAGGTAGAAATCGTCATCGACGCCGACGAATCCGCCACGGAAGTACTCACCCACAGCTTCCTCAATAAAGGAGTAGCGGCCTATCCCTCAGAGGCACTGCGGGAAACCCCACTCCCGATGGTCAAAGAGGAAGAAGAACTCACCGTCATCCGCCCCACGAGTGATAGCGGACGGCATCGCCTGCCCGGCGGGGCGGTGATCAGCCCCTTCCATGGTGTCGTGGCAGCCGTGGTCATCGCGATCGGGTGTTTAAGTTGGTGGGCCCTGGACAGCGGGCCGGTGCCGGTCGTGGCAGAGCCCGTGGCGGAGGCTGTGCCACCAGCCTTGCCGCATGATGGGGAGCAGGCAACGTCGATAAGCATGCCACCGCCTCCCCAGGTCATCCTGGAACATGCGGGCCTGCGCGTGAGCGCGCCGGGAGGGTTTCGCCTGGAAGACCGGGATGGCGGGTTGATGGCGCTGGGGGAGGACCCCGCGCTGCGCATCCACCTCGCCGCGGACCCGGTGTATTCGGTACCCGCCGCGGCGGTGCTGGCACGAGTGGACGAGATCATCACTCACGACGACAGCCTGCATCCCCTCGACCCGCAGCGAGGAGCACACGGGCAGGAGATGACCCGCTATCGGGAGGACCCCGGCGATGGCTCAGGCGTGGTGTGGCACACCTGGGTCGATTCCGGGCACCAATTCAGCGTGGGCTGCCACTCCCGAGCCGAGGCAACAATTCCCCAGGAAGCGGCCTGTCGCATGGCGCTGGACAGCCTCGAACTCACCGGTGGCTAAAAACTTCCTCGCTCCGGGGAACCGCTGGGGGCAATTCGGAGTCCAACAAAAGTGAAAGGAACGCATGAGGGCCTTTCGGGGGAGCGCCGGGATCAGCCTGGCGCCATAACTCAAGAATTAACCCACGTTCGAGGAGGGGCGAACCACACTATGAGCAGCATGTTCAGGACAGAATCCGACGTAATGCTGGCAACCGCCGGCCGGGTCGACAGCACCAACAATGAGGTACAGGGAGAACTAGGCCGCCTGCAGGGTGTCGTGGATGGCATCCGCGGCAGCTGGGCCGGCTCCGCACAGGTCAGCTTTGACTCGTTGATGCAGCGGTGGAACAACTCCGCCCGTGAGCTGCGTGAGGCACTGACCAGCATTTCAGACAACATCCGCCACAACGCCCAGTCCTTTGACTCCACCGAAGCTGATAACGCGCAGGCGTTCAGCAACGTTGGCGGTCAGGGCTTGGCTCTCTAGGTTAGAAGGAGCACACAGATCATGGACGCAATTAAGTATCAGTTCGGTGCCATCGATGCCGCTGCCGGCGACATTAATGCCACCTCCGGCCGAATCAATGGGCTGCTCGATGACCTCAAGTCTCAGATCCAGCCGATGGCTGCGACCTGGGAGGGCGAGTCGGCTGCCGCTTACGCGGAAGCTCAGGCCCGCTGGGACCGGTCAGCTGCGGAGCTCAACACCATCCTCGCCACCATTTCCCGCACCGTTTCCCAGGGCAATGAGCGGATGAGTGACGTCAACCGCCGGGCCGCCGCTAGCTGGGGATAACCAAGAAACGCTGGATCTACCCATCCCGGCAGACGCATCAAGGATCCAGCGCCCGGAGCAGTTGGGCTGACTGCTCCGCACTTTCTCTGTCTCACCATCGTCCAGCCGCCCACCTGGGGTTCACCCACGGTGGGCGTTTTGGCGTTCCACCCCTCGGTGGCCTAGAGTTAATTCCCTGTGTGCGCTGCCTCGACTAGCTAGTCAGGGCAGCAGATCATTCCGCGGGTCTCCACCGGCCGCCGCGGCTTCATCCCCGCGCACAGCACCTGGCCGGCAGCCCCAGACAGACTTTCAAGGAGTCATTTTGTCTACTTTCCACCCGAAGAGCGGTGACATTACCCGTAAGTGGTACGTCATCGACGCCACCGACGTGGTGCTGGGTCGACTTGCTTCCCACGTGGCAGACCTGCTGCGCGGCAAGGGTAAGCCCCAGTTCGCACCGAACGTTGACTGCGGTGACCACGTCATCATCATCAACGCCGACAAGGTTCACATCTCCTCCAACAAGCGTGAGCGCGAGATGCGTTACCGCCACTCCGGCTACCCGGGTGGACTGAAGTCCATGACCCTGGGTAAGGCTCTGGACACCCGTCCGGACCGCGTGGTTGAGGAAGCAATCGTCGGCATGATGCCGCACAACAAGCTTTCCCGCTCCTCCGCTAAGAAGCTCCACGTTTTCACCGGCTCCGAGCACCCCTACGCCGGCCAGAAGCCCGAGTCCTACGAAATCAAGCAGGTGGCACAGTGACCGACCAGAATCAGAACGAGGACCTGAACGTGGTTGAGGCCGGCGACATCGACGCCGCCACCGCTGCCACCGAGGAATTCAACTACACCATCGCCGACGCCGTCGCCCCCGAGGCTGACGTCGACGAGACCGAGGTTGTCACCGAGGTCGTTCTCGAAGGCCCGATCCAGACCGTTGGTCGCCGTAAGCGCGCCATTGCCCGCGTCCGCGTTGTCGCCGGCACCGGCGAGATCACCTGCAACGGCCGTGCTCTGGACGAGTACTTCCCGAACAAGCTGCACCAGCAGGACATCCTTGGTCCGCTGACCCTCCTCGAGCGCGAGGGCCAGTTCGACATCAAGGCCAACATCTCCGGTGGCGGCCCGACCGGCCAGTCCGGCGCTCTGCGCCTGGCCATCGCCCGCGCCCTCAACCTGTACAGCCCGGCTGATCGTGCCGCCCTGAAGAAGGCCGGTTACCTCACCCGTGATGCTCGTGCAGTCGAGCGCAAGAAGGCTGGTCTGCACAAGGCACGTCGTGCCCCGCAGTACTCCAAGCGTTAATTTCGCTGGTTGCCTGCCAACGCCGTCCCTACCGCTTCTTGCGGAAGGGACGGCGTTCGCCGTTAGGGTGGGCGTGCATAATGGACGACATGACAAGACTTTTCGGCACTGATGGCGTTCGCGGTCTCGCGAACAAGGAACTCACGGTCACGATGGCATTGAAGTTGGGGGCGGCAGCTGCCCGCGTCCTGACCTCGGACCGCAAGTCCAGCGACTTGCGGCCCATCGCTGTTGTGGGCCGTGACCCGCGCGTCTCTGGCGAAATGTTGGCCGCGGCTCTTTCGGCTGGCTTGGCATCGTGTGGCGTGGATGTGCTGCGCGTTGGTGTGATCCCGACCCCGGGTGTCGCTTTCCTCACGGATGATTACGGTGCGGATCTCGGCGTCATGATCTCGGCGTCCCATAATCCGATGCCCGATAACGGCATCAAGTTCTTCTCCGCTGGTGGCAAGAAGTTGCCCGATTCCGTCGAGGACGAGATTGAGGCGATGATGGAGAACCTCCCCGAGACCGGGCCCACCGGGACGGGCGTGGGCCGCGTCATCGAGGAGTCGCCGGATGCGCAAGATCGCTACCTGGCGCACCTGCGGGATTCGGCCGAGACTGATCTGACGGGCATCAAGGTCGTCGTGGACTGCGCCAACGGTGCTGCATCCGAGGTTGCTCCGCTGGCGTATGCGGCGGCGGGCGCTGAGGTCATTGCCATCCACAATCGGCCCAATGCGTACAACATCAATGACAATGCCGGTTCGACGCACATCGACCAGACCCAGAAGGCTGTCCTGGAGCACGGAGCCCACCTGGGCTTGGCCCACGACGGTGACGCTGATCGTTGTCTCGCGGTTGACGCGGAGGGCAACGTGGTTGATGGCGATCAAATCATGGCGATTCTCGCGGTCGGTATGAAGGAAAAGTCGGAACTGCGCAAGAACACCCTCGTGGCCACCGTCATGAGCAACCTGGGGCTCAAGATCGCGATGAAGGAGCAGGGCATCCCGATGCTGGAGACCCAGGTCGGTGACCGCTACGTGCTGGAGGAGCTCAATCGCGGCGGCTACAGCCTCGGCGGCGAGCAGTCCGGCCACATCGTGTTGCCGGATCATTGCACCACTGGCGATGGCACCCTCACCGGTCTCAAGCTCATGGCCCGCATGGCGGAGACGGGCAGCACTCTTGGCGAGTTGGCGTCGGTGATGAAGGTCCTGCCGCAGGTGCTCATCAACGTACCTGTCGCGGATAAGTCCGTTGTCGCCGATCACCCCGATGTCCTCGCGGCCATTGCTGTTGCCGAGGAAGAGCTGGGCGAGTCCGGCCGAGTTCTCCTGCGGCCCTCGGGCACCGAGGCGCTGTTCCGCGTCATGGTGGAGGCAGGCGGCAGCGAGCAGGCCCGCCGGGTCGCAGGCCGTTTGGCTGCCGTGGTGGCATCAGTTTAAAGCGGGCGGGAACCTTTGGCCCCCTCGGGCAGTCCAATACTGATGAGGATCAGTTGAGGAATGCTACGAGGGGGTTTCATCATGTCGGGGATACATCTCGACCTGCACGAGGCGTTGGCCGTGTTAGCCCGGCTGCAGGCAGACGGGGAGGATCAGCACCGCAGGCACGTCGCCACATCGCCGTCCTTCCCCATCGCTGCCGCTGGTCGCGATTTCGCCGACCGGGGGCAGGCAATTGCCCACATGTTGCAGCGGGTGCACAACGCGGGAACACTGCGGATCGATGCTGTTCGGGCTACCGCCGACGCGGGCGTGGCGCAGGTGCAGGTGTACGGCGGCGTGGACAAGCTCGGTGGCGCGCAGCTGGAGGCGACGGAATGAGGGCGAGCGGCTACGGTGCCGCAGTGCGGCAGCTGCAGCAGTCCTCGCGCGGGCTCTACGCGGGCCCACGGATCGGGGAGGAGGTGCTCAATGAGGCCCTCGCCGCCACGGAGGGGTTGGATCCCTCAGCCTTGCTGGGGCATACGCGCCAGGCGGTGGGAAGTAGTGATGCTTCGACGATGCGGCTGGGGATCCTCCCCGAGATTGCAAAGCTGCTATTCCAGGTCGCGGCGGGTGCGATTGCCAACAAGCTCGGCGACAAGATCGAGGAATGGTGGAGCAACCGCCAACAATCATCAGAGTTGAGCGACTCGGCGGAGCAGGCCAGCGATGCCCTCACCGATATTCAGACGACGTCGGACTTGAGCGTCTCGGAGATCCTCAGTGCCCTGACCGCCGTGATCACCCAGTTGAGCTCGTTTCTCTCCCGCATCGACCCTTCCACCTACCCGCGGGAGTTCTCCGAATGCGTCTCCGCTGGTTCAGAGCTTATCGACGCCGCGGGGGCCACCGTCCTCGAGCAATGCCGCGACCGTGACAAGGCGGTATGTCAGTGTTTCGATGAGTTCCTAGCCCGCTGCGAGCCTGTCTGCGACAAGCCCGCCAGCGGGCCAGCCCACAGGGATGTGGCCACCTGCGACGACGTATCCACTGCACCAGCGCCGTCGTCCGGTGGGGGAGGAGGGGGAGGGACGAGTAGCGCTCCGCCTGCCGCTGCTCCGCCAACTGCACCGCCGCCTGCACCGGAGACACCAACGCAACCGCAGTCGGTGGCACCGCCAACGGAATCCACCCCGCCGCCACCGCCCACTCCACCTAACCTTCCCCCGGAGACACCACCACCAGCACCGCCCACCGTGCCCCCGATCGAGCCGCCACCGACGGCACCTCAGTCGGTTGAGGAATGCCCTCCGGCCGAAACCCAGGAGTGCGAGCCGCCGGAAGAGGAGGACAACGGCGACGATTTCACGGGCATCCTTGGCCTGATCGGGATCGGCATTCTGGCGCTGTGCCTGGAAGCGATCATCGACTGCCTCCAGGAGCCCGTTCTTCCCGAGCCGCCCGCTGTCCCTGAGCCGGAACCCGAGCCCGAACCCGAACCTGCGCCCGAACCACCGCCGCCGCCGAAACAGAACCTGCCGACGGATCTCGCAGCAGTCCCCGAACCACCACCGCCGCCGAAGCAAAATATCCAGGTAGAGGAACCAGTCGCGGGCGGGGCTAGAAAGGCAGGGCAGTGGTAATGGACTTTGAAGAGTTTTCGCGTCAGTTCCGGGAGCGCACCGCACAGCGGATGGTGGAGTTCGAAAAAGCTCTCGCGCAGGCACAAAAACGGGTGGAAAAGTCGGTGGAGGCGCCAAAGCCAGCGGCCACCAACTACCACAACACCCCCCGAAAGCCAGCCGCTCGGGGCCGGGTCCAGGGGGTGCTGCGAAAGAACTAGCGCGCTGACAACGGTGCGCTACAGCGCAGCCTTGTCGGCGAGCTCCTCGCCATCGAAGGACTGCACGTGCTTGGCCTCCGCAAGAGGGGCGGCAAAGTCGGAGTACTTCTTCTCGCCGCCGAGCTCGTGCAAGAGGAAGCCGGTGAGCAGACCGCGGGCCGTGTCCTGCGCGGAGTACTGCGGCAGGCCCAAGCCGAAGCTGAATTGGAAGAGGGCGTCTTCGGTGAAGCCGGCCTGATTGCCGTTGGTGATCTCGCGGTAGGCGACGGGTCCGCCCCAGTTGAGGGCGACCTTGGGGGGATTACCGGCGTCGAAAAGCTCATTGCGGCCCGAGCCGATGACCAGGCCGGGGGCCTGAACGTAGCGGGCGGCCTCCGTCGAGGAGGGCGTGGTCACGGCCGGGTAGAGCGCACCGACGGCCTTGACGGTCGGATTATTGGCGGCCATGAGGACCGCAGCGCCTGCTCCCATGCCGTGCCCGGCGACGCCGAGCTTGCCGGGGGAGACGGTGACCTTGCCGTGGCCGAGCTTCACGCCAGCCGCGATCTGGAGGCAGGTTTCCAAGTCTGCGGAGAAGCCGCGATGATCAGGGGCGATCCCCCGCTCGGTATCGGGGGCGGTGACGACGATTCCCCAGCTGGCTAGGTGGCGCAGGGTGGCGTGGTAGTTCTTCACCGACTTGGTCCAGTCGTGGCCAAAAGCGATCGCCGGAACACCTTTACCTTCCGCCGGGGTATAGACCTTACCCGGCAGGCCGGCGTAGTTGAGGTCACCGACGAGCACGCGATGCGGGCCCCGCTTGGATAGTTGGGCCAGGTGCTTTTTCAGATTCGCAGACACGACCACCACGATAGTGGAAGATCACCGGTGGGACCGCAAAACTCCGCCGGTTTGACCATCTCCGCTACAGTCATCGTCATGTGTGGAATTGTTGGATATGTCGGTCACCGACAAGGACTAAACCTGGCGCTGGAAGCACTGCGCCGTATGGAATACCGCGGGTACGACTCCTCGGGCATTGCTGTCGCGGGAGTTGACGCTGACGGCGACCAGGTCATCAATATGGTCAAGCGGGCGGGGAAGCTCGCCAATTTGGAAGACAAGATCTCGGAAGTCGGGGCGGACAACCTCGAGGGCACCACCGCTATTGGCCATACTCGCTGGGCCACGCACGGCCGGCCCACCGATGCCAATGCTCATCCCCATATGTCCTATGACGGTCGGGTCGCGATTGTTCACAACGGCATCATCGAGAACTTTGCGCCGCTGCGCGCAGAGCTGGAGGCCGCGGGCATTGAACTGAAGTCGGAGACGGACTCCGAGGTAGCGGCGCATCTTCTGGCGCGCGCCTACAACGAGGGGGAGACCGCGGGAGATTTCCGGGCGTCGGCCCTGGCCGTGCTGGCTCGCCTCGAGGGTGCCTTTACCTTGCTGTTCATGCATGCCGATCACCCGGACGAGATTATCGCTGCTCGCCGTTCCACCCCGCTCATTGTGGGCGTGGGCGAGAATGAAATGTTCCTCGGCTCGGACGTCGCGGCGTTCATCGAGTTCACCAAGAATGCCGTGGAATTGGATCAGGACAACGTGGTCATCATCACCGCCGATGGCTACGAGGTGCTCAACTTCGATGGTTCCGCCGCCGAGGGTAAGCCCTTCACCATCGACTGGGACCTGGCTGCGGCTGAGAAGGGTGGCTTTGATTCCTTCATGATGAAGGAGATCCACGAGCAGCCCGCCGCCGTCCGCGATACCCTCGCGGGCCACTTCCAGGATGGCCGGGTCGTGTTGGATGAGTCCAATATCTCCGAGAACGATTTGAAGTCCATCAACCAGGTCTTCGTCGTCGCCTGTGGTTCGGCGTATCACTCCGGATTGCTGGCCAAGTACGCCATTGAGCACTGGGTGCGCGTGCCCGTGCAGATCGAGGTGGCTTCTGAGTTCCGTTACCGGGACCCGGTCCTCGATGAGCGGACCTTGGTCCTCGCTATTTCCCAGTCCGGCGAGACCGCCGACACCTTGGAAGCCGTGCGGCATGCGAAGACCCAAGGCGCGAAGGTCCTGGCGGTGTGCAACACCAACGGTTCGCAGATCCCGCGCGAGTCTGACGCGGTGCTGTACACCCATGCCGGGCCGGAAATCGGTGTGGCGTCCACGAAGGCGTTCCTGGCGCAGGTCGCCGCCAACTACATTGTTGGTCTGGCATTGGCGCAGGCCAAGGGCACTAAGTACCCGGATGAGATCGTGGAGATCTGGGAGGCGCTGGAGGAGATCCCGGGCAAGGTGGAGGAGGTGCTGGGTTGCCGCGACACGATCCGGGAGATCTCGGATGCGCTTGGCCAGGTCCGCACCATGCTCTTCCTGGGCCGAAACGTCGGCTACCCCGTGGCCTTGGAGGGTGCGCTCAAGCTCAAGGAGCTGGCCTACATTCACGCCGAGGGCTTCCCGGCGGGCGAGCTCAAGCACGGCCCCATTGCGCTCATCGAGGATGACCTGCCGGTCGTTGTCGTTGTGCCGTCCCCGCGGGGCGTCAAGCTGCTGCATTCGAAGATCGTCTCCAATATCCAGGAGATCCGGGCGCGTGGCGCCAAGACGATCGTCATCGCCGAAGAGGGCGATACCTCGGTCGAGCCCTATGCCAACTGGCTCATCACCATCCCGGAGTCCGCGTCGATCATGCAGCCGCTGCTGGCCACGATCCCGTTGCAGTACCTGGCGGCGGATATCGCCCGGGCCTGCGGTAACGATGACATTGATAAACCGCGCAACCTGGCCAAGTCGGTGACGGTGGAGTAACCCGCCATGACTGCCACGCCACTCACCTTCCGGCACGACACCCTCGGGCAGCGGGTGCTGTTTGGTGCGAATCAGGCGGCCGAGCACGTGGCCGCCGAGATCAACGGCCGGAAGGTGATGGTGGTGGCCAGCCCCCGCGAGATGCGGCGGGCGCGCGAGCTCTTTGCCGATCTGAAGATCGCGGTGTGGCACGAGGATGTGGCCATGCACGTGCCGGTGGAGGTGGCGGACCGTGCCCGGGGCGTCGCAAAGCAGCACGACATTGACCTGCTGGTGGCGGTCGGGGGCGGCTCGGCGGTGGGAACGGCGAAGGCCGTAGCGCTGAGCACGGGGATCGAGCTCATCGCCGTGCCCACCACCTACGCTGGTTCTGAGGCGACGGATGTGTGGGGGATGACGGAGCAGGGCCGCAAAACCACGGGCCAGGACCCGCGGGTGCTGCCCACGGCCGTGATCTACGATTCCACGCTGACGGTTTCCCTGCCCGTGGATCTGTCGGTGGCCTCGGGGCTTAATGCGCTGGCCCATTGTGTCGACTCGCTGTGGGCTCCTCGTGCTGATCCGATCAACGCGGCCCTCGCTACGGAGGGGGCGCGGGCCTTAACCACCGGACTGCCCCGAGTCCATGACAACCCGGTTGACCTGGGTGGGCGTGATCAGTTGCTCTACGGCGCCTACCTCGCCGCAGTGGCGTTTGCCTCGGCGGGGGCGGGAATGCATCACAAGATCTGCCACATCCTCGGCGGTACCTTCAACCTGCCGCACGCCCCCACGCACGCGATCGTCTTGCCCTACGTCGTGGCCTTCAACGAACCGGCCGCCGCAGAACGCCTCGGGGTGGCCTTCGGTGGCCTCGCGGGCCTGCAAGAGTTAAGAAAGCGTATCGACGCCCCGCGGGCCCTGCGCGACGTCGGCTTCACCGCCGCCGGTATCCCCGAGGTCGTCCGCCAGGCATTGGACGCCGTCCCGGCGTCCAATCCGCGCCCGGTGACGGCCGACAACCTCACCGAGTTGCTCACGAGGGCGTTAGTCGGGGCGGAGCCCGCCGGATAGCAGTGGCACAATGTCACCCATGGATCTTTTGAGCACCCGCATTGATCTGGACGCCATCGCCCACAACACGCGCACCATCAAGACCCTCATTGGGGAACAGGTGCGCCTCATGGCCGTGGTGAAGGCCGATGGCTACGGGCATGGCGCGCTGGAAGCAGCGAAGGTGATGGGCGCGAACGGGGCGGAAGCCTTCGGCGTGGCCACCCTGGCGGAAGCGGTGGCGCTGCGGGAGGGGGGCATCGATACGCCGATTTTGGCGTGGATCTGGTCCCCGGACGAGGACATCACCGAGGCACTCGCCCTCTCCATTGAGCTGGGGGTGCCTTCCCTGCGGCACGCCCGCGCCCTGGTCGAGGCCGCGATTCCCGCGCGGGTGGCCATCAAGGTGGATACCGGGCTCCATCGTTCCGGGGTGGATGAGGCGGACTGGGAGGAGGTGTTCACCCTGCTGCGCGAGGCCGAGCACCTCGACGTCACGGGAGTGTTTTCCCACCTGGCGTGCGGGGACGAGCCCTTCAACCCGGCCAACGATGCCCAGGGGGCGGCCTTGGTACGCGCCATCGAGCTGGGACGCTCCCTCGGGCTGGACCTGCCGATCAATCACTTGTGCAACTCGCCGGGGACGCTGACGCGTCCGGATTTTCACCATGAGCAGGTGCGGGTGGGTGTCGCGCTTTACGGGCTGGAGCCCATCGACGGGCTCAGCCATGACCTCCAGCCGGCGATGACGTGGTCGGCGGAGGTAATCACGGTCAAGCCCATCCGACCGGGGGAATCCGTAAGCTACGGCCACACCTGGACCGCGGAGGACGCAGGGTGGCTGGCGCTGGTTCCCGCGGGCTACGCCGACGGGCTGCCCCGCGCCTGGCAGGGGACCCTGCAGGTGGGTATCGGCGGCAAGCTCTACCCGCAGGTGGGTCGAGTGTGCATGGACCAGATCGTCGTCCACCTGGGCCCCAACGAGTTCGGGGTTCAGGCCGGGGACGAAGCAGTGATTTTCGGCGAGGGCGGGATGAGCGCCACCGAGCTGGCCGCCGCGACCGACACCATCAACTACGAGATCGTGTGCCGGCCCACCGGGCGCACCACCCGGGTCTACGAAGGCGGTATTGAGCTGTGAGCTTCCCCCGCGAAGGCACCATCGAATTGGCCACGGCCGCTGACACCCAGGCGTTCGCCGAAGACCTGGGCCGGACCCTCCACGCCGGCGACGTGGTCATCCTCGACGGACCCCTGGGGGCCGGAAAGACGACTTTCACTCAGGGCCTGGCGCGCGGCCTGCAGGTGAAGGGCCGGGTGACCTCCCCGACGTTTGTCATCGCCCGCGAGCACCGTTCGACCGTGGGCGGCCCCACCCTCATCCACGTCGATGCGTACCGGCTCCTCGGCGAGGACGGCACCGGGGAGCTGGACTCGCTGGACCTGGACACCGATCTGGAGGACGCGGTCGTCGTCGCCGAGTGGGGCGGGGGGCTGGTGGAGCAGATCGCTGATTCTTACCTCCACATCACCATCGACCGCGAGACTGCTGTCCGGCGCGACCCGGAATCAGAGGCGCGCCTCATCAGCTGGAGGTGGGTGTAGGTCTCAGGTACTTGCTGAACTCGCCCGGATCGGAGTTCAATGGCAAGGAAGAAGTCACACTGCATACACAGAATGGGACAGCATTGTGCTCAGTTTTCTTGCAGCTAACCCCCTCATAGCCCTCGTCGCCATCTTGGCGTTGGGATTGGCCTTGGGAAAGGTCCGCGTTTTTGGCCTCTCGCTGGGAGCAGCTGCCGTGCTGTTCGTCGCGTTGGCCCTCTCGACGATCGACCCCAATATCCAGATCCCGCCCCTGGTCTTCCAGCTGGGCCTGGCCATGTTCGTCTACGCCATCGGCCTGACCGCCGGTGTACAATTCTTCGCCGAGTTCCGCACGCGCGGCTGGCGGCTGACGGTGTTCATGATCGTGCTGCTGACGTCGCTCGTCGCTGTCGCCTATGGCCTCATCAAGATTTTGGGCCTCAAGGCGACCACGGGTGCGGGTATGTTCACCGGAGCGTTGACCTCGACGCCGGGTATGGCTGCGATCGTCGGCATGCTCGAGGACATTGATCCTTCTGCCGCGGGCGAGCCGGTCATTGGCTATTCGCTGGCGTACCCGGGTGCGGTGCTGGGCACCATTTTGGTGGCGGCGATCGGGGCGAAGGTGCTCAAGGTCGATCACATCGAGGAGGCCCGCAAGGAGGGTCTCATCATCGCGCCGCTGGATTGGCAGGGCGTGCGCATCGGCCCGGGTGTCAGCGGTACCGTCGCGCAGCTGCCGGTCCTCGCCGGTGCGGACATCATTGCCACGCGCATCGTGCACGGGGAGCATGATCATTCGCTCGCCTCGCCCACGGATGAGCTGTTCGAGGGCATGGTGCTGGTCATCAACGGCACCGAGGAAGCCATCGCCCAGGCTCAAAGCGCCCTCGGAGAGGCCGTCGATGTCCGCATCGAGGACACCGACTTGGTCTACCGTCGTTTGACGGTGTCGAACCCGCGGATCGTCGGCCGTAAGCTCTCCGAGCTCAATACCGTCGACGCCGGTTTCCACATCGCGCGCATCCGCCGTGGTGACTCCGATGTTGTGCCTGGCGCAGATGATGTGCTCAACTATTCCGACCGCGTCCGCGTCGTGGCCCCGCCCAACCGGATGAATGAGGTCCGCAACTACCTCGGCGATTCGGAGCGCTCTCTCGCCGCCCCGGACCTGTTGCCCTTCGCCCTTGGGTTGCTGCTGGGGTTGTTGATCGGGTCGATCCCCATTCCGTTGCCGGGTGATTCCGTGCTCACCCTCGGTTTCGGTGGCGGCCCCATCGTCGCCGGTCTCATCCTTGGTGCGTTGCATCGCACGGGCCCGATTACCTGGACCATGCCGTACCACGCCAGCAACACGGTGAGCACCCTCGGCTTGGCGCTCTTCCTCGCGGGTGTGGGCACGACGGCGGGCGCGGGCTTTAAAAAGGCTCTCACTGACCCGGCCTCCCTCAACTACATGGCGGCTGGCTTTGCCATCACGCTCATCTCCGCCCTGCTGTGCGCCGTCATCTGCATGCTCGTGCTGCGCCTGACGTGGGATGAGTCGATGGGCGTGGCCGCCGGTGCGACGACGAACCCGGCGATCATCTCCTACCTCAACGGGCAGACTGGAACGGAGCTGGCAACCCGCGGGTACGCCACTGTGTATCCCACGGCGATGGTGGGAAAGATCATTGCCAGCCAGGTGCTGCTGCTTCTGTTGCTGTAGGTGGCGGGTAGCCTAGGAAACGTCTCACATGCCCCACCTAGGAGAGTAGCTATCATGCGCCTGCCCAAAACTGGTCTGTATCTGATCACCGTCATCCTCGTCGCGTGGATCGGTTTCCTCGCCTTCGCTATCGCCTCGGCCCCGGCCAAGGCGGAGTCGCAGTTTTCTACTTCCGGTGCCCTGGAGAAGGCGGTGGCCAACGCTGATGCGGAAGGCCTGAGCGTGGTGGGTTTGTCCCCGGCTGACCTCTACGGCGAGGAGTACGTCGTCGCCGCCGTCGTGTGCCCGTATTCCACCGAGGACGGCCTCATGCAGATGTACGGCGTCGATGCTTCCGAGCTCAATCTCGGCCCCAACGGCGTGGCCGAGGACACCAACTACCTCATGCTGGGCACCCGGGAGGGCGAGGTCGTTTTTGATCAGATGAGCCGCAACGAGGTGGACCTGTGCGCCATCCGCACCCAGCCGACCTTCGCCGCTGAGTCCCTTCTGCCGCTGATGACGAGCCAAGAGGGCGTGTGGACGCTGCTAGGTTAGACCCTGTGCTTGTACTTGCGATCGATACCTCCACACCGGACCTGGTCACGGGTCTGGTCAACACCACAACCGGTGACACCGTCGACCGCACCCTTCCGGGCACCCGGGCCCACAATGAGCAATTGACGCCGACTGTTCAAGAATTGCTTATCGACGCCGGCGTGGCCTTCGCCGACATCGATGCCATCGTCGTTGGCTGTGGTCCGGGCCCGTTCACCGGCCTGCGCGTCGGCATGGCCTCCGCGCAGGCCTTCGGCGATGCTTTGGGCATCCCCGTTCATGGTGTGTGCTCTCTCGATGCCATTGCCCAGCGTCTGCCCTCGGGTCGTTCCTTGGTGGTCACTGATGCCCGGCGCCGGGAGATCTACTGGGCCACCTATGACCAGGGCCGGCGCACTCACGGCCCCGATGTGGTGGCTCCTGCCCAGCTCGTCTTGCCGCATGAGGTGGACGTGATGTCGGTGCCAGCTGCGCTGTCCGCGGCGGTTGACGTGGACGTCGATAAGCATGACCTCGTGCCCGACGCGACCTCGCTGGTCGCAGTGGCCGATCTGACTGCTGCCCCGGCACCATTGGTGCCGCTGTACCTGCGGCGACCGGACGCGAAAGAACCGAAGCCGCGTCCGCAATCCCCGGCAATTCCCCAGGTCGAGTTGTGAAACTGCGACTGCTGGACGCAGCCGACGCACCCCGCTGCGCCGAGCTCGAAGAAATCCTCTTCCCGGAAGATAACCCCTGGCCAGCACACGCCTTTGTCAGTGAAATCGCCGCGCCCCACACCCTGTACCTGGGGGCCGGCGACGAGGCTGGCCTGTGGGCTTACGCCGGAATGGCCCGGCTGGGACCGGCCGATGACCCTGAGTTCGAGATTCACACCATCGGCGTCGACCCGGCCCGGCAGCGCCAGGGCCTAGCACGGATGCTCATGGATGAGTTGATGTCCGTCGCCGACTACCACGATGGCCGCGTCTTCCTCGAGGTCAGGGTGGACAACGAACCCGCCATCGCCCTGTATGAAGCCTATGACTTCACCCGGCAGGGCATCCGCCACCACTACTACCAACCCTCGGGCGCCGATGCCTACACGATGTTAAGAAACTCAAGGAGCCGCCGCCGATGATCGTCCTCGGAGTGGAAAGCAGTTGTGACGAGACCGGAGTGGGCATCGTCGACCTGGCTGAGGATGGCACGCTGCGCATTCTCGCCGATTCGGTGGCCTCGTCGATGCAGCAGCATGCCCGGTTCGGTGGCGTGGTCCCCGAGATAGCCTCCCGTGCGCACTTGGAAGAAATGGGCCCGGTCATGCGGGCGGCCCTGGCGGAGGCGGGCGTGAGTAAGCCCGATGCTGTGGCCGCGACGGTGGGTCCGGGTCTCGCCGGTGCTCTGCTCGTGGGGGCCTCCGCGGCGAAGGCCTACGCCGCTGCCTGGGGAGTTCCCTTCTATGCCGTCAACCACCTCGGCGGGCACGTCGCCGTGGCCAACCTGGAGGGCGAGGTGCTGCCGCATTCGGTGGCGTTGCTCGTCTCCGGGGGGCACACGCAGCTGCTGGAGGTGGATGCGGTGGGCAAGCCGATGCGCGAACTGGGGTCGACGCTTGACGATGCCGCGGGGGAGGCCTACGACAAGGTCGCCCGCCTCCTCGGGCTGGGCTATCCCGGTGGCCCCGTCATCGATCGCCTGGCGGCCCAGGGCAAAGGCGACGCCATTGCTTTCCCGCGCGGGCTGATGAAGAAGTCGGATTCTCGTTATGATTTCTCCTTCTCCGGGCTGAAAACTGCCGTGGCCCGCTACGTGGAGGCCGCTGAGCGGGAGGGCCGGGTCATTTCCGTCGAGGATGTCTGCGCATCCTTCCAGGAGGCCGTGGTGGACGTACTCACCGTCAAGGCGGTGCGCGCCTGCCAGGATGTTGGCGCTCGGGTGTTGTTGCTGGGCGGGGGAGTGGCGGCGAACTCTCGGCTGCGGGAGCTGGCGGCGCAGCGGTGCGCGGACGCCGGGATCGAGTTACGCGTGCCGCGCTTGTCCCTGTGCACCGACAACGGGGTCATGATCGCCGCGTTGGCTGCGCAGCTGATCCACGAGGGCGCGGATGCCAGCGAGTGGACGGTGGGCACCGACCCTTCCCTGGAGGTGAGCATTCCCCTCGTTGGGGGTGTTGGTTATGAAAACTAGTTGCAATAGGGTTTAGTCTCAGTGCATGACTAACGTGCGCGCGCGACGCCGCCTCCTGTTCCCGGCCGCCACCCTGACGCTGTCCGCCCTCCTCGTGGGATGCACCTCGGGCCAATCAACTCCGACGACCTCCGAGGCTCCCTCCGTAGCAACAGCTGCCAAAGAACCCGTCGAGGTCCGCGTTGCCCAGCAGCGCCTGGCCATCTCCCACGATGGCGGCGTCACCGTCGTCGACGTCACCCCGGGGACGCAGCCCCGCGAGCTTGCCACCATCGAGGCCGACGGCTACCTGCGCCTCAACCCCGCCGGCGATGACCGCCACGTGTTCGTCTCCACCAGCGAAGGCTTCCGGGCCCTCGACCTGGGAGCCTGGACCGAGCCCCACGATGACCACGCCCACCACTACGCCGGAGACCCCGTCCTCACCGACCGCCTCATCACGGCCTCCAAGCCCGGTCACGTCGTTGCCGGCGAAGGACATGTTGTGCTTTTCGACGACGGCACCGGCGAGGTCACCACCCTCGACACCGCCGCAGCGGAGCTTCCCACCACCAGCACCTTCACCCTCACGCCCCACCACGGCATCGCCGTGCCCTCCGGCCACGACTACCTGGTCACCACCGTCGGCGATGACGGCAAGACCCGCACCGGCATTGCCGTGGTCGACGTGGACGGCACTCAACTGCAGGCATTCCCCGAGTGTCCGGGCACCCACGGCGCCGCCGAAGCACACAATGCGGTCCTCTTCGGCTGCACCGACGGCGCGTTGATCTGGAACAACGGCGCGACGACCAAGGTGGCCGCCCCGGATGCCTACGGGCGGATTGGCAACCAGGCCAGCGTGCCCAGCTCCCCGATCGTGCTGGGCGATTACAAGGTGGACAAGGACGCCGACCTGGAGCGCCCCACGCGCGTCACGCTCATTGACACCGCCACCGGCGACCTCAAGCTCGTCGACCTGGGCACCAGCTACACCTTCCGCTCCCTCGGCATGAGCGAATCGGGCACCCCCGTCGTGCTGGGCACGGACGGCTCCCTCCACGTCCTCGATGCCGCCGCCGGCACCGTTACCCGCACCATCCCGGTACTGGGTGAATGGGAAGAATCCCTCGAGTGGCAAGACCCGCGCCCCACCCTCCTCATCGACGGGGAGACCGCCTACGTCACGGACCCGTCTACCAAGGAACTCTTCGTCGTTGACCTGCTCACCGGCGAGACGACTTCGACCCTGACGCTCTCCCAGGTCCCCGACGAAGTGACAGCCGCCTAACCAGCAGGTGAACACTTGGATTTCGGCGGGCGTTGGGCCAGTGCTGAGACTACTTCTGGAGGAGACCCTGCCCCATAACTTAGGAGCCTTCCCACCATGATCACCGGCTTTCTCGTCCGCCCCGACCTCACCCACAACTCCGTGACATTCGACCTCGACCAGGCCGCCCAGTTCCTCGGCGGGGTCAATGAGGACCGTGTCGCCGTGTCCTTCCAGGAGGACGGCTCCGACTACGCCGCATTGTTTAACCCGGACGCCAAGGCCAACGGGGCAGAGCCGAACCCGGTGGCCTCCCTCGGGCGGCAGGCCGCCGCCACCGGTGCAGGTTCCTTCCTCGCCGATCCCACCCGCGCTATTTCCGGGACCGTCATCTTTGTCGCCGCCGAAGGGGACGATATTGGGTTGGAGGAGATCCGCCGCGTCAAAGACGGTATCCGGGCGGTAAAGAACTATCGCGATGACAATCCCGAGGAGTACGCCCTGTGGCGGGCAGCCGTGCTCAACCTCGGTGAGCTCAATATCAACGACTGATTGTTGAAGGCTGGCACTCGCGAGGGTAGAGTGCCAGTCAGGTTGTCTTGACCCACAGTTGTTCACCCGCGACGACGGCTGTGCTGCGTACCACAACCGGCACATACAACTCACTTCACTACACGGAGGAATCATCGTGGCAAACGTCAACATCAAGCCGCTCGAAGACAAGGTCCTGGTCCAGATCGTCGAAGCCGAGACCACCACCGCTTCCGGCCTCGTCCTTCCGGACTCCGCCAAGGAGAAGCCGCAAGAGGCCACCGTCATCGCCGTCGGCCCGGGTCGCACGGATGAGAAGGGTGCTCGCATCGCCGTCGACGTCAAGGAGGGTGACACCGTCATCTTCTCCAAGTACGGCGGAACCGAGCTGAAGTACGGCGGCGAAGAGTTCCTGCTGCTGTCCGCTCGTGACCTGCTCGCGATCGTCGAGAAGTAGACCGCGATATGGCAAAGCTCATTGCTTTCAATCAGGAGGCCCGCCAGGGCATCCAGCGCGGCGTGGATACGCTCGCGGACGCCGTGAAGGTCACCCTCGGCCCGCGCGGACGCAACGTTGTCCTCGACAAGGCCTTCGGCGGCCCGTTGGTCACCAACGACGGCGTCACCATTGCCCGCGAGATCGACGTTGAGGATCCCTTCGAGAACCTCGGCGCTCAGCTGGTCAAGTCCGTCGCCATCCAGACCAACGACTCCGCCGGCGACGGCACCACCACCGCAACGCTGCTCGCTCAGGCCCTCATCGCTGAAGGCCTGCGCAACATCGCCGCCGGTGCCAACCCCGTCGAACTCAACCGCGGTATCGCTGCCGCAGCGGAGAAGACCGTCGAACTGCTCAAGGACCGCGCCACCGAGGTCGTCTCCTCCACGGAGATCGCCAACGTTGCTACCGTCTCGTCCCGCGACCCCCTCGTCGGCGAGATGGTCGCTGGCGCGATGGACAAGGTCGGCAAAGACGGCGTCCTCACCGTGGAGGAGTCCCAGTCCATCGAGTCTTCTCTCGATGTGACCGAGGGCATCACCTTCGACAAGGGATTCCTGTCCCCGTACTTCATCACCGACATGGACACCCAGCAGGCCGTGCTGGATGATCCCCTGGTGCTGCTCGTGCGCAACAAGATTTCCTCCCTGCCCGACTTCCTTCCCCTGCTGGAGAAGGTCGTCGAGTCGAACAAGTCGGTCCTCATCGTGGCCGAGGACATCGAAGGCGAGCCCCTGCAGGCCCTGGTGGTCAACTCCATCCGGAAGACCATCAAGGCTGTGGCGGTGAAGTCCCCGTACTTCGGCGAGCGTCGTAAAGCATTCATGGACGACCTCGCAGTGGTGACCAACGCCACCGTCATCGACCCCGAGGTCGGTGTCACCCTCAGCGAAGCTGGGGCCGAGGTCTTCGGTAGCGCCCGCCGCGTGACCGTGACCAAGGACGAGACCGTCATCGTCGACGGCGCTGGCACCGCCGAGGAGGTGGAAGCCCGCCGCGAGCAGATCCGCCGCGAAATCGCCTCCACCGACTCCACCTGGGACCGCGAGAAGTCGGAGGAACGCCTGGCCAAGATGTCCGGCGGTATCGCCGTCATCCGCGTCGGCGCCCCCACCGAGACCGAGGTCAACGAGCGTAAGCTCCGCGTCGAGGACGCCATCAACGCTGCCCGCGCAGCCGTGCAGGAAGGCGTCATCGCCGGCGGTGGCTCGGCGCTCGTGCAGATTGCCCAGGAGCTCAAGTCCTACGCCGAGGAGTTCGAGGGTGAGGCCCGCACCGGCATCCTGTCGGTCGCCCGAGCACTGACCCGCCCCGCCTACTGGATCGCCGCCAACGCTGGCGTCGACGGCGCAGTAGTCGTGTCCAAGATTGCAGAGCTGCCGAACGGGGAAGGCTTCAACGCCGCCACCCTGGAATACGGCAACCTCATCGAGCAGGGCATCATCGACCCGGTGAAGGTCACCCACTCGGCTGTTGTGAACGCGGCTTCCGTGGCCCGGATGGTCCTCACGACTGAGGCCTCCGTGGTGAACAAGCCTGCGGAGGAGGCGGAGGCCCACGCGGGTCACCACCACCACTAAGGCAACACGCTCAAGCCCGGCAGCACCTCGTGTGTTGCCGGGCTTGTGTCTTTGGGTTGCTAGACCTTCACTTCGATGCGCAGGCGCTTACTGCGGTTGCGTAGGACGTTGAGGCGCTCCACCTCGGACAATCCACCCCAAATGCCATAGGGCTCAGCCATCTCGAGGGCGTGCTCGCGGCAGGCAGCAATGACGGGGCAGGAATGGCAAATGAGTTTTGCTCGGCTCTCGCGCTGGGAGCGGGCGCGCCCCCGCTCGCCGTCGGGGTGGTAAAACACCTCTGAATCTTCGCCCCGGCAGGCGCCTTGAAGCTGCCAGTCCCAGAAGTCTGCGTTCGGTCCGGGAAGCAGATGCGGCTGAGCCATGGTGTGGTATCTCCTCATGAAAGTGAACGTGCACGTGCGCCGACTGTGGATCAGTGGCCCTTTGGCAGTGTTCAGTCACTTGATGAACAACCGGTAGCCAACATGTGACGAGCGAGTGCTATTTCTGGGGCGAAGTTAAGAAAACGCCCACAACCAGCAATTATGGTGTAGGTTAATGATTCGTGAATTCTTGTCCGTCCGATACGGGGTAAGTTGGATCCGAGTACTACCGAGTGCATTCGGCTACTTCCGAATGCAAAAGCAATGAGTGACGTGTTGTGGAGGGCTACTTAAGTGAGCGACACCGAAGAGGAACTAGCGGGCTTAGTCCCGTTGGCTATCGATGGTGATCGCCGGGCGCTCCAGCGAATCATGAAAATTATCCACCCGATGGTCCTGCGCTATGCGCGCGCCCGGGTGGGCGGCGGCCGCACCCCGACCCCAGAGGACATTGCCCAAGAAATTTGCCTCGCCGTCGCCACCTCCATTGGCAATTTTGTAGACAAGGGCCGACCTTTCATGGCATTCGTCTACGGAATCGCATTTAACAAGGTCGCAGACGCTCACCGGGCCATGGCGCGTGACCATTCTCACCCCACCGATGACGTGCCAGACTCCATTACGGAGCGGGACACCCCCGAAGAGTATGCACTGGTAGCGGATGGAAGTAACAGAGTTCGCCTTCTTCTCGATTCATTAAGTGATAAGGCTCGCGACATTGTGATCCTGCGAGTCTTCGTGGGGCTTTCTGCGGAAGAAACCGCGGAGATTGTAGGAAGCACACCGGGAGCCGTGCGAGTTGCACAGCACCGGGCGCTAGCCACGTTGCGTAAGAATCTTGACCATGGAGGAGAAGAGTGATGAGTCGTCGCAACCGTGACGCCAGCTCAGGCGACATCAATGACCACCTACAGCCGGTGATCAATGATGACGCCTTCCTCACTGATCTCTCCCACGGCATTGACCCCTCGGGCGGCGACGATGAACTTGCCGCCCTGTTCCTGGCGTTGCGCGAAGACGTGGAACGCCAGATGCCACCGGCACCCCTCATCGAGGGGGCAGACGAAGAGCCCGTGGTCATCTCCCTGGCTGAGCGCCGGGCCGCCCGTCGATCCCGGCCGCTGCTGTCCGGACTCATCGGCGCTGCCGCCGCCACCTTGGTTATTGCTGGTTCCGGCACGGCGATCTTTAACGCCACCCCTGGCTCCCCGCTGTGGGGGATCTCCAGTGCTTTGTTCAGCGACCGCGCCGCGGTGATTGAACTCGCTGGCACCTTGGAGCAGGTGGATTCCCGGGCCGCTCAGGGCGACATGGATGGGGCGCGTGAACTGATCTCGGAGGCGCGCAAGCAGGTCCGGGAGATGAGCGAGACGGAGCAGCAGCCCAAGGGTGAAGCTACCGTGACGGAGACCGTCACCAAGTCGTCTGACGCTTCTGCCCCGGCACCGACGACGGTGACGGAAACCAAGGTGGAGACGGAGACGAGCGTGGCTACGGTCACTGTGACGCAGGGTCCCCCGCCGATCACGGAGAATCCCCTCCCGACCCCGGAGCCGACGGTCACACCCACCACGACCGCTCCGGCCGGGACGCTCTCCCCGCCGCAGACGCAGCAGCCTTAAATCGTGCGGTCGTTGATCCCGTCGAGGTAGCCGGCCGCGTAGTCCCAGGACACATACGCATTGATGTCGGGGCGGGCGGACGGCTCATGAACGGGCGGGAGCTCTCCAGCCAGCGTGGCCAGGAGATTTTGCTCCATGATGTTCCAGTCGTAATAGTGCGGGTCCTCGCAGTCCTCGCAGAAGTAAAAGACTCCCAGGATTCCTCGCGGCGCGAGCACGACCTTGGCGCGTCGAAGCATCTCTAGGTCAGACTGCATGTGGGCGCGTTCCTCGTCGGTGAGTGGGATCACCGGCTCTTCGGACTCGAGGAAGGACGCCGGGTCGTTGGGGTCATCGGCGAACGGGTCCAGGGGCATTTGCGAGTCGTAGTTCACACTGGCCACACTATTGCGGAGGGCTTCACGGAGCAATTCCCCATGGCTACCGCCGGAAAAGAAAAAAGCACTACAGTGAAGGCATTGCGGAAGCCAGACAGTGCGTAAAGGAGCATTCATACATGACTGATCAGCGTGTCCACACCGGGGGAGACGATCCGAATAAGGTGGCCCTGTTGGGTCTGACCTTCGATGATGTCCTGCTTCTCCCGGCAGAGTCCAACATCATCCCGAGTGAAGTAGACACCTCGACTCAGTTCACCCGCAACATCCGCCTGGGCGTGCCGGTCATCTCGGCGGCCATGGATACGGTGACCGAAGCGCGGATGGCAGTGGCCATGGCGCGCCAGGGTGGCCTTGGTGTGCTCCACCGCAACCTCTCCGCCGAGGAGCAGGCCGAGCAGGTTGAGATTGTTAAGCGATCCGAGTCCGGGATGGTCACCGATCCGGTGACGTGTTCCCCCGACATGACCATCGCGGACGTCGATGCGCTGTGCGCTCGGTTCCGTATCTCCGGCCTGCCGGTTGTTGATAGCAACGGCACCCTCGTGGGCATCTGCACCAACCGCGATATGCGCTTTGAGGCTGACCTTGACCGCCGCGTGGCGGAGGTCATGACCCCGATGCCGCTGGTCGTCGCCAAGGAAGGCGTGACCAAGGACGAAGCGCTGGAACTGCTCAGCGCCAACAAGGTGGAAAAACTCCCCATCGTTGATGACAACAGTCGGCTTGTTGGCCTCATCACCGTCAAGGACTTCGTCAAGACGGAGCAGTACCCCAATGCGTCCAAGGATTCGGCTGGGCGCCTCCTTGTCGCCGCCGGTATCGGTACGGGCGATGAGTCGTGGGAGCGCGCGGGCTTGCTCGTGGATGCCGGGGTGGACGTCCTCGTCGTCGACTCCGCCCACGCCCACAACAACCGCGTGCTCGAGATGGTCTCCCGCGTCAAGCGCGAGTTCGGTGATCGTATTGATGTCGTGGGCGGCAACCTCGCCACCCGCGCCGCAGCGCAGGCCATGATCGACGCCGGAGCCGACGCCATCAAGGTCGGCATCGGCCCGGGCTCCATTTGCACGACCCGCGTTGTCGCCGGTGTCGGCGCCCCGCAGATCACCGCCATCATGGAGGCCAGCGTGCCCGCCCACCAGGCAGGCGTCCCGGTTATCGCCGACGGTGGCATGCAGTTCTCCGGCGACATCGCTAAGGCTCTGGCCGCCGGTGCCAGCACTGTCATGCTCGGCTCCATGCTCGCCGGCACGACTGAGTCTCCCGGCGACATCGTTGTCTCCGGCGGCAAGCAGTACAAGCGCTACCGCGGCATGGGCTCGATGGGAGCCATGCAAGGCCGCGGCCTGTCGGGTGAGAAGCGTTCCTACTCCAAGGACCGCTACTTCCAGGCTGATGTGCGCAGCGAGGACAAGCTCGTCCCCGAGGGCATTGAGGGGCGCGTGCCCTTCCGTGGCTCCATCGACGCCATCACCCACCAGCTCATCGGCGGCCTGCGGTCGGCTATGGGCTACACCGGGTCCGGCACAATCGCTGAGCTGCAGACGAAGCAGTTCGTCCAGATCACCTCAGCCGGCCTCAAGGAGTCGCACCCGCACCACATCACCCAGACGGTGGAGGCTCCGAACTACCACTAGGGATTTTCGTCGCGCGCTGAGGGCAGTAAGGTAAGGAACCGTCATACCCGCCCGTAGAAGGGAGCGCCTCGTGCGCGACTATGTTGAGATCGGGGTTGGCCGTGAGGCCCGCCGCACCTACCACCTGCACAATGTTGCCATCGTGCCCTCGCGCCGAACCCGCTCCTCCCAGGACGTGGATACCACGTGGCATATTGACGCCTACACCTTCGGCATCCCGGTTATGTCCCACCCGACTGACTCCTTAGCCAGCCCCGAGTTCGTCATTGAGATGGATCGCCAGGGCGGCCTCGGTGTGATCAACGCCGAGGGGCTGTGGGGCCGCCAGGCTGACCTGGAGGGCGCGATTTCCCAGGTCGTCGAATCGGTCATGTCCGGCGATGAGCTTGATTTCACCGGTGCGCGGGCCATCGCTTTGCTCCAGAAGCTGCATGCCGCCCCGATCGATGAGGATTTGCTCGCCGAGCGCATCGGCGAGGTCCGCGCCTCCGGGGCCACCGTAGCCGTGCGCGTCAGCCCGCAGCGCGCCCGTGAGCTCGCACCCATGGTCATCAAGGCTGGCGCTGAACTGCTGGTTATCCAGGGCACCATGATTTCCGCCGAGCACGTGGCCACAGGCGGCGAGCCGCTCAACCTCAAAGAGTTCATTGGCTCCCTTGATGTGCCCGTCATCGCTGGTGGCGTGGCGGATTACACCACCGCCATGCACCTCATGCGCACCGGTGCCGCCGGTGTCATCGTTGGCGGCGGCACGAACACCAATGAGTTCGCTTTGGGCATCGAGGTCCCCATGGCCACCGCTATTGCTGATGTGGCCGCCGCCCGCCGGGAGTACTTGGACGAGACGGGTGGGCGCTACGTGCACATCATTGCCGATGGGGAGATCGAGAACTCCGGCGACGTCGCCAAGGCTATTGCCTGCGGTGCTGACGCCGTGGTCCTGGGCACTCCGCTGGCCCCGGCCGCGGAAGCTCCCGGGCGTGGCACCTTCTGGCCGGCGGTGGCTGCCCACCCGCGTTTCCCGCGTGGCATTGTGCAGACCCCGCAGTCCTACGAGGTGGAGGACAAAGAGCCGCCGAGCTTGGAGGTCATCCTCCATGGCCCCACGACGGAGCCGTTCGGTGTGCAGAACATCATTGGTGGGTTGCGCCGGTCTATGGCCAAGTGTGGATACACCGATTTGAAGTCCTTCCAAAAGGTCAACCTGTCGGTCGAGTAGGATCAGTTTCGTGACTTCAGCTACCCCCCGCCCCGTCCTTGTTGTGGACTTTGGCGCCCAGTACGCCCAGCTCATCGCTCGGCGCGTCCGCGAGGCCCGCATCTATTCCGAGGTTGTTCCGCACACCGCTACCGCTGAGGAGATCAAGGCCAAGAACCCGGCCGCGCTCATCCTCTCCGGCGGCCCGTCCTCCGTGTACGCGGAGGGGGCTCCGAGCTTGGATCCGGAGATCCTCGATCTTGGTCTTCCCGTTTTCGGTATCTGCTACGGCTTCCAGGCGATGACCGCTGCTTTGGGCGGCACGGTCGCTGAGACCGGTACCCGTGAGTATGGCCGCACCGACCTCACCGTTGAAACTGAGGGCGTCCTGCACGCCGGCCTGGCGGATACCCACAAGGTGTGGATGAGCCACGGCGATTCCGTGACGGAGGCCCCGGCGGGGTTCCAGGTCACGGCCACCTCCGAGGGCGCTCCCGTGGCGGCCTTCGAGTCCCTGGACAAGCGCATGGCTGGCGTCCAGTACCACCCGGAGGTGCTGCATTCGCCGCACGGCCAGCAGGTGCTCACCCGCTTCCTCACCCAGGTCGCTGGCTTGGAGGCTGATTGGACCGCTGCCAACATTGCAGAACAGCTTATCGACGGCGTGCGGGAGCAGATTGGCCCCAACGGCCACGCTATCTGTGGTCTCTCCGGCGGAGTGGACTCCGCCGTCGCCGCTGCACTCGTGCAGCGGGCGATCGGCGATCGCCTCACCTGTGTCTTCGTGGATCACGGCCTGCTGCGCGCGGGCGAGCGCGAGCAGGTGGAGAACGATTTCGTGGCCGCCACAGGTGCCCGCTTGGTCACTGTCGATGAGCGTGCCGCTTTCCTGGACAAGCTCGCCGGGGTGACCGAGCCGGAGGCCAAGCGTAAAGCTATTGGTGCGGAGTTCATTCGTTCCTTCGAGCGGGCCGTTGCCGGTGTCCTCGAAGGCGAGCAGGTCGACTTCCTGGTGCAGGGCACGTTGTACCCGGATGTTGTCGAATCTGGCGGCGGCGCTGGCACCGCGAACATCAAGAGCCACCACAACGTCGGCGGCCTGCCCGATGATGTTGAGTTCGAGCTCGTCGAGCCGCTGCGCCTGCTGTTCAAGGACGAGGTCCGCGCCGTGGGCCGCGAGCTCGGCTTGCCCGAAGCGATCGTCGGTCGCCAGCCGTTCCCGGGGCCGGGCCTGGGTATCCGCATCATCGGTGAGGTCACCGAGGATCGTTTGGAGACCCTCCGGGCCGCGGACCTCATCGCCCGCACCGAGCTGACCGCCGCTGGTCTGGATGATTCGATCTGGCAGTGCCCCGTTGTCCTGCTGGCTGATGTTCGTTCGGTCGGTGTCCAGGGCGATGGCCGGACCTACGGCCACCCGATCGTCCTGCGCCCCGTGTCCTCCGAGGATGCGATGACGGCCGATTGGTCGCGCATTCCCTATGACGTCCTGGAGCGCATTTCCACCCGCATTACCAACGAGGTTGCTGAGGTCAACCGCGTCGTTCTCGACGTCACCTCCAAGCCGCCGGGAACCATTGAGTGGGAGTAAAACCCCACGTCATTACCGTTACGGGCCCCGCACCAACTCTTGGTGTGGGGCCCGTGGCGTTGAAGCATTGCAAATCGTTGAACAATCTCCTAAAGTGACTCGCATCACTTAAGGAAAGGTGTCTGGATGTCACTCACACCCACTGCAGGCAAGAGAGCTGCCCGCAGCGCCACCATTGGCGCGATGTTCCTCATGGCCACCAGCGCCATCGGCCCCGGTTTTATCACCCAGACCAGCGTCTTCACCGTCAGGATGGGCGCCGCCTTTGCCTTCGCCATCCTCGCGTCGATCCTCGTTGACATCGCCATCCAGCTCAATGTGTGGCGCGTCCTCGGCGTCTCCGGCCTCCGCGCCAACGAGCTCGGCAACTCCATCCTCCCGGGCCTGGGTTGGTTCATTGGCGGACTCGTGTTCATCGGCGGCCTTGTCTTCAACATTGGCAACATCGGTGGCTCCGCCCTAGGTATGAATGCCATGCTCGGCCTCGACGCCAAGATCGGCGGCGCCATCTCCGCCGCCATCGCCATCTTCATCTTCCTGTCCAAGAAGGCCGGCCTCGCGCTCGACCGCATTGTCATCGGCCTCGGCGCCATCATGATCTTGCTCATGCTCTATGTCGCCGTCGTCTCTTCCCCGCCCGTCGGAGAAGCACTGCGTAACACTGTGCTTCCGGAGCAGGTGGACTTCCTCGTCATCACCACCCTCATCGGCGGCACCGTCGGTGGTTACATCACCTTCGCTGGAGCCCACCGCCTCATCGATTCCGGCACCACCGGCCCAGAGAACATCAAGGCAATCACCCAGGTATCTGTCCTGGGCATCATCGTCACCGGCATCATGCGTACCCTGCTCTTCCTGGCGATCCTCGGCGTCGTCGCCGGGGGAGTGGCCCTGTCGGGGAACAACATCGCGGCCGATGCCTTCCAGGCCGCCGCCGGTGAAATCGGCCTCCGCGTCTTCGGCGTCGTCCTCTGGGCTGCCGGCCTGACCTCAGTCATCGGCGCGTCCTACACCTCGATCACCTTCGTCACCTCGCAGAAGACTGCACCCCGCGTGCGCTCTTGGCTTACCGTTGCCTTCATCGCGGTGTGCGCCGTCGCCTACTTGGTCCTCAATCAGGCTCCCCAGACCCTGCTCATTTTCGCTGGTGCTTTCAACGGGCTGATCCTGCCCTTCGGGTTCGGTGCCGTCCTGTGGGCTGCGTGGATGCGCCGCGATCTCCTCAACGGCTACAAGTACCCGGCGTGGCTCCTCATCATCGGTGTCGTCGCATGGCTCCTTACCCTGTTCTTGGGTTGGAATTCCCTCAGCGGAATCAGCGCCCTCTGGGCGTAGTGAAGCCAACCCGTTGAGTTGACGAAACCCGCACTTCCTAACAACTTGGCCGATTTGGAGGGGGGATTAACCCCGGAGTTGTTAGGAAGTGCGGGTTTTGGGTTCCCCGACATTAGGCGCCGTACACCGGGTCCTCTGTGAGGAATGAGGCGAGGCGTTCGCGGGTCTGCAGCAGGTAGGAGCGCAGAGTGTCGGCGGCACGGGGGCGGTCGTTGGCAGCTACAAGGTCGGCGACGTGTCGGTTCTGGGCGACGAACTCGGCGTGGAAGTCGGGCATGTGCTCGGAGATTCCGAGGAAGGCGAGTCGCATGAGGGCCAAGATGCGGCTCATGAATTCGTTGCTGATGTCGGAGCCGGAGGCATCGACGACTTGGCGGTGGAAGAGCTGGTTGGCGTCGGCGACGGCGTGGAAGTCGCCCGCGGCGAGGGCGGCCTCAGCAGTGGAAACGATGGTGTCTAAGGCGGCTGCGTCGAGGTGGTCGCCCCACAGGAGGGCGGCGGGTTCGAGGTGGGCGCGGCTGATGTAGATATCGCGCATTTGGCTGAGGGTGGGGGAGCTGATGAATACGCCTCGGTTGGGGATGTAGGTGAGGATGCCTTGGGAGGTGAGCGTGGCAAAGCTCTCGCGGAGGGTGTTGCGTGAGATCCCCAGGGTGGCGGCAAGATCCGTTTCGTTGAGCTTTTGTCCGGGAGGGAACTGCCCGGAGGAAATGGAGTGCCGCAGCTGCTCTGTGGCCACGAGGGGTCGCATGACCTTGAGTTTAATTCTCCTCAGGAACCAGGGAGCTAGCGGGGATGGTTACCTGGTGGAGGCGGCCGTCGACTTCGACGGCGAAGCTCACGCGTTCCTCGTGAACTGACGCAATATCGTCCACACCGGTGGACAATCCTGGGTGGTAGTTGTGGTCGACCCAGTCGGTGTAGACGGCCAGGTCTGAACCAATAAAGTCGGGGTGTTCCACCATGTCCCGGTGGAAGGGAAGGGTGGTTCTGACGCCGCGGATGGTGAATTCTTTCAGGGCGTCGCGGGCGCGGAGCAACGCGATGTCGCGGGTGGGGCCGGTGACGATGAGCTTGGCCAGGAGGGAATCCTCATGCCCGGTGACGGGGGAACCGGAGCGCACGCCGGAGTCGATGCGCAGGCCGGGGCCGGTGGGTGGCTCGAAGGTGGTGATGGTGCCGGGGCTGGGGACGAAGCCGTGGGCAATGTCTTCGGCGTTGATGCGGAATTCGAAGGCGTGGCCGGTGGAGATGGGGTCCTCGGTAATGGAGAGGGGTTGTCCGGCGGCGATGCGGAATTGCTCGGCAACGATGTCGATGCCGGTGATGGCCTCCGTGACGGGGTGTTCTACCTGGATGCGGGTGTTGAAGTCGAGGAAGGAGATCGTGCCGTCGGCGGCGACGATGAATTCTACGGTGCCGGCACCGGTGTAGTCGGCGGCGCGGCAGATGGCTCGGGCGCCTTCGATGATCTCGGAGTTGTGCAGTTCGCTGAGGAAAGGGGCGGGGGCTTCCTCGATGAGTTTGTGGAAGCGACGCTGCACCGAGCAGTCGCGGGTGCTGAGGACGATGATGTTGCCGAGGGCGTCGGCAAGCACTTGTGCCTCGACGTGGCGGGGGCGGGGGAGGAACTTCTCCACGTAGCATTCGCTGCGCCCGAATGCGGCGTGGGCTTCGCGGCTGGCGGAGGCGAAGGCGTGCTCGATGTCGCCGGTGTCACGGACGACGGTGAGGCTGCGCCCGAAGGCTGCTTTGATGGCGATGGGCAGGCCGTGTTCTTCGGCGAAGGCGAGGGCGTCCTGCCAGTCGCTGATCGGTTCCTCGGTGCCGGGGGCGAGCGGGGCGTTGACCTCGCGGGCGAGCGCCCGGGCGGAGATCTTGTTGCCCAGGGCCTCGATCGCCTCTGGTGAGGGGCCCACCCACACCAGTCCGGCATCCTGGACGGCGCGGGCGAAGTCCGCGTCCTCGGACAGGAACCCATAGCCGGGATGGACGCAGCTGGCACCGGTGCGCAGGGCGACGTCGATAAGCGCGGGTATGTCGAGGTAGGAGGGGACGGCGTAGGCCTCATCGGCGATGGCGGCGTGCATGGATGCGGCATCGGCGTGGGTGTACACGGCGATGGAGCGGATGCCGAGGTCGCGGGCGGTGCGGGCGATGCGCACGGCGATCTCGCCGCGATTGGCAATGAGGACGGAGGCAAGCTGGGTCATGAGGGGTCCTCAGCAAAGGTGTCGGGGTCAACGAAAACGAAGCGGACGGTCGCGCCGGGAGAGAGCTGGGCGACGATGTCGAGGTCCTCGGCGACAACGGTGCCGATGACCGGATAGCCGCCGGTGACGGGATGGTCGGCGAGGAAGATGACGGGCAGCCCGCTGGGTGGGACCTGGATCGAGCCGGAGATCATGCCCTCGCTGGCCAGCTCGCCGTCGCGGGTGCGGGTGAGTGGTTCGGGGGCATCGAGTCGCACGCCTACTCGATTGGATTGGCTGGTCACCGACCATTCCATGGTGGTGAATCGGCGCTGCTCCTCCCGGCTAAACCAGTCCGCCCGTGGCCCGCGGACACAGCGAATGTCACCGGTGAGAAGAGGGTTGGGGCATTGCTTGCCGACGGCCGCAGATCTCGCCGCCTCACCCACACTCAACGTCTCGCCCTCGCTCACCGGTGCCGGCCCAAGGCCGGAGAGAATGTCGGTGGAGGAGGAGCCCAGGGTCTGCGGGGCAACGAACCCGCCCCGGACGGCGAGGTAGCTGCGCATGCCCTCGTCCGGCGGGGACACCGTGAGGGTGGAACCGGCGGTGAGGTGGAGCGGGGCGGCCAAAGGGCGGGAGGACGACACGTCCTTGGCATCGGTGATGGTGACCTCGGCGTGGGCGCCGGTGACGGCCAGGACGGTGTCTACCAGTGCTTCAAGGCGCAGGCCGCCGATGTTTTCCAGGAGCGTTGCGTGACGATCATTGCCCAAGAGGCTATTGGCGGTCCACGCGCTTCCGCGATCAACCGCACCGGAGGAATTGACGCCAATGTCGCCGTGGCCAGGCCGCCCGAGATCTTGGAAGAGGGTCTGCATCCCAGAGGAGAGGACGGTGAGCGCGGGCTGGGCGGGGGACGGCGCCTCCCCGTGCTGGGGAGTGGGGGTCACGGATACTCGTTCCCGCACCGCCCGGTACGTGACGGTATCGCCCGGCGAAAGCAACGCAGGCGAATCGGCGGAGGCATCCCACATGGGGGCATCGGTGTGCCCGATGAGCTGCCACCCCCCGGGGGAGGTGCGCGGGTAGACGGCGGAGAAATTGCCCGCCAGGCCAACGGCCCCAGCGGGGACCTGCGTGCGGGGCGAGTCGCGCCGGGCGATCTCCCACTCCCCGGAGGTGGGGACGCAGTAGGTGAAGCCGGGGGCGAAACCACCGAAAGCGGCGAGCCACGTCTGAGAGGTATGGCGGGCGATGAGCTCGTCGGGGGAGATGGACAGCATGGCGGCCACCTCGGCGAGGTCCTCGCCGTCGTAGACCACATCGATGCTCACAGTCTTTCCATCCTGTTCCGCGCTGACCGTGGGGGTGTAGTCCCGCAGGGCCTTAGCGGCCTGGTGGGCGGAGCGGGGGGAGGAGGTTTTGACGAGGACGGTGGTGGCGGCTGCGATGACTTCCGTTTGCCCGGGCAACGGCTGCGCGCTGAGGGAGGCGTGCCAGGCCATGACGTCGATAAGCTCTGGTAGCTCGACGAGGACGGCGCGGGTGCCCACGCGGTGCACGACCGCGCTCACAGGAAGCTCCGGATATCGATCTCGGCTGCCGAGAGCGCGGAGACGATGCCGCGGGCCAGCTGCACTGAGCCGGGGGAATCACCGTGGATGCACACGGATTCCGCGTCGACGCGCAGGGTGGAACCATCAACTGCGGTGAGGGACCCGGTGTGGGCGATCTCGATGACGCGGTTGGCTACCTGTTTGGGGTCGCTGAGCACCGCGTGGGATTCCGTGCGGGAGACCAACGTGCCGTCGGGGAGATAATTGCGGTCAGCGAAGGCCTCCCGGATCACCCGCAGCCCGGCGCGCTCGGCGTGGTCAATGGCGACGCCGCCGGGGAGTAGCATGACGGGGAGGTCGCCGCCGAAGGCCTTGATGCCCTCCACGACGGCCTTGGCCTGCGCATCGTGGTGGACGATGGCGTTGTAGAGGGCGCCGTGGGGTTTGACGTAGCTGACGCGGGTGCCGTGGGCCCGGGCGAGGGCGTCGAGTGCGCCGATCTGATAGAGGATTTCGGCGCTGAGCTCGGCGGGGGCGTAGTCGATGAAGCGGCGCCCGAAGCCGGGGATGTCGCGGTAGGCGACGTGGGCGCCGATGGTGACACCTCGGGCGGCGGCGGAGGAGAGGGTGGTGGAGATGTCGTGGGGGTCTCCGGCGTGGAAGCCGCAGGCGACGTTGGCGCTGGAGACGAGCTCCAGCATGGCGGCGTCGTCGGCGACGGGGTTGCCGGCGGTTGTTTCTCCCAGGTCGGCATTAAGGTCGATGAACACCATGACGCGCTCCATTCCCCCGCACTGTCACCGCGCGGATTGTTGAACAATTTTCTCAATCCTAGCGGGAAGGCGGGGGAATGTGAAGCCCATCACGTTAACTAGCTTCTGGTGTGCACCAGCACCTCGCCGATGGCACCCTCGACGGTCAGCGTCAAGGTTTCACCCTCTGCGTCCTTGTTGTACACGCCGTCCGTGCAGTCCATCTCGCCAAGTCCGGCGTCGCACGTGAGGTCCACCGGGACGTTCGTGGGGAGGTAGACATTGAGCTGGCCGATGCCGGCCTCAATGGAGAGGTCGCGGGCTTCCTGCAGCGGAGCGAGCTCGCGCAGGTCGACTGTGGTCCGCCCGACGTGGCCCTCGTACTGGCTGGCCAACTCCGTCTCGCTGGCCGGGACATGAGTGGTGTCCCCGACGGTATCGGCGGAGTTGTTGACGTAGAAGACCGCGCCGAAGATGCCGATCACGACCGCCGCGGAGATAGCCAGGGCGCTGCCGATTCCAACGAGGACCCACGGCCAGATGCGTGCCTTCTTCCGCTGGGGAGCAGGGCCCGGCTCTGGCAGGTCCCAGGCAAAGGGGGCAGTCCCGAGCGGATCCCAAGCAGGAGGGGTGGTGCGCCCGGGAGGATACGGGGTGCCGTCGGCGGGCTCATAGGAGGAGAGATTAACGGGCATGGTCTCCACCGGTGGGTCCGCGAGCAGACCAGCCGGGGGAACCGGGGTGCGGTTATGCAAGGCCCACCAGGCGAGGAGCATGACCGCGATGGCGAAGAGGGCAGAGGAGCCGACTCCGCTGGACCCCCAGATGAGACCGGGGATGAGCAGCAGCACGGCGAGGAGGACGAAACCGGTGGTCTTTTCCCCCTTCTCCGCCTCCGGAACCTGGTCGGAGGAGCGGATAACCGCCTCCAGGGGCGAGTTGTGCATGCCATAACGGGGCATGCACAGCCACGCGAGGGCATAAGCGGCGAGGCCGCCACCGAAGGTCAGGCTGGCGGCGACGAAAGCGATACGCACCAGAGTCGGGTCGATTTGGTAACGAACGCCGATGCCCTCACAGACGCCGGCCACCTTGGCGTTGCCGCCTTGGCTCGAAGGGATACGGGGTGGGCGGGTGTCCCACATCTGGCGGAGGGTATCGGTTGAGGTGCTCATGACTTCATTGTGGGCGTTGTGTTGGCCTAAAAACATCGGGGGCCACCCTGATTTGTGGATTTCAGGGTCTGCCCCGATGTATCGGGGTGGCCCTCATGCCAAGATCGACACCATGACTTCTTCCGCCACGGTTCCTTATGCGCAGGACCGCCCCTCGGCAGGTGCGTACCCGGTGTACGCCCGCTCTCAGGAGGGGCGGGTCATTGCGGGAGTGGCAGCGGGCCTCTCCGCTCACCTCAAGGTGGACGTCTTTTATGTGCGGCTGGCGTTTTTCGTGGGTGCCTTCCTCTCCGGGGTGGGGCTGTTCGCCTACGCCGGTATCTGGCTACTGAGTAAATCCTCTCCCGATGTCCCCGCCCCGGCCCACCGGATGAATGTGCCCCGCTGGGTCAACTTCTCGTTCGTCATCGTCGCCGTCGTGGGGTTCTTCTTCACCGCGAGGGTTGCCTCGGGCATTCCCGGCCAGGCATTGATCCCCCTCGCCATCGCCGGGTTGGGTGCCTTCCTGGCCTGGCAGGCCTATGACCGGGGGATTAATTCGGGGCGCAGTTACATCAGCATCATCCTGGGCGTGGGGTTGATGATCGCGGGCATCGTGCTCATCTTGTCGTTCCTGGATGAGCAGGGTGGGGGCTTTGTCCCGGCGATCATGGCCGTGCTGCTGACTTTGGGTGGCGTCCTCGCCCTGGGTGGGCCCCTCCTGCTGCGGTTGTGGAACAACCTGGCGGAGGAGCGCGCGTTGAAGGCGGCGAGCGAGGAACGGGCGGAGATCGCCTCCCGTTTGCATGATTCGGTGCTGCAGACCTTGGCGCTCATCCAGAAGCGCAGCGAGGATTCGGAAGAGGTCCTGCGCTTGGCACGAGGGCAGGAGCGGGAGCTGCGCCAGTGGCTGTTCGAGGCGGAGGAAAAGAACTCCCAATCCATCTTCGCGGCGGTGGAAACCGCGTGCGGTGAGGTGGAGGATTTGTTCGGTATCCGCATCGCCCCCGTGACGGTGGGCACGGACCAGGCGATCACGGATGAGTCGCAGACGGTGATCCTCGCCGCCCGGGAGGCGATGGTTAATGCGGCGAAACATGCGGGCGTGGATACGCTTGATGTCTACGCTGAGCTGCTCGGCGGCGAGTTGTCCATCTTCGTGCGCGACCGCGGGGCGGGCTTTGATCCGGAGGATTTCCCGGAGGATCGCCACGGTATCCGGGAGTCCATTTATGCCCGCATGGAGCGGGTCGGCGGGACGGCCGCGATCCGTTCCGCGGCCGGGGAGGGGACGGAAGTCTCCCTCAGCCTGGCCCTGCCGGTATCCTGAACGGCATGGTGAAGGTGTTCCTGGTCGATGACCATTCCGTGTTCCGCTCCGGCGTCCGCGCTGAGCTTAACGGCAAGGTCGACATCGTGGGCGATGCCGGCACAGTAGGGGAGGCCATCGAAGGAATCGATGCGACTGTCCCCGATGTCGTGCTTCTTGATGTCCATATGCCAGACGGCGGCGGCATCGCCGTCGTGCGCGGGGTCACCGCCGACACCACCTTCTTGGCGTTGAGCGTGTCCGACGCCGCCGAGGACGTCATCTCCCTCATCCGCGCCGGGGCGCGCGGGTACGTGACCAAAAACATTTCCGGCACGGAGCTGGCCGAAGCCATCAAGCGGGTCCATGGCGGCGACGCCTACTTCTCGCCTCGCCTCGCCGGATTCGTGCTCGATGCCTTCGCCGGTGGCGAGGTCGTGGAGGACCCCGCGGACGAGCCGGAACGCATCGATGACCCGGTCGTGGACGCGCTCACCCGCCGGGAGCTGGAAGTTCTTCGGCTGCTAGCGCGCGGCTACACCTACCGGGAGATTGGCAAGGAGCTGTTCATCTCCGTCAAAACCGTGGAAACCCACGCCTCGAACATTCTGCGCAAGACGCAGCAATCCAACCGCCACGCCCTGACTCGCTGGGCTCACTCCCGGGACCTTGATTAACATGACCGAAAAACTAGCCCGCGACGACGACCGCCGCTACACCTTCCAACCCGGCCGCGTGCTCATCGCGGCGCTCATCTTCACCGGCTTGGTCATCTGGCAGGCGCACCTCGCCTGGACCTGGTGGTTGCCGTCCTTCTTGTTCATCGTGGTGATCTTCTCCGGCATGCACGCCTTCTACAACTGGGCGAACATCAAGCTCAACGCCATGGGGCGTCGCGCCCGCGAGGCCGGGCAGGAGTTTTAGGCTAGATCCCTAGGCATACGCCAGCGCACGTGAGCCGTCGACGTGCGGGAACACCCAGTACATCCACCCGAAGATGGCGAGCCAGATCAGCGCGGTGCCCCACACGGGCACCGGCGCGAACACCGGCACGATCATGAGGGCGAGCCAGACGAAAAACAGTGGCATGACCTGCGTGAGACGCGGCTTGACCACGGCGTTGTGTTGTTCCAGGAACTCTTTCATCTCCCGGCGGTAGGGGTGGCCGAACATGAGGAGCAGGCCGGCGGCGATGGCCACTATCATGACCGCGACCTGGATTCCGCGGGGCAGCTGCGTGGAGAGGACGGCCACACCCAGCCCGATGAGGAACGAGGTGCCCAGCCGAACGATGGCCGGGGTGGGGATGGGGGTGACGTGTGAGCGCAGGTTGGAGTAGGCGTTCATGCTGGCCAACGCTACCAGTTGACGCCGTGGGGGAATCGGGCGCATACTTGTTCCCATGAATGGAACGCCTGTTCGGAAGATGGTGGGAGATGAGGAGTTAGCCGGGCTGAGCCGCGGCGAACGCATCGAGCTCCTGCGCTCCCGCATGGGCGCCCCCAAGCTCAGCACGACCAGCATTCTCCAAGCCCCGCCTGAGCTGGGACAACTCCTGCCGCAGGGGGGACTTGCCCGTCAGGCCGTCACCGAAATCGCGGACTGCCCGGCGCTCATCGTCGAGCTCATCTCGCATACTACCGCCGCGGGCGGACACGTCGGGGTGGTGGGGTGGCCAGAACTCTCGCTCGCCGGTGTGAGCGAACAGGGCAATCTGGATCGCGTCATCGTCGTGCCGGACCCAGGGGTGGACCCGCTGGGCGTGGCTGCGGTGTTGGTCGAGGGGCTGGACCTGGTCATCGTGCGTTCCACGGGGCAGCTCTCCCCGGTTCGGGCGCGGCCGCTGCTGGCCAAACTTCGCGGGGGGAGCGCCGCGCTCGTGTTCGTTGGCGTCCAGATTGCGTCCCCGGCGGCGCGGATCGGGGCCACTGTGAGCACCTTTCGCGGCATTGGGCCCGGTCGGGGCCGGATTCAGGGGTTAGATATTCACGTCCACGTGGCGGCCAAAGGCCACCGCCCGATGCAGGGGACCATGACGGTGGGCCGTCGCGCTGAGCTGCGGGCGGTGTGAGCATGCGGGTTGCCGCCCTGTGGTTTCCGGATTGGCCGGTGCAGGCGGCGCGGATCGAGGATGAGGGCCTGCCAGCGGAGATCCTCATCGCCGCTCAGCACCGTGTGCAGGTGTGCTCGGTGGCTGGGGTGCGCCGGGGCATGCGGGTGCGTCAGGCGCAGGCAGTGTGCCCCGGAATCATGGTCCTTGAGGCGGACCCAGACCGGGATGGGCGCATGTTTGAGTCCATTGCTGCTGGCCTGGATGATGTTGCCTCCTCCGTTGAGGTGCTCCGCCCCGGGCTGGTGATCGTCGATGTGGGTGCGGCGGGGCGTTTCCATGGTTCGGAAGGGGCGGCTGTAGAGAAGCTTATTGATGCCGCGGCGCGCCGCGGCATTGACTCCTTCGTCGGTGTCGCGGACGAGATCGCCACCGCGCTCATCGCCGCGCGCATTGGCGCGATAGTGCCGGTCGGGGGATCGCGGGATTTCCTTGCGGGGCTGCCCGTCAACGTCCTGCCCGAGGAGCAGGTTGTTACCGCGCTGCAGGACCTCGGTGTGCGTACTGTAGGCGAGCTGGCGGCTTTGCCCGTGACGGCGGTATCCACCCGCTTCGGCGCGGCCGGTGTGCGCTGCCACCGGATCTCTCAGGCGCGCCCGGACCGGCGGGTGGCGCCGGAGTTACCGGCGGCGGATCTTTCGGTGGCAGTGACCCCGGAGGATCCCATCGAACGGGTCGACGCGGCTGCCTTCGCCGCGCGCCAGCTCGCCGCCACTCTCCACGAACGGCTCCGGGATGCGGGCTTGAGCTGTGTGCGCCTGCGCGTCATCGCCGAGCTCAGCGATGGCACCCGCCTTGAACGCGTCTGGCGGACCCGCGAGGCGCTCGACGAATCGGCGACTGCGGACCGGGTGCGTTGGCAGCTGGATGGGTGGCTGACGGCGGGCGGGGCGGGGGCGATTGCCTCGCTCATCCTCGAACCTCTGGAGACGGCCTACCCCGATTCCTATGCGCCGGAGGAGAAGAAGAACGCCCAGCGGGTGATTAACCGGGTGCAATCGAGTTTGGGCATTGATGCTGTTCTGCAGCCCCGGCTGGTCGGTGGCCGGGGTGTTGCGGAGCGCATCGACCTGGTCCCTTATGGGGAGACCCGGGACCCGGTGCCGGAGGGTAGCTGGCCGGGCCGTATCCCCGGGCCCCTGCCAGCACGTCTGGCGCACCCGGCGTCCCGGGTCCGGCTTATCGACGCCGAGGCGCGTGACATCCGCGTCACCGTCGAGGCGTTGCTCAGCTCCCCACCCCACGCGCTGGGGTGGGGGCGGCACCGGTATTGGGTGGCCGCCTGGGCGGGACCATGGCCGGTGGATACCGGCTGGTGGGGAAGTGACCCACACAAAGTCGCCCGCCTGCAGGTGGTGGGGCAGGCGGACGAGGAGGATTACCCGCGTGCGTGGTTGCTCGTCTGGGCGGGCGGGGAGTGGCGGATCGAGGCAGCCTACGGCTGAATGTCAATGACCAGGCGGTGCGGATCCTGCAGAACCTGGACGGAGTAGGGCTGCTTCTTGTTCAGCCCGACGACGAACTGGGAGCGGCCCTCGAAGGTGCCCTCGGAGATGACCTGGGTGACGTTGCCAGAACCTGAGACCGTGCCGATGTTCGGGTCTTCTTTGCCCAGTTCAAAGGGGTACGTCGTGCCATCAATATTAACGTTGAGGGCGATGGGGCCATCGAAGGTGATCGGCTTGCCGGAGCCCTGCTGGGTGGGGGTGGTGGTGTAGTCGATGAACCACCCGGGCTCGCCGTCACCGACGAGGTCAAACACAACGCGATCGAAGCCTTCGTGGCTGCCCACGCGGACCCCGGAGACCATCAGCTGAGACGGAGCCTCAGGGCGGAGGGTTTTCATGGTGGTGTCAGCGTTGCCGAGCGGGGTGATTCCGGCGTCGGCGGAGGGGGCGGAGCCAGTGCCCATGGTGGCTGCCGCCAAGGTGTCCGTCGGCGTGGCGGAGGAACCCGAGGGGTCAGCGGGCTGACCCGTCGAGCAGGAGGCAAGGCCAACGCAGCCCACGCACACGAGGGCAGCCAACGGAAGGCGGTAAATGCGGTCAAGCACGGTCATATATTCACCGTAGACTCAGGAAGGTACAAGGGTGAAGTCAGATTCGGGATAGATGAGTGATCGTGAACGAATCGTTGTAAAAGGGCACCCCCTCCGGACAACGTTATTGTGGTGGCATGGATGAGACTGAATCAGCAGCCGAGGTGCAGCGTTGCTCCGATGTGAGGGGCGAGCCCCTGCCTGGTTCTGCCAAAAAGGAGCGGGTGTATGTCATTTTGGAGTGGCCGCAGGGGTGGAGCCGCGACGTCCTTGACGGCGGGGTATTCGGCGATGAGCTGACGGCGCAGCTGAAGAAGAAGCTGAGCAAGGTCGCTAGCCTGCAACTGATCCGCCAGCCCGGGCGGGACGGGCGGCAGATAGACAAGCACCGCCTCTACTTGGTGTTCGTGGAGCAGGCCCGTACCGAGCTCCTGGCCGTCGATGGGCCGGAAGCGATCCTGGACCTCGACCTGTCCGGCCCTGGCCGCAATGGCGGTCAGCTTGTGGAAGACCCGCTGATTTTGGTGTGTACGCACGGCAAGCGCGATGTGTGTTGTGCGGTCAAGGGTCGGCCCCTCGCTGCGGAGTTGGCTGACCGGTTCCCGGGGGTGTGGGAGACCTCGCACACCAAAGGCCACCGCTTCGCGCCCTCCATCCTGCTCATGCCCTGGGGATATAGTTTCGGGCGGCTCAACGTGGAGGCGGCGTCGGCGATGGTGGCGGCCGCGATCAAGGGGGAGTGGTTCCAGCCCGGCAACCGCGGCTGTGGGCTCTATAGTCCGCGTGGTCAGGTCGCTGAAGTTGCGGTGGCGGGGATGCTGGATCACCTCAGCTACGGCGACCTCACCGTCGTGGAGGGGGACCCCGTGGTGGTCACCCACGTCGATGGTCGCCGCTGGGCGGTGGAGTTGGAGAAGAAAGAGGTAGCTGGCGTCATCTCCTCCTGCGGCGATGCCCCGAAGACCTCTGCGGTGTGGGTGGCTAGCGCAATTGAGGCAATGCCCCCGCTACCGATTCAATGACCTCATCGGCGGTGTCGATGACTTCGGCGGGGGACCAGGGGAAGGCGAAGGAACGGTCGGCGATGGCGTGCATCGAGAGGTCGTTCCATGAATCGCCGAAGGTATAGAGGGTGACTGCTGAGCGATCAAGCCCGAGATGGGTCATGAGGTTGATCAGCCCGGAGCCCTTGGACGCGCCCTTGGGCACGATGTCCACGAACATCTGGTTGGTAACCACGTCCACCTCGGGGAATTGCTCCGCCAGGCGCTGGGCAAGCTCGTGGAGGTCGCCGTCGGTGACCCACAGCGGGAGGCCGACGAACTCGTGGGCATCGGCGATATCGGCGAGGGTCATTCGCGTGTAATCGCGGAGGATGGTGCTGTCCGCCGTCCCGGCGGGCAGCTGCGTGAAGAGCGCATCGCGCTCGCCGAGCATGGTGGCAAAGACGGTGATCCCGGGGACGTCGATAAGCATGGCGATCAGCCGACGCACCAGCTCAGCCGGCAACGTGGCGCGGAAGGGGGTGCCGGTGACGACGGCGCCGGTGTAGATGATGTCGTAATCGAAGCGGAAGCCGTAGGGGCGCAACGCATGATCGAGCGCGGAACGGGACTTGCCGGTGGCGGCCACCGCGAGATGCCCGGCGGCCTGCCACTCCTGCAAGGCGGCGAGGACATCAGGCGCGATCCCCTCGGGGAACAAAATCGTGCCATCGATGTCGAACGCCGCCATCTTCATGCGTGCCAGCCTAGCGGCGCATGATCTTCCGCGAGATCCAGTTGCCCAGCAGCTGAGCGATCTGGACGATGACGACGATGACGATGACCGCCGCGTAGGTAACCTCCAGGTCGTAGTTGCGGTAACCGTAGACGATGGCGAAGTCACCGATACCGCCGCCGCCGACGTAGCCGGCCATGGCGGACATATCAACCACGGCGATGAATATGAAGGTGTAGCCGAGGATGAGCGGCCCGAGCGCCTCCGGCAGGATCACCGTGGTGATGATCCGCAGCGGGCTAGCGCCCATGGCTCGGGCGGCCTCAATGACGCCGGGGTCGATGGCGACGAGGTTTTGCTCCACGATGCGGGCCACCGCGAACGTCGCGGCGATGCACATGATGAACACGGCCGCCGACCGGCCAATGGTGGTGCCCACCACCGACAGGGTCAGTGGTGCGAACATGGCGATCATGATGATGAACGGGATCGGTCGGATGAAGTTCACCAGCAGGTTAAGGAGCCAATACACCGGCTTGTTCTGCAGCACCGCGCCCGAACGAGTGGTGTAGAGCAGCACGCCGACGAGGAGGCCGAGGAGGCCGCCGACCACCATGGTCAGCGACACCATAATGAGCGTATCGACGATCGCCTCGAGGAAGGTACCGCCCAAACGGTCCCAGTTCGCGGCGAGAATGGTGGTGGTCATCGCTTGATCTCCTGGATATCGGTCGTGCGGGTGAGGGCGTTGTAAAAGCCCTCGATGGCCTCATCGGGTCCGGACAGGCGAACCGTCACCTTGCCAAAGGAGTGCTTTTGCAGGGTGGTGACACCGCCGTGCACGATGCCGATCCGGGCGCCCCCCTCCCGGGCCCTCGCCGCCGCGGCGAAGAAACCGGAATCCTCGGTGAGGTCGATGGTGAACAGGCGCCCGTCGTGGGCCAGGAGATCTTCGGCCTCCACCCGGTCCGGCGTATTGCGCAGGGATGTTGAGACGAAGCGGGCGGCGACGTCGGTCTGCGGCTGCGAGAAGACCTCGTAGACGCTGCCGTACTCGACGACCCGGCCGTTTTCCATGACCGCGACTTTGTCGGCGATGTAGCGCACGACCTCCATCTCGTGAGTAATGACGACGATGGTGATGCCCAGCTCGCGGTTGATCTCGCGCAGCAGGTTGAGCACGTCCTGGGTGGTCTCCGGGTCAAGCGCTGAGGTGGCCTCGTCCGCCAGGAGCAGGCTGGGGTTGGTGGCCAGGGCGCGAGCAATGCCGACGCGCTGCTTCTGTCCACCCGAGAGCTGCTCCGGGTAGGAACCGCCCCGATCGCCCAGCCCCACGAAGTCGAGGAGCTCCGCCACGCGTTGCTTGCGCTCCGCCTTGGGCATACCCGACAGCTTGAGCGGGTACTCGATGTTGCCGGCCGCGGTGCGCGAGTGGAAAAGGTTGAACTGCTGGAAGATCATGCCGATGCCGCGGCGGATGGAGCGCAGCTTGGCCTCGGGGAGGCCGACGACATCGGTGCCGTCGAGAAGCAACTCGCCAGCGGTGGCATTGTCCAGGCCGTTGATCAGGCGCACGAGGGTGGACTTGCCGGCACCGGAGTAGCCGATGACTCCGAGGATCTCGCCGGGCTCAACGGTCAAGGTGACGCCGTCGACGGCGCGCACTTCGGCCTTGCTCGGGGTGTGGAAGACCTTTTCGACGCCGCGGAACTCGATGCGCGTGCCGCGAGTAGTGGGTCGACTAGTGGGTGCTGTCACTTCTTTACAGCCCTTCATGATGGGGGAAACCCCGCCGCTGGAAAGACGACGGGGCAGGGATGGAGATACGAGCGTCTTAGTTGTTGGCTGCCAGACGGTCCATGATCTCGGCGAGCTGGGCGCGGTCACGATCGACGGCGACAGCGGTGTTGCCGGAGGTCTTCTGCACGGCCTCGGCGACAGACGGGTCCTTCCACAGCTCGGCCAGACGGTTGATCTTCTCATCGTCGGCCTTGGCGGCGGTGGTGACGAAGACGTTGATGTAGGGCTCGGCCTGCTCCGTGGACGGATCATCCTGGAAGATGGAGGACAGGGGATCGATGCCGGCGCGCTCGATGAAGGAGTTGTTGATGATCGCCGGAGTGCCCTCGTGGTAGGAGGTCGGGGTCTGCGCGGCATCAACCGGGGTGATGGTCACCTTGGAGGCGGCCTCGTCGATGTCGGCGGGGGTCGGGTTGAGCAGGCCCTCTTCCTTGAGGGTGATCAGCTCAGCCTGCACGAGCACGTTGATGGCGCGGCCCTGGTTGGTCGGGTCATTGGGGATGGTGATGTTCTGGCCCTCAATGCCGTCGAGGGAATCATGGTCCTTCCAGTACAGGGCCAGCGGGTAGATCTCGGTGGCAGAGATCGGGACGAGGTCGTTGCCGGTGCCCTCGTTGTAGTTGTTCAAAAACAGCAGGTGCTGGAACTTGTTGACATCGATCTGACCCTGAGCGAGGGCATCGTTCGGGGTAGTGAAGTCGGAGAAGTTGACGATCTCAACCTCAATGCCTTCCGCCTTGGCCAGGTCGGTGAAGGCGTCCCACTCGCCGAGGCTGGCGTCGGTGGTACCGACGCGGATGGGAGCGTTGTCGGAACCGGAGGCCGAGTCGGAGCTGGAGTCAGACGAGGAGCAGGCGACGAGCCCGGTGGCAGCGATGACGGCTGCGGCGGCGCCCGCGAAGATGCGACGGAAGTTCATGTCGAAGTAATCCTTAACAGTTGGGTGGTGATATCGCTGATTGCACAACCTAGCACCGCCCGTACAGCTCTGTCTACTTTGAATTCAGGGGGTAGGGCTGGAGGTTGGTACAGACATTCGATTCCGCTACTTTTAAGGCTATGAGATTTAATGGCGGGGCGCCCCTCAACTGGTCGCGGCTGGAGCGCATCCTCTCCGGCCGCGAGGGCCCCACGCCGGTCCCGGTCGATCACCTGGGTACGGAGGCCCCTCGTCGCCCGGTGGGCCAGTCGGGTCAGTCGGGCACACCCTTCGCCGAGCTTCATGCCGTCTCGTCCTACAGCTTCCTGGGTGGGGCCAGCGAGCCGGAGGAGCTGGTGACCAGGGCCGTCGAACTTGGCTTGTCCGCCTTGGCGTTGGTGGATCGCGATGGGTTTTATGGCGCGGTGAAATTTGCCGAGGCCGCCGCCGCGGTGGACCTGCCCACCATCTTCGGGGCGGAGCTGACGATGGGGGATCGCATCCTCACCGTGTTGGCCCGCAGCCCCGAGGGTTATCGTCGGCTATCGCACCTGATGACCGATGCGCACATGATCACCGGGGTGAAAGGCGAGGTGTCCTATCCTCCCCTGGAGGGTGTGGCAGAAGCCCTCGATGGGCACGGCCTGGTGCTGCTTGGATGGGAATGGTCTGATGACATCGGGGAGGTCATTGCGGCCTTCGGGACCGACAACGTGGTCCTGGAATATACCGCCACCATGACCCCGGAAGACGCTGACCACCACGAACTTCTTGATAGGTGGAACAACCTCCGCGCGGTCGCCACCGCGGTTCCCGGTGCGGCGACCCGGGATCGCTCCCGGCTGGCCGGGGCGAAGCGCGCGCTGGCCCGTCGGCTCTCGCTTCCCGACGCCGAGCCAGACCTGCACCCCATGGGTGCGCCCTGGATGCGCTCAGGCGACCAAATGGTCCGACTCCTGCCGGGCCGAGAATCATTGGTGGAGCAGACCCTCGCCGTGGCCCGGGAGTGCGCCTTCACCCTCGACCTGGTGGCCCCGGAGCTGCCAGACTTTCCCACCCCGAATGGGCACAGCGAAATGTCCTGGTTAAGGGAGAAGACCCGGGAGCGGGCGCGGCGCAGATACGCCACCCGCCCGGAGGATATCCGGGAGCGGGCGCACCGGCAGATCGACTACGAATTGGAGGTGATTGAACAGCTGAACTTCCCCGGGTACTTCCTCATCGTCTGTGACCTCGTGGACTTCTGTCGCGATCACAACATTCTCTGTCAGGGGCGGGGCTCAGCGGCGAACTCGGCAGTGTGCTTCGCGCTCGGCATCACCAACGCCGAGCCCATTAGTGCGGGGCTGTTATTCGAACGTTTTCTCTCACCCAACCGAGATGGCCCACCCGACATTGATATCGACATTGAGTCAGGGCGACGCGAAGAGGTCATCCAGTACGTTTATGAGCGCCACGGGCGGGCGAAAGCAGCCCAAGTAGCCAACGTCATCACCTACCGGACCAAGGGGTCTGTTCGCGACGCCGCCCGCGCCCTCGGCTACCCGCAGGGCAGCGCCGATGCCTGGAGCAAGGGCACCGCCGAACCGCCGCCGGAGGTGCTGGAGCTGGCAGCCCAGTTCAAGGGGCAACCCCGCCACCTGGGCATCCACTCCGGCGGCATGGTCATCTGTGATCGCCCCATCGCCGACGTTGTCCCCGTCGAATGGGCCCGGATGGAAAAGCGCTCGGTTGTGCAATGGGATAAAGACGACTGCGCCTCCGCCGGCCTGGTCAAGTTCGACCTGCTTGGCCTGGGCATGCTCGAAGCCCTGCACCACATGATGGACCTCGTGGAAGAACAACACGGCCGGCGCGTAAACCTGTGGGAGCTGGACCTGGCGGAGCCGGCGGTCTACGACATGCTCTGCCGTGCCGACGCCGTCGGAGTATTCCAGGTCGAATCCCGCGCGCAGCTGTCCACCCTCCCGCGGCTCAAACCCCGCTGTTTTTTCGACCTCGTGGTGGAGGTCGCGCTCATCCGCCCCGGCCCCATCCAGGGCGGATCCGTCCACCCCTACCTGCGCCGCCGGGATGGCCTGGAGGAGATCACCTACGACCACCCCGTGCTGGAAAAATCCCTGGGAAAGACGCTGGGCATCCCACTGTTCCAGGAACAGCTGATGCAGGTGGCTGTCGACGCCGCCGGTTTCAGCGGAGCCGAAGCCGACGAATTGCGCCGCGCCATGGGATCCAAGCGATCCCCGGCCCGGATGGCGGCGCTGCGCGATCGCTTCTTCCGGGGAGCACACGAAACCAACGGCATCGACGGGGCCGTCGCGGAGAAACTATGGAACAAGATCGTCGCGTTCGCCGCCTACGGCTTCCCCGAATCGCATTCCCAATCCTTTGCCTCCCTGGTGTACTTCTCGGCGTGGTTCAAACACCACTACCCGGCGGAGTTCTGCGTTGGCCTGCTCCGCGCCCAACCGATGGGCTTCTACTCCCCACAATCGCTCATCCAGGACGCCCGCCGACACGGGGTGCAGATACTACCGGTGGACGTCAACGAATCCGGTGAGCACGCCCGAGTAGTGGACGGCCAGATCCGGATGGGCCTCAACCTCATCAACGGCGTGAAGGAAGCCGCCGCTCGCATCGAAGCCGCCGCCCCTTTCACCGGCATCCCGGACCTGTCGCGCCGGGCCGATCTCACGGTGGCGCACGTCGAAGCCCTGGCGCGGGCCGGGGCCTTGGACTGCTTTGGCATCGACCGACGGCAAGCATTGTGGGAGGCCGGGGTGGCGGCGACCGAGCGGGAGGGAATGCTGCCAGGGCTCTCGGCCATCGAAGCCCCAGCGTTACCCGGGATGAGCTCACTGGAGCTCCTCGTCGCCGATGTCAGCAGCACCGGGGTGACCCCGCAGACGCAGCCGATGGCGATGGTGCGCGATCAGCTAGCAGAGGCAGGCATCCTCCGGGCCTGCGACCTGCGCAGCGTGCCGGATGGCACGCGGGTACGCATCGCGGGCGTGGTCACACATCGGCAACGACCACAGACCGCCTCAGGGCTGACATTTCTAGGCATGGAGGATGAGACCGGGCTGATGAACGTCATGGTCTCGGTGGGACTATGGAAGCGGCAACGGGTAGTCGCGCGGACCTCAAAGGTGCTGGTGGTGCGGGGAATCGTGCAGAACGCGACCGGGGCGACGAGTGTTGTGGCGGACCGGCTGGAGCCCCTGACGATCGGGGAGTGGTTTAGCCGCGGTTCGCGGGACTTCCGCTAGCTCGCTTGAAGCTGGAACTAGTAAACGGTCGGAGAGTGCCAGAAGGTTTGTGCGTCGGGGATTCCTTACGTCAAAGAGATAAACTTGAGCGACGACTTCGGCATGACCACGCCCCGAAGCGATCGAGGGAAAGCTGCTTGCCAAGGATGCCAACGACCTCCTGGTAGTCCCCCGTGGGTTGAGGGCTGGGGCTGCCGGAGTATTGCTTTGCACCACAGTGCCTCCTAAAAAGTGGTCACGTCTGGCGCGCCGAAGTATGGCAGCTGTCAGAAAGGGAGATGGGGCATGTATCAGGGCCGAGACTTGAATTCTTTCAGTGTTTGCACAGTGGTGATTCTTGGGGTGGAGTGCTCCTCCAGGTGAAGAAGGTATGTACTCCGCACGGCCTCTCTAGCGAAGCCGCCAGGTTTGCTGGGCATCCTCTGCTTTTTGTCAGTTAGCAGCCCGGCCTTCTCCAGCTGGTTCAACCCACGTGCTCGTGTCGACGGGGTAAGCCCAATACGTTGCTCGAAACGGGCGATCGACCACCACATCGGCTCGAGCGGGTCGTTTCTCTCTGCGAGTATGGCCAGCATCATTGCGAGGCCGGGTGTGCCCAGATCGTAGAACTCGTCGTTCTGCCACAACGTAATGGGTATCTTTACCCACCGGTTCCTCTTGTCTTTCGAACCCCTTGGCGGTAGGTATGGTGACCCATCGCCAGACTCATCGAGCAGTGTGATCATTGATGGCTGACCTTTTTTGCGCTCCAACGCAATGAGGTTCGCTTCTTCTAGCCTTCGCAGCGCGTTGGTGATCCGCCGGGCATAGGTTTCTTCTGGTTCTGCAAGGCCGAGGAGTTCCGCCCACTGCCGTGCAGGAATGTTGGTAGTGTACGGCTCGGCGCTGCACCGCCATAGGAGCGCCAGGTACAAACGGAGCGTGATCCCGTCCCGGCTGCCGGATTTCACCAGACGCCCCATGGGTGTGTCTGCTTTCTCTCCCTTTTTCGCGTCCACGTCACGGATGAAACGGGTTCGCACGGGAATCTCTTCTCGCCTTGACCCCTTCTTCATCTCCCTCGCACGCCTTTTGGCCCTGGTTACTATCTCCTCAGATGACGGCTGGGTCGTGAGGTTAGTTCTCTCTGCTACCATCAATTCCTCCCGGTGTACGCTGCGAAGTTAAATTGGATCTCCTTACTTCACTCTCTGACTGTACTTGTTAGATCGCATTAACGCACCTACCTACAGGGCAGTAACGAGCTCAGTTGAGGTGCTGTAACGTGCATAATTCAGTTGCCAATCCTCCTATTTGCAGTGGTAGGGGCTATGAATCATGCAAATGCTTGGTACACTATGGCTCAGGCACAACGAAATAGCCGTAAACGTCCTGGTGATCCCCGAGGTGCGGGGGCAGCGTCAAGATAGGGTGCGTGCGCAATGTCGATGTGTCAGGGTGTAGTCGGAAGCGGTTCGCGAAGTGCTTCTTGTCTGCTAGTTCGTTTCTCTCTCCCATGGGTGGAGGTGGGATTCGTGGCTCAGGTACGCCCGCTGCGGGCCCCGGCTGATAACCGGGGCCTTGCGGCTTTTGTGGATACCTGGGTGCTGCCGTGGTGACGTTTTGAGCCACGCGATATCTTGCCTTCTAAAAAACAATGTCCTTGAACTGTCCTTGAACTGCGATGGTTGCGGGGTGGGGTGCAGATAGATGGACATAGGTTTCAAGTGACGGTCAAGCTACCGCCTGGCCTCTAAATCCGCCCCACCAAATCCCGCGGACGCGGCACAATATGTGGCCTACAGATTTAAGGGGAGTCCATCTATGGCCGGAGTAGGGCTGCCGCGTTCGGGGCCCCCGACCTGGCCAAAGAATCAAGCACATCATTGATCGTTTTGGGTGGATTCTTGAAAGCAGCCGTCGCATAGGTGACGGCTTGGGTGACAAGAGTGCTGTGGAGATCAATCTGATCACACAAGAACTCGTCTGCCCCCTGTATCTCGATGTCGTATTGGTTCATCACGTGCTGGGGAAAGTCTCGCTTGTTCTCGGTGACGATCACCTGAGCACCGCATTTGATCGCAGCAGCCAGGACATGCCGGTCATCAGGATCTGGCAAGATCAACGACTCAACTAGACCCTCATATCCGGTCACAAGACAGTCATCTATGGCTCGGCACATCAGTTGACGAGTTCGACGGAATTTTTCGGGGTCGATGTCTGGCCGATTGGCCTGGAGATTGCGAAAGACCTCATCCAGGATTTCATTGGTCCACCGGGCTCGGAAGATGCCGATGCCAGCCACCCTGATGAGGATGTCGCGCAATGTGTTGGGGTAGAGCGTATCGACGTCACCCCGATGACGGTGAAGCTACTCACTCGTAGAGGTCTATCCCCTCGGTGAGGGCGGCGAGCTCGTCTGCGGCCGCGCGGGCGTCGAGGTCCCGTTGGTGTTTGTAGGCTTCTACATCAGCCGCATATATACGCCGATGAGTGCCGACCTTGTGGGCGGGCAAAATATCCTGATCTATCAGCTTGACCACATGGGGGCGGGAGACATTGAGTAAATTTGCTGCCTGCTGAGTGGTCAGCTCTGCGCTCGTAGGCACCACGCTCACCGATCTTCCAGCCACCACATTGGTTAGGACCTTCTGGAGTACCGTCGCAACCTCCCTGGAGAGACGAATCACGTCATCAGAATTCTCCACGGCGACGTAGACATCCTGGCGGGTAGACGTTCCGCTCAGCACGGAGTTGATCTTTGCCAACGCCTCGCGAGCGTGGTCGACAGCCATGTTGTTGGTGGTTTCGTTGCCCTGGAGATCCGACACAATTCCACCTTATCCATTAAACGCAATAAACGAAACGGTAGCGTTGGCGGTGTTATGCCTGCCGTGCCATCACCTGCCACCTGGTACTTGACAATGAGGTCTCGGAACAAGCCCCGCATGGCCTGAATATCTACGAACTTAGGCCGGGATTTCCCAACATAACCACAGGGAAGGAGCTAGCGAAACAGATGCTCAGAGTGCTCCTGCTGGAACACGTCATCCCCGCCGTCAACGCAAAGATCGAGCCACTAGCTGGGTGCTCTACCGCGAAGTCTGGCCCTGGAGCGACCAGGGTCAGAGCCGATCGCGAATCAGCTCGATGGCCATGAGGATCGCGGAGGCGATGACGGTCAGCGTGGCCCAGGTGACCAGGAAGAAGAGGATGCTGAAGATGTTCAGCGGCATATCCTGGGTTACCAGCGTGGAGATGAAAGCGATGACGACAGCGATCGTCGCCCCCGTGGGGATCTTGGCCAGAAAGTACTCGAACGCGGTCACGGGAGATCATTGTAGTTAAGGGATCGTTAAGGTGAGAGGTATGAATCCCGTTTCTCCCAAGCTGGTCACTGCCCGATATCTCAGCCGATTGCCCTGGATTGCCGTGCTGGGGATCAGTTTCGCCGTTGCCGCCTGGCTGCTGAGCCCGTGGTTGTGGATCGGGGCTGGGGTTTTTGTGGCGTTCTTTCTCTGGCAGCTGTGGCTCATCCCTGCTCAGGTCAAGCTGTTGGGTTGGCAGGAAACGGCGGATGAGCTGCTGATCACGAAGGGCAAGCTCTGGCACACCTTCACAGTTGTGCCTTATGGCCGCATTCAGTTCGTCGACGTCACCGCGGGGCCCATCGATCGGCCCCTGGGAATGAAGACCCTGGAGCTGCACACGGCGTCGGCCACCTCTGATTCTTCGGTCGAGGGGTTGCCCGCCGAAGTGGCGGATGCCTTGCGCGATCGCCTGGCCATCAAGGCCCGCGAGAGGATGAGCGGCCTGTGAATGAGGAGTTTCGTCATGTTCATCGCCTGACTCCGCTGCTGCGGTTTTGGACGGTCATCCTGGCTGCCATCGCCGTCGCGGCCGTCAACATCAACGCGACCATGCTCGGTATTGCCTACGGCTGGCTGACCGCGGGGAACATCCTGCCGGTCATCCTCGGGGTCGCCGGTTTTATCGCTCTGTGCGGGATCATCTGGCTCGTGTCGCAGGTGTGGTGGAAGGCCACCGGGTTCCGGCTCACCGATGAAGAGATTTCCCTGAAGAAGGGCGTGCTGAGCCGCCAGTTGCGCACTGCTCGCTACGACCGGATCCAGGCCGTCGACGTCGTCGAATCGGTTATCGCGCGGATCTTCCGTCTCGCGTCGGTTCGGGTGGAGACCGCGGGTGGTAGCGATTCCGTCATTGAGATCGCCTTCCTGCCCCGCGCCGAAGCGGAGGAACTACGGGTCGAGGTGCTGGCTAGGGCCAAGGGTGAGGTAGCGGTTCAGGAGGAGGTCGTGGAAGTCGGCGCGCCCCTCGTCCCCGAAATCCCCATCGCCCGCTCGCTGGCCGGTGCAGCCCTCCAGGGCTCGCTGATCGGCGCGGTCGCCGTCATCATCGGTTTCCTCCTCAGCCCGCTGACCTGGGCCGCCTCCGTGCCGATCATCATCGGTATCTTCCCCACGGTGTGGGGCCAGATCGACCGCAGCTGGAAGTTCACCGCCTTCCTCGACGGCGACACTCTCAACCTCTCCTACGGTCTGGCCGATCGCCGCCGCCAATCCATCCCGCTCCACCGCATCCACGGCGTGACAGTCCATCAGCCGATCTTGTGGCGCTTCTTCGGCTGGTGGTACGTCAAGGTCTCCGTCGCCGGCTACGGCGTGGATACCAAGCAGGAATCAAGCAGCACGTTGCTGCCCGTTGGTTCCCGTGAGCAGGCCGTCGCCCTCTTGGCACTGGTCAGTCCGCTCGACCCGGAGCAGATCGAGGCCTCCGCCCGCCCGGAGGGCGCCACCACACCGACGTTTACGTCGCCGGCTTCCGCCCGGTGGGTGTCACCCATCGACCTGCAGCAACAAGCTGTCACTGTGCTTATCGACGCCGTCGTGGTCCACAGCGGGCGCCTCGCCCGCCGCGTCAAGGTCGTCGCCCCCGCCCACATCCAGGAATTATCGCTCACCCGCGGCCCGTTGCAGCAGGCCCTTGGCCTGTGCACCGTCCGCTTCGACCTCGTTCCCGGCCCCGTCATGATGGCCGGTGAAGACCTCACCCCGGAGGACGGCCGGACGCTCGTGGATACCCTGCGCCAGCGAAAGCTCCCTACACCCCGCCAGGAAACCCCAGCTGACGCCATGCTTCATACGTCGCCACCGCCGCCGAGTTCGACAGATTCATCGACCGACGCCCCGGAAGCATGGGAATCCGCACCTCCCCAGTAATCCGGGGATGAGCTAGATGTTCGGCGGGGAGCCCGGAGGGCTCCGTGCCGAACAGCAACGCATCACGCTCCTGGTAGTCAATCGCCGTGTGCCACGTGCTTGACGTGGTGGTGAAGGCGAAGATGCGGGAGGAGGGGAGCGTCGATAAGCAGCTGTCAAAGTCCGGATGGACCGTGACATCCGCCAAATCGTGATAGTCCAACCCCGCCCGGCGAAGATTCTTCTCCGTGAGATCAAATCCCAGGGGCTCCACCAAATGCAGGTGCGCCCCGGTGCCCGCGCACATGCGAATCGCGTTGCCCGTATTCGGGGGAATGACGGGATTATCGAAGATGACGTGCAGGATGGGCATGCCCATGAGTCTAGGATGGGGTGCGTGACTGCGACGAAACTTGATGGACAGCTCTACCGCGACGAGATCTTTGACGGCCTGACCAAGCGCGTGGCCGCCCTCAAAGAGAAGGGAATCGTGCCGGGCCTGGCGACCGTGCTCGTGGGCGACGACCCCGCCTCCCACTCCTATGTGAAGATGAAGCACCGCGATTGCGAACAAATCGGCGTGAACTCCATCCGCAAGGACCTGCCCGAGGACATCACGCAAGAAGAGCTGCTGGCCGTCATTGATGAGCTCAACAATGATCCCACCTGCACGGGCTACATCGTCCAGCTCCCGCTGCCGAAACACCTGGATGAAAACGCCGTACTCGCTGCCATCGACCCCGACAAAGATGCCGATGGCCTGCACCCGATGAACCTGGGCAAGCTCGTGCTCAACGAAACCGCGCCGCTGCCGTGCACCCCGAACGGTGCGATCCACCTGCTCAAGCGTTACGATATCGAGCTCAACGGCGCCAAGGTCGTCGTCATCGGCCGCGGAGTCACCGTTGGCCGCCCCATCGGGCTCATGCTCACCCGCCGCTCCGAAAACTCCACCGTCACCCTCTGCCACACCGGCACGAAGGACCTTGCCGCAGAAACGCGGGAGGCCGATATCATCGTCGCTGCCGCCGGCGTCCCCCACATGCTCACCGCCGACATGGTCAAACCAGGCGCCGCCATTCTCGACGTCGGAGTCTCCCGCCTCGACGGCAAACTCGCCGGCGACGTACACCCCGACGTCTGGGAGGTGGCTGGTTTTGTTTCCCCGAACCCCGGCGGCGTCGGCCCCCTGACCCGCGCGTTCCTCGTGCGCAACGTCGTCGAGAGGGCGGAACTACTCGCCGGTGAATAATCCGATGGGAGCCCTCGACAACCCCCACGACCTGGACCTGCCGCCCTCCCGCATCCCCCGCGTGGTGCAGTGGGCGGGCATGATCCTCTTCGTCGTGGGCGTCGTCGTCGCTTCCGTATTCGCCGCCACCGAACACTGGCGCCGAGCCACCTTCGTCCTTGGCGCCTCCATGCTGTGGCTGGCCCTGTTGCGCCTGACCTGCGACTCCCGCGTCCTCGGAGTATTCGCGGTCCGCTCCCGGCGTTTCGACGCCTTCTTCTGCCTCCTCATCGGCGGAACCATGGCCTTCCTATCGGCCTCGGTCGACGCGCTGGGATCCTAGGCGAGCGGATTCCGCGGGCTGGGCCTGACGGTAGTGCCTGAACTGCTGGCATTTATGTAAGGGCGCCAGCCGGGGAACGGACCTGTCCATGTATTCAATTCATTTCGATGGTGCTGCTTGTATAGCGAAAGAGGATCTGAATAGGATCGGGCGTGGCCCCACGGTGGGGCCGTGTTTCCCTGGACAGTCTCGAAGGAAAGGTTCAGTAAGTTGAAAAAGCCCTGGCTCACCCTGTTCGTGATCGCGTTCTTTGTTGCGATCTACGCAATGACATCGGATGAAACAACGATCGCCATCATTGCTTGGGGTGCGTTCATCGTTGCCGCCTTCATGCTGTGGGACCCCCGGAAATTACGAGGCACGAAGCAAAGTGATTCAATCGAGGGTTAACCTAGCTGGTCGGGTGAGCTAGTTTGCGGGTCCGGGAAGGGTGGTCAAGTCCACGGACGTGGTATTTCTACCTTCCGATAAAACTGGAGGCCTAACGGCCCTAGCAGCCGACACACAACCGACACCTGCACAGGCTCATGCCCCAGCAGTTGCTCTCTATCTGGAGTTCTGGTTGGCGAGCGGTCTTGCGGAGAATGACCGCCCCCATCTCGACATTGCAGATGCGCAGTTTAGGGTGCTCTTCCTGGCCTGGGGGCCACTCCTCAAGCGACTATTTCCCCCGGTCAAGACTTGATAGACTGCTAGCGGCAGTCTGAGTGCTGAAGCTCCATCGGCTAGCTCTGTTACTATCGGCCCTAAAATCTTCGCCACTCGTGGACGAAGGTCGCAGCAAGGGAGGAACAATGACGAACCCAGGGAAGCTTGGGCTTTGCCTCATGCTGGTCATCGCGGTGGGCATAGTCCTATCCGTGGGGTCTGCTGCACGATCAGGTGACAACCGAGCAGCCTAATCAGATGGTTGGGCTGGAAGGATGTACACCGTGACCAAGCCCTATCCCAAAGAGTTCCGCGATGACGTTGTCCGTGTCGCACGGAATCGTGAGCCCGGTGTCGAGCTCTCCCAGATCGCCAAGGACTTCGGGGTCCACTTCACTACCCTGTACTCGTGGCTGAAGAAGGCTGACCTCGAGGACGGTGAAGTGTTGGGCTCGACTCAGGTTCAGTCGGCTGAACTGCGCGACGCCAAGAAGAGGATCCGTCTCTTGGAGCAGGAGAACGAGGTCCTCCGCCGTGCCGCGGCGTATCTCTCGCAGGCCAATCTGCCGGGAAAATGATGTACCCGCTCGTTCGTGAGTTGGCCGTGGACGGTGTCCCCGTCACGGTGACGTGTCGGGTGCTCAATCTTGCTCGCCAGCCCTACTACCGGTGGCTGGCGGACCCGATCACCGATGCAGAGCTGAATGAGGCTTACCGTGCCAATGCCTTGTTCGACGCCCACCGGGATGATCCCGAGTTCGGCTACCGCTATTTGGTGGATGAGGCCCGCGATCTCGGTCAACCGATGGCAGCGCGCACTGCGTGGCGGATCTGCTCAGACAACCGCTGGTGGTCGGTGTTCGGGAAGAAACGCGGCAAGAACGGTAAGAAGCCCGGTCCACCGGTCCACGATGACCTCTGCGCCGTCACCGATGAGGAGGGCAGAACCCGGCACGAGTTCAAGGCCGATGGCGCGAACGAATTGTGGATCGGCGATATCACCGAGCACTGGACCAATGAGGGCAAGCTCTACCTCTGTGCGTTCAAGGATGTCTACTCCAACCGGATCGTGGGGTACTCGATCGATTCGCGGATGAAGTCCCGCCTAGCCGTGGCTGCCCTCAACAACGCGGTCGCCCGCCGCGGCGACGTGGCCGGCTGCGTGGTCCACACCGACCGCGGGTCTCAGTTCCGTAGCCGGAAATTCGTGCGCGCTCTGGGCATTCACGACATGACCGGATCCATGGGCCGCGTCGGTGCGTGCGGGGACAACGCAGCCATGGAGAGCTTCTTCGCACTCCTGCAGAAGAACGTCCTCGACCGCCGCGCATGGGCCAGCCGAGAAGAGCTCCGGATCGCCATCGTTACCTGGATCGAGAGGACCTACCACCGACGCCGCAGACAGGACCGCCTAGGCCGCTTGACCCCGATCGAGTTCGAGACAATCATGACCACACCAGCCGATCAGGCTGCGTGACTAACCACTGTCACCTGATCGTGCAGCAGACCCGTGATCCAGATTATTACTGGCGATTGGTCCAACCCGGTACTGTCCGCCGGTCGGTCTCTGTCGATAACCGGAGCGATCGCTGGTATTTTGTACACGCTGTGGTTGAGTAGGAAGAACCGGAAAACACTGTCTTGAGCAGATATATCGTGAGAGTGGCCTTCTTTCACTAAACCGGATCAGGATCTGCGAAGAACCTAAATAAGGCAACATTGGCGAAGTGAAGGGTTGTCTCCACCTTGCGGAAACAATCGCGTATGAACGATGGAGTTGTTGGCGGCGTTCGCCCTAGCCGAACAAGTACGCCTAGCAAGAATCTGGCGTGGGCTGGTCCCAGGGCTTGTCGGGACTTCTCAAACCAGGCTCGGCGCCCATGTATAGGTTAATGGCTCGGGTGAGAAGGGCTGTCGGAGGGGAGATTTCGGCACACCTGCCCTTGCCAGACTCGACGGTTAAGTCGATTCTTCTCCAGGTCCAGCCACTCCATCACCCATTACCGCTTAAATTTGAGGATTCGTCGTCATGTGGCGCTGGGCAGCTTCTTTCGCCTCATCTTTTTAGACTAAACGAAGAGGATGGCCCAGCTGAGGCTATCGTCGCCGCCGGAAGTGGGCCGGAGTGGTACCTCGGGAAATCGGGCTTCATCGTTTTCATGGTTGGATATATTGACTTTGGCGTCAGAGAGATTCCACAGTACTCATTTTTGCAAACCTACTCTCCAACAGTAACTGTGACCTGTGGTGATGTGACTTTTGCGGTAGACGCCGAATCGTCATTCCAGACTTTCGCTGATAATCATCTCGTCGCCACTTTCTGTGGTTTTCGACACGTGGTCGAAGATTCGTCTGGTCTCCGTTTCAGTAATGAGATCGGATTTCGTGACTGGACGTTCCTCGACGAGCTTTTGACACGAATAGCACAGCTTCGGGCAATGAGCCGGTGGCGAAAAGCAACGCCAAGGCCAGCGGTGAATGACTTTCGATTGTGAGTGCCTGGTTCGTTGTGTACTAGCCTACCAAGACAACAAGCTGTTTCTTCCCGAAGTCTCCTTTGTTGGTGACGCCAGGCCCATCGGATTTTGGCCTGGCGACAATGGCCTTAGACAGGTCCCGGAAAGGAGTGACGCCGAAAACGTCTGGAGGCTCTGCGCGCCCACACCGTTCTAGATGATGTAGCCATCCTCATGTTCTTCCTCGGTGAGGACGCTGAGGATGAGGAAGCGGCGAAGGATTCGATCCATTTGTCGGAACTCGGCGAGGAAGGCATCATGGCCGACGGGGGAGACGATCCGGGCGATTCCCAAGAGGTTGCCGATGTTGCGGGAGAGGTGTTCCTGCTGGTGGTAGGGATAGAGGATGTCGGTGTCGACGCCGACGATCATCGTGGGGACGGTGCAGGAGGCCAGTGCTTTGTTGAGGCCTCCCCGCCCGCGGCCGATGTCGTGGCGGTTCATTGCTTCGCTGAGGGTGACGTAGCTGCCGGCGTCGAAGCGCTCGACGAGCTTTTGGCCCTGGTATTGCAGGTAACTATCCACTCCGAAGCGTTGGGAGGGATCGCGGTAGGGGCCCAGGGGGTTTTCGCCGTGTTGCGGGCGGGCGCCGAAGCGCTCTTCGAGTTCCTGCTCGCCGCGGTAGGTCAGGTGGGCGATGCGGCGAGCGGCGGCCAAACCGGCGTCGGGGGAGGAGCCCGTCTCGTAGAAGTCGCCGCCGTGCCAGTGCGGGTCGCGGACGATGGCAGAGATCTGGGCGGATTGGATGCCGATCTGCCAGGCGCTGGCGCGGGCGGAGACCGCCATGACGCAAGCGGTGTCGAGCATCTCGGGGAACATCAACGCCCATTCGAGGGTGCGGGCACCGCCCATGGAGCCGCCGAGGACGGCGTGGACTCGGGTGATGCTGAGGGCGTCGAGAAGCATCTTTTCTGCCGTGACCTGGTCGCGGATGCTGACGGCGGGGAAGCGCGACCCCCAGCGGCCGCCGTCGGGGTGCGGCGACCCGGGCCCGGTGGAGCCTTGACAGCCGCCGATGACGTTGGTGCAGATGATGCACCAGGCATCGGTGTCCAGGGCCTTTCCCGGGCCAAGCAGCGGACCCCACCACTCGGCGACGTTGGTGTCGCCGGTGAGAGCATGCTCGACGAGGATGAGGTTGTTAGTGCCGTCGTCGTTGATGCGCAGCGTGCCCCATTGCTGGTAGGCGATGGTGACATCGGGGATGAGCGCACCGGCTTCCGTGGGGAGGTCGCCGATGGTGACCTGGTGAAGGGTCACGAGCTCACCGCCTGGAAACCGCGCTCGAGGTCGGCGAGGATGTCATCGATGTTTTCGATGCCCACAGACAGGCGCACGGTGGCCTGGCTGACTCCGGCGCGCTTGAGCCCGGCGGCGTCGGATTGGGAGTGCGTGGTGGTCGCGGGGTGGACGACGAGGGAGCGGACGTCGCCGACGTTGGCGAGGTTGGAGTGCAGCTTGAGGGCGTCGATGAACGCCCAGGCGCGGGTGTGGTCATCGGTCGGGCCGGTGAGGTCGAAGCTGAGCACCGAGCCGGTGTGGGTGAGGCCGAGCTTCTCCTTGACGGCGAACCAGGGGGAGGTTGCCAGGCCGGCGTAGTTGACCGACGCCACCTGCGGATGAGTGGACAAGAACTTTGCAACGGCCGCGGCGTTGCTGTTGTGGCGCTCCACCCGGAGGGAGAGGGTGTCTAGACCCTGCAGGGTCGTCCAGGCATTGAAGGCGGACAGGGCCGCGCCGGTGTCACGCAGCAAGCCCACCCGGGCCTTGAGGCCGAACGCGGCCGGGCCGAGATCCACGTAGCGCAGGCCGTGGTAGGCGGGGTCCGGGGTGGTGAACTGCTCGAAGGTGGACCAGTCGAAGGTGCCGCCGTCGACGAGGATGCCGCCGAGGGCGGAGCCGTTGCCGGTGTAGAACTTGGTCAAGGAGGCGACGACAATGTCGGCGCCGAGCTCCAGCGGGCGGACCAGGGCCGCGGTGGCCAGGGTGTTGTCGACGATGAGCGGGACCTGGTTGGCGTGGGCCACCTCCGCGACGGCCGGGATATCGAGGACGTCGGCGATGGGGTTGCCAAAGGTCTCGGCAAAGAATGCGCGGGTATTCGGGCGGACGGCGGCCTGCCAGGAGGCTGGATCGTCGGGATTCTCCACGAAGCTGACCTCGATGCCCAGGCGCTTGAGCGTGACCTGGAAGAGGGTCTCTGTGCCGCCGTAGAGGCGGGGGGAGGCCACGATGTGGTCGCCCGCGCCCGCGAGGTTAAGGATCGCGGCAGTCTCCGCGGCCTGGCCGGACGCGAACGCGACGGCGTGCACGCCGCCTTCGAGGGAAGCCAGGCGGTTTTCTAAAGCCTCCACCGTCGGGTTGGTGAGGCGGGAGTACACCGGGCCGAGGTCTTCTAGTGCGAACCGCTGCTTGGCGTGCTCGGCGGACTCGAAGACATATGAGGAGGTGAGGTGGATCGGCTGGTTGCGCGAACGGTTATCGGCGTCCAGCGTGGACCCGGCGTGGATAGCGCGGGTATCAAATGCCCATTCGGCGGCCTGGGTGTTGTCGTACTTGGTCATGGTGTGCTTCCTTCGGGTTGGTTGCAATCACCCTACGCGGCAAACAAACCGAGCTGTCTAGAATTCTCGGAAACACCCAGGCCACCGTATGAATAAAAAAGGCGCCCCGAAGGGCGCCTTTGATACTGCAACCTACTTCAAGCCGTCAATGATCTCGTTGAACTTCGAGGACGGACGCATGACATCGCTCGTCTTCTCATCGTTGGGCTGGTAGTAGCCACCCAGGTCAACGGGCTGACCCTGGTTGTCGATCAGTTCCTGGTCGATGACAGCAGCGTCGGCGTTAAGGGCGGTAGCGATCGGGCCGAAGGCCTCCGCGAGTGCGGCGTCCTCGGTCTGCGCGGCCAGTTCCTCGGCCCAGTAAGAGGCCAGGTAGAAGTGGGAACCGCGGTTGTCAATCTCGCCGACCTTGCGGGACGGGGACTTGCCCTCGTTGAGGAGCTTCTCCGTGGCCTTGTCCAGGGCGTCGGCCAGGATGGCGGCCTGATCGTTGTCCTCGGTGCGGGCGACGTGGCGCAGGGACTCAGCCAGGGCGAGGAACTCGCCGAGGGAATCCCAGCGCAGGTGGTTTTCTTCCTGCACCTGCTGGACGTGCTTCGGGGCGGAGCCACCGGCGCCGGTCTCGAAGAGGCCACCACCGGCCATGAGCGGCACGACGGAGAGCATCTTGGCGGACGTACCCAGCTCGAGGATGGGGAAGAGGTCGGTGTTGTAATCGCGCAGCACGTTGCCGGTCACGGAGATGGTGTCCTCGCCGCGGCGGATGCGCTCGATGGAGACCTTGGTGGCCTCCTCTGGGGAGAGGATCTGGATGTCCAGGCCCTCGGTATCGTGGTCGCCCAGGTACTTCTCCACGAGAGAGATGAGGTTGCGGTCGTGCGCGCGGGCGGGGTCCAGCCAGAAGATGGCGGGCATACCGGAGATGCGGGCGCGGTCGACGGCGAGCTTGACCCAGTCCTGGATCGGGGCGTCCTTGGTCTGGCAGGCGCGCCAGATGTCACCGGCAGAAACCTCGTGCTCGATGAGGACGTCACCGGCAGCGTTGAGGACCTGGACGGTGCCGTCGGTCTCGATCTTGAAGGTCTTGTCGTGGGAGCCGTACTCCTCGGCCTTCTGTGCCATGAGGCCGACGTTGGGGACGGTGCCCATGGTGGTCGGGTCGAAGGCGCCGTTGGCCTTGCAGTCCTCGATGACAGCCTGGTAGACGCCGGCGTAGGAGGAATCGGGGATGACGGCGAGGGTGTCCTGCTCCTGGTCGTCCTTGTTCCACATGTGGCCGGAGGTGCGGATCATGGCCGGCATGGAGGCGTCGACGATGACATCGGAGGGGACGTGCAGGTTGGTGATGCCCTTGTGGGAGTTGACCATGGCCAGCTCGGGACCGGCGGCCAGAGCGGCGTCGAAGGCGGCGCGGATCTCCGCGCCGTTGTCCAGGCTGTCCAGGCCGGAGTAGATGGCGCCGAGGCCGTTTTCGCCGTCGAGGCCGGCGGCGAGGAGCTCATCGCCGTACTTGTTAAAGACGTCGGCGAAGAAGGTGCGAACGACGTAGCCGAAGATGATCGGGTCGGAGACCTTCATCATCGTGGCCTTGAGGTGCACGGAGAAGAGCACGCCTTCTTCCTTGGCGCGGGCGACCTGCTCGTTGAGGAACTGCTGCAGCGATGCGGCGCGCATGACGGTGCCGTCAACAACTTCACCGGCGAGGACGTCGAGGTCCTCGCGGAGCTTGGTGGTGTTCCCGGCGGCGTCGACCAGCTGGAACGTCAGGGTGTCTGCGGCCGGCATGATGACGGACTTCTCGTTGTGGCGGAAGTCATCGGCATCCATGGTGGCGACGTTGGTCTTGGAGTCAGCGGACCAGGCGCCCATGCGGTGCGGGTGCTTCTTGACGAAGTTCTTCACTGCCTCCGGCGCGCGGCGGTCAGAGTTGCCCTCACGCAGGACGGGGTTGACGGCCGAGCCCTTGACGGCGTCGTAGCGCTTGCGGACATCCTTGTCCTCATCCGTGGACGGGTTGTCCGGGTAATCCGGCAGATCATAGCCCTGGGCCTGCAGCTCGGCGATCGCGGCCTTGAGCTGCGGGACGGAAGCGGAGATGTTCGGGAGCTTGATAATGTTGGCTTCCGGAGTCTTAGCCAGCTCGCCCAGCTCCACCAAAGCGTCATCGATTCGCTGCTCATCGGTCAGGCGATCGGGGAACTGGGCGATAATGCGACCGGCCAGGGAAATGTCACGGGTTTCCACCTCAACACCGGCGGTGCCAACGAAGGCCTCCACGACCGGCTTGAACGAGTAGGTCGCCAGCAGCGGTGCCTCGTCGGTACGGGTCCAGATGATCTTTGCCATGAGTCTCCCTTTAAAGTTTTGGCGATAGAGTCAGTCCACCAGGATACCTGTTTGGTGGCCGATACGCGCCACCTACCAAGCTAGGTCCCCATGGGGACCCCCACTTTCCAGTACCCCATGAAGCACACCTGGTGCCGGGGGATGCCGCGTTCCTTCACCAAATGCCTGCGCAGTGCTGTCACCACGCCGGACTCACCGGCGATCCAGTAGTAGATGCCCTCACCGGGCTGCTTATCGACGTCCACGGGCTCACCCGCCGCGGAAAACGTCGGGGTCTCCCACGTCACTTCGTCGGTGTCATCACCATCCAGGGCGATGTGCAGGTGGCGGGTCAAGGGTGCGCCAAACGGCTCATCGTTGCGGTCGAGCCAGGTCACCCGGATACCGGGCGGGGCCTGGAGTGGGAGGTGGTCCTCTGCCGCTGGTACCTCGAGGAGGACTTCGCCGCGGGCATCAGCGGGCAGGTCTTCGAGGATGCGGGCGACCGCGGGGACGGCGGTTTCATCACCGATAAGCCGCACCTCGGTGGCGCGGCCGGGGAAGAACTCAATGCCGCCGCCGTACTGGCTTTCCGGCCCGGGGCCGATGACGATGAGCTCGTCGCCGATCTCAGCGTTGGCGGCCCACGTGGCGGCGGGGCCGGACTCGCCCTCCTTGAGGTGCAAGACGACGTCGACAGTGAGCAGGTTGTCCTGCAGCTCACGGACGGAGTAGGTGCGGATGTGGCCTCGCTCGTCCTCGGGGAGGCCGCGCCAGTAGTCGAACCAGGTGCCGTCGGTGGGCAGCGTTGGCAGGTTGCCGGAAGCGGTGGGGATGATGAACTTGATGCGCTGATCCAAGATGGGCCCATTGATGGTGAAATCGTGGAGCGTATCGCCGGAGAGGACCAGCCGCAGGAACGTGGGGGTCAGGCGCTCGAGGGAATGGACGCGGACGGTGAAGGGCTGAAAAGTCACTGGATTACCTCAGGATGTGGTGACGGCCGATGGGCATGACCATCGGGCGGCCGGAAACGGGGTCGGGCATGACATGGGATTCGAGAGCGAAGACCTCTTTGACCGTCGCGGCGGTCACCACCTCGTCGGGAGTACCGGAGGCCACGATCGCCCCCTCACGCATGGCAATGAGGTGATCGCAGTAGCGGGCCGCCAAGTTGAGGTCGTGCAACACCATGACGATGGTGGTGCCGCGGCGGGCATTGAGGTCGAGCAAGAGATCAAGAATGTCGAGCTGGTTGGCGACGTCGAGGTAGGTAGTTGGTTCGTCGAGGAGCAAAATATCGGTATCTTGGGCCAGCGCCATGGCGATCCACACCCGTTGCCGCTGGCCGCCGGACAACTCATCGACGCTGCGTTCAGCCAGCTCAGTGAGTCCAGTGGCGGCGAGGGAATCGGCAACGACCTCGTAGTCTGTGGTGCTCCACCGGCCGAACAACCCCTGATGGGGTGTGCGGCCGCGACCAACGAGATCGGCGACGGTGATGCCGTCGGGCGCGGTGGGGGTCTGCGGAAGCAGACCCAGGATGCGGGCCAGCTCGCGGGTGGGCAGATCGTTGATCGGCGCGGCGTCGATAAGCACCTGCCCGGACTCGGGTGTGAGCAGGCGGGACAGCGCACGCAGGAGGGTTGATTTGCCGCAGCCGTTGGCGCCAATGATGGCGGTCACGGCGCCCGGCGCGATCTCAACGTTGAGGTCGGTGGCGACCTGGCGGGTACCGTATCCGAGGGTGAGATCCCGGGCGGATAACGAATGGGATGCGGTCATGAGGCACCTCCGGTGCGCTGGGAACGAATGAGAAGGAAGATCAGGTACGGCGCGCCAAGGATGCCCGTGATGACGCCGACCGGGTAGCGGGTGCCCAACGCGAACTGGCCCAGCAGATCCGCCCCGAGCACGAGCAGCGCGCCAACGAGCGCGGCAGCCGCGATGGGGGAGGCGCCGGGGCCAATGAGCCGCATGGCGATAGGACCCGACATGAACGCGACGAACGCGATGGGACCGCACGCGGCCGTAGCCACGGCGATGAGGGCCACGGCAGCGATAATGATCGTGATGCGGGTGGCGGTCACCGGGATGCCCAGCGCGGACGCCAGATCATCGCCCATGCGCAAAACGGAGAGACGGTGGCTGAGCACCACAATGAGGGGGATCATCAACCCGGCGGTGATCGCCACCGGCACCACCCACGTCCAGCTGGCGGCGTTGAGCGATCCCGTCAGCCAACGCGTGGCGGTGGGAAGATCCCACGCCGCGGCGCGGGAGAGCGTGTAGGTAACCACCGATTGCAGCAAGGCCGCGACGCCGATGCCGATGAGAATGAGCCGGGTTCCCGCGAAGCCGCTGCGCAACGACAAGGCATAAATCAAGGCCGCAACGAGCAGGGCCGCGAGAAGGGCGAGGAGGGACACCGTGGCCTGATTGAGATGGAAGAACACAATGCCGACGACCCCTGCTGCACCAGCGCCGGAAGAGATGCCGATGATATCGGGCGAAGCGAGCTGATTGCGCAGCATGGTTTGGAACACCACGCCAGACACACCGAAGGACGCGCCCGCGACGACGGCGAGTGCAGTGCGGGGCAGCCGCAGCTCACCGACCGTATAAGACGCGCCGGGTACTCGCTCGCCGGCAATGACAGCGATGACATCGCCCGGAGGGTAAAAGGTCTCACCGACCATGAGGGCGGTGGCGACGAGCGCCGCGAGGATGAGACTGAGAACGCTGATGGTGATGACACGAGAGCGGCGACGGGCAGCGCGGCCGGCGCGCAGAGAGGTGGTCATAGTTCGCGGGCCTTCGTTCGGCGGACGATCCAAATGAACAGCGGGGCACCAATGATCGGGGTGAGCACGGCCACGGCGATCTCGCTGGGACGGTTGACCACCCGGCCGAGGGTATCGGCGCTGACCAAGAGAATTGCCCCTGCGAGCGCCGTGATCGGCATGAGCCAGCGGTGATCGGTACCAACGAGCAGGCGGCACAGGTGCGGGATGATGAGCCCGACGAAGCCAATCGGCCCGGCCAAGGCGGTGGCCACTCCGCAGAGGGTCACGGCCCCGAGGGTGGAAACCAGCCGTGTGGTGCCCGTGCGAGCGCCGAGGCCGGTAGCAATGTCATCGCCGAGCGCGAGGGCGTTGAGGCCGGTCGCACTTCCCCAACACAACAGGCCACCAACGATGAGGAAGGGGGCGGCTAGTGCCATCTGCTCAAAGTCCGCACCGCCGACATTGCCGATCTGCCAGAAACGGAAGGTGTCCATGACGTCGACGCGGGGGAGAAGAATGGCGCTGACCAGCGAGGTAGCGGCCGCAGCCGTCGCAGCCCCCGCGAGGGCGAGCGTCAGCGGCGTCGCCCCGGCCCCGCCGAGCGATCCCACGGTGTACACGAAGATCGCCGCGGCGGCGGAACCGATGATGGCGACGAAAAACGTGGACACCTGATTGTTGAGCCCAAAGAAGGCAATGCCAATGACCACGGCCAGCGCGGCGCCGGCGAGGACGCCGAAGATGCCGGGATCAGCCAAGGGATTGCGGGTGATCGCCTGCATCGTGGTTCCCGATACCGCCAGTGCTGCCCCGATGATCATCGCGAGGATGGTGCGCGGGATCCGCTGGTGAGCTGCCGCCTGGTCGACGGTGTCGGTGTGGCCCTGCAACGCGGCCCAGACGTCGGTGAAGGAAATATCGCGCATGCCGAAGGCCACGGAGGCCACACCCACCACGCCCAATCCGAGGATGAGCGCGAGGGTGAACAGGAGACGGCGCGGGTGTGAGCGGTCCAAGAGATTAGTTCAGGGCGTCGTTGAGCAGTGAGAAGTAATCCTGGATGCTCCACGGGATGGACAGCGGGGACGGGGTGGCGGCTGCTGCCAGGGGACCGTTGCCCAGGAAGGCAACGTGGCCGTCGCGGATGGCGGGGATGCGTCCCAGCAGGGGGTGGGCCTGGAGCTCGGCCAGGGTCTTGGCGTTCTCCGCCGGATCATCGGAGCCGTAGGAGATCATGAGGGTGACGTCGCTGAAAGCCTCGACATCTTCGGCGGAGCGCTCGATCCAGAAGCTCTCGGCCTGCCCGCTTTCGTCCTGCACGATCTGGGGGACGCCGATTCCGGCGTCGGCGAGGAAGCCCGCGCGCGGGTCCTTGGTGCCGTAGAAACCGATCTTGGAGTTGTCGTTTTGGCCGCCGAAGGCGGTGAACAGGACCTTGGCCTCTTTGAGATTGGGGAACTGGTTGAGGGTGTCAGCGACTTCGGTGTCCAGGGCCGTGTTGAGTTCTGTGCCCTTGTCCTCCATGCCCAGTCCGGTGGCATCGAGAGTGATCATCTCATCCAATGAGGTGCCCCACGGGATTCCCGGGTAGGCGACGACGGGAGCGATCTTGGACAGCTTGTCGTAGTCATCCTGGGTGATGCCGGAGTAGGCAGCGAGGATGACATCGGGCTGGGTGTCAGCGATCTGCTCGAAAGGAATGGAGTCGGTCTCGTCGAAGAGCACCGGGGTCTCGCCGCCCAGTTCCTCGAGCTTCTCCTCGACCCAGGGGAGGATGCCGTCGCCGTCATCGTCGCCGAAGGCAGCCTTGGACATGCCGACGGGAACCACGTCGAGAGCCAGGGGCACCTCGTTGTTGGCCCAGCCAATCGTGGCCACGCGCTCGGGCTGGGACTCGATGGTGGTCGACCCGAACGCGTGGTCCAGGGTCACGGGGAACTCGCCCGAGGTGGCGGTCGTCTTGGCGTCGGCGGACTCCGAGGTAGAGGTGGACTCGGACGCGGAACCGCATGCTGCCAGAGTGAGGGCAGAGGCGACGAGGATAACTGGAATGGCAGCGCGCATGGCGGACCTTTCGCTGGAAGAATGAGATAAGTAGGTAAGGCTAGGCAAAGATAGCACGCCCTTATTCGGTTGCGGAAGAGAGTTTTGCACGAGCCGGAGTGGGTGTATGGTGGCGCCCCGTGCATGTGACCCGCCAACCCGTTCCCCGGCAGACTGAGATATCCGAACCCCGCCGCATCATCGTCATGATCGCCCTGGCACTCGGCGGCTTCGCCATCGGCACGTCCGAATTCGTCTCCATGGGCCTGCTCCCGCTCATCGCCGACGACTTTGGCATCGCCGAAAACCAAGCCGGACACATCATCTCCGCGTACGCCCTCGGCGTGGTCGTCGGAGCCCCGCTCATCACCGCGCTCACGGGATTCGTTCCCCGGCGTCGCCTGCTGCTCATCCTCATGACGGCCTTTACCCTCGGGCACGTCCTCGCCGCAGTGGCCGATAGTTACGCCACCTTGCTGGCCGCCCGGTTCATCGCAGGCCTCCCGCACGGCGCGTACTTCTCCGTCGCGGCCCTCTCGGCGGCGTCGATGGCGCCCGCCGGACAGCGGGGCCGCGCCATCGCCTTCGTCGGCATGGGCCTATCCGTGGCCACTGTCGCTGGTGTTCCGGCCGCGCAGGCACTCGGCCAGGCCTTCGGCTGGGCCACCGCCTATGTCCTCGTGGCTGTGCTGGCGGCGATGACCGTCACCGCCCTGTGGTTCCTCATGCCGCACATGACCCAGATGCCCACCACCTCGGTCCGCACCGAACTGGGCGCGCTCACCCGCAGCCAAGTGTGGCTAACGCTAGCCATGGGCACCGTGGGATTCGGCGGCATGTTCGCCGTCTACACCTACATCTCCTGGACGATGACCGAGCGCGCAGGGATGGACGTGTCCTGGATGTGGCTGGTGCTCATGGCCTACGGCGTGGGCAGCGTCGCCGGCAACTGGTTTGGTGGGCGCCTGGCCGACCGCAACCTCGATCGCGGCATCCTCTTCGCCCTCATCATGATCGGCGTCATCCTCCTCACCTTCTCCTGGGCTTCCGCCTGGGTCGTGCCCGGCACCATCGCCTTCGCCTTCGTCGGCTTCTTTGGCGCCAGTCTCGTCCCGAGCCTGCAACTGCGCCTCATGGATGTCGCCGGGGATGCCCAAACTCTGGCCGCCTCGCTCAACCACTCGGCGCTCAACCTGGCCAACGCATTCGGCGCGGCTTTGGGTGGCGTGGTCATCGCCGCCGGTTGGGGCTACTCCGCGCCCGCCATCGCCGGTGCAGGGCTCGCAGTGCTGGCCATCCTCATCTGGATCCCAGCCACCCGACTAAGGTGATCGGAATGAGTCTGACCATCACCTCCGTCAACGTCAATGGCATCCGCGCCGCCGTCAAACAGCGCAACGAGGACAACCCGGGCATGCATGCCTGGCTTGATCAGACCGCCGCCGAGGTGGTCCTCCTCCAGGAGGTGCGCGCCACCGTGGAGGAGACGGTCGCAGCCCTCCAGCCGGCGCTGGATTCCGGCTGGCACTACGTCGGCGCACCTGCCGCAGCGAAGGGCCGCGCAGGTGTGGGAATCCTCTCTCGCTCCCCGCTTTTCGACGTCCGCGTGGGTTTCGGTTCCTTCCCCGATTCCGGCCGGTGGATCGAAGGCACCTACGAGGGCGTGCGGGTGGCCTCCCTGTACCTGCCGTCCGGCTCCGCCGGTACGGCTAAGCAGGACGAAAAGTACACCTTCCTCGACGAGTTCACCGGGATCCTCGATGCCCGCGCCGAGGAGTTCGGTGACATGGTCATCGGCGGCGATTGGAACATCTGCCACCGCCGCGAAGACCTGAAGAATTGGAAGACCAACCAGAAGAAGTCCGGCTTCCTCCCCGACGAGCGCGCCTTCATGGACTCCGTATTCGGCGCCTTCCCAGAAGAGACCAGCCAAGAAAAGCCCGGCCTGGGAGAGTACTTCGGCGTGGTTGATTACCCCGGCCGCACCGTCCGCACCGCCGCCACGCAGCCGCAATGGTTCGATGTTGCGCGCCGCCTCCAGCCGGAAGGCGAGGGCCCCTACACGTGGTGGACCTTCCGCGGGCAAGCCTTCAACAACGACGCCGGGTGGCGCATCGACTACCAAGCCGCCACCGCGTCCATGCTGGAGCGCGCCGAGCGCTCCTGGGTTGATCGCGCACCATCCGTGGAAACCCGCTGGTCCGACCACTCGCCGCTGAACGTCACCTACCGCTAATGGATGCCCTGGACACCGCGCAGCTGCTGACCACGCTGTTCATCATCGGCATCACCGCCGAAGCGATCACCGCGGCCCTGGCAGCCGGCCGGCAGCGCATGGACCTCTTCGGAGTCATCGCCCTCGCCGGCCTCACGGCCCTCGGCGGCGGCACGATGCGCGATGTCCTCCTTGACCACTACCCCCTGGCGTGGGTCGCGGAGCCGCGCTACCTCATCATCGTGGTCGCCGCCGCCTTAACGACGGTCGCGTTGTCCTTCATCATGCACTACTTCCGCAAGCTGTTCTTGCTTGCCGACGCCGTCGGCCTCGCCGCCTTCTCCGTCATCGGCACCCAGGTCGCCCTGGAGATGGGACACGGGTTCGTCATCGCCTGCGTCGCTGCCGTGGTCAACGGTGTCTCCGGAGGTGTGCTGCGCGATCTCATGTCCGACCGGGTGCCCTTGGTGTTTTCCAAGGAGCTCTACGCGTCGATTTCCATCCTGGCCACGATCACCTACGTCAGCCTGCTGGAACTAGGGCTGGGGGAGAACTGGGTCATCGTCATCACCCTCATCACCGCCTTCGCCGTGCGCGTGCTGGCCATGTACCGCGGCTGGAGCCTGCCCGTCTTCGACTACCAAGGCAAAGACCAGCCCATCGACCCCCGCCTGCGCAGCTCCTACCGCTACATGCGCCGCGGCATCCGCCGCGTCTCCTTCGACATCTCCCGCTACTCCCTCCTCGACCGGAAAAAACGACCAGAGGGGGAGAAGAAGCAGAAGTGGAGGCGGAGAGATGACCCAGATCAGCCAGCCGGTTGATAGAATGACCCCGATATTGCCTTAAATCACAACAACAGAAGTGGAATCCGCTCATGCGCGCACTCATCTCGCTCGTTCTCGGTGCTGTCCTCCTCGTGGGCGGCTATTTCTGGGCCGCCGATCTCGGCCACTCCGTCATGACCATGGTCGCGGCCATCGTCATGGGCATCGGCGGTGCCTTGATCGTCGCCGCTATTGCCATGGGCCTGGACAAGCTCAGCCCCACCTCCCGCAAACTGGGTAAGTAGTACCTCCACATTCGTGGGGGACTAGACTTGTTCCCCATGAGTGAGCAGACGTCGACCGATACTCGCCAGCGCGTCCTTTCCGGGATTCAGCCCACGGCGGATTCTTATCACCTGGGCAACTACCTCGGTGCGCTCAAGCAATGGATCGATCTGCAAGACACGTATGAGGCGTTCTACTTCATCCCCGACCTGCATTCGATCACGGTCCAGCAGGACCCCGCGGAGCTGCGAGCCCGCACCGTCGCCGGAGCCGCCCAGCTGATCGCCCTGGGCATCGACCCGGCGAAGTCATCCCTCTTCGTGCAATCCCACGTGCCGCAGCATGCTGAGCTGAACTGGGTCTTGAGCTGTATCACCGGTTTCGGTGAGGCCGGGCGCATGACCCAGTTCAAGGACAAGTCCGCAAAGCAGGGCCAGGACCGCACCACGGTCGGCCTGTTTACCTACCCCGTCCTCATGGCCGCGGACATCCTCCTCTACCGCCCGGAACTCGTCCCCGTGGGCGAGGACCAGCGCCAGCACCTCGAACTCACCCGCACCCTCGCGGAGCGGTTCAACTCCCGCTACGGGGAGACCTTCGTCGTGCCCGAGGGTTTCATTCCGCAGGGCGCGGCGAAAATTCTTGACCTGCAAAACCCTACCGCCAAGATGTCCAAGTCGGCGGACAACCCCAAGGGGTGCATCAACCTTCTTGATGATCCGAAGGTGTCCATCAAGCGCATCAAATCGGCCGTCACGGACAACGACGGCGTCATCGCCTTTGATAAGGACAACAAGCCCGGCGTGTCCAACCTTCTGGTCATCCAGTCGGCCCTGACTTCTACCCCCGTCGATGCCCTCGTCGCTGGCTACGAGGGCCAGGGATACGGCGCGTTGAAGACCGACACCGCCGAAGCGCTGGAGGCCTTCACCACGCCGCTCAAGGCCCGATACGAGGAGCTCATGGGCGATCCGGGCGAACTCGAGCGCATTCTCGCCGCTGGTGCTGAGCGGGCCCGCGAGGTCTCCGAGCCGCTCCTGGAAGAGGTGTACGCCAAGGTCGGATTCCTCGCCCCGCGCCGCTAAATTGTCCGCTTCATGTGCGGCTGGCCACATCATTACCTAACGTTGATACATCAGTACTGATTTATTCGGGAAGGAACCCTTGTGGCCACGAGCACGCAGCCAGATGATCGTTACACCGACGAATTTGGGATAGAGCGCGCCCACCAGGACGAGCCGGGCGCCGTAGACAAGGTCCGCCGCAAGTCACAGCTGGTCGACCACACCATGCGCATGCAGGAGCGCTACGGAACCATGGGCGGAAACCAATACTCCGCAGGCATTACCTACTTTTCTGTCGTCTCCATCTTCCCCATCCTCATGCTCGTGATGGCTGCCGCCGCCAGCGTCTTGGCCAACAACGATCAATTGCTCGCCGACCTTGAAAACCGCATCACCGAATCAGTCGATGGCGAATTGGGCACTCTCCTCAACGACATCCTTTCCACCGCCATCGACCAGCGTGGCGCTGTCGCGGGCATCGGCGCCCTGACCGCCCTGTGGTCCGGCCTGGGATGGATGAGCAATCTCCGCTACGGCGTGTCCAAGATGTGGAAGCTCGATCCCACCGACACCGGGGGCTTCCTCAAGTCCAAAATCAGTGACCTCCTCGGCCTGGTCGGCCTCATGGTTGCGTTCGCAATCGCCTTCGGTGTCACCGCCGTTGGTAGTTCCGGGCTCACGGAAACCCTGCTGGACCTGGTGGGACTCGGGGACGTTCCCGGTATCCGCTACATCACTCTCACCGTGGCGATCCTCGTCGGAGTCCTAGCGAACTTCCTCGTCATGGCGTGGATGGTCTTCTACCTGCCACGCACGACCGTGCCGCGCCGTTCCGGCCTGCAGGCCGCGTTCATCGGCGCCATCGCCCTGGAAGTGATCAAGCAGCTCGGTTCGCTGTTCGCCTCTAATGCTCTCTCCAACCCGGCTGGCGCGACCTTCGGCCCCATCATCGGCCTCATGGTCATCCTCTATCTGGTGTGGCGCCTGGTCATGTACGTCTCCGCATGGGCCGCTACCTCGGAGGAATCCCTCAAGCTGGCGCAGGTTCCCGTTCCGGAGCCCGCCATCATCCGTGTGCGCCAAGAAATCAACCAGGGACCCGGCACGGGAACGAGCCTCGGCGTGGGCGCTGCCCTCGGAGCCGCAGGCGCCGGCCTCATCGCGTTGCTCACCCGCAAGTAACTCCGGTCGGCTCTCGTCGAGCAGACCACCAGCGGGCGAAATGATGGGCAGGCAGGCTTGCCCATGCGCATTCGGTGTGTTGATGGCGGGAAGCTAGTTTCGGACAAGTGGCATCCGAGCGGGCGCTAGAACGCACAGGGGAGGGGAATGCCTAGCTAGGTGATCGCCTTGTCCGCGGCCCGTGGTCGTCCGTCGTTCCCTTTACTGAAAGTTCGACTCGCCATGGTGGACAGCCCCGAGATAGCTGGTCCCAAGCTGAGCCAGGCTAGCAGGATTGGGCTCAACATCGCTGTCGGTCCCGTTGCCGCAGCCGCAACGAATGATCCGATCGCAACCAACGTGCTCACCATTGTCATCCCGATGTGGAATGCCAGTGATTTATGTGACCAGGCCAGCGACCAGAATATTGCCTGAAAGGAACCTCCCCAGGTACCAAACAGGATTAATTCTGCCAAGTCGGGCCTGAAACTTAAATCGATGACTTTGCCCGAGATGATCAGCGACATGCTGGCAACTAAAAGTACGCACTCAATAAGCGGTAGCCTGCGGTAATAGTCCTGATGGTACATCTCGTTTGCTCGATTCTTTGGAATCACGTCACAATCTGATGAAGAGGACAAGCGAATGCCGGATGACGAAGTGGCGGAGCCTTGGTGGTAGCAGTTGTTTTGCCCGAAAATTAGATGGTAATGAATGATGTTCCAGATTTAACGCCGCCAATCGCGGGGGAAAACCTCAGCGGCTGCGCCGGTTGACGGTAATTCCGAGGATTACGAGAACACCCACTGCGAGTACGGCGATGATTCCCGGAATCGCCCCCTGGGGCCAGGTTGATTCCTGCGGGTGGACGCCGGGTTCCTCAACCGCCTCCCCCGGCAGTTCCGCCGCGGGGGTGGGAGTGGCGGACGAACCCTCGGTTGCTACTGGTTCCAGCAGTCCGACGCCTTCGCCTTCCGGGATGCCGTAGGCAGTGTTGAGGAGCAGTCGGGCCTGCTCCCACGGCCGGGCGCGGTCGGTCGTGGTGTCGAGGATGACGGCGAATAGCCGACGATTATCACGGTCCATCGCGCCGACGAAGGTGTGGTTAGCGTCGTCTGTAAATCCCGTCTTGCCGCCGATGCCGTCCGGGTCATTGAGGAATAGGCCGTTGTCGTTCCACACCTCGTAGCCGGGGCGATCGTCATAACCGGGGAAAGGCACGTGGTCCGTATCGATGATTTTTCTAAACTCCGGCCGCGAGTAAGCCTCCCGGTAGATCAGCCCCATGTCGAAGGCGGAGGTGGACAGGCCGGGGGCGTCGAGGCCGGAGTAGCTGGCGGCCACCGTGTCGGTGGTACCCAGCTCGCGGGCGAGCTCGTTGATGTCGGCGAGGACCTGGTCGTCCCCGCCTAGTTCCTGGGCGAGTGCATGCGCGGCGTCGTTGCCAGAGACCAACAACAGGCCGTGAAGCAATTGGTCGACGGTGTAGTGCCCGCCGGCGCCGATACCGACGGCGGAGCCAATCTGCCCGGCGGATTCCTCACTGACGGTGACTTCTTGGTTCGGGTCGAGGCGGTCGATGACAAGCAAAGCCAGCAACACCTTGATAATGCTGGCCGGACGGTAGCGCCCGTGAGGGTCTTTTGCCGCGATGATCTCACCGGTGTCCATGTCAGCGATGAGCCAGGCGCTCGCCAGCACCTCCTCGGGTACGTCGAATCCGGCCGGGGCCGTGACACCGCAGTTCCCCGCCACGGCTACCGGCAGCGGAGTGGGGGTCTCGGAGGTCGATCGGCCCGACGGAGGGAAAAGCTGATTCGGGCAGTTATCAGTGTCGGGGGCGTGTTCCCGAGTGGTCGAGGGCACGGGTTGATCGGATTCCGCACTGGCGGGGACACCGACCGCGAGGACAGCGACAGCGGCAAGGCTAATGAGGAAGGGTTTCATGGCCAGCTCATTCTAAGCCCGGAATCTCGCCCGACCCTGCGTGCGACTCTCTTACACCGCACCGGGAAATAGGGGACCGATCAGGGCATTCCCGGATGCCCCGAGGGCCCAGTGGTGGCTTAATGTGGAGCTACACGTCAGATTCCTGCGAAAGGTTGCCCGCGATGCCCGCTCAGCAGATCAACATCTACGACCTATTCTCCCTCAATCGATCACTTCCCGGTGAAGCAATCTCCGTGGAGATTGCCGCCCAGGACCACCAGCTCGAAAGCGAGGGAGTCGCCGAAACCGATGAACGCCGTCGGCACCTCGTCATCGCGTTCGGTATCCTCAGCGACGATAGCCGCCGAAGGATCTACGACCAGGCCCTCATCATCGGGCGCGAATTGTCCTGGGATGATCTGGAATGGCTCGCAGAAGTCGGTGAGCTGCCCGAAAACCCGATGCCAGCCGCGTCGACCCCGGACTATGGGTACCCCTTCGGCTATCCCACGGCTGAACCCCAGACCACTGCGCCGTATGTTGCCCCCTTTGCGGCCGCCCCGAATATGGGAGTTATTGAGGGTGTGGCCGTTGATCGCCCCACTGCCAGCAAGCGCCTACTGCTGTTCATCGGTGACCTCTTTATCGTGGGCATTGCCTCGAGTGTCGTTTTTGGGGCCTTCAACATCGATGAGTACTCGATCTTCGGATATCTCTTCGGCGGCATCGTTACTGTTCTTTACTTCATCGGATTCGAAATAGGGATGGGAGGAACTCCCGCGAAGCAATTGGCGGGTTATCAGATTCGTGATATCGCCACGGGTCAGAAGCCGACCATCGAGCAAGCTGCCAAGCGCAACTGGTGGCGCCTGGTGAGTCTGCTGCCCGTCTTCGGCAACGTGATTTCCTTTGTGGCTCTCATCATTCTTGGTAGCTCCATCAATCCCGGAAGTGGATACCTCGGCGCCCATGATCGTTGGGCAGGGTTGGAAGTGGTGAAGAAGAACGGCCGGTAGCCTGGTGGGCATGCACGAGGAACCCACCAGCCAAGAACCCACCATCCACGACATTGTCACCTCTTTGCCCAAGGTGGTCATCCATGACCACCTGGAGGGCGGCCCCGGCATCGATATCGCCGCCCTGCAGACCCCGACCGCGCTGCGTGACGCGGTCGCGCAGGCCGTTCGTGACCTGGCGGCCGATAACGTCGTTTACGCCGAATTGCGTATGTCCCCGGAGCTCTACACGGCGGGCGGTCTCACCCTCAGCGAGGCGGTGGACAGCGCCATTGGCGGACTCGACGCCGCCGACGGCATCGACGTCCGTCTGGTGCTTACTGCTCAGCGCTCTGGCACGTCGCTTGCCGACGTCGCTGCTCTCACCGTCGCCCGGCACGGTGGCGTCGTCGTCGGAATGGATGTCGCCGGGCCCGAGGATGGCTACCCGTTGGCGGGGGATTCCGAGTCGTTCGCGTTGTTGCGGGCGAACTACGTCCCGTTCTCTGTCCATGTCGGTCTCGACGCGGGCATCGAGTCCATCGCGGAGGCCATCCAATTGGGGGCGACGCGCCTGGGGCACGCGACTCGCATTGTTGATGACTTCGGGGTCGATATTGAGGGCATCGTCCCCGGCAAGGTCTCCTCGTGGGTGCGGGATCGCCACATCCCGCTAGAGATCGCCCCCACCCTGGAGGTCCAACTGGGCGCAGCAGATTCCCTTGGGGATCATCCGCTCACCCTGCTCCAACAGTTGGGCTTTACCTGCACCGTTAATCCTGGCATTCGTTCGGCCACGGGTATGAGTGATCAGTTCCTTGCCCTGGCCGATACCTTCGGATACGGGGTGGAAGAGTTCTTCGACCTCACTGTCAACGCGGTCCAGGCGTCCTACCTCACCGAGGTCGAGCGTCAAGAGCTGCTCGAGCGGATCATCCTCCCGGCGTATGAGGCCCTGGACATGCAAGCAGGCCTCGATGAGTTCGACGCGACGGACTTCGCCTAGGTTCTTCGCCTAGAACTTGGAGAAGCGCTTGAGCAGCATCTCCTCCAGCTCCTTCCATCCGGCGGCGTGGTCGGAGTAGGGCTTGGAGGGGACGTAGCCGGAGGCTTCGGTCGAGCCGAGCATGTAAGAGATGTAGTCCTGCATGCGCGGGTTGGCCAGGAAGAAGGAGTTGAGGGAGTCGTCGGCTGCCCAGTCGGCTGCATCAGCGAAGAGTTCGTAGCCGCGGGCCATCTGATCGGTGTCGACGGCCTCCGGGCCCTTCTCAATGTCGGCGACAAGCCCGGAGTAAGAGTACGAGTTGTCCTTGTGCACCATGACCTCAAGCTCGCCGGCGTTGGCAGTGACCATGAGGTCTTCCCAGGTGGCGGTGCGGGCGAGGTCATGATCGTCATTTTCCACCATCCAGCGCACGAGGTGCTTGCTGCTGGGGAAGGTGAAGATCTCGCCGTACTTGCCCAGGAATAGCGGGGCGCCGTCGACGTAGGTGCGCAGGGTGTAGACGGACTTGCCCTGCATTGTGATCTTGATTGGATCGATGCCGGCGGCGGCCCACGGGGTCGAATCATAGGGATCGGCCTGGGTGGCGGCTTCTTTTTCGGCGAGTTCCTGGCGCTCGCGGGCTTCGGTGGCGGCGGCCACCGCGGCGTCGATACGCAGGGAGGCATCCTCGGATGCCTTCGCGTCGACCTCAACGAGGCGGACCTGCGGGTCAAGGGAGTGAACGACCTTGTCCCAGTTGCTCAGGACGGCGCGGCCGACGGCCGTCCACTCGCCGAGGCCGTGCTCACCGGCGTAGTGCTCGGAACCGCGGGCGACATTGCCCAGGATGGAGTGGGACGCGAAGAACAACACCGCATCGCTCGCGGCAGTGACCTCGGCCAGACTGCGGGTGACGGCGAAAACGCGGGCCAGGGAGGCAACGTTTTCATGGGAGGGGCGGCCAGCCAGGTACTCCGGGGCGCCGATAATGTCGATATCGTCGCGCTTGCCCGGGACGACCCGGTCGGCGTTGCTGGCCTCAAAGGCGCCCCACTTGGGGTGGGAGGAGAGGTCGTGCTTGGTGCCCGTCTCTAAAAACACCAGCAGGTCGGCGGGGGAAGCGAAGCCGAGGACGTGCTCGTCGTCGCCGAGGAACGCCTGCCATTCCGCACCATGCTCTTTCCACGTGGGGGCCCACAGCGTGTAGAAGTCCCCTTCGGTGAGGGAGAGTTTGACGGGAACAATTGCGCGGTTGCTCATGGGGCAAAATCCTACCCAATGGGGCCTGCGGTTATCCGGTGGGCCGCCAGAATCCCTTGAACGGCATCCCAATGTTGGTGGTGCGGACTGGGTTGGTTTGCACGGGATCCCCGGCTTCGACCATCTGCCCGTTTCCGGCGTACATGGCCACGTGCCCGTCCCACACGGCTAGATCCCCCGGCTGGAGCTGGTCGGCGGAGACCTGCCGCCCGACGGTCTGGTGCTCCGCCAACCGGGGGAGTTCAACCCCGGCCTGGCGCCACGCCCATTGGGTAAGGCCACTGCAATCAAAGCCTGCGGTGCTCGTGCCACCCCACACATAGGGGGTGCCCAGCGCGGACATGGCGGCGGCGACGGCTGCTTCGCCGCTGCCGCCGCTGACGTCGTTGGGGACCTCGGTGGTCTCCTCGAAGGAGGCGGCAGTGAAGTCGCCCGCGTGGGAGGTGGTGGCGATCCGATCCAAGTCATCGGCCAGCGGATCGAGGGAGGTCATCAGCCCATCGGAGCGGGCGAGGGCGGCACCGAGGAAACTCTGAGCCAACTGCTCCAACTGGGTGAGGGTGGCTGCTCGGACGCCGGGGACAGGGGATAGCAGGCCGGGCAGGAGGGGGAGGGCCTGCTGGCCCAAATCCAGGGCAAGGGACACAAGGTCCCCGCGGGTGCCTTCGATGAGGCCACCGGCGGTAGCCGCGATCGTGTCAATCAATTCGCGATCAGCGCTGACCCCGGCGGCGGCCTCGATGAGGCGGAGCCCGCCAGGAGCTTCATTGGCCAGCACGTGAGCCAGCGGAGCGGCTGTGGCGAAATCGGGCAGCCTGTCCAACGCCAGGGGCGACAGCGACGCCGGTTCCAGCTCAGCGATGCGGCTTAACGCCGTGATGATCTCCCTCACGATGACAACCTCCGGGCGAGGTCCGCGTCCGTGTCCACCGCAGCATCAATGACCACGGAGGCGACATCCGCCAATCGGAGCGCCTCCTCATGCACCAGGTGAGTTTGCTTTTCCACGCCCCCGAGGGCGCGCGATAGCGCATCCGTGAACCGGTCCAGCGCGGGGGAGGGGGCCTCCACCGGCAGGGTGGGGGTGTGGGGGCGGGCAACAGCGGCATCAAAAAGCTCGGTGGTGAGCAGGCGGGCGTGGTCGGGATCAAAGTCGAAAGCTCTCATGCACCATTGGACCGGAAAAACCGCTTCGCGGTTCCCTACCGAAGGGGTTTAGCATGGTGGTCATGGACATCACCGTGGTTGATCACCCGCTTGCCGCCTCCCGTCTGACCATCATGCGCGACGAGCGCAGTGACAACGCCGCCTTCCGCGCCGCCCTCGCTGACCTGGGCACCATGCTCGTGTACGAAGCCTCCCGCGACCTGCCCGTGGAGCGCTTTGAGTGCAAAACCCCCGTGGCCATGGCCGAGGGCATTCGCCTGGAAGATCCGCCGATCATCGTTCCGGTGATCCGCGCCGGGTTGGGCATGGTGGATCCGGCCCTGTCCATGATCCCGGATGCGCAGGTCGGTTTCATCGGCTTGGCCCGCGATGAAAAGACCCACGAGCCGGTGCCGTACCTGGAGGCGCTGCCCCACGACCTGAGTGGTCGCACGGTCTTCGTCGTGGACCCGATGCTGGCCACCGGTGGATCGCTGCTGCATGCCATTCGCCTGCTCGCGGCCCGCGGCGCGACCGATATCACCGCGATCTGCATGGTCTCCGCGCAGCCGGGCGTGGATGCGCTGGCTCAATCTGGCCTGCCGGTTCGCCTGGTCACCGCGTGTATTGATCCAGAGCTCAATGAGGATGCCTACATTGTGCCGGGACTGGGCGATGCCGGTGATCGCTTGTATGGGCCGCGCAACATCGACATCTGAGCCCGCGCCCACTGTAGTGGGCGGTGAGTTCCCACTCCGGTGGGCACCGTGGAGGCATGAGCCAGGAGCCGACATGGAAGCCGTGGCCGAGCTACGGTCACCGGCTCGGCCAGAATCTGCGTGACCTTCGGCGCCTGCGCGGACTCACGCAGGAACGCCTGGGTGATCTCGCGGGCCTGGCCCGCAATACCATTTCCAACATTGAGCGCAATGAGAACAACAACGGCCAGGCCACTGACCCGCAGTTGTCCACGCTCTACCGGTTGGCCAAGGTCCTCGATGTGCCACCATCGGTCCTCATTCCTGCCGGTGACCAGCGCGTCGACGCGATCTGCCCGGATTCTTCGCTCAACATCTCCATCACCTGGCCGCGGGCGGAGCGTGACACGCTGCCATTTAGCGCGGCGTATCTCCAGCTGGCCAAGCCGGGAGACCCGCCGGAGTATGCGGTGGCCGCGCCCCGCGAGGACCTGGATATCGATGAGGTAGATGGTGAGCAGCTACCGCCCGGCGAGTAGACTCAGCGGCGATGTGTTCGGGTTGGTGAAAGGACCGCTGCCGTGGAGGGAATTGCCGCACGTGTCGATGAGTGGTTGCGCACCAACTACGACGAAGTGATCGGTTGGCGCCGTCACATCCACACCCATCCCGAGTTGTCGCACATGGAATACGCGACGACCGATTTCATCGAGGCGCGGCTGCGGGAGCGCGGCCTGAGCCCCGTGCGTTTCCCCGGCACCGGCCTCATGGTGGATCTGGGCCCGGACACCCCGAACCGCCTGGCGTTTCGGGCGGACATTGATGCCCTCCCCGTCACCGAAGTTACTGGCCTCCCGTTCAGCTCCGATGTCCCCGGTGTCGCTCACGCCTGCGGCCACGACATCCACACCACCATTTCCCTGGGCGTGGCCTGTGCCTTGGCAGACAATCAGGATCTGCTGACCCACGGCATCCGCATCATCTTCCAGCCCTGTGAAGAGGTCATGGATGGTGGCGCCCCGGAGGTCATCGCGTGGGGTGGTCTCGACGGCGTGGGGTCGATCTATGCGCTGCATGTGGAACCGAAACTGAGCGTCGGCAAGATTGGGGTGCGCACCGGCGCGATCACCTCCGCCGCGGACGTGATCAAGATCAACGTCTCCGGCCCCGGCGGACATACTTCCCGACCGCACTTGACCGCCGATGTGGTCTATGCGCTGGGAAAACTGGTCACTGATCTCCCCGGATTGCTGTCTCGTCGCATCGACCCGCGCACGGGCACCGTCTTGGTCTTCGGCAGCATCAACGCCGGCTATGCCGCCAACGCGATTCCGGAAAACGGCAGCATCACCGGCACGGTTCGCACGGCCAGCATTTCCACGTGGCGGAGCATCGATGTGCTGCTTGAAGAGCTCATCGCGCAGGTGCTCGCGCCTACCGGCTGCTCGCACGAACTCACCTACCAGCGCGGGGTACCGCCCGTGCTCAACGACGACGTGGCTACCGCCTTGCTTGCCGACGCCGCCCGCACCGTCGACCCGCAGTCCGTCGTCCAGGCTCCGCAGTCCTCCGGGGGTGAGGATTTCTCCTGGTACCTCGAGCACGTTCCCGGCTCCATGGCTCGCCTTGGCTGCGGATCAGGCTCCGGCCGGGTGTATGACTTGCACCAAGGTGACATCATTTTCGACGAACGCTCGATTGAGGTCGGCATTCGTCTGTTCGCCTCCATCGCGGAACAGTTCGGGAGCAGCCCCGCCCGCATAGGCCAAGCTGACGGTTTCCTGTCCTAGCGACTAGACTCGGTGGCCGAAGAACCAGCAATCGAGTAGGAGACCTCTTTGAACAAGCGGATCGTCATCATTGGCGGCGGGCCGGCCGGCTACGAAGCAGCACTAGCCGGAGCCAAATACGGGGCGGAGGTCACCCTCGTTGAGGATCAAGGAATGGGTGGCTCCTCAGTCCTGCTCGATTGCGTTCCCTCCAAGTCCTTCATCGCTGGTACCGGCATTAAAACTGACCTTCGCCGGGCCGATGACATGGGCCTCAACAGCCTCCTCGGACGAGCCCGCATCCACCTGGGGGCGCTGAACAAGCGCGTGCAGGTGCTCGCGCAGGAGCAGTCCGATGACGTGCAGGTGCAGCTCGATCGCGCTGGCGTGCGCATCATCAACGGCCGCGCCCGATTCGCGCAGGCTCAGGATGAGCACCTCTTCCACTCCGTGGTGGCCACCCACGCTGACGGCACCGAGGAATTGCTGGAGTCGGAGCTCGTCCTCTTGGCCACCGGCGCTACCCCCCGCATCCTGCCGGGCGCGGAGCCCGATGGAGAGCGCATCCTCACGTGGCAGCAGGTCTATGACCTCACCGAAACCCCCGAGCACCTTATCGTCGTGGGCTCGGGTGTGACCGGCGCCGAGTTCGTGTCCGCTTTCGCCGAGTTGGGTGTCAAGGTCACCATGGTGGCCTCCCGCGACCGAATCTTGCCTCACGATGATGCTGATGCCGCGGACGTGTTGGAGCACGTCCTGTCCCAGCGCGGAGTTTCTTTGGAAAAGCACGCCCGTGTGGAGTCAGTCACTCGCACCAAGGACGGCGGCGTGTGTGTGCGGACCACCGATGGCCGTGAGATCCTCGGCTCCCACGCGCTCATGTCCATCGGTTCCGTCCCGGCGACCAAGGATCTGGGGCTGGATGCCGTCGGAGTGGAGCTCACCCCGTCGGGCCACATCCACGTGGATAGGGTCTCGCGCACCAACGTCACCGGCGTCTACGCGGCCGGCGACTGCACTGACCTGTTCCCGCTGGCCTCAGTCGCCGCGATGCAGGGCCGCATGGCCGTCTATCACGCTCTCGGCGAGGGAGTGACGCCCATCCGGTTGAAGACGGTGGCTACTGCCGTGTTCACCCGGCCGGAGATCGCCGCCGTGGGTATCACCCATGCGCAGATCGAGGCGGGTGAGGTGTCCGCGCGCGCCGTCGTGCTGCCGCTGCAGTCCAACCCGCGCGCCAAGATGCGTTCGCTCAAGCACGGCTTTGTCAAGCTTTTCTGCCGCCGGAACTCCGGCCTCGTCATCGGTGGCGTCATCGTCGCCCCCACGGCGTCGGAGCTCATCCTGCCGATCGCGGTGGCGGTGTCGAACAACCTCACCGTCAAGCAGCTGGCGGAGTCCTTTGCGGTCTACCCCTCGCTGTCTGGCTCCATCACGGAAGCCGCGCGCCGCCTCGTGGCGCACGACGATCTGGAGTAGTTAAAGCGTAACGTAGGACTCATCGAGGGTGGCGTCGAGGTCGACGGCCACCCTTCGGCCTGCCTGAGGGAAGGCGCGCTGGGGGCAGCGCTCGCGAGGGCACGCCCGACAGCCCGGCCCGATGGGGATAGCGGACGCCGGATTGAGGTCGAGGCCATTGGCGTAGACCAGCCGCTGGGCCTGTTCCAGGTCGCAGCCCAGGCCCACGGTGAACTCTTTGCGGGGCTGGCCAAATCCGCGCAGCTGCCCGGCGACGGTGCGGGCGATCCACAGGTAGCTGCGCCCATCGGGCATGCCGGCGACCTGGCGGGTCACCCGGCCGGGGGTTTCAAACGCGCGGTGAATGACCCACAGGGGGCAGGAGCCGCCGGTGCGGGAGAAGTGGAAGCCCGTCGCGGACTGGCGCTTGGAAATGTTGCCCGCGCGGTCGGTGCGGACGAAGAAGAAGGGGACGCCGCGGGCACCGGGGCGCTGCAGGGTGGAGAGGCGGTGGCAGGTGGTTTCGAAGCCGGTACCAAAGTGATCGGCGAGGCGGTCGATGTCGTAGCGAGTGGCCTCGGCCTGCTCCAACATGGCCCCGTAGGGCATGACGACGGACGCGGCGAAGTACTGGCCAAGTGCCAGGACCGCGATGGAGCGGGACTCCTCGGTGGGGAGGGGGGACGCGAGGTCGTCGAGAAGCGAGACGTGGGCGAGCAGACCGTATTGGAGCGCCAACTCGAAAGTGAGCTGGGCCTCGGAGAGGCCGGTGCGCAAGTGGAGCTCGCGGGTGTCGGGGTGGAAGATCCGGCGGGGGCCGGAGGTGATCTTGCGGAAGCGGACGGTCACCCCGAGGTCGCGGTCGAGGGCCGTGGCTAGGCGGGTGACGCGCAGCTGCGGTTCGCCGAGGCGGCTGGCCAGTTCCTCGCCGAGCCGGTCGAGGCTGTCGATGTAGTTGCGCGCCTCATAGAAGAAGTCGCGGACCAGGCCGTAGGGGCCCTTTTCCACCTCGGGGGGCTCACGATCGGCGATTTCTAAGATCTCCGCCACGAGGTCGGGGTAGCGGGCGGCGAGGTCCGCGAGCTGGTCGTCGGGGGTGGTGGGGAATGCGTCGCGCAGCTCGGAGACCGTGCGGGCCTCGTGGTCGGGGGAGAAGAAGGCGGGGTCAACATCGAAGTGCTGAGACAGCGCCATGAGCACGGTGACGGTGAGGGGACGTTGGTCGTTTTCCAGCTGGTTGAGGTAGCTGGTGGAGAGGTTGAGGCGCTTCGCCATTTCTTGCTGAGTAAGTTTGCGCCCCCTCCGGAGGTTGCGGATACGTGCCCCCGCAAAGTGCTTCGCCATTGGTGTACTTCCTGCCCGGAATCTGCTGTGGCCTGCTGTTTCCACAAGTTTCGCAAAAATGACCACAATGTGCCACTCCTTTACGCATCCTTCGCTGTGACTGTTAACACAAGATTCGCCGTACTGTGAGGGCTAACTCAACAAGACTTCGTGAAGGAGTAGATCAACCACATGATCAACCACACCGTTCGCACCTACCGCTCCGCTGAGGACTTCCCCCACGAGGAGCACCTGGCCTACAAGATCGCCCGCGTCGCCGCCGACCCCGTTGAGGTCCCCGCGGACACCAAAGAGATGATCATCAACCGGATCATCGACAACGCCTCCGTCCAGGCAGCCTCCGTCATCCGCCGCCCCGTCACCGACGGCCGCGCCATGGCCGCCGCCCGCCCCGTCACCGACGGCCGCGGCGCCTCCGTCTTCGGCCTCCCGGGCAAGTACGCCGCCGAGTGGGCCGCACTGGCCAACGGCACCGCCGTCCGCGAGCTCGACTTCCACGACACCTTCCTCGCCGCCGAGTACTCCCACCCCGGCGACAACATCCCGCCGATCCTCGCCGCTGCCCAGCAGGCCGGCAAGGGCGGCCGCGAGCTCATCCGCGGCCTCGCCACCGGCTACGAAATCCAGGTCGACCTCGTTCGAGGCATCTGCCTCCACGAGCACAGGATCGACCACGTTGCCCACCTCGGCCCCTCGGCCGCCGCCGGTATTGGCACCCTGCTCGACCTCGACGTCGAGACGATCTACCAGGCCATCGGCCAAGCCCTGCACACCACCACCGCCACCCGCCAGTCCCGCAAGGGCGAGATCTCCTCGTGGAAGGCATTCGCACCGGCCTTCGCCGGCAAGATGGCCATCGAGGCCATCGACCGCGCGATGCGCGGCGAGGGCGCTCCCTCCCCGATCTGGGAAGGCGAAGACGGCGTTATTGCTTGGCTGCTGTCCGGCCCGGGCCACGAGTACATCGTTCCGCTGCCGGGCGAGGGGGAAGCCAAGCGCGGCATCCTGGACACCTACACCAAGGAGCACTCCGCGGAGTACCAGTCCCAGGCCCCGATCGACCTGGCCCGCCGCATGGGCGAGAAGCTGCTCGCCGAGGGCAAGGACCTGCGCGACGTCGAGTCCATCGTCCTGCACACCTCGCACCACACCCACTACGTCATCGGCACCGGCTCCAACGACCCGCAGAAGTTCGATCCGCAGGCCTCCCGCGAGACCCTCGACCACTCCATCATGTACATCTTCGCCGTGGCACTCGAGGACCGCGCGTGGCACCACGAGCGTTCCTACGCCCCGGAGCGCGCCAACCGCCCGGAGACCATCGAGCTGTGGAAGAAGGTCTCCACCGTCGAGGACCCGGAGTGGACCCGCCGCTACCACTCCACCGACCCGAACGAGAAGGCCTTCGGCGCCCGCGCTGTCATCACCTTCACCGACGGCACCGTCGTGGAGGATGAGCTGGCCGTGGCCGATGCGCACCCGCTCGGCGCCCGCCCGTTCGCCCGCGAGCAGTACATCGAGAAGTTCCGCATCCTCGCCGACGGCGTCGTCGCCCCGGCCGAGCAGGACCGCTTCCTCGCCGCCGCCGAGAACACCGAAAACCTCACCGACCTGGCTGAACTCAACATCGAACTCGATGCTGACGTGCTGGCTAAGGCCCCGACTCTGGGCAAGGGACTGTTCTGATATGAGTGGACTTTTCTCCTCCACGGTGACCCCGACGCAGCGTCGGCAAGCATTCCGTGACGGACTTGCCTCCGACAAGATCCAGCGCCTCCCAGGCGCGTTCTCCCCGCTGGTTGCCCGCGCGATCCAAGACGCCGGCTTTGAGGGCGTCTACGTCTCCGGCGCCGTCGTCGCCGCCGACCTGGCCCTGCCGGACATCGGCCTGACCACCCTCACCGAGGTCGCCGGACGCTCCCAGCAGATCGCCCGCGTCACCGACCTCCCCGTGCTTGTCGACGCCGATACCGGCTTCGGAGAGCCCATGTCCGCCGCCCGCACGGTCGCCGCCCTGGAAGACGCCGGCCTCGCCGGCTGCCACCTGGAAGACCAGGTCAACCCCAAGCGCTGCGGCCACCTCGACGGCAAGGAGGTCGTGCCCACCGACCTCATGCTGCGACGCATCGGCGCCGCGGTCAAGGAGCGCCGCGATGACACCTTCGTTATCTGCGCCCGCACCGACGCCGCCGGGGTCGAGGGCATCGACTCCGCCATCGAACGCGCCAAGGCCTACGCCGACGCCGGAGCCGACCTCATCTTCACGGAGGCCCTGCACACCCCGGAAGAATTCGCGAAGTTCCGCGCCGCCGTCGACGTACCCTTGCTGGCCAACATGACCGAGTTCGGCAAGTCCGAACTGCTCTCCGCCCAGCAGCTCGAGGATCTCGGCTACAACGCCGTCATCTACCCGGTGACCACCCTGCGCATCGCGATGGGACAGGTCGAAGCCGCCCTCGGCGACATCGCCGAGACCGGCACGCAGACCGACTGGCTTGATCGCATGCAGCACCGCTCCCGCCTCTACGAGCTCCTGCGCTACTCGGAATACAACGACTTCGATCAGCAGGTGTTCACCTACTCGGTCGACAGCTACCAGCCCACCTTCACCCAGCCTTAACACTTCACTCCTTCGAAAGGGGATGAGCACCATGTCCGAGAACAACAATCCCGATGTCCGCAAGGGTCTCTACGGCGTCATCGCCGACTACACCGCCGTGTCCAAGGTGATGCCGGAAACCAACTCTCTCACCTACCGTGGCTACGCCGTGCAGGACCTCGTGGAGCATTGCTCCTTTGAAGAGGTCTTCTACCTCCTGTGGAACGGTGAGCTGCCGAACGAGGAGCAACTCGCCGAGTTCACCACCCGTGGCCGGTCCTACCGCTGCCTCGATGCGGGCCTCATCGCCCTCATCCACTCCCTGCCCAAAGACTGCCACCCGATGGACGTCATGCGCACCGCCGTGTCCTACATGGGCACCAAGGACTCGGAGCACTTCACCCCCGACGTCGATCACATCACCCACGTCGGCCACAACCTCCTCGCCCAGCTGCCGATGGTGCTGGCCATGGACATCCGCCGCCGCGAAGGCAAGGACATCATCGCCCCGGACTCCAACAAGTCCGTCGCGGAGAACCTGCTGGCCATGGTCTTCGGTACCGGCCCGGACTCCCCGGCCTCCAACCCAGATGATGTGCGCGACTTTGAAAAGTCCCTCATCCTCTACGCCGAGCACTCCTTCAACGCCTCCACCTTCACCGCGCGCGTGATCACCTCCACCCGCTCGGACGTGTACTCCGCCATCACCGGCGCGATCGGTGCCCTCAAGGGCCCGCTGCACGGTGGCGCCAACGAGTTCGTCATGCACACCATGCTGCAGATCGAGGACCCGGCGAAGGCAACCGAGTGGGTCAACAACGCACTCGACAACAAGGACCTCATCATGGGCTTTGGTCACCGCGTGTACAAGAAGGGTGACTCCCGCGTCCCGAGCATGGAGAAGTCTCTCCGTGAGCTCGCCGCCCGCCACGACGGCGCGAAGTGGGTCGAGATGTACGAGAACATGGCTGCCGCCATGGATACTCGCACCGGCATCAAGCCGAACCTGGACTTCCCGGCCGGCCCGGCGTACTACCTCCTCGGTTTCCCGGTCGACTTCTTCACCCCGCTGTTCGTCGTCGCCCGTATCGCCGGCTGGACCGCGCACATCGTGGAGCAGTTCGAAGGCAACTCGCTGATCCGTCCGCTGTCTGAGTACGTCGGCCCGGAACAGCGCGAGGTTACCCCCATCGCGGAGCGTTAATTTTCACCGCTTTACCTGCTTCGCAGAGGATCCCACGGCCAAATGTCCCGGTCTCCATGACGGGGACTGGTCGTGGGATTATGCTTTTATGGTCAGACCACTGACGAATAGCCGGACTACCCCCGTTTTAGCTATTTGAGCTCACCCGAATCAGAAATCACCTGTTGCATTAATGTGGAGTAGCGAGAGACTGTGCTCTTGTCTGCACCCCAATAATTCCCGCATGCCGCCCACCCCGGCATGATGCTTGGAAAGGACTCCAACGTGGCTACTTACATCCCGCCAGCATTCAAGAAGGTACTCGTCGCCAACCGCGGCGAAATCGCCGTGCGTGCATTCCGCGCCGCCTTTGAAACTGGTTCCTCCACCGTCGCGGTGTACCCAGTCGAAGACCGGAACTCTTTTCACCGGTCCTTCGCCTCTGAGGCAGTGCGCATCGGTACCGAGGGCTCCCCGGTCAAGGCCTACCTCGATATCGATGAGATCATCCGCGCGGCCAAGAAGTCGCACGCGGATGCCGTGTACCCGGGCTACGGATTCCTTTCGGAGAACGCCCAGCTGGCTCGTGAGTGTGCCGAGAACGGCATCACTTTCATCGGCCCGCCTCCGGAAGTCCTTGACCTGACTGGTGATAAGTCTGCGGCGGTGGAAGCGGCGAAGAAGGCGGGCCTGCCGGTCCTGCAGGACTCCGAGCCTTCCGTGGACATCGACGAATTGGTCGAAATGTCCAAGGACTTCACCTTCCCCATCTTCGTCAAGGCAGTGGCCGGTGGCGGCGGACGTGGCATGCGTTTCGTGGAAAAGCCCGAGGACGTGGCCCAGCTGGCCGCCGAGGCTTCCCGCGAGGCCGAGGCCGCCTTCGGTGACGGACACGTCTACCTCGAGCGGGCCGTGATTAATCCGCAGCACATTGAGGTGCAGATCCTCGCCGACCACACGGGCGACGTTATTCACCTCTACGAGCGCGACTGCTCCCTCCAGCGCCGCCACCAGAAGGTCGTGGAAATCGCCCCGGCGCAGCACCTTGACCCGAAGCTGCGCGATAAGATTTGCGCGGATGCCGTCAAGTTCTGTGAGACGATCGGCTACCAGTGTGCCGGCACCGTCGAGTTTCTCGTTGATGAGAAGGGCAACCACGTCTTCATCGAGATGAACCCGCGCATCCAGGTCGAGCACACCGTCACCGAGGAAGTCACCTCGATCGACTTGGTCAAGGCACAGATGAACCTGGCCGCTGGCGCCACGCTCAAGGAACTCGGCCTGACCCAGGACAAGATCAAGCTCCACGGCGCGGCCCTGCAGTGCCGCATCACCACCGAAGACCCGTCCAACAACTTCCGCCCGGATACCGGCACCATCACCGCGTACCGCTCTCCGGGCGGCGCGGGTGTGCGTCTCGACGGCGCGGCGTCCCTCGGCGGCGAGATCTCCCCGAACTTCGACTCCATGCTGGTCAAGATGACCTGCCGTGGTGCCACCTTCGAGATTGCCGTGGCTCGCGCCCAGCGCGCGCTCAATGAGTTCACCGTCTCCGGCGTGGCCACCAACATCGGCTTCCTCCGCGCGCTGCTGCGCGAGGATGACTTCCAGCACCACCGCATCTCCACCAACTTCATCAACGACCACATTCACCTGCTGTCGGCCCCGCCGGCTGATGATGAGCCGGGTCGTATCCTTAACTACCTGGCCGATGTGACCGTTAACCGTCCGCACGGCAAGCGCCCGACCAAGGTGCGTCCGGCGAAGAAGCTGCCGCCGCGTAACGACGGCCCGATGCCGCGCGGTTCGCGCGACCTCCTGCGTGATCTGGGGCCGGAGAAGTTTGCCAAGCACCTGCGCGAGCAGGATGCCCTGGCCGTCACGGACACCACTTTCCGTGATGCCCACCAGTCGCTGCTGGCCACCCGCCTGCGCACCTCGGCACTCGTGGCTGCCGCGCCGCACGTCGGACGCCTGACCCCGCAGCTGCTGTCGGTAGAGGCGTGGGGCGGTGCCACCTACGACGTCGCCATGCGCTTCCTCTTCGAGGACCCGTGGCAGCGCTTGGACATGCTGCGTGAGGCTATGCCCAACGTCAACATTCAGATGCTGCTCCGCGGTCGCAACACCGTCGGATACACCGCGTACCCGGATTCGGTATGCCGCGCCTTCGTCAAAGAGGCCGCATCCTCGGGCATCGATATCTTCCGCATCTTCGACGCCCTCAACGACGTCTCGCAGATGCGACCGGCTATCGACGCCGTCCTGGAGACCGGCGACACCGTCGCCGAGGTTGCGATGGCGTACTCGGGCAACCTGCTCGACCCGAATGAGAACCTGTACACGCTGGACTACTACCTCAAGCTGGCCGAGGAGATCGTTGGCACCGGTGCTCACATCCTCGCGATCAAGGACATGGCTGGCCTGCTGCGTCCTGCGGCAGCTGCCAAATTGGTCTCCGCGCTGCGCCGGGAGTTCGACCTGCCGGTCCACGTCCACACCCACGACACCGCAGGTGGCCAGCTGGCCACCTACTACGCCGCTGCCCAGGCAGGTGCCGACGCCGTCGATGGTGCCTCCGCCCCCCTCGCCGGCACCACCTCCCAGCCGTCGCTGTCCGCCATCGTCGCGGCCTTCGCCAACACCCACCGCGACACCGGTATCTCCCTCGACGCCGTCTCCGACCTCGAGCCCTACTGGGAAGCCGTCCGCCAGCTCTACGCCCCCTTCGAGGCGGGCGTTCCCGGCCCAACCGGTCGTGTGTACAAGCACGAGATCCCCGGCGGCCAGCTGTCCAACCTGCGCACGCAGGCCAAGGCCCTCGGCCTGGAGGACCGCTTCGAGCTCATCGAGGACAACTACGCGGCCGTCAACGAGATGCTGGGCCGCCCGACCAAGGTGACCCCGTCCTCCAAGGTCGTCGGCGACCTCGCCCTGCACCTCGTCGGTGCTGGGGTGGATCCGCACGACTTCGCGCTGGACCCGCAGAAGTACGACATCCCGGACTCGGTCATTGACTTCCTCCGCGGTGGCCTGGGCAACCCGCCCGGAGGCTGGCCGTTGCTGCGTGAGAAGGCGCTGGCTGGTCGCGGGGAAGGCACCAAGGGCCTCGTCGAGGTCAACCCCGAGGACGAGGCCAAGCTGGAGAGCCCGGATCGCGACGAGCGCCGCATCACCCTCAACCGCCTCCTCTTCCCCAAGCAGGCCGCGGAGTTCTTCGAGCACCGCCGCCAGTACGGCAACACCGAAGCCCTGGAAGACCGCGTGTTCTTCTACGGTCTGGAGGAGGGCGAGGAGAGCATCATCCGCTTCGCCTCTGATGTGGGGACCCCGCCGATGGTCGTGCGTCTCGACGCCGTCGGTGAGCCCGACGAGAAGGGCATGCGCCAGGTCGTTGCCAACGTCAATGGCCAGATCCGTCCGATGAAGGTCCGCGACCGCAGCGCTGAGTCCGTCACCGCCTCCGCGGAGAAGGCCGACCCGACGATGGTCGGGCACGTCGCCGCCCCGTTCGCGGGCGTCGTCTCCATCACCGTGCAGGTGGGCGACGAGGTCAAGGCGGGCGATCCGATCGCGGTCATCGAGGCCATGAAGATGGAAGCCACCATCACCGCCACGGTCGACGGCACCATCGAGCGCCTGGCCCTGGCCAAGGCCACCAAGGTCGAAGGCGGCGACTTGATCGTCGTCATCGGCTAGCTCATCAGCAAAGCGCTGTCCCCATGAGGGGACAGCGCTTTGGCTTTTTCTGGGTCTAGAAGTACGTCACCATCGTGGTCGTGTGCAGCTCGGGGCGTTCTTCCGCCACCTCGAACCCGATCTTCTCGTAGAGGCGCCGGGCGCGTTCATTCCCTTCGTCGACTGCTAGCGATAGGCCTTGGCGTCCTTGCTTGCGGGCGAGATCAAGGGCCGCATTGAGGAGCTCGCGTCCGAGACCGAGGCCACCGAAAGCAGCTTCCACCGCGATGGCTAGTTCGGGGATGTCCTCGGCGACGAATCCGTAGGGTGGGCGACGGTCTGTGCCCGAGCGCAACCACAGACCTCCGGCAGGCACGCGCTGCTGGTAGGCGATGATGCCACCCTGGTCCGGAGTCCAGGCATCGACGTACATTGCCAGGTCATCGGCGTAGCCCTCGCCCGGGGCCTGGGACTCATCACCCCACACGTCGGCCAGGTGAAACAGCCGTTCCAGGTAGGTCCGGTCGGATTCGGTTGCGGGGCGCAGGTGGAAGTCAGACATGGGCACCATTGTAGGGAGGCTATCTTGGCTAAGGTCGTAGCCTATGGTCGCATTCCTGGAGCGCTGGCAGGTCCCCCTGCTCATCGTGGCGTTGGGCCTTGGCGTGCTCATCGCCCCGCTTGGTGATGTCACCCCGGCTATCAATCCGGTCCTCATGGCGTTGCTCTACGCCACGTTCCTGGCGGTTCCGTTGCGTGCCCTGCGGGCTGCGCTTATCGACGTCCGGTTTCTCACCGCCCTGCTCATCCTCAACTTTGTGGTGGTCCCGGTCGTCGTCTTCGCGCTGTCGCGCTTTGTCGCCAGTGATCCGGTGCTGTTGCTGGGTGTGCTGCTGGTGTTGCTGGCGCCCTGCATTGACTACGTGATTGTGTTCTCGGGGTTGGCGGGCGCGGCGAATGAGCGCCTGTTGGCGGCGGCTCCGATCCTCATGGCCGTCCAGATGCTGCTCATTCCGGTGTATGTGCGGCTGCTGGGCGGACCGACGGACCTCATCGAGGCGGGGCCCTTCTTGGAGGCGCTGGTCCTGTTCATTGTCATTCCGCTGGGCTTGGCGGCTTGTACGCAGTGGCTCAAGCTGAACAGGGTCATGGTGGCGATGAATGCGCTCATGGTCCCGTTGATGATGCTGACGTTGGTGGTCGTCGTCGCCTCGCAGATTGGGGGAGTGGAGGCGTCGATGCTCAGGGTGGTGCCCATCTATGTGGTGTTCGTGGCTCTCATGGTTCCCCTGGGAAAGATCGTGGGGCGGCTCTTTGGCCAAGACGTCCCCGCGACCCGGGCGCTCGTCTTTTCGGGCGTGACGAGGAATTCGCTCGTCGTGTTGCCGCTGGCCCTGGCGGTGCCGGGGGTCGCGCCGGTGGTGGTCACGCAGACGCTCGTGGAGCTGGTCGCCATGGTGATCTTGGTTCGGTTGGTGCCCCGGGTCGTGCCGAAAAAATGAATTAGCGATATATCGTTGACAGTCGACAGTTAGTGATATATCGTTAGCGATGTCGCAGGGGGACACGCCCCCTGACATCGAACGAGAAAGGCTCAACAATCATGAGCGAGTTTCACCATCACCACCACCCCCACCACGAGCATCGGGAGCACCGCGGACGCGGACGCCGGGGCCACGGACGCGGGCGCGGCGGTCGCGCCGGTCGGGGAGACCTGAAAAATGTCATCCTCTCCCTCCTCGCGGAGCAGCCCATGCACGGCTACCAAATCATCTCCACCATTGCCGAGCGCACCGAGCAGCGCTGGACCCCCAGCGCCGGAGCCATCTACCCGCGCCTGGCCATGCTGGAAGACGAAGGCCTCATTACCATCACCGTCAACGACGGCCGCAAGTTGGCGACCTTGACTGATCGGGGACAAGAGAGCGTCGATAAGCGAGCCGACGACGGCGATATTCTGGACGCCTACCGTGACCCAGAACAACCTGGCGGCCCACATGGCGAACGGAGGGCGGCGTTTCGCCGCCTGAAGGAGGCCGTGCGCGGCGCCGACGACGACAACACCGAGCGGATCGTTGAGATCCTGCAAGAGGCAACCGACAAGATCGAAGCCCTCTAAAACACCACAACCTCCCTCAATCGAGGGAGGTTGTAGCGTGTACGGCCTACTTGATGTCGAGCAGGACCTGACCCTTGGTCACGCCCGCCCCGGCATCGACAGCCAGATCCGTGACAACACCCGACTTGTGGGCCTTGACCGGGTTCTCCATCTTCATAGCCTCGAGGACGAGGATGACGTCGCCCTCGGTCACCTCGGCGCCCTCCGTCACGTTGACCTTGATGACGGTGCCCTGCATCGGCGCGGCAACCGAGTCGCCCGATGCGCCCGAGCCTCCGCCGCCTGAACGACGCTTCTTGGCCTTCTTCTTCGGGGCGGCCCCGCCACCCAATGCCAAATCACCGGGCAGTGCGATCTCCACGCGGCGACCATCGACCTCAACGACGATCTTGTGGGCGGGCACAGCCTCGTCTTCATCGTCCACATCAGCCGGATCGACGAAGGGCTCCAGCGGGTTATCCCACGCCTCCTCGATCCACTTGGTGTACACCTCGAAGGACTCGCCATCGCCGATGAACGCGTCATTGGAAACGATGTGGCGGTGGAAGGGGAGGACCGTGGGCATGCCCTCGACGACGAACTCATCGAGCGCGCGACGAGCACGCTGCAACGCCTGATCGCGGTCCTCACCGGTGACGATGAGCTTGGCCAGCATCGAGTCGAACTGGCCGCCAATGACCGAACCCTTGGTCACGCCGGAGTCAACGCGCACGCCCGGGCCGTTGGGCTGGACGTATTCGGTGACCGAGCCGGGGGCCGGCATAAAGTTGTTGCCCGGGTCCTCGCCATTGATACGGAACTCGAAGGAGTGACCGCGCGGGGTCGGATCCTCGGTGAAGCGCAACTCCTGGCCCTCCGCGATGCGGAACTGCTCGCGCACGAGGTCCACACCGGTGGTCTCCTCAGTAACGGGGTGCTCCACCTGCAGACGGGTGTTGACCTCCAGGAAGGAGATGAGGCCATCCGCGCCGACGAGGTACTCCACGGTGCCGGCACCGAAGTAACCAGCCTCGCGGCAAATAGCCTTCGCGGACTCGTGAATAGCCGCGCGCTGCTCATCGCTGAGGAACGGAGCCGGGGCCTCCTCCACGAGCTTCTGGAAACGGCGCTGCAGGGAACAATCACGAGTACCCATGACGACGACGTTGCCATGCTGATCAGCCAGCACCTGAGCCTCGACGTGGCGGGCCTTATCCAAGTAGCGCTCAACGAAACACTCGCCGCGGCCGAAAGCCGAGACGGCCTCACGGGTGGCGGAATCGAAGAGCTCAGCGACCTCGCCCATCTCATAGGCGACCTTCATGCCGCGGCCACCGCCGCCGAAGGCAGCCTTGATGGCGATGGGAAGACCATGCTCCTCGGCGAAGGCGACGACCTCACCAGCGTTGGCGACCGGGTCCTTGGTGCCCGGAGCCATCGGGGCATCAGCGCGCTCCGCGATGTGGCGAGCGGTGACCTTATCCCCCAGATCAGCGATAGCGGACGGCGGCGGGCCGATCCAGATGAGACCGGCATCAATGACGGCCTGCGCGAAGTCCGCGTTCTCGGAGAGGAAGCCATAGCCGGGGTGAATGGCGTCAGCGCCGGCCTTCGCGGCGGCGTCGAGAATCTTGTCGAAGACGAGGTAGGACTCGGCGGAACTCTGCCCACCGAGAGCGAAGGCCTCATCTGCCATGGCGACGAACGGAGCATCCGCGTCCGGCTCGGCGTAGACGGCGACGCTGGCGATGCCCGCATCCTTGGCGGCTCGGATCACGCGGACGGCGATCTCGCCGCGGTTAGCCACGAGGACCTTCGTGATCTTCTTGGTCTCAACTGCCACTGGGAAATCCCTTTCATGTGCTGCGATTGTGGGTCGCGCTAGCCGGCCAACAGCAGGGGGCCGCGCAACGCATGCAGACTATTCTTGCACACAAAAACGTGAGCATTTCGTCAGGTCTGGTGTTTCGCGCCAAAAAAGGGGCTAGGGAGGGGCATATTCCCAGGTGGCAGAGGAGTAATTATTCTCCCAGGGCGATCGGCATCCGCACCATATTGCCCCACTCGGACCACGAACCATCGTAATTACGGACGTTGGTGAAGCCGAGGAGGTACTTCAAAACAAACCACGTGTGGGCCGAACGGTCACCCAAGTGGCAATAAAGAATCGTCGGATCCTCACCCGTGAGATCAGCGTAGATCTCCATCAGCTCCTCGTAGGAGCGGAAGCGCGAATTCGGGTGAACCGTGGTGTCCCAGGGGAAGTTTCGTGCCGTGGGAATGTGCCCACGGCGCAGGGTGGGCGCCGAGCTGGCGTCGGCGGTGCCGGCAAACTCCTCGGGCGATCGGACATCGATAAGCACATCTGTGTCGATGGCCCCACGGACCTCCTCCACCAACGCCCGGGAGGAGACATCGTCGCGCTCAACAACCGGGTAATCAGTAGAAGGGTAATCCGGCACCATGAACGAGGTATCGCGCTCCTCAGCCATCCAGGCATCACGGCCGCCATCCAGCAGTCGAACGTCCGGGTGGCCAAACAACTCGAAAACCCACAACGTGTACGACGCCCACCAGTTGGCCTGGTCACCGTAGATAACAACGGTGTCGTCGCGGCCAATGCCCTTCTCGCTCATGAGGCGAGCAAAAGCCTCACCGTCAATGAAGTCACGGGTGACCGGGTCATTGAGATCATTGCGCCAATCGATGCGCACCGCGCCGGGAAGGTGGCCAATATCGTAGAGAAGAGTGTCTTCATCAGACTCGACGACGCGCAGACCGGGGCTACCCAGCCGGGCGGAAAGCCAGGCGGCAGACACCAGACGCTCCGGGTGGGCGTACTCCTGGAACTGGGGATACGGGTCAAAGGGAGTGGCCACGGCGGTGACGCCTTTCTACTTACGGTCTACTTACAGTGCGTTTCTGGGATCGATTGACAGATCTCAGAGAGGTTCACTTAGAGACTAGTGCTTATGAGTGGGGGGAGGCATGGTGGGCGGGGGAGTGTGTCTTTGGTAACTCCAATACCCCCGTGCCCACGGGCGGAGTTCCTAGGCACTAAAATCGCAGATGAACCGCTATTTTTTGGAGTGGTCCACGTCAACGTTTTCTCGCGAAAGGGAATACTTCAGTGAACAAGGCAATCGTCGTCTTCGAGGTCGAGGGCGGATCTGACAAGTACATCGACGGTCACCGCAGGGACACCATGCCAATCGTCAACGCCATCAAGGAGGCCGGCTGGGACGCCGAGGTCGTCTTCTACCGCCCCGAATGGACCGAGGACCTGTTCACTTACGTATCCGAAAACTTCGGCGGATACATCTCCCGCGTCAACCCCGGCAACATCCCCGGCGGCGAGAAGGGCTACTTCGACCTGCTGACCCGTCTTTCCGACGCGGGCCTCGTCGGCATGTCCACCCCGGCAGAGATGATGGCCTACGGCGCCAAGGATGCACTGGTCAAGCTCAACGACACCGACCTCGTCCCGGCCGATACCGCCGCGTACTACGACGTGGAGAGCTTCCACAACACCTTCCCCACGTCGCTGTCCTACGGCGAGCGCGTGCTCAAGCAGAACCGCGGCTCCACCGGCTCCGGCATCTGGCGCGTCCAGCTCGAAGACAAAGACCTCGCCGCCTCCGTCGAACCAGGCACCGCCCTGCCGCTGGACACCAAGCTCAAGGCCACCGAAGCCGTGGACAACCACACCGAGATCCGTGAGCTCGGCGAGTTCATGGACTTCTGCGACCAGTACATCATCGGCGACAACGGCATGCTCGTCGACATGCGCTTCATGCCGCGCATCGTCGAAGGCGAAATCCGCATCCTCCTCGTCGGCCCGCACCCCGTCTTCGTCGTGCACAAGAAGCCGGCCGCTGGTGGCGACAACTTCTCCGCCACGCTGTTCTCCGGCGCCAAGTACACCTACGACAAGCCCGAGGCCTGGCAGGAGCTCGTCGACCAGTTCGCCGACGCCCGCCCCGTCATCGCGGAGAAGCTCGGCGGCGACAACATCCCGCTGATCTGGACCGCCGACTTCATGCTCGCCGACGGCGAGGACGGCTCCGACACCTACGTGCTCGGCGAAATCAACTGCTCCTGCGTCGGCTTCACCTCCGAGCTGGACATGGGCATCCAGGAACTCGTAGCCAAGGAAGCCATTGGCCGTGTGGAGGTGGCAGCAACTCAGGCCTAAGAAGGGCTTAGTTCAGCAGTCGCTCGACGGCGCCGGGGTCGGCGTCGGAAAGCATCTGACGGCAGCGGTCATACTCGTCGGTTTCCCCGATGAGTGCGGCCGCTTGTGCGAGCGCAGCAATGGCCCGCAGGACGGGTTGGTTCGGCTCGTGGTCCCACGGCACGGGCCCCCAGCCTTTCCACTTGTTGGCGCGCAGTCGGTCGAGGGAGCGGTGGTAGCCGGTGCGGGCGTAGGCGTAGGCAACGAGCTTGTCCTCATCGCTGGCGGCGTCGGCGAGGGCCTGTTCGGCGCGCGTGGCCCAGATGAGGGGGCTGTCGGGGTGGGCGAACGCGGCGGCCGCAGAGGTCGGATCGAGGTCGGCCGCTGGGTCGGCAGGCAGTGTCACTGGGGGCGGTGCGAGCATGTCATTGAGTTCCATGTCCACCCACCATATGCGGAGATGTCTGGAGAAGTCAGGCGAGTGGGTAGTCTGTTTCTGTTACGGGACATTTCAGCAGTGAAGATGAGGGCTCATGGTTTCAGGTGTGGCGGCAGCTCAGGCGGAGCGTATCCGTCCACGGAGCGTTTCCTACCGCTATGACCTCGATGGCCTGCGCGGCATCGCGATTGCCTTCGTCGTCTTTTTCCACATCTTCGTCGGACGGGTGTCAGGCGGCGTGGATGTGTTCCTGTTGCTGTCGGGCTATTTTTTCCTCGGCTCGCAGTTGCGTTATGCCCGCCGCGCGGACGCGAGTGCCAATCCGTGGTGGCCGATCTGGCGGACGATCCGCCGATTAGTGCCCACTCTGGTGGTGGTGCTGGCTGGAACTGTCGCCGCGTTGGTCGTGGTGGCCCCCGAGTTGCGCACGACGACTCTGGGGCGGCAACTGTGGGCCAGCCTGGGCTATTACCAAAACTGGGAACTGGCCACCCAGGATGCGGCCTACGATTCGGCCTCGCTGTACGTCAGCCCGCTGCAGCATCTGTGGTCGATGGCGGTGCAGGGGCAGTTCTATCTCATGGCGATCGGCCTGGCGATGCTGGTCATCTGGGTGCGCCGGGCTGGGTTGGATATCTCCAAGCTGGTTGGGCCACTGCTGGTGGTGGTCACGGTTGCGTCGTTTATCTATGCGTGGATGCTGCATGGCGTCGATCAGCAGCTAAACTATTACTCCACGTGGTCGCGGTTGTGGCAGCTTACGCTGGGGGCGTTGCTTGCGCTCTACGGTTCGCATCTCACGCTGCCGAACCGGCTGCGCGTGGCGGCGACGTGGATTGGCCTGGCCATGGTGCTCACCACCGGGTTCATCTTTGATGGTGCCTCGGCCTTCCCCGGGCCCGCCGCCCTCTATCCGATCGGTGGCGCGGTACTCATCATTGCTGGTGGGGGATACGGGCGTTTGGCGCAGGCTCTGGCGCATCGATGGATGCGCTGGCTCGGTGATATCGCCTACGCGCTCTACCTGTGGCATTGGCCGCTGCTTATCCTGGCGCTGGCCTATGTCGGGGAGGATGACTCGAGCATCTGGATCGGCGTTGGAGTCGTTGCTGTCTCGGTGCTGCTCGCCGATCTCACCCACCGCTTTGTGGAGGTGCCGCTGCGCCAGCATGGCAAGCGCCCCGTTCAGGGCGAAAAGAGGGTGGCCGGTGCCATGGAACAGGTACAGACGGAGTTCAGCGCCCGTGGTCGCTCCATCGGTGCGGTGCTCATCGTGGCGCTGACGGCGATGCTGATGACGGTGCCGCAGGCTTGGGCGGAGCGGATTGATGATATTGGGCAGATGAGGTTGGATCCCCGCCAGTACCCTGGTGCGATGGCGACGGCTGGGCAACCGGTGCCGCCGGTGGAGGAGTACCAGCCGGAGCTGCCCGTGGTGCATGAGTACTATCCGCCTGCGTGGACCCGGGGGTGCATGTCGGTCTTTGGTGATGATCCTGCCTTGTTGCCCGTCGAGGAGCGGGGCGAGGACGACTGCGTCCTGGGTGATCCCGATGCCAGGTTTGATGTCTACGTCGTTGGTGGCTCGCACGCGGAACAGTGGACGACCGCGTTGGACATGCTCGGGTGGCAGTATCGCTTCCGGGTCATCCCGCTGACCAGACAGTCTTGCCCGACCTTCGAGACAGAGCTGGATGGGGTGTTTAGCGAAGAATGTCAGATCTTCAACCAGTCCGTCCTGCGCAAGATCGACGAGGATCGCCCTGATCTGGTGATGTCCACGTCGACGCGGCCGCTCATTGAACAGGGTCGCTCCCTCGACGAGGTGCCCTTGAGCTACCCCACGCTGTGGAACTTCCTCGCTGAGCGAGACATTCCCTTTGTGGGCTTGCGGGATAATCCGTGGTTCCTGGAGCCGGATGGGTCCGGGTTCATGGTCTCGCGGTGCGTGGCGGAGACCGGGGATGTGGACGGCTGCGGCCAGCCTCGTTCCCAGGCGTATGCGCCCGTCGATCCCGCCGCCCGCTACCTCAGGCGACTGCCCAACATGAAAGCCGTGGATACCTCCGATTGGTTCTGCCCGGGGGATACCTGCCCGGGAGTGATTGGCAACGTCTACGTCTACCGTGACGGCAACCATTTCTCCGTGGCCTACGGGGAGAGTCTCGCGCCACTGCTGTGGGACGAGATCAAGGAGTTCTTCTAGCGGTCCCAGAAGTCCGATACCGAGAAGCCGAAGTGGTACAAGGCGCGTCGCACGAGGGGGAGGGACAGCCCGACCACGGAGGACGGGTCGCCCTCGATGCGGTCGATGAACCAGCCGCCGAGGGCCTCGAGGGTAAACGCGCCGGCGCACTCTAGGGGCTCGCCCGTGGCGGCGTAGGCGGCAATGTCCCTGGGGGAGGCGTCGGCGAAGTGCACCGTCGTGGAGGCGGTTTCTACGACTGTGTGCCCGTCGTAGACCACGCAATGCCCGGTGAGCAGCTCTGCGCTGCGGCCAGCTTGGGCCTGCCAACGCTCGATGGTGCGCTCGACGGTGTGGGGCTTGCCCTGGAGTTCCCCGTCCAGCAGGAGCATGGAATCGCAGCCGATGACCACAGTGTTGGCCGGGTACTCGCCGGCGACGGCGAGGGCTTTGGCCTCGGCGAGGGCGGCGACGGTGCGGGAGGCGGGGGCGTCGATAAGCGACGTCAGCAGCGCATCCTCATCGACGTGGGCCGGATGAAGAATCGGTTCAACCCCCGCGGAGTTGAGAATGAACTTCCGCGAGGGCGAAGCTGACGCGAGGACCAGCTGCATTAGTAGAACGTGACGTTGCGGAACGCGTTCGGGTTGTACAACGTCGTCCGCTGGAGGCGATCCTCCGGGCGGCCCCACAGGTTGCGCTCGCCGGAATCTTCAGCGGGGCGGCGCTTAGCCAGACCCGCGATGACGGCGGTGAGTGCGGCGAGCTCGGTAGCATCCGGGTTTCCTTTGAGGACCCGAAACAGTGGCTTTTCCATGGTTGTGGTCACGTTCTGCTCCTTAGAGGGGGATGTTTCCATGCTTTTTCGGCGGGGTCATGAGGACCTTGCGGTCCAACAGGCGCAGGCCATCAACGAGGCGCGCCCGGGTGGTCGAGGGTTCGATCACCGCGTCCACCAAGCTGCGTTCCGCAGCCAGGTAGGGGGTGAGGTACTTCTCGGCGTAGTCCGCCTCATCCACCGAGAGCTTATCGACGGCCGCGGCAGCCTCCGCCACCGCAATCTGCGCCGTCGGCCACGCGAACACGAGGTCCGCGCCAAGATCCTTCGACCCCATGAGGACGTAAGCAGCGCCGATGGCACGGCGGGTGATCACCGTGATCTTGCCGACACTGGCCTCGGCATAGGCATAGGCCAGCTTCGCGCCGCGGCGCAGGACCCCGCCGTGCTCCTCCCCCTCCGAGGGGACGAAACCGGGGGAGTCGACGAATTCGATGAGCGGGATGTTGAAGGAATCGCACGTGCGAATGAAGCGGGCGGCCTTCTCGGCGGACACCGAGTCGAGGCATCCGGCCAGCTCGGATGGCTGGTTGGCCACGATGCCCACGGTCCGTCCCTCGATGCGGGCGAAGCCGGTGATGATGTTCGTGGCGTAGTGCGGCTGCAACTCGAAGAAGGCGCCATTGTCAACGATTCGGCGGATGATGTCGCTAATGTCGTAGGTCTGGGCGCCAGAATCCGGGACGATGGTGTCGAGCTCACCATCGGCCGCGGTGGCCTCCGGGGCTTCGGCGCGGGGGGCCTCGGCGCGGTTATTCGCGGGCAGGAAGCCGATGATCTCCTGAACCAGTTCGAGGGCGGCGGCGTCACTGGCAGCTGTGGCGTGCGCCGTACCTGAGGTGGCGGAGTGGACCTGCGCACTACCCAAGGAATCCGGGGTGGCCGGGGCGCCGGTGACCTTTTCCACGACGTCGGCAGCGACGAGGTGGAGGCTGGCCTGGCCATCAACCATGACGAGGATGTCGGCGAAGACGGGCGCCAGCGCGTGGACGCCTTCGGTGTGTCCGGTCACGATGGCGATCTGCGGGATGAGGCCAGAGGCGGTGGTGGAACGGGCGATGATTCTGGAGTACATCGACAAGGTGACAATGCCCTCGGCGATGCGCGCCCCAGCCCCCTCGTGGATGCCGATGATGGGCACACCGGTCTTGATGGCGAGGTCGTAGATCTTGATGATCTTCTCGCCATACACTTCGCCGAGAGTGCCTTCAAAAACAGTCGCGTCCTGGGAAAACACGCAGACCTTGCGGCCCTGAATGGTGCCGTAGCCGGTCACCACACCGTCGGTGAGGGGGCGCTGGCTATCGATCCCGAACTCTGCGGAACGGTGCCGGGCGAGGGCGTCGGTCTCGACGAAAGAATCGTCATCGAGGAGGCTGAGAAGACGCTCGCGGGCGGTTAGATTGCCGGCGGCATGGGTGGCCTCAACAGCATCGGTTCCCACCGGGGCCTCGGCCTCCGCCAGGCGGGCCCGCAAATCGGCGAGCCTTCCGGCGGTGGTGGTGAGATCAGGGGAGGTGGTCGTCATGGTCCTCTAGTCTAGGTCGTTGCGCAGGTACCGCGAAAAGAAGGCCCCGCGGACCCCAATGAAGAGGTGCGCGGGGAAACTTCTCGGCCGAATTCTTAGAGCGGGATGTTCCCGTGCTTGCGGGCCGGGCGGGAGACGTTCTTATCCTGGTAGAGGCGGAGATTGCGGGCGATCATGCCGCGGGTCTCGCTGGGGAGGATGACCGCGTCGATGAGGCCGCGCTCGGCTGCCTTATACGGGTTGAGCATGTGGTCCTCGTACTCGCGCTCGAAGGACTTGGCCAGCTCGACAACATCGAGGCCCTTCTCGGAGGCTTCCTTGAGCTCCTTGCGGTAGATGAAGCCCACCGCGCCGGCAGCGCCCATGACGGCGATCTGCGCGGTCGGCCACGCCAGGTTGACGTCGGCGCCGAGGCCCTTGGAGCCCATGACGCAGTACGCTCCGCCGTACGCCTTGCGGGTGGTGACGGTGATCTTCGGGACCGTGGCCTCGCCGTAGGCGTAGAGTAGCTTCGCGCCGCGGCGGAGGATGCCGCCATACTCCTGGCCGGCGCCGGGCAGGAAGCCCGGGACGTCGACAAGCATGACGATGGGGATGTTGAACGCGTCGCAGGTGCGGATGAAGCGGGCGGCCTTCTCGGAGGAATCGATGTCGAGGCAGCCGGCGTAGACGGAGGGCTGGTTGGCGACGAAGCCGACCGACTGGCCCTCGATGCGGCCGAAAGCGATGACAACGTTCTCGGCGCGCTGGGCCTGGATCTCCAGGTACTCGCCGTCGTCGGTGAGGCACTCGATGACCTCGCGGACATCGTAGGGCTGGGTCGGCGAATCCGGGATGATGCCGTCGAGCTTGAGATCATCGGCGGTGATGTTGTCGCCGACGGCGCCCTGGTCAGCGGTGAAGGGCTCGTAGGGAGCAACCGTGCGGTTGTTGGAAGGCAGGAAGCCCAACAGGTCGTGGACCCAGTCGAGGGCCTCTTCATCGGTCTGGGCGGTGAAGTGGGAGTTACCAGCGGTGGCCATGTGCGTGGTGGCGCCGCCGAGTTCCTCCTGAGTGATTTCCTCGCCGGTGACGGTCTTGATGACGTCGGGGCCGGTGACGAACATCTTGGAGGTCTTGTCCACCATGACAACGAAGTCGGTGAGGGCGGGGGAGTAGGCGTTGCCGCCAGCAGAGGCGCCCATGATCACGGAGATCTGCGGGACAACTCCCGAGGCGTGGATGTTCTGATAGAAGGTCCGGGCGATCTGGTCGAGGGAGACTGCGCCGTCCTGGATGCGGGCACCAGCACCCTCGTAGAGGCCGATGAGCGGGCGGCCGGTGGTGACGGCCAGGTCCATGATCTTGATCATTTTTTCGCCGTACACCTCGCCGAGGGCGCCGCCGAAGACGGTGCCGTCCTGGGAGAAGATGCAGACCTCGCGGCCGTCGATGGTGCCCCAGCCGGTGACGATGCCGTCGGTGGTGGGGTGCTTCTTGCCCATGCCGAAGTCGGTGGTGCGGTGCTTGGCCAGCATGTCGGTCTCGACGAAGGATCCCTCGTCGAGGAGGTAGTCCAGGCGCTCACGTGCCGTCAGGCGGTTCTGGGCGTGCACCCGCTCCACGGCCTTCTCGCCCATGGGGTAGGTGGCTTCCGCGCGGCGACGCTTCAAGTCGGCGATCTTGCCGGCGGTGGTGGTGACGTCGGTCAGATCGGACAGGTCCGTCAAAGGTGAGGAAATGGTCATGTTTGGGAATAGTAGACCCATTGATGCGTAGTTTCCACAACGAAACCTACGTGATGAGTATCACACTCCATGTTTGTGCAGGTGACGGCGCTTTTGTGGGCAAAAGATCGGCGTGTCGGAAGTGACTCGTGTGACTGGATAGGCTCTGTCGGTGGGTCAAAGCCCCCTGTAAACTCGCTTCCCGTGAGCACCCTAGAGAGCTACTACCGCGAGCACCTACCCGCCTACGCCCGCGTCGATTGGGTCCCCGAGACGGGATCCACCAACGCTGACCTGCTGGCCGATACCTTCGCCCCTGCGTGGACCGTCCGCCTCGCCGGGCAACAAACCGCAGGCCGGGGCCGGATGGGACGGCCGTGGGTCTCACCCGCCGGTACACAGGTCATCCTGTCAGTGCTCCTACGACCGACAATCGAAGAGATGGACCAGCTAGGCACCATCCCCCTGGCGGCGGGCCTCGCCGTGCTGGACGCCGTGAAGGAGCTGGCGGGAACCGGCGCCGACGTGCAGCTCAAATGGCCCAACGACGTGCTGCTCAACGAGAAAAAGGTCTGCGGCATCCTCGCCGAGGCCGCCGGGTTGCCCGAAGATCCCCGGATCGTCGTTGGCCTGGGGCTCAACGTCTCGCTCACACGTGAACAACTTCCCGTGCCGCACGCGACCTCCCTGGCGTTAGAGGGCATCGAGGTCGCCGTGGAAGAGGTCGGGGTCACCGTCCTCAACGCCCTGCGCCGCCGGCTCGAACAGTGGGCCACCGGTGGGCGCGACCTCATGACTGACTACCGGGGGGCGTGCGCGACCGTCGGCAAGCCGGTGCGGGTGGAAGCCGCCACCGGCCAGTTGCTGGGCACCGTGACCGGGGTATCCAACGACGGCCGACTGGAGCTAGAAGACGAGCAGGGGGCCCGCCACTTCATCTCCGCCGGTGACGTCACTCACCTTCGCCGCACCGACACCACCTACTAGACTCACGCCCCATGGGATCAATCCGGCCGGGACCAGGCGAGGTGGTGCGCGCCGACCTCACGGCGCCGCTGCGCACCCTCACCTTTCCCACCCTCGAGCTCATCCTCATCACCGGGGTGTGTTGGATGGGAATTGGCTGGCTCGATCAACCCGGCCACGCCTTCGGCGTCGACCTTCGCAACGGCGTGGTCGGAGTGTGGGCGCTGCTCGTGCTGTGGCGCTTCGTGGTGCCGCTGCTGCGCGCCCGGCGACGCCGCTTCCTGGTCACCGATCGCCGCATTATCGTCCGCGACGGCACCTTCCGCTCCCGGGTGGACTCCATTCCGCTGCAGGACGTTCGCGGTGTCCAGCGCCGCCGCAACGGAATCTCCTTGGCCATTCTCGGGTTTGATCGTCCCCTGTTCTTCCCCGATGTCCCGCGCACCAAGAAGGTCGCCTCCCTCATCGAGGCGTCCCTGCCGCCCGTGCCGGTCCGCTACTGGTAGCCGCTATAGTAAAGCCCGTGATTGACGCTGCAGGAAACCCTCTCGCCCACGTCCCGGGCATGCCCACCGTCACCGTGATCGGCGACGGCCAGCTCGCCCGGATGATGCAGACCGAGGCCATCGAGCTCGGCCAATCCATCCGGCTCCTGGCAGCGTCTCCCGACGCATCGGCAGCCCAAGTGGCCGCCGACGTGGTCTACGGCGATTACACCGACCTCGCTGATCTCCGCCGGGCGGTCGAGGGCGCCGACGCCGTCACCTTCGACCACGAGCACGTCCCCACCGAGCACCTGCGCGCCCTCATTGCCGAGGGTGTCAACGTTCAGCCCGGCCCCGACGCCCTGGTCAACGCCCAGGACAAGTTGGTCATGCGCAAACGCCTCCGCGAGATCGGCGCCCCCGTCCCGCCGTTCGCGGCGATCGAATCGGTCGAGGATGCGGAAGCATTTTTCGACGCCGTCGACGGTGCCGTCTGCCTCAAAGCACGCCGCGGCGGCTACGACGGCCACGGCGTCTGGTTCCCCGCCGATCGCGCGCAGCTGCGCACTCTCGTTGCCGAACTCCTTGCGGCAGGCACCCCGCTCATGGCGGAAAAGAAGGTCGCCTTGGTGCGCGAGCTTTCGGCGATGGTGGCGCGCACGCCTTCGGGGAATGTGGCGGCGTGGCCGGTCGTGGAGTCAGTCCAGACCAACGGGATCTGCACCGAGGCAGTCTCACCCGCGCCGGGCCTGTCGCCGGAGCTGGGGCAGCGGGCACGCGACCTCGCCGTGCACGTCGCCGAAGAACTCGGGGTGACCGGCGTCCTCGCCGTCGAACTCTTCGAATTCGCCGATGCCAACGGCCAACCGGACATCGCCGTCAACGAACTCGCCATGCGCCCGCACAACACCGGCCACTGGACCCAAGACGGCTGCGTGACCAGCCAATTCGAGCAACATCTGCGGGCCGTCCTCGATTACCCACTGGGCTCCACCGCACCCACCGCTCCCGTCACCGTCATGGCTAACGTCCTCGGCGGCGACACCGACCCAGACATGCCCATGGGGCAGCGCATGGCGCAGGTGTGGCAGCGCTTCCCCCACGCCAAGATCCACCTCTACGGCAAGCCGTGGCGCGCCGGGCGGAAGATTGGCCACGTCAACGTCTCTGGAGACGATGACACACGCGTGCGTCGAGAAGCGAACCTCGCAGCCGACTACCTCGTCCATGGCCGCTGGGCCGACGGTTTCATCGCTGCTTAGCGGCTCGACATAGGTCCAGCTCTGGCACAATGACACCCATGAATCCCCAAGTTGGCATCATCATGGGCTCCGACTCGGACTGGCCCACCATCGAACCCGCCGCCGAGGCTCTCGCCGAATTCGGCGTGCCCTTCGAAGTGGGTGTTGTCTCAGCTCACCGCACCCCGGAGAAAATGCTCGCCTACGCCAAGTCCGCCCACGAGCGTGGGCTCAAGGCCATCATCGCCTGCGCCGGCGGGGCCGCCCATCTGCCGGGCATGGTCGCCGCAGCCACGCCGCTGCCGGTCATCGGGGTACCCCGTGCGCTGAAGGATCTCGACGGCATGGATTCGCTGCTGTCCATCGTGCAAATGCCCGCGGGCGTGCCCGTCGCCACCGTCTCCATTGGCGGGGCGAAAAACGCCGGCCTGCTGGCCGTGCGCATCCTCGGCGCTGGCGACCCAGCACTGGTGGAGAAGATGGCTGCCTACCAAGCGGCCATGGCGCAGGAAGTCGAGCGCAAGGACGAGAACCTGCGGCGAAAGCTGCTCGGAAGCTAGGCTCTAGCGGCGATAATCAGATTTTGCACGCAGTGTCTGCACGAGCTTCGAGTAGTAGGCATTGTGCTTGGTGACCAATTCACTGACATCGTGGTCGATGATCGACGGGACTGATGCTCTAAATCCCGAGTGCCCTACGGCGACCTTGTTGCCTTGAGCAACACGGTACAACTTCGAGAGGACCTGGTCGCTTTGTGAATGGTAGTTGTGAATTGTGCCCGATACAGAATTGCCTAAACCAGTCCAGTCCCTTGATGGTCGTTGACTTGCGGCGGCGCCGAGCAGGTGGACATCCAAGATCCGGGCAGCTTCGGACGTGGTTGATAATGCGTTTGCCGTTTTGATCATGACGCGCCCTCCGAGGCTGTGGCCGATGAGCACCCAGTCATTTCGATCTGTCTTGATGATGAGTTCCGCCAGCGCCTGTCCGGCTCGTTCCGCCTTGTTGACGGCGGTGTGCCAAGGGTTCTTCAAAAGGTCCAGAGCGCCCATCGCGGCGCCCACTGGACCGAGGTTCTTTGCAGCTTGCTTGCCTGCCTTCATTGCGATCTTTTTCACGCCTGCAACTGCGACGCCTTTCGCGCCACCAAAGCCTAGAAACGCCACAAGATCGCCGAGTTCCTTGGAACCCCAGGTGAGCAGGTAGATCGTGGGGTTGTCGTATTGAAGCTCGGCAAACTGTACCTCTTTTCGCCATTTCGGGTTGCGTTCAGTCGTAAACCCTCGGGCGATGACGACTGCGGGCCCGGTACCCTCACGAAGCTTTTCAATGTCGAATGATTCGTCATCATCGAGGTATGCACTAAGATAACGAGTTCCCCAGGCTCCACCGAGGACGGTGCCAGCCATGGTGATCAGGGCGGCTCCACCTGCCATTCCGAACCCACCTGCTGCGAGCGCGCCACCGCCAAGTGTCGCCAGGCCCGCTTTTGTAGCAGCCGCACCCGTCAACCCCAGAAATTTCACTCCGATGAAACCACCGATCACAGGCGCAGCCCCGGCTGCCGCTATGGCCGCCACACCGGCAGCTCCGATGCCAGCCGTCGCATAATAGGTGTTTCGAGCCCAATTTTTTCGACGGTAGTTCATCAAGTCATGAAAATCTTCGAGATCCGCGAGTGGAGCAGCTGCGTCTTCAAACGAGGGGAGCTGGTGGCTGTGCTCAGCGCAGTAGGGCACAAAGTCACGAAGCCTGCGCTTGTACAGGGCGAGCGCATCGCAGCCGGGCGCCATGCAGGAAGTGGTAGCGGATCCACAAGAGCTGCACAGGTAGATGGTCGTGCCTGGGCCGCGCCTTTCGACTTTCTGGTGCACGGTGAAATACAAACAGGATGAGCACCAGGCTTGCCTGGATTCACTCGTAAGCCGATCGGATAGTTTGGCGAGTTGTGAGCATTCCCTAAACAGTGCCTCAGCACCGTCGGCCTGAGCCTTTTGGTCTTCCTTATTCAGGGATTCGTCGCGACTGTCGAGGTAAGCGCCGAGGGCGAGCAGCAGGCTAGATTTGATCGCTTTGTTGCCTGTGAGGATCGCATCGCCTTCGATCTCCGGCTCTGCCTGGTTTGGTCGCATATCGATGGAGATGTAGCGGCCCTTGGGGGACCGCAGCTCGCAGACTACGCGACCATCAGATAGCTCATCAATGGTGACTGCATCAGTTTTCATGAAGCGGAGATTACTGCCATATCCCGACACGCGTTGTTGGAATGCTCGGAAAAGTTCGAATGGCTGTTCCGGAAACCTTGAGTCGCATGTTTTCAGAGCGGATCGGCATCTTGTCCTGGGTCAACTTGGCACTGATGGTTTGGGGCGGTATCCAGGGGTAGGGCGGCGCTAGTTGAGACGCTCTGCACCAAGATTCCAGGGTTCGGGAAGCTCTACGTCAGAGGAATGATGATAATCGGTCCCGGTCGCAGCGCCGTTTCGCGTAGCGCCACGGCTAAGGGAATCACGAGAATGAGTGCTTCGCTACTTGAGCATTCGTCAGGTGAGGGACGCCGTCATCACTCGGTCGAGTCGGCCGAAGTTGTAATAGGCGGCGCAGGCACCCTCGGGGGAGGCCATGCACCGCCAGGGCGTGATCTGTTCGGTGAGAGCAAAGTCGCACGCGCTTCCGAACTAGGGGACAATCGCCACCATCGGCGCGTTCGACCTCATCGATGACCCCCGCGGCAGCGCTGGGCTTCCGCCCACCGATTCGCCGTGATATCACACCGTAGAAAGGGGCCCCTTTCAGCTCTGTTCGAGCGGTGAAAAGACCCCTTTTAACGTGGTGAAATCACACCGTGGCCGGAACGGCCGGAGCGAAGTGCTGTGGTCGTGCCTTGGCCCACATGAGCAGCCCGATGTAGATGAGGTCGAACACGCTACACAGCAGACCGATGCCGAGGATGAACGGCGAGTTACCCATGACGCCGAAGAGGATCGTGGGGGCCAGGGTGCCCAGCCACTTCGCCACGGCGATCACCAGGGACTGGCCGCGTGCGCCTCGGCGGGCGATGAACATGGCGATGAACAGTCCGGACATGAGCAGGTTTTGCAGGAAGGCGGAGTACTGGGCTGCCAGCATGCCCTCCATGCCGAACTCAGCGATGAAGAGGAATTGGAGTGCGAAGGATGTGCCGAGCACGGCGAGGCCCCATCCGATGAACAGTGGCTTGGTGACAAATGAGGGGAGTTCTTTCCGCCCGTATCGGAAGAAGGTGTACAGGATGATCACATCGCCGATCGCCCAGGTGAGGTTGACGTAGGCCTGGATCTGGGGGTCGAACATGAGGTCGTGGACGGCGTAGATCCATTCCCAGGCGATGTTGAGTCCGAGGGCGGCGATGGGCATGGCGTAGGTCTTGTGGCGCAGGCCGATGACGATCGCGGCGACGTAGACGGTCGTCCAGGCGATGCCGCTAATGAGGGTGAGTGCGAGTTCCATTAGTTGTCCTTTGCGGTGGTGGAGTAGCGGGCGACGAGGTCGGACACTGCTTCGTGCAGTGCCGGGAAGTCGGTTTCTTGTTCTTGGGTGCAGTATCCGAGGATGAGTCCTTGGATGGCCGAGGCGACGACGAGGGCGGAGAAGCGGTCGCCGACTGCTCCGACGAGGAGGTCGGCGAGGCGGTCGTTGAAGAACCTCACCAGTGGCCTCAGCGTTGGGTCGTGCGTCGCTGCGACGATCATCTCGAATACCGCGACGGTGTCGTCGCGTTGGTCGCGGACGAGTAGTACGGCGTAGTCGGCGGCCAGCTTTGCGACGTCCCCGGGGTCCGAGGTCTCCACCAGCGCCCGGAAGGCGCTTCCCACGCGCGTCCCCGCGTGGTCGAACATTCCTGATCGCAGGTCGCCGATTTGGGGGAAGTGGTAGGTCACTGAGGCAAGTGAGACGCCTGCCTGTGCTGCCACTGCGCGGTGGGTGAGGGCGCCAGCTCCGCCGGCGGCGACCACCGCTACGGAGCTGTCGAGGAGGAGTTCGCGGCGTTCTTGTCCGCGGGCGAGACGCCCATCTGTCTTGGCCATTGGCACCTTTCCAAATCAATCTGTACAAATGTACTGTAACATAGTTTTCCGAACACCCACATCGACAGGAGAAGTCAATGAAAATCCTCATGGTCGTCGACCACCCTTACGGTTTTCAGTCGTCTGAAAACATCCCCCACAAGCGCAGCTACACCGCCGCGCAAGCCGCCGCCGCCTGCCGCAGTCTCACTGCCGCCGGGCATGAGGTCGACCTCATCGACCTCGCCGCGGACGGGTTCAACCCCGTCATGAGCGCCGAGGACCTCGTCGCCTGGCGCAAGAAGTCCGTCATCGATCCCCTGGCCGCCGACTACCAAGCTCGCCTCAAAGAGGCCGACTACCTGGTGTTTGCCTTCCCCATCTGGTGGGAAGCCATGCCTGCGCTGACCAAGGGGTTCCTCGACAAAGTTCTCACCAAAGGCATCGTCTACAGCGAGCCCGAGAAGCCTGGTCTCTTCATCAACGGCATCCCGAACATCAAGGGAGTCGCGCTCCTGACCACGATGTCCACGCCCAACGCCCTCTACCGGTGGCTCATCGGCAACCCGATCCTGAAGATCATGTTCCGCGGCACCTTCCGCAAGATCGGCGTCAAGCGTCTGCGTTGGCTCAACACCAGCAACCCCACGGGCAAGACTCCCGAAAAGCGCGCCCAACTCCTGGCCGACCTCGAGCAATCGTTCAGCCGACAGCTCATCAGCTCCTAGGGCTACAACCTGTCGCGATGGGCAGCCGGCGTGACGCCGAACTTCGCCCGGTAGATGCGGGTCAGGTGGGCTTGATCGCGGAAGGCGTAGGGGGCGGCGATGGACATGATGCTGCGCCCGCGCAGCCGCGGGTCGAGCAGGTCCCGCCGCACGGCCTCCAGCCGGAGGTTCCTGATGTACTCCGCCACGCCCCATTCCTCTTCGCTAAAGATCCGGTGGAGGGTGCGGACGGAGATCCCGTGGGCGCGGGCAATGTGGGTGGCAGATAGTTCGGTCGACCCGAGGTTGTTCCGGATGTAGTTGTCTACCGCAACGCGGAGCGCCTCCTCCGGGGCGTAAGGGACGTCGCTGTCAAAAGCGAGCCCACTGAGAAGATCGATGGCAGCGTTGCCCAAGAAGGCCGATGACTCATGTCGGACGGCGGGGCCGTTCATGGCTGTGTGGAGCAGTTGAGTGAGCACCCCGCCGGGACCGGTGCCAGAGAAACTGCGGCTCAGGGCGTGGCTGAGAGTCCGCTTCGATAGTGCCAGCTCCTCCCGGTTGACGGTCATCACGGCGCACTCCCATTGCCCGCCAAAACGCAGGCGGTAGGGGCGGGCCGTGTCATAAAAGGCGATGTCATCGGGATGGAAATGCAGGTCCGCGTGCCCCTCGCGGACGAGGGTCATGGTGCCGGAACGCACCGCGCAGACCTTGAGCGGCGTGTAGTCGGCCCGGGAGATGGAACGCCGTGAACGCCGCAGATCCTGCGGAGTTCCGGAGATCCGGAAGGCTTCGACGCTTCCCAACGACGCCTGGCTGACCTCACCGTCCACGCTTGCCGACGCCCCCGGCACGTCCAGTCCGAACACCGAACTCATCCGCTCGGTCCACGGCATAGCCTCCGGCATTGTCTCGCCTCCCTCCGGGGTCTCCTGGCACGAACAGACAAAAGCCCGGGCACAATCAGTCAACTAAACAGTGATGCTCAGCACAATACTCGGTCCCAGGTGAGATAGAACCCCCTGAATCCCGAAAGGACCTCCTAAACAATGAGCATCACTTATGACACCTTCTTCATCGGCGGCGAATGGGTCGCCCCCTCCAGCAGTGAGGTGATCGTCCCCGTCGATCCCAGCACTGAGCAGGCCATCGGCCAGGTACCCGGAGCGAGCGAGCGCGATATTGATGCGGCGGTGTCGGCCGCGAGTCGCGCATTCGAGGACCCTACTGGGTGGGCCACCTGGGATCCCTCCGAGCGCTCCACCGTCATGCGGCGCCTGGCCGACGAGATCGATGCCCGTGCCGATGACTTCCGGCAGCGGGTGAGCTCACAAAACGGCATGCCCATCGCGGTGGCCGCCCAGTTGGAAACCGGTTATCCCAGCGCCGTGCTGCGCTACTACGCCGACCTGGTCGACGGCTCCTCCATCTCCGCGATTCGCCCCGGACTTCTCGGCGGAGAGATCGAAGTCCGCCACCAACCCATCGGCGTCGTGGCAGCGATCGTGCCGTGGAACTTCCCACAAGCGCTGACCATGTTCAAGCTGGCTCCAGCCTTAGCCGCCGGATGCACCATCGTGATCAAGCCCTCGCCGGAAACCGTTCTCGATTCCTACCTCCTCGCCGAGGCAGTGGAAGCCGCAGGAGTTCCCGCAGGCGTGGTCAACATTGTTCCCGGTGGACGTGAGGCAGGCGCCTACCTGGTGTCTCACCCGCAGGTTCACAAGGTCGCCTTCACGGGATCCACTGAAGCGGGCCGGAAGATTGGTGAGGTGTGCGGTCGCCTCCTGCGCCCCGTCACCCTTGAGCTTGGCGGCAAGTCCGCAGCCATCGTGTTAGATGATGCCGACCTGGATCTGAACAAGATCGGAACGGGCCTGTTCACCTCAACTCTGCTCAACAACGGGCAGACCTGCTTCCTGGGCACTCGCATTCTGGCACCAAAATCCCGGTACAACGAGGTTGTCGATGCATTCACCGCATTCGCCGGCAGCCTCAAGGTAGGGCCAGCCCAATCGCCGGACACGCAGATCGGGCCCATGGCCACGGCCCGCCAACGCGACCGGGTGGAGTCCTACATCGCCGAAGGTAAGAGCGCCGGAGGTCGCATCACGGTGGGCGGCGGCCGCCCTGACGACCTCGACGCCGGATTCTTCGTCGAGCCGACCGTCTTCGCCGGAGTGGACAACAGCGCCACCATCTCCCAGGAAGAAATCTTCGGCCCCGTCCTCACCGTCATCTCCTACGACGATGAGGACCACGCCGTCCGCCTGGCCAACGACTCTCAGTTCGGCCTCGGAGGAACCGTGTGGACCAACGATCCCGAGCGCGGCGCCGCCCTCGCCCGCCGCGTTGAGACCGGCACCATTGGTATCAATCGCTACATTCCCGATCCCGCTGCACCCTTCGGAGGGGTGAAGGGGAGTGGCCTCGGGCGCGAACTCGGACCCGAGGGGCTCGCCTCCTACCAACAAACTCAGACCATCTACCTGTGACATCACGTCACCGACCACCATTGGAGAATCATGCAGACCACTGCCGCTATCGTCCGATCAGCCCACCAACCATTCGAAGTCACCACCGTCGAACTCGGCGCCCCAGAACTCAATGAGGTCCAGGTCCGAATCATCGCCGCTGGCGTCTGCCACACCGACGCCATCGTCCGGGACCAGATCTACCCGACATTCCTCCCCGCAGTGTTCGGCCACGAAGGCGCTGGCGTCGTGGAAGCCGTCGGCCCCGGGGTCACCTCAGTCCAGCCGGGGGATAAAGTCGTGCTCGGCTTCAACTCCTGTGGCCAGTGCAACAAGTGCCTGAGCGGCGCGCCCGCCTACTGCGAGCGCTTCTACGACAAGAACTTCGCCTGCACCCGCGACGATGGTTCGACTGCTTTCAGCGACAACGGGGAAAAGACCGGATCACACTTCTTCGGCCAGTCCTCCTTCGCCAACCACACCAATGTCTCCGTTCGCAGCGTGGTCAAAGTCGACGACGACGTGCCGCTCGAACTGCTCGGCCCACTGGGCTGCGGACTGTCCACGGGTGCAGGCGCCATCCTCAATTCGCTGGGCGTCAAAGCTGGTGACACCGTCGCCGTCTTCGGCACCGGAGCAGTCGGCTCGGCGGCGATCATGGCGGCCGCAGCCACAGGTGCTACCACCATCGTGGCAGTGGACATTCATGACTCCCGCCTGGAGTTAGCTCGCGAGCTGGGGGCCACGCACACGATCAATTCTCGAGACGAAGATCCCGTGGCCACGATCAAGGAGCTCACCGACGACGGAGTGGACTACGCCCTGGACACCACTGGCGTCGTCGCCGTGACCAGGCAGGCCGTGGATTCTCTTGCAATCAACGGAACCGCCGGTCTGGTTGGTGCCCCCGCGCCAGGCACCGAGGCAACCTTCGAAGTCGGCGGCTCCCTTGTACGCGGTTGGAAGTTCCGCACCATCATCGAAGGTGACGCCATCCCGCAGGATTTCATTCCTCGCCTGGTGCACCTGTGGCGCCAAGGGAAATTCCCCATCGAGAAGCTGGTGCGCTACTACCCACTGGAACAGATCAACGACGCCTTCGCCGACTCCGCGAGTGGGGAAGTGATCAAGCCGATCATCACGTTTGACTAGCGTTGCTTCGCACGACCGGCCCTGAGGTGCACACAGATTTAGCAAATCCGCTAGCGGAAAGTTCACCAGTGAACTGTGAAAAACCTCAGGCTATGGGGTTGGAGTTACGTCGAGGGTGACCTCCACGAACTTCCCAACCTGTCGTTGTCCGCTGAAGGTGAGCTGGGAGCTATCGATCCGGCGGGGAAGGGTGGGGCGTCCAGACGGTAAGAACACCGGAGCCAGGGTGAGGATAATCTTGTCGAGTGCGCCGGCATCAAAGAATTGACCGGCCAGATCACCACCGCCCATGACCCAGATGGTGTCGCCGTTTTTCCGGAAAAGAGGAAGATGATCGGCTACCGCACCGTTGAGCAACCGGATCGTATCGGATGATTCTGGGAGGGGAAGTTCGCGGGAGCTGAATACCCAGATGGGTCGGCCTCCGTGCTGGATGACGATCTCCTCCGGGGTACCGAGTTCCTTGAGCAGCCATTCGTAGGTCGTGGAGCCCATGACGAGGGCGTCAACATGGTCGAGGAAGGAACCGGTCTCGGCGGCAGCATCGTCGGAACCGGGGACGTCGAAAAGCCATTGCAGGGAGTCGTGATCATCGGCGAGGAAGCCGTTGAGGGTGGTGGCGGCATTGTAGATGATCGGCATGGTGCCCAGACTAGCGTCGCCACACCCACCAGGTCAGGCCTACGAGGACGGCGGCCAACAGGCCGGGCCATATCGCGGGGTCCGGTGAGAAGAGATTCGCTACTGCCTGCGCTAAGGCGAGGAAGGCGAAGAAACCCAGGAAACCGAGCAGGGTTTCGTGCTGAAGCTTTCGGCGTTGACCCCGCCCGGAGTCGCTGGGTTCGGTCGCGTTCACTCGGTCATGCCTTCACTCCACCCGCGGTGAGGCCGGAGACGATACGGCGCTGGAAGATGAGCACCATGATGATGAGCGGGATGGTGACCAGGGCTCCGGCGGCCATGATGGAGGCGTAGGGGTATTCGAAGGCGCTGGGGCCGGAGAACCGGGCGATGGCGACGGTGACGGGCTCGGTGGCGGTGGTGGAGAGCTGGCGGGCGAGCATGAACTCGTTCCACGTGGCGATGAACGCCAGGATGGCGGTGGTGAACAGCGCGGGGGCGGCGAGGGGGAGGAGGACGAGGCGGAAGGCTTGGCCGCGGGAGGCGCCGTCGACCCGCGCTGCTTCCTCCAGTTCCCAGGGCAGCTGCCGGAAGAAGGAGACAAGGGTGTAGATGGTGAGGGGGAGGGCGAAGGAAATGTTGGGGATGATCATCGCCCGGTACTCGCCGATCCAGCCGAGGTTGCCGAAGAGCTGGAACAGAGGGGTGACCAGGGCGATGCCGGGGAACATGGAGGCGGCGAGGATGATGCCGGTGACGATGCCCTTGCCGGGGAAGTTGAGGCGGGCGAGCGCGTAGGCGGTGAAGACGCCGACGGCGACGGCGAGCGCGGTCGTCGTTAAGGAAATGAACAGCGAGTTGCCGATGGCGCCGAGGAAATCATTGCCCTTGTCGGTGGCCAGGGCGTCGCGGAAATTGTCCAGCGTGACGTGGGTGGGCCAGGGAGTGGTGTCGAAGGTGTAAGCCTTGTCGCGGAGGACGACGACGACCATCCAGTAGAACGGGGCCAGCCCCCAGAACATGATGAATAGGACTCCGAGGTAGTGACCGATCATCGAGCGGGTTGCCTTGGTCATGCCGCCACCTCTTCCTTTTGGTGCTTAGCCTTGGTGCGCCCCACGCCGGGGACCTTTCTCTTTTTCAATCCCCGCTGGCCGGAGACATCGGCGCCGAGGAAGCGAATCATGATGAAGGCCACGGCGAAGATGAGCAAGAAGATCAACGTGGAGAGCGCGGACGCGGAGTTGAAGTTGTTTTGTCTCATGTCCTCCACGACGAGCTGGGAGATCGTGGCGGTGGGGGAGTTGGAGGAGGCAGAAATCATGATGACCGGGAGGTCGTACATGCGCAGCGCGTCGAGGGTACGGAAGAGAACCGCGACCATCAGTGCCGGCTTGACCAGAGGCATGGTGATCTGGACGAACTGCTGCCACCGTGAGGCGCCATCGACGCGGGCGGCTTCGTACACGTCCTTAGGGATCATCTGTAGGCCAGCGAGGATGAGCAGCGCCATAAACGGCGAGGTCTTCCAGACGTCGGCGATGATGACGGCGGAACGGGCTGCCCAGGGATCTGTCGTCCAACTGATGTCTGTGCTGAATATCGAGTTGATGATGCCGCGGTCGGCGAAGATGAACTGCCAGAGCTTCGCGGTGACGGCGGTGGGAATCGCCCAGGGAATGAGTACGGCGGCGCGGACGAGGCCGCGGCCCTTGTAGCTGCCATTCATAATCAGCGCCATGATGGTGCCCAGGATGGTCTCCAGGAGCACGGTGACAACGGTGAAAAATAGCGTGATGCGCACGGCTGGCCAGAAGTCGGTGGCCAGCACACCCGGGGGACACGTGGAAACGACACCGGTGGGGGACATGCACCGGTTGGTAATCCAATAGAGGTAGTGGTCAAAGCCGGCGAACCCACCTTCCACGAACACACCCGAAGTAGGATCGAGGTGCTTGTCAGCCTGGAAGGAGAGGTAGATGGCCCGAATGATGGGATAGCCAATGACGGTGGCCAGCACGATGAGTGCCGGGGCAATCAACCAGGCTGCTGATCTTGCTTGGCGGGCTCGCGTCTGCACGGCGAGGCTCCTTCCACATAATGAGGTGTCCGTGTCGCTTAAGTCACTCGGAGTCTATTAAAGACCACAAAACCACAGAAAACCTGCCCATCGGGCAGGTTTTCGTGGTCGAGATAGTATCCGCTGGTTACTTAGCCCGCGGCGTTCTCAATGGCGGCCTTCATGTCGGCAGTCGCGTCGTCGACGGACTTGCCGGAGGTGAGGGCGGCGTAGGCGTTGTCCTGGATGGCCTTGGAGATGGCCGGGTAGAACGGGGACACCGGACGCGGTGCGGCGTTCTCCAGGGAGGTCTTCAGCGCGGGGAGGTAGGGGAACTTCTCCACCAGGGCAGCATCCTCGTAGATCGAGGCGAGGACCGGCGGGAAGGAGGCCTCGGCGAAGGAGGTCTGGTTCTCCTCGTTGATGATGAACTGGATGAAGTCCAGGGCGGTGGCCTTGTTCTCAGAGTTCACGTTGATGCCGTTGTTGTAGCCACCGAGGGTGGACACGCCCACGCCGTCCTTGCCCACGAGCGGCTGGACCTCGAACTTGTCCACCACGGCGGAGGTCTCACCCTCAGCGGCGTTGGTGTACATGTACGGCCAGTTGATCGCGTAGGCGGTGTCGCCGGCGACGAAGGCCAGGTTGGTCTCTTCCTCGGTGGCGGAGGTGGAGGCCCGGGAGATGGTGCCGTCTTCGTAGGCGGTGACCAGTGCCTGGAGGCCAGCCTTGGAGTCGTCGGAGTCGACGGTGACTTGGCCGCTGGAGTCGAGGACAGAGCCGCCCCAGCCTTCCATGAAGCCGACGGTGTTGACCGTCAGGCCTTCGTACTGCTTGAGCTGCAGGGTGAGGCAGTCCTTGTTGGCATCCTGGGCGGCGGAGCAGGAGGCTTCCAGCTCGGCCCAGGTGCCGGGTGCTTCGGGGATGAGCTCGGTGTTGCGGAACAGCAGCTGGCCGTTGGTGTTCTGCGGCAGTGCGTAGAGGGTGCCGTTGTACGTCGCCGAATCGACGGTCGACTGCAGCAGGCCGGAGGTGTCTGCGGCGTATTCGCCCTCGAGTGGGGTCAGCCACTGGTTGGCGGCGAAGTCGGCGGTCCAGACGACGTCGAGTGCCATGACGTCGTAGTCGGAGTTGCCGGCCTGCAGGGACTGGACGAGGGTCTCGCGCTGGGCGTCGGCCTCACCCGCGAGCTCGGAGAGGGTCACCTGCTCGTCCGGGTGCTCAGCATTCCACTTCTCGATGATCGGGATGATCTTGTCAGTGTCGTTTTTGCCCATGGCGAAGGTGATGGGGCCACGGCCACCCTCACTGGCAGCGGCGGAGGTCGCAGCACCGGTGGTGGTGGAGCCGGAGTCGCTCGATGTTGAGCTACAGCCAGCAAGAACAAGGCCCGTGACTCCGAGCGCAGCAATCACTGCGTGGCGGGACTTGCGGGAGATGGGAAAAGTCATCTGGGGTACACCCCAATAGGGCAGTTTTAGAATTTCTGTCGCGCTAACGTGGTCGAGTCCCTGCGGCGGCGGCTTTTCACAACTTCATGGGCGGTTCAGTTGATGCCGGTAAGGAAACCTAGAGAGGCCCTAGTAGCACGGGGGATGAGTTTATTAAAGGCCGAAGGCGCCGCCGCTGACGAGGATGAAGATACCCAGGCCGATCAAGACGATAGGGAACAACACATGCTCCCAGCGTTCGAGAATCTCCGCGATGGGCGGACGGGTGGCCACGAACTTCGCCAACAGGACCAGGCCCGCCACCAGAATCAGAAAGACAACGCAGTAGATGATAACGGTGGCGGTATCCACGTTGAGAAAAACCGGGACATAGACGCCGATATTGTCGCCACCGTTGGCAAAGGTCACCCCGGCGACGGTCAAGACGCTTACGTTCTTTCCGCTGACTTTCGCGTCATCGTCGTCATCGTCTCCCTGCCAGGCTTGCCAGGCCGCCCACAGCCCCAGGGTCAGGGGGATCAGCCCGAAGTAGGGGATCGCCTCGGTGGGCAGGAAAGCATCCGCCCCTAGGGTGACCAGAATCGCGGCTGCGAGGATGCCCGCGAAACCAAGGTACTGCCCGGCCAGGATCCGAAGTGTGGTCCCTGCTTGGCCGGCCCCACGGGCGAAGAACAGAGAGAGCACGATGATGTCGTCGATATTGGTGGCGATAAACAGACCAACCGCCCCCAGGAGACCAGTTACCACTTCCTGTTCCCCTCTCCGGTGGCGCACCCGGGCACGTCACATGCCGAGTCAATACACGGGGCATTCTCGTCGGCAGCCAGAGTGGTATCCAGCAGTGAGTTCAACGCCTGGACAAGATGGGCGTCGACGATCTCGTAGCGGGTCTTCCGTCCCTGCGGTTCGGCGACCACAATTCCGCAGTCCCGTAGGCAAGTGAGGTGGTTCGACACATTTGACCGCGTCAGTTCCAGCTCCCGGGCGAGAGCGGCCGGGTAGGCCGGGCCACCCAGCAGGGTCAGGAGAATACGGGATCGGGTGGGATCGGCCATCGCCCGACCCAATCGGTTCATCACGTCCAAGCGCGAAGCAATAGTCAGCATACACTGAACTATACAGCTGTTACTGAACTGTTGCAACGAGGGTCGAACGTCGGCCCGACGGCGATGTGTGGGACACCAGCGCCCTTCGGTACTGTCTGTGTCGAAATCGATCGTATAAGTGATGGGAGAACACTATGACACTTATTGACTACATACGGTTCTCGAAAGCGGACGGATCATAAACCACCGATCTTCAGCGCGATGCCCTACTCCTCGCTGGCGTGGATCCAGATCACATCTATGAGGACAAGGCGTCGGGCAAAAAAGAAGATCGACCAGAATTAGCATCGTGCCTGAAAGCACTGCGTCCCGGTGACACCTTGCTCGTGTGGAAGCTCGACCGGTTGGGCCGGAATCTTCGGCACCTGGTCAACATTGTCCACGACCTCACCGCCCGCGGCGTGGGGCTGAAAGTACTGACCGGTCAGGGCGCGGCGATCGATACGACTTCGGCTCAGGGCAAGCTCGTCTTCGGCATTTTCGCCGCACTCGCAGAGTTCGAACGCGAACTGATCTCCGAGCGCACCATAGCTGGTCTCGACTCCGCCCGAGCCCGTGGACGCAAGGGAGGCCGGCCCTACAAGATGACCCCTGCGAAGGTGCGCCTGGCGATGGCGTCGATGGGGCAACCGGAAACCAGCGTCGCGGCGCTCTGCAAGGAACTCGACATCACCCGCCAAACTCTCTATCGGCATGTCTCCCCGACGGGGGAACTGCGCGAGGACGGTCGGAAACTGCTCATAGGTAGTTGAGTGGAGAAGGGGCGGGCTCGCACATCCTGATTTCTCAGTCCTTTTGCGCCATGGCCTTATATATAGAGGTATATGGGTCATGACTGTCAGGCTTGACCTTCAAGTTAACTCGAAGGTATAGAGTGTGGCTGTGCGTATTTCAGAAGTCGCGGCAAGGTCGGGTCTTCCCGCGACCACGCTGCGTTATTACGAGTCGGTCGGGCTGGTGGAGGCTGTCCGCAGGCTCAACGGCTACCGCGATTACGATGACAGCGTGTTGGAGCGGTTGGCGTTTATCGCTGCGGCTAAACAGCTGGGTATGTCCCTGCCCGATATCGCTGACCTACTGGCGGTGGTCGATCACGATAGCTGTACCCGCGTCCGTGACGTGCTCCACCCTCAGCTGGTCCAACGCCTACGTGAGGTCGATGACCACCTGGCGAACCTACAGGTTCTGCGCGACCGACTCGACGACGCCGCCACCCGTCTGCGGGCCTGCCCCGACAGTCAGGCCCCCTGTCGCTCCGAGTGCGTGCTGCTCGACCATCAGTCTGCGACCTGCCCCCATCCCCTTAACCGAAAAGAAGGACCACTGTAACCATGCCGCGCATCATTGAGTGGTGGGACAAATACCAGATCCCGCTGTATCTCGCTGCCCTCGCCCTCGGAGCGCTCACCGGTTTGAGTGTGCCCGACACCGCCCCGTCCTTCGAGCTGGCGATCAACCCTGTGCTCATGGTGCTGCTGTATGCCACGTTCCTGGGCGTGCCGCTGACCAGGGTCGGCCAAGCGTTGCGTGATGGTCGTTTCCTGGCCGGTTTGACGGTGCTGAACTTCCTCATCGTCCCGGTCGTGGTCTATGCACTGTCCTGGTTCGTTGCTGATGACCAGGCCCTGCTGCTAGGTGTGCTGCTTGTGCTGCTGGCCCCGTGCATTGACTACGTCATCGTCTTCTCCGGTCTGGCGGGCGCCGCCCACGACAAACTGTTGGCCGCGGCCCCGCTGTTGATGCTGCTGCAGATGCTGCTGCTGCCGGTCTACCTACGCCTGTTTGTTGGTCCGGGCTTGTTTGAGGTTATTGATCTGGCCCCGTTTATCGAGGCGTTTTTCCTGCTGATCGTCGTACCCCTGGCCCTGGCCGGGCTCACCCAGGTTCTGGCCGCCCGGTTTAACTCCGCCCGGCAGACCATGGTGTTGATGGAGGCGTTGATGGTGCCGCTGATGATGCTCACCCTCGCCGTGGTCGTCGCCTCCCAGATCGACGCCGTGCGCACCGACCTCACCTCGCTGTTGCGGGTCATCCCGATCTACATCATCTTCCTGATCGTGATGGTTCCCCTCGGTATCCTCACCGCACGCGTTCTGAACCAGGATGTCCCGGCGACCCGGGCGACGGTGTTTTCCGGTGCCACCCGCAACTCTCTGGTTGTCCTGCCCCTGGCTCTGGCCCTGCCGGAGAGCCTCGCACTGGCCGCAGTTGTCGTGGTCACCCAGACCCTGGTCGAACTGGTCGGCATGATCATCTACGTCCGGGCCATCCCCCGCCTGATCCCGGCTACAGTGCCAGCCCCGGTCTAACCACCGCACCCCATCAGCAGCCCCTTTCAGTGCTACCCACTGAAGCTGGGCGCCATCGCTTCGCGACGCTCCTCTGGGGACGATGTTTTCCGGCAGATTTCTCGCCAAATGTGTCACCTTCCCCGAGCTGGGACACTCTGGTTTAGATGAGGGTGGTCCAATAGTCCCAGAACCGGTGACTGATCAAGATGATGATGGCCAGGACCCAGACGGTGAGTACCACCCCGTGATAGCTCGTGGCGATGCGGATGGCCGTGCGTGCCCACGCCGGTCCCGTGTCTCGGAGTAACTGGAGGTTAACAAGGGTGGTGTACCAGAACAGGGGGATCGTCACCGCCCATACCACCATGCAGTACGGACACAGGGCACCGATGACATACAGACTCTGATAGATCAGCCAGTGCACGAACACGACCGCGAAGCTCACGCCGGCCTGGGTGGCGACCCGGAACCAAGGACGGAAACCTGCACCAGCGAGGATGGCTGCGCCAACGACCGCTATCGCGGCAAAGCCCGCGATCCCGATCACCGGATTGGGGATGCCGAACGCCTCGGCCTGCGGGGTGGTCATCACCGATCCGCACGACAGGATCGGGCCGATGTTGCAGGTGGGGATGTAGTCGGGGTTTTTCAACAGCTCAATCTTCTCGACCAGCAGCACCACAGCGGCGATAAGTCCGATCACCCCGCCGCCGAGCAGCAGGACTCCCAGCCGCCGCCCGGCCATCGGGGCGGCCGACACGGTCTGGGCGGCGGTGTCGGAGCAGTCCCTCAGGTCAGTCATTGAGGACTGCTTCCACGCTGGCGTGCAGGTCACTTACGCTGACCGGGTCCAAGCGCTGGCCGTCGAGGAAGAACGTCGGGGTGCCGGTGACCCCAACGGACTGGGCATCGTGCTGGCTTTGTTCGATCCGGGCCAAGGTGGCAGGGTCGTCGACATCTTTCCGGAAGCGGTCCATATCCAACCCCAGGTCTTCGGCGTAGCCGAAGAAGGTGTCCTTTTGGGAGGAGGACTGGTGGCCCCACTCGTGGTCGGTCTCGAACAGTTTCTGGTACATCTGCTCGAACTGTCCCTGCTCACCGGCAGCTTCGGCCGCGAGGGCGGCGTTGACAGAGTTGGCGTGCAGCGGCATGTGCCGCACCACGAAGGTCACCCGGTCGCCGTATTCCGCGCGCAGATCTTCGATCACAGGGTAGAGGGCAATGCAGCTTTCGCATTCGAAGTCGAGGAACTCGACAAAGACTGCCTCCTCGCCGTCGGACAGGCGTGGACTGTCCTCTCGCACCAGCAGCTCAATCGGGACGCTCTCCCCGGTCAGGCCTTCAGGCTCGGGGCGGTCAGGGCCGGTCAACACCATCAGGGCGACCAGGATGATCGGGACAATGGCCACCAGGGACAGCGAGAGAATCGCGTTTTTGCTCACGGCAGGATTCTACTTCCAAAAAAGAGACAGATCGGTCACCAGGTCACACATGAGGGCCGGCATGGGTGAGCTCCGACGTAGACAGTGTGCCAGCAGCCACTGGCCGTGCGGTAGTTGCGGTCCGGGCAGCGCGTAGACCATTGGCAATGACGATAACCTCTGCGACCTCATGGACCAAGACAACCGCAGCTAGTCCCAACACACCAGTGATCGCCAGCGGCAGCAGCACGATGATGATCGCCAGGGACAGCACGATGTTCTGGTTGATGATGGTGCGCCCCCGTCGGGCATGGTGCAGGGCACGCGGAATCAGACGCAGGTCATCACCGGTAAAGGCAACATCCGCGGACTCGATCGCCGCATCCGATCCCTTCGCTCCCATGGCAATCCCGATATCGGCGGTAGCTAGGGCGGGGGCGTCGTTGATACCGTCACCGATCATCGCCACCGGCCCCCGGCCTGCCAGGTCAGCCACGGCCTGAGCCTTATCCTCCGGGCGCAGCTCGGACCGGACATCCGTAATACCGGCCTCGTGGGCCAGAGCATCGGCGGTGCGCCGGTTGTCACCGGTGAGCATGGTAATCCCGAAACCCTCGTCCGTCAGGGACTGAATGACCTCGGGGGTTTCCGGACGGAGTTCATCGCGCACCCCCACCGCACCGACCGGGTGGTCGTCACGGTAAACGATGACCACGGTCATACCCTGGCTCTCCAGGGTTTCGACCTGCCCGACCAAGGGGCCAGGGGACAGCCAGCGGGGACTACCGACCTTAATCTGCGTCCCGTCGATCACCCCGGTGATCCCCTGCCCCGCAGTCTCGTCAACCTGCTGGGCAGTCGGCGCCTGGGGTGCTGCGGCGGTAATAGCGGCGGCCAGCGGGTGGGTGGAGTGATCCTCGAGCGCGGCAGCCCAGCCGAGGACATCTGCCCGACTGATGCCATCGATGGTGAGCACCTCCGCAACAGTGGGCTGATTGCGGGTTAGGGTACCGGTCTTATCCAGGGCCAGGTGGCGGATGCCACCGAGGCGCTCAAAAGCGGCGCCGGACTTGATGGCCACCCCGAACTTGCTGGCCGCCCCGATCGCAGAGACGACCGTGACCGGCACCGAGATCGCCAGCGCACACGGCGAGGCCGCGACCAGCACGACCAGGGCACGCTCAATCCACACACCTGGATCCCCGAACAGGGACCCGATCACGGCAACGAAGATGGCCAGAATGAGCACCCCCGGCACCAGGGGGCGGGCCAACCGGTCGGCGATACGCGCGCGTTGGCCCTTCTCACTCTGCGCCTGCTCGACCAGCGCGACCACAGTGGTCAGGGAATTGTCCGTGCCTCCGGCGGTGGCCTCAACTTCGAGAGCCCCGGTGGTGTTGATTGAGCCAGCCAGCACCGCGTCACCGGGGCCGACCTCCACAGGGATGGATTCCCCGGTGATCGCCGAAACATCCAGGCTGCTGTGCCCGGACCGGATGATTCCATCGGTGGCCAAGCGATCTCCGGCCGCCAGGCGCAACACATCCCCTGGAGCGAGGTCTTCGACCGGCACTGTGCGGGTAGACCCGCGGACAAGAATGGTCGCGGTCGAGGGGATCAGAGCAAGCAGGGACCGCAGGCCCGAGCGGGCCTTGTCCATCGCCTTATCTTCCAGCGCCTCTGCGATGGAGTAGAGGAAGGCTAGGGCGGCGGCCTCCTCGATGAACCCGAGCAGGACGGCACCGGTGGCGCTGATCGTCATCAGCAACCCGATACCCAGTTTTCCCCGGGTAAACAACCCCTTCAGCGCCCCAGGAACGAACTGGGAGGCACCCAACAACAGGGAGGCCCAGAATAAGACGAGGGCGATCATCCCGGCATTGGGGACGAACCACTCAAGGATCAGACCAACCAGCAACGATACACCGGAGGTCACAGGAAGGAGGATAGCCCGATCACGCCACCAGGGCGTGTGCTCCTCTTCTCTGGCCATCGGTGCAGATGGTTCACAACCACAGGCAGACGTCATGACTGCTGGCCTCCTTCTGTATCGCAACAGCCGGCGACCGGACAGGCAGGGTCTAGGCAGGGGGCATCCTCATCAACGGCGAGGGTGATCTCTACCAGGGCATTGAGCGCGCGGGCCAGGTGTGCGTCGACGATCTCATAGCGGGTACGCCGCCCCTCCGGCTCGGCGACTACAATCCCGCAGTCGCGTAGACAGGCCAGGTGGTTGGAGACATTCGTCCGGGTCAACCCCAGCGTTTCGGCCAGTTGGGCCGGATACCCGGGGGATTCGAGTAGGGACAACAGGATCCGGGACCGGGTGGGATCGGCCATGGCACGGCCCAGGCGATTCATCACATCAAGACGAGAAGCAATAGTCAGCATGTACTGACCATACAGTAGGTGATGACTAGTTGGCAATCCCTCTCATCACCGAGGGGCCTCTCAGAGTCGCAGGATGGATTCGCCTTGGCGTGCGAGGAAGTGCAGACGACTTCTGCGCAAACGTCTTCTGCCCCTGACAGCCTCGATGGGACAGTCCGAGACCAGTGTTGCCGCGCTGTGCCAGGAACTGGGGATTACCCGCCAGACTCTTTATCGGCATGTCTCCCCCACCGGCCAGTTGCGCGAGGGCGGGCGGAAACTTCTTGCCGGCAGCTGACTTCCCGTCCACAGCGCGGGGTTACTGCCGTCTTTCCGGGGCAGTCTCGAAGGTGCCCTATATATAGAGGTATAGCCGCGGATAGATGAAGAAGGAGACGCAGCGTCCACCACGTGACTTGTACCGACTGATCGGGCATGGATTCTGGTGGGGTGGGTCAAGATCAGCTCACCGATTTGGGGCGGAACTGGAACATTGCGAGGGCGCCGATGACCGGGCCCGGCACTAACGTCAGGAAGGCGTACTGCCAGCCGACCAGGTCGGCGACCACAGCGGTGAGCTGAATGCTGACCACGGTCAGGGCGAAACCAATGGCCATCTTCGCGCTCAGTGCAGTTCCCACGAAACGGGGATCCACCACCTCTGTCATAGCGGTGGAAAACACTCCCGAGTCGGCGATGACCGAGGCACCCCAGATACCGCAGAACACCGCCAAAACAGGGGCCGGTGCCAGAAACGCCAGGGGCGAGAGCACACAGCAGATACCACTGATGACCAGAGCAGTTGTCGCGGTATACGCTCGGCCATAGCGATCTGCTGCCCAGCCACCGATCATGCACCCGACAAATCCGAGCACACCGAGGGCGAGGAACATGACCACCTGGTCAAAGCCGTGAAACTGCGGTGAGGCAGGGGCATGGAGGACAAATATCGGCAGCCATGTCCAGACCGCGTAGAGCTCCCAATTGTGGCCGAAATACCCCAGATTCACCAGCCGAGGACCGCGTTGGCGAAACATCGTGATCATATAACCCGGGTTGAGGGTGATCCGGCTGCGGGAGATATACGGACCCGGTCGGATGAGGGTAAATGCCAGTACAGCTCCGGTAAATCCAATGACCACGGTAACCAGCAGTACCGTGCGCCAGGGCAGCTCGACCAGGCCACCGATCAGGTGCGGCAACGTGGACCCCAGAGTCAAAGCCCCTAGGAGCAGACCCATCGCCGCGCCCCGATCCTTTGACGGCGCCCAGGAGGACATGAGCTTTACCCCGGTGGGGTAGACCGCCGCCAGAAAGACCCCGGTGAGAAAGCGCAGCACCAGGACACTGGAAAGGCCGAGATCGACAACCGCCACGAACAACGTGCTGAGGGCAGCTAGGGCAGCTCCACAACCAAGAAGTATGTGCATGGGGATTCGGTCGGTTAGGTTCAAGACAGTGGAGGTTAACGCCCCACCACGAAACCCAGTTGCACGGTGCCGGTCAGCCAGACTGACGCAGTATCACCGATACCGAATTCGGCCTGCACGCTCGGCACGACCGCGGAGACTGAAAACCAGACAGTCAGTGAGAGCACTTGTGTCAGGGCGATAAGCAGGCGTTGGACGGGCGGATATGTCATAGGTTGGATCTTATAGTCGTCGTGATCTGGTGATCTGGTGATGTGTGGTGCCGATGTTCACGTGGACCAGCCGCACACCTGGGAGGGGGGACTTGCCTGCGTTGTGGACACAGATAAACAACTCGCTGGGGTGGGTTGTAGTGGTGTGGTCACGGCAGGGTCCTTTTCGCTGGCGGGTGGGAGGACTAGGTGCTGGTTAGCTCGGAGACGAGCGTCTGGACCCGGCTATCGATGTCATCGCGGACCAGACACATCCGCTCGAGTCCCTCGATGCCGCACTCGGAGGGCTCATCGGTGACCCAGCGTTCCAGGGAACCCTGGGCATCGGCGGGCATCTCGACCTGGTCGTCCGCGCCTAGGAGGAACGTGCCCCACATCCAATGATGTGGGGCACGTTGAACTGCTCTTTAGCTCTGGATGGTTTCCCAGAGTCCACTGACACGGTCGTCGATCTCCGCGATGATCTCGCGAACCTTCTCCGGCGTCTCATCGGTGGGATCAGTCAGTTCCCAGTCCAGATAGTGCTTACCGGGATAGATCGGGCACACGTCCCCACAGCCCATGGTGATGACATAATCGGCGGCACGAACCACATCATCGGTCAGCGGCTTCGGGAAAGCCCCGGCCAGGTCGATGCCACGCTCGGCCAGGACGTCCAGCACGACCGGGTGGACCTCGGAGGTCGGCAACGAACCCGCAGAGCGTACCTCCACGGATTTCCCGGCGTAGTGGGACAGCAAGGCCGAGGCGATCTGAGAGCGGCCAGCGTTATGGACACAGACGAACAGCACCTGCGGGACCGTCTTTTCGATCTTGCCCTCAGCCAGCGCCAGCGCCCGGAGACGGTCCTTGGCGAAGCGCTCCGCCAAGATAGGCAGGTGGGTGCGGATCTTGGCGGTGCGTGCCAGGGAGATATAGGACTCGAAGACGTAGCGCTCAATGGTCTCCGCAGAGAACGTTCCCTGGTAGGTGCGGGCGAGCCCTTCGGTGATGCGGGTCAGGATCTTGGTGTGCAGTTCCGGGGTTTCGGTGGTGGACATGACAGACCTTTCCAAAGCAGTAAGGGGAGCGAAAGAGCTGGAGGGAAAAAGGTTAGTTCGAAGAAGAGCCGGAGAAATCAGTGATCAGTTCGGAGACGAGCCCCTGGACCCGGGTGTCGATGTCATCGCGGATCAGGCGCATGCGTTCCACTCCTTCGATGTGACGCTCCGAGGGCTCGTCGGTGACCCAGCGTTCCAGGGTGCCGCGCGCGTCGTCGGACATCTCCAGCTGGGCATCGGTACCGAGGACAATGACCCGGTCGACCGTGCGCAGTAGCTGCGGATCAATAGGTGTCGGGGTTTCGTCGGACATATCCGCCCCCATTTCGGCGATGACCTGGGTGGCCTGGCGGCTGACCTGGGCGTCTGGGGAGGTGCCAGCGGAGTGGATGGTGAGGAGATCACCGGCATACTTGGTTGCCAAAGCAGCAGCCATCTGGGACTTGCCTGCGTTGTGGACACAGATAAACAACACGCTGAGTGTGGGCTGTAGTGGTGCGGTCACGGCAGGACCTTTCGGCTGGCAGGCGGGGGTTAGTTGCTGGTGAGGTCGGTGATCAGGCCCTGTACCCGGTTGTCGATGTCATCGCGGACCAGTCGCATGCGCTCCAGGCCTTCGATGCCGCGCTCGGAGGGCTCATCGGTGACCCAGCGCTCCAGGGCGCCCCGGGCGTCGGCGGGCAGCTCCACCTGGGCATCGGCACCCAGGACAATCACCCGGTCGACGCTGCGGAGCAGCTCCGGGTCGATGCCCTTCGGGGTGCCCTGGGACATATCGGCCCCAGCTTCGGCGATGACCTCGATGGAGGCGGCATTGAGCTTGGTGCCGGGCTTGGTGCCGGCGGAATGGATCTCCAGCTGGTCACCGGCGTGCTTGTTGGCCAGGGCGGCGGCCATCTGGGACTTGCCGCCGTTGCCGACGCAGACGAACAGGACTGTTGGGTGGGTGCTCATGAGGTGAAGTTCTCCTTCTCGGATAAAGCAGTCTGCGGAGACGGTGTCGAGGATACAGGTAGGGTCGGATCCTGGGGGAAGAGTTTCGGTCCCAGCCACAGCATGGTGTAGACCAGGCCGACAAGCACCGGGATCTCGATCAACGGGCCGATCGTGCCGGCTAGCGCCTGTGCGGAGGTCGCCCCGAAAGTGCCGATGGCCACGGCGATGGCCAGCTCGAAGTTATTGCCCGCGGCCGTAAACGACACCGACGCCGACTGAGCGTAATTCATGCCCGACGCCTTCGCGGCAATCAGTGCGATGGCGAACATGCCGACGAAGTAGATCAACAGCGGTACCGCAAGACGCACCACGGTCCAGGGCTGGGAGGTGATCTGCTCTCCCTGCAGAGAAAACAGCAGGACGATGGTATACAGCAGGCCGATTAAGGACAACGGGGAGATGGCGGGCAGGAATTTGTTCTCGTACCAACCACGCCCCTTGACCTTCTCGCCGATGATCCGGGACAGCACACCGGCCAGCAACGGGATGCCGAGGAAGACGAGCACCGAGGTGACAATCGACCAGAAGGAGAACTCCGCCGAGGTGGTCTCCAGACCCAGCCAGGAGGGCAGGACCTGCAGGTAGAACCAGCCCAGCACACCGAACATGATGACCTGGAAGACGGAGTTGACCGCCACCAGCACGGCGGTGGCCTCCCGGTCACCGCAGGACATGTCCGACCAGACGAGCACCATGGCGATGCAGCGGGCCAGGCCGACGATGATCAGGCCGGTGCGCAGTTCCGGTTCGTCCGGCAGGAAGGTCCAGGCCAGGGCGAACATCAGTGCCGGGCCCACGATCCAGTTGAGAATGAGTGAAACACTCATCAGGCGTTTGTCAGCGGCGATTTCTTTGGTCTTGTCGTAGCGGACCTTGGCCAGCGGTGGGTACATCATCACCAGCAGGCCCAGGGCGATCGGCAGGGAGATCCCACCGACCTCCATGGAACCGAGGAAGGGGGCCAGTCCGGGGATGCCGCGGCCCAGAAGGAGGCCGAGCGCCATGGCGAGGATGATCCAGATCGGAATATATTTGTCGAGGAAGGAAATATGGGCGGGTTGAGCCCGGGTCTGGGTGGGTGCGGTCATGCGTCACCTCTCGGTAGTATTGATGTTTATCAATACTCAAACTACTTCCTATATCGATGCTCGTCAATATATAGTGGTGGGTATGATGACCGCACAGATTCTTCCCCTGACCGACCTGTCCGAGTGTTGCACGCTCGGCGCCGGCCCGCTTAATGATGATGAGGCCACCCGCTACGCCGCGCTGTTTAAGGTGCTGGCTGAGCCGGTGCGTCTGCGGATTCTGTCCCAGTTGGCCGCCGGTGGGTGTGGCCCGGTCAGTGTTAACGAGCTCACGGAACTGATGGGGTTGAGTCAGCCGACGATTTCGCATCACCTGAAGAAGATGACCGAAGCGGGCCTGCTGGAGCGCACGCGTGAGGGACGCACGGTATTGCACCAGGTGCGTCCGGCGCTGTTCGCCGAGCTGCGCACCGTCTTGCAGATCGGCTGATCGCACCCATGGCAGGGCACAGCGACGACAGCTACGAAGCGATCATTATCGGCGGTGGCCAGTCGGGACTGGCCACCGCCTACTACCTGCTGCGGGCAGGCGTGAAGACCCTGGTCCTGGATGACCAGCCTGCCCCCGGCGGGGGTTGGCGGCATGTGTGGCCGTCGATGACGTTGTTTTCTACCGCGGAGTTTTCCAACCTGCCGGGTTGGCCCATGCCCGACTATGACGGGTTTCCCCCGGCTTCCCATGTGGTGGACTATCTCAGTGCCTATGAGCAGCGCTACCGCATCCCGGTGGAACGCCCCGTCCATGTGGACCGGATCGACTTCGACGATGATTGCTACCGCATCCGGGCTGGAGCGCAGTCCTGGACGGCGGACAATATTGTCGCGGCCACCGGCACCTGGTCCGCCCCCTTCGCCCCGTCGTATCCTGGAACGTTCGCCGGCACTCACTGGCACTCGGCGAATTACCCCGGGATCGCACCCTTCCAGGGTAAGCGTGTCGCAGTGGTCGGTGGGGCGAACTCCGGCGCCCAGATCGCCGCGGACTTAAGCCGCGTGGCCGAGGTGACCTGGTACACCCGCGAGCAACCACGCTGGATGCCTGATGAGGTCGATGGCCGGGTGCTGTTTCGCCGCAACCGGCAGCGCGCCCTGGCCATTGGGCGCGGGGAACCGGATCCCGGGGCAGACTCGGAGCTCGGCGATATTGTCGTCCTGCCCGAGGTCCGTGCCGCCAGGGATTCCGGGCGCCTAAAGGCCACCCCGATGTTTAGCTCACTGGATGAGGTCGAGGCTGATCACCTGATCTGGTGCACCGGGTTTCGCCCGGCGATTGGGCCGGTGCGCCGGCTGCTGGAAAACGGGAAACCACAATACCCGGGTCTGCATGTGGTCGGTTACGGCGACTGGACGGGCCCGGGGGCGGCGACGATCACCGGTGTCGGCCCCTACGCCAAAAAGGCCGCCCGCGACATTGCCGACTCTGTCGGCAAGACCGTGAAATGACCCGCCCCACCAGCCACAGGGGCGAGGTGACAAGGCTCTTAGCCCAGGTCGAGCACGGAGCGCAGCTCCTGAAACGCTGCCGGGATAACCGTGTAGTACGCCCACTTGCCCCGCTGCTCCCGGGCCAGCAGGCCGGCGTCAACCAGCTTGGTCGTGTGATGACTCACGGTGGACTGATTAACCCCCAGTGGGCCGGTCAGATCGCAGGCACACACAGACTCACACCCCTGGGAGGCGATATGCGACAGCAGGCGCAGGCGGGTGGGATCGGCCAGTGCCTTGAGCATCACCGCCAAGCGCTGCGCGCGGGAGGTATCGAGGGGCCCGCACGACAGGGAACAACACTCCCGACCATCACCGTGGTCGGGGCAGACGACCAGTTCTTCTAGCGCAGCACTCATGCCCCCATCATACATTGACGACTGTCAAAGTGAAGCCTACGGTAGACATTGGCAACCATCGATATGACGAGGCCACCACCTCACTACTGATCCGCATAGGAGATATCACCGCAATGGCAACACCTCTGGATACGACATCTGCCCCTGATCCGGTCGTGGTGATCGGCGCCGGCCCGGTCGGCCTGGCCGCCGCCGCCCACCTACACGAACGTGGCCTACCCTTCCGGGTGGTCGAGCAGGGCCCGCAGGCCGGGGCGGCGATTGCCCAGTGGGGGCACACCCGGTTGTTCTCGCCCTGGGAGTACAACATCGACACCGCCGCCCGTCGCCTGTTGGAGCGCCACGACTGGAGCGCGCCACAGGATGAGGTCCTGCCCACCGGCCACGAGCTGTCCGCCGAGTATCTCGCACCCCTGGCGGCAACTCCGGAGATCGCCCCGGCGATCAGCTACGACACCCGGGTGGTGGCCATCTCCCGACTGGGCATGGACAAGACCCGCACCGCGAACCGGGCAACCACCCCGTTCATCGCCCGCGTCGAGCACGACGGTGGCACGGTCGAGGATATTCAGGCCGCGGCAGTCATCGACTCCTCTGGCACCTGGTCGACCCCCAACCCGCTGGGCCAGGCCGGCCTGATAGCCCCAGGGGAGTATAAGTCCCGCGAGCAGGGCCTGATCACCCAGACCCTGCCCGACGTGCTGGGCCGAGACCGCGAACGCTTCGCCGGCAAGCACATCCTGGTCGTGGGTGCCGGGCACTCCGCGGCCAATACCCTGCTGGAGTTAGGTGAGCTCGCTGAGCAGAACCCGGACACCCGGATCAGTTGGGCGGTGCGCTCGGCGGATGTCACCCACGTCTACGGCGGTGAGGCCAACGACGAGCTGGCCGCCCGCGGGGCACTGGGCTCGCGCCTGCGCCAGCTGGTGGACGCAGGACGTATCACCGTCCACACCTCCCTGACGATCACCGCCTTCGACACTCAAGGCGACCGGCTGCAGGTCCATGGCACCACCCCGGAGGGGGAGAAAATCATTGAGGTCGACACGCTGGTACCGGCCACGGGTTTCCGCCCGGACCTGAGCATCCTCTCGGAGCTGCGGCTGGCCTTGGACCCGGCCGTGGAGGCCCCGGCCCAGCTGGGGCCGCTGATTGACTCCGAGTTCCACAGCTGCGGCTCGGTGGAACCCCACGGTGAGAAGGTACTGGCCCACCCGGAGGACAATTTCTATATCGCCGGAATGAAAAGCTATGGCCGCGCCCCGACTTTCCTTATGGCCACCGGCTATGAGCAGGTCCGCTCGATTGTTGCGGCCCTGGCCGGGGACCAGGAATCTGCTGACGCGGTGCACCTGGATCTACCCGAAACCGGGGTATGTACCACGGATCTGGGTGGGAGCTGCGACGTGCCGGCACCTGCTGGGGTGGTCTCGGAGGAGTCGTCCTCGCAGGGGTGTTGTACGCCGGCACCGCAGCTGCTCACGATCGGACTGCCGGGTACTCACTGAACCGAACGCTGATAGAGGGCAGGTGCACCACTCCGGAAAAGGGTGCTGCACCTGACCTTTTTCGTACACCTTTCTAGATCGTCAGGTGTCTCCAATCTAGTGATCTAGCTTATATTTCCGCCGGAAGTTGGGCTATTTCACTTCTTCCCACCCCTGGCCGGGGGTGAGCTACAGGCGCTCACCGGTCGAGGGGTGGAAGCGATGCGAGTCGGCGGGGGAGAAGCCGAAACGAACCCGCGCGCCGCGCTCTGGGGAGGCCACCTCGTTGAGGCGGGCGACGAGGCGGACCCCGTCGCTGGTGGCATAGACATAGGACTCCGAGCCGAGTTCCTCCACGAGGTCGACCGTTGCCTGCTTCTCCACCCAGCCGGCGGGCAGCTCGCGATCCTCGAGCACCATCATGGATTCCGGGCGGACGCCGAGCGTCACGCCGTCAAAGGGGAAGAGATTCATGGCGGGGGAGCCGATGAAGCCGGCGACGAAGTCGTTGACCGGGGCGTCGTAAAGCTCCCTCGGCGGCGCAACCTGCTGGAGGATGCCGTCCTTGAGGACGGCGACGCGATCTCCCATCGTCATAGCCTCCACCTGATCGTGCGTGACGTAGACAGTCGTGGTGCCCAGGCGGCGCTGGAGGGCGGCAAGCTCGGCGCGAGTCTGGACGCGGAGCTTGGCGTCCAAGTTAGACAGAGGCTCATCCATGAGGAAGACCTTGGGATCACGCACGATCGCGCGACCCATGGCCACGCGCTGCCGCTGGCCGCCAGACAGGTCCTTCGGCTTGCGGTCGAGGAACTCAGTGAGGCCGAGCATGTCCGCGGCGCGTTCCACCCGCTCAGCGATCTCCGCGGCAGGCAGCTTGGCCAACTTGAGGGCGAAACCCATGTTCTTGGCCACGCTCAGGTGCGGATAGAGGGCGTAATTCTGAAACACCATGGCGATGTCGCGGTCCCCGGGCTCGGTGCCGGTGACATCGCGGCCATCAATAAGCAAGTGCCCCGAGTCGACCTCTTCGAGTCCCGCTAACGCCCGGAGGGTGGTGGATTTACCGCAGCCGGATGGGCCGACGAGAACGAGGAACTCGCCGTCGGCGATCTCCAGATCGAGATCGTGGACCGTGGGGCGCTCGGCGCCCGGGTAACGGATGGAGACCGCATCAAACTTGACCGTTGCCATAGGCGACACGCTACACGCGTTGCGTCACCTTTTCCGCCACTGCGATCTCATCCAAGCGGTCGGTGTCGGACAAGCCGCTGACCACGACCGCCGACCCCCCAGCGGAGAGCGGAATGAGGACGGATTCGGCGAAGGAGGCGTCATCGTGCCAACCCGTGGACAACACCCGAGCGGGCTCCGTGGACGTGGGCACGACATCGCGCAATGACGGCGCCGGGCCGAAGAACTGGTCGCCATAAAAACGCACCGTCGGCCCGAAATCGATGGCATCATCCGGCAATTGCCCGCCCGATTCGACGATGCCACGGCCGAAGGGGTCATCGCTGACCAGCACAATGTCGGGCCCGGAGTAGGCGTCGAAGCGGTCGAGGGAGGTAAACACGGCGTCAATGTCGTCGCTGGATTCGGTGCCAAAGCGGTGGCGTACCCCGGCGGCCACGCTGCCCAAAACGATGGTCGCGGCCTGCCAGCTGACGGGGAGATCGATGAGGATGGTGGATTCTTCGTCGAGGTCGAGCTCTTCGAGCAGCATGTTGGCGATTTTTGAGGCCCAGTTATCAAGAGTTTGGGCAGAAAAGTCGAGGCGCGCCCCGGTCGAGTCGTTGTACACCGTGAGGCGGGGGGCGGCTGGATCCATCGCAAGCAAGTGTTCTAGAAGGTCCATGTCCGCCCATCGTAGGCAAAAGCTAGGTCGAACTGCGAGGATTAGCGTAAGTTGATTGTGCCAGGCACCAATAAGGAGAGGCTAAATTGTCAGACCCCGCCGCGCGACGATCCATCAGCATCGTCATACCCTGCCTCGATGATGCCGACTTGCTGGCGCGATGCCTGAACTCCCTCGCCGCACAGCGCACCCCGGCCGAAGAAATCATCGTCGTGGACAACGGTTCCACCGATGATTCGGCCGCCGTGGCCCGCGCCGCCGGTGCCCTGGTCATCACCGAGCCCCGCCGCGGCATCACCTGGGCCACCCGGACCGGTTTCGATGCCGCCAGCGGCGACATCCTCGTGCGTATCGACGCCGACGTGCTCGCCCCCAGCGATTACCTCACCCGCCTGCACGCGGCATGGGATGCCGCAGATGCCGCGAGCGCCGCGCCGGGCCGACGCGTCGTAGGGGTCACTGGGGTGGGTCGTTTCGAGCTGCCGGGCCCGTTCACCAGGTTGGCCAGTGCCCTCTACCTTGGTGCGTATCGCGCCAGCGTGGGATCCGCGCTCGGCCACAATCCGCTCTTTGGCACCAACTACTCGGTGCGGGCCACGTGGTGGCGTGAGGTCCGCGACGAGGTCGATTCCGCCGATACCTCATCACACGAGGACATGCAGCTTTCCTTCGAGGTCCGCCCAGACGAAACGGTGTGGTTTCAACCCGACCTCACCGTGGACATGGACCCCCGGGCCCTGTTTGGCGTCCGTCAGCTGGCCCGCCGATTTGGCCGCGGCATGCACACGATCGTGCGCGCGTGGCGGAAGCATCCCCCGCATCGCCGTCTGGCTCAACGCGGATTGTTGGGGGCGTGATGGACGATCTCACGAAGGGAGTCAACGATTCTTTGGCGCTGATCAACGAGTATCTCACCGCCACCCGCGGCCGCGCGCCGGTCAACTCCCAGCTCATCGATTATGCGATCGACGGGGTCTCTACCTTCGCCTTGGGGGGTAAGCATCTGCGTGCCGCGCTCGTGCATATCTCGGCGGGCGAGTTGCCCGCCGAGCGGCAGATCATCGCCACAACCTTCGGCGCCTGCGTTGACCTGCTGCATGGGGCCTTTATTATTCACGATGACATCATCGACCGCGATGACACCCGCCGCGGGCATCCGACGGTGCACGCCGCAGTGCGTGAGGAATACGCGGACGCGCATCTGGGGACGTCGATAGGCATTGCCGCGGGCGATATCGCCCTCAACGGTGCGCTCCAGATCCTGGTCACGTCCCCGCTTGACGACGCCCTCGTGCGTCAAGCAATGCGCATCCTCACGGATGCAGCCCAACAGACAATTCTTGGCGAAGTCCTCGACATCGCCCACACGGTGGGCCAGGCACCCGATCCGGCCCTCGTGCGGTTGAGCAATGACCTCAAGACCTCCGATTACACCTTCGGCGCACCGCTGAAACTCGGCGCACTGGCCGCCGAACGCGACCCCGCCTCGATGGAGCCCATCGCCCGGGAGCTGGGTCGAGCCTTCCAAGCCGCCGACGACATCGCCGGCTCGGTGGGCGATAGCGCTGTCACCGGCAAACTCGCCGGGGGAGACGTCCTGCATGGCCGCGCTACGCTCATGACCATGCGCATGGGCGGCGATGAATTGGACACCGACCCATTGGCGCTTGGTGCCATCGTCCACGAAGTGGTGGAGGAAGGCCAGGCCCACCTACGTCTAGCTCGCACCCACATCGATGAGGCAGTGCTCAGCGATTCAATCCGCGCTGGCCTGCACGCCGTCGCCGACGATGTCGAAAGGATGTTGCGTACCTATGCCTGACTACTCTTCCGCCTACTCCGCTGCGCTCCGAAGCTTCCTCGACCGCTACGATCGCATGTCCACCGCGGCTGCCCACCAGGTCATCACTTCCTATTCCACCAGCTTCTCCCTGGCGACGAGGCTGCTCTCCAGCCAGATCCGGGAAGACATCCGCAACCTCTACGCCATGGTCCGCATCGCCGACGAAATCGTCGACGGCACCGTCGAAGCCGCCGGACTCAGCCACGCCGAATGCGTCCAGATGCTCGACGAATACGAAAGGGCCGTCCTCGACGCACCCCACTGCCGTTTCCACGTGGACCCCGTCCTCCATGCCTACGCCCAATCCGCCCGCCGGTGCTCCTTCGACCCGGCACACGTCGAGGCCTTCTTCGCCTCCATGCGGCGCGACCTCACCCAATCCACCTACGACGCCGGAAGCTTCGATTCCTACGTCTACGGCTCCGCAGAGGTCATCGGCCTGCTGTGCCTATCGGCCTTCCTCGTGGACAACCCGGTGGGGGGCTCAGAGCGCGAGAGGTTGGAGTCGGGAGCGCGATCGCTGGGCGCGGCCTTCCAAAAGGTCAACTTCCTCCGCGATCTCGCCGAAGACTCCGATGTCCTCGGACGCACGTACTTTCCCGGCCTTGAGCGCGAATCGCTGACGGAGGCGCGCAAAGACGAACTCATCGCCGACATCCGCGCCGATCTCGCCCAGGCATCATCAGTGATGGGCTACCTGCCGGTGTCCGCCCGGGCCGGTGTGCTCGCAGCTGCCAACCTGTTCGCCGAACTCACCGACCGCATCGATGCCCTCCCGGCGCAGGAACTCACCCGCCGCCGAGTCAGCGTGCCCCCGCACGTCAAAGCCCGCATCATCGTGACCTCCCTGGCCTCAACCCCTCGACTGAAAGCAGGACGTCCATGACCCCCTCGCAACCCCACACCGCCGTGGTCATTGGGGCGGGGGTGGCTGGCCTCGCCACCGCCGCGCTCCTGGCGCGCGAGGGCCTGTCCGTGACGGTCGTCGAGCGCCTCGACACCGTTGGTGGGCGCGCCGGGGACCTCACCCTGGACGATCACCCCGGGTTCCGCTGGGACACCGGCCCCTCCTGGTACCTCATGCCCGAGGCTTTCGATCACTTCTTCCGCCTGCTGGGCACCACCGCTGAGGAGCAGCTCGACCTCGTCGATCTGGCGCCGGCATACCGCGTCTTCCCCGAGGGACAAGAGCTTATCGACGTCCCGCAGGGACGCGAAGCCGTCATCTCCCTGTTCGAGAGCATCGAACCCGGCGCCGGAGCCGCCCTGGAGCGCTACCTCGACAGCGCCGCCGATGCGTATGAGATCTCCCTCGACCGCTTCCTCTACACCACGTTTTCCGCCATCTCACCCCTCGTGCACCGCGACGTGCGGGCCCGGGCTCGGCAGCTGGCCACACTCCTGAGCACCTCGCTGCAGAAATTTGTGAACAAGCGTTTCCGCGACGTTCGCCTCCGCCAGATTCTCACCTACCCGGCCGTGTTCCTCTCTTCTCGTCCCGAATCCACGCCCGCGCTTTATCACCTGATGAGCCACACCGACCTGGTTCAAGGCGTGAAATACCCGGTGGGTGGCTTCACCTCCGTGGTGGACGCCCTGCATCGCCTCGCCGTTGAGGAAGGGGTGGACTTTGAGTTGGAAACCGACGTCACGGCGATCACCACCTCAGGAAAACGCGCGACGGGAGTACGCGTCAGAAATGCCCGAGGGGAGATCCGGGAGATCCCCGCCGACCTGGTTGTCTCCGGCGCGGACCTCCACCACACCGAAAACGAACTCCTCCCCGCGCAGCTGCGCACCTACCCGGAAAAGTACTTCGCCGGACGCGACCCCGGCATCGGCACGGTCCTGGTCATGTTGGGTGTGCAGGGGAGACTTCCTCAGCTACGCCACCACAACCTGCTGTTTAGCAACGATTGGGCGGTCGACTTCGCCGCCGTCTTCGACGGGCCCCAGCCGGAACGGCCCGAGGGCGCCTCGCAGTCGATTTACGTCTCCATGCCCTCGGCCACCGATCCGGGCGTGGCACCACCAGAGCATGAAAACCTCTTCATCCTGGTCCCAGTACCCGCGAGCGAGTCCGTCGGTCACGGCGACCTCTTCGGCGAAGGATCCGTGTCAGTCGATGCGATTGCCGATGCCGCCGTCGACCAGCTCGCCGAATGGGCCGACATCCCGGACCTTCCGGAGCGGATTGTGGTCCGCCGCACGGTAGGGCCAGCCGACTTTGCCGAGCGCTATCACGCGTGGCGCGCCGGCTCCATCGGCCCCGCCCACACCCTCAAGCAATCGGCGTTCCTCCGGGGAAGCAACGTCTCCGGCAAAGTGGACGGGCTCTACTACGCCGGGGCCACGACCCTGCCCGGGGTAGGAGTACCCATGTGCCTGATCTCCGCTGAGAACGTGCTCAAGCGCCTGCGGGGCGATAGCAGCCCCGGCGCTCTACCCGAGGCTGGCCGATGAGCGTCGCCTACCTCAGCATTCTCCTAGTCACCCTCGTCTGCATGGTGCTGTGCGATTGGCGATGGAAGCTCACCTTCTTCGCTGACGCCCGCCGCGCCGCCATCATCTGCGTGGCGATGGTCGCGTTGTTCCTGGTCTGGGACGCCCTCGGCATTGTCACCGGCTCCTTCTTCCGGGGAGCCTCCGACTACATGCTGGGAGTAGAACTCGCCCCGGAGATGCCCGTGGAGGAGCCGATCTTCCTCTTCTTCCTCACCTACCTCACCCTCAATCTGACCTCCGGAGTTCGCCTCCTGCTTCACATCCGCTCGACTTCCCGGAGGGTTCAGCCGTGACCTACCTGCTCATCAGCCTTCCCTTCCTCATCGTCGGCCTCGCGGTAGCGGCGTGGCGGCGCCAATACGTGGTCACCGCCGTTGTCGCGGTGGTGCTTGTCGTGCTCACCATCATCTTCGACAACCTCATGATCTGGGCCGAGCTCGTCGGCTACGGTGACGCCCAACGACTGGGCCTGCACATTGGTCTTGTACCCGTGGAGGACTTGTTCTACGCCCTGGTCGTCGCCCTGATTGTTCCTGCCGTGTGGCCGCACCGCGGGCGCCCTGCCAATGAGGACGCATGAGCACACTGAACAACATCATCGCTGCCTCCCGGCCGATCAGCTGGGTGAACACGGCCTTCCCCTTTGGTGTGGCCTACCTGTTGGCGGGTGGGGGACTGGACTGGCTGTTTTGGGTTGGCGTGTTGTTTTTCCTCATTCCGTACAACATCGCGATGTACGGCATCAACGATGTCTTTGACTACGAATCCGATATCCGTAACCCGCGCAAAGGCGGAGTCGAAGGCGCCGTCCTGCCAAAATCCATGCACAAGCCCCTCCTGTGGGCCTCCGTGCTCAGCACCGTGCACTTCTTGGCAGCCATGGTGTGGGCGGGCACCTGGACTTCTACCCTGTGGCTGGCCGTCGCCACGGCAGCCGTCGTCGCATACTCGGCCCCGCCGATGCGCTTCAAGGAACGCCCCATCCTGGACTCGATGACATCCTCCGCACACTTTGTTACCCCAGCTCTCGTGGGGGCGACCATCCGCGGAGGTGACGCCAGCGGCTACTTCTGGTTGGCCGCCGGAGCCTTCTTCCTGTGGGGCATGGCCAGCCACGCCCTCGGCGCCGTCCAAGACGTCAAGGCAGACCGAGAAGGTGGCCTATCGTCCATCGCCACTGCCCTGGGTGCCCGGGCCGTCACTCGCCTGGCGGCGGGGTTCTACCTCCTCGCCGCGGCGCTGCTGTTCTTCCTGCCTGCCCCCGGCTGGCTCGTTGGGATCGCGGGCCTGGGCTACGTGGCCAACACGTTGCGGTTCTGGAACATCACCGACGACACCTGTGAGGACGTCAACCGCGCGTGGCGCGTATTCCTCTGGCTGAACTACGTCGTCGGTGCGATCGTGACCATGTCGCTGGCGTGGGTGTATCTGTAGTTGCTACCCCAGCGGAGGAAACACCTGTGGTGAATTGGGAAATTGAGCTGCTGGCCCGATACTTTCATCGAGGCACCAATTGATTGCGTTTACTACTTAACCCACACGCGACTTTCCTCGGAAGAGCCGAAGAAAAATGAGGACCGGTCCTGGACTGCTCCGGAGAGCAGCGGAACCGGTCTTGATGAATTCACGCTACAAGTCTTCCATTCATGTGGTCAACCCTGAACTCCGCGAATACCAGGTCCGGGGCGTCGACTAGTTCACGCAGCGTGGTCCATTGCCACCGGCGTCGATTTCGGGGGCGACCTCGGCCTCGCCGAAGTCGGATCCGGGGGTTCCCACGGAGACAGATGGGGAGGCAGCTGAGGTGCTCGCGGCGGATTCGCTCAGCGGGCCGGTGTAGTCGTCGGCGGTGACGACGATGAGGGTGGAGTCGTTGATCCCGGCGTTGGCCGTGATGGGCAGGCCGCCGAGGGCCTCAGACAGGGCAAGGGCCCGCGGGTCGCTGGGGTCCGCGGCCACGATCTGGGCCGTGGAGTAGATGCCGGCCTGGGCGTTGGACACGTCGCCGACCTCGTAGCCGTTGTCCCGCAGCCAGCCGCCGACCTGGCCGGCCAGCCCGGCGGTGACTCCGGCGTTGAGGACCATGATCTCGGTGCCTTCGAGCTTGCGCTCGGAAGGTGCGGAGGATTCAGCGGGGGAGGAGTCGGTGCTTTCCTCGGCCGGGGCGTTGAGGAGACCGTCCATGTAGGCGTGCACTTGGTCGGTGTCGACGGTGACGATGGATTCGCCGTAGTCGCCGACCCCGTCGATGGAGGTGACCGGGATGGTGGAGAAGACGACGCTGCCGCCGGCGAGGTTGGCCAGCTGGGTGGCGAAGGAGAGGATGTCCCAGTCCTCGTCGATGACGACGGATCGTTCGACGGCGGTGGCCATGTTGTTGAGCTTCGAGGGGTTGGTCAAGGTGCCAGCGGCGAGCACCTTGTTCACCAGCGACGCCATGAAGGCCTGCTGGCGGACGATGCGGTCGAGATCGCCGCGGGGGAGGCCGTGGCGTTGGCGGACGAAGGCCAAGGCCTGGGTGCCGTCGAGGTTTTGCTCGCCGGCGTGGAAGTCCGCGCCGGAGAACTCGTCTTGGACGTCGGCGTTGAGGCAGACGTCGACGCCGCCGACGGCGTCGGTAAGCAGCACGAAGCCGAAGAGCCCGATCTCGGCGAAGTGATCGACCTCGATGCCGGTGAGGTTGCTCACAGCTTTGATGAGGCCCTTGCGGCCGGCGTTGGTGGCATCGGCGTCCGCCTCCTGCGGCGACATGCCAGTGGCCACGAGGCTTTCACGTTCGGCTGCCTTGTGCACACCGAAGACACCGTTGATTTTCATGTTGCCGAAGGTCTCGTCGCGGACGTAGGTGTCACGCGGGATGGACACGGCGGTGGCGGAGGAACCATCGTTGGGGACGCGGATCACCATGATGGTATCGGTGTTTTCCTCACCCTCATCGACGCCCGCGCGCAGGCGAGCTAGTTCTTCCTCGGACAGGGGATTGCCCTGAGCATCGGAACGGGAATCGCTGCCGACCAGCAAGATATCGGTCGCGCCGTCAGCTGCTCTGCCTTTGACGCCTTGCCCGCCACCGAGGGCGAGGTTGCCTGCCGAGGCGACCTCAGAGCCGAGTCGGCCGACTGTGTTGTAACCGAGGAAAGAGATGACGATCACCAGTGACGACAGCAGAGCCAGAATCACTTTGACCGGCGTCGGCCCGACCTGGCGGGTCGAGCGGCCGGTGCCGGGGGCGGCCTGGATGTCGCGCACGTGGCGGTACTTGTCACTCACGCCCTGCAGTTTATGCCATCGGAGTGGCGTAGCCGATGTGACGGCCGGGGCGTCGCTAAGCTGATTCCATTGTGACTAGCTTGCCTATTGCCGTTGTGACGGTGACATACTCGCCAGGTTCTTACCTCACGGACTTCCTGGACAGCCTGCCCGCAGCCACCGCGAGCGGGGCCGTTGTGGTGCTCGCCGATAACGGTTCGACCGACGGTGCCCCAGAGGCTGCCGCTGCCGCGCACGACAACGTGGAGTTTTTCCCCACGGGCGGAAACCTCGGTTACGGCACGGCGATCAACCTGGCCGCCCGGCACCTGCAACCCCTGCGCGATGCAGGCGAGATCAACCCGGACTTCTTCGTCATTTCCAACCCGGATGTCGTTTTCGGCCCGGGCTCCATTGACACGCTCCTCGAGTGTGCAAGCCGGTGGCCCGACGCGGCCGACGTCGGACCACGGATCGATCAATCTGATGGAAGTGCCTATCCCTCGGCACGCGCGGTCCCCACGCTGCGCAATGGCATCGGCCACGCCCTTTTCTCACAGATCTGGCCCACCAACCCGTGGACGCGCTCCTACCGCGACGATGCTGACATGGACCACGAACGCGTCGCCGGGTGGTTGTCCGGCTCCTGCCTCCTGGTTCGCTGGGACGCCTTCGACGCCGTCGGCGGGTTCGACGAGCGTTACTTCATGTATATGGAGGACGTGGACTTGGGCGATCGGTTCCATCGCGCCGGGTACGTCAACGTTTTTTGCCCGCAGGCGCGCATTACTCACGCCGTGGGGCATGCGGCGGGCAAACATCCGGACACGATGCTGCCGGCCCATCACGATTCGGCTTATCGTTTCCAGGCCGACCGCCTTCCTCACTGGTGGCAGGCTCCGCTAAGGGCTGCCCTTAAGATTGGCTTGAAAGCCCGCGGGGTGCTTGCCGTGTGGCAGGCGCGTTCACGAAAGGACTCCTAACCCGATGACTGTTTCTGCTAATCCTGCCCAGACTGATGCCGTCATCCTGGTTGGTGGTCGCGGCACGCGGCTGCGGCCGCTGACGATTAATACGCCGAAGCCGATGCTGTCGACGGCTGGGTACCCCTTCCTGCAGCATCTGCTGGCCCGCATCAAGGCGGCGGGGATCACGCACGTGGTGCTGGGGACGTCGTATCGGGCGGAGGTGTTCGAGGAGTACTTCGGGGATGGCTCGGAGATGGGTTTGGAGATCGAGTACGTCGTCGAGGAGGAGGCGTTGGGTACCGGCGGCGGTATCCGTAACGTCTTTGATCGCCTGCGCCATGAGACGGTCATGGTCTTCAACGGTGACGTGTTGGCTGGTACGGACCTCAACGCCATTTTGGCCACGCATGAAGAGAAGAATGCGGACGTGACCTTGCATTTGGTTCGCGTGCCTGATCCTCGGGCGTTCGGCTGCGTGCCCACGGATGCCGATGGCCGGGTTCTGGAGTTTTTGGAAAAGACCGAGGATCCGCCGACTGATCAGATCAACGCCGGTTGCTATGTCTTCCGCCGCGAGATCATCGAGGCTATTCCTGCCGGTCGGGTTGTCTCCGTTGAGCGTGAGACGTTCCCGGGGCTGTTGGCGGCCGGCCGCCGCGTGTACGGCCATGTCGATTACGCCTACTGGCGCGACATGGGCCGCCCGGACGATTTCGTTCGCGGTTCCTCCGACTTGGTCCGAGGTATTGCGCATTCGCCGCTGCTGGAGGGTCGCACCGGAGAATCGCTTATCGACGAATCCGCGGGGGTCGCCGCTGGCTGCCTCCTGCTGGGAGGCACGTCGGTCGGCCGCGGTAGTGAGATCGGGGCGGGGAGCCGCCTGGACGACACGGTGGTGTTTGACGGGGTCACCATCGAGCCGGGTGCCATCATCGAGGATTCCATCATTGCGTCGGGCGCGCGGATCGGGGCTAATGCTCGGATCTCTGGTTGCGTCATCGGGGAAGGCGCGCAGATCGGGGCCCGTTGTGAGCTGCAAAGCGGCATGCGAGTCTGGCCGGGCGTGGTCATTCCGGACAATGGAGTGCGCTTCTCTTCGGATGCGTGATGACACGCCGGTAGCCCCGGCAGTTGTTATCAGCTTTATGGCCTGCCACTAGATGTAGTGCCCCCACGCTTTACCCCCGATACTGAGGGTTTGTTGCTGTTGTGACTGATGTGACTGTTGACCTTGAAATTTCCTGATAAACGGGAAATTCCCACCCATCGAGGTTGACGACATTTAGTGATTCGGTGTGTAATCACATCAGTGTAAGAAGCAATATTCGGACGGAGAAAGGATCGGGCGTGGAAGACATGGCAAACGACGCCATTCTCCGTGGCAGAACCACCGGGGGCAACAGCGGGAGCGGGTCAGCGGCCTTGTCGCTCGATGACCTCTTCGGGGCTGTTGAGCAAGAATGGCAAGACCAAGCGCTCTGCGCACAAACCGATCCAGAAGCCTTTTTCCCAGAAAAGGGTGGCTCCACCCGTGAGGCCAAGCGCATCTGCCAAGCCTGCTCGGTACGCGATGATTGCCTGGAGTACGCGCTTGAGCACGATGAGCGCTTTGGCATCTGGGGCGGGCTCTCTGATCGTGAGCGCCGGCGCCTCAAGCGCGAGATAAGCTAGCTCACCACTGGTAGTCCGGGTCGATATCCCGGGGATCTAAGTTGAGATAGTTGGCAACGAGAGCGGTCAAGATCGTGGTTAAGAGATCTTGCCGCTCTTGTGCGTTTGCGGTCCGTTGTTCCACCGGCATGCGAAAGACCACAAGGCGGGCACGGGTGGGCTGGCCGGAGGAATCGATGCCGGCGGGGATGATGCGACCCAGGGGGACCGGGCCATCGGCAATGATCTCGTTGGGCAAAACCGTCATATCCGCGCGCAGCCGCATCCGAGGCACGGTGTCCACGGCTAAGTCGAGTTGAGCGAGCTGCTGCGCATAGGAATGCTGTAGGGGGGCGTAAGCCTCCAGTACGGCGACATCAAAAGACGTCGCGCGGGAGCGGTAGCGCGGGGCGGCCATGGGGACCTGGGGGCCCCTGAGTCCACGGCCATGTCTGTCGCGGAAACTCCTGGTGTGCATGCAGATGAGGGTAGGTCGCCAGACCCTGACAGGGGGCAAGGCGCGCGGGAGGCTACCCAAATCTCAAGAACAGGTTTAGACTTGGCCAGCGTGAGCCAGTTTCGTCGTTGTTCCCGCCCCGGTTGTGGCAAGCCCGCAGTCGCCACGATGACCTATGCCTACGCCGAGTCCACGGCCGTCGTCGGGCCACTGGCCCCGGCCGCCGAGCCCCATAGCTGGGACTTGTGCGAGCACCACGCCGAGAAGATCACCGCCCCGCTGGGCTGGGAGATGCTCCGCGTCGACCACATCGACATCGATGATGATGAGGATCTCACCGCATTAGCTGAGGCCGTCCGCGAGGCCGGACGGGTCACCAGCGGCCTGATTGATAGCGATGAGGTTGCCCGCCCCGACGTCAACCAGCGCGATGTGACCAACCCAGCCGCCTCCCTGCATCCCGTGCACCGCACGAAGCGGGTCGCCGAGGAACGCCAGCGTCGCCGCTCACACCTGCGCCTCGTGCCGGACGGGGACAGCGCTGCGGAGTAAACTCTCCTGCTATGCGCACACGTGAATCAGTAACCTCCGTCATCAAGGCCTACGACGTCCGCGGCGTCGTCGGCCAAGACATCGATGCGGACTTCATCCGCGACACCGGCGCGGCCTTCGGCCACCTGCTGCGGGGAGAAGGGGAAACCCAGGTAGCCATCGGCTACGACATGCGCCCGTCCTCCCCGGACTTGGCCGCCGCCTTCGCGGAAGGGCTCAATTCCCAAGGCATCCACGTGATCCTCCTGGGCCTGACTTCCACTGATGAGCTTTACTTCGCTTCCGGCACCCTCGAATGCGCCGGGGCGATGTTCACCGCCTCCCACAACCCGGCGAAGTACAACGGCATCAAGCTCTGCCGCTCGGGTGCGCGCCCGGTCGGCCAGCAATCCGGCTTGGCCGACATCATTGACATGCTGGTCGACGGCGTCCCGGCCTACGACGGTGCACCCGGCACCATCAACGAGTGGGATGTGCTCGCTGACTACGGTTCCTACCTGCGCAACCTGGTGGATCTTTCTGGCATTCGCCCCCTCATCGTGGCTGTCGATGCGGCCAACGGCATGGGCGGGCACACCGTCCCCGAGGTCTTCGCCGGGCTGCCCCTCGATGTGCGCCCCCTCTACTTTGAGCTCGATGGCACCTTCCCCAACCACGAGGCCAACCCGCTGGACCCGAAGAACCTCGTGGACCTGCAGAAATTCACCGTCGACCAGGGCGCAGACATCGGCCTGGCCTTCGACGGTGACGCCGATCGCTGCTTCGTGGTGGATGAACGCGGTGAACCGGTGAGCCCGTCGGCGATCACCGCGATCGTCGCCAAGCGCTACCTCAAGCAGCACCCCGGCGCCACGATCATCCACAACCTCATCACGTCGAAGTCGGTGCCCGAAGTCATCACCGAGAACGGCGGGGTGGCCGTGCGCACCCGAGTGGGACACTCCTTCATCAAGGCCACCATGGCCGAGACGGGCGCCGTGTTCGGCGGCGAGCACTCCGCCCACTACTACTTCACCGAGTTCTTCAACGCCGACTCCGGCATCCTCGCCGCCATGCACGTCCTCGCGGCTTTGGGCTCGCAGGAGCAGTCGCTGAGCGAGATGATGGCCGAGTACAACCGCTACGAAGCCTCCGGTGAAATCAACTCCACCGTCGACGATCAAGCGGCCCGCACCCAGGCCGTCCTCGACGCCTTCGCCGATCGCATTGAGTCCGTCGACGAGCTCGATGGCGTCACCGTCGAACTGGCCGGCACCCCCGCGTGGTTCAACGTGCGCGCCTCCAACACGGAACCGTTGCTGCGCCTCAACGTCGAAGCCCCCACCCGCGACGAGGTGGATGCCCTCGTCGAGGAGATCTTGGGCATCATCCGCGCCTAGTTCGGCCTCATGTCTGGATCTGGCACTACTCTGGGCCGCATGGATTCCAGCAGCTATCACGACGGCTCTGCCTACGATCGTGAGTCGGTGCAATTTTATGATGTGGCCCATGAAGGCGCGCAGATCCGCGCGATCGCCGGGGTCGTGCCTGACTTAGCCGCCTTGCGCGGCCTCGCACCCCGCAGCCTCGTGGTGGTGGCGACCGATCAGGTGGCGCGGGCGTCGGCACGCTTTGTTGTTTCCTTCCGCAGCCCCCTGCGCCTGCCCATTGTGGTGACGGGGGCCCTCCCGACGTATGTCGGCCCGCTCGATGTGGTCATGGTGGTGGGGGACCGCGCTGAAGACCCGGAGATTTCCCAGGAACTCATCACGGCGGATCGGCGGGGTGCGTTCACCATTCTCGTCGGGCCATCCCGCGGCCCCATTGTGGATGATGCCCCCGCCCGCACCATCATCATCCCCGCTCTGCCCACGGTGGTGGGTTCCTCACCGGCTCGGACCATCACGGCCGTGACGACAGTCCTTGACCTGCTGGAGGAGGATCCCAGCCTCGTTGAGCAGCGCCTGGAAGAAACTGCCATCGCCATTGATGCGGAGCTGGAGCAGCTGTCCCCGGAACGCGACAACCTGGTCAACCCGGGCCGACAGCTGCGCGAGTTCGCCGATGGCGCCCGCCTCATCCACACCGGTGCGAGCCCGGCGGAATACGGCATCGCGGAGTTGGTCGCCGCCTTGTGGAGCAACAAGGGCATTCCCTCTGGTGCCGCCCCCGCGGGGGAAATGACCGTCGAGCCGCCCCGTGAGGCAAGTATTTTCCATGACCCGTTCTTGGACGGCCCCATCGACCTGATACCGTTGAAGACCATTATCTGGGCTCAACAGCCCGAGGTCGTATCCACCCAGCCCCATTCGCTGGTGGTCTCTACTGAGAGCCCACGAGCGGGGATCTTGGCGGGCGCCCTCACCTTGATCACGCGCGGATTTGCCGCGACCGCCTTTGATCTCCCAGAAGACCGGGAAGACCCAAAAGATTCAGTGGAGGATTTTTAACATGCAGCAGCTCACCGGTGTGCTCCGGGCCTACCCTTGGGGTTCGAGGACCCTTATCCCACAGCTGCGTGGTTTGCCCGCGCCCTCCGATCGCCCCGAGGCCGAGCTGTGGTTCGGTGCCCACCCCGCAGGTCCCTCCACCATTGATGGCCGGCCCCTCACCGAGATCATCGCTGAGGATCCGGCGGCCGCCCTGGGCCCGCGCGTCCGCGAGCAGTTCGGCGATCGCCTGCCCTTCCTGCTGAAACTCCTCGCCGCCGCGGAACCGTTGTCGCTGCAGGCCCACCCCTCCGCCGATCAGGCCCGCGAGGGCTTCGCGCGGGAGAATGACCAGGGCATTGCGCTCAACGCCAGCAACCGCAACTACAAGGATTCCAGCCACAAGCCGGAGCTCATCGTCGCGCTCTCCGAGTTCCACGCCATGATCGGCTTCCGGCCCTTGGAGCTGACCCGCGAGCTGTTCGCCGCGCTGTCGTGCCCGGAACTCGACCGCTACCTCACCATCCTCGATCCGTTCAATGAGTCCGATAGCCTGCGTGGGCTGTTCACCACGTGGATCTCCATCCCCGCGCAGGCGCGCCAAGAGCTTATCGACGCCGTTGTCACCGCTGCCAGCACCAACCTGCAGCGCGGCGACTGGATCTCCAATGTCCTCGTCAACGTCCTCGAACTGCAGGAGCGCTACCCCGGCGACATCGGGGTCCTGGGCGCCCTGCTGCTCAACCACGTCCGCATGTATCCGGGCGAGGGCATCTACCTCGATGCCGGCCAGCTCCACGCGTATGTCCGCGGCCTCGGCGTGGAGATCATGGCTAACTCCGACAATGTTTTGCGCGGCGGCCTGACCTCGAAGTACGTCGACGTGCCCGAACTGGTTCGCGTCCTCGAATTCTCTTCCCTCTCTGACCTCGGCGTCTATCGCGACGAGGGGGTATATCTCACCCCGGCGCCGGAGTTCCAGCTCACCTGCCGCGAAGTCAGCCAGGACTCGCCGTGGACCATCGATCACGATGGCCCGGCCATCGCCATGTGCACGGCGGGCACGGTGGAACTGGGTGGAATGACCCTCAATCCCGGGGATGCGGTGTGGATTCCGGCCTCCGACCCGGCGGCGACCGCCGGTGGCGCTGGTGGCCAGCTGTTCCTAGCTACTGCCTAAAACCACAGGTTAAACGGCCACGGGAGCGGCTGACGCGGCACTCCCGTTGCCGGGGGCATTCCCGCGCGCTCCGGCTCGGCCTCGGCGGGCTCGGCCGGTGCAGGTGCTGGCTCGGTGAACTGAGGAGCCTGCGGGGCGTCCGGCGTGCCCGATGGAGTGGCAGGCGCGGACGTCTCCGGGGGAATCCACGGCGAGGTCGACTCCGGCGTCACGCTCGTCTCTGGTGCCAGGCTCGGTTCGGTGGACGGCTCATCACCAATCGACGGGCCAGATGGATCGAGCTGACCCGTAGGGGCCTGGACGTTCGGCGGCCGGTACACGGTCGTTGGGACGATGGGCTGAGGGTTTTGCTGCACGACGGCGTGGGGAGGGAGAAAAGGATCGCCCTCGATGGGCGTGGCTACGTTGTGGGGCTTTTTCTCCGTAGACTCTTCCTCAGACGTCGGAGTGGCGGTCGTGGTCTTCGAAGCTTCAGCCACGGTGGATACCTCGGGGGTGGCCGTGGCAGTATCGGAACGTGAAGGGTTGGAAGGTGAGCCTGTGTGCCACACAGCGACACCGACGAAGACCGCAGCAATGAGGCCAAGGGCGATGAAGAGGTAGACGCGGCGATTATCAGCCTTCACCAGCGCGGTTCCCTTCTTTTGAGATAAATTAGTAACAACTCGGTAACAACATAGCAGAAGTTTCCCCTTATCGAACATATTTGGTGAAACGACACACAGTGAGAGGACTGTTGACCGTGAGCACATGGGACGTCGAAATCTTCGCGGAGGATGACAACATTGATTTCCTGGATGAACTAAACGAGCTCGATGATGATGAGATCACCGAGGCCGTTCGCGACGCTTGCCTGCTGGCACTCAAGCAGTCACACGTGTCCGAGACGGAGCGACTCAATGGCCTAGCAGCCGCCACCATCGCCGCCATTTGGGCGGGCGCGCCGTTCTCAGCCGGCGACGTCGCCGACTCCTACCCCTTCATCCGTCGCCTCATCGGGGCCGGCGATGAAGCGCTGAACGAATCGGCCGCTGAACTGCTGGAAACCGTCGACAGCGACGACGACATCGACGCATTCACCGAGGCGCTGTCCTAGCAACATGATCGTGACAATTGAGGGCATCGACGGTGCCGGAAAGAACACACTCGTCCACGCCATCCGCGAACAGGTGGAGGCTGACGTGGTGGCTTTTCCGCGCTACGCAGATTCCCTCCCCGCGCAGCTGGCCGACGACGCGCTCCACGGGCGCATGGGTGATCTCACCGACTCCGCCTACGCCATGGCCACCCTCTTCGCCCTGGACCGCCACGGCGCCAAAGAACAGCTGAATAAATACCTGGGCACGGACCGCGTGGTCATCCTTGATCGCTACGTTGCGTCCAACGCCGCGTACTCCGCGGCCCGGCTCAACGACGATGCGGTCATGGACTGGGTCTATGAACTCGAGTTTGGCAGGCTGGGCCTGCCCCAGCCGGACCTGCAGGTGCTGCTGGACACCTCTCCAACGACGGCGTCGCAACGCGCCATCAACCGAGCAGCCCTGGATTCGACCCGGGAAAGAGACCTCTACGAACGCGATGCGGGCCTCCAGGAACGCACTTTCGCCGCCTACCATCGTTTGGCGGAGAAACAATGGGCGGGTCGATGGCTCGTGACCAGCGATCCAGGCGTTATCCTGCAGGAAATACACACGAAGCTGAGGACGTAAATGGCTGCCAAGATTCTTGTTGTTGACGACGACCCATCCATCTCTGACATGCTCGCCCTCGTCCTGGAGACGGAGGGCTACGAGCCGATCCCGATCATGGACGGCAACGAAGCCGTCCCGGCCTTCCAGGACAACCAGCCGGACTTGGTCCTGCTTGACCTCATGCTCCCCGGGATGAACGGCGTCGACATCTGCCGAGCCATCCGCCTGGAGTCCTCGGTGCCCATCATCATGCTCACGGCCAAAACCGACACCGTCGACGTGGTCCTCGGCCTGGAGACCGGCGCCGATGACTACATGACCAAGCCGTTCAAGCCGAAAGAGCTCATCGCCCGCATCCGCGCCCGCCTGCGCGGCACCGAGGCCGGCCCGGCCGAAATCCTCGAAGTCGGCGACCTGAGCATCGACGTCCCCGAGCACACCGTCAAACGCGGCAACGAGGAAATTTCCCTCACCCCGCTCGAGTTCGATCTCCTGCTTGAGCTGGCCCGCAAACCGCGCCAGGTGCACACCCGCGAGGAACTGCTGGAGACGGTGTGGGGCTACCGCCACGCCTCCGATACCCGCCTGGTGAACGTCCACGTGCAGCGCCTGCGCGCGAAGATTGAAAAAGACCCGGAGAACCCGCAGATCGTGCTCACCGTGCGCGGAGTGGGATACAAGACGGGCCTGGGGGAGTAGACAATCCTGTCGTCGCTTGCTGCCTCCACCCGACGGTTCCTTGACCGGATCTCCGAGATGTGGCGGACCTCCTTGCAGGTCCGCGTCCTCGGGATGATCTTCGCTGCCGCGGCGATCGTCATGGGAATCTTAGGAGGTGTCCTCGTTTCTGTGGTCACCTCCCAGCTCGTCGACGCCAAACTCGAGGTCGCTACCTCCGAGATTGAGCGGGCGCGGGTCGCAGTGGAGCAGCAAATCGATGCCACCGGCACGTCGAACACCCTGCAGGTGCGGATCAACTCGGCGCGAGCGTCCCTGACGCAGCGCAGCGCCCAACCGGGGGAGTCCTCGACGGCGTATGAGCCGGTCATCGTGGTCACCGACCAAAACGGCACGACGACCACCTCGCCCTCGGGCTACCGCATCCCGGAGAAGCTGCGCCGCTTCGTCTCGGAAGGGCAGGTGTCCTACCAATTCGCCGACATCGACCGGGCGGATGGGTCGAGCTACAACGCCCTGGTCATTGGCACCCCCACCAACACGGACATCCCCAATCTGCAGGTCTACCTCGTCCTCTCGGCGGAATCGGATGAATCGACCCTGGCGATGATGCGCGGGCTGCTCTCCGCCGCCGGCGTCGTCGTCGTGGTCCTCCTCGTCGGTATCGCCTGGCTGGCCACCCAGCAGGTGACCGCCCCGGTGCGTTCGGCCTCCCGGATCGCCCAGCGCCTCGCCGCCGGGCACCTGCGGGAGCGAATGATCGTCGACGGGGAGGACGAGATGGCCCGCCTGGCGCTGAGCTTCAACGATATGGCGGAGAAACTGTCGAAGCAGATCCACCAGTTGGAGGAATACGGCAACCTGCAACGCCAATTCACCTCGGATGTCTCCCACGAGCTGCGGACCCCACTGACCACCGTGCGCATGGCGGCAGACATGATCGCCTCCGATCCGGACAACCTCGAACCGCACACCCGCCGCGCCTCGGAACTGATGATCCGCGAGCTCGACCGCTTCGAAGAATTGCTCGCCGATCTGCTGGAGATTTCCCGCTACGACGCCGGCATGGCCGACCTCTCCGAGGCGCGTATCGATGCCCGCTCGTGCATCACCGCCGCCTGGGAATCCGTCGAGCACCTGGCCAGCAAGCTCGACGTCGTGGTCAACTTCGACGTCCCCGACGAGCCGATCTACATCACCGCCGATTCCCGCCGGATCGAACGCGTCCTGCGCAACCTCTTCGCCAACGCCATCGATCACTCCGAAGGAAACCCGATCGACGTCACGTTGGCGGCCAACGACGACGCCATCGCCATCACCGTTTCTGACCACGGCGTGGGCCTCAAACCGGGGCAAGAGGAGCTGGTATTCAACCGCTTCTGGCGGGCCGATGCCTCCAGGCGCCGCCATTCCGGCGGCACCGGCCTCGGCCTCGCCATCGCCCGCGAAGACGTCGCCCTCCACGGCGGACAGCTCGACGCCGTGGGCAACTTCGGCGTGGGATCGCAATTCCGCGTCACCTTGCCCCGGGAGCCCGGCTTCCCCTACACCGAAAGCCCATTGGAATTGGAGGCTCCGGTCTCATGACATCCACCCGAAAGCCCCGTCCCGTTCGCACCCTGCTGGCCGCCGTGTCCTGCGCCCTGCTCACCGCTGGCTGCACGACACTGCCCTCGAATACCGAGCCCCAGGCTCTGCGCTCCTTCGACGTCCCCACCGAATCCGCTACCAACCGGGGTCCGGAGCCGGGCCGCGAGCCCGACCTCCTCCTGCGCGACTTCTACACCTCCTCTGCGCAGCCCACCCAGGATTACTTCGCCGCCCGTTCCTATCTCATGCCGGAGACCGCTGAGCAGTGGAATCCCCAAGAGTCGCTGCTGGTGGTCGATCGCATCGACCTCAATACCCAGCCGGGCTCGACGTCAGACAAGCGCACCTTCAGTGTCCGGGGCGCCGTCATCGGCCGGATTGCCGCCGGAGGTTCTTATGAGCCGGAAAACGGCGTGTACGAAGCGACCATTGAGATGGCGCGCAATACCTCCGGCGAGTGGCGGATCAGTTCTCTGCCCGCCGGGATCGTCCTCGAGCGCACTGAGATGCGTAATCAATTCCAGCCGCAGCTGGTCTACTTCTTCGAGCCGACGAATCAGGCGCTGGTGATGGACCGCCGGTGGATCTACAGCGGCCATGAGTCGCTCGACGCGGTGCTCATTTCCCTCATCATGGAGGGCCCGTCACGCCTGTTGGCTCCAGCGGTGAACAATGACCTGCCTGCGGAGGCGACCTTCGCCGGCATCAACGACGGTATCTACCAATTCACTGGCTTTACCGGTATGGATGCCGATGCCCGCCTGCGCTTCGCCGCCCAACTCGTGTGGACCCTGGCCAGCGCGAATGTGCCCGAGCCCTACTCGGTCCAGGTGGACGGAGCGCCCATTGTTCCGGGCTATGGCGAGCTGACCACTGATGATTTTGCCAAGTTCAATCCCCAGGTCACCAACGTGGCCAACACTCCCTTGTTCGCACTGACTGATGGCGTGGTTCACCGAGTCTCCGCCACCGCGGTAACGCCGGTAGAGGGGGATTTGGGAACCATGGGTGGCGTGACTTCCGTGGACATCATCACCGAAGGAGCGGCGGCGGCCGTGCGCAAGGTCGGCAACGAATCTGAACTCTACGTCGGGGATTTGGACGGAAACCTGGAGCCGGTGCTCAAGGCGGAGACGATTTCTCGGCCCACCTTTGAGCTTGACCCCTCCGCGCTGTGGGCCGTCATCGATGGCCGCACCGTCGAGCGGATCGTCATCTCTGGTGTGGTCGGCGGCGTCTCCCGCACCGAGGTGGACATCAGCGCTCTCGATGCCATGGGCGGCGATATTTCCGTCCTGCGCCTGTCTCGCACGGGCGCCCGCGTGGCCATGATTGTTGATGGCCGGGTCTACGCCGGCGTGGTCAGCCGCCCGGGCCCCGGTCAGCGGCGCGTGGTCAACGTCCACGAGCTGGCCCCGCAGCTGGGAGCCACGGCGCTGTCGTTGGACTGGCAACCCGATGGCTCACTCATCGTGGGCACCTCAACTCCTGAGACCCCGATTTGGCGAGTGGAGCAGGACGGGTCGGCCGCGACCTCCCTGCCGTCCGGCAACATCACGGCACCCGTCGTTGCCGTCGCGGCTTCTTCGACAACGATCTACCTCACCGACGCCCTCGCGGTGCGGCAGATGCCCACCACGGGCGGGGACAATGCCTTCTGGCGAGAAGTCGCAGGCCTCCAGGGCGTGCGTTCGGCCGCGGTGATCGCCAACTGACATGGAACTGCTGCTGCCGCAGTCCTGCGCCGGTTGCCGGATGCCCGGGCATCACTTGTGTCCGGAGTGCCAGACTCGGTTGCGGCAGGTTCCCCAGCGCATTGTCACGCCGGTCAACCCCCACGTGCCACTCTGGTCGCTCGGGCCTTACGCCGGCGCCCACCGCGGCGTCATCCTCGCCATGAAGGAGCGCAACAACCGCGCCGTGCGCGGCATCCTCGGTCCCGTGCTGGCAGCCGCCATCCGGCACTTGCAGGTCCGAGGAGAGCTTATCGAGGCCCCCGTGCTCGTCCCCGCGCCCACCCGGCCGCGCTCCGCGCGCTTGCGCGGGGGTGATCACGTGGCGGGGGTATGTCGGGCATCTGGAATGCCCGTTGTTGTGGCTTTATGTCACGGCGCGGGGGTACGCGATCAAGTGGGCCTAGACGCCCAGCAACGTCGCAGTAATTTGGCAGGTTCCCTCGTGCTACGCAGCATCCCCACGGGGCCGGTTTTGCTTGTCGATGACGTCGTGACCACGGGTTCTACCCTCGCGGCCAGCACCGAGGTACTGCTGGCGGCGGGGTGCCAGGTAGTGGGTGGACTCGTGCTGTCGCACGCATAAAACGCCGGGGCTGATGGCCGCTGAGTCTGGAGCAGATGTACGATGAGTGTACGAGTTGTCCCACCAACTGTAGGGAGGAAGCAGATGACATCACCTGCTGAAAACACCGACATCCTGAGCCCCGAAGCACAGGTCACCATCACCGGCCGCAATGTTGAGGTCCCGGAGCATTTCGCTGAGCGAGTCAATGGAAAGCTCGCCAAGATTGAGCGCCTCGACCCCACGTTGACCTTCTTCCACGTGGAGCTCCAGCACGAGCCGAACCCGCGCCGTGAGTCTGAGTCCGACCGGATCCAGATCACCGCTACCGGCAAGGGCCACATCGCCCGCGCCGAGGCCAAGGAGGACAGCTTCTACGCCGCACTTGAGACCGCTCTGGCCCGCATGGAGCGCTCGTTGCGCAAGGTCAAGGCACGTCGTTCCATTTCTCGTTCCGGCCACCGCGCTCCCCAGTCCGCCGGCGTTGTCGCCGCCGAGCTGGCCGCTGAGGCAGAGAAGGTACGCGCCGATCAGGGCAAGTACGATGTGGACCCCTACGCGGATTCCGTCGAGGATGTCGTGCCCGGCCAGGTAGTGCGTTCCAAGGAGCACACCGCCATCCCGATGTCTGTGGATGATGCTCTCTCCGAGATGGAGCTCGTCGGACATGACTTCTACCTCTTCATCAACGAAGAGACCCAGCGTCCGTCCGTGGTGTACCGCCGCCACGCTTTTGACTACGGCCTGATCTCCCTCGTTGGCGACGAAGCTTAGTAGTTTGCTGGCAGCTTCTTAGCAGCACCGCCCTCTTCGCCCAGGCGAAAAGGGCGGTGCTTTTTCATGGTGAGTACAATGGCACCGACTATTCCAGTTCCACAACAGATTAAGGACGACAGCACGTGTTTGGATTGTCCAAGCTGCTTAGGGCCGGTGAAGGACGTACCGTCAAGCGTCTGAGCAAGATCGCCGATAGCGTTCTCGAGCTAGACGACGAGTACGCCGCCCTCACCGACGAAGAACTCAAGGCCAAGACCGAGGAATTCAAGACCCGCCTGGCCGAGGGGGAAGACCTCGATTCCATTCTGTTGGAAGCCTTTGCCACCGTCCGTGAGGCCGCCTGGCGCGTGTTGGGGCAGAAGCACTACCACGTCCAGGTGATGGGCGGTGCGGCCTTGCACTTTGGCAACGTCGCCGAGATGAAGACCGGTGAGGGCAAGACCTTGACCTCGGTCCTGCCCGCTTACCTCAACGCCCTGGAGGGCAAGGGCGTCCACATCGTCACGGTCAATGATTACCTCGCGCGCCGTGACGCAGAGATGATGGGCCGTATTCACCGCTTCCTCGGACTGCAGGTGGGCGTTATTCTCTCCGAGATGCGCCCGGAGGAGCGTCGCACTGCTTATGACGCCGACATCACTTACGGCACGAACAATGAGCTGGGCTTTGATTACCTCCGCGACAACATGGCGCGTAGCCTCGCCGATTTGGTGCAGCGTGGCCACAATTACGCCATCGTCGATGAGGTCGACTCGATCCTCATCGATGAGGCCCGTACACCGCTCATTATTTCCGGCCCGGTCGACGGATCCTCGCAGTTTTACAACGTCTTCTCCCAGCTCGCTCCCCGCATGCGGGAAGGCATCCACTACGAGGTAGACCACCGCAAGCGCACCATCGGTGTGCTCGAGGACGGCGTGGCCTATGTCGAGGACCAGCTCGGCATTGACAACCTCTACGCCTCGGAGCATTCCCAGCTGGTCAGCTACCTCACCAACGCTTTGAAGGCCAAGGAGCTGTTCACTCGCGATAAGGATTACATCGTCCGCAACGGCGAGGTCCTTATCGTTGATGCTTTCACTGGCCGAGTCTTGGCTGGTCGCCGCTACAACGAGGGCATGCACCAGGCCATTGAGGCCAAGGAAGGGGTGGAGATCAAGAACGAGAACCAGACGCTGGCCACCGTTACCCTCCAGAACTACTTCCGCCTCTACGACAAGCTGGCCGGCATGACCGGTACCGCCGAGACCGAGGCCGCCGAGCTGCACCAGATTTACAAGCTCGACGTCGTCGCTATTCCCACCAACCGGGACAACATCCGCGACGATATGACCGACCGCGTGTACAAGACGCAGGAGGCGAAGTTCGCGGCCGTCGCCGACGATATTCAGGAACGCGTGGCTAACGGCCAGCCGATCCTCGTGGGTACCACCTCGGTGGAGCGCTCCGAGTATCTCTCGCAGTTGCTGCAGAAGCGCGGCATTGCCCACAAGGTGCTCAACGCGAAGCACCATGAGCAGGAGGGTGAGATCATCGCCCAGGCTGGTCTGCCTGCCGCGGTGACCGTGTCCACCAACATGGCCGGTCGCGGTACTGACATCGTGCTCGGCGGCAACCCGGACGTCATCTGTGACATCAAGTTGCGCGAGCGCGGCCTTGATCCCTTCGAGGATGAAGAGGCTTACCAGGCTGCCTGGGAAGAGGAGATGCCCAAGGTGAAGGCCAAGTCGGCTCGCCTGGGCGATCAGGTCCGCGAGTCGGGTGGCCTCTACGTGCTGGGCACTGAGCGCCATGAGTCCCGCCGCATTGATAACCAGCTGCGTGGCCGTTCCGCCCGCCAGGGTGACCCGGGCTCGACCCGCTTCTACCTCTCCATGCGCGACGATCTCATGGTCCGCTTCGTGGGACAGTCCATGGAAAACATGATGAACCGCCTCAACGTCCCGGATGATGTTCCGATCGAGGCCAAGATGGTCACCAACTCCATCAAGGGCGCGCAGGCGCAGGTGGAGAACCAGAACTTTGAGATGCGCAAAAACGTGCTCAAGTACGACGAGGTCCTCAACGAGCAGCGCAAGGTCATCTACGCCGAGCGCCGTGAGATCCTCGAATCCAAGGACATTGCCACCAACATCCGGCACATGATCGACGAGACCATCGCTGCCTACGTCGATGGCGCCACCGCCGTCGGATTCGTGGAGGATTGGGATCTGGACGAGCTGTGGAATGCCCTGGAATCTCTCTACGGCCCGACCTTCACCTGGCAGAGCCTCGTTGAGGGCACCGAGTACGGCTCCGCCGGAGAGATCACGGCGGAGCAGCTCACCGAGGCCCTGACCAAGGATGCGCAGAACCAGTACGACGAGTTGGAGGCCAGCGTTTCCGCCATCGGTGGCGAGGCGCAGATGCGCAACATCGAGCGCATGGTCATCCTTCCGGTGATTGATACCAAGTGGCGCGAGCACCTCTACGAGATGGATTACCTCAAGGAGGGCATCGGCCTGCGGGCCATGGCGCAGCGCGATCCGCTGGTGGAATACCAGAAGGAAGGCGGCGACATGTTCAACGCCATGAAGGACGCCATCCAGGAGGAAACGGTGCGCAACCTCTTCCTCCTGCGTAAGCAGTTCGCTGAGCAGCAGCCAGAGGCCGCCGAAGCCTAGCCCGCCGCGTAGGGGTTGCGCATGCCGATGTACTGCAAGGTGGTGTACTCGGCCAGGCCCTCTGCGCCGCCTTCGCGGCCCATGCCGGATTGTTTCACGCCACCGAAGGGGGCGGCGGCGTTGGAAATGACTCCGACGTTGGCGCCCATGAGGCCGAACTCCAGGGCATCGGAAAGACGCCACAGGCGATCCACGGACTCGGTGTACACGTAGGAAGCCAGGCCGTACTCGGTGTCGTTGGCGATCTCGAGGGCCTCTTTCTCCTCCCGGAAGGTAATCACCGGGGCGACGGGGCCGAAGATCTCCTCTTGGGCGACGCGGGCGTCGCGGGGGACGTCGACAAGCACTGTCGGGGTGTAGAAGTAGCCGGCACCCTGGCCGGGGGTGCCACCGGTGAGGGTACGGGCGCCTTGGGAAACGGCGTCGTCGACAAGCTCTGTGACCGACTGGCGGGCGCTCTCGTCGATGAGGGGACCGCAGGTCACACCATCGTCGAGCCCATTGCCCAGGGTGAGACTGGCGATACGGCGGGCGAACTTCGTGGAAAACTCCTCCGCAACTGACTCGTGCACGATGAAACGATTCGCAGCGGTGCACGCCTCACCAATGTTGCGCATCTTGGCGCCCATCGCGCCCTCGACCGCCTGGTCAATGTCAGCATCGTCGAAGACGAGGAACGGCGCGTTGCCGCCAAGCTCCATCGAGGTGCGCAAGACATTATCGGCAGCCGCCTTGAGCAACGACTTGCCCACCGCAGTGGAGCCGGTGAAGGAAATCTTGCGCAGGCGGCGGTCGGACATGATGGGCTCAGAAATCGCCGACGCCGAGGACCCGGACACGACATTGAGCACGCCCGCGGGCAGCCCCGCATCCAGCATCGTCTGGGCGAAATACTGCGAGGTCAAAGGCGTGAGCTTCGCCGGCTTCAACACCATCGTGCAGCCAGCCGCGATAGCAGGCGCAATCTTGCGGGTCGCCATCGCCAAGGGGAAATTCCACGGAGTGATGAGCAAACAGGGACCCACCGGCTTCCGACGCGTCAACATCTGCAACGTGCCCTCAGGAGCTGGGAACGTCCGACCATAATCGCGCACCGCCTCCTCGGAGAACCACCGCAAGTACTCAGCCCCATAGGCCACTTCGCCGCGAGCCTCCGCCAACGGCTTGCCCATCTCCAACGTCATCAGAGTCGCGAACTCCTCCTTGCGCAGCTGCACCAAATCAAAACCACGGCGCAGCAACTCAGCCCGCTCACGCGGCGCCGTACGGGCCCACTCATCTTGGACCTCACACGCCGCATCCAGCGCAGCCCGAGCATCATCGGAGGTCGCGGACGCCAACGTCAGGAGAACCTCCCCAGTTGCAGGATTTTCCACGTCAAAGGTGGAACCATCGGAGGATTCTTGCCACTGCCCGCCAATAAGCAAGCCAGTAGGCACCTTCGCAAGCAGGTCATCAATATTCACGGTCATAGAAAGCTCCTTAGATCGGTGGGGGCGCGTGCTGTGTGCCAGGGTAGTTCGGAGTAGGGCCAGACAGCACCCGAAAGCTAAGAAGTCGTTGCTTGTCCACGCACCCAGTAAACGCATAGGCCCGTCCGCCGGCGTGGGCGGTGCCAAAGAGTTCGCCGTCGTCTTGGAGGTGGAGCGCGCCCATGCGTACGGGCTCGGGCCGTAGGCCCGAGCGTTGGCGGGCGGCAATGTGGGTGCGCACGGACATGCCGAAGCGGGTGGCGTTGAGTTGGGAGGCACGACGCATCCCGAAGGCTGCCTCGAGGGCGATGACGACGAGGGAGGTGGACAGCTGTGTGCTGTCTGCGGTGGGAATGGTGCGGGGTGGGGTAGCGCGGACGTCGATAAGCGGGGTGGAGGGGACCAACAACTTCAAGTGTGTGAGTCCGGGAATGGGCATCAACATGGGCTTCTGGCTCCTGGTGAGTTCATCAGGGCAGACGCGACGTGGGCTGGGTACTATTGTGACACGTCAAGCCCGTTTATGGGATATGAAAAGGGAGCTAAAGAGTGCGTGGACTAATCGTCGACTATGTAGGTGTGCTGGACGGGACGGAGGAGGACCAAAAGCGCTGGCGTGATCTGTTCGGCGCGGCGAAGGCCAACGGCGTGGCTACGGCCATCTTGTCCAACGATCCGGGCGGCCCCGGCGCGGAGCACATCCGTGAGTGGGAGTTCCGCGGCGTCGTCGACGCGGTATTGCTCTCCGGGGAGATCGGGGCGGAGAAGCCGGAAGAGGCGGCCTTCGCCGCGGCCGCTGCTGCCATTGATTTGCCGATGAATGACTGCGTCATGGTGGATGATTCGATCCTCAATGTGCGCGGCGCTGTCGAAGCGGGTCTCGTGGGTGTGCTCTACCAGGTCTTTGATCGCGCGGTCATTGAGATCTGTTCGATCTTTGACATCGAGGGCGAGTTCTAAGTGCGCGTCTATCTGCCCGCTACCTTTGGCATGCTGGCCAATTTCCATGAGACCGGCACTCTGACGGCCAGGTCGGGGTGGGGGTTTGCCGTCACTCCGGCCCTGGTGGAGTTCTACACCGCCGGGGATGAGGAGGAGATTGCCCACGCGGCTTTCCTCGACGCGGCGGAAGCCTCGCTGCGCCTGCTCGCGATCGGGGATGAGGAGACGTTCCCCAACCGCCGGGTGGTCATTTCCGTGGATGTTGATGATTCGGTGGTGGAGATGCAGCCGGACCTGGGGGAGAGCATTGTCAAGCTGCACCCGCCGCAGGTGACGGTGGATAACCTCGCCGCCATCCACATCGACATTGAGGAGTCGGAAGCAGCGACCAGGGCTGCGATTGATGCGGTTGATGCCTCTGATTTGGGTGACATCGACGCTGAATTGGTGGTCGGTGATGCCCAAGATAACTTCATGGCGTTCTATGACCCGACTGAACTGCCCTTTTTGGTGGAATTGCTTTGACACGCCCCGCGTGTTGTTGGACACCGTAGTTACGCTCCCGTAGGCTTCGACATCGTAACATTTGTCAGCAAAAGGAGGGGTCGATGTCTACGTCACCCGATGGTCTCGCCGGTGTCCGTGGCGTCTTGCGACGTTTTACCACGCCACTGCTTCCCGACGATTACACCAGCTTGGTCAACCCACTGTGGTCCAAGCGTGAGCTCCGCGGAAAGATCGAAAGCGTTGAGCGCTTCCCGGATGACACCATCCACCTCGTGATCCGTCCCGGCTGGGGCGTGCCCGTTCACTTCGAGGCTGGCCAGTACATCGGCATCGGCCTCCGCGTGGGGGGCCGTTTCACCTGGCGCAGCTACTCATTGACCAACTCCCCAGAGACCCGCGATGGGCTGTTCGCCATCACCGTCCGCGCGGTGGCGAAGGGCAAACTGTCCAACCACTTGGTTGGCACCGCGCGCCCGGGCATCAACGTCCGTTTGGCGGCCCCCGCTGGCGATTTCCACCTCACCGATCCCATGCCGCCGAAGCTGCTCTTCGTCACCGCGGGATCCGGGGTCACGCCCGTCATCGCGATGCTGCGTTCGCTGGAGTCCAAGCGCCAGGCCGTCGACATTGCGGTCGTGCATTCCGTGCGCAAGCGCGAAGACCTCATCTTCGAGGAGGTGCTCAAGGACTACGACGCTCATATCCAGGTCACCTCCGAGGATGGCCGAGTCTCGCCGACGGTGTTGGAAGAGCTCGTGCCGGACTTCGCCGATCGCGTGGTCTACGCCTGTGGCCCAGCCACCATGCTCGACGAGCTGGAAACGTGGGCCGATGAAAACGGGGTAGAGATCCGCGTGGAGCGCTTCACCCTCGACCGCGCCTCCGACGCTAAGGGTGGCACGATCACCTTCGGCAACCGCGGCGTGAGCGTCGAGGCTGACGGCGCCACCACCATTCTCGAGGCCGGTGAAGAGGCGGGCGTCCAGATGCCGTTTGGCTGCCGCATGGGCATCTGCCAGACCTGCGTCCGAGAGCTGTCGGACGGCTTCGTGCTCGACCTCCGCACTGGCCAAACCCACGAACCCGGAACACGCATCCGTACTTGCGTCGGCGTAGCCGCTGGCGACATCACCATCGACGTCTAGGAGCTACCCTCATGGCAATCGACAACATCAAGGCCTATTCCCACCTCTCCGACGAGGACATCCTCGAGATCGGTCGTCGCCTCGACGCCATCAAGGAAGAGTTCGAAGCCGACCTCGGCGAACAAGACGTCCGCTACATCAAGACGCTTATCCGCGTGCAGCGCTGGATCGAGATCGCCGGGCGTGGCGCCCTGTTCTTCTCCAATCGGAAGCCCTTCTGGATCGCCGGAGTAAGCCTGCTCTCGCTGTCGAAGATCCTGGAGAACCTGGAGATCGGCCACAACGTCATGCACGGCCAGTGGGACTGGATGAATGACCCAGAGATCCACTCCACCACCTGGGAGTGGGACAACGTCTGCCCCTCCTCACAGTGGATGCACACTCACAACTTCGCGCACCACAAGTACACCAACATCCTCGGCATGGACACCGACGTGGGATACGGCGTCCTGCGCGTCACCCGCGACCGCAAGTGGACCCCGCTGCACACCTTCCAGCCGGTGATCAACCTCACGCTGGCGTCCCTGTTCGAATGGGCCGTGGGCTTTTACGACGTCGAGCTGGGCAAGGTTGCCGCCGGCCGCGCCGAGTGGAAAGAGATTTCCCCCAAGTTCTGGGAGTCCGCGCGCAAAGCCGGCACCCAGGGACTGCGTGACTACGTCCTCTACCCGGCGCTGACGGGCCCGAACTTTAAGCACACCGTCACCGCCAACGCCACCGCCAACCTGGTGCGTTCCATCTGGGCTTACGCGGTGATTTTCTGCGGCCACTTCCCCGATGAGGCAGAGACCTTCACCAAGGAGCAGTGGAAGAACGAGACCCACGAAGAGTGGTACCTCCGCCAGATGCTGGGGTCCGCGAACTTCCACGGCGGCAAGATCCTCACCATCTTGTCCGGCAACCTCAACTACCAGATCGAGCACCACCTTTTCCCGGACATGCCGTCGAACCGCCTGGCGTCCATCGGCGAGCGCGTCCGCGCCATCTGCAACGATTTCGACCTGCCCTACAACACTGATTCCTTCCCGGCGCAGCTGTTCAAGGTGCAAAAGACCCTGCTCAAGCTGACCTTGCCCAACAAGTACCTCGCCGCTGATCGGGATAATGCCCCAGAGGTGCGCTCCAACGTGGCCTTTGCCAAGTACCCCGAGGTCGCCGAGAAGCTGTGGGTCGGGGCGAACGAGGAGGGTCACCGCGCGGGTCTGCGCACGGCGCTGCCGTTGCTGCAGAAGCTGCGCCCCACGGTCAAGGAAGCGATCCTCAACTTCTCCGGTCGCACGCCGGAGTGGCGGGCCAAGGTCGCCGTCAGCGCCTAAAGCGCCTGGGAGTTACATCTCCCAGTCGTTGTTGGTGCGCAATGCCTCCAGCAGCTTGCGCACTGCTTCTCGACGCCGCGCGGAGGCCGAGTCCTCCGCGAACAGGTCGAGCGCACACTCCGGGTCCGCTGGGGGACCCAAGTGAGTGCAGCCCCGCGGGCAGTTCTCGGCGGCGGCGGCTAGATCCTCAAAGACGCCGACGACGGTGTCGGCGTCGACGTGGGCGAGGCCGAAGGAGCGGATGCCGGGGGTATCAATGATCCAGCCGTGGCCATCGGGCAGCCGCAGCGCCACCGATTGGGTGGAAGTGTGGCGGCCCTTGCCCACGCCAGACACCTCGCCCGTCTCGCGATGGGCATCAGGAATAAGGCGGTTGACCAGGGTGGACTTACCCACGCCGGAATGGCCGATGAAGGCGGTGACGTGGCCGTCGATAAGCTCTTGGACCTCGGTGAGCGGATCCTCGGTGCCGGCGGTGACCACCGTGACGTCGAGGTCGGTGAACTCAGCGGCGAACTCGCTCGGATCCGCGAGGTCGGACTTGGTCAGGCACAAGATGGGGTGCAGGTTACCCACGAAGGCAGCGATGAGGGCGCGCTCGACGAAGCCAGAGCGCGGCGGGGGATCGGCGACGGCGGTGACGATGAGCAGTTGATCGGCGTTGGCAACAACAATGCGCTCATAAGGATCTGTGTCATCGGCAGTGCGCCGCAACACCGAGGTGCGTTCCTCCAACTTGACGATCCGCGCGAGGGTGTCCTTCTTCCCCGACGTATCCCCGACAACGCCGACCCGATCGCCGACCTCAATGGGGGTGCGGCCCAACTCGCGGGCCCGCATCGTGACCACGGGTTCGGTGTGGCCGTCGAGGACGACGCCCCACCGCCCGCGGTCCTTAGTCACCACCATGCCGAACTCCGCGTCCTCGTGCGAAGGCCGGTCCTTCGTGCGGGGCCGGGAGCTTTTCGACGGCCGCACGCGGACATCAGACTCGTCCCAATTCCGCTTAGCCATGAACCATGTCCGCCCACATGGTTTCGAAACCGGGCAACGTCTTAGAGGTGGTCTGGATGTCTTCCACCTCAACTCCCTCCACCACGAGGCCAATGATGGCACCGGCAGTGGCCATGCGGTGATCGGCGTAGGAATGCCACACGCCGCCATGGAGCGGGGCGGGCGTGATGAGCAGGCCGTCGGGCAACTCCTGGCAATGCCCGCCGAGCCGATTGATCTCCGTGCTCAGCGCGGCCAAGCGATCGGTCTCGTGCCCCCGCAAGTGGGCAATGCCACTGAGGATGGATGGCTCGGAGGCGAGAGCGGCGAGCGCCGCGACGGTGGGCGTGAGCTCCCCGATATCTGACATATCCAGGTTGACGCCATTGAGCTTCCCGGGCTTCGGGCCGGTGACCTGCAGGTCATACCCGGGGCCAGAGGCGGCGGTGATGAGGTCGACCTGGCAGCCCATCCGCTCCAGGATGAGCCGAATGGCATCGCCCGGCTGGGTAGTATCCAGGGGCCAGTTGCGCACGGTGACGGAACCCCCCGTGACCGCCGCCGCGGCGAGGAAAGGTGTGGCATTAGACAGATCGGGCTCGACGACCCAGGTGCGGCCCTGGATCGGGCCGGGGTGCACCTGCCACTGGTTCTCCGACTCATCCACCGTGATCCCGGCCTGACGCAACATGGCCACCGTCATCTCAATGTGCGGCAGGCTGGGGAGCTTCGCTCCCACGTGGCGAACCGTGATGCCCTTGGCAAAGCGCGGCGCCGCAAGCAACAAGCCGGAGACGAACTGGGATGACGCGGAAGCATCGATCTCGACGGTGCCGCCCACCGGGATGCCCGAACTCTCCACCGTGAACGGAAGGGTATCGCCCGTGATAGAAACACCCAACGCGCGAAGAGCATCGAGGATCGTGCTCATGGGGCGGGTGCGGGCCTGAGCATCACCATCAAAAAGCACGGGCCCGCTGGCCAACGCGGCGACCGGCGGGACAAAACGCATAACCGTGCCCGCGAGGCCACACTCGACCTTCGTGCCATGCAACGGAGCCGGATCGACGTAGACGACCCCCTCCGTATCGCGAATACCCGTGCCCATCGCGCGGAGAGCATCCGCCATGAGAGCAGTATCGCGAGAATGCAGGGCCCCGTGAATAGCCGAAGGGTAAGCGGCCAAGGCTGCGAGAATGTAGGCACGATTGGTAATCGATTTGGAACCGGGGATGTGCTGGGTCCACCGGATCGGTCCGTGTGCGGTCGGCGCGGTCCAGTTGGCAGTCATGGCCTTCATAATAGAGGTTCCTCCATAATGGACGGCATGTGCGGACGATTTGTTCTCTTCACCACCGGTGAATCCCTCCTCACCCAGGTCGGTGCCCTGCCCGGAGTGAGGGAAGTCCATGCGCCGGAAGGTACCCCGACGGCGCGCTACAACATCGCCCCGACCCAGGTCGTGCCCCTGGTTCGGCTCAGTGAATCCTTCGCCCAGATCGATCCCTCCCGATGGGGACTTTTGCCAGCGTGGAAAAAGGACAACACCGGCCCACCATTGTTCAACGCCAGGGGAGAGACCGTCGCGTCCAAGCCGAGCTTCCGCGACGCCTTCAGACACCAGCGTGGTCTCATCCCCATGGACGGCTACTACGAGTGGCACGACGGTGGGGAGGGAAAAGTACCCCATTTCGTCAGCTCCGGCACGATCATGTGGGCCGCCGCGCTGTGGGCCACCGGCGTTAACCAGTTGTCCTCGACGATCGTCACCACCGAGGCCGTTGATCCCCTAGCCTGGCTGCACAACCGCCTGCCCCGCTTGCTCACGGAAGAGGAGATCGACCAATGGACGCAGGGCACCCCAGAGCAAGCCGCCGAACTTCTCCACCCCACCCCCGTGGACTACCTCGAGCAGCTCACCGTACGCCCGGTGGATAAGGCCGTGGGCAACGTGCGCAACGACTACGCCGAGCTACTGGGCAGCTAGATCGACAAAGCTCGCGCCCGTGACCTGCGCGAGATCACCCGGCGCCACGCCAATGTCGAGGCCCCGGCGACCCCCGGAAACGTAGACGGTGCTGGCGTTCGCCACCGAGGCATCGATAAGCGTGGGCAGGGCGGTGCGCTGACCGATGGGAGAAATACCACCGGGAATGTACCCGGAGGAGCGCTGCGCCTTCGCCGGATCAGCCATGGTTACCTTGGGGACGCCGAAACCCGCGGCAGCCTTTTTCAACGACAGCTTCCCCGTCACGGGCACGCAGCACACGCCCAGGCCGGAGCCGGTATCCACGACCAGGGTCTTGAGGATGAGGCCCGGATCGACATCAAGGGCGGCGGCAGCGTGCTCACCGAAATGATCATGCCCGGCGTCGAAACGCTGCAGCTGGTGGGGGATGCTGGCGTCGATGAGGACCTGAACTGCGGCGGTAGGGGCGCTCGCCTTCTTCTTCTTGGCCATGTCTGCCATTATGCACCGCTGCCCTAGAATGGTTCCCATGACAGAAACAGAGCTCGCCACCCGTTTCGAGGAAGAGGCCCTGCCCCTGCTCGACCAGCTCTACGGCGGTGCACTGCGCATGACCCGTAACCCCACCGACGCGGAAGACCTCGTCCAGGAAACCTTCCTCAAGGCATACAAGGCGTTTGATTCATTCAAACCGGGCACCAATCTCAAGGCGTGGCTGTACCGGATCATGACCAACACCTACATCAACACCTACCGCAAAAAACAGCGCCAACCTGCGCAGAGCTGGGACGAAGAGATCTCGGATCACCAGCTGTACACGACCAGCTCCCACGACTCCACCGGCCTGGAATCCGCCGAAGTGGAAGCGCTGAAAAACATGCCCGACGGCAAAATCGCCGACGCCATGAACCAGCTCGCGGAGGACTACCGCATGGCCGTCTACTACGCCGATGTGGAAGGTCTGGCCTACAAAGAAATCGCCGAGATCATGGGCACCCCGCTGGGAACCGTGATGTCGCGGCTCCACCGTGGAAGAAAACAACTGCGCGAGGCGTTAAAGGAAGTAGCGCACGAGCAAGGGATTGGTCTTGATCATCCCGATATGACTGACAAGCAAGACGCCCAGAAAGACACGGAAGCGAGCACCCGATGAACGCAGATCCCCAGCGGAGCAGCGAGAGCTGTGACTGTAACTGTGAGGACATGCAGTCCAATCTGTGTGCCCTCTTCGACCCGGCCACGACCCGCGAAGAAGCCCACGCGATCCTCTCACGCGTCTCGTCGTGCCCCGACTGCGCCGGGCGTTTGCAGTCTGAGCACGAGATCCGGGCGCTACTTAAGAAGTGCTGCACGGCCGAGGCTGCTCCGGTGACGTTGCGGCAGCGGATCACCATGGAGATCCGGGTGACGCGCTTCGGCTGACTCCTCGCGACGCCCTGATCGCGACCGGAACGCTGGCCGGGCACCGGAAACCCCAGGTGGCGCTCGGCGGGGGCCGGAAAATGGCCTAAAAGTCGCGAGGAGGGCGTCGCGATCGGGTTCGGGGACACACCCGTTACCCAGGGCTGGCGCCGGAAGTGGGGCCGGCGTTGGGGCAGGGGCCGAAACCCGCACTTCCTAACAACTCCGGGGTCAATCCCCCTTCCCGACCCGCGAAGTTGTTAGGAAGTGCGGGTTTTGCTCGACTCACTGGGTTCGGGGGCGCACGCGCTGTGGCCCTGAATCGACAAGACCGCCCTCCCCACTCGGGGGAGGGCGGTCTTTTTCGCCGTTTAACGTCCTAGTTTAGGAGTTGGGGCGCTTACCGTGGTTAGCGCCCTTCTTGCGGCGGTCCTTACGCTTACGACCACGCTTGCTCATGTGATTCTCCTTGGTGGTTTGGATGTCAACTTAAACGTCAACTGTAGCGGTCGGGGTTCGTCGCGAGAAATTTAGCCTTGCTGGGGGTGATCAGAGGCTGTCGAGCTGGGCCCGGTCTGTGCTAGACAGCGACGCGGGCGCGACCGCGTCCACGGTTCTTGCGACGCTTGAGCGCTCGGCGCTCGTCCTCGGACATGCCGCCCCAGACGCCGGCGTCCTGGCCGGTCTCGAGGGCCCACTTCAGGCACATGGAGGTAACGGGGCAGCGGTTGCAGACAACCTTTGCCTTTGCGATCTGGGTAAGTGCGGGGCCGGAGTTGCCGACGGGGAAGAAGAGCTCGGGGTCTTCGTCGCGGCAAACTGCTTCGTGGCGCCAATCCATGGGAAATTCTCCTTTAAAAGTTTGTTAAACGTCTGTCATGAGCGCACATCATGAATAGACCGCCTTGGGGCGGTCAACATTCTTGCGTTAGCCACGGTGTCGGGCTCTGAGTCAATGCAGACTCCGCCTCGGTTCACGTGGCCTTAACCCTGTGATGTGTCAGAGTTAATGGCCGGTTAAGGTGTCGGCTGTTTTTGCTACCCAGGAATAATGACACGTGAACGGAATGTGCGCTAGGGGTAAACGTCAAATTGTGCGAGACGTCACAGAATAATATGTGTTGTTAACTCGGCGAGGGGGTGCTTGCTACGATTTGAGGTCGTTGCAACAAATCCGCTGACCTGCAATAACGCTGATGCTTGCTAAAGCACTTTTCTCCTGGAAACGTCAAATTCTCAGGAACCGGATCGCTTGGGTGGGAAGATTTTCCGGCCCGGTGGTGTCGCCGAAGGGGCCCACGGTGCTGTCGCGCTCCCATGGACCCCTATAGACTCAGTCAGCGTGACGAAAGAGAAGCCGATAGAGAATAAGCGCCCCCTCCCACCCGCTCCATTGCGTTGGGCGGGCACCATCGCCATTGTGCAGTCCGTCCTCGTGCTGTGCTTTGCGGCTTTCCTTATCTACCGCGACGTCACCGATGCCGAGCAGACGTCCCTGATCAGCGAGAACAGCAACATCGGCTGGGTGGGCACCGGCACCGCGATCTACCTCATCATCATTTTCGGCGCGATCATCGCCGCCGCGATCTCCATGATGCGCGGCCGCAAGTGGGGCCGAGGCCCCGTGGCCATGTGGGAAATGATCCTGCTTCCCATCTCTTATTACATGTTCACCGAGGGCGCAGCTGCGGCCGCAGCGATTTCTGCCATCTCGGCGATTGTCGCGCTGGCGTGCCTGTTTAACCGCCAGTCCTTGGACTGGGTGGCTGCCTCCTACGGCCGCTAGTTCAGACCCACGAGGCTGTCGCCTCGCTTCTCGACGACCGCGTCTCCCGCCACGTTGAGCGACACCATCCCGTCGACCGTCCCACGGTCAACCGGGATGGTTTTTTCCATTGCTCCTGCCTCCCAGTCGTAGACGGCGATGCCGTCGTCCACGGGGACGAGGAGCCGATCGCCGACGGCGACACCGGGGCCAATGGCTTCTTCGATGATGAAGGCAACCTCGAGGGTGGAGGGTTGGAGCAGGTAGAGGCGCTCGCCATCGAACCACGTCATGTGGTGCGGCAAATCCGCAACCACCGGTGCGATGGCTGCGGTGCTGTCTGCGGCGGCGTCGATAAGCGGGGAGGAGGGCACGTCCCGATCCCACAACTTAGTTCCCTCCTTGTCCACGCCGATGAGGCGGGGAGTATCGCCCGGCACGTAGACGGCGGCGGCCTCCTGGGCGACGGCGATGACGCGGGCGCCGGGGGAGCTGAGCAACGTCTCGTGGAGGACTTCGGGCTTGCGGGATTCCTCGGGCGTGGCATCAAGTAGGCGAAGCCACGTGCTGCCATCACAAAAATCGGTGATGGCGAGCAGCTCCGTCCGGGTGAGCGCCGAGGTGATCTGGCACCCCGGGTTGGGTTGGAGATTCGGCTCCTGGATGCCCTCGACCTCGCCGTACTCGACGGTGCGCACGAGATCGGAGCGCCACAGCTCGAGGCGCTCAGGAGCGACTGTGCCCACCCGATCGTTGGAGGAGATGCCGACGACCTCATCCGGGGCAAGCGAACTGCGCGTGTCGTCGTACTGGCCGGTCGAGGCCTTGATGGACACGACGTCACCGCAACCGGCGTTGGAACGATACGTGGCCACGACCTCGCCCCAGGCCGCAGCAACGGCGCAGACGTCGAGGTCGCGATCGTAGCGCCATACCTCAGAGCCGCTGGGATCCACCGCCACGAGGGAGCGATCCTCGACGCTGATGACCAGACCGTCCACCACCAACGGTTGCCGCGAACCGGGCAGCGGAACGTCCGGACGGCTCCACGCGGGGGAGAGCTGATCCGGGACGCTGGTGCGGGGGCCGGGGTTGACGTACTCGGTGGCGGCGGGGGTGAGGTGAGAGGAACGGATCGGCGCGGTCGCCCACACTCCTCCCACGGCCATCAGGCACACAGCCGTGATGGCGCCGGTGGCAATGAGGTCTCCGCGTGTTCGGCGCAGGGGGGCGCTCATCGACGGCGGGGCCTTCCGCCACGGTTGGGGGTCCGATTGGGACGCGCGGGACGGGTGACGGCTCCACCGCCCAACACCTTCCGGGCAGGCCCGACGGTCTCGCTCGTTCCGGTGGGAATGTCCAGGGCCTCAAGGAGCTCGGGGGAGGTGGAAAACCACTGCGGCGGTTCCGGGATGTCGAGCCCCAGCTCATCGTTGATGGCCTGCCACTTCGGCAGCTCGTCATAGCCCACGAGGGTGACGGCGGTGCCGGAATGACCCGCGCGACCGGTGCGGCCGATTCGGTGCACGTAGGTCATCGGATCATCCGGAGTCTGATAATTGATGACGTGGGTGACGTCGTCGATGTCAATGCCGCGGGCGGCGACATCGGTGGCCACCAACAAATCGATCGTGCCCTGGCGGAAAGCGTTGAGCGACTTCTCGCGGGCTGGTTGGCCCATGTCGCCGTGGACGGCGCCGACCGCGAAGCCGCGCTCCGCCAGCTGCTCCGCCACTTCTGCGGCCGTGCGTTTGGTGCGCGCAAAGATGATGGTCTTGCCGCGCCCGGTGGCCTGGACAATGCGGGCGGTAACAGCCGCCTTGTCCATGCGGTGCGCCTGGAACACCACCTGACGAGTGGTCGAGTGGGTCTGAGCAGAGCCCACCTCCTCGGCGCGGATGTGCACGGGCTTGGTGAGGAAGCTGCGGGCGAGAGTGATGATCGGCCCAGGCATCGTCGCTGAGAACAGCATCGTCTGATGCTCGTGGGTGAGCGCCCGGAGGATCTTTTCAATATCGGGCAAGAACCCCAGGTCAAGCATCTCGTCGGCCTCATCGAGCACGAGCACTGCCACCTGGTCCAGGTGCAGCTCGCCGCGATTGTAGAGGTCAATGAGGCGGCCAGGGGTGCCCACCACGACGTCGACGCCTTCCTCCAGGGCGGAGATTTGCTCCTCGTACGGGCGACCGCCATAGATGGTGACCATCCGGACCGGCAGCTTGGCGGCCGCGCGCTCCAGATCTTCCCCCACCTGGACGGCGAGCTCACGCGTCGGGACGATGACCAGCGCGCGCGGGGTGCCGTCGAGTTCCTCCACCTCAGCCGAATCGAAGACGCGATCCAGGAGGGGAACACCAAAGCCCAAGGTCTTGCCCATGCCGGTGCGGGCCTGGCCGATGAGATCAACCCCATCGAGCGCCAGCGGAAGCGTCAGCTCCTGGATTGCGAAGGTATGGGTGATCCCTTGGGAGGCCAGCGCCTCGCAGATCTCCGCAGCCACGCCGAGCTCGGCGAAGGTCGGAGAGGAGTTTGATGCAGACACACCTTAGATACTACGGCCTCCCGTCTATGATGGACCGCATGGATATCAAGATCGGCTTTGTAGATTCTCCCCGCGAACTAGTAATCAACCTCGAATCGGACCAGCAAGCGGTGGTTGCCCAGGTCAATGAGGCCCTCAACGGCGACGCTCGCACCCTGCACCTGGTCGATTCGAAGGACCGTGCGTACATCATTTCTGTCTCCCGCATTGCTTACGTCGAGGTCGGTACCCCGACCCATCGCTCCGTCGGTTTCGCTGGAGCCTAATAGTCCATGGCGAAGCGTTCCCGTGACACCTTGTTCGTGAGCCTGGCTCGCGAACTGGGTTGGCGCGCCTACGCCATCCCCGTTCTCATCGTCATCACCATCTGGGTGTTGGTGGACGTGTTTAGTGGTGCGCCGGAGGGGGAGATCACGGCCGATGGGGACCTCACCCCGACCGTGGGTTCCGGCTCGGCGCAGACCCCCGGAAACTCCGGGCCTAACCCGGCGGATTCCCCCGCCCAGGCCCTTCCGCCGACGGAGCTTCCGCCGGGCGGGCCCTATGCGGAACGGGGTGACCGCACCTACCGCGTCGTCGGCACGCCAGGCATGCAGGCGGGCGAGGGGCGCGAGAAGACCGTCACCTATGTCGTTGAGGTGGAAAACGGCGTGGATACCGCCGGCTCCGGCGGCGATGATGCCCTCTCCGCGCTCGTTGACGCCACCTTGTCTAACCCCAAGGGCTGGACCAACGACCCTCGTTTCCGTTTCGTGCACGTCGCTGCTGACCAGGAGCCGGATATGCGCATCCAGCTGACCAGCGTCGACACCACCCACGCCATGTGCGGTAGTGACCTGGAGATGGAAACCAGCTGCCACATTAATCTCGACGGGGTCAGCCATGTCGTCATCAATGAATCCCGCTGGGTGCGGGGCGCGACGACGTACAACGGCGACCTCGGCTCGTATCGCCAATACCTGCTCAACCACGAAGTGGGACATGGCATTGGCTACGCGGCCCATGAGGCCTGCGGCAGCAACGGTGAGCTCGCCCCGATCATGATGCAGCAAACCCTGAGCCTGAATAACCGCGAGCTGCATAGCTTCAACCCCGACGAGGTCTACCCAGACAACTCCGATACCTGCGTCTTCAATCCGTGGCCCTACCCAAGGCCGGCGGTCCTGTGACCGGGGAGCACGCGGAAGTCGTACCTTCCCACGTCATCTCGGCATTTCAGGGAAAGGAAGGCCGGGCCGAGCGCGCCGGGCATGCCTGGGACAACGGGTGGCGGATCGGTTCCATCGTCTACGCCCGGTCCGGTCGGGTGTCCACCGGCTGGTCGGCGAAGCTGCGCACAACCCTGCAGGTGGAAGGGGTACGCATCGCCCGCCCAGTGCGTTCCACCGACGGTCGCTTCGTCGTGGCTGGGTGGAATGCCTCCACCTGGATCGACGGGGAGTTGGCGCGCCGGGTCGATGAGACCGTTGGCGTCGCCGTGCGCCTGGCGGATGCGTTGGCCGGGCAGGCTCCGCCGCCCGCCCCGGAGGTGGAAGACCCCTTTGTTCTCGCTGACCGCCGGGCGTGGGAGGAGACCGCGGAGGAGTACCGCCCGCTGGATGTTCCGCTCCAGGTGGGGCACGCCGATTTGCTGGCGTCCACGATCTATCACGGCACGCAGGCGCCGGCGATCACGGACATCATTCCGTGCGGGGCCCCGCGTCCGCATGGCTACACCGCCGCTTTGGTCATGGTCGATGGGCTCATCGCTGGTGCGGTCGACGACGCCATCGTCGACCGTTTCCGGCACATTCCCGACATCGATCAGCTTCTCCTGCGGGCAGTTGCTTATCGACGCCACCTCAATGACCTGCACCCCGACGCAACATCGAACGCGCGTTCCCATATTCGACGGGTGGAGGATGTCCTCATGTTGAAGCTGGCTGACACACTATAGGGCATGTCGACTCCTGCCCCGATGTACGCCGTGGACCCCAAGGTCCGTTTGGTCCCCCGCCGCCTGGATCTGCCGGACCGGGACTGGCCCTTCGACCTACCCGCCACCGGCACGTGGCGGGTGACCGGACAGGCAGGGTCCGGGGTGACCAGCCTGCTCGTGGACACGGTCGTCGCGCGCTTGGCCACCGCCGGAGTCGACCCGTCCGGGGTGCTCGTCGTGGCCGCCTCCAAGGAGTCGGGTGCCCGCATCCGCCGGGAGCTCAATGATCGCCTGGCGGGGACGGACTTCGCGTCCCAGGCCCCCCTCGTCCGCTCTGTGCACTCCTTGGCGTTCGCGTTGCTGCGGGATGCCTCCGAGGAACCCATTCGCCTCATCACCGGCGCGGAGCAGGACACCGTCATTCGCGAGCTGCTGCAGGGTCAGGCCGATGATGCGCGCGGGAGCTGGCCAGCGGAGATTCGCCCCGCGTTGACGTTCGTCGGCTTTGCCCGTCAACTGCGCGACTTCCTTCTGCGTTCGGCGGAGCGGGGCCTGTCCCCGGAACGCCTGGAATCCTTAGGTGCCCAGCATGGGCGTCCGATGTGGTCGGCGGCGGGGGAGTTCCTCAGGGAGTATGAGCAAACCCAAGCACTGTCGGCGGCCTCGAGTTACACCAGCTACAGCGCCTCCGAGCTCGTGGGGGCGGCGCTGGACAAGGGGGTGAGCTCACGGTGGCACACCCTCATCGTCGATGATGCCCAGCACCTCGACCCCACGTCGGCCTCGCTGTTGAGCCAGCTCGTCCCGGGCACGGAGTTGGTTGTGATCGGGGGCGACCCGGAGCAGTCGATTTTCCATTTCCGCGGCGCTTCCCCCGCTTTCCTCCGGGAGTTCCCCGCCGAGCATGAACTCGATGTGGGGGCTAGTCGGCGCGCCCCCCAGCGGGAAGTCGTTATCGTCGATACCCGCACCACCCAGCACGATCTCATCGCCGATACACTTCGCCGCGCCCACCTCCTCGATGGGGTGCCGTGGTCGGAGATGGCCGTCATCGTTCGCTCCACAGGTCAGATCGGGGCTGTTCGGCGCGCGCTCCTCGGGGCGGGCGTGCCGGTGCATCTCAACCCGACCGATGTGGTGTTGGCGGAACAACGCATCGTCGCCAGCCTCGTCCTGGGCATCCGGGCGCTCACGGAATCCCTCAGCCCCACCGAAGTCGATGATCTGGTTCTTGGCCCCATCGGCGGCGCCGATCCTGTCACGCTGCGGCGCCTCATCCGCGGCCTGCGCCGGTTCAATCCGGACAAGCGCGGCAAGGACACCCTCATCGACCTCCTCGCCCCGGAGGCGGAGCTGCCCGACTTTGGCACCCTGCTCACCGAACGTGAGCAGCACATCCTTCTGCGCATCCGTCGGGTCCTCGACGCTGGGCGCGCGGCGCTCGATGCCCACGGCAGCGTCGAAGAGGTGTTGTGGGCCGTGTGGTACGCCACCGGCTTGTCGGATCACCTGCTCGCCGCGTCGCTGCGCGGCGGCGTCACCGGCTCCCAGGCCGATCGCGATCTTGATGCCGTCATGTCGCTTTTTGATGCCGCTGGTGACTATGCCGAGCGCCGCCCCACCGGCAGCCTCCACAGCTTCATCACCACCATCACGGAGCAGGAGCTGCCCACCGGAGTCCGCGACCGGCGCTCGGCAGTGCCCGAGGCCGTTGCCCTGCTCACCGCCCACGGCACCGTGGGCAATCAGTGGCACACTGTCGTCGTCGCCGGGGCGCAAGAAGGAGCATGGCCGTCGCTCGGCGAGACGGGTTCGTTGTTTGACCAAGAAGAGCTCGTGGATCTCCTCGACGCCGATGTTGACCCCAACCTGCCGATTTCGCACACCGCCGACCGCCTCAAGGAAGAGCGTCGGCTATTCCACGTCGCCACCAGCCGCGCCACCCACTCGCTGTTGCTCACCGGAATCTATGCCCCCGACGCCGACGAGGTCACGGAGCCGTCCCGCTTCCTCGAAGAGTTCTGCACTGCTCACAAACTGGAGGTGCAGCGCTACGCCAGCGACCCCGCAGCCTCCGGAAAAGACTACGAGCCCCTCCACGTGCGCCTGCTGTCGAGCCCGGCACTCCTCGCCGAACTACGCCGCGCCGTGTGTGATCCCACCGCCCGCAGCGACGTCCGCCAGCAAGCTGCCCGCCAACTCGCCCGACTCGCGCAGGCCGGAGTCCCCGGAGCCGACCCGGAACACTGGTGGACCACGACGGAGCCCTCCACAGCCCAGGCGCTGCCCAGCGCCCGGGCACTGTCCCCGTCGCGCATCGAAGGCCTGCTCACCTGCCCGCTGCGCGAGGTCGTGGGCAAGCTCTGGGACGAAGAAGAATCACCCATCGCCCTCACGCGCGGCAACCTGGCCCACTATTACCTGGAGGCGCTGGGGCGGGGAGTGGATCCGGAGGTCGCCCAGAAGCTGGTGGTATCCGGTTTTGCCCAGATCCTCGATGATCCGGAATGGCGCCGGGATACTGCTGAGGAGGATTTCACTCGCCTGTTGCTGCGGACCCGGCAGTGGTTGGACGCCCACCGCGGGGCCCACGACCTCGTCGGGGTTGAGGTGCCGCTCGACGTCGAGGCCGTCGACGGCGTGCGCATTGCCGGACGCATGGATCTGCTCAGCCGCGAAAAGGACGGCGGCGTCAAGGTCGTCGATTTGAAGACGGCTCGGACCGCCATCACCAAGAAGAAGCTGGCGGAGCACGCTCAGCTCTTTGCCTATGAGCTCGCGTTAGGGAAGGGGGCGCTGGTGGACGGCCAGGTGGTCGATGCCCCCACGCCCGATGATGCCCTCCACGTCGCCTCCGGGGTGCTGCTCTATCCCGGCACCGACACCGTCAAGATCACCGATCTGGAGCAAGTAGCCCGCACGGAGGAGGAGTTGGCGGAGTTCGCCGCCTTGCTTCCCCCGTTGTTGGCAGAGATGACCGGCCCGTTGCTCACCGCGCGAGTCAATGACCACTGCTCTTCCTGCCAGATCAGAGCTATCTGCCCCGTCCAGCCCGAAGGGAAGTTGACCATCGATGCCTAATGCGATCAGCCCGGAGCTTCTCTCCAAGGTTTTGGGGCAGGAACACACTCCGACCAAGCAACAGTCCGACATCATTGGCGCCGACCCAGGGCCACTGCTCGTCGTGGCTGGTGCCGGTGCGGGCAAAACCGAGACGATGGCCGCCCGCGTGGTCTGGTTGATTGCGAACCAGATTGTTACTCCCGACCAGATTCTGGGATTGACGTTTACCCGCAAGGCCGCCCAGGAGCTCAGCGCCCGCATCCGCGGTCGGCTGCAGACCTTGGCGGGAACTCCGAAGATCCGTGACCTCGACCCGAGCGGCACCCTCGCCGATGATGTGGTCAACCTCACGCCGACCGTTTCCACCTATGACGCCTACGCCGCACAACTGGTCCGGGAGTACGGGCTCCTCGTGCCGGTCGAGCCCGCCAGCCGGATGATCACTGCTGCGGAGCTCCACGGCATCGCCTACCAGGTGGTCAAGGATTATCGCGGTCGGCATTCCGCCACCGGCCAGGCGGGGACGGTCACCGAGAGGCTGCTCAGGCTCATCACCGACATGGGCAACAGCCTGGCCACCCCGGAAGACGTCATCGAGGAATCTCGCGCGTTTATCAAGGAGCTGGAATCCCTACCGCCGTACGGCAAAAAGCCCCCGGAGTACTTCACCAAGGACCAGCAGAGGTGGATGAAGGCGCAGCAGGAGCGCATCGATCAATTCCCCCTCGTGGAGCAGTTGCAGCAGGAACTGGCGAACCTGCGGGTGACCACCTTCAACGAGCAGATGTCGGTGGCGGCCCGCCTCGCGTCAACGCATGCCTCGGTGGGGCAGTCCCAGCGCCGGCGCTTCAAGGTCGTCATGTTGGACGAATACCAGGACACCTCCCATTCCCAGCGGGTGTTGTTGACCAGCCTCTTCGGCGGGCACACCGATGTCACAGTCACCGCCGTCGGTGATCCCATGCAGGCGATCTACGGCTGGCGCGGGGCTACCTCTGCCAACCTCAAGGAATTTGTCCACGATTTCCCCCTCGATCCCGCCACGGGCACACCAGCGCCGAAACGCCAGCTGACCACCTCCTGGCGCAACCCCGCCGAAGTGCTCACACTGGCCAACCACGTCAGTGATCAGCTCTTGGGCAGGGGCCCCGATCGCCCCGTGGAGGAGCTGACACCGCGGGATGGGGCACCGCAAGGGCACGTATCCATCGGCTACTTCGCCACCGCCGAGGATGAAGTCAACGCCGTCGCCGACCTGCTCAACGAGCAGTACCTGCGCTCGCAGGGCGAGAAGTTCACCGCCGCCGTGCTCGTGCGCAAGAACAAACACACCGCCGAGATCGCCCGCGCCCTGGAACACCGGGGAGTGCCCTACGAGGTGTTTGGGCTCGGCGGATTGCTGTCGCTGCCGGAGATTGCTGATCTTGTGGCTATTGCCACCATGCTCATCCGGCCGCAAAACACTCCGGCGGCGTTGAGGATCCTCGCTGGCCCCAGCGTGGGGCTCGGCCTGGCCGATCTCGTTGCCCTGCGTGACCGCGCCCGCAATCTCACCGCCGGGGCGGACAACGATCAACGCCGACTCCGCCTGGGAGAGGACGTGCTGCCGGAAGATCGGCTGCGCGCCCAGGTCGACGCGATCCTGGCGGACCCGCCGGAGCAGATCGCCGGCCTGACCGACGCGGTGGCGGACCTGGGTGAGCGTTCCCGCTACTCCGCCGAGGGCGTCCGCCGCCTCGAGATGCTGAGCAGCCGGTTGCGCGCCCTGCGCACGCACAGCCTGAGCAAATCCCTGCCCGACCTGTTCGGTGACATCGTCGAGGTCTTCGGGATTCGCACGGAGGTGCTGGCACGGCCGAACACGGTGGGCCCCGTGCACCTCGATGCCTTCCTCGACTCGGTTGCCTCCTATCCCGGGGACAGCCTCGCCGGATTGCTCGACTACTTCGAGCTGGCCCGCCAACACGAGGATGGCCTCGCGCCGGGTGACGCCGTGGTCAAGGAGGACCGCGTGCAGATCATGACCGTCCACAAAGCCAAGGGCCTGGAGTGGGGCACGGTCAGCGTCCTCCACGCCGATAAGAACACCTACCGGGGTAATACGGAGACGTTTCTCACCCAATCTTCCCGCGTGCCCGACGCCGAGGTGGACACGAGCGAGGCGGAGAACCGCTCCCAGTTTTCCAAGCTCTTTGAGGAATACCGGGAAGAAAAGAAAGCCGAGCTGGCGGAGGAGAATGCTCGCCTGTTCTACGTGGCCCTCACGCGAGCCGAACACAACCTCATCATCACGGCCTCTCCCAGTGGGCAACGGCCGGGACCCTATGAGCACCTGGAAGGCCTGAAAGGCCTGAACGACACGAAAGACAAAGTCACAGTGGATGTGTTGGCCTGGGAGGTGGGGGAGGGGGACGTCGATAAGCAACCGGCGGAGCCGGCCGAGACGGGGACATTCCCCTACCTCCGCGCGGAGCCCAACGCGGTGGCGGGCGCGGAGTTGGTGCGGGCGGCGATGGATGAGCTGCCGCCGCTCACCCCGGGTGAGACTTTCGACTTCTGGGAGCGGGAAACGGCCGCGCTCATTGAGGAGCAGGAGGCGTTGCTCGCCCCGACGGTGGAGGTGGAACTACCCGGCGAGCTCACGGCCTCTGACCTGGTGGCTCTGCGGTCGGATGCGCAGCAATTTGCAAAGCGCCAACGCCGCCCGGTGCCATTCAAGCCGAATACCTTTGCCAAGCGGGGCACGGCCTTCCACCAGTGGTTGGAGGACCGCTTCGGCGCGACGGCGCTGCTGGATGAGGATGAGCTGCCGGGCATCGACGAGGAGAACGTCGATTCGGCGGAACTGGATGATCTCAAGGAGGCTTTCGCCCGGAGCGAGTGGGCCGAACGGACACCGGAGCAGGTGGAGCAACCCTTCGAAGTGAGCATCGGCGATACCGTCGTGCGCGGGCGAATGGACGCGGTATTCCGGGACCCTGATGACCCGGACGGGTGGATGATCGTGGACTGGAAGACAGGCCGAAAGCCGACGGGCGAGGACCGGCAGGCAGCCATCATCCAGCTGGCGGTCTACCGGGAGGCGTGGGCGCGTATCACCGGGACGACGGAGCCGATTCGCGCGGCATTCCATTACGTTGCCACCGGGGAGACCTTCGAACCGCGCGATCTGCCGGATCGGGCCAGGCTGGAGGCACTGCTGGTCTCATCGACCGGTGGAAACGACTAGGGTTAGCGCGGTAGAGACAGATGTGGGCAAGGAGTAAACATGCCGGGACGGATACGGGACAAGTTCAGCGGCGACGCTGAGCTGAGCAAGATGCCCGACCACACCTTGTTGGGCATTATCAATATTCCCGGCGAGATCGCGGCGAGCCCCTGGCTGCTCATCGGTCGGCGCATTCTCTACGCCCTCGCGTTGCTATTCGTGGTGGCCGGTATCGTCTACGTCGATCGCGGGGGCTATTCCGAAAGCCTCACCTTCATCGATGCCTTCTATTATTCGGCGGTGTCGCTGTCCACCACCGGCTATGGCGACATCACGCCCGTGACGCAGTCGGCCCGGCTGATCAACATCATCATCATCACCCCGATCCGCATCGCCTTCGTTATCCTCCTGGTCGGCACGACGCTGTCCGTGCTCACGGAGAATTCCCGCAAGACGCTGCAGATCCAACGTTGGAGGAGAACCGTGCGTAACCACACCATCGTCATTGGCTACGGCACGAAAGGCCGCTCCGCCGTGTCTGCCCTGCTGGCTGACGGTGTTCCCGCCGCCCAGATCGTCGTCATCGACACCGACAAGGCGTCCTTGGCCCGCGCCGAGCAGCAGGGCCTGGTCACCGTGTCCGGCAATGGCACGAAGGCCGAGGTGCTCAAGATCGCTGGCGTCACCCGCGCCCGGGCGGTCGTCGTTGCGCCGAACTCCGATGACACGGCCGTGCTGGTCACCCTGTCGGTCCGGGAGATTGCCCCGTCGGCGATGATTGTTGCCAGCGTGCGCGAATCCGAAAATCAGCACTTGCTGGAGCAGTCCGGCGCCGATTCGGTGGTGATTTCCTCCGAGACCGCCGGCCGGCTCCTGGGCCTGGCTACCGTGACGCCGACCGTGGTGGAAATGATGGAGGACCTGCTCAGCCCCGACGAGGGATTCTCCGTCGCGGAGCGCCCCGTCGGTGAGGATGAGGTGGGCGCGAATCCCCGCCACCTCGCGGACATTGTCCTCGGTCTGGTTCGTTCCGGCGAGCTCTACCGCATTGATTCTCCCGAGGCTGAGACCGTGGAGCCGGGCGATCGCCTGCTCTATATCCGCCGCGTGACCGGGGAGGACGTGAAGCGTCCGTGAGGGACTACCTTCCCGTTGACCCATCCGGGCACGTCCCCGTCAATGCTGCCGACCGTCCCGTTCGCTTATCGACGTCGCCTTCTCCCTCCGGCCCGGCCGTCCACCTAGGCGGTGGGCGGTGGGCCGTCCGCGTTGCGGACGTGTCGCCGTTCGGGGAGTCGGTGCGTGACGCCCGGTTCTTCGGCTACGACCGGGAGGTCTCCCGGGCGATCGCTCTGTTGCGCCACCGCGACGGCTACTGGTTCGATCCCGCAGACGGCAGTCGGCTGACCTTTGATGCAGACGGTATCCGCGCCGTCGGGGAATCCGGGCGGCAGGTGTTTCCGCGCGTCGACCCGGCCGTGATCGGCATGGTGCACCTCGCGGGCGCCGAGCGGATTCTGCTGGGCCGCAACGCCACCCGGGGCAGCTACTTCTCGCTCATCGCCGGGTACGTCGACGCCGGAGAAAACCTCGAGGAAGCGTTGAGCCGCGAAGTGTGGGAGGAAGTCGGTCGCCGCGTCTCGGATGTGACGTATTGGGGGAGCCAGCCCTGGGCGATCAGCGGCTCGCTCATGGTGGGCTTCACGGCGGTGACCTCCGACCGCGATCCGGTGGGCGACACCGATGGCGAGATCGTGGAAACCCGCTGGGTATCCCGCGATCAGCTTGCCGATCTGCCCCTGGCCCCTCCGGGGTCGATTGCCCACGCGATGATCACCGATTGGAGGAACTCATGATCAACCTGCAGGACTTGGATGATGACCAACGAGTTGCCGCCACCGCCCCCCGCGGTCCCGTGTGTATCCTCGCCGGTGCCGGGACGGGCAAGACCCGCACCATTACTTATCGCATCGCCCACCTTATTGACCAGGGTTTTGTTAGCCCCAACCGGGTCCTGGCGGTGACGTTTACTTCCCGGGCCGCGGGGGAGATGCGCCACCGCCTCAGCCTCATGGGCATCGGCGGCGTCCAAGCACGCACCTTCCACGCCGCCGCCCGCCGGCAACTGTCCTACTTCTGGCCCCAGGTCGCTGGGTCTTTGCCGTGGCGGCTGTTGGATAACAAGTTCCCCTTGGTCGGTCGGGCGGCACGGTCAGTCGGCGTCGAGTCCTCTAAGGAAAACGTCCGCGACCTGCTCAGTGAGATCGAGTGGGCGAAAGCCACCCTCATCAGCGCTGATCAGTATGTGGAGTTCACGGCCAACTCCGATCGCACCCCGCCGGTGCCAGCGGAGAAGGTCGCCGAGGTCTATCGGCGCTACGAGGCGTCCAAATCGACCGAGGAGGGAATCCTCCTCGACTTCGATGATCTCCTTTTGCACGTCGCCGCCGCCTTAGAAAATGCCCCCGGCGTGGCTGAGGAGTTCCGTGAGCAGTACCGAACCTTCGTCGTCGACGAATATCAGGACGTCACCCCCTTGCAGCAGCGCGTGTTGCAAGCGTGGCTGGGGGAGCGCGATGACCTCACCGTCGTCGGGGACGCCAACCAGACCATCTATTCCTTCACCGGGGCAACGCCCAGTTATCTGCTGGACTTTTCACGGACCTATGACAACGCGACCGTCGTCAAGCTGCAGCGGGACTACCGGTCCACCCCGCAGGTGACGGGAATGGCCAACACCGTCATTTCGAAGGCCACCGGGCGGGTGGCCGGCACGCGCCTGGAATTGGAGGGCATGCGGGCGCCGGGGCCACAGCCCACGTACAACGCCTACGACGACGAACCGACCGAGGCCCGCGAGGTCGCCGGGCAGATCCTCAACCTGCTCAACCAGGGCGTGCCCGCGAGCGAGATCGCCGTTCTCTACCGCATCAACGCGCAATCCCAAGCCTTCGAGCAAGCGCTCGCCGATGCCGGGATTGTCTATCAGGTGCGCGGTGGCGAGGGCTTTTTCAACCGCAATGAGATCCGCCAAGCCATCAGCGAGCTCGTCCGCGCAGCCCAGCGCACCGACCTGCCCGACGACCCGGTGGCCGTCTCCCGCGCCGCCCTCGCTCCCTTGGGGCTGACGCCAACCGAACCGGAAGGTGCCCAAGCCCGCGAGCGGTGGCAATCGCTCCAGGCACTCGTCGACCTCATCGAAGAGATCGTCCGCGCGACCCCCGACCTCGACCTCACGGGCGTGCTCGGGGCTCTGCGCCAACGCGCCGACGCCAAGCACCCACCGACCGTGGAGGGCGTCACCCTGGCGAGCCTGCACGCGGCCAAGGGCCTGGAATGGGATGCGGTGTTCCTCGTCGGCCTGGTGGACAACACCTTGCCCATCAGCCACGCCATCAAAGCCGGCGAGCACCAGATCGAAGAGGAACGCCGCCTGTTCTACGTCGGCATCACCCGTGCGCGGGAACACCTCCACCTGTCGTGGGCGCTGGCGCGGCAGGAAGGTGGGCGCAAATCCCGCACCCGCACCCGCTTCCTCGACGGGATTGTGCCCGAGTTGGACATCGAGAAGATTCCCGCGCGCACCGTGCGACCGAAACGGTGCCGGGTCTGCGGCCAACCGCTGGATACCCCAGCGGAGAGGGTCCTGGGCCGCCACGACGACTGTCCTTCGGGGGCCGATGAGGCGGTGTTTGACACATTGCGCGCCTGGCGCTCCGAGGTGGCCCGGGAGAACAATGTCCCCGCCTACCTCATCTTCTCCGACGCCACCCTCATGGCCGTCGCCGAGGCAGCGCCGCGGGATGAACCGGAGCTGCTTGATGTCCCCGGCATCGGCCCCGTCAAGGCCGAAAGATTCGGCGCGGACCTGCTCTCCCTGCTGGATTCCTTCCGCTAAAAGCAGATGGGGCATCGTGGGTGCGTGCCCCACACTTTTTCCTCGTCCGAACCATAGGGATCGACAGTGACGGTGTGCCCGGGTGGCGGCGCCATCCCGCGCAAGATATCGAGGGTGATCACGGCCAGCCGCACCGCCGTTGCCGTCACCACCACCGGGTCCGGGGCAACCGGCCCGCCCGGCAGCTGCGTGACCACGCGGTGCCAAAACTCATCCTGATCCGTGCGGTGCAGGTCGACGCACAAGGGGCACGCCCCGAGGTTCTGCATACGCACCGGGCCCACGACCCCACGCTTATCGACGATCGCCCCACTCACCCACCTGCCCACACAGCGCGCCAATGCGGGCGCCAACGCCCGCGCATGCGCCAACCGATCCACCACGAGCACCGGGGCATCAATGTCGAGCGTGGCAAGGTAGGACAACTCCGATTCGCCGCGCATGGGAGCGCGCACCCGCACCCCCGATTCCTCCAACAGCGACGCCGTCGTCATTGCCAACGATCCCCGTCCGATGAGCACCACCGTCTCGGTTCGAACCGGAACGAGCACATCGAACGCGATAAGATCATCCACGAGACTTCGCGCCGCAGCCAGAGATAACCCCAACGTGCTCAGCCCCTCAACCATCTGCGCCACGGTGTGCGGCGTGCGAGTTTTCAGCAACTCCGAAACGACCAACGGCGCCTGTTTCAGCTCCACGACCCCCGAACGGGTGGCATCGAGCCCAAACTGGACCGCCCGCTGCCCGCGCAGAAACACATGTGCTCCCGGAGCCAGCCGCACCCTCATCTCCGACATGTCAGTTTCCCCTTCCCCCTTCCGCACATTCGACCACAGATACAATGCGCTGTCATGCCCAGAGAGTTCGCCGAGATCGAAGTCATCCGCTCCGCCCGACGCACCCGCACGGTCCAGGCACGCCAGGTGGGGGAGAAGATCATCGTGCGCATTCCCGCCCGCATGAGCGCCGCCGAGGAGAAGAAAGCGGTGGCCAGCATCGTCGAGCGGCTGCGGCGCAAGACCACGAGTTCGCGGACCTCGGATGAGGACCTCCATGCCCGGGCCATGGCACTCAACGAGGACATCCTGGCGGGCCAAGCGCAGGTCGGATCGATACGTTGGGTGTCTAACCAACAACGACGCTGGGGATCATGCACCCCCTCCACCGGGGACATCCGCATCAGCGACCGCCTCAAAGACGTCCCCGACTACGTGCTCGATGCCGTCCTCGTCCACGAATTAACCCACACCTTCATCCCCGGCCATGGGCCGGAGTTTTGGGTGTGGGCGGATAAGGCGCCCAAGGCCGAGCGGGCCAAGGGTTACCTCGAGGCGTACCAGCGGCTAACGGGGACGGCTTAAGAGTCCTTATCTTCGGTATCGTCCTTGTCGGCCTCACCGCGGAGCATCTCCTCCAGCTTGGCAAACTCCTCATCAAAGCTATCGTCGCCGCCCTCATCGAGCAGGCCGTCGATGAACTCGGCGGAGTTGTCCAGGTGCTCGGCCAGCGGCATGAAATCCGGGTGCTCCCAGATCTTGTCGCGGCGCTGTTGACCCACGGCGACGTCGACGCGGCGCCACAGCTCCACGGCCTCGGTGATCTTCGGGGCGTTGAGCTCGATGCCGACGATCTTGGCAAAGGCCTGCTCGGCCGAACCACCGGACGCCCGGCGACGGCGCCAAGCTTCCGTCATTGGCACCGTCGCCGGCATGCGCTCCGCCAGCGCCTCAGTGACCACGTACTCCACCCAGCCTTCGACGAGCGCGAGGAGAGTCTCCAGCCGGGAGGCCGCTGCCGCGTTGCGGGAAGAGATGCGGGGGGACAAGTCCATGCCCTGCAGGCGCTGCATGGCATCGTGGAGGGCCGCCGGATCGCCGGTCTCAATGTTGAGCTCGCGGGTGGCTTCCTCGATGTGGGAGGTATCAATGACCAGGCCAGCTGCGTATTCCTCGACGGAGGCGACGATCCGCTCCACCAACCACGGCACGTGGCGGTACAAACGCTGCCGGGCCGATTCGCGGGCCGCAACGTAGACGATCACCTCTTGGGGTTTGATATCTAGATCCTTCGCCGCGGAAGAAATATTCGCCGGCAGCAGCGCCGTGACATCCGTCGGGGCGACGGGCAAACCAAAGTCCGAGCCAGTAAGTGCCTGGGAGGCTAGATCGCCGAGGGCGTTGCCCAGCTGCATGCCAAAGTTCATGCCGGAGAGCGAATTCATCACCTGCAACATTGGGCCAGCCATCTCGCGGGCCTGCTCCGGCAGGGACTCAATCTGCGCCTCATTCATGTGCTCCGCGACCGGGGTGACCAGGCGCTTCCACATCGGCAGCGTCTGGGTGAGCCAATCCTCTGAGTTCCACGCCAGGACGCGACCACCCGACGCGGGGAGGTCCGTGGAGTTATCCAGCCACAAGTCAGCCAGCCGCACAGCTTCCTGCACGGCGTTAGCATCCTGGTCCCGAACCGGAGACTGCGCGCCGATCTGCTGCCGGGCGATGCGCTCGGCGAGCTTGTAATTTACCGGATCCGAGTTCTCGGGAGAGTTCATCGTGGACCCCATGCCTGAGAGCATCTGGCCGAACTGGTTGAGCATGTCGCCCAGGCCGCCAGCACCCTGCCCCGAACTACTGGGGTCACCAGGGGTGCCAAACCCGAAAGCCTCGAAGGGGTTTTGCTCGCGGCGCCGCTTCTCATCGTCATCGTCGTCGTTGGAATTACCAAAATTAAAGCCAAATCCGCCTGTATTCATGTCCCCAATCTACCGGCGCTCACCCGCTATCGGCCATGGTGGTAGCAACGCTGACAGCGAACACAGGTAATCTGGCTCACCGTGAACCGTCCTCCTCGTCGCCTCCGCACCCTCGCCTGGGGATCCATTCCGGTGCTCGCTCTCTTCGCGCTCGTCTCCCTGGATCACGTCCCCGGCACTGAGATCTCGTTGACCGTGCCCTACGCGGCGGAAGGTCCGGGTCCGATCTTTGACACGCTTGGCGATGTCGAGGGGGTCCCCGTCGTCGAGATCGATGGCGCAGGGGAGCCGGTCGACGATACCGCCGGTCAGCTGCAGATGACTACGGTGTCCGTGCGTACCAATATGACCTTGTCTCAAGCGATTGGCCGCTGGCTGACCACGGACGACACCCTCGTGCCCATCGAGCAGATCTTCCCGCCCGACTTGTCCCAGGAAGAGGTGGAGCAGTCGAACCGGCAGGCGTTTAGCTCCTCGGAGGCGTCCGCCACGGTGGCGGCGATGAATCACCTCGGCCGCCCCGTGCAGGTAGTGGTGGCCGACATCGTGGAAGACTCCGCAGCCGAAGATGTCCTGGAAAGCGGGGATGTCATCGTGGGAGTGGATGGCCAACCCGTCGATCGCCCTGGACAGGTGCAGGACCAGGTGCGAGCGAAGAAGCCGGGCGACTCGGTGGACCTGGCGTTGGTGCGCGATGGTCAGCCGGAGAACGTCACGGTGACGCTGGGGGAAAATCCCCGCGACGCTGCCGTGCCCATGCTCGGCATCCTCATGAACTCCGAACCGACCGATGGCATTGACGTCTCTTACAACCTTCAGGACGTCGGCGGCCCAAGCGCCGGAATGATCTTCTCCCTGGCGGTCATTGACAAGCTGTCCCCCGGCGAGCTCAACGGTGGACGCCACGTCGCTGGCACCGGCACCATCTCCGAGGATGGGACAGTGGGTCCCATTGGCGGCATCGTGCATAAAGTACAGGCCGCTGAGGCCGATGGTGCCGAGCTATTTTTGGCCCCCGCCGTCAATTGCTCCGAGGCTGTCAGCCGCGACCACGGGGACATGGTCATTGCCAAGGTGTCCACCCTGGACGACGCCATCGCCGCCATGTCGGACTTCGCCGCTGGGCGCGACGTCGCTACCTGTTCTTAGGAGGCGTCTTCGGTCGGCTCCGCCGGGGCCGACGAGGTGCGCGACGCCAGGCCGAGCTCGTAGATCTTCTTTTCCGGGTCTTCGCGGTCAGATGACACCATTTGTTGCATGACCAGGCCCTTGTCATTGTCCACGACCGTGATCACCGCCGTTGTCCCCAACGTCGACCAACCAACCACGCGGGAGCCGGTGTCTTCCACTACGCGGGAGCTACGCAGTTCTGTCAGCAGCTGCGTCGTGGACGCGGCTTTCGATTGCGAATCGAAGAATTGGAACTGACCAACCTCGGCGCCGGAGCACTCATAGGCGTCATTGATCCCGCTCGGATTGCATGAGTCAAAATCCTCAAACAGCGACGCCGGGGCGAGCGAACCAAACAGCTTCTTCGCTTCCGCTACATCCTTGGGCATCCCATTCTTCGCCGAAGTCGCCGTCGTGCTTGCCGACGCCGTCGAATCCCCTGCATCCTCCACCTCTGTCGAGGTGGTCGTCGTCTCGGTGGATTCCGCAGGTGTGGTGGTCGATGTTGTCTCTGAAGGAGCAGGCGTGGGGTCGCCTTCGTCATTGTTGTTGCCACACGCGACTAACCCCGCACTCAACGCAACGCAAGCGGCGAGAGCAGAGAGGCGGGCAGTGGGAGAGTGGCGCACGACGGTGTTACTCCTCAGGGCTGTTCTTAAGACGTCCCGGCTAGTCTAGTCGACTGCTTCCGGGTCCTGCTCAAGGCCATATCGCAATGCCAGGAGCACTCCCGGGGCGACGCCCGGGCCGCCGCGGAGATTTATTCGGTCCTCCGCGAAGGGATCGCCCTCCGCTAATTCTTCCTCGGTGGGCCGCATTTGCAGCAGCGTCAGCTCCACTCCTTCGGCGCGCAGGACACCGGAGTAGAGGCGCGCGGGGCGGGGAGCCACCTCACTGTCCTCATCGGCATCGGCGGTGTCCCGGAACGTGATCTCCTGGGCCAGGATTACCCCTTCCACCTCAGTCGGCCAGGCCAAACGGGAGAGGTAGTCCCCCAGTTCGTCGGAGCCGGGGAGGATGTGGGACGGCAGATCCTGCACCACCAGGGTCAGCGGAGACGCCTCATCGGGGTCGGCTAATTGGTCGGCCAGCAGCGCTGTGGGGACCAGCGCGAACAGCGTCGGCGGGGCATCCCAACCTTCTGCATGCACGAACTCGACGGCCTCTAGCATCGCGGCGTTGAGAGCCGGAGTGGCGGAATCGGGTGCACTCATCGTTCATCCTTTTGGTCACGAAGGGGGGAATTTCTCTAGGCTAGGACAGTACACCTGCAGGTTTAATTAACAATTTAGGAGTAAGGAATTGGCCACCGGCCTCTCACAACCCTCCCCGTCCCTGAGCCGACCGCCAAAGGTCTTGACTTGGACCATCGGCATCGTTGGACTTTTGTTCATCCTTGCTCCCATGGCCGTCGGCTTCTACACCGACTGGCTTTGGTTCGGCGAAGTCGATTTCCGAGGGGTGTTCACCAAGGTCATCGTGGTGCGCATCATCCTCTTCTTCGTGTTCGCTCTCATCGCGGGCTTTATCACCTGGCTGGCTGGCTACTTCACGTGGCGCAATCGGCCCGACAGCCTCGAGCACATGGATCTCAACTCGCCGGTTCATCAGTACCGCCGTGCCTTAGATAAGTCCGTTCGCGCGCTGCTCATCGGCATTCCAGTCGTCATTGCTTTGCTGGCCGGCTTCATCGGTCAGGGCTCCTGGCGCACGGTGATGATGTTCCTCAACGGTGAATCCTTCGGCATAGACGATCCGCAGTTCGGCCTCGACCTAGGCTTCTACGCCTTCTCCCTGCCGGCGCTTCGCCTGATCGTCGAAACGCTGTCGATGCTCATCGTCGTCGCCTTCCTCGTGGCGCTCATCGGGCACTACCTCCTCGGCAGCATCAAGATCGGCAACCAAGCCATGGGCGTCAAGGGCAACATCGCTCGCCCCGCCCTCGTGCAACTGTCCGTCACCGCGGGCATCTGGATGCTGCTGCAGGTCGTGTCCTACTGGCTTGATCGCTACGATCTCCTCTTCCTCCGCCAGGACACTTTCACCGGCGCCGGTTACACGGATATTCATGCCGTCCTGCCCGCCAAGATCATCCTCATGATCATCGCCGTGTTCGTCGCGATCGCTTTCTTCTCCGCCATCGTGCTCAAGGACCTGCGCATCCCGGCCCTGGCCGTCGTGCTTATGCTCCTGTCTTCCTTCGCCATCGGTTTCGCATGGCCGCAGCTGATGGAACGCTTCTCTGTCCTGCCGAACCGCGCAGCCAAAGAAGCCGAATACATCTCCCGCAACATCGAGGCGACCCGACAGGCCTACGGCCTCACCGATGACGACGTGACCTACCTGGATAACTGGGGTTCTACTGAAGTCAGCGACGAAGCCGTCGCCGCGGACGTGGCTACGATCTCCAACATCCGTCTCCTGGACCCGGAGATCCTGTCGCCCACCTTCACCCAGATGGAGCAGCTGCGTAACTTCTACGGCTTCCCGGAGCACCTCTCGGTGGACCGCTACGAAGTTGACGGCGAGATGCGCGACTTCGTCGTCGCAGCCCGCGAGCTCAACCCCAACTCCCTGCGTGAAAACCAGCAGGACTGGATCAACCGCCACACGGTGTACACCCACGGCAATGGCTTCATCGCCGCCCAGGCCAACACCGTCGACGAGGCTGCCCGTGATGCCGGATCCACCCGTGGTGGCTTCCCCGTCTTCACTGTCTCTGACCTGCAGACCAACGCGGCACGCGAAGAAGCCGAAAGCGCCGAGGAACTGGGCATCAAGGTCGACCAGCCCCGTATCTACTTCGGTCCCGTCATCGCGTCCGGCACCGGCAACGCTGACTACGCCATCGTCGGCGATAGCGGGCAGGGCGCCGTGGAGTATGACACCGACACCAGCACCTTCACCTACGACGGCTCCGGCGGCGTCGGAATCGGCAACCTGTTCAACCGCACCGCCTTCGCGCTGCGCTACCAGGAGATGAACTTCCTCCTCTCGGATCGTGTTGGCGGCGACTCGAAGGTGATCTTCGAGCGCGACCCGCGCTCCCGCGTGGAAAAGGTCGCCCCGTGGCTGACCACCGACTCCAAGACCTACCCCGCGGTGATTGATGGCCGCGTGAAGTGGATCGTCGACGGCTACACCACGCTGAGCGGCCTCCCGTACTCCCAGCAGACCTCCCTCACGGAGACCACCACCGACGCCCTCAACCCGCAGGGCACCAACCAGCGTTTGATCTCTGACAACGTTGGCTACATCCGCAATTCCGTTAAGGCAACGGTTGATGCCTACGACGGCACCGTCGAGCTCTACGAATTCGACACCGAAGATCCGGTTCTTAAGGCGTGGCAGGGAATCTTCCCGGACACCGTCAAATCTGAAAGCGAGATCACCCCGGAGCTGAGGGAGCACCTGCGCTACCCGGAGGACCTGTTCAAGGTCCAGCGAGAACTACTCGCCCGCTACCACGTCGACGATCCCGGAGTCTTCTTCACCAACGACGCCTTCTGGTCCGTACCGGAAGACCCGACTGCGGCCGAAAACAGCCGGGCTCTTAACCAGCCCCCGTACTACGTCGTCGCAGCTGATCCTGAAACCCAGCGTTCCAGCTTCCAGCTGATCACGCCCTTCCGTGGCCTTAACCGCCAGTTCCTGGCCGCGCACATGGCTGTGAGCTCCGATCCGGAGACCTACGGTCGCATCACCGTCCGCGTGCTGCCGACCAACACCCAAAAGCAGGGTCCGAAGCAGGCCCAGGACGCCCTGGAGTCCTCCGACCAGGTCGCTCGTGACCGCGCCCTCTGGCAGGACACGAATGACCTGCACTTCGGCAACCTGCTGACCCTGCCGGTCGGTGGGGGAGAGATCCTCTACGCGGAGCCGATCTACTCGCAGCGCAAGGATCAAGAGTCCGCCTTCCCGAAGCTCCTGCGCATGCTCGTCTCCTACAAGGGCCGCGTGGGATACGCACCGACCATCGCCGAGGCACTGTCTCAGGTGGGCATCGACCCGAGCGCAGCTCAAGACATTGAGGTAGTCGACGGAGGCTCCGGCAGCACTCCGACCCCACCGACCACGGAAGAGGGCTCCACGCCCGACAGCACGCCGACGACCACCCCGACCCCGCCAGCCAGCGGAACGGGCGCCGAGGGCGAGGCAATCGCCAGGATCAACCAGGCCCTCAGCGACGTCGAAAAGGCCCGCACCGGAACCAACGAGGAATACGGTCGAGCTTTGGACAAGTTGGACGAAGCAGTGAAGAACTACCAGTCCCTCACCGCAGGGCAATAATCGCTAGTGACCTGGCGATTTGGGTTCCTCCTCGCGTCTGGGTATAGTTTCATCTTGTCGCCGAGACAGCCTGTTAAAACAGAAAGTCACGGCGAGGTGAAATTGAATATCACCCGACGCGGGGTGGAGCAGCTCGGTAGCTCGCTGGGCTCATAACCCAGAGGTCGTAGGTTCGAATCCTGCCCCCGCTACCAATTCACCAGAAACCCTCTCAACTTCGGTTGAGAGGGTTTCTGCGTTGTCGGCCCCGGAGATCGGGGTGGGTTAAGTGGCAAAATGTGTGTCTGGCTTGGGCGATATCGCGAGGGGCGCCAAAAGGGCAATTCGAGTTCACCCATCAATCGAGTGGCGCGATCCGGGCACTCGATGAATAGGTGAAGTGATATCGCACTTTTTGGGGCCAGCGGCCGACCCATCCTTGCCGTGTCTCCAGGGAGTGGTGGTAGTCGGCGAAACCCGCACTTGTTAACAACTTGGCGGGTGTGGAAGACGGAGTGACCCCGGAGTTGTTAGGAAGTGCGGGTTTTGGGGCCCCACGGGAGGGCAACGTCAGATCGGTTGACTCAAAGTGTGTTCTCGACAGCGAGGCTCGTCCCTATTTCTGGCCGAGGTAGACCTCGGTGACATAGGGGATCGTCAACAGACCGTCAGCGCTGCTCCACTCTGCTGTCAGGGCTTTGAGGGCGGCGGTGTACTCAGTCCCGCGGGCGTGCAGGGCTGCTTGTGATTGGGTCGAGGAGGCGCTCATCCCCATGAACTGCTCGGGGGTCTTCTCTTGGGTCCAGCGGAACTGCTTGAGGTTGACCGTGGGGAAGGTGGTGCGCAGTTCGGCTTGGACATCGATCTTCCGGTAGTCGCGCCGGTACCCCGGGGAAAACGTCTCTAGGAGGGTCTCGTAGGCATCGGCGAAGCCGCCGGAGTGGTAGTCGCGGTTGTTTTGCATGATGGCCAATCCGCCCCGCGAGTTCAGTGAGGCGTACGCCTCGGCAAGGAAGCGCTCCCGGTCCAGCCACTGGTAAGACTGGCCGGCGGTGATCAGGTCGATGGGGGCGAGGGGTGCGAGAAGGGTTTCGGCTTCTCCCTGGATCCACTCGACGTCCGGGAACTTCTTGCTGCCCACCTGGATCATGTCGTGGGAGTAGTCAATGCCGACGACTCGGCAGTCGGCGGGCAGATGGGGGAGGAGCCCTTCGAGGACGATTCCGGTTCCGGCACCGACGTCGACGACGGTCGTGGCGGAGGCGAGGTCGCACTTTGAGGAGATCCACTCGAACGCTGAACGGGGGTAGCGGGGGCGTTCGCGGTCGTAGTCTTCGGCGAGGCCGTCGAAGGGAGATGCACTGCTCATGGGACAGGTCCTTTCATCAGATCGACTGCTTTGAGTGTATTCCTCGGCCTCATCCTGGGAGGCTGATAACCATTTGGACACGGTCCGTATTTCGTCCGTCGGGAATGGTGTTGGCGTGGCATGATGACCACAGAAAGTTTCCGGGTACGACAAGAGAAGAGAATCCCCCACAATGCGACGGCTGTCCCGCGTTCGAAGTGTTTTGATGTCCACAGTGATGATGGGGGCGGTGCTCGCAGCTTCGCCGTCGTTGGCGAACGCGCAGGGGGTTGATTCGGCGCAGCTGGTGGATCAGGTGCGCGCTGATCTGGCGTCGGTGGGTATCCCGACTGCTCCGGTGGATAAGTCGATCACTGATGCGGTGGACAAGACCATTACGGATGTTGTTCCGCAGGAGTTTTTGGCGTGGAACCCGGCGGCGCCGTTTGCTGATCCGGTGGAGGTCACCCCGGAGATCCGTGAGCGTTTCGTGTCGGAGGAATTCGTTCCGCTTGATCCGAATTACCGTTGGCAGATGGACCCGGTGTCCAAGGCGATGGCTGGTAAGCCGACTTCAGAGTTCATTCTTCATCGAGTGCCCGGCTCGTGGTTTGATGCTCCCCGTATTCCGGAGGAGTCCATGGTTGTTCAGAACCAGGATGCCTCGCTCTATGGCCCGGGAACGCCGGTGTACATCGGTGGGAACATGATGTGCACTCTCGGTGTCGTGGGTACGGACTCGGAAGGCCGCAAGGTCGGACTGACCGCAGGGCACTGTGGCAAGGCAGGAGACAAGGTCTTTTCTGCGGATTCTTGGCAGGTGGGGCCGACAGGCACCGTGGTGGCGTCGAACTACCTGCATGATTATTCCGTCATTGAGCTTGGTTCCAATGCTGAGATCACCCGTAGCTACAACGGGGTCACGGTGAATTCGGTCGGCGGGCCGGTCTCTCCGGGGCAGTTGCTGTGCAAGCAGGGCGTGGCCACGGGCAACACCTGTGGCAATGTGTGGAGTGCTGATTCCTACTCGCAGGTCTCCCAGGTCTGCGCGATGATGGGCGATTCTGGTGGTCCGGTCATGGCGGGCGATCGGATGGTCGGCATGATCTCGGGCGGGTCGTTGCCCTTCCCGGAGCTGGCCTGCCGCACCCCGTTGCAGGGCCCGCTGTTCATGCCGACGGTGTCCACCTCGATGGACAACGTCGTGCAGGATCTTGATGCCCGCGGGGGCGTGGGAGCTGGGTTCCAGCTCGCTGAGTAGTTAATGCGGATTAATTAACGCAGGGTGGAAAGGACGGCGTCGTGGAGCAGCCCATTGGTTGCCACGGCGTCGCCGCCGTGGGGGCCATCCTCGCCAGCTAGTGACGTAAATCGGCCGCCGGCCTCAGTGACCAGGATGGCCAGGGGGGCCAGGTCCCAGAGGGATACTTCGGGCTCGGCGGCGATATCGACGGCCCCTTCTGCGACGAGGCAGTAGGAGAAGAAGTCGCCGAAGCCTCGCAGGCGCCACGTGTTCTCGGACAGGGAGTAAAAGTTGTCCCTTAATCCGCGCTCGTCCCAGCCGGTGAGGGAGGAGAAAGACACGGAGGCGTCGGAAAGCTGGGTGACGCCGGAGACGGACAGTTTCTTGGGGGAGCCACCGTTGAACGAGCGCCACGCGCCGGATTCTTCGGCGGCGTACCAGCGGCGCGTGAGCGCCGGGGCGGAGACGACGCCGACGACAGGGCGGCCGTCGACAAGCAAGGCGATGAGGGTCGCCCACACGGGCACGCCGCGGACGAAGTTTTTGGTGCCATCGATGGGATCAATGATCCATTGGCGGCCCGCATGGGTGACGTCGCCGCCGAATTCCTCGCCCAGGATGGCATCCGATGGGCGGGCATCCGCGAGCTTGGTGCGCAGAAGTTCCTCGCACGCCAGATCCGCGTCGGACACGGGCGTGAGGTCCGGCTTGGAGTCGACGTGGAGGTCGGTGGCCTCGAATCGATCGAAGGTCAGCGCATCGGCGAGGTCCGCGAGTTCGAGGGCTAAAGCAAGGTCATCGGCATAATTGCTCATGCTGACATCCTAGTCAGCGCATCGGTGGCCTGCTCCACAGCCAGCGCATTTCCGGCCACGCACCACGTGACGCCCCCGGCCTCCACCTTGACGCCGACTCCGCCCGCGCCCTCGACGAGGGCCTTGCCGGGCAGCCAGTCCCAATCGGCGACAGAATGTTGCATCCATGCGCCGAGCGAACCATCGGCCACCGAGGCAAGGTCGACCGACCCTGCCCCGAACATGCGCAGGGTCGCGAACTGGGTGGCCACGCGCACCCACGCGGCGCGCACCGCATCCTGCGCCAAGAACGTGGGATGAAGGTAGGTGGACAGGCTCACCGCGGCGGCCGGCTGGTCAGTGAGCTTATCGACGCCCACTCCGTCCCGCGTCGTCGCAATCCCCGGGCCACCGAACCACGTGTATCCCATTGCCGGGCGATGGACAGCCCCGAACAGCAGGGCCTGCGGGTGGGACGGGTCGCCCTCGACGAGCGCGAGGGCCGAACACCAATAATCCGAACCGGACGTGAAGTTATAGGTACCGTCTACTGGATCGACGACCCAGGTACGGCCCGAAGTAGATTCACGCGACGCGCCTTCCTCACCGAGCAGGCCATCGTTCGGGCGCAGGATCTCCAGGACCCCGGCGATGAAATCCTCCGCGGCGCGATCCGCCGCCGTAACCACGTCCGAGACAGATGTCTTCTGCTCGCTTTCCACCCCCTGCTCCCGCATCCGCCACGCCAAACGGCCGGCGTTGTAGACCAGGGCCTGCGCCAGGGCTTCATCGGAATCCGTCTCGTGGGCCACGGCGAAGGTCTTAGTAATGGCGGCGATCATGTCATCAAGGGTGGAGGCTGGTTGAGTCATGGGGTCCATTGTGCCTCCTCGCGCCGAGACTGTCCGGGTAGAGTGGGTGAATGTTAATGAACATCATTGGCTTGTTGACCATAGTGGTGCTCTTCGGTGTTCCGCAGATCGTTGGCATGGCCTTCGCCGGAAACGCCAGGCGCGCGTGGAAAGCCCGCGGCCTCGGCATCGCGGGCGGAGTGATCATCTGGTTCGCCACGATGTGGACGATGCTCAATGGAGGTGAATACCACCCGCTGCAGATCGCGGCGTGCGCGATTGCCTCCATTGTTGCGGTGGTGTGGTTGACCCTCAAGGTATCGGGCAAGGCGCTGGTGGGGGCGTGGGCGACCTCCTTTGGCCTGGGCATCGGCTTTTTCATCACGGCGGTCCTGCCGGACGAGACGGGGCAAGCCGCCGTGGGACTGTTCATGCTCAACGTGGGAACCGCTGCGGGCCTGGTGTTGGTAGCGGCGATCGCACGGGTGTCCAGCAATCGGAGCCACGTAGACTAGCCACGTAGACTAACGGGTTATGCGACCGGAAATATCTGCTGCGTTGGACGACATTGATTCCACTCTCTCCACCATCGAAAAGGTCATGGACCCGGAGGAGATGTCCGCCCGGGTGAGGGAATTGGAGCAACAAGCAGCCGACCCCTCGTTGTGGGACAACCCCGATCACGCGCAGACGGTGACTTCTGAGCTCTCCGCCGTGCAGGGCAAGCTGCGCAAACTGACGGAACTGCGCCAGCGGCTGGATGATCTGCCGATCATGTACGAACTCGCCGAGGAAGAGGGCGAGGACGACGGTACGGTCGACGACGAGCTGAAGGACCTGCGCACCCAGGTCGAAGCGCTCGAAGTGACAACGATGTTGTCGGGCGAGTATGACCAGCGTGAAGCGGTGATCAACATCCGCTCCGGTGCCGGTGGCGTTGACGCCGCGGACTGGGCGGAAATGCTCATGCGCATGTACACCCGGTGGGCGGAGAAGAACGGCCACAAGGTCGACGTCTATGACATCTCTTACGCCGAGGAGGCGGGCATCAAGTCCGCGACGTTCGTCGTGCACGGTGACTATATGTATGGAACGCTCTCGGTGGAGCAGGGTGCACACCGCCTCGTGCGCATTAGCCCTTTTGATAATCAGGGCCGCCGGCAAACCTCCTTCGCTGAGGTTGAGGTTCTGCCCGTGGTGGAGCAAACCGACTCGATTGAGATCGCCGATTCGGAGATTCGGGTCGATGTCTATCGTTCCTCCGGCCCGGGTGGTCAGTCCGTGAACACCACCGACTCCGCGGTCCGCCTCACCCACATTCCCACCGGCATTGTGGTGACCTGTCAGAACGAGAAATCTCAGATCCAGAACAAGGCCTCCGCCATGCGCGTGCTCCAGGCGAAGCTGTTGGAGCGCAAACGCCAGGAAGAGCGAGCTGAAATGGATGCCCTTGGCGCTGGCGGCAACGCCTCGTGGGGTAACCAGATGCGTTCCTACGTTCTGCACCCCTACCAAATGGTCAAGGACTTGCGGAACAACTTCGAAGTCAATGACCCCACCAAGGTTTTGGACGGGGACATTGACGGCTTCCTCGAGGCTGGCATCCGCTGGCGGATGGCAGAGCAGCAGGCTTAGCCCGCGACGTAGTCCATCGGGGTGCCGGGGCCGAGCGGGATGCCCAGGCTGTACCACACGGCGAAGACGAGGAACCAGCCGATGAGCATGGAGATTGCGAACGGCAGGGCCAGCGACATGAGCGTGCCCACGCCCGCCGGTTTGTAATAGCGCTGCAGGAAGGTCAGCGCGAGGGCGAATTGGGGCTCATCGGCGTGATGATGTTGGTGGGGGAATCGCCGATGCGGAAGAGCATCTGGGAAACCTCGGGGGACACGCCGACCAGCATCATCATGGGCACGATCACTGGCGCCATGAGGGCCCATTGCGCCGAACCAGACGTGATGAACAGGTTGAGCAGCGCCACCATGAGGACCAGCCCGGCGAACATGAGCAGCGGCGGCAGATCCCAGGTTTGGAGGAGCTCCGAGCCCTTAATGGCTGTCCACACGCCCAGGTTGGACCAGCTGAACCAGGCGAGGAACTGGGCCACCGCGAAGAAGAGGACGAGCATGGGCAGCAGAGATTTCATACCGCGGGCCATGAAAAGCGGAATGTCGCCTGCGCTCTCAATCGTCTTGGCCGCGATCCCGTAGACGAGCCCGAGGAAGAAGAACGCTAAGGAGATGGGGACGGCGACGGCGCGGATGAGCGGGCTGTTCATCACACCTTCGTCGGTGACCATGGGCGAGCCGGGGACGAACAGCAGCGCGAAGTAGATGGCCAGGTATCCGACGAGGGCGATGCCGGTGATGCCGAGGGCTTTGGCTTCGGTGGGGGTGAGCGAGAGATCATCGTCGTCGTCCTCATTGAAGGACAGCTCGGAGTAATCGATTTTGTCGTGATCGACCAATTCGCGGGCCTTGCGGTCAACGAAGAGCTCGGTGACGGCGGTGACGATGAGCGCCAAGATGATGGCGGAGAAGATGACGAAGAAGATGTTGGCCAGGGGAGAGACGACGTAATCGGGGTCGATGATCTGGGCGGCCGAGGTGGACAGGCCGGCGAGCAAGAGGTCGGTGATGTTGAGGATGAGGGAGGCGTTGAAGCCGGCGGATGAGGCGGCGAAGGCGACCATGGCGCCGACGATGGGGGAGCGGCCAACGGCGTGGAAGGCCATCGCGCCCAGCGGGATGAGGATGACGTAGATGGCGTCGGAGGCGACGGAGCCGGTGACGCCCGCCAATGCGAGGGCGAAGGTGAGCATGCGGGGGCCAACTTTGGACACCATGGCGCGCACGAGGGCGGAGAGAAGTCCGGAGTACTCGGCCACTGCCACGCCCAGCATGACGGTGAGGATGACCCCGAGTGGCGGGAAGTCGGTGAAGTTGGAGACTGCTTCGGAGACCATGCGTTGCAGGCCTTCGGGGTTGAGCAGGTTGGTGACGTCGATGGTCTCCCCGGTGTCCGGTTTGACGGCGGACATCCCGATGGTGGAGCCAATCCAACTGGCCACGGCCACCAGTCCGGCAAGAATGACGAAGAGCCAGAAGGGGTCGGGGAGTTTGTTGCCAAGCCTTTCGACGATCCCAAGGAAACCGGATGCCCTGTCGGATGTCGGCTGCTGTCTGGTTGATGTCGGTTGACTCATAATTTCCTGACCATATCTGACGGCTAGGGTCTAGGCCACTTCAAGCCCGGGGGTTTCGGCCTGCGGATTTCTCATCACCACTTCTACAACTTCTGCCACTTTTGTTTCACGCGTCACGGGTGGTTGGCTACAGTGAGGGACGTGATCACCTTCGAATCAGTCACCAAGGTCTACAAAACCTCGACGCGGCCTGCCCTGGACAACATCAGCCTCACGATTGACAAGGGTCAGTTCGCCTTCCTCATCGGCCCCTCGGGCTCCGGCAAGTCCACCTTCTTGGAGCTGCTGGTCAGGGAGGAGAACGTCACTTCAGGTGATATCCACTTCGCTGATTTCCACGTGAACGCCTTGAAGGGGCGCCAGATCAACCAGCTGCGCCAGCGCATCGGGTACGTGTTCCAGGACTTCCGGCTACTGCCCAAGCTCAACGTGCACGACAACGTCGCCTTCGCACTTGAGGTGATTGGCAAGAATAAAAAGCACATTGCCAAGGCCGTTCCCAACGCCCTGGAGATGGTCGGTCTGGCTGCCAAGGCCAACCGCATGCCCAACGAACTCTCTGGTGGTGAACAGCAACGAGTCGCCGTGGCCCGCGCCATTATTAACCGCCCGTTGCTGCTCCTCGCCGACGAACCCACCGGCAACCTTGACCCGGAGACCTCCGACGACATCATGACGCTGCTCAGCCAGATCAACCGGGGTGGCACGACGGTCATCATGTCCACGCACAACGCCCGCGCGGTCGATGACATGCGCCGCCGGGTCATTGAACTCAACCTCGGAAGCCTCGTGCGGGATGACCAGCACGGCGTCTACGGCGAATCCCGATAGTTACAGAAAGCGGTAGGAGTACCTGATGAAACCTGGATTCGTTTTCCGAGAAGCCCTGCGCGGCCTGGGGCGCAACGTCACCATGACGATCGCGCTGATCATCACCACGGCCATTTCTTTGGCGCTGCTGGCCACGGGCTTCCTCGTGACCAACATGACCGAGGACACCAAGAACATCTACCTCGATCGCGTGGAGGTGATGATCCAGTTCGATGAGGAGATTTCTGCCAACGATGCCGACTGTTCCTCCGCCGGCTGCCAGGAGGTGCGCAACCTCGTCGAAGGCGCTGACGGCGTCGAGTCTGTGACTTATCGTTCCCGCGAGCAATCCTACGAACGCTTCCTTGAGGTTTTCCAGGACACCGACCCGCAGCTCGCGGCCGAGACGTCCCCGGATGCGCTGCCCGCCGCCCTCCACGTCCGCCTCGAAGATCCCCTCGACCAGTCGGCTCTGGAGCCGGTGCGCGACCTGCCGCAGGTGGACACTGTCGTCGATCAGGTTGATGATCTGCGCGGCGCCACGGACAATCTCGATGCGGTCCGTAACGCCACCTTCCTCGTGGCGGCTGTGCAGGCAATTGCTGCCATCTTCCTCATCGCCAACATGGTCCAGATCGCTGCCTTTAGTCGTCGGGATGAGATGGCGATCATGCGCATGGTTGGCGCCTCCCGCTGGTACACCCAGGCACCGTTCGTCCTTGAGGCCGTCTTTGCCACCCTCGTCGGAGCCATCTTGGCCACCGCCGGATTGTTTTTGGGCAAGGAGTTCGTCATCGACAAGGCCCTGCGTGGGCTCTATGACTCGCAGCTCATCGCCCCGGTCACGACTGCGGATATCTGGCTGGTTGCCCCGATTGTCGCGATCATCGGTGTCGTCTTCTCTGGCATCACCGCACAGGTGGCGCTGCGTAGTTATGTGAGAAAGTAGAGCCATGACCTGGACCCTTGCCCTCGCGGCCACCCCCACCGGCATCGGCGCCGCGAAACTCGGCGCCACCGGCACCCCCACTTCCGTCGGTTTCTTCTCCGACATCGACCGGGCTGTCCGTGCCGCCGCCCAGGGCGAGAGCAGTAAACTACCTGGCCACACGGTCCTCATCACGGAGGTGGGCATCCCCTCCTACGAGTTGAAGTGGTATTTGGGGGAGCTGGTGATCGAGAAAATCCCCGCCCGGGAGGTGCAGGTCCGCACGGACATTGAGGTCCTCAGCACTGCGTACGGCAGTGCGGTGGTGCTTATCGACGTCGACCGGGACATCATGGTGCCCCCGCCCGCCACCGGCGGCGAACCCATCCACTTCGGTCGCGCATCCGAGATCGTCGACGCCGATCCCGCGGTCCGCCCGATCCTCATCGGGCACCCCGACACTCGCGGCGGGGTGGTCGACGCCTTCGCCGACCTGGCTCCTGAGGTCATCGACCGTCAAGATCTCGCCCGGTTGGCGCTGCTTCACCCGACGACGGAATCCATTGTCACCATCCCCGAATCCACCCCGGAGGTGGAACCAACCGACACCAAGGACCGCAACACCCGCAATCTCGTGCTGATCTTGGTGGTGGCCGCCGCCATCATTCTCGGTGTGTCTTTCCTCTTCTAGGTAAGCATGGAATGGGACATGGGCTTATCCGCCGGCCCGGGTGGATTCGGCGTGGCCATATCTCTGGCAGAGGGGCAGACACATCTGCTCGGCATGTTCCCCACCATCGCCCGCTGCGTTACCTCCGCGTTTAACGCCGCGCCCTCGCACCAGCCCCGCCGCGTCGTCCTCGTCCATGCGACGGGAATCTCCGTCCGCGAACTCGGCCGCTACGTCGGCGATCTCGCCGCCGCCGGGCTCGACCCCGAGGCCGTGGAGATGCGTAGTGATATCGATGTCCTCGAATCCTCCATCACCTCGCGGGCACTGCTTATCGACGCCGACCGGGACCTCCTCATCGGCCGCCTCCCGCGGACCGCACCCTTCGACGCCGACACCCTCGCCCGCTACGTCGCCGACGACCCCGTTCACACTCGCGTCTTCCTCACTGGTCACCCCGAAGTCCGTGACCGCTACCATCTTGCGGCCCGTGATTATGCTCCCCAGATCGTCGAACGGCCTGCCCTCGCCGCCCTCGCTCTCAATACCCCGACTCCCACCTCGCTGATGTCGACCACCCGGCTCGGCAGCTCCCTCATGGTGGGACCGCGCCGGGCCTGGCCTCTCCTCATCACGATGGCGATCGCCGTGAGCATCGTGGTCGGCTGGACAGTGCTGTTCTTGACCTAGACACGGCCTGTACCATGGGAAAAGTTATGGCCAAGAAAAAGAAACCCCAGGACCGTGTCGTCCTGGCTAGCAACCGCAAGGCCCGGCACGACTACCACATCCTTGAAACCTTCGAGTGCGGTGTCGCGCTCGTCGGCACTGAAATCAAGTCGCTCCGGGAAGGCAAGGTATCGATCACTGACGCCTTCGCCACCGTCGACGACGGCGAGGTCTGGCTGCGCAACCTCCACATCCCCGAATACTCCCGGGGCTCCTGGACCAATCACTCCCCGAAGCGCACCCGCAAGCTCCTGCTGCATCGCCGAGAAATCGACTCCATCATGGGCAAAGTCCGCGATGGCAACCGCACCCTCATCCCGCTGCAGCTGTACTTGAAAGAAGGCCGAGTCAAGCTCGAACTAGGCCTGGCCCAAGGTAAACAGGACTACGACAAGCGCCAAGACATCAAGCGTCGAACCGAAGAACGAGAAATCACCCGCGAACTCGGCCGCCGCGTGAAGGGGATCACCGGATGAAAACCGCACTAGTCACCGGAGCTAGCCGCGGCATCGGCGCCGCCATCACCCACGACTTGGGCCGTGACCACCATGTATTGGTGGGAGCTACGAGCGAAGAGGGGGCACGGGCGGTCGTCGATAAGCTCCCTAGCGCCGAAGCCTTCATTGTCGATCTGACTGACCCTGCAGCCTTGGCTGCAGCGGTCGAAGGCATCGACAGCCTCAATGTGCTCGTACACTCCGCTGGCGTGGCCACCCTCGGCACCGTCGAAGAACTCACCCCAACCCAATGGAACGACGTCTTCGCCCTCAACGTCTTCGCCGTCGCCGAACTGACCCGCCTGCTCCTGCCCGCAGTGCGCGCCACCCGCGGCACCATCGTCGCCATCAACTCCGGATCCGGACACCACTCCGGCGCGGGTAGCGCGGTCTACTCCGGCAGCAAATTCGCCCTCCGCGCCTTCACCGACGCCCTCCGCGAAGAAGAACTCGGCCGACTACGCGTCACCTCCGTCCACCCCGGCCGCGTAGACACCGACATGCAAATCCAACTCCAAGCCCACGGCGGCAACCACGACTACGACGGCAACCTCTACGTCCAACCCGCCTCCATCGCCGCCGCCGTCCGACTCGCCGTCGACGCCACCGACGACGCCGTCGTCCAAGAAATCTCCGTCCGCCCCAGCGGCCTGCGATAGACACTTGCCATTCGCTCAGGCTTGCGCTAATGTCGAGCTTCCTGCGGAAAGATTGCATGATCCCGCCGCAGAACTACGGGGCTGATTTTGGTTTCGACTTCGTATAGTGAGCCAGGGGAAGCGTGCCGGTGCAGGCTGAGGACCACCGTAAGCGTCGCAGCAAACTGATAAGCGCCGAGAACACTCAGCGCGACTACGCCCTCGCTGCCTAAGCAAGCGACCGCGTGTCTGTCAGACCGGGTTTGTCTCTGACCCGGACCCTGGCATCGACTAAGAGGCTTGCTGCTCAGCCGCGTCAGCGGGGCTGAGCGGGACACCTTACCGCTGACTGGGCCCATCATCCGGGACGAGTTCGTCCGAGCCGGAGGGTCAAGCAGAGATCATGCGCGAACTGCGCACGGAGAAGCCCTGGCGAGTTAACGGAGGACCCGGGTTCAATTCCCGGCAGCTCCACCGTACCCCCTACCTGTTAACGCAGGTGGGGGGTTATTTTTATGCCGCCGGTTCGGGTTAAGGGGGTTAAGGGACATAACAATCCGCCTGGCTCCTTTCTTCTGCGTGGTGGAGGTTAGGCTCCCCATGACCTGGAGGTTCCGGTAGGGAGACCTGCGTCGCTTGGTCAAGTCCGCGGGAGTGGTGTTTCTACCTTTCGATAAAACTGAAGGCCTAACGACCCCAAGGGCCGGCACGCACCCGATACCAATACCGGTTCATGCCACTTCCTAACAACTTAGCCGGCTTGGAAGGGGGTCTGACCCCGAAGTTGTTAGGAAGTGCCGGTTTTGAGTTGCTCGTCGAGCACCGCGAACTTCTTGCCGTGGAGTCGTGCCCCTTAGAGTGGTGTAACTCGGTAGCCGAGGATTAAACTCCCAGCACGAGGGTTCTGGACCAATAGGCGACATCGATAAATCTGAACGGGAGACCGAGAAATGAACTTTTACCTCGCCACCGCCATCGTTGTGGCAATTCTGGTTGCCTTCTCGGCCTTGCGTGCACCAGTTGACGGTCAAGCGAGGCGTTTTCCTTGGTTCTGGGTTGCGTTCCCGATCACGGTTTTCTCGGCTGCGTCGTTGTTGTCGATGGTGGTGAACTTCGCGTCGGTGCCAGGCCTTGGCTGGGCGATGTATCAGGCGCAAAGCGAAGAGTCCGGTGTGCAGTTTCTGTCTAATGAGCAGTTCCAGCAGATGCATCTTCACCCTCCGCATAGTGGTGCCGAGTGGTTGACTACGTCGGTTGCGCTCCTTGTTGGCGCGGTCTGTTCAGTGTGGGCCTGGCGGCGCGGCCGGATCTAGGGCTTTTCATCCCGCACCGCGTACCGCTTGTTGCCGATGTGCCTGACCACCAAGCCCTGCCCGGCAAGTTTCTAACTGGGGGATTGTTTTCGTTCGGCAAGGGTGTGAATTGTGGTGGCAAGTGGGCCAGTGACTTTTCCTTCTCGCTCCCGCTTCACCAGCAGACGCGCGGCCGCGACCTGCCCGGCGGTGGCCGTTGGTGCTACCGAGTCGTCGCCGATAATAGCCAGCAGAATCGCGTCGATGAGATGCTGATCGTGGTCGGAAACCTCGTTGTTATCCAGGGCATCTAGGGCGAACACCCCGAGGGTGACTGAGGTGTCGTTGTTGTCGGCGATGAGTTCCACTGCCCATCGGAGATTGCGATGCCATTCTTCGGTGCGGCGCCGCTCGTGATCGTGTTTGTGTTGTCGATACTGGATGAAGTAGGACGCGAATTGGGTCAAGATAGCGACCGAAATGGTGAGGACCACCGCTCCCCACACAGGCATTGAACCGCCCATCGTAATCCTCCTCCATGGTGTGGTGACGGTACCTAGAAACTGCAGATGGTGCGCGGCAGTTGCTGGTGGCTCTTGGAATGCAGCTGGGGAGTCGGCGACATTGTGTCCTTTATTTTACGTGTCATCGCTCACGAAAGTGTCTGTGATGGAAAGGGCAGCCGGCGCCGCGAGGTCTTTTCCTGCGCTGGTTCGTGGGGCGTCGCTAGAATGCGGCTATGGAAGATGTCACGAGCATGGGCTCGCAGAACCCTGTCATTCTGTTGGTTACGTGGAATAGTCACGATCGGGTGGCGGAGGAGTTTGCCGCTCGCTACAGCCGGGACTATCAGGTTGAGGCGGTGTCGGGCGCAGAGAATGCGTTGCAGCGAATTCATCAACTGGTTGAGGCTGGGGTGCCGCTGGCAATGGTGGCCAGTGAAACGACTCTAGATGATCGGCCGGGCTTGGAGTTGCTCGCGGAGGTCCGGACGCTGTGTCCGACGGCACGGCGGGTTGCTCTCCTTGACCGGGAGGATTACGCGCAGGGGTTGGAGGCGATTCACGCGGCGTTGAGCGCGCGGGTCATCGATACGTTTACGGGTATTCCGCGTGGTGCGCGGGATGAGGAGTTTCACGCGGCGCTCACTGATCTGCTGTCGGAGTGGGGCTGGACTGTTGCTACTCCTGAGGTGACGGTGGTGGACATCATCGTCGGTTCGCGCGGGCGTGAGGCGTATGGGATCCGGGATGTGCTGGAGCGGATGGGTGTTCCCAATCGCGTGTTGCAGGGGGATGAGCCGGAGGCGCTGGAGATCCTCGATCAGCTTCCTGGGGCGCCGGAGTTTCCGGTTGTTCGCACGGTCGCAGGGTCGATCATCGAAAATGCGACGGCCAACGCCATCGCGGAGAGCATTTACGGCGGATTTGATGACATCCCGGAGGGCACGGTTGTCGACGTCGCCGTGGTCGGCGGAGGCCCCGCCGGTCTGGCCGCGGCCGTCTATGCGACGTCCGAGGGGCTAGACACCGTGGTCATCGAGTCGGAGGCCGTCGGTGGGCAGGCAGGAACCAGCTCCATGATCCGTAATTACCTGGGCTTCCCCAACGGAGTGTCGGGAATGCGACTGACCCAGCGGGCGCGTTTCCAGGCGGGTCGCTTTGGGGCCCGGTTCTTCACCGGCCGAGCGGTGACGTTCCTGGAGCCGGGGCCGGAGGATGAGCCGCCGCACCATCACGTCTTTGTGGGGGAGACCCACCTGTGCGCCCGAACGGTGGTCGTTGCCACGGGTGTCAACTATCGACGCCTCGGTGTCCCCTCCGTGGACAGCTTCGTCGGCGTCGGCGTGTACTACGGTGCCGCCACCTCGTTGGCACGAGAAATGGTGGGGAAGCGGGTCTGTGTGGTCGGCGGCGGAAATTCTGCTGGTCAGGCCGCTGTGCACATGGCTAAGTTTGCCGAGCACGTGACCATTGCCGTCCGGCGAACTTCCCTCGAGGAGACGATGTCGGCCTACCTCATCCGCGAGTTGGAAGCTATCCCCAATGTCACCATTCGCAGCCTCACTCGAGTCGTCGATGGTGGCGGCGACGGTGCGTTGGAATGGCTCGACTTCGAGCACATTGATACGGGTGAAGTCGAGCGCCACACCATCGAGGGTCTCTTCTGCCTGTTGGGCGCCGAGCCGGATTGTTCCTGGTTGCCCAGTGGGGTTGCCCTCGATGAGAAGGGCTATATCCTCACCGGTCGGGACGTGCCGTACGAGGCGTGGACCCGGGGCCGCCCGCCGGCGAACCTCGAGACCACGGTGCCGGGCATTTTCGCCGTGGGCGACGTCCGCTCCGGGTCAATGAAGCGCGTCGCCTCCGCCGCAGGTGAAGGCGCGTCGGTGTTGCCGTTGATCCACGCCCACCTCGCTGAACTGCGGGCGGCGGAGACAAGGACGTAGCGGGGCGTCGATAAGCACAACAAAGGGCATTCCCCGCGGGGAATGCCCTTTAGTGATTAGGAGCGGCGACGGCTGGGGGTTTCTTGCTCGAGTGCCATCTGCTCCTCCATGGCGGCGATGATGGTGCGCGCGTCATGGGAGCCAAGGTGGCGGGAGCCATTGAGGAAGAACGTCGGGGTGCCGCGAGCACCCGACTCGAAGGCGCTGACCTCGTCGGAGCGGACATGCTCGGCGACATCCTCGCAGTCCACATCGGCCCAGAACTGCTCCATGTCCAGGCCTAGGTCTTCGGCAAAGCTCTGATACTTCTCGTCATTGAGGTCATTCTGGTTTTCAAAGAGCAACCGGTGCATCTTCCAGAATTTGCCCTGACGTGACGCAGCCTCGGCGACACAAGCAGCACGATAAGCATGCGAGTGGCGGTCTTCGATGGGCAAGTGCCGAACGACGAATTGAACGCGGTCCCCGAAGTGGTCGAGGAGATCCATGCCCATGCCGGTGGTGCTGGCGCAGAAGGGGCATTCGTAGTCCATGTACTCGACGACGGTGAACCGCGACGGAGCTCCGTAGGTGTGGTCGCGCTCCTGGTCAATCGGTGGGGTGAGCGTCACGGGGAGATCGGCGGACGTTTCACCCAGCTTGACGCGGGCAAACTTGAAGATCGCCCAACCCAGCGCCCAGGCGAGGACCATGGACAGCAAGACACCGACGGTGGCGGAGTCGACCTGGACGGGATCAGTAAACGCCAGACCGATGACCAGCAGGGAGACGGTAAATCCGATGCCGGACAGGGCCGCTCCACCCATGACCGATCCGGGGCCCACCCCATCGGGGAGGGTGCCCAAGCCCATGCGGATGGCCACCCACGTGCCCAGGGAAATGCCGATGAGCTTGCCCAAGACGAGACCAGCGACGATGCCCCACGTGATGGGAGAGGTCATCGCGGTGCTGAGGGTATCCCCGCCGAGGTTGACGCCCGCATTGGCCAGGGCGAAGATCGGGACGATCACCATTGAGGACGTGCCGCGGAGTGCGATGTGCAGCCTCTCGTTGACCGAAATGGAGCGGGACAATCCCAAGGAGGCATTCCGCGCCACGCCTGCGTCCGGCGACTGCCAGTAGTCCCGGAACAGCTCGCCGGCACTTTCCACCGTTCCGCGGTGGGTGGCGTAGGCCGGGACGAGCAGACCAGCCACCATTCCGGCGAGCGAGGGGTGGATGCCCGACTCGATCGTGGCCAGCCACAACACCACGACGACAGCGACGTAGGGAGCACTGCGCCACTGACCGGTCCGGCCCAAGAGATACAAAGCAACCAGACACAGAAGCGCGACTGCGAGGGGCATGAGCTTGACGTCATCGGTGTAGAAAATGCCGATGATCGACACCGCGAGGAAATCATCCACCACGGTGAGGGTGAGCAAAAATACCCGCAGCTGGTTCGACATCCGGGGACCGACCAACGCCAGTGCGCCCAAGAGGAAGGCGGTATCCGTGCCGACCACGGCACCCCAGCCCGCGGGATTCTCCCGACCGGCGACGACGAGGTAAATCACCGCGGGGATGGCGACACCAAAGGTGCCGGCGATGAGGGGGACGAGTGCTTTGCGCCTGTCCCGGAGGGAGCCAACCGCTAGCTCTTGGCGGACCTCCAGACCAACCACAAAGAAGAAGATGACCATGAGGCCGTCATTGACCCAGTGGTGCAGGCTGAGATCCAAGGAGAATTCACCCAGGGAAATTCCCATGTGTGTTTCCCACAGCTCAGTGTAAAAGGGGGACCAGGGGGAGTTTGCCCACACCAACGCCACAATGGTGACGGCGACGAGGAGGAGCGCACTGCCCGATTCGGTGCGTAATCGTTGGACGATTCCCAAGGAAGGTAGTTGCATGTGTGATTCTCTCGGGGGAGAGACAACAACGGATCAACGCCGATGCGGCCCGTCGTGTCTAACGGTTGGGACTAGTCCATACTACCCAGCACTTAAGAATCGCAGTCCTCGAGGAAGTCGACCGTCGGGATGAAGAAGAGCGTCCCGGTGGCGGCGGTAGAGAAGTCGAGGATGCGATCGTAGTTGCCGGGAGGGGAGCCGATGAACATGTTATCGAGCATTTTCTCGGTGATAGCAGGATCTTTGGCGTAGCCAATGAAGTAGGTGCCAAACTCCTCGGCGGTGACTTCGCCGAAGATCATGTTCTCGCGAACGATCTGGAGGTCATTGCCGTCATCATCGGTGATGGTGTTGGCGGCGACATGGGAGTTGCTGGGTTTGATGTCATCGGGCAGTTCGATGTCATCGAGCTTGGTGCGGCCAATGACCTTTTCCTGCTCTTCGACGGTCTCGCGGTTCCACGAGCTGAGGTCGTGGAAGTACTTCTGCACGATGAGGTAGGAACCTCCGGCGAAGTCCGGGTCGGAGGAATCGACGGTCACAGCATCGATGGCGGCGAGGCCTTCTGGGTTTTCGGTTCCGTCCACGAATCCGAGGAGATCGCGCTCGTCGAAGTACTTGAAAGTGTGGGTTTCGTCTTCGACGGTGACATAGCCGTCGAGGCGGGCCATGAACTGGCGGGCGAGCTCGAAACACAGGTCGAAGCGCTGGGCGCGGATGTGGAAGATAAGGTCGCCCGGGGTGGAGGGGGCCTGATGGATCGCGCCCTCGACGGCCCGGAAGGGGTGGAGGTTGGCGGGACGGGGTCCGTCGAAAAGCTTGTCCCATGCATCGGAACCGATGCCGACGACCGCCGTGAGGCGGTCTTCCTTCGCGCGGAAGGCGACGGAGCGGATGAGACCGGGGACGTCGGCAAGCAGACTACGGACGGTATCTTCGGAGCCCTCCTTGAGACTGAGCACGAGGAGGACGGCCGCGCTGGCGGGTGGGACGACGATGGGTTGGGATGTGGTGGTCATAGAGGCACTCCTGGGGACGGTAACTTGTGCTTCCACAATAGGTCGCGCAAGTGGTCTCGCGGGGGCAAATTCGACCGGGGTAGAAAATTCCGCCCACTCGGGTCTTCCTGGGGGGAAATGCCCGCTCTGCCAGTTGTTTTTCAGAAAACGGGGTAGGCGGCCGAGGGGGGAAGTTAAATAAGGCTTTGCTTACTAAGGGTGTCCTTGTATAGTTTCCTGCGAACGTTATCCGAGTTCATTGTGACCTATCCTCCGGGGCTCAACACCCCGCCAAATTCATGTTAAGGACATCATGGCCAAGATTCGTTACTCGCTCGTCGCAGCCGTCACCGCCGCGAGCCTCGTGCTGACCGCCTGCGGAAACGGGGAATCCTCCTCCAGCAACGAGACCACCGCAGCCAACGGCACCACCACCATCACGGTGGAAGACAACTTCGGCACCGAAGAGATCGCTCAGCCGATCGAGCGCGTCGCCATCACCGACAACCGCTCCTTCGAGATCCTCGACGAATGGGGCATCGTCCCCGTCGCCGTCCCGAAGTCCCTCGTGCCCGCCACCGTGCCAGACTACAAGGACAACGCCGACATCGTTGACCTGGGCAACCACCGCGAGCCGAACTTGGAAGCACTCGCCGCAGCACAGCCCGACCTCGTCGTCAACGGCCAGCGCTTCACGCAGTACCGCGAGGACATCGTCAAGCTCGTCCCCGAAGCAGCCGTCGTTGACTTCTCCCCCCGCGACGACAAGCCGCTGGACGAAGAACTCAAGCGCCAGGCCACCGAGCTGGGTGTGATCTTTGACAAGGAAGCCGAAGCTGACAAGCTCGTCGCTGACTTCGACGCCGCCCTCGAGCGCGCCAAGGCCGCCTACGACCCCACCAAGAAGGTCATGGCAGTCAACGTCTCCGGTGGCACCATCGGTTTCATCGCACCGGGCATCGGCCGCACCTACGGACCGATCTTCGACCTGCTCAACCTCACCCCGGCCCTCGAGGTCGATGATGCATCCCAGAACCACCAGGGCGACGACATCTCCGTCGAGGCCATCGCTGCCGCCAACCCCGACTGGATCCTCGTCCTCGACCGTGACGGTGGCACCAGCTCCCGCAACGAGCCCGGCTACATCGCAGCCACCGACGTCATCGAAGGTTCCGAGCCGCTGAAGAACGTCGTCGCCATCCAGGAAGGCAACGTTGTCTACGCTCCGCAGGACACCTACACCAACGAAAACATCATCACCTACACCGAGATCCTGAATGACATCGCTGATGCCTTCGAGGCTCAGAACAACTAGGACTGTCAGCTCGACCACAGTAGGGTAAGAAATTCATGACGACAGCGAAAGCGGCGAACAGCCGGGACGCCCGCACGAGGAAAAAACTCTTCGATTGGAAGCTACTCCTCGGATTGGCGGTAGTCCTCGGATTGCTCGCCGCTTCGTTGTCGGTAGGTGAATACGACATTCTCTCCACCAGTGATGGCTGGGACATGTTCGCCACCACTCGCATTCCCCGGACTATTGCGCTGGTGCTCTCTGGCGCCGCGATGGCTATGTCCGGCCTGGTGATGCAGCTGCTTACGCAGAACCGCTTCGTTGAACCCACCACGACCGGCACGACCGAGTGGGCCGGGCTTGGTCTGTTGGCCGTTACCTATTTCGTGCCCGCTGCGTCCCTGCTGGACCGGATGTTCGGCGCGGTGTTTTTCGCGTTCATCGGCACCATGGTCTTTTTCCTCTTCCTGCGCCGCGTGTCCCTGCGCTCCAGTCTCATCGTGCCGATCATCGGCATCATGCTCGGCGCGGTCGTGAGCTCGATTTCCACGTTCTTCGCCCTGCAGACAAACCTGCTGCAATCACTGGGCGTGTGGTTCGCGGGCTCCTTCACTGACATCTTCCGCGGCCAATACGAAGCGCTGTGGATCGTGGTGATCGTCGTTGTCGCAGTCTTCATCTTCGCCGATCGCCTCACCGTGGCCGGCATGGGTGAAGAGGTAGCCACCAACGTGGGCCTCAATTACAACCGGATGCTGCTCATTGGCACCGGCCTCATTGCGGTGGCGACGGGCGTGGTCACCGTCGTCGTGGGCAACTTGCCATTCCTGGGCCTCATCGTCCCCAATATCGTCTCGATGTTCCGCGGCGACGATCTGCGCTCCAACCTTCCGTGGGTGGCATTGCTCGGTATTGGCATTGTCACCGTGTGCGACCTCATTGGCCGCACGATCATCGCCCCCTTCGAGATCCCGGTCTCCGTTATTCTCGGCATTATCGGCGCCGTTGTCTTCGTCTTCCTGATTGTGAGGCAGCGCCGTGGATAAGAAACGCTACGTAGAAGACATGGTGGAGCGGCCCGATTCCGCGGGTGTGGAGAATTTCTTGGGCGATGAAACGGCCGAGGCTGCCCGCCAGGAACAACTCGAAGAGAACTGGCCACCGCACGCTCCTTCCGCGCAGCAGGCTCCTTCGCCGCAGCACGGCCGCACGGCCGGTACCTTCCAGTCCCGCGCTGCGGCGCGTAAGTACTGGATCATTCTCACGGCCGTCTACGGCTTCGGCCTGCTCTTCGCTTTCGGGCTGTTGGCGTGGGGAAACCCGATGCCCTTCGGTAGTGACACCTTCTGGCTGATCGCGCAGCGGCGTGCCGACGCCGTCATCGCCATGATCATCGTCGCCGTCTGCCAGGCGGTGGCCACCGTGGCGTTCCAAACCGTGACCAACAACCGCATCATCACGCCGTCGATCATGGGTTTCGAATCGCTGTATACCGCGATCCATACCTCTACTATCTACTTCTTCGGCGCCGCGGGCCTCATCCAGGCGCGCAACCTCACGACCTTCCTCTTGCAGCTCGTCCTCATGGTGGGGCTCTCGCTCATTCTCTATTCGTGGCTGCTGACGGGGAAGCACTCCAACATGCACGCCATGTTGCTCGTGGGCATCGTCATTGGTGGCGGCTTGGGCTCCGTTTCCACGTTCATGCAGCGCATGCTCACGCCTTCGGACTTCGACGTCCTCACCGCTCGCCTTTTCGGTTCGGTGAACAACGCCGATGCGTCGTACTATCCCATCGCGATTTCGCTGGTGGCGGGCGCCACGTTCCTCATGTACCTCAATTCCCGCAAACTCAATATCATTGCGCTCGGCCGCGACACCTCAACCAACTTGGGGCTGCAATATAAAGGCCTCGCGATTTACACGCTGATTTTGGTGTCGGTCCTCATGGCGGTGTCCACGGCGCTTGTTGGCCCGATGACTTTCCTCGGTTTCCTCGTGGCCACGCTGGCCTACCAATTTGCCGATACTTATGATCACCGTTTCCTGTTCCCGATGGCAGCGGGCCTGGCATTCTTGGTCCTCACCGGGGCATACTTCATCATGAATCACGTCTTCTATGCGCAGGGCGTGGTCTCCATCATCATTGAGCTGATCGGCGGCTCGGTGTTCCTGTACGTCATCCTCAGAAAGGGCCGGCTGTGATTACGCTGAACAACGTCCGCAAGGAGTACAACAGTGAGGTCTCCATTGGTCCGGTGAATTTGGAGATCCCGGCCGGCGGAATCACGGCCCTCGTTGGGCCTAATGGTGCTGGTAAGTCGACGTTGTTGACCATGATTGGTCGCCTCCTTGCCCTCGATGATGGTGATATCAAGGTGGCGCAGTACGACGTGTCCACCACTAAGTCGAAGGATTTGGCCAAGATCATCTCGATCCTGCGCCAGGAGAATCACTTCATCACCAAGTTGACGGTCCGCCAGCTCGTCGGTTTTGGCCGTTTTCCCTACTCGGGTGGGCGGCTGACCAAGGAGGATGAGGCGATTATTTCGCGCTACATCGACTTCCTCCACCTCACTGATTTGGAGAATCGCTACCTCGACCAGCTGTCCGGCGGTCAGCGCCAGCGCGCGTATGTGGCGATGGTCCTGTGCCAGGAAACTGATTATGTGCTTCTTGATGAGCCGCTCAACAACCTCGACATCGCTCACTCTGTGGAGATGATGCGTCATCTTCATCAGGCCGCTCGCGAGCTCGGCCGCACCATCATCGTTGTCTTGCACGACATCAACTTCGCCGCCCAGTACGCCGATTACATCTGCGCGGTGAAGGGTGGGGAGATCGTGGAGTTCGGCCCGTCTGCCGAGATCATGTGCGATGAGGTCCTCACGGGCATCTTCAACACCCCGGTTCAGGTCATTGAAGGTCCCAACGGTCCGATCGCTACGTACCACTAACAAGCTGCTTATCGACGCCCGCCGGTCCCGACGTTTACACGTCGTGACCGGCGGATTTGTCTTATCGGGACAGATCTTCGTATAGTATTCAACGTTGCCAACGAGCAGCCGAGAGGTTGCAAGGCGGCAGACAGAAAATGAACTTCATAGCCCGGATTTGACAGTGTCAGTCCGCTAGCGTAAGTTCAAACAAGTCGCTCCGAGCGGGTCGCAAGGCCGCAGCAGAGGGTGTACGGATGTTGTGTGAGAACTCAATAGTGTGCCAATGTACTTTTGTTTGTGATGATGATTGTGCTGTTGGCCAGCTGTACCTGCCGGCGTGTTGTTGGTGGGTGTGGTTGGTGTGTGCCGGGTGGTACCTTTTTTTGGATCGGGTGCCACGGTAAATAACGCGCCATGTGCATGACTCTTGCTTTTGTGGTGGGGGTGTGTGGGTGGTGAGTGTGTCCGGTGCGTGCAGTGATGTGAATCGTTGTCGTATATTTTTTAAGCCTGCCCCTGTTTTTTGCCCCGTCGGGTGTGGGGGTGGGTGTGAGCAGTTGATGATTTTTTGTAAAAATCGTTGGTTGTTTGTTTTTTGGTTGGGAATTTGGGCTCTGCCTGGAATTGTTTCTTCTGAAATTTTTTTATGGAGAGTTTGATCCTGGCTCAGGACGAACGCTGGCGGCGTGCTTAACACATGCAAGTCGAACGGAAAGGCCCTGCTTGCAGGGTACTCGAGTGGCGAACGGGTGAGTAACACGTGGGTGATCTGCCTCGTACTTCGGGATAAGCTTGGGAAACTGGGTCTAATACCGGATATAACCTTCCTTTAGTGTGGGGGGTGGAAAGTTTTGTCGGTACGAGATGAGCCCGCGGCCTATCAGCTTGTTGGTGGGGTAATGGCCTACCAAGGCGTCGACGGGTAGCCGGCCTGAGAGGGTGGACGGCCACATTGGGACTGAGATACGGCCCAGACTCCTACGGGAGGCAGCAGTGGGGAATATTGCACAATGGGCGCAAGCCTGATGCAGCGACGCCGCGTGGGGGATGACGGCCTTCGGGTTGTAAACCTCTTTCGCTAGGGACGAAGCCATTCTTTGGGGGTGGTGACGGTACCTGGATAAGAAGCACCGGCTAACTACGTGCCAGCAGCCGCGGTAATACGTAGGGTGCGAGCGTTGTCCGGAATTACTGGGCGTAAAGAGCTCGTAGGTGGTTTGTCGCGTCGTCTGTGAAATTCCGGGGCTTAACTCCGGGCGTGCAGGCGATACGGGCAATACTTGAGTGCTGTAGGGGAGACTGGAATTCCTGGTGTAGCGGTGAAATGCGCAGATATCAGGAGGAACACCAATGGCGAAGGCAGGTCTCTGGGCAGTAACTGACGCTGAGGAGCGAAAGCATGGGTAGCGAACAGGATTAGATACCCTGGTAGTCCATGCCGTAAACGGTGGGCGCTAGGTGTAGGGGTCTTCCACGACTTCTGTGCCGTAGCTAACGCATTAAGCGCCCCGCCTGGGGAGTACGGCCGCAAGGCTAAAACTCAAAGGAATTGACGGGGGCCCGCACAAGCGGCGGAGCATGTGGATTAATTCGATGCAACGCGAAGAACCTTACCTGGGCTTGACATATACGAGATCGCCGCAGAGATGTGGTTTCCCTTGTGGTTCGTATACAGGTGGTGCATGGTTGTCGTCAGCTCGTGTCGTGAGATGTTGGGTTAAGTCCCGCAACGAGCGCAACCCTTGTCTTATGTTGCCAGCACGTTATGGTGGGGACTCATGAGAGACTGCCGGGGTCAACTCGGAGGAAGGTGGGGATGACGTCAAATCATCATGCCCCTTATGTCCAGGGCTTCACACATGCTACAATGGTCGGTACAACGCGTTGCCAGCCCGTAAGGGTGCGCTAATCGCTGAAAGCCGGCCTCAGTTCGGATTGGGGTCTGCAACTCGACCCCATGAAGTCGGAGTCGCTAGTAATCGCAGATCAGCAACGCTGCGGTGAATACGTTCCCGGGCCTTGTACACACCGCCCGTCACGTCATGAAAGTTGGTAACACCCGAAGCCAGTGGCCCAACCCTTGTGGGGGGAGCTGTCGAAGGTGGGATCGGCGATTGGGACGAAGTCGTAACAAGGTAGCCGTACCGGAAGGTGCGGCTGGATCACCTCCTTTCTAAGGAGCTTAAGTATTTTTTTCCCGCGCACTGGTTGGTGTGGGTGATGGTCACAGTTGTGGTTGTTGCTTGACACCTGGTTGTGGTGTGTGGGGTGGTGGTTGGTGGTCACGAGTGTTGACCCGCTGCCGTTTTATTAATCGGGTGGATCGCATGCCACGTGTGGTTGATGGTGTGGTTGTTGTCGCAAGCGTTGAAGGTTTTTGTGCATTGGCATGCTGTTGGGTGTCTGGGACAACATTGTTGTTTCGACTGTGATCATCCATGTTGTTTACTTCCCTTGTGCCTCTTTTGTGGGGTGGGTGGTGGATGGGTGGGTGGTGTGTTGTGTGAGAACTGTATAGTGGACGCGAGCATCTTTATTTTTTGTTGTGCTGTGAGTCTATGGGCTTATAGTGTTGTGTTTTTTATGCTCCGCATGCTGCGTGCTTGCCTTTTTGGGGTGGGTGTGTGGTGTGTGGGGTGTGTGTTTGTGTAAGGGCGCATGGTGGATGCCTTGGCATGCTGAGCCGATGAAGGACGTGTGAGTCTGCGTTAAGCCTCGGGGAGTTGACAACTAAGCGTTGATCCGAGGATGTCCGAATGGGGAAACCCGGCCATCGTTATGGGTGGTCACCTCACGATGAATTCATAGTCGTGGTGGAGGTTGACGCGGGGAAGTGAAACATCTCAGTACCCGCAGGAGAGGAAAATAAATAATGATTCCGCTAGTAGTGGCGAGCGAACGTGGATGAGGCTAAACCGTGTGTGTGTGATACCTGACAGGGGTTGCGCATGCGGTGTTGTGGGATGCATCTTGGTGGGGCTGTCACCTCATCGCGCATTACCTCAAGTTGAGCGGGAGTGGTCTGGGATGGCCTACCGGAGTGGGTGAGAGTCCCGTACGTTAATAGCTTGTGGTGTGTGTTGGTGTTTTTCCCGAGTAGCAGCGGGCTCGTGAAATCTGCTGTGAATCTGCCGGGACCACCCGGTAAGCCTAAATACTCAGTGTGACCGATAGCGGATAGTACCGTGAGGGAATGGTGAAAAGTACCCCGGGAGGGGAGTGAAATAGTACCTGAAACCATGTGCTTACAATCCGTCAGAGCACCTCTTGTGTGTGATGGCGTGCCTTTTGAAGAATGAGCCTGCGAGTCAGCGGCATGTCGCGAGGTTAACCCGTGTGGGGTAGTCGTAGCGAAAGCGAATCCTAACGAGGGTGTTGTTAGTGGCATGTCCTGGACCCGAAGCGGAGTGATCTACCCATGGCCAGTGTGAAGCAGAGGTAAGACTTTGTGGAGGCGCGAACCCACTTAGGTTGAAAACTGAGGGGATGAGTTGTGGGTAGGGGTGAAAGGCCAATCAAACTCCGTGATAGCTGGTTCTCCCCGAAATGCATTTAGGTGCAGCGTTGTGTGTTGCTTGCTGGAGGTAGAGCTACTGGTTGGTTGAGCGGGACGACAATCTTAGCAATGTCAGCCAAACTCCGAATGCCAGTTAAGTTGAGCATGGCAGTGAGACTGTGGGGGATAAGCTTCATAGTCGAGAGGGAAACAGCCCAGATCGCCGGCTAAGGCCCCTAAGCGTGTACTAAGTGGAAAAGGATGTGGGATCGCGAAGACAGCCAGGAGGTTGGCTTAGAAGCAGCCATCCTTGAAAGAGTGCGTAATAGCTCACTGGTCGAGTGGTTCTGCGCCGACAATGTAGTGGGGCTCAAGTACACCGCCGAAGCCGCGGCAACAACCCATCCTTTGGGGTGGGTGTTGGGTAGGGGAGCGTCGTGCACTGCTGTGAAGCGTTACCGTGAGGGGGCGTGGAGTGTGTGCGAGTGAGAATGCAGGCATGAGTAACGATTGATGAGTGAGAATCTCATCCGCCGGATGACTAAGGGTTCCTGGGTCAAGTTCGTCTTCCCAGGGTGAGTCGGGACCTAAGGCGAGGCCGACAGGCGTAGTCGATGGACAACCAGTTGATATTCTGGTACCCGTGTATGTGCGCCCATGTGTGAATCAGTGATACTAACCACCCGCGATCATCATTGGACTGCAGTTTTGCTGTGGTTGGTGGTGGGAGTGCGTGGGGCCTGATCTGGTAGTAGCCAAGTGATGGGGTGACGCAGTGGGGTAGCCGCGCCACTTATTGGATTGTGGTGTAAGCGTGTGGCACGAGGGGAGTGGTAAATCCGCCCCTCATTGTGTGTGAGGCGTGATGCGTAGCCCTTTGTGGGTGAATGTGGTGATCCCGTACTGTCGAGAAAAGCCTCTAGCGATGTATGTATATGGCCCGTACCCTAAACCGACACAGGTAGTCAGGTAGAGAATACTAAGGCGTTCGGGTGAACTGTGGTTAAGGAACTCGGCAAAATGCCCCCGTAACTTCGGGAGAAGGGGGGCCACTGTTGGTGATAGAACATTTCGTTTTTGAGCTGGTGGTGGTCGCAGAGAATAGAGGGAAGCGACTGTTTATTAAAAACACAGGTCCGTGCGAAAACGTTGAAGTTGAGGTATACGGACTGACGCCTGCCCGGTGCTGGAAGGTTAAGAGGACCTGTTAGATCTCCCTTGTGGGGGTCGAAGCGGAGAATTTAAGCCCCAGTAAACGGCGGTGGTAACTATAACCATCCTAAGGTAGCGAAATTCCTTGTCGGGTAAGTTCCGACCTGCACGAATGGCGTAACGACTTCCCTGCTGTCTCAACCACAGGCCCGGTGAAATTGCAGTACGAGTAAAGATGCTCGTTACGCGCGGCAGGACGAAAAGACCCCGGGACCTTCACTATAGCTTGGTATTGGTGTTCGGTTCGGTTTGTGTAGGATAGGTGGGAGACTGTGATCATGTGACGCTAGTTGTGTGTGAGTCGTTGTTGAAATACCACTCTGATCGGATTGGATACCTGAACCTTGGCCCATGATCTGGGTTGGGGACAGTGCCTGGTGGGTAGTTTAACTGGGGCGGTTGCCTCCCAAAATGTAACGGAGGCGCCCAAAGGTTCCCTCAGCCTGGTTGGTAATCAGGTGGTGAGTGTAAGTGCACAAGGGAGCTTGACTGTGAGAGTGACAACTCGAGCAGGGACGAAAGTCGGGACTAGTGATCCGGCACCTACTTGTGGAAGTGGTGTCGCTCAACGGATAAAAGGTACCCCGGGGATAACAGGCTGATCTTCCCCAAGAGTCCATATCGACGGGATGGTTTGGCACCTCGATGTCGGCTCGTCGCATCCTGGGGCTGGAGTAGGTCCCAAGGGTTGGGCTGTTCGCCCATTAAAGCGGCACGCGAGCTGGGTTTAGAACGTCGTGAGACAGTTCGGTCTCTATCCGCCGCGCGCGTAGAAACTTGTGGAAGGCTGTCCCTAGTACGAGAGGACCGGGACGGACGTACCTCTAGTGTGCCAGTTGTTCCGCCAGGGGCAGGGCTGGTTGGCTACGTACGGAAGGGATAACCGCTGAAAGCATCTAAGCGGGAAGCCTGTTTCGAGATGAGGTTTCGTGTGAGGTCCCCTGTAGATGACGGGGTTGATAGGCCAGATCTGGAAGCATTGTAAGGTGTGGAGGTGACTGGTACTAATAGACCAACAAAACACACACACATTTGACTGCTGTGGTGGTTGGTGGGTGTTTTTTACGCAACGTAACAAAAAAATAAGATCACATGGTCACTCCCTTGTTGGGGTGGTTGGTGGTTCGCGTCCATTATGCAGTGTCTGACACAGCACACCCGTGTCACAGAACGAAACAGTCCATCATCTTGTGTGGGTGGTGGGTGTTGTTCTGGTGGGTGTGTCGGTGGTTGATGGCAGCAGGGAAACGCCCGGTCCCTTTCCGAACCCGGAAGCTAAGCCTGGTTGCGCTGATGGTACTGCACCTGGGAGGGTGTGGGAGAGTAGGTTACCGCCGACACTAAAAACTTAACATTTTGTTTGATGTGTGTAGGCCTTGTTCATCTGGCCCCCTTTGGTGGGGGTTGGGTGGGCAGGGCCTACACGCGATTCCAGGGAGTGTCATCCGTGAAGCTTCGGTGGCTCCATCGCGTACTTCTCGACGGCCCGGGAGTAGAGCGGAAGAGTGCGGGCCAGGGCCCGGAGGGCGACGCGGAGAGCCTCGTCAGTGCGGCCGGCATCCCGCAGGGCCAGGGCTAGGAAAGCTTGCGCTGCATCACCGGTTATGTCGTCACTCGGATGGTTTTCCAGGAGTGCGATAGCGCCATTGGCGTCGCCAATGTTGCGCAATGAGCTCGCGAGCTGGATGACAGCTTGAGGGCGTCTCGGTCCGGCTAGGCCGTTCTCGAGCGCCGCCTGGTAGAGCGGCACAGCCTCGCGTTCGCTGCCAAGAAAATCGTGGATCGAAGCCCATTCGTAGAGGGCATCTGGATCATCAGCGGGGCGTTCGTCGACGAGGGCGCGCATGCTGCGCATCATCTCCTCGGGGCGGGACTCGTCCGCTGCGGCCCAGAAGGCAGTAATTCTGTCGTCCCACTCATCAGTCATGCCCTCAAGGATGCCATGGGTGCTGGGGCGTGAAATCACCATGTGGAAAGGGCTCCTTTCACCGGCACTAGAGCGGGTGAAAGGAGCCCTTTCGACAGCGTGAGATCACGCGAAACGAGTGAGAAGGTCAGGCGCCTAACTGGGTAATCCTGCGGGCGGCTTCGGCCAAGGTTGCTGGCTGTTTGCAGAACGCGAAACGGACCTTCGTGCGCCACGGTTCGGGGTCGTCGCAGAAGACCTGGACCGGGATGGCGGCCACGCCGATCTGCTGGGGGAGGGCGGTGCAGAATTCAACGCCATCGCTAAAGCCCAGGGGAGCGATGTCAACCACGGTGAAGTAGGTTCCGGCGGTGGAGGAGACGGGGAAGCCGGCGGTGCGGAGGGCATCGCCAAGCAAATCCCGGTTGGACTGCAGGCCGCTCACCATGTCCTCAAGCCAGGCGGATTCGTGGTCCAGGGCGTAGTGCACGGCCGGTTGGAACGGGGTGGGGCCGACGTAGGTCATGAATTGCTTGGCTTTGAGGACGGCGTCGAGAAGCGGGGCGGGGGCGAGGGCCCAGCCGATTTTCCAGCCGGTGACGTTGTAGCTCTTCGCGGCGGAGGAGACGGTGATGGTGCGGGACCACATGCCCGGCAGAGCGGCGAGGGCGGTGTGCGTGGTGTCATCGAAGACGAGGTTTTCGTAGACCTCATCGGACAGCACGAGGAGGTCGTTCTCCACGCAGACAGCGGACAGCTCGGTCAAGACCTCCCGGGAGAATACCGACCCGGTGGGGTTGTGCGGGGAGTTGATAATGACCATGGCGGTTCGCGGGGTGATCGCGGCGCGAACGGCGTCGACGTCGACGGTCCAGGTATCACCGGCGGACACCAGGGGGACGGCTACGCGGGTCGCCCCGGCCAATGCAATGGCGGCGGCGTAGGCGTCGAAGTAGGGCTCGAGGACGATGACCTCGGACCCCGGCTCGACGAGCCCGAGGACGGTAGCGGAGATCGCCTCGGTGGCGCCGACGGTGACCAATACTTCCGCCTCGGGGTGGTAGGTCACCCCGTAGTCGCGCTGGCGCTGCCGGGCGATCGCGGAACGCAATCCCATAAAGCCGCGGCCGGGGCCGTATTGGTTGTTGCCGGAGGAGATCTCCGCGCAGGCGAGTTCGAGCATCGCGGCGGGGCCATCGGAATCCGGGAAGCCCTGGCCGAGGTTAATAGCGTCGTGGGTGACAGCCAGTTCGGTCATCGTGGCGAAGACGGTTTCCCCGAAGGGCTGCAGGCGGGTGACTTCTCTGCCGCTCATGACAGCACCAGGAGGTTGAAGTCGGTGGCTTTGACGTCGCTGAGCCGCTTGCGGGCCTTTTCTAGGCGGTTCCACTGGTCGTCGGGGATGGATTTGCGGGCAATGTCTACCACGTTCGCATCGGGGGTGCCCCAGGCGATGGGCATGGGGGAGATCTCGTCCCAGTGTTCTTGATTGCGGACGGTGCGGCGGCCGGAGACGGCGGCGACGGGCAAGCGGGTTCCTAGCTTGGGGTCCTTGATGCCGTTGATGCGGGTCACGGTGCGCAGTGCGGCACCCCAGCGTGGGGGCAGTGCCGGATCGACGTTGGTGTTGACGAGGGCCATGATGACGAAGTCGCGTTCGTTGACTTCGACGATGATGGCCGGGGCGAGTGGGTATTTGTCGTAGAGGTCCTGGGCGGAGCCGACCTGGCGCGGAACGACGAACACGAGGAAGAAGCAGACGAGGGCGAAGGTGAAGAGGATGATCCCAGCCACGAGGCCCCACGCCTGACCGGCGCCGAACCAGAAGTACACGGCCCCCGCGAGGACCAAGAGAATGAGGCCGAAGACGGCTGCCGAGAGTTGGAGGCGCCGAGAATCTTTGAGCATCTCGTTGTTCTTCTTGGCAAAAGCCTCGTCGACGTCAAACTTAAATACCTTCATGGGCTCTCATCCTAATCGAGGTCGTCGGCGTCAATAATGCGGTAGGCGTAGCCCTGTTCGGCGAGGAAGCGTTGCCGGTGGGCGGCGTATTCGGAGTCGAGGGTGTCCCGGGAGACGACGGAGTAGAAGTGGGCTTCGCCGCCGTCGGCCTTGGGCCGCAACAATCGGCCCAAGCGTTGGGCCTCTTCCTGCCGGGAGCCGAACGTGCCGGAGACCTGGATGGCCACTGCCGCCTCAGGCAGGTCGATGGAGAAGTTAGCCACCTTGCTCACCACTAGTACCGAGATGTCGCCGGAGCGGAAGGCATCGAAAAGTTCCTGGCGGCGTTTGGTGGAGGTGCGGCCTTCGATGAGCGGGGCATCGAAACGCTCGGACAACTCTTCGAGTTGGTCAAGGTAGGCGCCGATGATGAGCGTCGGCTGCCCGGCATGTCGGTGCAAGAGCTTATCGACGACCCGCATCTTCGCCTCCGCGCTCGCCGCCAGGCGGTAGCGGTCCGAGGTCTCGGCCGTGGCATAGGTCATCCGTTCCGCCTCGCTCATCGTCGTCCGCACTTCGACGCATTCAGCGGTGGCGATGAAGCCCTGGGCTTCGATGTCCTTCCACGGGGCGTCATAACGCTTCGGGCCGATGAGGGAGAAAACGTCGCCCTCGCGGCCGTCCTCGCGCACGAGGGTGGCGGTGAGGCCGAGACGGCGGCGGGATTGCAGATCGGAGGTCATGCGGAACACGGGCGCGGGGAGAAGGTGGACCTCGTCGTAGATGATGAGGCCCCAGTCGCGGGAATCAAAAAGCTCCAGCGCCCGGTATTCGCCCTTCGTTTTGCGGGTGACCACCTGATACGTGGCGATGGTCACCGGGCGGATCTCCTTGCGCTCCCCGGAGTATTCGCCGATCTCCTCCGGCGTGAGGGTCGTGCGTCGAAGGAGCTCATCGCGCCATTGGCGGCCGGCGACGGTGTTGGTGACGAGGATGAGCGTGGTCGCCTGGGCGCGCGCCATCGACGCCGCACCCACCATGGTTTTACCCGCGCCACAGGGCAGCACGACGACTCCCGAGCCGCCCTCCCAGAAGGAGTCGGCGGCGTAGCGCTGGTAATCGCGCAGCTCCCACTGCTCATTGGCGGTGGACAAGGCGATGGGGTGGGCCTCGCCATCGACGTAACCGGCACGATCGTCGGCCGGCCACCCGACCTTGAGCAGTTCCTGCTTCAGCCGCCCACGCTCGGACGGGTGCACGGCGATGGTCTCCTCGTCGATGCGCTCGCCGAACATGGGCCGGATCTTTTTGTGCCGTTCCAACTCGGCGAGGATCGCCGGCTCGGCCGATTCCAGGACGAGGCCGTGGGCCGGGTGTTTGTGCAACCGCACGCGACCGTAGCGAGACATCGTCTCAGCGACGTCGATAAGCAGGGCCTGGGGGACAGGGAAGCGCGAGAAACGCTCCAGGACGTCGACCACCTGCTCGGCGTCATGCCCCGCGGCGCGCGCATTCCACAGCGCGAGCGGGGTGATGCGGTAGGTGTGCACGTGCTCGGGGGCGCGTTCGAGCTCAGCGAACGGCGCGAGCGCGGCGCGGGCCTCATCCGCCAGTGGGTGATCAATCTCCAGCAGGACCGTCTTGTCCGATTGCACGATGAGGGGTCCGTCGCCAAAAGCCATGGACGCCATTATGGCACGTCAGTCCAACAGCACCTCCGTGATGCGGTGGAGCATGAATCGCTGCACGTCACCGGACACTTCATCGAGCGCGTCGACCTGCCCGCCGCTCACCGTCAGCGGTGTGACCACCCGGTGCACGGCGAGTCCATGCTTATCGACGAACCCGAGCGTCACCGTCCGCCCGCCCCGCGCCGCCGCCTGCAACACGGCGAGCGTCTTACCGCTCTCGGCGGGTACCTTTTCGGAGCTATCATCCGCCCGGCGGATGGCGGAGACGGCCGCGGCAATCCGCTCGGCGGGGATCGTCGTCAATCGTTCCGGCGCCGCATCGGGCGTGGGCAGCCGGAGGGGCTTCGGGCGAATATCGAGCGCCGCCCCCGACGCATCCTCCGCTACCGGCTGGAAACCCGCTCCCCGCAGTGCATCGATGACCCGGACGAGGGGTGCCTGGGAAATGGCGACGGTTGGGGCGATGATCTGCAGCGCGACGTCGTCGGCGGCGGGGGTGCGAGCGGCCTCGAGCAGGAGCGCGGGGTCATCGCACCGCACGTAACTCAACGCGGGGCCGCCACGGAGGGTCCCGTGGCGGCGGGCGACATCATCGATGAGGTAGGTGATGGACTGCGGGACCTCCCCGAGGACGTGGTCCGCGAGCCAGGTCTTCAGCTCCTCCGCCGTGCGGCCGGTATCCAAAGCACGGCGGACGGAATGCTCGGTGACCCGGTAGACGCTAGCCAGACCTCCCGAATCGAGATCCCCGAGGAGCTCCATCTCCGCCTGCACGGCGCGGGGGAGCGGGCCGGGGGCAAGAATCGTCATATCCGCCTGCGCGATGACCCGCTCGACGGTCCCGGGTGTGACATCGGCGGCGACGGCCTCGGCATCGGCAGTGGGATCGAGCAGGGCGCGAAGCAGGGAGGTGGCGGTGCCCCCGGCTAGGGCTCCGAGCCACCGGGCCTCGGAAAGAATCTCCTCCACGGTGCACGCCGGCAGGAGAGTCGCGGGGATGGGGTGGGTGTAGAAGAAATCATCGAACATCTCCTCATCACTGATCTCCACCCCCGGGGCAGGCCGAGTGAACTGGGACAAAATGAGCTGGCGGTGCTCAGGCAGCTGCGGGCGATGAGACTGCTCAGAGAGCAGACGAATGGGAAGCTTCTTCTCATCCTTGTCGCCCACCAGCCAAGGAGCCCACGGGGAGTCAAGCCAACTGCGCAGGAGAGTGAGCCATTGCGTGCCAAGCTCCGCCTCCAGCCACTCATCGGCCGCCTGCGTAGGACCAAGCCCCTCCTCGCCCCGGCTCAGCAGCCGGGCGGCCGTGCCCAAGAAAACGAGCCGATTGATGTCGACCTCGGACACCCCGAGCTGGCGGGAGAGGGAGGCCGTGACCCGCACACCCACGCCGCCATCCTTGAGAAGTTCCACAGGGTGCTCGCCCAGCACATCCAGCAGTTGGCGCAGGTGGCGGGCGACCTCCAGCCCCGCGCCGGCGCCGATGGTGTCGGTGCGGTCTTGACCGCGGACGTCGATAAGCGATTCGCCGAGCACCCGAGGTGACGGGACCAGCGGCCGGGCAACGTGGGGACGGCCGAGGAGAGCGGCGCGAATGCGGCGCGGCAAGCGCACCGTGCCCGCATCGACGCGGGTGAGCAGGCCAGCTGCCAGGAGCTGCGGGATGGGATGAGCGGGATCAGCATCCGGGGCGGCATGCTTCGTCGTGCCGACGCCGCCGGAATGCAGCAACGTATCCACAATGGCGCGCTGCTGAGCCGGGAGATCCTCCGGGAGCGCGGGAGTCTCATTGTCCAACAGCTGCCAATCCTGCGGCAGCGACGGCATGGCCTCGGTGACCAGGAGCAGGGCTTCGGCACTACCGAAGAAGATGGCGAGGGCGAACAGCCTCTCCGTCGCTTCCCCAACCTGGGCTGGGGTGGCACTCGGGATCCGACGAGTGGCCTCCGCACCCAGCGCCGCGGAGCTGATCGGCTCCAGCTCCGCCCCGAGCTCAGCGGCCACCTCAACCAGTGCCAACTCCAGCGCCGTGACCGTTCGCAATGCCCGCCCCACTGACGCCCGCAACTGCAAACGCGCCGCCAAGGGGGTAATCCCTGGGGGGAGCGGCAAGACGACGTCGGGGCGCGCCGCGAGGAGGAAACTCAGCTCATCATCACTGCGCTGAGCCAGCCAGGTGCGGAAATCGGGGCGATCGGGGGTAGATGTCATGGTGTGGACGAGTTTAATGGCAGTTCAAGTTACTTTTTGTCCCCAGGTTTGCAAGAATGGACGGCATGGCAAACGTTGAGAAGAAGGGCTACGTCGATCCGGCCTGGCCGAAGAATATCCCTGAAGACGGTCACGTGGTGACTGAGTTGATCTCCAAGCTGGCTGGCGCGTCCAGCCCCTTCGGCGACGACACCGTGCTTCCGGTCCCGGCCGAGCAGCTCGGCTACGTCCACCCGTACACCCGCTACAACACTTAAGCGTTCTTTTCTCTCAACGCGGATCCCCCGCACCCCAGGCACGTTTGTGCTGGCTAGGGTGCGGGGGATTGGCGTGTCTGCGTCTCGCTGTTGATCGATGGTGGCGGGCAAACCCGCTTTCGCTAACAATTTCGGGGGTTCGGAAGTTGGTGAGATGCCAGAGTTGTTAGCGAGTGCGGGTTTCGGGGTCCGCCTGGAGCTGCCCGGGCTTGGCAAAACGAAGCCCCCGCACCAGTGGTGCGGGGGCTTGTCAGGCGTCTGGGGGAGTTTAGAGGCCCAGGGCCGGATCGATGATGTGGCGGTTGGCGCCGTAGAAAGCATCGAAGTTGCCGCGGTTGGCGTTGTAGGCAGCCTCCAGGCCGGAGGGGACCTGCACACCGAACTGGGCGAGGTTGGCCTGGATGGCGTTGTAGACGGCGTCGACAGCGAGGGCTTCGGAGGAAGCGCCGGCCTGCTCGACGATCTGCTGGACAGCGGCCGGGGCGTCGGCGGCAATGTTGCGCGGGGTCGGAGCGGAGTTCAGGCCCAGACGTGCAGAGCAGGACGGCCATGCGCCCCAGCCCTGGCCGGCGAGGGTGCGCTCGGCGACGGCGATCTGCTGCTCACGGGTGGCCTGGTAGGCGACGGGAGCGAACTCAGCGCCACCGTATGCGCGCCAGGTGGCCGGGGAGAACTGCAGGCCGCCGTGGTAGCCATTGCCGGAGTTGATCTGCCAGTTGCCGCCGGCCTCACACTGTGCGAGGCGGTCCCAATCGGAGTCGGGGGCAGCGGACGCGGTCGGGGAGAGCAGGGCGGCTGCTGCGCCGAAAGCGACGGTGGTGGCGGCGAACTTGGTGCCGATGGACGCGGTCTTGCGGGAATGACGTGCCATGTTAAAAGAAGTGTTCCTCTCATATTGACGCCTGCGAAGTGAGCTGTCGGGTTCGGGCGGAGGATCACTGTGCCCGGCCACGTTTGTGGCTTCACCCCGAGGGCGGATGCCCGTTGCGAAACTCTGGCTTAATAGAGGTCCGCGGTGGTTTCCCCGCTCCTGTCCACATGGAATTATTCACGTTTGTGGTGCACGACTGACGTGGTCTCTCGCCATCCTGGACAGGATTCGGCGTGGGAGGCGAGGGGTGGTGACCGACGCTGTGCCTGCCATGCAGAGTAACGGTTTATAACGGTTTAGTCACGCTCGACTCACAAGTCGGCTCTAATTTTTTCAGTTGCGGGGGTCCTGCAAAGGTTTTTTCCCAGGCCAGCCCCGCCAAACCCGGACAATGTGACGTGCGTCTCATTGTGTTGCGTCGGCCATGCCAACGGGTAGTGGAGCGCGCGTGATCAACGCCGACAGCGGGGTATACTCGTGCCTTCACGTGTTAAGCAAAAGAAAGTGGTGAGGATCGTGCCGATCGGCAAGGTGAAGTGGTACGACGCCGGAAAGGGCTTCGGATTCGTCTCCAACCCGGGGGATGAAGATGTCTACGTGGGCAAGCAGGTACTGCCCGAAGGCGTGGAGGAGTTAGTCGCTGGTCAGCGCATTGAGTTTGACTTCGCCGCTGGACGCCGCGGCCCGCAAGCCCTGCGCGTCAAAATTCTAGACTCCCCGCGCCGCCGCCCCGCCCACCGGCACAAGCCCGAAGAGCTATCCAGCATGATTTCGGACCTGCTCACCCTGCTGGAAAGCGATGTCCAGCCCGGCCTGGCCGCTGGCCGCTACCCGGACCGTAAGGTCGGCCGCCAGGTCGCTGAGATCCTCCGCGCTGTGGCCAAGGAGCTCGACGCCTAAACCCGGCTCACTGCTGGCTAGCTCATGGTGCTCAAGGACCACACCGTTGTATAAGGGGTTTCCTCCCCGGCGTCGTTGTGGCCGAGCATCACCGAGGAGACTTCGACGACCATGAGGCGGGGGCGCTCGGTGTTCTCGCCGATGGGGTCGGTGGAACCGGGGATTTCCACCTGTTGCGCATCATTGGCTGCGTGGAGTTGTTGGTCGTTGGCGGCCGGGTCATCATAAATCATGAGGACTTGCCAGTCGTGGTCGTAGATCGCTTCCGGGATGTCGAGCACGAGCGTGTCGTCGGGGCCGACGGCGAGGTTGGGGACCTCACCCTCGGGGCAGTCCACGCCCGGCTCGCACACGAGGTACGGGGAGATCTCGAGGGATGCGTCGCCGACCGTGGCCGTAATGGACACCTCTTGGGGCTGCGGGCCGGGGCGATTGTTCCACCAGTTCTGCAGCAAGACACCACCGACCAGCAGGATAACAACGGCAATCAGGAGAGCAAGGATCTGCAGCAGGGACTTCTGCCGCGCCTGTTTACGGGTGGCCATGGGTCCTTATCCTACCGTTGGGGCAGGAACTGGACCTCATACAGGTCGGGCCAGCGCTTGCCACTGAGTAGGAAATGATCGGTGCCGGGAATGTGCGCGATGCCGTTGAGGACGTTGTTGGGGTCGGGGAAGGAGTTGTCGGGGAGCCCGGAGGCGTCGATGGTGCCGGTGACGTGGCCGGTCGCGGCGTCGATACGCAGGATGTCGGTGGTGAGGAACACGTTGGCGTAGACCTCCCCGTCGACGCATTCGAGCTCATTGAGTTCGGAGACGTCGCGGTCGGCGCGGGTGACCACGGTGCGGGAGCGTTCCTCGAAGGTGTCGGGGTCGAGGTGGCGCAGCTCGTCGGTGCCGTCGGACATGATGAGCTCGTCCTCGAAGGAGCACAGCCCCCAGCCTTCGCCGGGGTAGGTGACCCGGTCGAGTTCGGCCAGCGTCTCGGCGTCGCGTTTGATGGCGATGCCGTTGCGCCAGGTCAATTGCCAGATGATGTCGCCGTGCCGGGTGATGCCTTCGCCGAAGAATCGGGGCTCGAGCGATGCGGAGGCGAGCTCGGTGCCCGCCATATCGCGGCGATAGATGCGCGATTCGTCCCACATGCCGGTGCCCACGAGGAGCGTGCCGTCGTCCTCCATCTCTAGGCCTTGGGTGTAGCTCAAGACGTCGAAAGGATAGGAGTCAATGATGTTGACTTCCAGCGGCTCAACGGCCAGGCCGGCCTTCTCCTTCGGTGCCGCGCAGGCGCCAAGGGCAAGGGCGGGAACCAGGATTAAAGAGAAGGCGGAAGCGACGACTCGGAGGCTCATGACCAACATTCTGCCCCAGATGGCCCATAATGAGGGGCGTGTCCCCAAGCAATCGCCGCCGGAAAACCAGCCCGCTTCTCGACGCCCGCGCAGTCGACCTCGCACGTACCGCACTGGAGGAGCTCGGGGACGGCGGGGTCGGCGACCACATCGGGGTCCAGGTGGTGGGGCATAACGTGGCCAACCACCGCTTCGCGGCGGATGTCCCCGGTTACAGCGGCTGGGAATGGAATGCGGTCCTGGCCTGCGCCTCCGGATCCAGGCACGTCACCATCAACGAAGTAGCGCTGGTCCCGGCGCCGAGCGGGGAAGCCCTCCAAGCCCCCGAATGGGTGCCGTGGGCCGATCGCATTCGGCCCGGCGATTTGGGCCCAGGTGATCTCATGCCGCCGGAGCCCGACGATCCGCGCCTCGATGCGGACGGTCAGCTCAGCGACCAGGGGTTGCGTGATGCCATGCAGCGCTGGCGCACCGGCGACTACGGCCCGACGAGCGAGTTCGCTGAAAAAGCCACCCTCGACTGCACGACGTGCGCGTTCTTCGTCCCCGTGGGCGATGTCATCGGCCCCAATTTCGGTGCCTGCGTCAACGAGTACTCCGCCGACGGCCACCTCGTCCACGCCAAGTACGGCTGCGGCGCGCACTCCCGCACCCCCGCTGACTCGCTTGTCGACGCCCCCGATGCCTACGACGACGAAGGCTTGATCTTCTAGACGCTGCTCGCCGACGCCCACATCCGCTCGTTGATCTCGCGGTGGGTGGGGGCGCCACCCCGCGGCAGGCCCGTGATCTGCGGAGGAAGGGTGGAACCGTACTCCATCCAGCCGGTGACGTTGCGGACCCCTTCGAGGGAACTCATCAGCCACGTTTCTTTGGTCCGAAGCTGATGCATGGGCAGACCTTGGGGATGCTCGACGACGTCAACCCCGGCGTCGATAAGCATGGCCAAGGTGGCGTCCAACGTGATGGACTGCGCGGCGCGGGGGTGCGCCGAAACGTGGGCGGTACCCCCGCTGAGGTAGAGGACGCTGGAGAAGATGCCGGAGATGATGTTGCCGCGGTCGTCGACAAGCAGCCCAGCATCAGCCCCCTGATTACGCACCCGCTGAAGCTGATGCACCTGCCACCCAAAGTCCGGGCCCTTGCGGGTCGGGCGGCGACGCTCATCACGAATGCCCTCCGCATCGACCACCACATCATCATTCGGCATGACCGCCGGGCGCAAGTCAACGGACACGGTAGACCCCACCACCTCGATGTGCGGGCGGAACACTCCGGGGCCGGCCGAGCGCAACGTAGCCAACACTTCTTCCTCGGCGGAAGGGTGAAAAGTCGTCTCAGTGCGCAGCCGACGCAGGTGGGCGTCGAGGTTGGCCACCCGACCGTCACGCATGAGGAAAGTTGTGGCGTACACGTAGCTCAGCTCCTTGGGATATCGCCCATGAATCTAGGCGAAGTTGTGTGGAAACGCGATTGAGTCCAAAATCAGGCCTTGGAATCATCACTTTTTGAACAGGGGAACCACACCATGACCGCTGGCGTGCACACGGCCCAAAACAGCAGCGCTTTGGACCGCTATTTTCACATCTCGGAACGAGGATCCACCGTCGGCACCGAGATCCGCGCCGGTGTGGTCACCTTCTTCGCGATGGCCTACATCGTCATCCTCAACCCGCTGATCATCGGCACCGTCGAAGACGTCAACGGCAACACCCTGGGCATCCCGCAGGTCGCGGCCGCCACCGCCCTGACCGCCGGCGTGATGACGATCGCCTTCGGCCTCATCGCCCGCTATCCCTTCGGCATCGCCGCTGGCCTGGGCCTGAACACGCTCGTTGCGGTCACCCTCGTCGCCAGCGAAGGCCTCACCTGGCCCGAGGCCATGGGCCTGGTCGTCATCGACGGAATCGTCATCGTCGTGCTCGCCGTCTCCGGCTTCCGCACCGCCGTGTTCCGCGCCATCCCGCAGTCGATGAAGGCCGCGATGGGCGTGGGCATTGGCATGTTCATCGCCATGATCGGGCTGGTTGACGCCGGCTTTGTTCGCCGCATCCCCGACGCCGCCGGCACCACCGTCCCCGTCGGCCTGGGTATCGACGGCTCCGTCGCCTCTTGGCCCACCCTCACCTTCGTCCTCGGCCTCATCATCTGCGGCTTCATGGTTGTCCGCCGCGTGCGCGGTGGCCTCTTCCTCGGCATCGTCGCCACCACCGTCATCGCGATGATCGTCGAGGCTCTCACCCATTCCGGCGCCTCCTTCGAAGACGGCCAGCCCAACCCCACCGGCTGGTCACTGGCCGTCCCCCTGATCCCGGACAGCTTCGGTGGCCTGCCGGATCTCTCCCTCGTCGGCGCCGTCGACCTCATTGGCGCCTTCACCCGCATCGGCGTGCTGGCCGCCTCGCTGCTGGTGTTCACCCTCGTCCTGGCCAACTTCTTCGACGCCATGGGCACCATGACCGCGCTGGGCAAGCAGGGCAACCTCGTCGGCGAGGACGGCGTGCTGCCGGACATGAAACGCGCCCTCGTCGTCGAAGGCTTCGGCGCCATCGTCGGCGGCGGCACCTCCACCTCGTCGGCTACCGTCTACGCCGACTCCTCCGCCGGCATCGCCGACGGCGCGCGCACCGGCCTGGCCAACATTGTCACCGGCGTGCTGTTCCTCCTGGCCATGTTCCTCACCCCGCTGTACGAAGTCGTGCCCATCGAGGCCGCCGCCCCCGTGCTCGTCATCGTCGGCGCCATGATGATCGCCCAGGTCACCGATATCGACTGGTCCAAGTTCCACATCGCCCTCCCGGCTTTCCTCACGATCGTCATCATGCCCTTTACCTACTCCATCGCCAACGGCATCGGCGTCGGCTTCATCGCTTTCTCCGTCATGGCCGTCGCGGCGGGCAAAGCCAAGGACGTCCACTGGATCATGTGGCTCGTCTCCGCCCTGTTTGTGCTCTTCTTCGGCATGGACCCGATCCTCCAGGCCCTTAACTAACCCATGCGCATTCGTATCGAGGACCCCGCCGATCCCCGGCTGGATGATGTCCGCGACCTCAAGAAATCCGACGGCCCCTCCCGCCGACTCGTCATCGCCGAAGGCCCCCTCGTCGTCGGCCGGCTACTCGAGTCACGGTTCCCGGTGCGCAGCATCGTCGGCTACGCCCGCAAGCTCGACACCTTCCTCGAATCCCACGAGGTCGATGACTCCATCCCCATCTTTGAGGTCACCCGCGACATGCTCACCGAGGTTGCTGGCTTCGACATGCACCGTGGCCTGCTCGCTGCCGCCGATCGCGCGCCGGAGCCCTCCGTGGAGTCCATCCTCGCCTCCGCCTCGACCATCGTCGTCCTCGAAGGCGTGGGGGACCACGAGAATATCGGCTCGCTGTTCCGCAACGCCGCGGGCATGGGCGCCGACGCCATGCTCTTCGGCAACGGCTGCGCCGATCCGCTCTACCGCCGCGTCGTCCGCGTATCCATGGGGCACGTCCTGCGCACCCCCTACGCCCACTTAGAAGGCACCTACACCACGTGGCAGCGCTCTCTGTCGCAGCTGCGTGAGGCCGGTTTCCATCTGGTGTCGCTCACTCCCGATCCCGCCGCCACCCACCTCGCGGACGCGCTTGTCGACGCCGCCGGGAACCCCCACCCCAAAGTCGCCCTCCTCGTCGGCTCCGAAGGCCCCGGCCTCACCGAACACGCAATGCGCGCCACCGACGTCCGCGCCCGGATCCCCATGGGGGCGGGCACGGACTCCCTCAACTTGGCTACGTCTGCGGCGATTGCCTTCTACGAGCGCGATCGCAGCCTGCGTTAGGCAGGCAGGGTGGTGGCCCTAGCCGCGATCGGTGTGGCGGAGTTTCTCGGCGAGGTAGGCGCGGGCGCTGCGCCACCGGCGGCTCACCGACCCACGGAAGCTCTGAACCGCCTCCGCGGAGGAATCGGCGAAGCGAACGAAAGAGTCTGACTGCTCCTTGTGCTCCTCATAATCGTCGTAGTCGCCCTCGGCGGGTTCCGGCGCGGGAGGCGGGATGACCCGCCCCTGGGGAGCATCGTTGAACTTCGGCTCCGGCCGCCCGTCAACGGCATAGGCCACCACCTGGATGTCCGGGCCCGTGGGGGAGACGTCGACGCCGATCCAGTGTCGTTGAGCTTCGTCCACCAGGTCGAGCGGCTCAAAAGGCAAAGAGATTCCGCCCATGGATTCCGCGCGCTCGCCGGCCCAAAAGGGTGACTCGAAAGGCTCCGGCAAGCCCACGTCCTCGTAGGTGCGCGTGCGGGTGGCACACAGCGAGCGCTTCAGCACCCCGCCGCGCCAATGCGCGAATCCTCCGTAGCCGCCTGGCCCCTGCGCGAAGGCGTAGACCTCGGCGGCGGGCACGGAGTCGAGCAGGCGGGGGCTGATCTCGGAGAGGACAGGGACGTCCGTGATCACCGTCTGCACGATGGTGATGCCGGGGAAACCGGCGATATAAAACTCACCCGAGGAGGCAGGGGCGGACCGGTTCAGCGGGAACTGCCCGATGGGCACGATGGGCCACGCCGGGTTGAGTTGGGCGAGATACTTGCGCCCATACCCTCGGTCGGCCTTGGGCTCCGCCTCGATGATGGTGGCTGGTTCGGCAGCTGTGACGAACCAGAGGGTGCACACGGACTCCATCGCTATCCGCGTGGGCGCTTCGTGTTGGTCCGCACCCCAAGCAGGACATCTTCCCAATGGGGGGTTACTGCTTTACGACGTCGCTTCGTCGTCGCCGCCGGCTTGTCCTCCGGGTCGGGGTGGCGCAGGAATTCCTCGCCCTCGGCGACTCCGTCGCCGTCGAAGTCCTGTTCTTCCGGCTCGTGCTCTTCTTCGTAGCGGTTGCCCCGCCCAACGGAGGTGAGGGTGCGCACGGGTTGGACAAAGTCCGGGTCGGTGAGGTCGGCGGCAATGGCGTTGCGAGCCTCAGCCGTGGAGGCAGAAGAGGCGTGGTTGCTGATGGTCCATTCGGCCTCATTGTCCGACAGACCCGCAGCCCAGCTCACGCGCACGACCCACTTGCCGGTGGGCTCGCGATAAGCATCCCACGAACTATCCGCGACGGATTGTCCGCGCGCGGCAAAAGCAGTGGCGAGGACCTCCCACAATGTCAGCTTGGCTGGGCCGTCCTCGCGGATGGGGTGGGCTTGCTTAGCCAGCTCCGCCATGCGCTGACGCTCCAAGATGACGGGGTGGGCAAAAGGCTCGACGCGGGATTCGGCCACACCCATTTCTTCGGCGAGATCAGCGATGCTCGCCCCACTGCGGATACGCCCTTGGATATCACGGGGGCGCATGGTCAACGGGGTGGTCAGCAGGGGATCCGGGGCGGGAATGGAGCGCTCAACCTCAACGACCGGCTCCTCGGGCTCCGGCTCCGCCGGAGCTTCTTCCGCGGCAGGGGGCAGGAGGGAGGCACGTGCGGCGTCGTCAAGCGAAGCGACCGCAATGAAGAACTGTTCGCCATCCTCGGCGCGCAACACCAAGGAGCTATCGGTTGAATCTTCATTGACGAGGAACAGCTCGCGCATGAGTTCTCCTTCGGGCCTGCGGGACTGATGCGTCCACCCTAACGCAGACATGCGCCGAACCGTGGCAGGTCCGGCGCATGTTGATGCGGGTCAACGGGCTTAAGCCTGAGCGACACCCGAGTCGAGGACGAAGTCGATGGCCTTGGTCAGCGTCTCCACATCCGCGGCATCAATGGCCGGGAACATGCCGATACGCAGCTGGTTGCGGCCCAGCTTGCGGTACGGCTCGACATCGATAATGCCATTGGCGCGCAACACCTTGGCCAGGACCGTGGCATCGACCGAATCAGCAAAGTCAATGGTGCCAACCACGAGGGAGCGCTTGGCCGGATCCGACACGTACGGCGTCGTCTCCTCCCGCGCCTCGGCCCAGTCGTACAGGGCATTCGAGGAAGCGGTAGTGCGGGCAACCATCCCGTCGAGGCCACCATTGGCATTCATCCACGACACCTGATCCTCCAGCATGAGCAGCGTAGACACGGCCGGAGTGTTGTAGGTCTGGTTCTTCCGCGAGTTCTCCACAGCCGTCTGCAGATCAAGGAACGCCGGGATGAACCGACCCGACTCCTTAATCCTGGCAATGCGCTCGATGGCCGCCGGAGACATCGCAGCCAACCAGATTCCGCCGTCGGACGCGAAGCACTTCTGCGGGGAGAAGTAGTAGACGTCCGTCTGAGAAATGTCGACCGGCAGGCCGCCGGCGCCGGAGGTGGCATCAATGACGACGAGGGAGCCGTCCGAGCCCTCAGGGCGCACGACCGGCACCATGGCGCCAGTGGAGGTCTCATTGTGAGCCCAACCAAGAACATCGACGCCCTCCATCGCCTGCGGAGCGGGTGCGTCACCGGCCGGGGCTTCGATGACGGTGGGATCTGCCAGCCACGGGGCCTGCTTGGCGGCCTTTGCAAACTTGGAAGAAAACTCGCCGTAAGAGAGGTGTCCCGACTTGTTCTCAATGAGCCCGAACGTGGCGGCATCCCAGAAGGCGGTGGCCCCACCCAGGGACAAAATAATCTCATAGCCCTCCGGCAGGGAGAAGAGGTCAGACAGGCCCTCGCGGATCGAACCGACGACATTTTTTACGGCGGGCTGGCGATGAGACGTGCCAATGATGGTCTCGGCGCCGTCGACGATTGCCTGGATCTGAGCAGGGCGGACCTTGGAAGGCCCGCAGCCGAAGCGGCCGTCAGCGGGGATGAGGTCGGTAGGAAGGGTGGGGAACTCACTCATAGGGAAGTTGTCCCTTTCATCAATCGGGGAGGGGAGTTGGGGGCTGGACCGACCATCACTCTAGTCTCTTATTGCTCAACACATAGACCTATCCTCGACCTATCCTCACGACTGGTGTGAACAAGGGTGATGGGGGTAATTTCCAGGGGGCGGGGGTACCACAACGTGGCAAAGTCACCGGGTGTGACCTGTATCGAAGAATCATGTTGCCCCCATCACATAATTTGCTAAACTGTGCTCTGATCCACCTTAAGCGGGGCAGCCAGCTTCAATTCTCGGAGCTGAAATGCCTTGTGGTGGGAGCACAACTTCCATGTGTCGTCAGCTCGGCCCCACCCTCCCATCAACGGGGAGGAAAGGGGCTGACAGGCGGCACGCTCAACGTGAAAGCGTCACCTAAGCTGATACATGACTCACCGTCATGATGGGACTACGGTGGGCATCACACCTCCATATGGTCCCCATCGGCGGTTGAACCCTCGACGCGGGGCAAGGTCGACTAGAGAAGTCTGAAAGGTACACAGTGGCTACTGACAACAATGACAAGGCCGTACTCCACTACCCGGGCGGCGAGTTCGAAATGGACATCATCAAGGCCACAGAAGGCAATGATGGTGTTGTCCTGGGCAAGATGTTGGCTGACACCGGCCTGGTGACCTTCGACCCGGGCTACGTCTCCACCGGTTCCTGCGAATCTGAGATCACCTACATTGACGGTGATAATGGCGTCCTGCGCCACCGTGGATACGACATCGCTGATCTGGCGGAAAACGCCACCTTCAACGAGGTGTCCTACCTGCTCATCAACGGTGAGCTGCCGACCGTCGAAGAACTGCACAAGTTCAACGATGATATCCGCCACCACACCCTGCTGGATGAGGACTTCAAGTCGCAGTTCAACGTCTTCCCCCGCAACGCGCACCCCATGTCGGTGCTCGCCTCCTCCGTCAACATTTTGTCGACGTACTACCAGGACGAGCTCGACCCGCTCAACGAAGAGCACCTGGACAAGGCCACCGTCCGCCTCATGGCCAAGGTGCCCATGCTGGCCGCTTACGCCTACCGCGCGTCCAAGGGCGCTCCGTACATGTACCCGGACAACTCCCTCAATGCCCGCGAGAACTTCCTGCGCATGATGTTCGGTTACCCGACCGAGCCCTACGAGGTTGACCCGATCATGGTCAAGGCCCTGGACAAGCTGCTCATCCTGCACGCTGACCACGAGCAGAACTGCTCCACCTCCACCGTCCGCATGATCGGTTCGGCACACGCCAACATGTTCGTCTCCATCGCCGGTGGCATCAACGCCCTCTCCGGCCCGCTGCACGGCGGCGCAAACCAGGCAGTCCTCGAGATGCTCGAGGAGATTGACGCCAACGGCGGCGACGCAACCGACTTCATGAACCGCGTGAAGAACAAGGAGAAGGGTGTCCGCCTCATGGGCTTCGGACACCGCGTCTACCGCAACTATGATCCGCGTGCAGCCATCGTCAAGGAGACCGCGCACGAGATCCTGGAGCACCTGGGCGGCGATCACCTCCTCGACCTGGCCATGAAGCTGGAAGAGATCGCCCTCAACGACGAGTACTTCATCTCCCGCAAGCTCTACCCGAACGTGGACTTCTACACCGGTCTCATCTACCGCGCCATGGGCTTCCCGACGGACTTCTTCACTGTCCTGTTCGCCATTGGTCGTCTCCCGGGCTGGATCGCTCACTACCGTGAGCAGCTCAAGACTTCCACCAAGATCAACCGCCCGCGCCAGATCTACACCGGCCAGAACCTGCGCACCCTCATCCCCCGCGAAGAGCGCTAAGACGCAGCTAAGCTGCGCCTAACTCAGCCGGGCACGACGACACCTCTCTATAATGGGGCCCGTTGTGCCCGGCTCGTTTATTTCTTAAGGAGACATTTCCACATGGAAAAGCCACAGATTGACACCCAGTCCGGACCTGCCCCCGAAGAATTGGTCGCCGTTGACCTCGTCGTCGGTGACGGCGATGAGGCCCAGCCCGGTGGCCTGGTCAAGGTGCACTACGTTGGCGTTGACTTCGAGTCCGGCCAGGAGTTTGACTCCTCTTGGGACCGCGGGGAAGCCATCGAGTTCCCGCTCAACGGGCTCATCGCCGGCTGGCAAGAAGGCATCCCCGGCATGAAGGTGGGCGGGCGTCGCCAGCTCACCATCCCGCCGGAGCTGGCCTACGGCCCGGCGGGTGGGGGACACCCGCTGTCCGGCCGCACCCTGGTGTTCGTCATCGACCTGCTCAGTGTCGGATAGTTCGTCGGAAAAGTTACTGAGCGTTTTCCCACGCGGCGGCGACCGCCTTGCTCACAGCAGGGGCAACGCGGGCGTCCAAGGGGGAGGGCACGATGTATTCCACATCGAGGTGCTCCTCCGCGACCTTGGCAATAGCTCGGGACGCCGCTAACTTCATGGCCGGAGTGATCCTGGTGGCTCCGGCCTGCAACGCCCCGTGGAAAATACCGGGGAACGCCAGGACATTATTAATCTGGTTCGGGAAGTCTGAGCGCCCCGTCGCCACCACGGCGCCGTAGCGGTGCGCCAGCTCCGGATCGATTTCCGGGTCCGGGTTGGCCAAGGAGAAGAGGATCGGCTCGGGCGCCATGCCCTTAAGAGCGTCCTCGGACACGTGCCCGCGGGACAGCCCAATGAAACAATCCGCGCCAGCGAGGGCGTCGGCGACCGAACCGGCCACCCCGCGGGGGTTGGTGGTGGCGGCGAGGTCCTGCTTGATCTCATTGAGGTCGTCGCGCCCGGCGTGGATGGTGCCGCGCGAGTCGAGCATGATGATGTCGGTGACACCGGCGTCGATAAGCATCTTTGCACACGCTACCCCGGCAGCACCCGCACCGGAGATGACGACCTTGAGGTCCTGCATGGTGCGGTCCAGCAGCTGGCACGCATTGCCCAGCGCGGCGGTGATGACGACGGCGGTGCCATGCTGATCGTCGTGCATGACGGGGATGTCCAGCGCCTCGATGAGGCGGCGTTCGATCTCGAAGCAGCGTGGGGCTGAGATGTCTTCCAGGTTGATCGCGCCGAAGGACGGGGCGATGGCCGTGATCGTGGCGACGATCGCGTCGGTGTCCTTCTCATCGAGCACGATGGGAAAGGCGTTGAGCCCGGCGAAACGATCAAAAAGCTGGGCCTTGCCTTCCATGACGGGCAGGGCGGCCTGCGGGCCAATATCGCCCAGCCCGAGGACAGCAGTGCCATCGGAGATGATGGCCACGGTGTGCCCAATGCCGGTGTAGCGGTGGGCCAGCTTCGGGTTTTCAGAGATGGCGGTGCACACCTCGGCCACGCCCGGAGTGTAGGAAATGGACAGATCGCGTTGGGTCTTCAGGGGGCGGGCGGTGTGGATGGACAGCTTCCCGCCTTCGTGCGCGGCGAAAATCTCATCATGGGAGAGTTCAGAAATGTGATGGGCGTGGGGACTACGCGGGTCAGTCATAAGGACCATCCTATTGTGTGATGAGGACCCAATCGGGCACACATGGACAGTAATAAAGGGCACAATGGGTGGCATGACTACGTCGAAACCAACCAACGTGCCCAGCGTCACCCTCAATGATGGAACCGAGATGCCCCAGATTGGGCTGGGAACATGGAACCTCACCGGGGATGATGGCGCGCGCATCATCCGCGACGCCATCGCCATGGGCTACCGCCATATAGATACCGCCTCGATCTATCACAACGAAGAAGAAGTCGGCCGGGCGATCCGGGAGGCCATCGCCGCTGGAGATGTCACCCGCGAGGAGCTGTTCGTTACCTCCAAGTTGTGGAACGACGATCAGGGCGAGGACCGCGTGCCCGCCGCCTTCCAGGAGTCGCTGCACCGCCTCGGCCTGGAATACCTCGACCTCTACTTGGTGCACTGGCCCGCCCCCTCCCTGGGGAAGTACCTGGAAAGCTACGAGGCCATCGCCCGCCTGCAGGGGCTCGGAGTCATCCAGTCCATCGGTGTCTCGAACTTCTACGAAGAAGTTCTTCAGGAGCTTATCGACGCCACGGGTACCGCCCCCGCCGTCAATCAGGTGGAGCTGCACCCGGGCTTTTCCCAGGCGCCGCTGCGCCAGGTCCACGAAGAGCTGGGCATCCTCACCGGGGCGTGGTCCCCGCTCGGCCGCGGCGCCATCCTGCAGGACCCGGTCCTCGACGCCGTGGCTCGGGACGTGGGGAAGACGACAGCTCAGGTGGCCTTGCGCTGGGAGATGCAACTGGGCTGCTCCGTCATTCCGAAGTCCACCAACCGTGAGCGGTTGGGGAAGATTCTCGAGGTCACGGACTTCACCCTGAATTCCGATCAGATGGCTGCTATTAGCTCCCTCGATGAGGCCGAGGGATTCGGGCGGATTTTCGATGACCCGCGTACCTACCCCAGTGAAGACTAGCTAGCCCCCACGTCACCGCGCTGACCTGCTTGTTGTCAGCTGATTGGCTAAGTGAGTTAAGCGCGGTGCGAGGGATTGGCAAGGCTTGCTAATATCTGGAATGTAGCTAACAATTGCTTTGCAAAGTTAGCTGGGGCCGGGGGTTGGGAATCTGGGGGTAAAGGAGGCGCCGATAAAATCGCAGGCCAAGGGGAGGGCCGGGGGTGGAGCGTGGACCTAATCGGTAAAAGATTTCTGTTTCGCTTCGTCGTTGCATTGTGAGGCAGGTAACTTCAATTTGCAGCACGCGGTGTGATCACTGGCACAGGGAGTCCTTCCCGTGGCAGAGGCCACCACAAGATTGACCCCCAGAACTTCCTGGGGCCAAGTGAAAGAGAGATCAACGTGAGTGCAACTCCAGTGGTCCGCCCGGATGGACGGCGCGAGCCGACCTCCCAGGACTTCATCGACATGCAAAACAGTGAGCAGTTCAAAGAGCTGCGGAGGACCTACCGGTCCTTCACCTTCCCCATGTCTGTGGCCTTCTTCGTCTGGTTCATCCTCTACGTTCTCGTAGCGACCTTCGCTGCGGACTGGATGGGCACCGAGATCGGCGGCGGCTTTAACATCGGCATCGTCTTCGGACTCCTCCAGTTCCTGACCACCTTCGTGATCACCTGGGTCTACGTGCGGTACGCCAACAAGAACATCGAGCCGCAAGCGGCCGCCATTCGCGAAGCAATGGAGGGTTAGAACATGACCACTGCATACCTTGCTCAGGAATCCTCCAACACCGGCAACCCGATCCTTAATATTGCGGTCTTCGTTGTCTTCATCGTCGTCACCATGGCCGTGGTCATGCGCGCCGGTAAGTCCACCAAGGAAGCAGCCGACTTCTACACCGGCGGCGCATCCTTCACCGGCACCCAGAACGGCCTGGCCATCGCAGGCGACTACCTTTCCGCCGCCTCCTTCCTCGGTATCGTCGGCTCCATCGCGATCTCCGGCTACGACGGCTTCCTTTACTCCATCGGCTTCTTCGTCGCCTGGCTCGTCGCCCTGCTGCTCGTCGCTGAGCCGCTGCGTAACGTCGGCCGCTTCACCATGGCTGACGTGCTCTCCTTCCGCCTGCGCCAGAAGCCGGTCCGTGTGGCCGCCGCCGTTGGTACCCTCGCGGTCTCTCTCTTCTACCTCATCGCTCAGATGGCCGGCGCCGGCTCGCTGGTCTCCGTGCTCCTGGACCTCCACGGCACCGCGGAGCAGGCTATCGTCGTCGCGATCGTCGGCGTCATCATGATCGCCTACGTCCTCATCGGCGGCATGAAGGGCACCACCTACGTCCAGATGATCAAGGCTGTCCTGCTCGTCGGTGGCGTGGCCGTCATGACCATCCTCGTCTTCGTCGCCATCCGCGGCGGCTTCTCCACCCTGTTCCACGATGCTGTGGCAACGCACGCCGCTTCGGAGACCATCCAGAAGGCTGGCTACGAGGCCACCGACATCATGAAGCCGGGTCTCAAGTACGGCGGCACCTTCATCAAGCAGCTGGACTTCATCTCCCTGGGCCTCGCCCTGGTGCTTGGTACTGCTGGTCTGCCCCACGTCCTCATGCGCTTCTACACGGTCCCGACCGCTCGTGAAGCACGTAAGTCCGTCACCTGGGCCATCGTCCTCATCGGTGCCTTCTACCTCATGACCCTGGTCCTCGGCTACGGCGCTGCCGCACTCGTCGGCCCGGACCGCATCCTCGCCGCCCCAGGTGGCGCGAATGCTGCGGCACCGCTGTTGGCACTCGAACTCGGTGGCAGCATCTTCATGGCCCTGATCTCCGCAGTTGCCTTCGCTACCGTCCTCGCGGTCGTCGCCGGACTCGCCATCACGGCGTCTGCCTCCGTCGCCCACGACGTCTACGATGCCGTCTTCCGCGATGGTCAGTCCTCCGAGGCTGAGCAGGTCCGCGTCTCCCGCATCACGGTTGTTGTCCTCGGTGTCATCTCCATCATCCTGGGCATCCTGGCCATGTCGCAAAACGTCGCCTTCCTGGTGTCCCTGGCCTTCGCCGTGGCCGCCTCTGCGAACCTGCCGACCATCCTGTTCTCGCTGTACTGGAAGCGTTTCAACACCTCCGGTGCCGTCGCCTCCATGTACACCGGTACCTTCAGCGCCCTGATCCTCATCTTCCTGTCTCCGGCAGTGTCGGGCGTTCCGTCCGCCATGTTCCCGAACCACGACTGGTCGATCTTCCCGCTGACCAGCCCGGGCATCGTGTCCATCCCGCTGGCCTTCCTCGTGGGTATTGTGGTCACCCTGGCTACCAAGCCAGACAACCTCGACCACCTCGCTTCTGAAATGGAAGTCCGCTCCCTCACCGGAGTTGGTGTGGAGGCCCCGGTCGACCACTAGTCTGACCGCTCTGTAGAGCAAAAATGCCACCGTCGCGATAGTCATCGCGGCGGTGGCATTACTATTTGTAGATGTGTCTTCAATTAAAGGTCGCTTGACGACGATCGTTCTCGCCATCGTCGTCATCACAGTGCTCATTGCGGTGCCCATTGTCTTCCTCTTCGATCGAACGAGCGACGATGGGGCGGGGAATGTCGACGGTGTCGAATCCGGGGGTTCAGTCCAGCTCTCGGAATCCGCGGCGCCCATCGGGCCCGATGCTTCGGCGTTTGAGGATTACGTCTTGGGCTCCCAGGTGAGCTTCTACCGGCTTTCTGACGGCCATCGCACCGGCACCGCCACCGAGCGTTTCGCGCGCCCTGCGCTCAGCCTGAGCAAGCTCTACATCGCCGACTACGTCCTCGAGCACGGCTCCCTCACGGAGCAATACGAAGCGATCGAGATGATCAGTTCCTCCGACGACCTCTCCGCCGATGACCTCTACGAGAAATACCCCACCTCGATCACCGAGGTTGCTCAGAAGTACGGGCTCACCGCCACGCGCGCGGACGACCAGTGGGGCTACTCCGTCACCTCCACCTATGACGTCGTGAGTTTCATCGCGCAACTGATGAAGAAGGACCCGACGCACCCCATCCTCGTCGCGATGGCCGAGGCCAGTCCCGTCGCAGCCGACGGCTACGGGCAGGACTTTGGCACCTCAACGCTTCCCGAGGTCATCGGAACCAAGTGGGGCTGGTCCGACGCCGGTGATCTGCATTCCTCCGTCTCCTTCGGCGAGAATTTCGTCGTAGCGGCAGCCGTGACCGGAACGTCAAACGACCTCACCGATCTCGTCGAATTCCAACTGACCGACGAGGTCGATGAGGCCGCACGAGTGAACTAGCTGCTAGCTGGACAGGCCCTGGACCGTCTTCACGATCTGGTTGATCTGGTTCTGATCAATGTTCGGCAGACCCGGGATGTTCGGAATGCCCGGAATGCTGGGGCTCGACGCCGCGGGGGCGGACGGAGCCTGGCCTGGCATCCACTGGCCCCAGTCGTGGGCGTAGACGTTGTTAATATCGACCGTCAGATTGCCAATCTTGCGCTGACGCGACACCGGAAGCTGATGAATCGTGGTGCGCGGGTGGATCTTTCCACCGGAACCCCAATCGTGCATCCAGTAGAAGGTGCCGATGTTGTCCTTTGATGCCCATTCGATGACGTTGTAGTTGCCATATACGCCGGTCTGCAGGCCCGCAGCACCCAGTGCCAGTTGGAAGGCCTGGAGGTACGGGCGGATCTGACGGTTGTACTGATCCCACGTCGGGTTGTCATCGATGGCGACGTAGATCGGACGGCCATTGGGGCCACCCGCTGCGCGATGCAGCGCGATTGCCTGCGGGGCGTGCACGCCCGCACCGGCCGCACCCTGGAGCCAGTCGGCGGTATTAGCCCGGCCGAACTGATACACCGAGGCGGTGGAGAGGCCGTTCGCGGCGAAATCACGCGTCTCATTCAGCAACACCGGCTTGCCCACCATCCACTGCGCATCCGGACGACGCTGCGACACATAGCGCACAGCGCCGAGGTGACCGGCCGCCTTCACGGATGCACCCGAGGGAACCCCCGCCGCATAGTCGATGACGGTGCCCAGGACGGGACCCAGGGCATGGGCTTGGGGGACGCTGGCGCCCACGGTTCCTACGGCGGCGGCAACAGCGGCGGTGCGTAGGAAGGTGCGACGGCTAACAGACACATTCTTCACAATGGCCACAGTAGCAACATCTGCCTCAATGGGCTAGGGGACGAGTGGAGGCCTGTCGGCAAAAGGGTGATTTGACTTCACCCATTAATCGAGTGGCGACACCCGGCTACTCGATTGATGGGTCTCCTCGAATTGCCCTTTTGGCGCACCCACCAAGGTGAGACGTGTCGCCTTCAAAAGCCTGGCCGATTTGGGTCGACGTGATGGTGCTCTTTGGTAAATGGCGGGGAGCTGTCAATCGCGATCATGTGACTGCTCTCCCCGGGCCAAGGCTGACCAGTTTGTGCACCGCTTCGGGTCTGGGGTCGCGATCAGGAAGTCGCGAGGGCCAAAATTCTCTAGAATGTAAAACCCGATTCTCTGCGACCTGCGGAAACGCAAAGTAATACCATTCATTCTAGAGAATTTTGGCACCCTCCAGATCGCACTGCTCGAAAGTGCCTCATGGAGATGCACCGGGAGCCCAAGGGCCTGAGCGGAATGATGTTTCAAGACATGAAAAAGCGCCCCAGAGAGGAATCGAACCTCCGACACCCGCTTTAGGAGAGCGGTGCTCTATCCACTGAGCTACTAGGGCTGGACGTGACTAGGTTAGCGCATATGGGGGAGGAGTCGGAAACTCGCGGGGCGCCCACTAGTCTGTACGTAGAACCTTGTGCACCCCCACCTGAAGATGTGAGAAAGGACCACAGCCGTGGCCCAGAACGAGCCCACCTTTACTGATGTCCAGCGCCGTGACATTGTCGTCGAGATTGTGACGAAGGACGGTGTGCCGGTGTTGTCGATCGATAAGCAGGTGCCGGGTGGGTCGTCGAAACGCATCTTGTTGCTCAACAAGATTGATGCCAAGCAGCTCTCGGAGGTGCTGGATAATTACCTCAAGCAGGTGTATTCGCTGGAGCTGTCTGGTCTGAATTCGTCGTTGTCCCCGGCGGATATGGCGGAGCTGTTCGGCGAGGACGACGACGATTAATACCCCCGACAATCCTTAAGCGGTGAGTTCCTCCAGCTTGCGGCGCACGGCCGAGGCTTCGGGGTTGGTGGCGTGCGTGCCGTCGGAGTACTTGACGGTGGGGACGACGCGATTGCCGTTGTTGACGGATTCGACCCAGGTGGCGGCATCGGCGTCTGCCTCGACGTCGATAAGCTCGTAGGGTGTGTCCGTCCGGTTGAGGCGGCTGATGAGGTTGTGGCAGTAGGGGCACCAGTCAGTGGCGTAGATGGTGACGTGCGCGGGGTCGGTGGTCATGCGGCTTCCTTTCGTTCGTACCGCAAGAAACGGTACCGCAGGGGCAGATCACTGCGGTGACCATCCAGGGTGAGCCGGCCCTTGTCCGAGATCAGCCAGTCTGTGTCGGAGACTAACCCGAAGCTGGCGGGGATATCGGGGGCGAAGACGGCACGCTCGCCGAGAGCATCTCCCAGGTGGGCGCCGATGAGGGTGACTTCGAGGACGTCGACGTCGTCGATGGTGGCGGCGTAGACCTGGCCCCCACCCATCACCCACGCTTCACGGTCGGGGTAGGTCAAAGAGGAGATGACCTGGCCGCCGGCCGACCATTGGCCGGGTTCCCGGGAGCAGAGGATGTAGTTGTCTCGGCCCGGCAGGGGGCGCACCGTCGGAGGCAGGCTCAGCCACGTGTGGCGGCCCATGATGACGGGGTGCCCGGTGGTGACCTCGCGGAAGTGGGCAAGGTCCTCGGGAAGGTGCCAGGGCATGGACTGGCCGTCACCGATGATCCCGTCGAGGGATTGCGCCCAGATGGCCCCGAGCGGTGACATTACACCGACACCTTGGCCTTAATCGTGGGGTGCGGGTCGTAGCCCTCCACCACGATGTCGTCGAAGGTGTAGTCAAACAGCGATGGGGCTTTCCGCAGCTTAAGCTGCGGGTAGGGGCGCGCATCTCGGGAGAGTTGCTCGCGGACCTGGGCCAAGTGGTCGTCGTAAATGTGGCAATCGCCGCCGGTCCAGATGAGCTCGCCAACCTTCAGGCCTGCCTGCTGCGCGAACATGTGCGTGAGCAGAGCGTAGGAGGCGATGTTGAAGGGAACGCCTAAGAACATGTCGGCGGAGCGCTGGTAGACCTGCATGGATAGTGTGCCGTCGACGACGTAGAGCTGGAAGAGCAGGTGGCAGGGCAGAAGCGCCATCTTGTCCAGTTCGCTGACATTCCACGCGGAGACGACGTTGCGGCGCGAATCCGGGTCGGACTGGAGCAACTCCAAAGCCCCGGAAATCTGGTCAATGTGGGCGCCATCGGGGGTTGGCCAGGAACGCCACTGCACGCCGTACACCGGGCCGAGTTCGCCATCGTCGGAGGCCCACTCGTTCCAAATGCGGATGCTGTTGTCCTTGAGCCAGCTGATGTTGGATTCGCCGCGGAGGAACCACAGCAGTTCGCCGACGACGGAATGCAGGTGCACCTTCTTGGTGGTGAGCAGGGGGAAGGACTCGGCGAGGTTGTAGCGCAGTTGCCTACCGAACACACTGAGGGTGCCCGTGCCGGTGCGATCACCTTTCTGGGTACCCTGGTCCACGATGTCCCGGAGGAGATCTTCGTAGGGAGTGTCAATGGCGGAGTCTGTCATGCGCTCCACCATACCGCTGGGATAAGCAGTGACTAGTAGCGGCCGTTCTCCGCCAGGAAGGCGGCAGCGATGCCCAGGATTTCCTCGGCCATCTCGGGGCGGCAGATGAGCACATCCGGCAGGAAGGTGTCCTTGTGGTTGTAGGTCAGCTCGGATCCGTCGAGGCGGGAGCAGTGCAGGCCAGCGGCCTTGGCCACGCCGACGGGAGCCGCCGAATCCCATTCGTATTGGCCGCCGGCGTGGACGTAGGCGTCATAGTCGCCGAGCAGGACGTGCATGGCCTTGGCGCCGGCGGAGCCGATGGCCGCGGTCTGGAAACCCAGCTCGTCGGCGATATGGAGGGCGACCTTCGGGGGGCGGTTATGGGAGATCGCGATCTTCTTGGCGTAGGGGCCGCCGACCGCGCGGGCCTCATCGGAGTGGAACACCACGCCGAGGTCGGGCAGACCGACGGCGGCGTGGGTGGGAATGCCCTTTTCCACGAGGGCGATGTGCACCGCCCAATCGGAGCGGCCGGTGGCGAATTCCTTGGTGCCGTCGAGTGGGTCGATGATCCAGACGCGGTCTTTGTCCAAGCGCTCCGGGTTATCGGCCGCTTCCTCCGAGAGGAAGCCGTCGTCGGGGCGGTGCTGCTCAAGGACGCGGGCGATCCAGTTTTGGGCGAGGTCATCGCCTGCATCACCGAGATTGCGGCCCCGCAGCACGCCGACGTTGCGGACTCCCTTGAGGATCTCACCCGTGCCTTGCGCGAGGAGGCGGGTGAGGCGGGCGTCGTCAAGCTGAGCTGTCATGCAACCGACATTACCGCGCGGGTTAAGGTTGGGCATGGCCAAGGACATCCTCCAGCGTTTCCGCCCCCAGGTGGCCACCTGGTTCACGGAGGTTTTTGACGCGCCCACCCCGGTCCAGGAGCGCGCGTGGCAGGCGATCGCGGATGGGGACAATGCGCTGGTCGTGGCCCCAACTGGCTCGGGAAAGACGCTGGCGGCCTTCCTGTGGGCGCTCAATTCCCTCGTGGAAAGACCGGGGCAGACGGCTCTGCCGGTGTCCGACCCGAAGGCCAGTCATGGCGGCGTGCGCGTGCTCTACATCTCACCATTGAAGGCCCTCGGTGTGGATGTGGAGAACAATCTGCGGGCCCCGCTGACGGGGATTAGTCGGGTGGCCGATCGGCTTGGCCTCGACCTGCCGGATATTTCCGTCGGCGTGCGCTCGGGCGATACCCCGGTGGCGGAGCGGGCCAGGCAGGTGCGCAAGCCCCCGGATATCCTCATTACGACGCCGGAGTCGGCGTATCTCATGCTCACTTCCAAAGCGGCGGGCATTTTGAAGACGGTGGACACGGTCATCATCGATGAGATCCACGCGTTGGCGGGCACGAAGCGGGGCGTCCATCTGTCGTTGACCCTGGAGCGCCTGGCCCGGCTGACGGGTGGTTTCCAACGCATCGGCCTCTCCGCCACTGTGCGTCCCCTGGAGACCGTGGCTAACTTCCTCGGCGGCGATCGCCCGGTGGAGATCATCGCCCCGCCGGCGGAGAAGCAATGGGAGTTCGACGTCCACGTGGGCGTGGAGGACATGTCGGATCTGCCGGTACCCGAGATCGGCTCGACGATCGGCGAGGCGACCATCGATGATCCCCTGGGCCTGACGGGTCCGCCGGGGGAGAGCAGCGAACCGGTCGTTGGTCAGCAACGCTCCATCTGGCCTTTCATCGAGCGTGACGTCTACGAGGACGTGATGGCGCACCGCTCGACGCTGGTCTTTGTCAATTCCCGGCGTTCCGCCGAGCGCCTGACCAGCAGGCTCAACGAGATTTACGCCGAGATCCACGATCCTGACTCACTGTCCCCGGAGTTGCGGCGTCCGCCCGCCCAACTCATGGTGCCGTCGCTGCAGGCGGGCAAGGCGCCCCCGGTTATCGCCCGCGCCCACCATGGGTCCGTGTCCAAGGATGAACGCGCCACGACGGAACGCCTGCTCAAGGAGGGCGCCCTCAAGGCCGTCGTGTCTACGAGCTCCCTCGAGTTGGGCATCGACATGGGCGCGGTGGATCTGGTCATTCAGGTGGAGTCGCCGCCGAGCGTGGCGTCTGGCCTGCAGCGCGTCGGCCGCGCCGGGCACTCCGTGGGCGAGGTCAGCCACGGTGCTTTCTATCCCAAGCACCGCTCGGATCTGCTGCAATCGGCGGTCACTGTGCAGCGCATGCGGGCGGGCCTCATTGAGGAGCTCCACGTGCCCACCTCGCCGTTGGATGTGTTGGCGCAGCAGACCATCGCGGCGGTCTCGGTCAGTGATTGGGATGTCGAGGAATGGTACGCCACGGTCCGGCGGTCCTGGCCGTACCGCGACCTCTCCCGCGACGTGTTCGATGCGGTCATTGACCTGGTCAGCGGCGTTTACCCATCGACGGATTTCGCGGAGCTGCGCCCCAAGGTCCACTTCGATCGGATCACCGGCCAGCTGCAGGCTCGTCCCGGAGCGCAGCGCGTGGCGGTGACCTCCGGGGGCACGATTCCGGATCGGGGCATGTTCGGTGTCTTTCTCCTCGGTGGGGAGGGCGCCCCGCGCCGGGTGGGGGAGCTGGATGAGGAGATGGTCTACGAGTCCCGGGTCGGTGACGTGTTTACCCTGGGGGCGTCGAGTTGGCGCATCGAGGACATCACCCGCGATCAGGTCCTGGTCAGCCCCGCGCCGGGGCACACCGGGCGGCTGCCGTTTTGGACGGGCGATGCCGCGGGCCGCCCCTTCGAGTTGGGCGTGGCCCTGGGCCAGTTCCGCCGCGAGGTCCACACCGATCCCACGATCGCCGATACCCTCGATCTCGACGCGAATGCCCGCACCAACCTCCTCGCCTTCCTCGAAGAGCAGAACGAGGCGACGGGCATCATCCCAGATGAGAAGACCCTCGTCCTGGAACGATTTAAGGATGAGCTGGGGGATTGGCGCGTCGTCCTGCACACCCCCTTCGGCCGTCCCGTCAACGCGGCGTGGGCGCTGGCCGTCGGGTCGCGCTTTGACATGGATGTCCAGGCCGTCGCCGGTGATGATGGCATTGTCTTGCGCCTGCCGGAGGGTGAGTCGGAGCCGGATGCGTCGATGTTTCTTATCGACGCCGAGGATATCGGCGACATCGTCACCGATCAGGTCGGCAATTCCGCCCTGTTTGCCTCCCGCTTCCGCGAGTGCGCCGCCCGCGCGCTCCTGCTCCCGCGTCGCAATCCCGGCAAGCGGGCGCCGTTGTGGCAGCAGCGTCAGCGCGCGTCCCAGCTTCTCGACGTCGCGCGCAAGTACCCCAGCTTCCCCATCATCTTGGAGACGGTGCGGGAATGCCTCCAGGATGTCTACGACCTGCCTTCGTTGACCCAGGTGTGCGCTGACCTGGGTAGTCGCCGGATCCGCATCGCCGAGGTCACCACTGATCAGCCGAGCCCGTTCGCTTCCTCTTTGTTGTTTAACTACACCGGCGCGTTCATGTACGAGGGCGATAGCCCGCTGGCGGAAAAGCGCGCCGCCGCCCTGGCGTTGGACCCCGGGTTGCTGGCCAAGCTGCTGGGCACCGTTGAACTGCGGGAGTTACTCGATCCGGAGATCATCGCGGAGGTTCACGCGCAGTTGCAGCGCTCCGCCGCGGACCGGCGGGCGCGCAGCCCCGAGGAGTTCTACGACATCCTTCGGCTGCTCGGCCCCATTCCGACCGATTCTGTGCCGGACAAGGTGACGTTCCCCTGGCCGGCGCCGCTCGATGATCGCGTCATGGAGGTGCGCATCGGGGGAGTGCCGCACATCGCGCAGGCGCTCGATGCCCCGTTGCTTCGTGATGCCCTCGGTATCCCCGTTCCACCCGGCGTCGCCGCGCAGCAAGCCACCATCCTCGATGCGCTCGATCAGTTGCTTTCCCGTTGGGTCCGCACCCGCGGCCCCTTCGTCCTTCGGGATGTGGCCAGCGCCTTTGGGCTGGGGGCTAGCGCCGCTCACTCTGCGCTACAGAATTTGCTTTCCGACGGCCGCGTCATCGACGGTCGCTTCCGCCAAGGCGTCGATGAGCAGGAGTATTGCTCGGCCGAGGTCCTCACCATCCTGCGGCGTCGCTCGTTGGCCGCCGCCCGCGCGGCCACCCAGCCGGTCTCGCAGACGGCGTTGGCGCGCTTCCTGGCCGACTGGCAGCAGGTCGCCCCCGTGGGGAAGCGACCGGCGCTGCGCGGCGCGGATGGGGTCTACGCGGTCATCGAGAGGCTCGCTGGGGTTCGATTGCCCGCCAGCGCCTGGGAATCGTTGGTGCTGCCCGGGCGGGTAGGCGACTACCAGCCCAGCATGCTCGATGAGCTCACGGCCAACGGCGAGGTAGTCATCCACGGGGCAGGAACGGCGGCGGCCCGTGACCCGTGGATCATGCTGCTGCCCACGGACATTGCCCCGGAGCTCGTCCCGGACGTCGAGCCGGAGGGATTGACGTTTATTCAGGAACAGGTGATGTCGATCTTGCACCGCGGTGGCGGGTTCCTATTCGGCGATCTGTCTACGGAACTGACGGACCTGGTGACGGCGGAGCAGCTGCGCGAAGCCCTGTGGGGCCTGGTGGACTTTGGCTTGGTTAGCCCGGATAGTTTTGGTCCGCTGCGAGCTCGGCTGGCGTCGACTGGCGGGACCACGGCCCATCGGGCTCGTCGCCGACCGAACCGGACGCGCCGCCGCCTCGGCCCACCCCTGGACATGGCCGGGCGGTGGGCTATGAGTACCCGGGCGGAGCACAACGCGACGACGCGCTCGGTGGCACTGGGGGAGACGTGGCTCGACCGCTACGGGGTGGTCACCCGCGGCAGCATCGTCGCCGAGGACGTCCTCGGCGGGTTTGCCTTGGCCTACAAAGTGCTCAGTGGCTTCGAGGAGTCGGGCAAGGCGATGCGCGGCTACCTCGTGGAGGGGCTCGGCGCCTCGCAGTTTTCCACGCCGGCGGTTATCGATCGGCTGCGTGGCTGCGATGATTCCACGGACGTCGAGGGGTGGCCGTCGGGCACGACCGACCCGGACGTCTACGTCCTGGCCGCCGCTGATCCCGCCAACCCTTATGGTGCCGCGCTCCCGTGGCCGGAGACGGGGCCGAGCCGGGCGGCGGGTGCGATGGTGGTCATCGCCGATGGCGTGCTGCTGGCGCACCTGACCAGGGGTGGCCGCACGCTCACGGTCTTTCACCCGGAGCACCTGGGGATCATCGTCGATGCCTTGGCGGCGGCGAGCACGCACGCGTTGACGGTGGAAAAGCTCAATGGTGAACCAGTGTTCAGTTCGCCGCTGCTGGCGACGTTGCGGGAGGCAGGGGCGCAGATCAGCCCCAAGGGGGCGCGGATCGGGGGACGCAGCTCCGCGCCACGCACCCCCGTTAGGGGGCGAACAATGTCGCAGGCGCTGGATGATCTCTGATTCCCACTGCGGTGGGCAAAGCTGCTTGGCTAGGGAGCAAAAGGTATGGGCATAATCGGCAGCGGCACGGGGCGCGACTCACACCCACAGCCGTCGCACTGGGATACACAATCGGGGGGTTGGTGGCGGCGGGAAACGCGCCCCGTGCAGCGGGAGTAGATTTAGTCCCGTGCCCGAAGGTGATTCAGTTCTCCAATTATCCCACCGCCTGCAGTTCATGACCGGCCGCGAGGTCGTGGCCTGCTCATTGCGAGTGCCGTCGGTGGCGCTGGTTGATTTCTCCGGAGAGACCGTCGATCGGGTGTGGCCCTACGGCAAGCACCTGTTCATGCAGTTCGGCGAGCGGATTTTGCACACCCACCTGAAAATGGAGGGCACCTGGGCGATTCACCTGGCCGGTGACCGCTGGCGGAAACCGGGCCACACCGCGCGGGTCGTGCTGGAACTGGCCGGCGCCCCGCACCCGAGACCCATTGAGGTCGTGGGGCACTCGCTCGGTCTGGTCGAGGTGTTTCCCACAGATCACTACCACGAAAAAATGGGCTACCTCGGGCCGGATGTCCTGGCGGAAGAATGGGACCGGGAGGAGGCGTACCGGCGGGTGATGGGGCGGGCGTCGAGAAGCATTGGGACAGCTTTGCTGGACCAGCAGAACCTGGCCGGAGTGGGCAACGAGTATCGGGCCGAGGCGTGTTTCCTCTGCGGGATTCATCCCGCGACCCCGGTTGGCCAGGTCGACGTCGGGCACGTGCTCGACGTGACGCGGCGGATCATGTGGGCGAATCGGGATTCGCCCGTGCGGGTGACCACAGGGGTCAAGCGCGCGGGCGAGAGTTCCTATGTGTTTGGGCGCAACGGCAAGCCTTGCCGACGGTGCGGCACCCCGATCGAGAAGGCGATGCTGGGCAATGGCCGCGATGAGCTGGAACGGGTCATCTGGTGGTGTCCGCGCTGCCAACCGGCGGTGTAGCCCGCTTGCGCAGGCGATCCCGGCGGATGAGATAGATGAGGGCCCCGGCCAGGGCGAGGGCGACGAGGGCATAGATGACGACGGCATATTTGCCGATGTAGACCTCGACGAGGTGGTAGCGCTCGCCGAGCAGGACGCCGAGCCAGATGAGAAGGGCATTCCAGACCGCGGAGCCAGCCGTGGTGAGCGCGCCAAAGGTGAGCAGGCTCATGCGGTCAATGCCCGCCGGGATGGAAATGAGGGAGCGAACGCCCGGAATGAGGCGGCCCAGCAGGATGGATACCTTGCCGTAGCGATCGAAGAAAGCAAGCGACTTATCCACATCCTCAGGGTCGACCAACCACATGCGGTCTGCGACCTGCCGCAGCCGTTGTGCGCCGACCGCCGCCCCCAGCCAATACAGCAGGTACGCGCCGAGCACGGAACCCAGCGTGGCAAAGAGGAAGGCGGCGTAGACATTGAGCTGACCCTGGGTCGAGGTGAAGCCGGCGAGCGGCAGCACCACCTCCGAGGGGATGGGCGGGAAGAGGCTCTCCAGGAGGATGGCGATACCCACGCCCGGGGCGCCGAGCGACTCCATGAGGGAGACGACCCAATCGACGATCGAATTCAGCATGTCGGAAGACTACCCCGGATAGCCCGAGCGGGAGCTGTTACTCCAATTCGCGCAACCTGTCAGTGGCCTGCTTGAGCCGCAGTTCGCGTTCCTTCTTCTCAATCTCTTTTAATTCCTCGTAGGCTTCCTCGTCCGCATCCGAAAAGCCGCTGAGCAGGCGGGGGATCACCATGACGCCGGCCATCACGGGCCACACCACCCAGGCGTGGGAGACGTTGAAGACAAACATGAGGATGAAAAACGACGCCAGGGTCACGGAGAAGATCGCCCCATCGAGCATCTCGACGCGCTTGCCTTTCTCCTTGATGGTGGCCAGCTCTTCCAGCTCGCTGTCCTGGGTGTTCGCGATGGCCGTGGTGCGCGTCGGCGTCAACGCCTCCTCGATCCCGCCCGGCAAGTCCTCGAACAGCGGCCGCAAATCAGCGTTGATGCGGGCAGTGCTTGCTGCCGCCGTGCGCTCATCGAACTCCTGATAGTCAAGGCGTCCCTCGGCGTAATGCGATGCGAGCGCTTGCAGCGCGTTGATGCGATCGTTGTCTGACAGCCGCAGGTTCTCGTCCATGCCATTTATCGTAGTGAAGGCGCTAAATTGGGGCTATGAACCTCCTCCTCAACATCGCTTGGTTTATTTTCGGCGGATTCTTTCTCGCGGCGGGCTACTTCCTCTTCGGCATCCTCGCCTGCCTGCTCGTGGTCACCATCCCCGCCGGCGTCGCTTCCTTCCGCATGGCCAACTACGCGCTCGCCCCGTTTGGCCGCACCGTGGTGCAGAAAAAGGGCGGCGGGAGCGGCCTCTCCGCCGTTACCAACGTCATTTGGTTCCTCATCGCGGGCCTGTGGCTGGCCATCGGCCACATCACCACCGCCGCCGCGCAGGCCATCACCATCATCGGTATCCCGCTGGCCATCGCCAACGTCAAGATGATCCCCGTGACCTGCTTCCCCTTCGGCAAAGAGATTGTCCCCTCGGACCGCATCCCCTTTGGCTACGAACCGATGGTCAAGCTCTAAGCGCCGATCGTCCACGTATGCACGGGCTCGTCCGTCGCCTGATGCTCCAGGTACAGCCGGAGCATGCTCGCCAGGGCTTCGCGCCGGGCAGGTGAATCCGGGACCGTGCCGCCGGGGTGGATGGCGTCGAGCGTGCGCAACTGCCACATCGCGCCATTCTGTCGCGTTCGAGCTCGCTCACCGATGATGCCAAGGTAGCGGTCAATGAGATGCTTATCGACGTCGAGTGCCTCCAGCCCGAGCCTCGCCTGTGGTAGCAGGTGCTCGCTCACCAGCGTGGCGACGTCGATCTTGCCCAATGTCGGCCACGTCATCCGGGCAAACATGCCCGCCCGGGCTCCCACCTGGAAGTTGGCCTCCGCATCGGCGAAGGTCAGCCGCGACCACACGGGACGCGTCTCCATCGCGAGGTATTTGGCCATCCCGTAATAGAAGGCGGAATCGGCGATGATGTCCGACACTGTGGGGCCCGCCGGGAGGAGGCGGTTTTCCACCCGCAGGTGGGCCTTTTCGGTGCCAGGGGCGTAAATCGGCCGGTTCCACCGCCACACCGTGCCGTTGTGCAGGTTGAGGTAGTGCAGGGTCGGGCTGCTGTGGGTGGCGGGGGCGTCTGTCGCCTCCTTGTGCTCGGCGATGAGTGGGGAGAAGTAGCGGACGTTTTCCTCAAAGAGGTCGAACACGCTGGTAATCCACCGCTCCCCAAACCACACCCTGGGGCGCACCCCCTGGTTGACCAACTCCGGGGTCCGCGTATCAATGGATTGGGTGAACACCGGAATCCGGGACTCGTGCCATACCTTTCGCCCCAGGAACAGCGGGGAATTGGCAGCCAGCGCCACCTGAATGCCCGCGATAGCCTGCGAGGCGTTCCACGCCGCCGGGAAACGCTCCGGAGCCACCTGCAAGTGCAGCTGCATCGACGTGCACGTCGCCTCGGGGGCGATGTTGACGAAATCGAGGCGGCAATACTCCCGATCGGAGACATCAATGTGAATGAGCTCGCCGCGGGTTTCCATGATGGTGTTCCCCAACGCCCGGTAGCGGTTCTCCGGCGTCATCCACTCCGGGCCCTCAAGCAACTCCCGGGTGACGGTGGGAAGCGTGCCAATCATCGCCACCTGGGCGCCCGCCGCCTTCGCCGCCGCGCGAACCTGGTCAAGCCTCGATGCGATGCCATCATGCATCTTCTGCAGGCCGTCACCCTCGACGGACAGTGGGGGATGGTTCATCTCCACATTGAAGGCGCCGATCTCCGACTGATACTCCTCATCCAGGTGCGTGAGCACCTGACCATTAACCAGCGCCGGTTGCATGTTGTCATCGACGAGATTGAGCTCTAGCTCCAGGCCGATGGTGCCCTTGTTCTCAAACTCCGCGGACTGGAGGTGAGCATCAAAAATCTCCAGGTCAGCCCCGAGGCTCTGGCGGTACCTGGTCCGCTGGCTCGGGGTGTAATTCTCGGAGGAAATGGCTTCGCCCATGACGTTGAGATAACCATACTTTCCGCTGCTGGCATACGGTTTTATGGGAAAAGATTCCTGAGGGTTTCCCGCGCTTGGTCAACCGCTGGACCAAGATAGGCAAAAACGTGCGCCCCGAACCGGCTGGGCTCGGTGCGCACGCTCGTGGTGCAGAAAGCGGATCTACCTAGCGCTTCGACCGGTACCAGCGGATCAGTGAGTCGGTGGAGGAGTCCCCGGAGTTGACCTCTTCCTCACCGGACACGGCGGCCGCCAGCTGGTTGGCCTGGGCTTTACCCAGCTCCACGCCCCACTGGTCGAAGGAGTTGATGCCCCAGATCGCACCCTGGACGAAGGTGATGTGCTCGTAGAGGGCGATGAGCGCACCCAACACAGCCGGGGTCAGTTCCTCCGCGAGAATCGTGGTGGAGGGGCGGTTACCCGGCATGACCTTGTGCTCCACGAGCTCCGCGGGAACACCTTCCGCGGCGATTTCCTCGGAGTTCTTGCCAAAGGCCAGGACCTTGGACTGGGCGAACAGGTTGCCCATGAGGAGGTCGTGCATGGAGCCTTCGCCAGAGGCAGTCGGCAGGTCATCCTTTGGGCGGGCAAAGCCGATGAAATCGGCGGGGATGACGCGGGTTCCCTGGTGCATGAGCTGGTAGAAGGCGTGCTGGCCGTTGGTACCCGGCTCGCCCCAGTAGATTTCTCCGGTGGAGTATGACACCCGCGCACCGTCGCGACGCACGGACTTACCGTTGGACTCCATGGTCAGCTGCTGCAAGTAGGCAGGGAAGCGGGCCAAATCCTGGGAGTAGGGGAGCACCGCGTGGGTGTCGCAACCATGGAAGTTCGAGTACCAAACACCCAACAGGGCCATGAGAACAGGAACGTTCTTCTCAAAGGGAGTCGAGCGGAAGTGCTCATCCATCGCGCGGAAACCCTCAAGGAAGCGGATGAAGTCGTGGGGGCCGATGACCGCCATGAGCGACAGGCCGATGGCGGAGTCCACGGAGTAGCGGCCGCCGACCCAGTCCCAGAAGCCGAACATGTTGGCCGTATCGATCCCGAACTCAGCGACCTTCTCGGCGTTCGTGGACACAGCGACGAAGTGCTTGGCCACGGCCGACTCATCGCCATCGAACTTCTTCAGCAGCCAGCGCTTGGCGGCGTGGGCGTTGGCCAGGGTTTCCTGGGTGGTGAACGTCTTGGAGGCAACGATGAACAGCGTCGAATCCGCATCAAGGTTGTCCAGGACGGCCGTCATATCCGCCGGATCAACATTGGAGACGAACTCAGCGGTGATGCCCGCGGTGGCGTAGGGGCGCAGCGCGAGAGTGGCCATCGCGGGCCCGAGGTCAGAGCCACCGATACCAATGTTGACGATCTTCTTGATGGTGTGGCCCGTGTGACCCTGCCACTTGCCGGAACGCAGCGCGGAAACGAAATCGCGCATGCGACCGAGCACCTCATGGACATCAGCGGCGACATCTTGGCCGTCGACCTCCAGGTCCTGGTCCACAGGCAAACGCAGTGCGGTGTGGAGTACCGCGCGGTCCTCCGTGTTGTTGAGGTGGGCGCCGGTGAACATCGCCTCAATGGAGTCGGTGAGCTCTGATTCCTTGGCCAAGGCGATGAGAGCTTCCACCGTCTCCTCATCAATGAGGTTTTTGGAGAGATCCACGTGCAGACCCGCAGCATCGAAGGTGAGGGCATGTGCGCGTTCGGGATCGGCGGCGAACAACTCCCGCAGCGTGGTCGCCTGAGTCCGCTCGTACACGGCCTCCAGGTTCTTCCATTCGGCGGAGAGGGTGATGTCAGCCATGTCGTGGGCTCCTAAATTGATGGACAAATTGCGTATCTACCCCGAATCTAGTGAAGAACCGACCATCCCGCCGCCGGAGGGAAATAAAAGGCACAATGATCACATGAGCATCGTCAAGATCAACGCCATCACTGTTCCCGAGAACGCCGGATCCGAGCTGGAGGCCCGCTTCGCCGCCCGCAAGCACGCCGTCGATTCCTCCCCCGGGTTCGAAGGGTTCCAGCTCTTGCGCCCCGTCGCCGGCGAAGACCGCTACTTCGTGGTCACCCGCTGGGCCGATGAGGAGTCCTACGTCGCGTGGCGCGATGGGGATGCGCGCAAGGCCCACAGCGGCGAGGCCCGCAAGCCCGTCGCCACTGGTGCGGAACTCCTCGAGTTTGAGGTCGTCTTCGACACGACTGACTAGAAAGTCGCTTATCGACGTCCGCGTTTACCCCAACCGTCCCCGCCCCATCTTCAGCAGTGCGGAGGCAATCTCTGGGCCCTCCGGGCCCAGTTCCTCACGGAACTGATTGATGATGGCTAGTTCGCGGGTATGGACGAGGCGGGTGCCCCCGGAGCCCATGCGTGTCTTACCGATCGCCTTGGATACTTGGGTGCGGCGTTTGACCGAGTCGAGGATGACTCGGTCGAGGCGGTCGATTTCTTGGCGGTACTGCTGAATTTCCGCGTCCGACAATGGGTCCTCGGTGCCGGAAGGCATCCGGATTTCAAACTGGTTCTCAGCAGCATCGTTCATGTCCCACATTGTGCCACGGGGGTTGTGTCGGGACCTACGAGTAGGTTGTTAGTCATCATGGAATCGCCGTTTACGCCTAGCCCTCAGCGCCCTCAGCCTTCTTCCCAGGATCTCACTCTCGGTCTCAATGAGCAGCAACGCGCTGCCGTTGAGCACGCGGGTTCCCCGCTTCTTATCGTTGCCGGAGCGGGTTCTGGTAAAACCGCCGTGCTGACCCGCCGCATTGCCTATTTGATGAGCCAGCGGGGTGTCTCGCCTTTTGAAATCTTAGCCATTACCTTCACCAACAAGGCTGCCGCTGAGATGAAGGAGCGCGTCGCCGCCCTCGTGGGCCCAGTCGCGGAGCGGATGTGGGTGTCCACGTTCCACTCGGTGTGCGTGCGAATTCTGCGCCAGCAGGCCCAGTTGGTGCCGGGGTTGAACACCAACTTCACCATCTATGATTCGGATGATTCGCGCCGTCTGCTCAGCATGATCGCTAAGGATCATTCCCTGGATCTCAAGCGTTTCACGGCGCGGGTGTTGGCCGGTGCGATTTCTAATTTGAAGAATGAGTTGATTGGGCCGGAGGAAGCTATCGCGGATGCGGAGGCGACTCACAATCCCTTCGAGATCACGGTTGCGCAGGTGTACAAGGATTATCAGCGGCGGCTGCGGTCGGCCAATGCGGTGGACTTCGATGACCTGATCGGTGAGGTCGTGCGGATTTTCACCGAGCATCCGGCGGTGACGGATTACTACCGGCGTCGCTTCCGCCACGTCCTCATCGATGAATATCAGGACACCAACCACGCGCAGTACATGCTCATCGCCCGGTTGGTTGGGGATGGGCCAGATGCCCCGGAATTGTGTGTGGTGGGCGATTCGGATCAGTCGATTTATGCCTTCCGTGGGGCGACGATCCGCAATATCGAGGAGTTTGAGCGGGATTATCCGCAGGCGCGCACGATTCTGTTGGAGCAGAATTACCGCTCGACCCAGACGATTCTTAATGCCGCGAACTCGGTCATTTCCCGCAATGATGGCCGCCGGGAGAAGAAGCTGTGGACGGCGCTGGGGAACGGGCAAGAGATCATCGGCTACGTGGCGGACAATGAGCACGATGAGGCGCGGTTTGTCGCCGGGGAGATTGACGCGATCGTCGATAAGGGAAAGACCTATGCCGATGTGGCGGTGATGTACCGCACGAACAATGCTTCCCGCGCATTGGAGGATATTTTTATCCGCTCCGGAATTCCTTACAAGGTGGTCGGCGGCACGCGCTTCTATGAGCGCCGTGAGATCCGCGATCTAGTCGCCTACCTGCGGGTCCTGGACAATCCGGATGACACGGTGAGTCTGCGGCGCATCATCAATACCCCGCGCCGCGGCATCGGCGACCGGGCGCAGGCCTTCATCGCGTTGCACGCGGAAAACAACAATCAGTCCTTCGGACAGGCGCTTATCGACGCCGCGGGGGACAAGGTCGACTTCCTTGGTGCGCGTGGGCGCAATGCGGTTGCGAAGTTCAACGAGATGATGGACGCGGTCCGCGCGGAGATGCCATCGATGACCAACGAGGTCACGGGAATGCCGGATCTCGGTGAGTTGATCAGCCGCGTCCTCGACATCACGGGCTATCGCGGTGAACTGGAAGCGAGCAATGATCCGCAAGACGGGGCTCGCTTGGACAACCTCAACGAGCTCGTGTCCGTGGCCCGGGAGTTTTCCTCGGAGGCGGCGAACCAGGTGGCCTATGCCGAGATGGATGGGGATGAATTCGAGCCGGAGGAAGGTGAGGCTCAACCGGGCTCTCTCCAGGCCTTTTTGGAAAAGGTCTCGCTGGTGGCCGACGCCGACCAGATCCCCGACAATGAACAGGGCGTGGTCACGCTCATGACCCTGCACACTGCCAAGGGCCTGGAGTTTCCCGTCGTGTTCCTCACCGGATGGGAGGACGGCCAGTTCCCGCACCTGCGCGCCCTCGGGGACCCGAAGGAGCTCGCGGAGGAACGACGCTTGGCTTACGTGGGTATCACTCGTGCCCGTGAGCAGCTTTACATCACCCGAGCCATGTTGCGCTCCTCCTGGGGCAACTCGGTGACCAACCCGCCGAGCCGTTTCCTGGCGGAAATCCCCCCGGAGCTCATCGATTGGCGCCGAGAGGAGCCGGAGCATTCCTTCTCCGATTCGTGGGGGATGAGTTCCGGCGGTGGGGGCGGCATGTACGGCTATCAGCGGCCAAGTGCCCCGAAGAAGAAGCCGGGCCTGCCGAAGGCGTCCCGCAACAACAATCTGGAATTGGCGGTGGGAGACCGGGTCAACCACGACAAATATGGCCTGGGAACGGTCATCGCCGCCGACGGCTCGGGTGCCCGTGCCACGGTGACCATCGATTTCGGATCATCCGGCAAGGTGCGCCTCATGCTCATCGGCGGCGTGCCTATGGAGAAGCTTTAGCGAACGGTGATCCCGTTCCGCGCGAACCACGCGGTGGGGTCGGCCGGGCTTGCGCCATCGGGCCGGATCTCGAAGTGGAGGTGGGGGCCGGTGGACTGGCCCTCGTTGCCCATGCCCGCGATGCGCTGACCGGCAGTGACTCGCTCGCCGACGTTGACGTCCAAGGTGTTCATGTGGCCGTAGACGGAAATCGAACCGTCGTCGTGGCGGATACGGATCCAATTGCCGAAGCCCTGGGCCGGTCCAGCGTCAATGACCGTGCCATCCATGACTGCGAGGACCGGGGTGCCGACGGAGTTGCCGATGTCAATGCCCTCGTGGGTCGCGCCCCAACGGGAGCCGTAGCCCGACGTGAAGGTACCGCTGGTGGGGAACACGACCGTCCGGCCGTCGGCGGTTTGGCCGCGGACGGGGCGCATGGTGGTGGTGACCCCGAGGAGATCACTGAGGTCCTTCGGCAGGATGTCGGGGCCGGAGCTGCCGAGGAGGAGCATGAGCGGGTCGATGATGACGTTGGAGTCCGAACTGCCTGCATTGCCAGCATCGGCCTTGGGATCAACCGCAGCACCGACCTTGCCGTTGTTGGCGGCCTCCGCGAGTCGGATGATCGCCTTCAGAGCGGTGCTGGCGTCATCGGCGTCGAAGCCGCTGACTCCGTTCTGATTGACCGTGAAAGAAGCCTCCTGGGCGGAGGCGGAAGGGGCAACCAGGGTGGAAGTGATTCCGATGGTGGCGATGGCGGTGGCAGCAAGAAAAGCCTTGCCTCCGAAGCGTGTGAACATGCGTCAACCTTCTCGTGATTGGGAACGAGTTAAAGCTACCTGCAATCCTCCGCAGGATCAACGGATAAATCTGCAGGTAGAGGGGTTTTCGCTACTCGACGCCCTGGAAAAGCGCAGGTCAGAGCCATGTTTCCTATGTTACTAATGTGACTAAAATTAACTAGTGGTGCACCGGGTTGGGGGTAGAAAAGGAGCTTGCCCGCCCCAACCGGCGTGAGAAAACCCCACCCAGCAACACCTGGATGGGGTTCACGGATGAAGAACCTTACGTCTCCCGATACTCCAACTCCGCGCGGCGGCGATGGAACAACGAGCCCACCCCAGCGGCCAGGAGCGGGGCTACTACCACCAGCGCGATGATGGGGTACCAGTTGATCTGGAAGAACTGAACATCTCCCAGCCTTTCAATCTCGCCGGAGAAGTAATTGTGATAATCCGCTTGCAGTGTCAGCCAGGTAAACAGCAGCCCGATGACGCTACCCGTGAGGGTGCCGGCGAGGGTCAGACCACCAGCGAAGAGGGCCGTGGCCCGGGAGGGAAGTGAGGGTGAGGCTCCGAGGGCGTCGATAAGCGCGAAGTGACGGCGCGACGTCTGCATCGACAAGGCCAGGACCAGCGCAACAACCACGACCACGATCAGGGCAAGAATGCCTGCAAGTAGCGGTGCAGTGTACTTCCAGCTAACACCGAACGTTGGAGTAAAGGTCGCATTGAGCCCGATTGCCGATTCTTTGAGTGAATCGCTTATCTCTGTGCGCTGCTCGTAAGTGAGCTTGTTCAAAGGCATCAACGTGGTGCCCACATACTCGTAGTGGAGACCGAGCTGCCCCGCTACCTCGCGCGGAATGATGGTTGCCCCTCCGCCTGCAGGTAAGACCGCCATTGCTGGCAATTGGATGGGCTCGGCGATGTCACCTGTCAGGAGTTCGAAGGTGGCTGTTCCATCTTCCTCGACGAGAATCGCTTGAGAAGTCGGAATGAGAACCACACCCCGTAATAGAGCGGTACTCGCTTCTTGCCGAACTGAATCATCAAGGGCAAACATCTCCAGCAAGTCGGGGCCGCCGAAGACTGTGCTTGCCATGCCCGCTCTGAACGGACCCCCTACCCATCCGCTGTTGGTCAGTGCGGAGCATTTTTCTGACTCTAATTCTTCTGGCCAACGGCAGTCAGGGTACTTAATCGAGAGAGTTGGGTGAGGGTCCCCAGTGACGAGGGTCATAGGCATGCCGTAAAGGTCTACCTCCTTCGCCGGACCGGTTATCGCTTTGACGCTGTCGAGGGTGCTTTGCAGCTCCTCTTTTTTGAGTTCCTGAGGCAGGTAACCAGACGACATGATCGTGGCGGTGTCATATTGATATACCTCCGCGGTCTCCGTGAGCTGACGGTTATTCGAGGTCTCAGCACTCGTCCACACGGAAACCGCCACAAATGATATCGCCATGATCGCGGCGAGAGCCGGAGCCGTTTTCATCATCTGCCGTCCGGCGTCACGAACGGCGAGCCGCAGCGTCAGAGGAGCAGTTCGACCGAGTCGGGCGATCAACCATCCCAGCGCCGGTGCCGAAGCAGCTAGTGCAGCAATGACAACTAGCCTGCCAAAGGACTCATAAAACATGTACCAGTCAGGGATGAACTCTCGCATCACCCCGAGAAACGCCAGAGTCAGCACAAGAACGACGGGACCAACCGCCATCCACGGTCGCCAGCGCATCATACGGTCAGGAGCGGCCCCGGCGATGCCGGCGCTTATCGACGCCCGCGATGCCAAAACCGCTGGCAAGAATGCCGCGACGACCGAGCCGATCACCGCCGTCACCCAGGCGGCACCAACAATCTGCCACGGGACATTCATCGGCCATCCGGGGTAGCGATACATCCACCAGCCGGTGGCGGTGGCAAGGCCGATAGCCGCGCCGAGGGTCGCACCAACCAGACCGGCGCCCAGGCCATACGCGAGGACTGCCCAGCGGATCTGACGAGGCGTCGCTCCCTGGGAACTCATCAAGGCGAAAACCTTCGTCTGGCGGGACACCGCGATGGTGAACACCGGTGAAATGATGAGGAGGATGAGCATGCCGACCAGCATGATGCTGGGGACCATGATGGAGAGGAAGAAATTCAGAGACTGGTCAGGATAGATGGGCTCGAGGCCACGCATCGCCGGATCGAGTTCTTCCTCCGTGGGCGGATTGGCCTTGACATCCAAGGAGTTGACCACGAAGCCTGCGGCGTTGAGAGCCTGCACGTCCTCCCAGGTAAACTTCCGATCTCCGGAGATTACCCACGAAATGCCCGAGCCGAAGCCCTCAAACTCCGTGGAGACCGATTCCGGGGAGAACAAGGTGGGTTGGATGGTCAGGGGCCAGGCGCCCGGCATCGTGCCAGAAATGCGGAGCGGACCGGAGGCTCCCTCGTGATCGGGAGAAGTGAAGGTGATGGAGTCCCCGACGGAGACTTGTAGTTGGTCCGCGATGCTCGGAGAAATCATGATCTCGCCAGAGGCGGGCAGGGTGCCGGTGCGCGGTTGCAGGTTATGCGGTAGCGACTCCGCCGGAAGCTGCTGAATCGAGGAATAAACGGTCCGATTGTTGTCGGCCCGAAGTTCACCCGGGAGGAGGACGCTCAGTTCCGTGCGAAAGCCCGATGGTAGGGCCCGCTCCAGCTCCTCACGCTCATTCCCAGTGCTGGCGGTGCCGGTGCACTCAGAGTTAGAGCCAGAGACAGTTTGGACACACGACGCGCCCCCGCCCTTCCACGTCGTGGAATGAACCTCGGTGGCCCGCAGCACGTTGTTTGAAGATGACTCGTAAGTGGCCAAAGAGACGATCAGGAATACCGGCAGGGCGACGAGCAACATGGCAGCAAACAAGCGCCAAGGGTGTTTGACCATGTCGCGCCGGGTAGGTCGGGTGGCGGCTAGGAGGGTGCTCATCGCTGATCATCCTCATCAAAGATCCGCCCGTCGCGCACCATGACAACTCGGTCAGCCCAGCCGGCGAGGCGCGGCTCGTGGGTCACCAACAGGCCAGCGGCCCCGGAGTCGACGCGCTCGCGCAGGATGCGCAGGACGGCGTCGCCAGTGGTGGTATCCAGGGCGCCGGTGGGTTCATCGGCAAGCAGCACACGGCGCTCACCGATGAGCGCCCGGGCGATGGCCGCGCGCTGGGCCTGCCCGCCGGAAATCTCATCGGGGAAACGCGCTGCCAGGCCCTCGAGACCGACCTCGGCCAAAGCGATCTCCGCAGCGTCCCGGCACTGAGCGGGGGAGACCCCGTCCAGTTCGAGGGGAAGCGTCACGTTCTCGCCGATGGTGAGAGTGGGAACAAGGTTGTAATGCTGGAAGACCAGGCCGATGCGGCTTCGCCGCAGCTGGGCGGACCGGGACGGGGAGAGATCGGCGGCATCGGCGCCGTCGATAAGCACCCGACCGGAGGTCGGAGTTTGCAGCAGCCCCGCAACGTTGAGCAACGTGGACTTGCCCGAGCCGGACGGACCCATGACGGCCACGAGCTCGCCGGGAGACACCGCCAACGACACATCGTCGAGGGCGACGACCTGACGGGGACCCTGCCCGTACACGCAGGAAACGTTCTGGAGCTCAATGGGGTAAGGGGACGTGGGTGACATGGGTCATGCCTCCTTGGTTGCGGGGTGGGTACCTGGACGGGAAAGAGCCTCAACGCGGTCAAGCCAGCGAACCTCGGACTCCAAATCGTGAATCCGGCGCTCAACCTGGAGGCGTTCGGCCGTGCGCGTATCGGGCAAATCGCGGGAAGTAATAGTGAGCGCGCGCAGATCAGCGATGGCGGCGCGGCGCTGCCTATCGAGGAGCGCAATGAGATCTACCTCATCGAAATGCGCGGCCAGAGCCACTTTGATCACCAACTCATCGCGCTCAGCCTTGGGGCGGATCACGGGCTCGGTCCACCACGTGGCCAGGAGCGCGCGGCCTTGGTCAGTGAGCCGGTAGGTGTCCGTGGGGTGGCCGTTGGCACCAATGATTTGCTCGGCGGGCTCGATGAGGGCATCGCGTTCCAGTCGGGAGATCGTCTGGGTGACCTGGCCGATGTTCAGTGGCCAAAATTCATCAGTAACCTGCCGAAACTGGTTCTGCAGTTGGCTGGCGGAGCACGGGCCCTTCGCCAGGAGTGCGAGTATGGAGTATTTGATCGACATGGTGGCGTCCTTTGTGGGAGACGGAGGTTACTGAGTAACCTTCGTGGTTCAGGTTACTGGGTAATCTGAAGGGCGTCAATGGGTGGCGGGTGCTGTTATCGTCATCGCGACGGGCTGACCCCGACTTCTAGCGCATTATGTGTTGTGTGCTGGCTATTAATCGCCCGCGAAAGCGTTCCGGTCGCGATCAGGAGGTCGGGATCACGCAAGCCATGAAAAAGGGCCAGGCAGGCTCGGCTGAATAGTCATCGCGACGGGCTGACCCCGACTTTTAGCGCATTATGTGTTGTTTGTTGGCCCTTAATCGCCCGCGGAGGCGTTCCGGTCGCGATCAGGGGGTCGGGATCACGCGTCGGACATAAGAAAAGGACCCGACCACCCCGGTCGAGTCCTTCTGGAAGAAAGCAAATTAGGCGATGACGATGCCGCGCTCCGCGAACCACGGAACCGGATCGATTGCTCCGCCACCAGCGGGGTGGATCTCGAAGTGGAGGTGGGAGCCGGTGGAGAAACCGCGGCTACCCATGCCGGCGATCTGCTGGCCAGCGTGCACAACCTCGCCGACGGCGACGTTGAGGGTCTCCATGTGGCCGTAGACGGAGATGGAGCCGTCAGCGTGCTGGATGCGGATCCAGTTGCCGTAGCCGGAGGCCGGGCCGGAGTCGATGACGGTGCCGTCCATGACTGCCAGGATCGGGGTGTTGATGGCGTTGGCGATATCGATGCCCGCGTGGAGGGCGCCCCAGCGCATGCCGTAGCCGGAGGTGAATGCACCTTCGGCGGGCTTGACCACGGCGGGGCCGCGCTGGGCCAGGTCGGCCTGGACGCGGTTAACGTTGTATTCGATAGCCTTGTTGAGCTGGTCCTGGATGTTGACGACCGGCTTGAACTCGGCGATTGCCAGGATCTGCGGGGATGCGTTGAGGGCGCCGGCGAGGTCGCCTGCGTTGGCAGCGAGCTCAATGTCGTTGCCGGCGGGTGCGTCCTGGTTGTGCAGGGAGGCAGCGGCGGCGCCGCCGATACCTGCAGTGGATACCGCACCGGTGGCTACTGCCACGAGTGCGATGCGACCTTTGGTCGTCTGCGAGGTGGAGATCTTGCGGTGCCTACCTCGAGCTGACCGCTGAGTCGTCTGTCGCATGAAGCCCTCTTCCATTTCGCCACGTCCCATTTGGGTTATGGGATTGTGACAATCTTGTTATCTACGAACGGTAACGATAGCGTCTCGATTGCCTCAAGGCAACTGGATTAAGAAAAAACCTTAAGTATTCGTAAAAGTTCCCAGGAGTGTTACATTCCCCGCGGGCATCGGACGCGCCATCCGTTTTCCGATTGGCCATCGTGGCACAGTGGACGATGATGAGCAAAAAGACCAGTCCCCAGTCGCGTCCGGGCCGGCGCCTGCGCAACCTTCGTGTGGGCAGCAAGACGACGTCTCGCCCGAGCCGCACCCCGGATGCTGCCCCGCAGGCACCCACGACGACTGTGGGGCGCGTGCGTCGTTATGTTCCTGTCGTCGCTATCCCGTTGGCCATCCTCGTGTTGGGGCTCATTGTGGTGGGCCTGTCCGGCCTCATGATTACGGGCCTGTCCCTCACTGCGTTCTCGGCGACCATCGCGCAGCTGTGGCTGCTGCTCAATCTGGTGCCGGTCAACGCCGGGGGAATCACCATTGGCGTGCTGCCGCTTCTGCCCACCATCGGCCTCATCGCCTTCATGGCCCGCCGCATCCATCGGGCGGTCCGCGATCGGGTGAGCATCGCCGACCTTATTGTCTTGGTTACGGCGGCCTTGCTTATCCCGGTCGTGCTCACCCTCATTGCCGCCGGGATGATGTGGGATGCCGGCCGTGTCTTCGACGTCGGGCCGCCGCCCCTCGGCCATGCCATCGGCCGCACCGTGCTCGTGCATGGCCTCGCGGTAGTCATCGGGATGGGCGGTCGGCTGTGGCGGGCGTTGCTCGGCCGCTACGGCGCGCCGGAATGGCTTGTCGACGCCGCCGTGGTCGCCGTCCGCATCTTCACCTGGCTGGCGATCGCCTCGTTGGTGCTGTTCCTCATCCTCCTGGTTACGGGGTGGTCGCGCCAGGTTGAGGTCGCGCAGGTCTACCAGGGTGCCGGCGGCTTCATTGGCATGGTGATTGTCAGCCTGCTCTATCTGCCGAATGCACTCATCTGGTCAATTGCCGTCCTGCTGGGTTCGGAGTTTCACTTCGGCGCAGCCTCCGTCTCGCTCTACGCCATTGATCTGGTCCAGCTCCCTCCGCTGTCCCTGCTTGCCCTCATCCCGGGGAGCGTCCATGACTGGGCCATCGGGTTGTTGTTCATCGTGGCGGCGGTGTGCGCGTATGTGCACGGGCGGGTGCGCCCTGGGTTTCGTCAGGCATTGGCCTCAGGCGCCATTGCCGCGGGGCTCACCCTCGTCGCCTGCTATCTCACGTCGGGGCAAGTGGGCTACTTCGGTCACGTCGGCCCGATGTTGTGGATGACCGTCGGGTTGGCTTTCGTGTGGATCGCGGGCATTGGGCTCGTGGCAGCGGCCGTCGGGATGATTGCGGATCGTCGGGCGCCAGCCGTGGTGGTCGCCGAGCCGGAACCAGAACCCGAACCAGAACCGGAGCCGAGCCCAGAACCCGAAGAGGAGGAAGAAATCCTCGAGGGAGAGGTCGTCTCAGAAGAAACAGAAGACTCAGAAGACACTGTAATAACAGAGGACACTCCGGTCACCGAAGATGGGGGAGAAGACGACGAGAAAGAGCCGCCCACGGGCTAGTATCAAACGCGTGACTTTTCCTCCCGCGAATACCCGGCTCAACGTTGTCGTCCTGGTATCCGGAAGCGGCACCCTGTTGCAGTCGCTTCTGGATAACCAGGATGATTCTTTTCGGGTCTCTCGCGTCATCGCTGACGTTGAGTGCCCGGCATTGGAACGTGCGGTAGGGGCGGGCGTCGATACGCATGTTGTTGAGCTCGACGGCGACCGTGCAGCCTGGAACGTCACACTCGCCGACGCGATAGCGGAGGCCAACCCGGACCTCATCGTCTCGGCCGGATTCATGAAAATCCTCGGCGCGGGCGTGCTCGATCGCTTCGGTGGTCGCATCATCAATACCCATCCGGCCCTGCTTCCCTCATTCCCGGGAGCGCACGCCGTCCGCGACGCCCTCGCCCATGGGGTGAAAGTCACCGGCTCGACCGTCCATTTCATCGATGCCGGAGTGGACACGGGCCCAATCATCGCGCAGCAAGCGGTGAGCATCGAACCGGGGGATGATGAAGGCTCCCTCCACGAGCGAATCAAGCAGATCGAACGCCAACTCATCGTTTCGGTGCTGAGGGCGGCGACCATAGACCAGACCACCAGGAAGGTTAAGTTCATCCATGAGCGATGATCGCAAGGTAATCAAACGCGCACTGATCAGCGTCTACGACAAAACAGGGCTGGAACAGCTCGCCGCTTCACTCCATGAGGCCGGCGTGGAAATTGTCTCCACTGGCTCTACCGCGGCGACCATCGCCCAGCAAGGCATCCCCGTCACCCCCGTCGAAGAGCTCACCGGATTCCCCGAATGCCTCGAAGGGCGCGTCAAAACCTTGCACCCCAAGGTCCACGCCGGCATCCTCGCCGACACGCGCAAAGACGATCACCTGGCACAGCTCGCCGACCTTGGTGTGGAGCCCTTCCAGCTCGTCGTGGTCAACCTCTACCCCTTCTCCGAGACCGTCGCTTCCGGCGCCTCCTTCGATGAGTGCGTCGAGCAAATCGACATCGGCGGGCCCTCCATGGTCCGCGCCGCTGCGAAAAACCACCCGTCCGTCGCCGTCGTTGTCTCGCCGTCCCGCTACGCCGACGTCACCGTCGCGCTTTCCGACGGCGGCTTCACCCGCCCCCAGCGCACCCGCCTCGCCCTCGACGCCTTCCGCCACACCGCAGCGTACGACGTCGCCGTGGCCACCTGGCTCGGCGAACAAGCCGACGACAGCGGCGATTTCCCCGCCTGGATCGGCTCCTCCCACGACCTCTCCCACACCCTGCGCTACGGCGAAAACCCCCACCAAGCAGCGGCTCTCTACGCCGACAAGGGTGCTGGCGGGCTGGCCAATGCCACCCAGCTGCACGGCAAGGAGATGAGCTACAACAACTACCAAGACGCCGACGCCGCCTGGCGCGCCGCCTGGGACCACGAACGCCCCTGCGTAGCCATCATCAAACACGCTAACCCCTGCGGCATCGCCGTCTCTGACACCTCCATCGCCGACGCCCACCGCCGCGCCCACGCCAGCGACCCCATGTCCGCCTTCGGAGGCGTCATCGCCGCCAACCGCGAAGTCACCGTCGCCATGGCCGAACAGGTCGCCGACATCTTCACCGAAGTCATCATCGCCCCGTCCTACGCCGCCGGAGCCGTCGATGTCCTCGCCCGCAAGAAAAACATCCGCGTCCTCCTCGCCGGGCCCCTCACCCGCACCGGACTCGAACGCCGCGAGATCTCCGGAGGCGTCCTCGTCCAAGAGCGCGACGCCCTCCAAGCCGAGGGCGACGATCCCGCCAACTGGACCCTCGTTGCCGGCCGCGCCGCCTCCGACCAGGTCCTGGCCGACCTCCAATTCGCTTGGGCCGCCGTTCGCGCCGTCAAATCCAACGCAATCCTCATCTCCCGCGACGGCGCCACCGTCGGAGTAGGAATGGGCCAGGTCAACCGCGTCGACTCCGCCAAGCTCGCCGTCGAACGCGCCAACACCCTCGCCGGCGATCAGAACCGGACCAAGGGCTCCGTTGCTGCCTCCGACGCCTTCTTCCCCTTCGCCGATGGCTTCGAAGTGCTTTCCGACGCCGGTGTCACAGCCGTCGTCCAGCCCGGCGGCTCCATCCGCGACGACGAAGTCATCGCCGCCGCAGAAAAGGCGGGCGTGACGATGTACTTCACCGGCGCACGTCACTTCGCCCACTAGTCAGCACTGCACGCGCTCCCGCGGGGGAGCGCGTACAAGAATTCTCTAGAATGCAAATCCAGCTGGGCCGCGACCTGGGAAAACGGGCAACGCTCGCGCGCATTCTAGAGAATCTATGTACCCCGCCGGTGAACATCACGGCGGGGTCCAGTTCCTAGCCCCTAGTTTGTAGGGAATCCCAGCTCGATCTGAGACTCGCTAGGCAGCGGCCAGCGAGTAGTGACCACCTTCCTGCGGGTGTAGAAGTTGAATGACTCCGGCCCATACATGTGGGTGTCACCGAAGAGTGAGTCCTTCCACCCTCCAAAGGAGAAGGCTCCGATTGGTACCGGGATAGGGACGTTGATACCGACCATGCCCACCTCGATCTCGAGTTGGAACTGCCGAGCCGAGCGGCCATCACGGGTAAACAAGGCAACTCCGTTGGCAAAGCGACTTGCATTGATGAGTGAGACGGCGGCGTCGAATGAGTCGACGCGAACCACTGATAGCACTGGTCCAAAAATCTCCTCGTCATAGACTTGCATGCCCGGGCGAACGTTATCGACCAAGCTCGGACCGATGAAGAACCCATCCATCCCCTCGGCGGCGGGCCTTCCATCGACCACAATGGTGGCTCCCTCATCCGCAGCACTACCAAGGATCCGGTGTGCTCGGTCCCGCGCCTCAGCTGTGATGAGCGGGCCGACGTCAGTCCCCTCACGTGCCCCATCACCGAGAGTAAGTCCGGTCATGCGGTCTTGGATCTTCTCCAGCAGCGGATCTGCGACATCACCGACTGCAACGAGAACTGATACAGCCATACACCGTTGACCGGCCGCCCCGAATGCGGCGGAGATAGCTGCATCGGCGGCACCGTCTAGATCCGCATCCGGCATGACGACCATGTGGTTTTTCGCTCCACCCAATGCCTGGACGCGCTTCCCATGTGCGGCCGCCGTAGTGTAAACGTGCTTTGCGATGGGAGTTGATCCCACGAAGGAAACAGCTTTGATGTCGGGATGCTCAAGGATCCCGGTGACCACTTCTTTATCCCCATGGACGATATTGAGGATTCCTGCGGGTAGCCCGGCTTTGTGGAATGCTTCGGCAAGCCACACTGCCGACGAGGGAACTTTCTCCGAAGGCTTGAGGATGACTGCATTGCCGGCCGCAATCGCCGTGGAGACCATCCAGAGTGGCACCATTGCCGGAAAATTGAATGGCGTGATGCAGGCGACGACGCCGAGTGGCTGTTTGAGCTGAGTGACGTCGATGCCGCCGGAGGCCTGCTCCAGGTGTTCCCCCTTGAGGTGGTTGAGGGCTCCAGCGCAAAACTCGACGTTTTCCAGGCCGCGAGCAATTTCTCCTGCGGCATCTGGGAGCGTTTTTCCATTCTCCTCACTGATGATGCGCGCAAGTTCCTCTTGGTCACGTCGGATGATGGACGCTAGTTCGAAGAAGACACGGCTGCGCTTGGCAATGCCGGTCTCGCGCCACTGCTTCTGAGCCTCGGCGGCTATCGATACCGCGTCGTTGAGGAAGTCGAGGTCGGCCATCGGAACTTGCCGAATAGCCTGGCCAGTGGCCGGATTGAATACCTTGAGCGAACGTGTCGCAGTGTCAATGTGCTTCTCGCCGACGACGTGGGAGACGGTTGCTGTTGTCATAGTGGGAATGTGCCTTTCGAAGGAGGATGAGGTGGGACCGTCAGAGCTCGGGATTCCAACCCCGCAAGGACTCATCCGGATTCACGAATTTGGTAACTAGGGTGCAGTCCCGATCCGCGTAGCCTTCTTCAATGAGTCGGTCGAACTGTTCAGCAATGAGAGTCGCGGCTGGCAGGTTGATGCCAGCATCTCGCCCAGCATCGAGTGCCAATCCCACGTCCTTGCGTGCGAGGTCCACAGCGAAAGAGGCATTGAAATTGTTGTTGGCTGCTGCGCTGTCAATGATGCCGGGAACGGGATACCACGTTTGTTGAGACCAGGATCGGCCAGATGACGCGCTGGCAATCTCCCAAAAGACCTGTGGGTCGAGCCCAAGTTGCTCAGCTAGCTGAGATCCTTCAGAGTTGGCCAGCATGGTGATGAACAGCATCATGTTGTTGGCAATTTTGGCAGCGAGGCCCATGGTTGGGCCACCGGCTTCGAAGATTTTTCCCGCCATGGGCTCGATGAAGGATGCTGCCTTTTTAATGTCGCCTGGTGCTCCGCCCAACATGAAAGCCAACGTCCCTGCTGCAGCGCCGCTGGTTCCGCCACTGACAGGAGCATCGACAAAGGAAAACCCCTGATCGATAGAGGCATCGTGAATCTTCTGTGAGGTCGCTATGTCGATAGTCGAGCTATCGATGAGGATCGCGTTGTGGGAAGCGCTCTCCCAGATTCCGCCGGGGGCTCCGAATACTCCCAGGACGTGTTCACCCTTGGGCAGCATGGTGAAAATGGCGTCTGCGCCCTCGCACGCCGCTGCGATGCTTTCGACGACGGTGACGCCTGCTGCCGCAGCACGAGTCGCGGCATCAGGGTTGAGATCAAAGCCGCGGACAACATGTCCTGCCTTAACAAGGTTTGTGGACATCGGCCCGCCCATGTTGCCGAGGCCAATCCATCCGATGGTAGCCATTTTGATTTCCTCTCCTTAAGTCACTTCCAGAGTGAATGTGATCTGCACCTCATACTATGGGGCTGTCAATTGTGCATCAATGGGTTAAGCGGGGCGATTCTTGCACCACTGGTCTGCAATAATGCACAATTCTGGGCATGGTGTCGCGAATAGAGACAGGCCACTTGGAGGCGCTTCTCACTTTTCTGACGGTGGCGAGGCTGGGACGCTTCACAGCTGCGGCAGAAACGTTGGGTGTCAACCACTCAACCGTTTCGAGGCGGCTGGCTGACCTGGAGAAGTCTCTCGGGGAAAAGCTCTTAACGCGTGGCCACAATGGCTGGGAGCTTACGGAGTTTGGTGCGCGGGCGATGGTGGCAGCCGAGACTGCGGAAAAATCACTCCAGGAGCTCCACTCCCTCAATAGTGACAAGGACTCAACGCAGCTAACCGGTGTCGTCAGGGTTGCCGCTCCAGACGCGTTCACTACCAACGTGGCCGTACCGGCTTTCGCGAAGTTGCAGCGGGCAGAGCCAGGTCTGGGCATTGAAATTATGACTGCCACCCAGCAGGTTCGACAACGACGTTCGGGAGTAGATATCGAGGTCGTGATCGGGCATCCGAAAGTGAATAAGGCACTGACCCGGCGATTGATGTCCTACAACCTCTGCTTATACGCCACAAATGAGTACCTCAACTGGATGGGGACACCCACGACGTTGGAGGATCTGGCGACCCATCGATTGAATTACTACATTGAGTCTGCGCTGCAGGTCGACGATTTGGACCTCGGCGCGAGACGTATTCCGGCCTTTAAGGACGGCATCAGCTCGACCAGCGTGTTTGCTCACATGGCATCCACACTGTCAGGAGCTGGTTTCGGACTGCTGCCTGACTACCTTGGCAATGATCCTCGGTTGGTCAGACTTCTTCCCTCGCAGTTCATCCACAAAGTGACGTATTGGGCAGTTGTCCGTGAAGAGAACAATCGAAACCCAGCAGTTCGAGCCTGCTTGAAAATGCTCGAGCTGGAGGCGGCAGAGCTGGAAAAGGCCACCATGGAACAGCACAAAGCCCGGGGAACTGACGTGATCTGATCCCCGAGCTGAAGCTGGCGACGTTTCTAGACGTTGAGCAGGTGGCGTTGATGGTCGTCGGCGTCGATGTCGGCGAGGGCGACCCCCTTGGTTTCACGGAGAACCAACGAAGCGGCCAGGGTGATAGAAGCCGCCAGGGAAATGTAGATCGCGATGGGAATCCAGGATCCATAGTGGCTCAACAAGGTCGTCGCGATGATGGGTGCCACGGATCCTGCGACGATTGATGTGACCTGGTAGCCGAATGACACTCCGGCGTATCGCATGCGGGTAGGAAACATTTCCGCCATGACAGCAGGCTGGCCGGCGTACATCACTGAGTGGGCTAGCAAGCCCAAGGTGATTGCGAGGAGAACCACAAGGGGCTCGGCGGTGTTGAGGAGCGGAAATGCGGTGAATGCCCACGCCATTGCGAGGAGGGAGCCCACTATCGACACTGGTCTCCGGCCGAAAGTGTCAGTCAGCCGTCCGACGATCGGAATCATGAAGAACTGCAGGAGATGCGCGACCAAGATGAGTCCGAGGATGCTACTGGTGTCCATCCCGACCCACACTGAAAGATAAGTGATGGAGAAGGTGACAACCATGTAGTAGAGGACGTTTTCCCCGAAACGGATGCCCATCGCTGTAAGAACGCCCCTGGGGTACTTCTTCAGCACCTCAAATACTCCGTACCGAGTCTCGTCATTTGCTTCGATGCGGGCTTTGGTCTCCTGGAAAATGGGAGCATCCTGGATCTTGGTGCGGATGTAGTAGCCAATGGCGACGATGACAATGGAGAGCCAGAAGCCGACTCGCCATCCCCAGCTGAGGAACTGCTCATCGGTCAAAGTCGCAGAAAGTACGAGGAGAACTACGGTAGCCAGGAGATTGCCGAGCGGAAGTGCAGCCTGGGGCCAGCTAGCCCAGAATCCTCTTTCGTTCTTAGGTGCATGCTCGGCGACAAGCAGCACTGCGCCACCCCATTCACCGCCGACTGCGATGCCTTGAATGAAGCGGAGTCCGACGAGGAGGGCCGGGGCCCAGTATCCGATTTGGCCGTAGGTGGGAAGACAGCCCATAAGGAATGTCGAGGCGCCGACGAGGATAATTGCCACCTGGAGGAGGTGCTTTCGTCCAAAGCGATCGCCGAAATGGGCAAAGATGATGCCGCCCAGGGGGCGCGCTACGAAGCCGACTGCGTACGTGGCGAAGGCTGCGATAATTCCGTCGTAAGGGTTGTCTGAATGGGGAAAGAAGATCTTGTTGAAGACCAGCGTGGCCGCGGTGGCGTAGAGGAAGAACTCATACCATTCGACGATTGTTCCAGCCATCGAGGCGCCGACGACTTGGCGGAGTCCTTTGCGGTCCACGGTGTCGGTGGAAGTGGGCGGTGGAGCGGCAGATAGAGATGACATGATGCACCTTTCTGGAGATTTCCTTCACGGAGCCGTATGTGATGTGCATCATCTTCTGCTCTAACAGAGAGTTAAGTAATAGTTTGAGCCGCCCAACTTGCGCACAATTGCTGTGCGGTTTTGCGGAAAACGTCGCCAGGCTGGGGCAATACGAAAAGGTAAATTATTGCGCATTCGGCTGCCGGAGGAGACGGGCATGGGAAGCCAATGCTTGCCCGTCGCAACAACTGGGCAAGCTGATGTCATCTGTCAGGGGAGCGCGTACAAGAATTCTCTAGAATGCAAATCCAGCCGGGCCGCGACCTGGGGAAACGTCAAGCGCTCGCGCGCATTCTAGAGAATCTATGTACCCCGCCGGTGTGCCTCCGACGTTTAGACGCTGTCTGGGGCGCCGACCTGAGCGATGAGCTCTAAGGTGCGGGCTTCGCGGTCGTCGGGGAGGGGGGCGTGGAGGACGTCGAGGGCGGCGTCGGCAAGCATGACGGCCGTCGACGGCAACGATGAGGTAGACAGCGGCTCGGGGATGGTGCCGTCGTTGGGGCGCATCTCGATGGCGGATAGCGCGATGTGGAAGGGGAGGTCGATGCGGGGGTCGTCGGCGCCGACGATGGCGGATGCGAGGGAGCGGAAGATGTCGTTGAGCTCGGTGCGTTGGGCGTGGTAGTCGGCGAATTCTTCGGAGGCGGCGACGGGGAGTTGGTAGAGGCGGCCGACGTTCCAGCGGCTGGAGAGCAGGAGGCGGGCTTCGGCGGCGACTAGCGCCCAGAGTCGCAGGGTGGGGGAGACGTCCGATTCGCCGAGGGAGGTGGCGAGTTGGGAGGAGGGCTCGATGGTGGACTTCAGCAGCGTCAAGAAGATCTCGGTCTTGGACGGGAAGTGGTAGTAGAGGGAGGCTTGGCGGATGCCCACGGCGTCGGCGATTTGGTGGGTGGAGGTGGTGGCGAAGCCTTTGGTGGTGAATAGCTCGGCGGAGGCGTCGAGAATTTCTTCCCGGGCCGTTGAACCGCGGCGTCGGGGGCTGTTTTTGCGGGGACGGCCTACTGCTCCTGCCAACGTTCCCTCAACTCCTTTCTATTGACCAAAAGGTGCTTGGTCCAAGAATTATAACCACAGTTGGCGAGCTCACTGCTCGCGACCTTCGTCGAGGGAGATGTTGTGTCGGGCGGCGAGGGACCTGAGGGCGCTGGCGACGAGGCGGGCGGCGGCTCCGTAGGCGCTGCGGTCGACTGCGGATAGGTTGGCGATGAGGGTGGTGTCGCCGGGGAGGTTGTCGTACCAGCGATTCATTTCCAGGGCGGCGCCGGTGTTCCAGGCTTGGGTGAGGGAATCGGCCTCATCGGCGGTGAGGATGCCCGCGGCGAGGGCATCGCTGAGACGGGCGCGGGTTGTCGTCCCCGTTGAGGAGGCGAGGAGTCCGGCCCAGCGGGCGACGTCGACGGCGGGATCCATGAGGGTGGCGTGGATGTTGACGTCCGTGTCGTAGTCCGGTCGGCCTTCGGTGAGGCGGACCGCCGGAGGGCGGTGCGCGATGGCCCGTTCGAGCAGAGCGGGGAGGGGGCGGCTGGTGGTGAGCAGGTGGGCGTCGATAAGCATGCCGGCGGTAGCGGCATCGGTGGCGGACGCTGCCCGCTCGGACCACTGGGTTTCCGTGGCGGGGTCGTGGGTGCCAAAGACGGGCAGGCCGGCTTCGAGGAAGAGCTCCGTCAGGGCGGAGTTCGCGGCCGGGGAGGTGCCGATGAGGATCCACCCGACGGGGTCAGTGGGGAGGGCTTCGTGGCGGCCGAGGGCGCCGATGGGGCGAACGGTCACCCCGGAAAGCAGAGATGCCACGGCGGGGCTGGACAGCGCCGCGAGAATGGTCCGCGAGTACCACGCGGTGAGGTCGCCGACCGGCTCTTGGTGGGAGAGGGCGTTGCGGAGGAGGTCCTTGGACTCGGCCAGCACGCCGCGGACCATGGCGGGCGAGCGGCTGGTGAGCGCCTGCTCGGTGAGGTCGGTCAGGGACGGGTGAAGCACGGGCAGCCTCCTGGCGGGCGGGTAACTGGTGTGGCACGTGGAATTATCAGTAGAAATTACCAGCGCCCGGACCCTGGGAATGCAACAACCCGCCTTCCCCGAAATTCGGGGGAGGCGGGTTGGAGGTTCTTTTACCGTGTCACACAAAGGGGCAGCGGCAAAAGTGCGCTGTTGTGCCCTACAGCCGGTTTAGCGGCTGGTGAACGGCAGGAGTGCCATTTCGCGTGCGTTCTTCACTGCGGTGGCGACCTGACGCTGCTGCTGCGGGGTCAGGCCGGTGACGCGGCGGGAACGGATCTTGTGGCGGTCGGAGATGAACAGACGAAGGGTCTTGACGTCCTTGTAGTCCACCTTCTCAATTCCCTCAGCCTTGAGGGGGTTCTTCTTCGGGCGGCGGGACTGCTCGATCCGCGCCTTCTTGTGGTTGGTGCGCTGCTTCATGTTTGCCACCCTCTCTTACCAGCTGGACTTACGGACGCCCGGGAGCTCACCGCGGTGAGCCATCTCGCGCATGCGGACACGGGAAAGGCCGAACTTGCGGAGGAAGCCGCGGGGGCGACCATCGTGAGCATCGCGGTTGCGGACGCGCACCGGCGAGGCGTCGCGGGGCTGGCGGTTCAGCTCGAACTGAGCCTCCAGGCGATCCTCGTCGTTGGTGTTCGGGTTGTTGATGACGGCCTTGAGCTCAGCGCGACGCTCCGCGTAGCGGGCGACGATTTCCTTGCGCTGCTCGTTCTTGGCGATCTTGGACTTCTTAGCCATAGATTATCGCTCCTCGCGGAATTCGACGTGCTTGCGGACGACCGGATCAAACTTCATCAGCGAGATGCGATCGGGGTTGTTGCGCTTGTTCTTACGAGTGACGTAGGTGTAACCCGTGCCAGCCGTAGACTTCAGCTTGATGATCGGACGAATGTCATTACGTGCCATTACTTAGATCTTCTCCCCACGTGCGCGAATCTTGGCGACAACGGACTCAATGCCATCGCGATCGATGATCTTGATTCCCTTGGTGGAAACAGTCAGGGTGATGGTACGGCCCAAAGAGGGCACAAAATACCGACGACGCTGCACGTTGGGGTTCCAACGGCGCGAAGTGCGGCGGTGCGAGTGCGAGACGGACTTGCCGAACTGCGGCTTGCGTCCCGTGACCTGGCAAATAGCCGACATGGACTTTCTTTCTCCTAGCCGCCCACATCACAGCAATCTGATTGCGCCGCACCAACGTAGAAGGGTTGGGGCGCCATCGAACAGCCAGCTGACGGGGCGTAGACGTATACTTTCGACAACAGCAAGGGACAACCCTACAGAATTTCGGCCCGAAATCCTAATCCCGCGTTCACTGCCCGAAAGCCTTCGATAGCCGCAGCGCCAGCATCGTCCGATCGCGGGCCTGCAGCTTGCGTAACAGGGCCGAGACGTGGTTTTTCACGGTGCCCTCGGCCAGGTGGAGTTCGGCGGCAATTTCCTGGTTATTAAGCCCCGTCGACACTAGCTTCGCCACGACCCGTTCGGTGCGGGTGAGCACCGCCAGCTCCCCCTCCCGGTTGGTGCTTTTCGACGCCCACGCGTGTCGCGCAATGCGCGGGTCCAGGACCAGGCCGCCGTCCACGGCGGCGCGGATGGCATCGGCGAGGTCATCAGGGGAGACGTCTTTGAGAAGGTAGCCCGCGGCGCCGGCCGCGATCAGCCGGTCGACGAGTGCGGCGTCGTCGAAGGTGGTGAGCACGAGAGTGGGCAGGTGCGGTGCGCATGCGGTCACCACGGCGAGGCCGTCGGTGCCGGGCATGGCGGCATCGGTGATGATGATGTCGACGCCGTGGGTGCGTGCCAGGTGCATCGCCTGGGAGCCATCGGTGGTGGTGGCGACAATGTCGATGCCCTCGATCGTCTCAAAAAGCAGTGATAGACCGCGAAGCAGCATGAGGTGGTCGTCGATAAGCAATGCTTTGATGGTGGCGCTCATGATGCCTCAGCGGTGATGAGGCTCAGGCGGCTGCCGCCATCGATGCCGCCGTGGGGCGAGATCTCCAGGCGGTACCCGTGAGTCGGGGCGGATTGTTGGAGGTGGCTCAGGCCGAAGCTGGGATCGGCCTCATTGCCGTGGCCGTTATCGGATACCGAGATGTCCTGACCGACCAAGGTGATGACCGCTCGATCGGCGCCCGAGTGGCGGAGGACGTTGGTCAGAGCCTCCTGCACGAAGCGCACGATGAAGGCGCTCCGGGCGGGGGACGGTCTATCGTCGCCTGTCTCGTCTACGACAGTGACCGCCAAACTCGTGGAATCGAAGGTGGCGGCAAACTCCCTCAGTGTTTCCGCCAGCGCTGGGTCTGCCTCACTCCCGGTGCCGATGGTGCTGATGGTGACGGGGCGCATCGCGCGAACGGTGGCGCGCATCAGATTCAGTGCCTCGGTGGTGGATTGTCTGGCCCGCTGAACCTCTTCGCGGGCACGATGGGGATCGCGGTCGATCATGCGGGCGGAGTAATCCAATCCCAGGCCAATGGTGGTGAGTCGATGCCCCAGGCCGTCATGGAGGGACGCTGCGATTCGCTCGCGCTCGTGGGCGTAGGCCAGTTCCGTGGAATCCCGGAGGCTGTCCCGCAGCATTTTGTTGGTGTCCTCCAACTCATGGAGCATGCGTTGGTTGCGTTGAAACAGCTCGGCCAGCGCCAGCCCCGCGGCGGCAATAAGGATAGCCGCGATGGTTTCCAACAATATGCGGTCGAGCGGGCTGCGAATGCTGATGTGGGCCAACAACGTAGTCACCACCACTAACACTCCATAGCCCACGGCCCAGGCCCTCCCGAGGCTGAACAACACGACCACCAGCGTGACCCACTGTATGCCGATGCTCACCATCGAATCCGCGACGATGAAGGAGACGAAAGAGACCACGGCGAACACCAGCGCGGTGCTGCGCCGGGGCTGGTGGATCCACGCGAGCCACGCCACCAGAAGGATGACAGCGGTGACCACTCCACCGAGCTGCCAGGCCACCGGACGATTCTCGGAGAGGACGGCGCTGAGAAACAAGAACATGGCGATGCCGAAGAAGAAGCCAAGGAGCTTGCGGTCCATGCCCCCACGCTACCGACGACCAACCATGACTCGGGTCATGACTTTTCATGACCGACGGGGGTTCTTCCTTGGTGGGGAGGGCCATAACGTCGCAGTTATGACCCAGAACTCGACTACTCCGCGACCTCTACTACCGGCCACCTGGTGGGGATTGGTACTTCGGGTGTTGCTGGCAACGCTCCTTATCCTCGCGGCCAACCTCGTCCGGCTCCCACTTCACCACTGGGCCGAAGCGACCTTCACCAACGCCAACTCCCTTCTCGCTGCAACGACCGTCATCTTTCTCCTGACTCCCGTCGTCGCCATCGCGGCGGTGGCGGCGTGGATGCGGTGGGTCGAGCGGGCCCCGCTCCGAGCCACGGGGGTGCTGCCCCTCCGGGCCGCCCTCCCCGGCCTGGCAGGGGGCATTGTCATCGTCGGCCTCGCCGTTGTCGTCGGCTGGGCGGTGCTCGCGCTTATCGACGCCGCCCGTACCCCCACATCCTCCCTCGACGGCATGGGAGAGGAGAACGTCATCCTGGTTCTGCTCTTCGTGGTCGTTCGCGCCTTCATCCTGCAGGGCCTGCCCGAGGAGCTCATCTTCCGCGGCTGGCTCTTCCAGGTCACCCGATCCCGGCCGCTCTTCACCCTCGCCTGGACCACCGCCGCCTTCACGATCATTCACCTCAGTTCTTCCGGCGGGCAGGAAAACCTCGGCGATCATGTCATCTATCTCCTCGTTCCCCTGGGCATGGGTCTGCTGGCAGGGGCCGTTGTCTTGTGGCGGGGCCTGTGGTGGGCGGTAGGAACCCACGGAGGCTTTCACCTGTGGATGGCCATCGCCTCCGCGGTCTATCCCTTGGAACTGGGGCGCGCGACGTGGGTGACGTTAGGAGTCACCCAGGCGATTGTGGGCGCGGGCATCCTGTGGCTTTGGTCGAGGAGTCATAGCAGGTAATTTCAGAAATCGCTCGCTCAGGGGTATCATGTTCCGAGTTGTCAATCTCCAACCCAACTCAGGCACGATCGTGGCCTCTGTTCACCACGCCGCGAACCGACCTGATGTTCCATCCTGAGGGAATCGAGAATTTATGAAGAAGGATATCCATCCCGACTACCACCCGGTGGTCTTCCAGGACGCCGGCACCGGCTTCCAGTTTCTGACCCGTTCCACGGTCAAGAGCGAGCGCTCTGTGACCTGGGAAGACGGTAATGAGTACCCGCTGATCGTCGTTGACGTCACCAGCGAGTCTCACCCGTTCTGGACCGGCGCACAGCGTGTCATGGACACCGCTGGCCGCGTTGAGAAGTTTGAAAAGCGTTTCGGCGGCATGGCCCGTCGCAAGAAGAAGGCCTAAGGAGGGTAAAGAACCATGGCAGTTCCGAAGTTTAAAAAGTCCCGCGCTAACACGCGCATGCGTCGCTCCCAGTGGAAGGCCGACAACGTCGCCCTCCAAGAGGTGAAGATCGATGGTCAGACTGTTCGCGTTCCGCGTCGTCTGGTCAAGGCTGCACAGCTCGGCCTCGTTGAGGTTGAGCAGTTCTAAAGCGCTAGTTCCTTCACCAGGATCTATGCAAGCGATTGCACCGGTTGTTTACACGTTTAAACGTGGGCAACCGGTGTTTTTGTTTCCGCGTGATACATAATGGCTCTTATGAAGATTCTTGTAGTCGATGACGAACAGGCCGTGCGTGAGTCTCTGCGACGGTCCTTGGCGTTCAATGGATATGACGTCGTGCTGGCCGAAGATGGCGTGGAGGCCCTCGAAGAAATCCCTCGCGCCCTGCCAGATCTGATCATCGTCGATGTCATGATGCCGCGGATGGATGGCTTGGAAGTGTGCCGCAATCTGCGCAGCTCTGGGTATGACCGCCCGATCCTCGTGCTGACCGCTCGTGATGGGGTCTCTGACCGAGTGGCCGGGCTCGACGCGGGTGCGGATGACTACCTTCCCAAACCCTTCGCCCTGGAAGAGCTGCTTGCCCGCGTTCGTTCCCTCCTGCGCCGGGCCGCCGTGGAGGCTGCCCCGCAGATGGAAGACACGAAGAAGCTCGAGTTCGAGGATCTGACCCTGGACCCGGAGACACGTGATGTGATGCGCGCCAAGCGCGGCATCAGCCTCACCCGCACTGAGTTCTCGCTGCTGCGCCTGCTCATGCAGAACCCTCGCCGCGTGCTCTCCCGCAACACCATCCTCGAGGAGGTGTGGGGCTATGACTTCCCGACGTCGGGCAACGCGTTGGAGGTCTACATTGGCTACCTGCGCCGCAAGACGGAAGCTGATGGCGAGATCCGCCTCATTCACACAGTCCGCGGTGTCGGCTACGTCCTCCGGGAGACCGCTCCGTGATCCTGCGCCGTCTGGCCATCAACGCTGAGACAGCATCCCCTGAAAAGGAGACGCCAGCGTCGGCGGCCGCCGGTCCCCGCGGATCCTGGTCCCAACGAGCCACGCTGAAGATGCGCCTGGCGGTCTTCACGGCCGCCATGGTCGCCTTGGCCGTGGGCACGATCTCGATCATCGCCTATTGGACGGTGTCCTCCGCCTTGACCGCCTCCGTCGATCGGGAGCTAGAGGCCAAGGCGGGCATCTTGATGCAACAGGCCACTGATCCGTTGCGCCTGCCCTACTTGAAGTCGGACCTAGAGCAATTCAAACAGTTCAACCCCGATACGCGCGTGTCTATCTCGCCGCCGGGGTGGACGTTTAGCACGGGCGACACTATTCCCATCGGTGGTGATTTCAAGGTCATGGGGGACGCCTCGATTCAGTCCATTCGGACGGTCGCCGGCGAACGCATTCTCGCCCGCTACGACTCCCTGGGCACCACCGTTGTTGTCGCCCAGAATATGGATCCAACTCACCAGCTCATTACGTCGCTGGGCGTGGTGCTGCTGGTGATCTCGTTGATTGGCGTGCTCGTTGCTATCACCGCGGGTGTTGTCATTTCTACGGCCGGGCTCACACCGCTGTGGCGGTTGCAGCGGGCGGTGGACTACGTCACCCGCACGGATGACCTGCGGCCGATTGCGGTCGTGGGCAATGACGAGCTGGCCCACCTCACCCGCTCCTTCAACGCCATGCTGGCGACCCTCCAGGAATCGAGGGTGCGCCAAGCCCAGCTCGTGGCCGATGCCGGGCACGAGCTCAAGACCCCACTGACGTCCATGCGGACGAATATTGAGTTCCTCATGATGCTCAACCGCCCCGGCGAACCCAACCGGCTCAGCGAGCAGGACCGCCAAGATCTGGAACGTGACGTCATCGCGCAGATGGAGGAGCTGTCCACCCTCATCGGAGATCTGGTCGATCTGGCCCGCGAGGATGCCCCCGGTGCCGTGACCGAAGAGGTGGATATGGAGGAGATCATCGATTCTTCGCTGGAGCGGGTGAAGCGCCGCCGCCCCGACGTCACGTTTGAGCTGCACACGATGCCGTGGACGCTCAGCGGCGACCCGTTCGCGCTGGGACGATCCGTGGTCAACCTCATGGACAATGCCGCCAAGTGGTCCCCGCCGGACGGCACGGTGGTCATCACCATGCACCAGGTGGGGGAGAATGTGGAGATTTCTTTCGTCGATTCTGGCCCCGGCATCAAGGCGGAAAACCACGATCGCGTCTTTGAACGCTTCTACCGCGCCCCCGAGGCCCGCGCATTGCCCGGTTCCGGTTTAGGGTTGGCCATTGTCAAGCAGGTCAGCGAGCGTCATGGTGGCAGTATTCGGGTGGAGTCCTCGGATAGCAGTGGGACTGATATGCGGCTGGTGCTTCCTGGCCGGGCGAATAATTGACCTAGGCAGAAGTAGAGTCACCCAGGTAACGTACAGATTGACTCCAGCGCTCCCTCAGTGGACAAGAGAACAATGAGGCACCATGAACGACGAGACCACTCCCACTAATGGGCCAACGGCCCGCTCACCTTATTCTTCGTGGGGCCAGCAACCCGAACCGCCGCAGGACACGCCCGAACCGCCCGAGGCACCCGAACCGCAGCCCAAGCGCACGGTTGGCCTGGGCACCGCGCTAGCGCTCATGCTGGTTGGTTCGGTCGCCGCCGGCAGCATCACAGGGGTGGTTGCCACCAACCTGGCGGACAATGGTTCCACCGAGGTGGTTAATTCGCTGCGGGAGCCCAGCCAGCCCGCTGCCTCCGCGCCCGCCGGTGGCGTGGAGCGGGTGGCCGCCGAGGTCCTGCCGACGGTGGTGTCCATTCAAATCGCCACCCGCACCAGCCAGAGCGAAGGTTCTGGCTCGATCATCTCCTCCGACGGTTATGTCATGACCAATCACCACGTCGTTTCCGGTGGGGAGAATGGTGGACAGATCCAGGTCACGCTTAACGACGGCCGCGTCGTCCCCGCCGACTACGTCGCCTCCGACGCCGCGACCGACATCGCGGTTATCAAGATGCGGGATGTCTCCGGTCTGCCCACCATCCAATTCGGCGATTCCAGCTCGCTCAGTGTGGGGCAGGAAGTGGTGGCCATTGGCTCGCCGCTGGGATTGAGCTCCACCGTGACCTCGGGCATTGTGTCTTCGATGAACCGCCCGGTGCGAGCCTCTGACAGTGGCGGGGAATCCTCACTCATTGATGCCATCCAGACGGATGCCGCTATCAACCCGGGCAATTCCGGTGGGCCGCTCGTGGATATGGATGGCCATCTCATCGGCATGAACTCCGTTATTGCCTCTATGAGCAGTGGTGGGGAGGCCGGTTCCATCGGCCTGGGCTTCGCTATCCCGTCGAATTTTGCCAAGCGGGTGGCGGATCAGCTGATCAGCACCGGCGAGGCAACGCAGCCCTTGCTGGGTGTGCAGGTGGCCGCCCGCACCGATGTTGATGGGGCGCTCATCGCGTCCGTGGAGCCGAATGGTCCGGCCGCTCAAGCTGGGCTGGCTACTGGTGACGTGGTGACCCGCCTCAACGATCGCAGGATCGATAACCCCGATGCGCTCATTGCTGCCGTGCGTTCGCAGGGGTTTGGGGATACGGTCACACTTGAGGTTGTTCAATCAGATACCGGACAGACCCGCACGGTAGAGGTTACGCTGACCTCGGAGTAGATTTAGCTCCACTAGCCCCCACTCACGCCCCACCACTTATGAATTGCAGGATGGATAGACAATGATGATTTCATCCCCGGATGTGTCGCGTTCTTCGACGTTGCTCGATGTTGGGGAGCCGGATGAGGAGTTCCTCTTCGCCTCTGAACAGGAGGAACGGCGGAAAGCGCAGCGCCGGGCCCTCGTGGTCCTGGTCTCCGATCACGCCATCGGTTCGGGGGAGGACACGGATCGGGTCGTCGCCGAGCTGCTCGTTGAGGCAGACTTCGCCGTGGATGCCGTGGTGGCGGTGAAATCCAAGAAGTCGCAGATCCGTCAGGCAATAGAGACCGGCGTGGTCGGGGGCGTGGACCTCGTTCTCACCATTGGTGGTACCGGGGTGGGCCCGCGCGACAAGACCCCGGAAGCCACCCGGGTGTTGCTGGATCAGATGGTGCCGGGCATTGCCCAAGCGCTGCGGTCCTCCGGCCTGGCCTGTGGGGCGGTGGATGCGTGCACCTCGCGCGGCATCGCCGGGGTGTCCGGGTCGACGGTGATTGTTAACCTCGCGGCTTCCCGTTCGGCGGTGCGCGATGGAATGGCGACGCTGACGCCATTAGTGCACCACCTCATTGATCAGCTGCAAAAGTACAGCGTTGAGTAGAAAAAGGCGGCGGGTCCACCGGCCGTCTGACGCCGTGGATTATGACCGCACGGCGGATTCCCCGAGTGCATTTTTGGGCAAAGAAAAACCCGCTGACGAGCAGCGGGAGGTCATCCTCGACCCGGAGGCCGAGGAATCTTTAGTAGATGAGGAGTTTTGGCGCGAGCAGCGCCCTCCGCACTACGAGTGAGATCTTAGGACTTCTGCAGCAGGTCGCGGATCTCGGTGAGCAGCTCGACGTCGGTCGGGGCCGGAGCCTCTTCCTCCTTCTCGATTCCGCGGCGACGCTCCTGCAGCTCCTTCATCTTGTTCATCGGCATGACGATGACGAAGTAGACGACGGCGGCGATCATGAGGAAGTTGATCGCGGCGGTAATGACAGCGCCGAAGTCGAGGAAGGTGGCAGGGTTGCCGGAGATGACGTGGAAGCCGAGGCCGCTCACGTCAGAGCCACCGAGGGCGGCGATGAGCGGGTTGATCAGGTTGTCAGAGAAGGCGGTAACAATGGCGGTGAAAGCGCCGCCGATGACCACGGCAACGGCCAGGTCCACGACGTTACCGCGCATGATGAAGTCCTTGAAGCCTTGCAGCATGGTGAGTTCTCCTTGAATGCTTGAAAATGAGGACACATAAACTTTAGTCCATAGCGCTCAAATGTGCGCGGTCTCCTGTCAACACAACCGCCAGTGGTGTGGACAGGGAAGCCGCCGCGACCGCGCGGGCCGCATCGTGGGGCAACGCAATGAGTAACGTGTTGGGGGTGGCGTCGGTGGTCGCGAGAAGGACCTTGCCACCTGCGGCAACGATGTCTGGGGTGAGCTCATCGCCGCGGTGAGTGACAATGGTGACGGTGTCGCCGTGGCGCAGCAGGGGAACGATCTCGGGTTCCGCGAGACGCACCGGAACTATGTTGGTGATTTCACCCACAGGGCTGCCAGAGAAGGCCACATCGACGAATTTGGCCGTGGTTGCTACCTCTCCGGCCTCGGCGGCAGCAACCACGACTTGGCCCGCGGCTTCGGCCACATCGACCAGTGCCGTGCGGGGGAGTAGATGGGCGGGGACGTTCGCCACCGCGACATCATCAAGCGACAGCGTTGTGCCCGCCTCGACATCACGGATGAAGACCACCGCCGGTGGGTCCCGGTGAGCGACTTCCATGATGGAGACCACGAGGGCGGCCACGAGGAGGGCGGCGGCGAGGGTGCGGCGCAGGAGGAGGCTGCGCCGCCAGCCGGGCGTGAGCAAGACTTCGCGAATGGGCACCATGTCCTATTGGACTGCCCACAGGCGTGCAGGGTTCCCCGCTTGAGCTAACGGAACGTGCGTACCCCCGTGGGCGTGATGGCGAGGTCGACGGGCATGTCATGGTCCTCGGCGGGGACATCATCCCGAATCTCACCGTTATATAGCAGTACTGCCGTGCGCGGCGGGTTGTCGGCATCGCGCAGCGCTGATAGCGCGCGGTCGTAGAATCCGCCGCCCTTGCCCAAACGAATGCCGCGCGGACTCACCGCGAGAGCGGGCACGAAAACGATGCTGCAGAACTTCAATGCGTCCGCGCCCAGGCGCTCGCCCGTCGGCTCGGCGATGCCCAGCGCGCCGGGGGTCAACGCGAGGCGGCCTTCATAGCGGGCCCAATCCAATTGTCCGCCCGGGAGGGAGACCGGCAGGAGGAGCGAGGATGCCTCGCCATGCAGGGCGTCGAGAAGCAGTTTTCCCCCGGGCTCACCGGCGAGGGGAGAATAGGCGGCGACCGCCGTATCGGCGGGGGAGAGGGAGCGCAGCAACGCGGCGGCGTGCGCAATGAGGGCGGAGTTTTCCCGGTGAGTCTCCTCGACAGACATGTCGCGGCGGGCTTGCTGCAGAAGTTCGCGTAAGCGTGCCTTACTCTCCCGGGTGTCCATGGGCACCAGCCTAACCGCGGCGGGGGTCGCTCAACCACCCGATGGCGGAAGGTAGGATGAGCTGTTATGAGCTTGTCATCTCACCAACACCCCCACGGGGTGAAGACGGTCATTGTCCCTGCCGCGGGCATGGGTACCCGCTTTCTGCCGGCAACCAAGACCGTCCCCAAGGAGCTGCTCCCCGTGGTTGATACCCCGGGTATTGAGCTGATCGCGGAGGAGGCTTCCGCGCTCGGGGCCTCGCGGATGGCCATCATTGTGGCCCCCGACAAGCAGGACGTGATGCGTCACTTTGGGGAGTTCCCCGGTCTGGTGGAAACCCTCAGTGAGCGGGGCAAGGACGAGCAGGTGGCCAAGGTGCAGCGCGCTGGCCAGCTGATTTCCCCCGTGGCCGTGGAGCAGGAAAAGCCCCTGGGCTTGGGTCACGCCGTTGGTCTGGCGGAATCTGTGCTCGATGAGGATGAGGACGTCGTGGCGGTCATGCTGCCCGATGATCTCGTCTTGCCCGTCGGTGCTCTCGAGAAGATGGCCGCCGTGCGCGCTGAGCTGGGTGGCACCGTCCTGTGTGCTTTCAACGTCTCTCGCAGCGAGGTCTTTAACTACGGAGTCTTCGACGTGGAGGAGATTCCCGCCGATTGTCCGCTCCCGGCGGGCGAGGTCAAGCGCGTGGTCGGCATGGTGGAAAAGCCCGCCGTCGAAGACGCGCCCTCGACCTTGGTGGCCACTGGCCGCTACCTCCTCGACCGCGCTATTTTTGATGCCCTGCGCCGCACTCCGCCGGGCAAGGGCGGCGAAATCCAGCTCACCGACGCCATCGAGTTGATGATCCAGGAGGGCCACCCCGTCCACATCGTCATCCATGAGGGCAAACGCCACGACCTGGGCAATCCCGCCGGTTACATTCCGGCGTGCGTTGATTTTGGTCTGGGCAACCCGACGTATGGTCCTGCCCTGCGCCGAGCGATCACGCAGATCCTCGCGGAGCATGATGCCGGCGAGGCCCTGACAGCTCAAGACTGACCACGACTGTCCTTGCCAGCCTGACCGATAAGGAGTTCGCCATGCGTTCCGTGGAGCAACAGCTTGCCCTGGTTACCGAAGCCACGGTGTCCCCTGAGCCGGTCCGCATCGCGATTGCCGACGCCTTGGGCCTCATGTGCGCCGAAGAAGTCCAGGCCACCCGCTCCTTACCGGGCTTCCCGCAGGCCGCCATCGATGGCTACGCCGTCCGCGCCGTTGACGTCGGCGGAGAACGGGGTCTTGGGGTGCCCGAGCCCGACCCGGAGGCGCCCGTCGAACCGATCGAGCGTTCCCTCCCCGTCGTCGGCGAGGTCGCCGCAGGCTCCCAACAGCCTCTGCGTCTGCAGCCCAAGCAGGCCGTCCGCGTCCACACTGGCGCACCGTTGCCCACGCTTGCCGACGCCGTCCTACCCCTGGAATGGACCGATCGCGGACGTCGGCGCGTCACTGCCCACCGCGTCGTCCGGTCCGGTGACTTCGTCCGCCGCGCGGGCGATGACATCCAACCGGGTGATGTTGCCGTCACCGCCGGTTCGGTGCTGGGCCCCGCCCAGATCGGCCTGCTGGCCGCCGTCGGCCGCTCCAAGGTCCTGGTGTACCCGCGCCCGCGCCTCTCGGTGATTTCCGTGGGCCGCGAGCTCGTGGACATTGACCGAGACCCCGGCCTGGGCCAAATCTTCGACGTCAACTCCTATTCGCTGGCCGCCGCTGGCAAAGAGGCCGGGGCGGATGTGTTCCGCGTCGGGATCGCCATCGGTGAGCCGCGACGGCTGAAGGAGATCATCGAGGCGCAGATCCTGCGCAGCGAGGTCATCGTCATCACCGGCGCCGTGGGCGGGCAAGGGTCCGAGATGTTCCGCACCGTCATCGAGGAACTCGGGTCCATCGATACCTCCCGCGTGGCCATGCACCCCGGCTCCGTCCAGGGCTTCGGCCTGCTCGGGGAAGAACAGATTCCCGTTTTCCTCCTCCCTTCTAATCCGGTCTCGGCTCTGGTCACCTTTGAGGTGTTCATCCGCCCGCTCATCCGCCTTACCCTGGGCAAGCGTAATGCCCAGCGCCGTGTGGTCCGGGCCCGCGCCGTCAACCACGTCGCCTCGCGGGAGGGGCGCCGCGGGTTCGTCCGCGCCCGCCTCATGCGCGATGCCGATACCCACGACTATCTGGTGGAGGGTCTCGGTGGCGCGACCGGCGCCCCCGCCCACTTGTTGGCGGGACTCGCTGAGGCCAACGCCATGATCCGCGTGCCCGAGGAGGTCACGGAGATCCGCCCCGGCGACGTCGTTGACGTCATGTTCTTATCGCAGGGCAGCTAGTGCTCGACCCGCTTGGTTTGTCCTATCGCCGCGTGAGCCGTCCTGGCTCCGGCCCGCGCGACCTCGTCCACCCCGGCTGGCCCGAATCGACCCCGGTGGTCCAGCTGCCTGACGGCTCCCGCCTGCGCTTGCGCCCCCTCATGCGTCGCGACGGCCGCGACTGGTCCGAGTACCGCACCCTCGACGAGTCGTTCCTCAAACCGGTGGAACCCACCATGCCCGAGGAGTGGGAGATAGCCCATTCGCCCTCCGCCTTTTGGCGTTTCCTCACCGGCTTGCGTTCCGCCGCCCAGCGCGGTCAAGTCGTCCCGTTTGCCATCGAGCTCAATGGTGCCTTCGCCGGGCAAGTCACCCTCGGCAGTATTCAACACGGCAGCATCTCCGATTGCTGGATCGGCTACTGGGTCCATTCCGCCTTCATGGGGCGCGGGGTGGCCACCGCCGCCTGCGCCTTAGGGACAGACCATGCGTTTCTCCGCATCGGGCTGCACCGGGTGACCGCCACCTACCTGCCCGATAACCCCGCCTCCGGTCGAGTCTTAGCCCTCAACGGCTTCCGCCAGGCGGGCTTCCTCCATGGCAACCTCCACATCGATGGCCGCTGGCAGGACCACCACCTGGTCGCCCAAAACCGCGAGGATCACCGCGGCACGTGCGTCTCCCGCCTGCGGGAACAAGGGCGCCTGCTGTAGACAAACTTGCCCGTCACCTCGGCGGCGTGGCAGGGCAGTGACGCTCAACTGCCGGATTAGTCTGAGAGCATTCGACGTCCCCGTCCCCAGGAAGGTGGCACGACGCGTGTCCGGAAGCCTGATCATTGTCCTGATCATCGTGGTGTGGCTCTTTGTGCTGGCACCTCTTCTTTTGCGTGGTCAAAAGCCGATCCGCAAGGCGGGCGAAGCCTTCGACGACACCCGCGTGCTCTACGAGGGCGGCTCCGGCCGACTCTTGGGCAGCATGCGCCGTCGCCCGAAGCTGCCGCAGGTGAGCAACCAGTCGGAAGATATCGACGACTACGAGGAAGTCCCCGCGGAAGACGTCTTGCTTGATGATGCCCGCCCCTCCCGCCCATTCCTGGGCATGTTCACCCGCCGCGACGCGGCTGATGAAGAACCAGCGGAGATCATCGACGGCGCCGTCGTCCACGAACTCGCTGCCGCGTCCGACACCGTCGAGGAGCCCGTGGATGAGGTCGACGACTTCTACTACGACGATGACTATGACGATGGCGAAGCAACGTACGCCTACGACGACTCCTACACCTCCCCGGCCGACCTCATGTACCCGGACGACGCCGTCGTTGAGGTGCTGGAGGACGAGCCGGTCGACGACGACACCGCCCTCGAAGCCGTGGACGAGGACCTCAGTGACGAAGATAAGGATCTCACCGACGAAGAGATCGAGTTCGCCGAAAGCCGACGCGGCCGCGGTGGCTACGACCCTGTCGCCGATGCTGAGCACTCCACCACCCGTTACCAGCGCCGCCAGCGCACCCTCCTGGGCCTAGTCGCGCTCGTCGTGGTCACTCTGGTGGCCGGTTTCTTCCTCGGCGGATGGTCATGGGCCCTGCCTGGCGTTGCTGCCCTGGCTACGGCCGTGTACCTGGCGGCTCTGCGCACGCAGACCCGGCAGGAGGAAGCGTTGCGCCGCCGCCGGATCCAGCAGCTCCGCCGCGCCCGGTTGGGTGTGCGCAGCGTCGTCGATGAAGAACTATCCATTCCGCGTAACCTCCGTCGCCCGGGCGCCCTCGTGCTGGAGCTGGATGATGAATCCCCCGACTTTGCTTACCTTCCCGTGACGGAAGCCCACTTCGATGAGGAGCTGGATTCTGCCCCGGCGCGCCGCCGCCCGTTCCGTCGCCCCGACAATCACGGTGGCCACGACAGCCGCCGCGTGGGCTAACTCTAAAAGTCCCACACCCCGGAGGAACCGCGCCGCCACGATCCCACCAGGTGGGTATCAACAACCCCGATCGCTTCCATGAGCGCGAAAATGGTCGTCGGCCCGACGAAGGAAAACCCCTCCTTCTTCAGGGCCTTCGCTAGCGCTGCTGACTCGGGTGAGTGGGAGGGCACCTCCGCCGCGGTCCGGGGCGCTGGGGTTTGAGTGGGCTGATAGGACCACACGAACTCCGCGAGGCCATCCTTCTCTCGCAGCCGAATCGTTGCTTGGGCGTTGCGGATGGTGGCCTCAATCTTGCGCCGATTCCGGATAATCCCCGCATCCTCCATGAGGCGATCCACGTCGGCGCTACTGAGTTCGGCTACCGCGTCGACGTCGAAGCCACGGAAGGCCGCCCGGAAATTCTCCCGCCGCCGCAAGATGAGCTCCCACGACAGGCCGGCCTGGAAGCCTTCGAGGCAGAGGCGTTCGAAGACCCCCTGCTCCGTGCGGACGGGCATGCCCCACTCGGTGTCGTAGTAGGTGCGGAGCAGGTCGGAGGAGGCGGCCCAGCGGGGGCGGGCGAGGCCATCGGCTCCGATGATGAGATCAGGTGAGTCAGTCATGGTCTATTGGACTCCGCCAGGCTTCTTCCGGTTCCCCGGCGCGTAGGCATCACCATGAACTCCTCCCGTTGAATGCTTAGGGGTAGTCTATCCACATGGATAAACCGGCTGTGAGGGATGCTGCGTTGCTGTTGCTGCGTGTGGTCCTGGGCACCGTGTTTGTGGCGCACGGGTGGGACAAATTGCTCATCACGGGGCTCACGGAGACCACCGGCCAGTTCAGTGCGTGGGGGGTTCCCCAACCCAAGTTGTCGGCATACGCGGTGATGGTCGTGGAGTTGCTCGGCGGGGCGATGCTGGTGGTGGGCCTGTTGACCACCCTCGTGGCGGGGATCCTCGCCCTGCTCATGGCGGCTGCACTGTGGTTCGTGCACGTCCCCCAGGGGTTCTTTGTCAGTGATGGGGGAGTGGAGTACCCCGTGGTCCTCATTGCTGCGCTGGGCATGGTCGTGGTGTTTGGGGCGGGTCGGGCGAGCTTGGACCGGGTGTTGGTTCGTGATTAGCCATGATCAGGTTCAGGCTGCGCTGTCCGCGCGCATTGATGGGGAACCGGCGCCGTTGAGTGATGATGTCGTTGATGCGCATGTTGCCGGGTGCCAGCAGTGCCGGGAGTTCTGGGAGAACTCGTTGGTGTTGAGTCGGCAGCTCAATTTCGCCGAGCCTGCTGATGGTGGAATGTCGCCGCCGGATTTGTCGGCGGTGATCATCGCGGGTGTGGAGCCGGAGTGGCGGCGTACCGCCAATGCCCGGGCCATCGGCCTTGTCCTTGCCCGGACGTTGCTTATTCTCGCAGGTGTTGCGTGGGTGGTGTGGGGAGTGCAGTTGCTTGGCGATGCCGGTGGGCTCACCCAGATCTCCGCCGATGGCTCCACGTTGAGCGTCGACTCGGATCCGCGTACCGCGGATCTCCTCGTCGATGCTGCCGCTGTCCGATTCGCCTTCGCCTTCGGACTGTTCGCCGTGGCTTGGAAGCCGGGCGTGACGTCCGGGGTTGTGCCGATCATGGGCGCGTTGTGGATGTTTAAGTGTGGGTTCCTCGTGCGTGACATGGTGCTGGGGACGGTCAGCGAGGGTCAGGTCTTGGGCCTGGGGTTGCTCCTGCTCACCCTCATCGCCTTGGTGTGGGCGTGGCTGAACCACCACGGGTTTTTGCTCTTGCGCACCGGGTGGCGGGAGTTGGGCGCGAGCCCGATCTAACTCCAGCTGGGCAGCCACATGAGCCCGTAGTACCACGAGTCCGGGATCATGTAGCCGTAGAGAATCGGGGAGAAGTAGAGGAACATCGCCACCGCTACCGACAGGTAGACGATGACGGCGAGGGTGCCTGATCTCAGGGGACCGCCGGCGAGGATGCTCAGCCACCGCCATGTCACGAGCTTTCCTCGGCCGTGGAGTTGCCCCAGCGTGAGGGCGATGAGCGCGATGGTAAACGGCGCCAGGGCGGTGGCGTAGAAGAAGTACATCTGCCGGTCATACCCCGCCAGCCACGGGAGGAAGCCGGCGGCGAAGGCGACGAGGGGGATGAGGAAGCGATCGTCGCGGCGGATGATGAGGCTCCACAGACCCCACAGCAGGATCGGGACGGTCAGCCACCAGATGGCCGGGGTGCCGAAGAGGTAGATCATGCGTCGGCATGTGCCGCCCAGGCACGAGATGTCGGTGGAGGAAAAGTAGAGCACCGGTCGGGTGCCCGCTAGCCATGACCACGGTTTGGAATCCCACGGGTGCGAATGCCCGCCAGAGGTGGTCAGGGAGGCGTGAAATTCCAGGACGGACCGGTGGTAGAGGAAGAAGGAGCCCAGGGAATCGGGCAGGATGGCGTCTTTGACGGCGTGGCGGTAGACGGAGGTCTCGGAGGCGAACCAGGCCCGCCAGGACCAGAAGTACAGCAGGACCGGGACGATGACGAGGGAGGCGAAGGCCGGGAGGGCGTCGCGAAGCAGCATGCCGCGCAAGGGGCGACGCACGCCGTAGCGGCGGCGCAGGGCCCAGTCCAGTGCCACGCTCATGATCCCGAAAAACGCCATGTAGTACAGGCCCGACCATTTCACCCCGAGGGCGAGGCCGAGGAATACGCCAGCGACAAACCGCCACCAGCGAAAGCCCAGGCGCGGTCCCCACGGCGAGGTGCCGAGCATGCCGTGGGTGTAGGCGTCGTGCATCCGGGCGCGCATCTGCTCGCGGTCGCAGGCCAGGGCCCAGGCGGCGGACACGATGAAAAACACCTGGAAGATGTCGAGCATGCCGAAGCGGGAGCTGACCAACAACACGCCATCAACCACGGCGAGCAGCCCGGCGAAGAAGGCGACCTGCCAGGTGCCGGCGAGGCGGCGGACCAGCAACATCGTCATCACGACGGTCCCGGCGCCGAAGAGTGCCACCATGAAGCGCCAGCCCAACGGGGTGTACCCGAAGACCCATTCGCCGAGCGCAATGATCTGCTTGGCCAGCGGCGGGTGCACCACGAGCCCGTAGCCGGGGTTGGATTCGATGCCGCCGATGAGCGGATTGAACTGGGAGCGCACCATGTCCCACGCCTGCGGCACGTAGTGCTTCTCGTCGAAGACGGGCGTGCCGGAGGCTACCGCGCTGGTGAGGCCGACGAAGCGGGTAAACAGCGCGAGAATGCCAATGACTAGGACCGACCAGGTGTCCTGGCGGGTCCACGCCGCAGGGCGGGGGAGGATGGGGCGCACCGAGGGCGCAAACCGGGGGCCGGGGTACCCGGCGGCGATGGCGGTGCTCACGGCACAGAGTCTAAGGTACAAGGCATGTCTCAGGTCGAATCTCTTCCCCATGGTGTGGTTCTTGCCGCAACTCCGCTGGGCAATATCGGCGACGCCTCGCCCCGGTTGTCCCACGCCCTGGCCACCGCGGGCGTCATCGCCGCGGAGGATACGCGCCGCGTGCGCAACTTGGCGGCGGCGCTCGGGGTGGAGATATCCGGCCGGGTGATTTCCAATTTCGATCACAATGAGGTCGGCCGCGCCCGTCAGCTTATCGACGCCGCCCGGACCGGCACCGTCCTCGTCGTCACCGATGCGGGCATGCCGTTGGTGTCCGACCCCGGGTTCTCGCTTGTCGACGCCGCGCACACTGCCGGCGTCCCCGTCACCTGTCTGCCCGGCCCGTCGGCCGTGACCACCGCCCTGGCCCTGTCGGGCCTGCCGGTGGGGCGGTTCATTTTTGATGGCTTCGCCCCACGCAAGGGTGGGCCGCGCCGGGCGTGGTTGGAATCCCTGCGGGCGGAGGCGCGGGCCGTGTGCTTTTTTGAATCCCCGCACCGCCTGGCCGACACCCTCGAGGTGGCAGCCGACGTGCTGGGGGAGCAGCGCCGGGCGGCGGTGTGCCGCGAGTTGACCAAGACCTACGAGGAAGTCCGCCGCGGCAGCCTTTCAGAGCTGGCCGAGTGGGCGGCTGAGGGAGTGAAAGGCGAGATTACCGTCGTCATCGAAGGCGGCAGCGCCGCCGAGGTGAGTGTGGAGGAGCTCGTTGCCGTGGTGGAGGCGATGGTGGCCGATGGGGTGCGCTTGAAAGAGGCCTGCCGCCAGGTAGCCGCGGGGCGCGGGGTGTCCAACCGTGACTTGTATGAGGCCGTGCTGAACGCGAGATAGATCATACGAAAAGAAATGGTTATGCTTTTGTGATCTCATGGTCCCCTTGGGGGACTCACCTGCGGTGATGGGTGTTACGGGGAGGTAACGGGGGCGTCGATACGCTGTTTTCAGGGAGCGCGACGGTGGGCGCGCAGTTGGTGACGTACACACGAATGCTCAACAGTTATACCCATGACCAATCCTGAGCAGGCGGAACCCAGCACCGCCACTGAACAGCTGGCATCGATGATGTCGGACGCTGAGCTCATCGGCGGCCACCTCGATGAAACCTCCGACGCCGTTGACCGGCACGAGGAGGACGACAAGCCCAGCTTTGACTGGGCGGTTATTCTTCCCACCGCCGGCGTCATCGTCGCCGTCGTTTTGTGGGGCCTGTTGAGCCCCGACAGCTTTGCCAATTTTGCCTCCTCCGCCCTGAGCCTGGTGGTGAACAACCTCGGGTGGGCCTTCGTGCTGTTTGGCACCGTCTTCGTGGCGTTCATGATCATCATCGCCGCGAGCAAGTTCGGCCAAATCAAACTGGGGGCCAGCGACGAGGCACCAGAATTCCGCACCGTCTCCTGGATCGCCATGATGTTCGCTGCCGGCATGGGCATTGGCCTCATGTTCTACGGCGCGACCGAACCGCTGACCTTCTACCGCGATGGCGTCCCGGGTCGCTCCGAGCACGAGGTCGGGGCCGCCATGGCCTCCTCGTTGTTCCACTGGACCCTCCACCCCTGGGCGATCTACGCCGTCGTGGGCCTGGCGATTGCCTACTCCACCTTCCGGCTCGGCCGCCCGCAGCTGATCTCCTCGGCCTTCGTGCCGCTGCTGGGTGAAAAGGGTGCCCGCGGATTCTGGGGCAAGCTCGTGGACATCCTGGCGATCATCGCCACCGTCTTCGGCACCGCCACCTCCTTGGGTGTGGGAGCGCTGCAGATCCGCGCGGGACTGTCCGCCTCGGGGATTATTGATGATCCGGGCACCTGGACCATCATCGGCATCATCCTCGTGCTCACCCTGGCGTTCATTGTCTCCGCGCTCTCGGGCGTGGGCAAGGGCATCCAGTACCTGTCCAACACCAACATGGTGATCGCGGCCATTCTGGCCATCTTCATCTTCATCATGGGCCCGACCGTCGCCGTGCTCAACCTCATGCCGACCTCCATGGCCAGCTACTTCTCCCAGTTCTTCGAGATGGCCGGCCGCACCGGAGTCTCCGCAGACGGCACCGCCGGCGAATGGCTTAACTCCTGGACCATCTTCTACTGGGCCTGGTGGATCTCCTGGTCACCCTTCGTGGGCATGTTCCTCGCACGCATCTCCCGCGGTCGCACCATCCGTGAATTCACCATCGGCGTCCTCGTCGTTCCCTCGCTGGTCTCCGTCGTGTGGTTCTCCATCCTCGGCGGCACCGCCATCACCTTCGAGCAGGAAGGCCGCTCCATCTGGGGCGACGGCTCCGCCCCGTCCCAGCTGTTCAATCTGCTCCACCAGCTGCCCGGCGGCACCATCATGGGTGTCGTGGCCATGATCTTGCTGGGCACCTTCTTCGTCACCTCCGCGGACTCCGCCTCCACCGTCATGGGCACCCTCTCCCAGCACGGCCGCAGCAACGCCACCCCCTGGGTCTCCGCGCTGTGGGGCATCCTCACCGCCGCGATTGGCATGGTCATGCTCACCTCCTCGGAGGACTCGCTGGGCAACCTCCAATCCATCACGATCATCGCGGCCAGCCCCTTCCTCCTGGTCATCATCGGACTCATGGTCGCCCTGGTCAAGGACCTGCGCAACGACGTCATCTACCTCGACTACCGATCCCAACAGGAGTTCGCCGCCCGCCTCGCGCGGGAGCGTCGGGTGCACCAGGAACACCAGCGTGCCGCGAGGAACAAGGCCCGCCGTCAGCAGCGGATGGCCAAAATCAACAAAAGGGACCCGATGAAATAGGGTGTAGGGCATGACCCAGTCTGTGCTTGTCTCCGTCGCCTGGCCGTATGCCAACGGCCCCCGCCACATCGGACACGTCGCCGGTTTCGGCGTCCCCTCTGATGTCTTTGCCCGCTACCAGCGGATGGTGGGCAACGAGGTCCTCATGATCTCCGGCACGGACGAGCACGGCACCCCCTTGTTGGTGCAGGCCGACAAGGAAGGCGTGACCGTCAAGGAACTCGCCGATCGCTACAACCGCCAGATCGTCGAAGACTTGGCCGGTCTGGGCCTGACCTACGACCTGTTTACCCGCACCACCACCCGGAACCACTACGCGGTGGTGCAGGAGTTGTTCAAGGGCCTCTACGACAACGGTTACATGATCAAGGAGACGACCCAGGGCGCGGTATCCCCGTCGACCGGGCGCACCCTGCCCGACCGCTACATCGAGGGCACGTGCCCGATCTGCAACTACCCCGAAGCCCGCGGCGATCAGTGTGACAACTGCGGCAACCAGCTCGACCCCTCCGACCTGATCAACCCGGTGTCCAAGATCAACGGGGAGACCCCGGAGTTCGTCGAAACCGAGCACTTCCTCCTCGACCTGCCCTCCCTCGCCGACGCGCTGGGCGAGTGGCTGCGCGGGCGCGAAGACTGGCGCCCCAACGTGCTGAAGTTCTCCCTCAACCTCCTCGACGACCTGCGCCCCCGCGCCATGACCCGCGACATTGACTGGGGTGTGCCCATCCCAGTGGAGGGCTGGCAGGACAACAACGCCAAGAAGCTCTACGTGTGGTTCGACGCTGTCGTGGGCTACCTCTCCGCCTCCATCGAGTGGGCGTGGCGTTCCGGCCAGCCCGACGCTTGGAAGCAGTGGTGGCAAAACCCCGAGGCCACCGGCTACTACTTCATGGGCAAGGACAACATCACCTTCCACTCCCAGATCTGGCCCGCCGAGCTGCTCGGTTACGCCGGCAAGGGATCCAAGGGTGGCACCCTCCACGAGTACGGCGAGATCAACCTCCCCACCGAGGTCGTCTCCTCCGAGTACCTCACCATGTCCGGCTCGAAGTTCTCCTCGTCCAAAGGCGTGGTCATCTACGTCAAGGACTTCCTCGCTGAGTTCGGTCCCGACCCGTTGCGCTATTTCATCGCCGTCGCAGGCCCGGAGAACACCGACACCGATTTCACCTGGGATGAGTTCGTCCGCCGCGTGAACAACGAGCTGGCCAATGGCTGGGGCAACCTGGTCAACCGCACCGTCGCCATGGCGAATAAGAACTTCGGCGAGGTGCCCGCCCCCGGGGCTTTGACCGAATCAGACCAGAAGATCCTCGACCTGGCGGCCTCGACGTTCGACGTCGTCGGCGAGGCTTTGGCCGCCTCCAAGTTCAAGGCAGGCATCACCGCCGCCATGCACGTCGTCGGCGAAGCCAACGCCTACATCGCGGAACAGGAGCCCTGGAAGCTGGCCAAGGACGAGACCCAGCGCGAGCGCCTGGCCACCGTGCTGTGGACCGCTCTGCAGGTTGTTTCCGACTGCAACGTCCTGCTCACCCCCTACCTGCCGCACATCGCGCAGCAGGTCCACGAGACCCTCGGCCGCGACGGCGTGTGGGCAGCCACCCCGGTTATCGAGGAAGTCACCGATGACATGCCGGTTGAGCTCGTCGGCGTCGACTTGCCCGAAGCAGGCCAGACCTACCCCGTCATCACCGGCGACTACACCTCGCAGCAGGCCGTGTGGAAGCGGATCGATGTCGTCGCGGGCACCCCGCTGGACAAGCCCCAGCCCCTCATCCAAAAACTGGACCCCGAGCTCGCCGAGACCGGCCCGGAATGGGCACCGATCCTCAGCGAAAGCTAGCTGATCGGGGTGAGGAGTAAAGCACTTCCCGCCGCGCTGCTCTTCATCGCGGTGTTCATCGCGGCAATCAACCTTCGCTCCGGCATCACCTCGCTCGGGGCAGTGCTTGCCGACGTCCTCCTGGCCTTCAACGCGGGCGGCACCCTCGCCGGCGTCATCACCGCCATCCCCGGCCTCCTCTTTGCTCTCTTCGGGCTGGTGGCGGTCCCGGTGGCCACGCGGCTGGGATTGACCAGGACCCTGTGGCTGGGCATGGCCCTGACCCTGCTGGGATTGGCGCTGCGACCGTGGATAGGTTCCATCTCGCTGTTCATCCTGCTCACCGCCTGCGTCGGCGTGGGCATCGCGCTGGGCAACGTACTGCTCCCCGCATGGATAAAGAACCACGGCGGGCGACACATCGTCGCCTTAATGACGATCTACGGCTCAGTGCTGGGCCTGTCTGGCGCCCTGGGACCATTGACCGCGCTGCTGGGGCTCGACTTCCGCTGGGCGTTGTTCTTGTGGGCGATCCCTGCCGCCGTGCAACTGCTGGTGTGGTTAGTGATTCTGCCGAAGGTGGGGCGCGACGTGCCCCGCTCGGGGGCAGTCGATCTCTCGGATGACGGCCCGGCGAAGCGGAATTCCCTGTGGCGCGCCCCGACGGCCGTCTACCTCATGTTCTTCTTCGGCCTGCAATCCATGAACGCCTACATCCAGATGGGATGGCTGCCCAAGATCCTCGTGGACAGTGGGGCGAGCACCAACGCCGCGAGCGTGGCACTTGCCATCGCCGCGGGCTGCGGCATCCTCGGCGGGCTCGTCATGCCCGTGGTGATCGATCGATGGCGCAACATTCAATGGCTCCCGATCCTCTTCGCCGTCCTCATGGCCCTGGGTTACCTCGGACTGTGGTGGGATGCCACAGCGGCCCCCGTGGTGTGGTCAGTGCTCCTCGGCGTGGGTGGCTTCTCATTCCCCATGGCCATCGCGCTCATCCCGGCGCGCAGCCGGGCCCCCATGGTCACCGCTCGACTGTCGGGCTTCGTGCAACCAGTCGGCTACCTCATCGCCGCCGTCGGCCCCTTCGCGGTAGGCATGGCGCGCGAAGCGCTGGGCGGCTGGGACCTCATCCTGCCGGTCCTGGCGGCGCTGTGTGCGCTCATGGGAGCGGCGGGTTTCCGGGCCGCGCGGCGGGGGTTCATTGATGATGAATTAGCAGCTCAGGGCTAATGTCGGGGGCATGGTCTAGCGTGTAGTTCATGGAGCTTACTCGGGGCCAGGCAAATGAGTTACTCGTCGGAATCGCGGGGGCGGGTGCCCACTTACGCGATGATCAATGGACGGCGATCCAGGCACTCGTCGAACAGCGGCGGCGGATGCTGGTGGTGCAGCGAACCGGCTGGGGCAAGTCGGCGGTGTACTTCATCGCGGCGAAACTGCTGCGTGAGGCGGGGAGGGGCCCCACGCTCATCATCTCCCCGCTGCTGGCGCTTATGCGCAACCAGGTGGAGGCCGCTCGAAAGGCCGGGATTGCGGCGGCCACGCTCAACAGCGCGAACATGACCGAATGGGAAGAGATTCAAGCCCAGGTGGTGTCGGGTGAGGTCGATGTCCTGCTTATCTCGCCGGAGCGGCTGAACAACCCCGGCTTCCGCGAGGAGGTTCTGCCGCACATCGCCCAGGCCGTGGGCATGGTGGTCGTGGACGAGGCGCACTGTATCTCGGACTGGGGGCATGATTTCCGGCCGGATTATCGGCGCATCCGCACACTTCTGGCTGAACTCCCGGACGGAGTGCCGGTGTTGGCCACGACAGCGACGGCCAACGACCGCGTGGTCGCCGATGTCCAGGCACAGCTGGGGGCCGAGACTGGTCTGCTCCGGGGCGGCTTGGATCGAGAATCCCTGCACTTATCCGTGGTCCAGCTGGAGGATTCGACCCAGCGTCCGGCATGGCTGGCCTCTCACCTCAGCGAACTCGAAGGCTCCGGGGTTATCTATTGCTTGACGGTCGCGGCGGCTGAGGACTTGGCGGAAGCACTGGAGGCGGCGGGCTGGAACGTTGCGGCGTACACCGGCCGCACGGAAGCCGGGGAGCGGGAACGCCTGGAGCAGGCGTTGATTGGCAATGAACTCAAGGCGCTGGTGGCCACGTCCGCGTTGGGCATGGGATTTGATAAACCAGACCTGGGATTCGTCGTCCATGTGGGGGCGCCGAGCTCCCCGGTCTCCTACTACCAGCAGATTGGCCGCGCCGGCCGTGGCACTGACCGGGCCGAGGTCATCCTCCTCCCCGGTGCGGAAGACCGCGATATCTGGCGCTACTTTGCCTCCGTGTCATTCCCGGATGAGCAGACAGTCCAGCGGCTGCTTTCGGCGCTGGGAGATGAAGCGCAATCGACGATCCGCCTGGAAAGTCAGGTCGATCTCAGCCGCTCTCGCCTCGAGCAAGTCCTCAAAGTCCTCGACGTCGATGGCGCGGTCAACCGGGTTCGCAGCGGCTGGGTGTCCACCGGCCAACCATGGACCTACGATGCCGCGCGCTACCAAGGCCTGGCTGCCGCCCGCATCGCGGAACAAAACGCCATGGTGGACTACCAGCGGACCACCGGCTGCCGCTTGTTGTTCCTGCGCCGCCAATTAGATGATGTCACCGCAACCAGTGACTGTGGCCGCTGCGATAACTGCACGGGCCGTACCTGGGCCACAGGCGTCGACGCGTCCGTGGCCAACCGGGTCTCCTCCCGACTCACGGCGCCGGGAGTGCGTCTGACCCAGCGCAAGCAATGGCCAACCGGCATTAGCGTCAAGGGGAAAATTCACGGCGTGGAGCCCGGTCGAGCTCTTGGTCGCCTCAACGACATCGCTCGGGGACCGGCGTTGAGGGAATTGCTCGGCAACAAGGCGTGGCGGCCAACGTCGCCGTGGCAAGAAGACACGTGGTTGCCCCGCATTGTCGCGGTGTTGTCGGACTGGGATTGGGAGCAACGGCCCACCAGCGTCATTGCGCTCGGCACGGTCGATCCGGAGGCCACGGCTCAGGTGACGGCCTTGGCGGAAGCGGTGGCCGCGGTCGGCCGGATGGACTTTGTGGGGACCCTGCCCGTGCGTCCCGGTGCCGGAGAGGTCACCGCGCAGAACTCGGCCTATCGGGTGAAGGGCCTCCTGGAACACTGGGACTTCACAGGCCTGCCCGATGTGGACGGCCCGATCCTGCTGGTCACGGAACTGGTGGATACCGGGTGGTCGGTGACTGTGGCGGGAGAAGCCTTGGCCAGGATCTCCGGGCAGGTGGTGCTACCGCTCGCGCTGGCCAGTAGGGGTTAGGGCAATGACGCGCGCCGGGAAGGCAGAGCCTCCGGCGGGGAGGGGCCAGGTGGCCATGATCCAGGCGCCAGTGGCGGGCAAGCCGGTGAACGGGCGGAGGTTCTCGATCTGCCAATGGTCATGCTCCAGCCACCAGCGTTGGGCGGGGAAAGAGCCGACGGCAGCGAGGTCGGCTGGGTCGGCATTGAGGGTGTCGTGGCCGATAGCGATGACGCCGCGTGAGTGGAGGACTTCCAGCGCGGGCACGGTCCAGCCTCCGCCGCGAAGCGCCGCGAAACACCCGGCGGGCACCCGACCGTGGCGTTCCTCCCAGGCCTTGACATCGGGGGAATCGAGGACGATCAACGGCAGGAGTGATTGAGATGCGGGAATCTGCTCGAGTGTTCGCCCGCCTGGCACGACGTGGGAGGGGGCATCGACGTGCGTGCCGGTGGGCCCGACCACCTGGTAAGAGGTCACCTCGAAGCCATCGTCGGCGGCGGTGCTCAGGAGGTGAACCGACATTGGCGGGTCGGTGGGGAAGCGTTCCTGGTCCGGGTGCAGGGGGCGGGTGAGATCGTGGAACACCCAGTCGCTGGCAGTGAACATGGCTCCCACGCTAATCCCTACAATGACAGCCATGTCGAAGAAGAAGCCCCGTCCGGTACCGGTCCCCGCAGAAACGATCCCGGGGATCGTCGACGCGCACACGCACCTCGCCTCGGCGGGGGCCCGGACCCCGGAAGAGGTGGATGCGATGGTGGCGCGGGCGGTAGGGGCGGGCGTCGATAAGCTGTGTACCGTCGGCGACGGTTTGGCGGAGGCCGAGTTGGCGCTGGCCGCCGCCCAGCACAACGAGCGGGTGTTTGCCGCCTGCGCGATTCACCCGACGAGGGCCCACGAGCTCGATGAGGCAGCTCGGGCGCGCTTGCGGGAGATGGCCGCGGACCCGCGATGCGTGGCGGTGGGGGAGACCGGTTTAGATACGTATTGGATTCGCCACGAGCCGGAGTCGACGGCACCGTTGGAGGTGCAGGAGGAGGCGCTGCGCTGGCACATTGACCTGGCGGTGGAGTCGGGGAAGGCGTTGATGATTCACAATCGGGAGGCCGATGAGGAGCTCATGCGGGTCCTCGCTGATGCGCCGCGGCCGAAGTACACGATCCTGCACTGTTTCTCTTCGCCGCTGGCGATGGCTGAGGAGGCGTTGGCTCGCGGCTATGTGCTGAGTTTTGCAGGCAACGTGACGTTTAAGCGCAATGAGGAGTTGCGGGAGGCAGCGAGGTTGGCTCCGCGGGGACAGTTGCTCATTGAGACGGATGCTCCGTACATGACGCCGGAGCCGTTCCGGGGCGGGAGGAATGAGCCGGCGATAATTGGGCACACGGCGTTGTGTGTGGCGGCGGCGCGGGGGATGGAGCCGGCGGAATTGGCGGCGGAACTGAGTGAGACGTTCGACGCTGTGTATTTCTAGGTGCGCATGTGGCTTGAGTGTTTCAAGAGGTATCGCACGGGAAATGATACTGGACGATCGGCGAATGTTACCGTACTGTGACCATTGGCCGATTTTCCACAGTGAGAAAACTAGACTGAGAAAACGAGACTGAATTTCCCCATGGGTCTTCATAACAACAACCAGATCAAGCGCCTCAACCCCTCGACCATCTCCCTGCCCGCTCGCATCGCAGCTGGCGGAGTCGTCGGCGTGCTCGCCGTCGGTGGCATCACCACCGCCGCGATGGCCAAGGACGTCGTGGTGGATGTCAACGGTGACCGCACCGAGCTGACCACCTTGTCCCGCGACGTGGCTGGCGCTCTGGATGCCGCCGGTGTCACCATCGCTGATCAGGATCTCGTCTACCCCGCCCCCAGCGAATCGCTGGCCAAGGGCGAAACCATCACCGTTCGCACCGCGAAGCCGGTCGCCGTGGTCATCGATGGCAAGCAGACCGACGTCACCTCCACCGCGCTGACCGTGCAGGACCTCGTGGGAGAGCTGGATGGGGTCACTCCGGCTGCTCACGTGGACAACGCTGATGCCCGACTCACCGACCAGATGCGCGTCGAGGTCACCACTCCGAAGATCGTTTCGGTCACCGATGGCGGCCAGACGGTGTTCACCGAGGTCCCTGCGGCAACGGTCAAGGACCTGCTCGCCGCTCGTGATATCACCCTGGGTAAGCATGACCAGGTCAGCCCGGCCCTGGACACGCCCGTGACCAACAACCTCAAGGTTGATGTTCAGCGCATCGATATCACCGAGTCCACGGAGACCGGCGATTACGAAGCCGAGCCGAACTACATCGATGATCCGCAGACCGCGGAGGGCAAGGAAACCGTGGTCACCCCGGCCGTGCCGGGCGTGCGGGAGACCACCCACCGCATCACCACGGTCAACGGCGTGGAAACCGCCCGCGACATCATCAAGGAGGTCGACATCACCCCGTCGACCCCGGCCACCATCTCCCGTGGCACCAAGGCCGCTCCCTCGGTCGCGTCCGGTTCCGTGTGGGACACCCTCGCGCAGTGTGAGGCGGGCGGAAACTGGTCCATCAACACCGGCAACGGCTACTACGGCGGCCTGCAATTCTCCGCGTCGACGTGGACTGCCCACGGTGGCGGCCAGTACGCGGCGACCGCCGACCAGGCCACCCGCGAGCAGCAGATCGAGATCGCTTCGAAGGTGCAGGCCTCCCAGGGTTGGGGCGCGTGGCCCGCGTGTACCTCCCGCATGGGCCTGCGTTAAGCAGCTTGAGGCGTGCACTAGATTGGTCTCTATGACCTCCAGCAGCGCGCAGCCCGCCGACCTCCTCGGCCCCGTGGAGATCCGCACTCTGGCGGAGAAGCTCAACGTCACTCCGACGAAGAAGCTCGGCCAGAACTTTGTGCACGATCCGAACACGGTGCGCCGGATCGTCGCGGCCGCGGAGCTGGATCCCAGCGATCACGTCGTCGAGGTTGGCCCCGGCTTGGGTTCGTTGACCCTGGCGTTGCTGGATACGGCGGACAAGGTCACCGCCGTCGAGATCGACGATCGACTCGCCGCCGAACTCCCGCACACCGTGGCCTGGAGGGCGGCCCCCTACGCCTCCCGCCTGACCATCGTCGGCCGGGACGCCCTCAAGATCACCGCCGATGACCTGCAGGAACCAACCGCCCTGGTGGCCAACCTCCCGTACAACGTCTCGGTCCCGGTGCTGCTGCACCTGCTGGCTACCTTTCCGTCGATCCGCCGCGTCCTCGTCATGGTCCAGGCCGAGGTCGCCGATCGTCTCGCAGCTACGCCTGGCTCTAAAATCTACGGCGTGCCCAGCGTCAAAGCCGCCTTCTATGGCGATGTCAAGCGCGCGGGGGCGATCGGCAAGAACGTCTTCTGGCCCGCCCCGAAAATCGAATCGGGCCTGGTCCGCATCGATCGCTACGTCAATCCGCCGTGGCCGATCACGGAAGAATCCCGGGCCCGCGTGTGGCCGCTTATCGACGCCGCCTTTGCCCAGCGCCGCAAGACCCTCCGGGCCGCACTCTCCGGCCACTACGGCGGCGGAGCCGCCGCCGAAGCGGCGCTACACGCCGCCGGGATCGATCCGCAGCTGCGCGGAGAGAAACTCTCCGTCGCCGACTTCGTCCGGCTGGCTGGGCTGTAGCGATGCGCGAGATCGTTGCCCGCGCGCACGGCAAAGTCAACCTCCACCTCGGGGTGGGGGACGCGCGCGAGGACGGATTCCACGAACTGGTCACCGTCTTCCAATCCCTCGACCTCCACGACACTCTCTCGTTGATCGTTGATGATGAGGTTGAGGTGCGCGAGGGCAGCATCGTCTCTGACCTGACGGTGACCGGCCTCGACGCGAGGTACGTGCCGTGCAATCCGACGAACCTGGCGTGGCGGGGCGTCGATAAGCTGGTGGATGCTTACCGGGCCCGGGGGCTCGAATCTGCTCCCTCGGTGCGCATCCACATCCGCAAGGGCATCCCGACGGCCGGCGGCATGGCCGGCGGATCGGCCGACGCGGCGGCTGCGCTGGTGGCCACCCAAGCCCTGCTCAGCGATTACCTCCCGCCCCTCGATCCAACAGAGCTTGACGCCCTCGCCGGCGAACTCGGCTCCGACGTGCCTTTTACCTTGCGCGGCGGGACGATGCTGGGCACCGGGCGGGGCGAGCAGCTGACCCACATGCTCTCGCGCGGGCAGTACCACTGGGCGCTCGTGTTTTCCAAGAAGGGCCTGTCCACCCCGCGGGTGTTCGGCCACCTCGACGAACTACGCGCCCAGGGCCGCGACCTCCCGCCTTCCCTGGACACGACGGAGCTGTCGAAGGCGCTGATGAGTGGTTCGCCGGAACAACTCGCACCGCTGTTGGTCAATGATCTGCAGGCCGCGGCCGTCAGCCTGCGCAGCGATATTGCCCGCACCCTGAAGCTGGGCCAACAAGCCGGGGCATTGGCCGCGATCGTGTCGGGATCGGGCCCCACCTGCGCCTTCCTCTGCTCCTCCGAGCTGCACGCCCGCGACCTCCTCGACGACCTCTTGGCCGAGGGACTCTACTCCGGGGCCGTCGCACACGGCCCGACCAAGGGCGCGTACGTCCTCGACTAACCATTCGACTAGGCTCACCGGCATGGTCAACCTCATCAACCTCGAGAACGTTTCCAAAACGTGGGGCCTAAAAACCCTGCTCGACGGCGTCAGCCTCGGCGTACAAACTGGCGATCGCATCGGGGTCGTGGGGCTCAACGGCGGCGGCAAGACGACGCTTCTGGAGGTGCTCACGGGCATCGAGCCACCCGATGAGGGACGCGTCTCCCACAACTCCGAGCTGCGGATGGCCGTGGTCACCCAGCGATCCGAGCTCGTCGACACCGACTCCATCGCCGACGTCGTGCTCAAGCCACTCGGCCTACAAACCTTCGAATGGGCCTCCGACGCCCGTGTCCGCGAAGTCCTCGGCGGCCTCGGCGTGGCAGAACTCGGCCTTGACACCGCGGTGGGCGGGCTCTCCGGCGGTGAGCGCCGCCGCGTCAGCCTCGCCGCCGCGCTCGTCCGCGACCTCGACCTCATCGTCCTCGATGAGCCCACCAACCACCTCGACGTCGAAGGTGTGCAATGGCTGGCCGACCACCTCATCAGCCGGAAACTCGCCGTCGTCGTGGTCACCCACGACCGCTGGTTCCTCGACACGATTGCCACCCTCACCTGGGAAGTCCACGATGGGCAGGTTGATGCCTATGAGGGCGGCTACAACGACTGGACCTTCGCCCGGGCCGAGCGGGCCCGCCAAGCCGACGCCATCGAGCAGCGCCGCCAGAACCTCGCCCGCAAGGAATTGGCCTGGCTGCGCCGCGGCGCCCCGGCCCGCACCTCCAAACCCCGTTACCGAATCGAGGCCGCCGAGGCCCTCATCGCCAACGTGCCCGACCCACGCGACAGCGTCGAACTCACCGCATTCTCCCGCCAACGCCAAGGCAAAGTCGTCATCGAGCTGGAAGATGCCCGGGTGGAAACGCCCGATGGGCGTCTGCTTGTCGACGACCTCACCTGGCGCCTCGCCCCCGGCGAAAGAATCGGCCTCGTGGGCGTCAATGGCTCCGGAAAAACGACCCTGCTGCGCACCCTCGCCGGTGAACACCAGCTCAGCGCTGGTAAGCGCATCGAAGGCCGGACCGTGCGACTCGGGTGGCTGCGCCAGGAACTCGACGACTTGGACCCTTCCATGCGGCTTCTCGACGCCGTCGAAGACGTCGCCAGCTACGTCCAGCTAGGCAAGAAGGAAATCTCCGCCTCCCAACTCGCCGAACGCCTGGGGTTTTCCGCCAAACGCCAACGCACCCCCGTCGGCGACCTCTCCGGAGGCGAACGCCGACGCCTCCAACTCACCCGCGTCCTGATGGCCGAACCCAACGTCCTGCTTCTCGACGAGCCCACCAATGACCTCGACATCGACACCCTCCAAGAACTCGAATCCCTCCTCGACTCCTGGCCGGGCACCCTCGTCGTCATCTCTCACGATCGCTACCTCATCGAGCGCATCGCCGACAACACCTGGGCGCTGTTCGGCGACGGCACCCTCACCAACCTGCCCGGCGGCATCGAACAATACCTAGAGCGACGCCGAGCCATGGCCGCCGCCGCTGGCTCCGGCCCCCTGGACTTCGGTGAAAAGACAGTAGCCGCAGCCTCCGTGAATTCTTCGGGCCTGAGCTCCCAAGAGCAACGCGAGCTAAAAAAGCAGCTCAACGGCCTCGAACGGAAGATGAGCAAGCTCGACGAACGCATCGCCACCTTCGAGCAAGACATGGCCGTCGCCTCCTCCGCCGCCGACCCGGATTACTCCCTCATCTCCTCCGCCAATGCTGCACTCCAAGAAGCCCACGCCGAGCGGGAAGCCCTCGAGATGGAATGGCTCGAGGTGGGGGAGAAGCTTGAGGGTTAGGCAACTCGAAGGCTTAAAGCTGGCGCTGTGGCCGGATCTTGGCACGATAAATTTTTGATTTGTTTTGTGCTTGCTGCCCTGCCGCTTTCCCTACCATCTCAACTTCTGACACATTTGATCGGTAATCTGGGTTTTTCGCTGCTATCCTGGGAGAAAGCTTCGTTGAGAATGGAGCCACGAAACTCCCTCCGCGGATCATAGTGTCCAGGCTTCGGGATGCTTCAACCGCGCTAGTCAAATATTAGAGAGGGGATTGGCTGTTGTTTAAACGAATGAAAACGTTTCCGACTGTCAAATTGTCGTCCGGTTTGATGCTGAGTTCAGTACTGTTACTAACCGCATGTGGAAATATCATTACCACCGATATTCGCGGAACCCTCGGCGTGACATGGAATGAAGCCGGGCATCCTGAGGTGATTGTGCAGCCATGTGGATTGAAGATTGACTGGATCTCTGTAGGCGGCAATGAGGGAACTGACGTTGATCTACTAACTGAGAGCCCTCCGGGTGGAGAGTTTATCGTCGACCTCATGGATGCTGATGAACCATGGGCCCCTCGTGGGGACGTAGTGCTGAAATTCAGTGATAGTGAAACGGTGAGATTTACTGGAGCTAAGGAATGGGGTGACTCGCAAGTTGGGGGCATCCTCACTACATGGAATCGCGTCGCAAACCTCAACGAAGGGGAAGTTCTCATCGGCGATACCATTGATATTGATGGCAGTGAGCTAGAGCCTCACATCGTCACTCGCGACTACTTCTCCACCTGCACTGATTAATGAAATCTTGCCACGGTCGATCGAGCGCTTCCAAGGAAAGACAGGTGAAGGAATGAGGATACGGTCATTCGTGGTGGGCGCCACCGTTGTCGGGCTAGCGGTAGCCCTGCCCGTGATGCTGGCGGCCTGCCGCGGACCAGCATCGATCTCAGACATTGACTGGCACCTAGAAACGGATCGTAACGCAAGCTTCCGAATCGAGGGCGACAAGCTGAGCGGTACGGATTCGTGCAACCGGATCTTCGGCGAGGCTGTTATCTCGAGCGGCGATCCAGCGTCCATCGAATTCGGATTACTGGGGTCGACCCGCATGGCCTGCCCTGACACAACCAATGCACAGGAAGACGTGCGAAAAGCATTGAATGGTCAACGTTTGGTCGAGCAGCCCGATACTTCGACACTGGTGCTTGTAGATGCGGCGACCAACGAGCGATGGCGGTTCGTTCAATAGTGGCAGGCACGAAGTAGAACAGCCTTTGGAGGGTGCACCCGATCCTAAACCGACGTCGAATCTTCCACGACAGTGAGTTTCAACGCCGGGGTGTGCCCGCCCGGCTCCACACCATCAACATCGGTGTCCCACCCAGGTGGGACGTAGACGCAGGTTGGATCGGAAGCTCGGTAGTCACCGGTGAGCGCGAATGCCGTTGACCGTGAACCTCCGCAAACGGTGTGGAATCCGCACACGCTGCACTTTCCGTGCCAATTGTCGGGGTCACGGAGCTCTTTGAATACGGGTGACTCGGTATAGATCTCCGGGAAATTGGTCTCTTTGACGTTTCCGCAGTGCAGGGGAAGGAAACCGTTGGGGTAGACGTCGCCGACGTGGTCGATGAAGGCGAAACCAGAGCCCGAGTTCACTGCCATGGGGGAGCGCGGCGGACGTGGCTTCGCTGCGTGTTCGCCGAGCAGGGCGGTGGTCTGTTGGGTGAGGTTCTCGTAGAGCGGCCCGCCCTCATACTTCGGTGCGCCGGACTCCTCGGCCTCGCGGCGTTGTAGGACTACCCGCCGGTACTGCGGGGCCTCAGTGGTTTTGATGGCGATGCGGTCAGAGATGTCGACTAGCCAGTTGAGGACGTCTTCGCGCTCTTTCGGTGACAAGCAATTGAGTGCTGCTCCTCGGCCAGTGGGTACGAGGAAGAAGACGTACCACATCTTCGCGCCCATCTCGATGACCTTCTTCAGCAGCGCTGGGGCCTCGTGGATGTTGTCGCGCGTCAAGGTGGAGTTAATTTGTAGGCGATAGCCGGCCTCGTTGATCACGGGAGCCATCTCGACGGTCTGCTCGAAGGTGCCGGAGAATCCGCGGAACGCATCGTGGGTCTGGGCGGTGGCTCCGTCCAGCGACATGGACATGGCTTTGCCGCCGGCTTCCCGCAGTGATCGGATGCGCTCCGGGGTGAGCTTGGGAGTGACCGATGGGGAGAGCGACACGTTGAGTCCCTTGGACGTGCCGTAAGCAGTCAGTTCTTCGAGGTCTTCCCGCTCGAAGGGATCGCCACCCGTGAGCACGACCAGGGGAAGGGGCTTCTCATAGGAGGACAGGGCATCGAGCAGTCGCTTACCCTCGTCCGTCGTGAGCTGATCGGGGTGCGGTTCATGTTGGGCGTCGGCTCGGCAGTGCTTGCACACCAAGCCGCAGGCTCGAGTCACCTCCCAAATCACGATGAACGGCTTCGTGTTGATGTCGTGGCGGACGGTGCGGACTGCTGGGGGCCGATGCACGGGCTTTCCTCGGGTTGCCAAGAGCGGAAAAGTATCTGTTCCCCAGCTACTTTACGCCCGTGCCCTTAACCCACGGATAGCCACGGACGCGCAGTTAGCCAGTCAACCCTGTTTCCCGCAGGGTGATGTTGAGCCTGCCCGACGCCAGCCCGCAGTCGGGCGGTGCGGTCTGCGGATAGATCTTTGGCACGCCGTGATAGGCCAGCCGGGCTGGGCCGCCGAAAACGAAGAGATCGCCAGAGGCGAGATCGATGTCGTGATAAGGCTTATTTCGGTTGGTGGTGTTGCCGAAGCGGAACTTGCAGGTATCGCCGATGGAGAGGGAAATGACCGGGGCGGGGGAGCGTTCCTCCCGGTCCTGGTGCATGCCCATCTTGGCGGTGTCGGAGTAGTAATTCACCAGCGCGGTGTCGGGGGTGTAGCTGGCACCGGCGTCGTGGTCGCCGGTGGCGGCAATGAGGGCCTGGCGGCCCAGCCGCACCATCCATTCGGGGAAGTCGAGGACTCGTTGTCCGTTCACATCGATGGCGTTGCGAGTGTATTCGTAGGGGCGCCAATGCCAGCCCAGGCACACCGTTTGCACGCTCATGTCATGCCCGCGGATCTTTGGGGAGTGGAGGGGGACCGGGCCGTGGATCCATTCGTGGAAGCGGGCGACGATCCACCGCTGTTGCTCCATCGTGAGCCAGCCCGGCACATGGTGTGCACCCGCGGGGAGCTCCACCGCAGGAGGCCCGAGGAGGTCATCACCGAACAGCGGTTCCATGGGGTTCTCCCTTCTCGAGGTCCAGCAAGATCGATTTTGCCTCCAGCCCGCCCAGATATCCGCCGAGGGTTCCATCGGAACGAAGCACGCGGTGGCACGGCACGATCACCGGCAGGGGATTGGTGGCGCAGGCGGTTCCGACGGCGCGAATGGCCGTCGGCTTGCCCACCAACGCCGCGACCTCCTTGTAGGAACGGGTGTTTCCGTAGGTGATGCGGGGAAGAAAGCTGTGCACCTCGCGGCGAAATCCCGTGGAGAGGGCGAAATCTAGGGGCAGATCGAAAGCTCGGCGGTGGCCTGAGAAGTACTCATCTAATTCTGCGGCCGCCATATCCAATCGCGCGGGAGCCTCCAGCACCCGTGGGCTGACCTTGGCGGCGATGGTCTCCAGGACGGCGTCGAAACCCTCGACTTCGAAGGCCACGCGCACGATCCCTTTCTTCGTGGCGGCCAACAACAGCGGGCCGAGGGGGGAATCCACGGTGCGATAAGCGACGTCGAGTGTCCCGTCCGCCGCGGCGAGCCGTCCAAGTGAGGTGTGAAGGCGGTCGAGGTCCGCGCTGGAAATGGGGAAAGAGGCAAGGTTCATGAGGGCTCTCCCATCGCATAGTTCTTCCGCAAGTTCTTGATGCCGTCCGCCGACGCCCGCCGGACGGCCTCCGCCGTCCCGCCAATCAACCGGGCAGTCTCGGTGTGCGGCAGCCCACCCAGGTAGTGGTAGGCGATAGCCAGGCGCTGCCGTTCCGGAAGCTGGGCCACGTCCTGCCAGATGCCCTCGTCCGCGCCGGGGTTGCCCCGCGAGGAGGGACGCTCCGGCACGTCAGGAGTCGGGATGGCGCGCCGGGCACGGGTGATGTCGATGGCCTTGCGCTGGGCAACCCGCACCAGCCACGCCTCCACGTTCGTGTCGTCGGGTAGGTCCGGCCACGAGCGCAGGGCGGCGAGGAAAGTCTCTGACCAGGCGTCGTCGGCGTCGGCACCGTAGCCCAGGACGGTACGGCAGACCCGAAGGACCGTGGCCCCGTGCTGGTGCACTGCCTGCTCGAATGGACCTTTCATCTTTCGCAGCCTACTTAGAACAAGCGCAGCCCGGCGGGCTCTTCGAGCTCCAGCAGCCACCGCTTGCGCTCTAGTCCGCCGGCATATCCGGTCAGGGAGCCGTCTGCGCCGATGACGCGATGGCAGGGGATGATGATGGAGACGGGATTGTGTCCCACGGCTTGGCCAACCCGCTGCGCCAAGTGCCGGTTGCCCAGCTGCACAGCCAACTCGCCGTAGGTGGTGGTTTCGCCGTAAGGGATTTCGCGCAGTAGCGCCCACACCTGTTCGGAGAACTCGTCGCCGTGAGCCGCTAGGGGCACATCGAAGGATCGGCGGGCACCGGCGAAGTACTCGGTGAGCTGTTCAGCTGCCTGAGATAACACCTCGTCCTCGTCGGCGATCACCATTGCCCCAAAGGTGGATGCTTCCGGCAGGTAGCGGTGTCCGGGGAAGAAGATCCCACTTACCCCAGAGTCCTCCGCGACGACGGTCAATTCACCCAGGGCCGTCTGCACGAGCGTGTGCCTCGTCGCCATTGTGATCACCTCTCCATCAGTAGCTGTCACCCAGTAAACGCTGCAGCAGGGTCAAACGTGAGGTCTACAAATCCGCCAGCAGCAAATCCAGTCCCACGGTGAAGGGTTCCTCGGCATAAGGGTTCGATCCAGCAGCTCCAGCAGCCCCTGGCTTAAAGGCCTCCGTCGCCCGCCGCAACTCCGGTAGCTCCTGGCTTCCTTCGGCGGGGACTTCAAAGATGTGCGCGGGGGCGTGGGTGTCAAAGGCAGATCCGTAGATGAATGATTCCATTGCTACGACTCGCGGCATGACCTGGGGGGCGGGGACGCCGGCGTGGAAGAGTGCGGCGGCGACGGCGTCGTACATTTCTTGTGTCCTGGGTGCGCCAGCGACGGGGAGGGTGGCGATGACCTGGACGAGCGGGGTGTGTTCGGCGAAGACGTCGCGGTAGGAGCGGGCCCAGGCGCGCAGGGCATCGGCGACGCTGATCTCGTCGCGGGTGGCGCGCAGCAGGGGTTCGGTATCCACGAGTCCCATGACGGCGTCCTGTAGGAGAACCAATAGTTCGGCTTTGTTGGCGATGTGGTTGTACAGGGCGCTGGGGGCTACACCCAGGTGGCGGGCTAATGCGGACATGGTGAGTTTGTCGTAGCCGGATTCGAGGGTGAGCTCAAGGGCTGCCGCGGCGATGGTGTCGCGGGTTACGGCGGGCTGAGCTGGGCGTCCTCGGCCGCGGGGTCGCCGGGTTTTATTCATTGGGGGCAGACTCTTCCCTTCGTGATGTGGATCATATACAGTGACCGGCAACACATAATGAATGCCGTTCATTATGTCCTGGGGTTCAGACCCCATTGTCGTACATCACTACCCCGCCAGACGCGGGAATGACAGGAGACATCGTGAACGTCAACGATATTCAGACTCTCGACCGAGATGTCGTCGTCATCGGAGCCGGCCCGGCCGGACTCATGGCCGCCCGCACCCTCAAGAAAAACGGCCTGTCCGTTGCCGTCCTCGAAGCCCGTGAGCGGGTCGGCGGCCGCACGTGGAACGGCGTCGTCGCCGATGCTCAGGGCAATGAGCACTTCATCGAGCTCGGTGGCCAGTGGATTTCCCCCGACCAAACCCGGCTCATTGAGCTGGTCGACGAGCTGGGCCTGAGCACCTTCCAGCGTTACCGCGAGGGCAAGTCCATCTACGTCTCCCCGGATGGCACCCGCCACGAATACGAGGGCGAGGTTCTTCCCACCTCCGGCACCACCCGGGAGGCCTCCGACAAGCTCATCGCGGACCTCGACGCGCTCGTCGCCGAGATCGATCCGGCTAAGCCGTGGGAGCATCCCCGCGCCGCCGAACTCGACGCCATTTCCTTCCGCGACTGGCTCGCCGAGCGCTGCGACGACGAAGAGGCGATCGACAACGTCTCCATCTACGTGGCCTCCGGCATGCTCACCAAGCCTTCGCGGACCTTTTCCGCCCTGCAGGCGGCGCTGATGGCGGCGTCGGCAGGCTCTTTCTCCAACCTGGTGGATGAAGATTTCATCCTTGATGCCCGCGTCGACGGCGGCATGCAGTCCGTCTCCCTGACCATGGCGCATGAGCTGGGCGACGACGTCATTCTCGGTTCCCCGGTGCGATCGCTTACCTGGGCGACCCCCGATGCCACCACCGCCGACCCGCTGAACAAGGTCAAAGCCGATGTTCGCAACGGCGTCGACAACAATGGCGGCCCTGGCAACGTCACCGCCTACTCGGACAAGGCCATCGTCAACGCCCGCTACGTCGTGCTCGCCATCCCACCGAACCTCTACAGCCGCATCAGCTACACCCCGCCGCTGCCCCGCGATCAGCACATCGCTCACCAGCACATCTCCATGGGCCTCGTCATCAAGGTCCACGCCGTGTATGACACCCCCTTCTGGCGGGAAAAGGGCCTGTCCGGCACCGGCTTCGGCGGCGGACGTTTGGTCCAGGAGGTCTATGACAACACCAACTACTCCGGCGGCGAGGAAGACCCCTATGGCACCCTCGTCGGCTTCGTCTCCGACGTCTACGCCGAGCAGATGTGGCACCTGCCCGCCGAGGAGCGCAAGGCCGCCATCCTCGAGGCGATGTCGCTCTACCTGGGCGAGGAGACAAAAAACCCCATCGCCTTCTACCTCTCTGACATGGCCGCCGAGGAATGGACCCGCGGCGCCTACGCCACCAGCTATGACCTCGGCGGGCTGTCCCGTTGGGGCTACCTGCAGAACCAACCCACCGGACCGATCCACTACGCCTGCTCGGACATCGCTGGGGAGGGCTACCAGCATGTGGATGGTGCCATCCGCATGGGCGAGGGCGTCGCAAAGCACATCCTGGACCAGGAGTGAGTGCGATGCGCACCCCCAAGGGACGATTCCTCGTCGGCTACGTGGCAACCCATTTCGGCCGCGACGCGCTCAACCTGGCGATTTCGCTGGCGCAGGGCCGCGACGTCCACATCGACATCGTCATGGTGGTCCCCGTCGACAACGCCTATTCCGGCATCTATCCGCACGATCGCGGCTACGCGTCGATCGTCGAGGAGCAGATGGCGCAGTGGCTGCAAGACGCCCTCGACCGCGTGCCGGAGGGCATCTCAGCCACCGGGCGCATCGTCGCGGGCGAGTCGGAGGCCGAAACGCTCCACCGCACCGCTCTTGATCTGGGAGCCGATCTCATCGTCGTCGGCGCCCGCGACGGAGCTATCCTCAGCCGCTTCCGCGTCGGCTCGGTGGCCAATGCGCTTCTGCATTCCTCCAGCGTGCCCGTGGCGCTCGCCCCAGCCGGCTTCGATTACACCGGCCCCACCACCCGCTTCACCGCCATGTTCGGTTCCCGACCTGGCGCCCCCGACGTCGTCGGTCTCGCCGTCGACCGCGCCCGGCGCCGCGGAGTCCCGTTGCGCCTGGCCTCCCTCGTGCTCAGCGATGCGACAGTGCTTGACGACGTCCGCGCCCTCGGCGATGCACGCCTCACCGAGTTGGCGGGGGAGATGGTCGAGTCGGGCGCTGCCACGACGATCATCGCTGCCGGTGAGTCCATCGAGCAGGCCATGCAGCAGCTCGACTGGCAACAAGGCGACGTCGTCGTGGCGGGTTCCTCCCGCATGGCGGCCAATGGCCGCATCTTCATCGGCACCACGGCGGCGAAGATCCTGCGCACCATCCCCGTGCCCATGCTCGTCGTACCGGCGGGCTACATCTACGACGAAGGAGGTGAGACACCATGAGCGAACAGAAAACCTCCGCGAAGGGCCTGGCCACGGGCCGAGTAGGGCTCATCGGCGCCGTTGTCATCGGTGTCAGCTGCATCGCCCCGACGTACACGCTGACTTCGGGCCTGGGCCCCACCATCGCAGCCGTCGGTGAATACGTTCCCGCGATCCTCCTGCTGGGCTTCATCCCCATGCTGCTGGTGGCCTTTGCCTACCGCGAGCTCAACAACCGGCTGCCCGACTCGGGTACGTCCTTCACGTGGGCCACCAAGGCGTTTGGCCCGTGGGTCGGCTGGATGGGCGGCTGGGGGCTTATCACCGCCACCGTCATCGTGCTGTCCAACCTCGCGGCCGTTGCCGTCGACTTCCTCTATCTCCTCATTGCGCAGATCACCGGCCGCCCGGAGATCGCCGACCTCACCCACAACCTCTGGGTCAACATCCCCACGACGATCGTGCTCATTTCCTTCGCCGCCTACATCTCTTATCGCGGCCTGGAATCCACACAGAGAGTCCAGTACATCCTCGTCGGCGCGCAGCTGCTCGCCCTGGCAGTATTCGATGTCTCAGCCCTCTGGCAGGCGTACAACAACGGCGGATTCGACTTCACCCCGGTGCACGCCTCCTGGTTCAACCCGTTGAACATCGGCGACTTCTCGCTCATCGCCGCCGGCATCTCCCTCTCCATCTTCATGTTCTGGGGGTGGGACGTCACCCTCACCATGAATGAGGAAACCAAAGACCCGGAGAAAACCCCCGGTCGTGCCGCCACCTTGACCATCCTCATCATCATTACCTTCTACATCCTCACCGCCGTCGCCGTCATCGCTTGGGCCGGAACGGGCACCGAGGGACTTGGTGCGGGCAACCCCGACAACCAGGAATCCATCTTCGCCGCCCTGGCCAACCCGGTGCTCGGCCCGATGGCGATCCTCATGTCGATCGCCGTCGTATCCAGCTCATTTGCCTCCCTGCAATCAACGATGGTCTCCCCGGCCCGCACCCTGCTGGCCATGGGCTACTACCGGGCCCTGCCGCCGGTATTCTCCAAAATCAGCCCCCGCTTCCGCTCACCCAGCGTGGCGACGATCGCTTCTGCCGCAGGCGCCGCCGTCTTCTACACCGTCACTCGGCTGCTCTCCGAAAACGCCCTGTGGGACACCATCACCGCCCTCGGCCTGATGATCTGCTTCTACTATGGCGTTACCGCCCTCGCCTGCGTGTGGTACTTCCGCCACGAACTGCTGAGCTCGCCCCGCAACATCCTGTTCAAGCTGATCTGCCCGGGACTCGGTGGCATGTTCCTCCTAGTGATGTTCTTCATCACCGCCATCGACTCCATCGATCCGTCCTATGGCTCGGGATCCTCCATCGCTGGCGTAGGCACCGTCTTCGTCCTCGGAATGGGAGTCCTGCTACTCGGCGTCGTGCTCATGATATTCACCCGCTTCCGGCACCCGGCCTTCTTCCGCGGCGAGACATTGCGGAAGGAAAGCTCTGATCGCCAACCCGAAACCCCCGTCCTCGTCTAAACCCCACCACCTCTAGGAGTACCGAACATGTCCAACAAGGAAACTGGTTACCGCGTAGAAAACCCCGCAACCGGGGAGGTACTGGAGCGTTTCGCTACCGCGACTGATGCCGAGATCACCTCGGCCATCGAGTCCGCCCATGCGGCTTACCTGGACTGGTCAGCGCTCGACATCTCCGAGCGGGCCGCCGTGGTTCACCGCGCCGCCGACCTCTTCGAAGCCCGCAAGCAGGAGCTCGCCGAGATCATCTCACGCGAGATGGGCAAACCGATCTCCGAAGGCGTCGAGGAAGCCGAGTTCTCCGCCGCCATCCTGCGCTACTACGCCGACAACGGTGCCCAGTTCACCGCCGACCAGTCGATCAGCACCGTCGACGGCGCCACCGCCATGATCAAGCGCCTTCCCATCGGCGCTCTCCTGGGCATCATGCCGTGGAACTTCCCCTACTATCAGATCGCCCGTTTCGCCGGCCCGAACCTCATGCTGGGCAACACAATTGTGCTCAAGCACGCCGAAATCTGCCCCACCTCCGCCCAAGCCGTCGAAGACATCTTCCGCGATGCTGGGGTCCCGGTCGGCGGCTACGTCAATGTCTTAGCCAGCCACGATCAGATCGCCGACATCATCGCCGACCCCCGCATCCAGGGCGTCTCCCTCACGGGTTCCGAGCGCGCCGGATCCACCATCGCCGCCCTCGCCGGCAAGCACCTCAAGAAGGCCGTCCTCGAACTCGGCGGCTCCGACCCCTACGTTGTCCTCGACACCGACGACGTGGCCGCCGCCGCCCAACTCGCCTGGTCCACGCGCATGTACAACACCGGCCAGGCCTGCAACTCCAATAAGCGCCTCATCGTCATGGATGACATCTACGATGATTTCGTTGCCGAGCTCGTCCGCCTCGCCGAAGCAATGGAACCGGGTTCCCCCGACACTGCTGGTCCCGGCGTCTACATGCCGCTTTCCTCCCGCTCCGCGGCGGAAGGACTGGATAAGCAGGTCCGAAAGGCCATCGAGGAAGGTGCCACATTGCGCGCCGGGGGAGTGCTTGGCGACGCCGCCTTCTTCTCCCCAGCCGTCATCACCGACATCACCCCCGACATGGAATCCCACCACGTCGAGTTTTTCGGACCCGTCGCCGTCGTCTACCGCGTCAGCTCCGACGACGAAGCACTCGCCGTGGCTAACGACAGCCCCTTCGGCCTCGGCGGCGCCGTATTCTCCCGCGACCAGCTGCGCGCCGAGAAGATCGCCCGCGAGCTCAAAGTGGGCATGGCCAACGTCAACACCCCCGCCGGTGAAGGCGCCGAACTCCCCTTCGGTGGCGTCAAGCGCTCCGGCTACGGCCGCGAGCTTGGCCCGCTCGGCATGGATGAGTTCGTGAATAAGCAGCTGTACTACGTCCAGAAGTAGGGAGCAGTTCACTTGGGACTTGCGAGTGGCGGCCTCAGAAGTCCCAGGTGAAGTGCTGCGCATGTGTATCTAGCCAAGACGGGATGGTTGCTCTCGTGCTCCGCCTTTTGCCCGGCCCGTGACCTCAGAAAACTTTCTAGAAAGTTGCTTTTACCTCTTGCGTGGATCGCTTGCGTGTTCTAACATTGGGGTTAGAACACGCAAGCGAAGGGTGGAGGGGGTGAACGCACGTGAGTATTGAGATTGTCTACTCAGGAAAGCCACGAGCGCTTACTCTCGACCCCAGCACGTCACTGGTAGAGGCGCACCTTAAAGAGATACTTGCCCGCCCCCAGCACTACTACGCTGTCAGTTCGCCTGATGATCCTGTTGCTCGTCGGGGAACACAGATGCGACGCGAGGACCACGAACTCTGGCAATCAGTCCTCCCCGGTGATGATGACGACATCGACGTCGTGCTTGCTCGGTTGCGGCGTTCGTTGGGGCGTGGGGATCAGTTCCTGATGTCTGCGATCAGTGCCCACCATCGTCTCAACGAACTGCCCCAGTTAAAGGCAGTCCAAGAGCAGCACTTCCATCTTGACCTGCCACGGCTGAAGGTCATCGATAGTGTCCTGTGCAAAGCAGACACGACCGTCTTAGAGCACCTCGATCTCATTGATACTGAACTAGCGGAGTTTTTGACTCCCACCCGGGCGAATCAGATTCTGCCGACGGTAGGCAAGATCAAGAACCGTCTGAACGCGATCATCACGATGCTTGATGATTCGATCTCTGCTGAGGATCCCGCACCACCACCGGTTGATAGTGTCTCGATAACCTTCCAGGATGGCCGTGGTCTGCTGCATGCTGATCTTGATGGGATCACCGCCCAAGACATAGACCTGCGTATCCGCAGGTATGCGATCATTCACGGGGTCAGCCAGGCGGACGCACTCGTAGCGTTGATCAGGGGGGAGGGGGCAACGAATGTCACCCTCAACCTGTATCGGGCATCGGATATCCCGACTGCCCCGGGGTGGGTGTCTGGGGTGGGGTATCTGACGCTTCAGCAGACTGAGGATCTGCTGAACCGGGTGGATGCGGAGATTGATCTTGATGCGATCGCCCAAAAGGTTTCGTCTGCGTATTCCACCCCTGCTGATATTCGTTGCCTGGTGGTTGGTCTTGATGGGACGTGTGCGGTGGGGGGGTGTGATATTCCGGCTCATCGGGCGCAGATGGATCATCGGGTGAATCATGCTGATGGTGGGCCCACGACAGCAGCAAACCTTGCGCCGTTGTGTGTGAGGCATCATGTGATGAAAACTGACCGGCGGGTGACTTATGTGTTGGATCCGGTGACGAGGCGGAAGTATTTTCTGTTTGATGATGGGTCGTGGGCGGAGTCTGAAGGTGATGGCCCACTAGCTCCTAGCGAGCGACGGTGGATGCAGACGGTATCTCAGCGCATCAGCAAACGCAGAGCAAGGATCCGCTCGGAGTCTCAGACCCAGCGGGCGGAGGAGGTCGAGCGGGAGGGGCCGCCACCTCCGCCACCTCCAGAGGAACCACCACCCTTCTAGACGATTCTGATGAACAGAAAAGGCCAGGCCGAAGCCTGACCTATTCACGGAGATGAATTGGTTATGCCCAACCCTCCGGGACGACGCCGGTGAGGGATAGAACCGAGTAGATGAAGGCTGCCACGTAGACGACGATGATCGTCCATTGGATGGCAGGGTTGGATACCCAGCCGGCGGTCCACACGGGGATGCGGTCGCCGTGTTTCCGGGAGACGCGCAGGAGCAGGACGGGGATAACAGACATGACGGCTCCGGCGAAGCCACCGGCGTAGGTCAGTGCGGCGACGAAGCCGCCCATTCCGGCGAAGACGATCGCGACCGGGGGAATGACGGTGAGGGCGAGGGCGGCGACGCGTTTCCAGCCGAACTCTTCCCAGTGGAACATGTTCATGACGTTGCGCATCATCGTGAAGCCGATGGCGAGGAACGAGGTCAACATGGCGGCGAGCGCGAAGATGTTGGCCAGGTAGTAGGCGACCGGGCCGAGGCGTTCGCCCCAGGCGATGGTGACCACTTCGGTGACGGAGGTGCCCATGAGGCCGAGGGCCGCAAATGGCACCAACGCGAGGGTGACGCCGGTGGCGAGCATGCCGACGATGATGGCGCGGGGGAGGGTCTGCGGGGAGTGTTCCATGCCGCGGGCGAGTTCGGGGACGACGTATTGGGCGAGGAAGGTGAACACCGCTAGGTTCATGATGGGGATGATGAAGTAGGGGTGGAACACTGCCAAGTTGGTGATGCTGATGCCGGGGCCGAGGATGGTCCAGCCGACGAGCACGATGATGATCACGGCCATGCCGATGGTGATGACAGCTTCGACGACTCCGGTGGCGTGCAGGCCCTTCCACATGATGAGGGAGCCGATGGCGTAGAAGATCAAGGTGCCCAGGACGGGGTTGAGGCCGAAGATGTTGTTGAGCAGCATGCCTGATCCGGCGGCGTAGGCAATCAAGGCGCCGACGCCGTTGACCACGATCGCGGCGAAGACGAGCCAGCGGCCAAGCTGACCAAGGTACTTTTCGGCGAGGCCGGACAGCTGGAAGGGTTCGCGGGTGCGCAGGGAGACTTCGGCGACGTAGAGCATGGAGATCGTGGTCAAGGTGCCAGCGATGAGGAGGGCGACGACGAGGGCGAGGAAGCCACCGTTGCGGCCAGCGTAGGGCAGGCTGAGGATGCCGGCACCGATGTTGGTGCCGAAGATGAGGGCGACGCCCTGCCAGAAAGTCAGGCCCGCGGAGTGCGCGGCCTTAGTTACTGGGGTGGGGGTGGTAGTCACAACAGGTGACCTTTCTCAATGTTGGGGGTGGCGATGTATTTGACGTCGAGGTACTCCTCGATGCCTTCCACCCCACCCTCGCGGCCGAAGCCGGATTGGCCGATGCCACCGAAGGGGGCGCCGGGGTCAGAAATGGCGAAGCGATTGATGCCGACCATGCCGGCGTTGAGGTTGGCGGCGAGGTAGGAGGCGCCTTCGAAGGAACCGCTGAAGGCGTAGGCGGCGAGGCCGAATTCGGTGTCGTTGGCCAGGCGCACACCTTCTTCCAACCCGGAGAAGGTGGTCACGGTGATGACGGGGCCGAAGATCTCCTGGGTGAGGATGTCGGCGCCGGCTGGGACGTCGGTGAGGACGGTGGGCTCGAAGAAGTAGCCGGGGCCGTCGACGGCGTGCCCACCGGTGACGATGGTGGCGCCGTCGGTGACGGCGGCGTCGATAAGCGCGGCGATGCGATCTCGCTGCTTGGCGGTGATGATGGGGCCGAGCGTGGAACCTTCTTCGAGGCCGTGGCCGGTGCGGTAGCTGGCCATGCGGGCGGCGAAGCGCTCGGTGAACTCACCCGCAACCGTAGCGTCGACGTAGATGCGGTTGGCGGCGGTGCAGGCCTCGCCGCCATTGCGCATTTTCGCCATGATGGCGCCCTCGACGGCCTGGTCCAGGTCGGCATCGGCGGCGACGACGAAGGGAGCGTTGCCGCCGAGCTCCATCGAGGTGTGCAGCAGGTTGTCGGCGGATTGGCGGACCAGTTGGCGGCCGACCGGGGTGGAGCCGGTGAAGGTGACCTTGCGCAGGCGGGGGTCGGCCATGAGCTCGGCGGACATCTCGGCGGCGCGGGTGGTGGGGATGATGGAGACGAGGCCGGCGGGGACGTCGAAACGCGCGAAGACTTCGGCGAAGACCTGGCCCAGCAGCAGCATGGTCAGGGGGGTTTCCATGGCGGGCTTGACCAGGACGGGGCAGCCGGCGGCAAGGGCTGGGGCGATCTTGCGGGTGGCCATCGCCAGTGGGAAGTTCCACGGGGTGATCGCTAGGACGGGGCCGACGGGGGTGCGGGTGACACTCATGTAGCCGAGGCCGCCGGGGGATTGGTTGACGCGGCCGGGGAGGCGGACGGCTTCCTCGGCGAACCAACGGAAATATTCGGCGCCGTAGGCGACTTCACCGCGGGACTCGGCGAGAGGCTTGCCCATCTCCAAGGTCATGACGGTGGCGAAGTCTTCTGCGCGGCGGGTGATCTCGGCGAAGATGGCGGAGAGCACGTCGGCGCGGCGGCGCGGGGCCCAGGCGGCCCACTCATCCTGGGCGGTGACGGCGGCGTCGAGGGCTGCGTTCCATTCAGCAGAATCCGCGTCGGCCACCTCAGCGATGACGGAGCCGGTGGCAGGGTCCTCGACGGGGAAGGTCTCGCCGGAGGCTGCCGGGCGGTTGTCCAGGCCGAGCCATACGCCGGTGGGCAGGTCGTGGGGGAGGGAATCGGGATAAATCATGGAGGTGTCTCGCTTAGGCATTGGCGCGGATCGAAGCGGCGAGGGCGTCGAGGCCCTCGCGCAGGAGGTCTTCGCTGATGACCAGCGAGGGCAGGAGGCGGATGACGTTGCCGTCCATGCCGCAGGTGAGGATGAGGATGCCCTGGGACTTCAGTTCTGCGGCGACGGTGGCGGTGAGGGCGGCGGCGGGCTTGCCGGCGGCGTCGATAAGCTCGAGGGCGACCATGCCGCCGCGGCCACGGACCTCGGCGACGGTGCCTTCGCTGGTCAGGGGCTCGAGGATCTCGCGGATCATGGATTCGATCTCGCGGGCGCGGCCGGAGAGGTTATGCTCTTCCATCTCTGCCAGGGAGGCGAGGGCTGCGGCGCAGGCGACGGGGTTGCCGGTGTAGGTGCCGCCGAGCCCGCCAACGACGGGGGCGTCCATGATCTCGGCGCGGCCGGTGACGGCGGACAGTGGCATGCCAGCGGCGATGCCCTTGGCGGTGGTGATGAGGTCGGGGACGACACCCTCGTGGTCAACGGCGAACCAGGCGCCCGTGCGGCACATGCCCGCCTGGATCTCGTCGGCGATGAAGACGACGTTGTTGTCGGTGCACCACTGGCTGATGGCGGGCAGGAAGCCGTCGGCGGGGACGATGAAGCCGCCTTCGCCCTGGATCGGCTCGATGACCACGCAGGCGAGGTTCTCAGCGCCAACCTCGAGTTCGATGGCGCGGATGGCCTCGGCGGCGGCGTCGGCACCGGAGAGCTGATCGCGCAGTGGGTAGGACATGGGTACGCGGATGACGTCGCTGGCGAAGGGGCCAAAGCCTGTCTTGTAGGGCTTGTTCTTCGCGGTCATGGCCATGGTGAGGTTGGTGCGGCCGTGGTAGGCGTTGTCGAAGACGACGACGGCGCGGCGGCCGGTGTAGGCGCGGGAGATTTTTACGGCGTTTTCCACGGCCTCGGCACCAGAGTTGAACAGCACGGACTTCTTCTCGTGGGTGCCGGGGGTGATCTCGTTGAGCTTCTCGGCGACGGCGACGTAGGACTCGTAGGGGGAGATGGGGAAGGAGGTGTGGGTGAAGTGGCCCACGGCCTCGCGCACGGCGTCGACGACCCGCGAGTTGGAGGCTCCGACGCTGGTCACGGCGATGCCGGAGGCGAAGTCGATGAAGGAGTTCCCGTCGGCGTCGATAAGCACACCACCATCGGCGTCGACGATGTAGCCGGGCAGGCTGGGCTTGATGGCGCCGGTGACGGCGGCCTCGCAGCGCTGGGCCAGTGCGGCGCTGATGGGGCCGGGCAGCTCGGTGACGAGCTCGCGCTTTTGGGGCAGACGGTAAGTGAAATCCTGCATGGGTCCTCCTGAAGAGTGCGTTGTGATTGCCCTGAGTATGCGGTGTCACTGAGACCTAGGCCATGTACGATGGGGCGAAAAATAGGGCAAAAACTATCCCGATTGGACATAGTGTGGCGGCTTCTGGCCTTTCCTTGACCTGGCTCTACCGCCAGAAGGACCTTGACCTGCGATCATGGCACCTCAGCGGCGACAATTTTCGCATCATCCAGCCGAGCGAATTGGTCGATACCGCCGAGTTTGTCCAGCCGCATTCGGTCATCCTCACCGTCGGCGTGGTCATCCCCGATTCCTATGAGGCCTACGTCCGCCGCCTCAAAGACGCCGGGGCCGTCGCGATCGGTTTCGGCACGGGCCTGGTCAGTCCGACCGTCCCGCCCGCGCTTATCGACGCCGCCCGTACGAACAACATCAGCATCTTCGAGGTCCCCCGCAGCACCCCATTCACCGCGATCCTGTCCACGGTGCAGGAAGAATACGCCCGCCGCCGCCTGCGCGCGCAACAGCAACTCCTCGATGCCCAAGAGCTCCTCAACGACATCGCCATCGACTCCGGCGTCAGCGAACTCGTCGCCGCCACCGCCGAACGCCTCGACGCGACCATCGCCGTCGCCGACAATGACGGGCGCAGCATCGCCCGCACCGCCGATCTCACCCCGCTTATCGACGCCGCCTTATCTAACGGTGGGCGCAGCGCGGCGTACCGCCGCGGCGATGCGTACGTACTCATCCACCGCATGAGCGGGGAGGGGGAGCGCTACCACCTGCTGGTGGCGCAATCGCCCTCCCCGTTCAGCGCCCAGGAACGCAGCTTGATTAAACACTGCGCGGGGTTGGCCGACATCATCCTCCAGCGACCCGCTGGCCTGCGGCAAGCCTCCAGTGAGCTCAACACGTTGGCGATGTCCTTGCTGCTCGGTGTGGAACAAAGCCAACAGGCCATGGTGGGGGTCTTTTCTATCGCGAGTGATTCCGCCGGCAGGGTCCGCCCCGTCGTCGTCGACGGTGATGATCCGGCGCGTTTTCGCCGCGACCTCAACCGCCTTGACCAACGCCTCATGCTCGATGGACGGCAAATGTTCCTCTTCCACCTGGATGAGACGACCGCCTTGGTCCTGTTCCGGGGCTCCCGCTCAGTCGCGGAGATCATCTCGCTGTTCGGCATCGGGGCCTCGCACCTGCGCCTGGCCTTAGGCAACCCGGTGCATTGGCAGGAGCTGAGCATGCGCACGGTGGAGGAACTCGCCGCGGTCGCCGCGTCCCTCCGCATCGGCCACCATGCCGGGCCCGACAACCGAACCCTGCGGTGGGTGGATAACCCAGCTGTTCACGACGCTCTGGCCACCCGCTTCGCAGAGACCTATCAGCAGCTCATCGACCACGATGCCGAGCACAACGGGCACCTCGTGGACACCCTCGATGCCTATATTCGTTCCGGCAATCGTGTCGCCGTGACTGCCCAAACCTTGGGAGTCCACCGCCACACGGTGCGCACCCGTTTGGAAACAGTGGAGCGGGTGGCGGAGGTGGTGCTGAGCGACCCGGCGGTGTGCGCGGAACTGTTGGTGCTGTCGTTGGTGGGACATAAGCGCCGTTAGGATGGGTGCCATGATCCTTATTAATGTGAAATTCCGCCCCCTGCCCGAGTACACCGACAACTTCCGTGAGGTCGTCGCCGAGTTCACCGAAGCCACCCGCCAAGAGCCCGGCTGCATCTTCTTCGACTGGTCCCGCAACACCGATGACCCCGGCGAGTACATCCTCCTCGAGGCCTTCCACGACGACGCCGCCGAGGCCCACGTCAACTCCGAGCACTTCCGCGCCGCGACGGAACTGTTCCCGACGGTGCTCACCGAAACCCCCGAGATCATCAACACCCTCATCGAAGGCAAGACCGAATGGGACCGGATGGCCGAATTCCAAGTGAAGTGACACTCAGCCCCATGTGGGACTAGCTGCAAGGTACTGTCAAATACATGGGAAAGAAGGACAAGTCCAACGACGAACACGTGGTCAAACCCGCCAAGCTATCCAAGCAGGCCTATGAAAAGGAGTTGAAGCGACTCCAGGCCGAGCTGGTGGATATGCAGCAGTGGGTCGTTGAGACCGGAGCCCGCGTGGTCATCATCATGGAAGGCCGCGACGCCGCTGGTAAGGGCTCCGCCATCAAGCGCATCACCCAGTACCTCAACCCCCGCACCGCGCGGATCGAGGCCCTGCCGGCCCCGAGCTCCCGCGAATCAGGCCAGTGGTACTTCCAGCGCTACGTGGAAAAACTCCCCACCGCCGGTGAGATCGTCATCTTTGACCGGTCCTGGTACAACCGCGCCGGCGTGGAGCGCGTCATGGGTTTCACCACCTCCCAGGAGTACCGCCGCTTCCTGCACCAGGCCCCCATCTTTGAGCGCCTCCTCGTCGAGGACGGCATCTTGCTGCGCAAGTACTGGTTCTCCGTCTCGGATGAAGAACAGCTCGCGCGATTCCAGTCCCGCCTGGAAGATCCGCTGCGCCGCTGGAAGCTGTCCCCGATGGATCTGCAGTCCATCACCCGCTGGGAGGACTACTCGCGCGCGAAGGATGAGATGTTCATCCACACCGATATCCCCTCCGCGCCCTGGTACACCGTGGAATCCGAGGACAAGAAGCGTTCACGCATCAACGTCATCTCCCACCTGCTGTCGACGATTCCCTATGAGAAGATCGAGCGCCCCCTGCCCGAGATCCCCGAGCGCCCCGGTTCTTCCGACAACTATGAGCGCCCCCCGCGTGCAGAGTTCCGCTACGTCCCCGATGTGGCCTCTAAGTTGGAGGCGCAACGGCTGAAGGATAAGAAAAAGAAGAAGTAGGGCTCGCCGATGACCACCGCCACCAGAGACATCGCCCCCATCCCTTGGTTCCTGTACTCACTGGGACTCGTCATGGCAGTCATGTCCTTCGTGGCGGCCTGGTTGTCCTACGATTCACTACCGGACCCGATGCCGATCCATTTCAATGCCAGCGGCGAGGCGGACGGGATCGTCGACAAAAGCCTCCCGGCTTACCTCGGGATCCAGGTGGTGCCCCTGGCCATCATTTTGTTGTCGGGTGTTGCCAGCGCCGCGATGATCAGCGTCCAAGCGCGCTCCGTTCTCAAGGACAAATACCCGCAGCGTAGTACCGCCGAACGGGAAGTCGCGTCCCGCAGGTTAGCGGCCATGCAAAAGCCGTTGGCGATCTTCATTCTCCTGATCACGGCCATCATTGCCCTCACCGTCAACCAGTCCTTCGGGCTATTCGGCGATTTCCAGCTGAGCGTCTGGTGGACCCTCGCCGCAATTTTCCTGGCGACCGGCTGGCTGATGTGGACCGGCAGCCGGGTCAATCGCCAGATCTACGACGAGCACCCTGACCCTCCCACGGAGGAAAGGTTTTATGGGGGAGTGATCTACTTCAACCGCAACGATGAGCGGGTGTTCATTGACCAGCTCGGTGGAACGAACCTCACCCTTAATTTCGCCCGGCCGATGGCCTGGGTTGTCCTAGCGGCGTTGCTATTGCCGGGGATACTCATCGCGGTCCTGGTATCGGTGGCTGGATAACTTAAGGCCCGAGCATGTCCTCCAGCACCGTCACCACGCCGGCCTCGGTGTTGGGCGGGGCGATGTGGTCGGCGAGGGCTTTGATGTCCGGGTGGGCGTTGGCCATGGCGTAGGAGGTGCCGGCGGCGTCGAGAAGCTCGTAGTCGTTGAGGTAGTCGCCGAACGCGAGGGTGCGGGCGATGGGAATGTCGAGGGCCTGGGCAAGATCGGTTAACGCCCGGCCTTTGCCGGCGGAGGGGTGCATGACGTCGATCCAGTGGGCGCCGGAGACGACGACGTTGGCGTCGGGGGCGGCGTCGCGGACGACGGGGTAGGCGACTGCTTCGGCGTCGTCGTCGGTGTACACGGCTACCTTGATCACGCCGCGATCGACGATCTGGTGCAGGTCTTCGACGACTTCGTGGGAGTGGTAGTACTTGATGATCTCGGCGAACGACGGTGCGGAGAGGTTCGGGGAAATGTAGGCGACGGTGGGGGTGCAGACGACGATGTCGAAGCCCTCGGCGGCGTCGATGATCGCGTGCACGTCGGCCTGGTCCAACTCCGTGGTGGAGACGACGCGACCGCCGTGGAAGACGCAGGTGCCGTTTTCGGCGATGTAGGTGCCCGGGTCGTCTTCACCGGCGAACATATCCCGGAGGGTGGCCAGTTGGCGTCCGGAGGCGGGTGCGACAGCAACGCCGCGGGTTTTCAGCTCGCGGAGGATGGGCCAGAAGCCGTCGGGGATATGGCCGTCGCCATCGAGCAGGGTTCCGTCCATGTCCAGCGCGATCAACTGGTATTCCATTGCTTATGCCATCCATCCGTATACTTTGTGACTATGACCACACCGAACGATGTTCCCGTCCTTGCGTCCATTCGCCACAGTACCGGCGTTCTGGAACTCAACCGCCCCAAGGCTCTCAATAGCCTCAACCCGGAGATGATCGACATCATTGCCGGAGCATTGGAACGCTGGCGGGATGACGATCGGGTCACCCAGGTGCTTATCACCTCCCGCTCGCCGAAGGCGTTTTGCGCGGGCGGGGACGTGCGGCATGCCCGCGAGCTCATCGTGGAGGGTGAGCACGCCCCGGTGGATGAGTTCTTCCGCCGGGAATATGCGATGAACAATCTCATCGGCACGTATCCCAAGCCCTATATCGCGGTCATGGATGGCATCGTCATGGGTGGTGGCCTGGGCGTCAGTGCGCACGGCTCCCACCGCGTCATCACCGAGCGTGCCTGGGCGTCCATGCCGGAAATGGCGATTGGTTACGTCACGGACGTTGGCATTTCCTGGTCATCCCAGCACGCGTGGCCGGATTCTTCCCCGGCGATCGGCGCGTTCATCGGCCTCACCGGCTACCGTCTCACCGCCGCCGACATGCTGTACCTGGGCCTGGCTACGCACTTCGTGAACAATCCCGACGCGTTCGCGGAGGCTGTGGTGGAGGTGGGCATCGACGCCGCCCTTGCCAAGCACGCCGTTTCCCACAAGGGCGAGTCCGCCCTTGCACACATGGTCCCCGACATTGATGCCACCTTCGGCGAAGGTTCGTGGATGCTTATCGACGCCGCCTTGAACAACCACCCCAACCACGACTACGTCGAGGTTGTGCGGGGCCTCATGGCCAAGGCCTCCCCGTCCGCGGTGGTCGCCACCGCCGAATTGTTTGATGCCAACCGCACCGCCCCCACCCTGCGCGAGGGGCTGGATAATGAGCAGACCCTCGGTGAGGTTATCCGCCGGGAACCGGACTTCGCCGAGGGTGTCCGCGCTGTCCTGGTGGACAAAACCCAGGACGCGCAGTTCACCCCTGCGCACTCGGCAGAGTCGTACCGGAAGTGGCTTAGCTAAGCCCGCGCCGCTGTCGGTAGGCAGCCTCGGCCCGCACCGCATCCAGGCCTACCGGCAGGGGAGCCTGCAATGTCGCCGCGATAGCGGCGTCGGTGGGGGCGGGGAGATGGAGCTCGGGGGCGTCGATAAGCACGATGCCCACGGTGTGTTCCGTGAGACGGACGATCGAATGGGTCCACCAGCCCAGGATGGGCTTGATTGCGTCCACGAGTCCCAGGCGATGCGCCTCCATCGCCGGCATCTGCGGGCGGAAAAGCTCGGGAATACCGTTGTCAAGGCCAAAGCGGCGGAGGTTGGCCGCCGAGGTTGGGGGGAGATTCGGGTCGGCCCACCCCCAGGTCCACACGTCATCGGTGACCGTGGCCACGACAATCGCCTGCGCCGGGATCGACCCGTTAAGCAGGGCGGTGGAGTGGGCGATGGTCGGCTCGACGCGCAACCCCTCCGGGAAACGGCCCTCGACCAGTAATTGGTGCTCAACGGCGAGGTAGAAAGCATCGGCCCGCACCTCCGCCAGTGACATGCCGCCGGAGATGGCGGCGACGCGGCCATCGACAAGCGTGACCCTGGTGCCGTCGGAGAGGGTGACCTCATCGTCCGCCTCATCGGTGTCCAGGTCATAAGCGGTGGCAAAACCCCGCAGCGCGCGGCGAACATCCGTGTCCTCCGGCATGTCAGCGAACCCGAGCGACAGAGCCGGCAGGACGGGCGCCAGGGTGGGGGCGAAGCGGACGGCGACGACGTGGGTCTCCGTCGGGGTGGGCGCGAGGAGCACGGGAGAGTTGGCATGCAGTGTGCGGGCAGCGGCGATGAGCTGATCGCTCGCCGGCACCGTGCCGCGGAGCTCCGGGATATCGAGCTCCTCGCCGAGCGGAGAGATCCACGTCCATTCTCCACCCGAGATAGTCGCAACCGGGATGGCCTCGAGGTCCACCGGCCCACCAGCGTGGCGATGCAACCGAACCTGGGTGCCGGAGAACTCCACCCCATCGGTGAACGCCCCAAACTGCGCGCGCCAGGCGGCATCAACGTTGGGTTGCACAAGGGCGCCGTCCGAGACGACATCGGCGAGAGACGTGGGAGCTGTCATGACCATGAGGCAATACTAAACGGGCCTGCGCCAGGAAGGAATGACGCAGGCCCGTTCAGGTGACAACCGGGGTACTAAATACGCTCGCGATCCTTGAACTCGCGGCGCTTGGCATGTAGGATCGGCTCGGTGTAACCCGACGGCGACTGCGTGCCCTTGAGGATGAGATCCTTCGCGGCCTGGAATGCGATGGAGTAATCGTAGTTCTGCGACATCGGCAGGTAGTTCGGATCGCCCTCATTCTGGCGGTCGACGACCACGGCCATGCGCTCCAGGGCCTCGACGACCTGCTCCTCGGTGACGATCCCGTGCACCAACCAGTTGCTCAGCAGCTGGGAGGAAATACGCAGGGTAGCGCGGTCTTCCATGAGATCGACGTCGTGGATATCCGGGACCTTGGAACATCCCACACCCTGCTCGACCCAGCGGACAACGTAACCGAGGATGGACTGGCAGTTGTTGTCCAGCTCTTCCTTGATCTCCTCCGCTGACCAATCCGTGGTGGGGGACACCGGGACGGTGAGCAAACCGGTGAAGGTGTCGCGGCGACCAGCGGACTTGAGCTCCTCCTGGACCGCGAAGACATCCACCTCGTGGTAGTGAGTGGCGTGGAGGACAGCACCGGTCGGGGAGGGCACCCACGCGGTGTTGGCGCCCTCGCGCGGCTGCCCGATCTTCGCCTCCAGCATCTCACCCATGAGCTCAGTCATCGCCCACATGCCCTTGCCGATCTGCGACTTGCCGGACAAGCCGCGAGCCAAGCCCGCATCGACGTTGGAATCCTCGTAGGACTGCTTCCAGATGGCCTTTTGCATATCAGCCTTGCGGACCATGGGACCCGCCTGCATGGAGGTGTGGATCTCATCGCCGGTGCGGTCGAGGAAGCCGGTGTTAATGAACGCCAGGCGGTCGGCGACGGCCATGATGCAGGCATCCAGGTTGACGGACGTGCGACGCTCCTCATCCATGACACCGACCTTGAGGGTGTAGCGCGGGAGGCCCAGCAGGTCCTCGACGCGGGCGAAAAGATCGTTGGTGAAGGCAACCTCCTCGGGACCGTGCTGCTTCGGCTTGACGATGTAGATCGAGCCAGAGCGGGAGTTACGCAGCGGGTTGCGGACGTCCAAGCCGGGGATGGCGCAGACGACGGTGACGACGGCGTCGAGAAGCCCCTCGAAGATCTCCTCCCCATCAACGATGATCGCCGGGTTCTGCATGAGGTGACCGACGTTGCGGACGAACAGCAGGGAACGACCGTGCAGACGGATATCGGTGCCATTGCGGCCGATAAACTCGCGGTCCGGGTTGAGGACGCGGGTGATCGTCTTATCGCCCTTAGCCACCTTCTCCTGCAGACCACCGGTGTTAAGGCCGAACCAGTTGCGGTAGCCGACGACCTTGTCCCGACCATCGACGGCGGCGACCGAATCTTCGAAATCCATGATGGTGGACACTGCAGCCTCGAGAACAATGTCCTTCACGCCAGCCTTGTCGTCCTTGCCGACCACGTGGGAGGGATCAATCTGAATCTCGATGTGCAGGCCATTGTGGCGCAGCAAGATCGACGCCGGATCATCCAGGTTGCCGGAAAAACCCCGGTAGGCGGCCTTGTCCAGGAGGCGATGCTCCTGGTCACCCACGTGAGCAGCAAGGTAGCCATCAATGACGGCGTAGCGGTCCACGTCAGCATGGGAAGCACCCTCCAGCGGGACGGCCTTGTCCAGGAAATCCCGACCCCAGGCGATAACCTTCTGGCCGCGCACAGGGTTGTACCCCTTACCCTTCTCCGCACCGCCGTCTTCAGAGATGGCATTGGTGCCGTAGAGCGCGTCGTAGAGAGAACCCCAGCGGGCGTTCGCTGCGTTGAGTGCGAAGCGGGCGTTGAGGATCGGGACGACCAACTGCGGTCCAGCCATGGTGGCGATCTCATCGTCGATGCCGCGGGTGCGGATCTCTCCCTCTTCCGGGGTATCGACGAGGTAGCCGATCTCACGCAGGAAGGCCTCATGCTCGGCCGGATCAGGCTGCCCCGGGTTGGCGCGGAAGTGCTCATCGAGCTGGGTCTGCAGCTCATCGCGCCGGGCCAGCAGTGCTTTGTTGCGCGGGGTGAAATCCTTGACGATCTCGGCGAAGCCAGTGAAGAACTCATCCGCGTCGATGCCCACGGTGGGCAGCACGGAGCCGGTGAGGAAATCGTGGAGAACCTTGTCCACCTGCAGGCCAGCAACCTCGATGCGCTCTGTGGTGTCCTTCAACTCGGTCTGAGTCATCTGTCGCTCCTTGGGGATGTACGAAAATGCGGGTGGATCGCGTCATTGCGATGACTCCACACTAAGTGATTGGCGTCACGGCGTAAATGCTTTCGCGGATTTAGCCATTCACTACCCCTGCTGTGTCTAGGGTCTCACTTGCCTGCGATGTGACTTCACGTGGGCTTGTGGCCCGTACCTGCGGTTTTCTTTTGGTTTCATTTCCGCAGGCCGGGGCAAACTTCAACAATCGGACACGGGGGCTTCGCGGGGTGTGAGATTTGCAAAATTAGCAAAAACCCCCGTTACCCCCGCACACAATTTGGACCCGAAAAGTCGTTGACGTGGCGCACTCCATGCAGCACTCTGTGAGTCACGCCACCGAAAACGGACGACATCGACCGCAGGTGGAGACCCTTCATCCCCTTGCCGGACAGCCCAACGGGCACCGGCGCTCTCAATACAGGAAAGTGAGTCCTCTTCATGACCACTACCGGCCAGGCACGTACCGCAGCTGAGATCCAGAAGGACTGGGACGAGAACCCCCGCTGGGAAGGCATCACCCGCGACTACACCGCAGAGCAGGTGGAGAAGCTCCAGGGCACCGTCGTGGAGGAGCACACCCTCGCACGTCGTGGCGCCGAAATCCTGTGGGACAAGGTCTCCAAGCGTGACGGTTCCTACATCAACTCCCTCGGCGCCCTCACCGGCAACATGGCCGTCCAGCAGGCCCGCGCCGGCCTGCAGGCCGTCTACCTCTCCGGATGGCAGGTCGCCGGCGACGCCAACCTCTCCGGCCACACCTACCCGGACCAGTCCCTCTACCCGGCCAACTCCGTGCCCAACGTTGTCCGCCGCATCAACAACGCTCTCCTGCGCGCCGACGAGATCGCCCGCGTCGAAGGCGACACCTCCGTCGACAACTGGCTCCTCCCGATCGTCGCTGACGGCGAAGCCGGCTTCGGTGGCGCCCTCAACGTCTACGAGCTGCAGAAGGCCATGATCGCCGCTGGCGCCGCTGGTACCCACTGGGAAGATCAGCTCGCCTCGGAGAAGAAGTGTGGCCACCTCGGCGGCAAGGTCCTCATCCCGACCCAGCAGCACATCCGCACCCTGACCTCCGCTCGCCTGGCTGCCGACGTCGCCAACACCCCGACCGTCGTCATCGCCCGCACCGACGCCGAGGCCGCCACCCTCATCACCTCCGACGTTGACGAGCGCGACCAGCCGTTCATCACCGGCGAGCGCACCGCAGAAGGCTTCTACAAGATCCAGAACGGCCTCGAGCCCTGCATCGCCCGCGCAAAGTCCTACGCTCCCTACGCCGACATGATCTGGATGGAGACCGGCACCCCGGACCTCGAGCTGGCCAAGCGCTTCGCCGACGGCGTCCACGAGGAGTTCCCGGACCAGCTGCTGTCCTACAACTGCTCCCCGTCCTTCAACTGGTCCGCACACCTCGATGCAGACGAGATCGCCAAGTTCCAGAAGGAACTGGGCAAGATGGGCTTCACCTTCCAGTTCATCACCCTCGCAGGCTTCCACTCCCTCAACTACGGCATGTTCGACCTGGCCTACGGCTACGCCCGCGAAGGCATGCCCGCCTTCGTTGAGCTGCAGAACCGTGAGTTCCTCGCAGCCGAAGAGCGCGGCTTCACCGCCGTCAAGCACCAGCGCGAGGTCGGTGCCGGCTACTTCGACACCATCGCCACCACCGTTGACCCGGAATCCTCCACCACCGCCCTCAAGGGCTCCACCGAGGAAGGCCAGTTCCACTAAGAACTAGCCTGATATAACAGCCTTGGTACAACAGCGGCGTGCATCGTGAGAAATCACGGCGCACGCCGCTGTTGGCTTTCTCCTACTCTCGCTGAAAGGTAGACCCATCATGACCATCACCTTCATCCCCACCGCCGACCTCGTTGACATCATCGGCGACGACGTCCGCTCCTGCGATACCCAATTCGGCGACTTCGGCGGGGTAACCGACTTCTGCGGGCCGATCACCACCATTAAGTGCCTCCACGACAACGGTCTGGTGAAGAAAACCCTCAACAGCCCTGGTGAGGGCGGCGTGCTCGTCGTCGACGGCTCGGAGTCCGTGCACACAGCCCTCATGGGCGACATGATCGCCGCTGCGGGAGTAGACAACGGCTGGGCCGGCGTCGTGATCTTGGGAGCCATCCGCGACTCAGCCGTCATCGGCACCATGAACTTTGGCACCAAGGCACTGGGCACGAACCCCCGCAAGTCCGCCAAGGACGGGGTCGGAGACAAAAACGTCACCGTTTCCTTCGGCGGCGTCGACTTCGTCCCCGGGCACATCCTCTACGCCGATTCGGACGGCATCGTGGTCACCGAGGCGCCGGTGGAGGCACCCGCGGATTAGTCTCCCGAGAGATTGACGGCTACTTGGCTCTGGGGTGGGACGGCGTGACCAGGATGGACAATGCGTCAGGAACGTACTTTTCTCAGAGCTAGCAGACGCCTAATGAGCCGCATTATGTGCCGTGTTTAATGGAGCCGACAAATCTGCGAATCCCACCGAACCTCTCAATGTCAAAGTAGTGCCCGGACGAATTCGAACCAAGCGATATCAAAATCGTCATCCACGCCCAATCCGACCCGACCAACGCTCATGGGGCAGCTGGTCAGTTTGCTGAATAACTCGGACTCAACCGTGAAACCCTGCGCAGCTTGGTCCGCGACCACTAAAAATCTGGCGACACCACGCATTTCGAAACCTTAGAAACTCTATCTTGCAGTGTCCCAATCCCTTTGATCAGTTGCAGGACTGGAACAACACACTATGAAATCGAATGAGCAAACGGGCCCAACACCCATTTTCCACGCGCAATGCTCTCCGTGACCTGCTATGCTGATCCTAATTCAGCCAACCGTACGCCAATGTGAGGAAAATGATGAAGCTTAAGTACCTAGTCATATCTGCTCTCAGCGTTATTTTTTCGCTTTCTTTGATTGCTACCTCCGTGGCCACTGCTGACGAATTTCACGGCTATTGGGTGAAAGGAAGAATTCTCGATACCTACAACAGGCTTGGCGGCTACACGACCTTTGGAAACGCTAATACCGAAGAACGAAATGCTGCTAACGGCGGGAAATTTCAGTATTTTCAGCACAACGCTTCGATCTACTGGCATCCTTCAGTATCGAACGGGACTGCTCGCCAAATCGGAGGGCAGATTCGAGACAAATGGGCGGACTACAACTGGGAACATGGACATCTAAAATATCCGACCACAGATGAACTCCCAACTCGCACCGCGGGTGGACGTTTCAATCATTTTCAGGGTGGCTCTATCTATTGGAGTGCTGCGACCGGTGCGCATACCGTCCAAGGCGCGATCCGTGACCGCTGGGCCACTAAGGATTGGGAAGCGGGGTCACTCGGATTGCCCACTACAGATGAGAGATTTACCCCTAACGGAGCAGGAAAATACAATCATTTTCAGGGTGGCTCTATCTATTGGAGTGCTGCGACTGGTGCTCACACTGTCCAAGGGAGAATCCGTGACTATTGGGCAAAGGTCGGATGGGAAAACAGCCGTTTCGGCTTTCCTACGGGCGAAGAATATCAAGTTAGTGGCGGAGGGATCCAGCAAAGCTTCCAGGGGCAAAACCTCCAATGGGTCCCTTCGAATTCGTCGCAGCTCGCTCCATATAGGCCTGGCTATGCGAGCTACGACCAGCAGTATCTACTATTTGACCAGGATGAGCGCTGGACACCGCAATCGATAAATAGAGAAGTCATAACACATTTTAATCAGTATTTCACGTTCACTGGTTGTCCTGGGCAACTTTACGTTGGGGCAGAATGCGACCTAGAGACAGTGTGAGGTGTAGACTCGCCAATTCGGATCGAAGCAATTTCTGCGGATGGATTTAGCATCCGCTCTTTGGAGGGGCACCCCGAGGGCGCTGATCGTCTGATCAACTTTAAGTTCACCACTTATTACTACAATGGGGCGACAAACATCCGTCTTCGAGTGCAGGCATCTGGACCAGTGTCCGGAGCGTCCTACCTTGGCCCCTTTAACTCGGAAACCATTGCTCGGTATTCATGGTCGACTTTCTCGAAAAACCTGCAGAATCGGATCAACAACGCGTCGACCACTTATATCACTAGTGACAAATTTACTCCTCCCGCTCAATCATTCCGAGCTATTTCTCCGCAGTTGACACCTTCCTCCCCACTCGACCCCGGGGGAGAGGTAGACGTCATTGATCCGGCAAATGTAGACACCTCCAGAATTACGAACAAGGTACCTTTGTTTCCGGTGGGCACTGATGATGCTGAATTGGAGGAGTATCTCAGAACAGCAAATCCCTCCTCTATTTCCATTCCGGAAGAATCTCGGAGAATGGAGACGGGACCGCAGGATAACAATGGCGGCGGTTTGGAAAATCTTGAGAACGAGGAATCCGGAACTAGAGGTATCGAGAATGATGAGGTTATTACTGAAGCGCCGAACGAGTCGGCCCAGGAGTTGATGAATCCTTGAGGTGATCTGCCTGAAATGTTAGGGTTTCTTGTGCTGAAGCAAATCGCTCAGCTCTGTTAGCTGAAAGGAAAAAGAATGATTTATATGGTGCCTGGATTTTTAGCTGGGGTCGCATTCTACCTCATCCTCTCAGCGTTTAACTGGGCCGTGGAGACTATGTCATCAAATAGGCATCGGTTACGAGCACATAGTCGTCTCGTCTTACATTGCTTGGTTGCAGTTTCATTCACCATTTTCCTGGTTACTGTTGGGGATGGCGGGAATTGGGCAACTCAAATGCAGGTCAGCGGGTTTATATTGGCCGGATGTATCTTGAGTCTCGTCACATCGATTGGAGACAAGTCTCGCCCGTATGGGAATCCTGAGTCAAAATAATCTGGCCCTAAATGAGAGCGGCTCTATCGGTTTTTGCCTGCCGGCGCGCACCAATGCATCCAGGACGAGCTCGGCTGCGTGCTTCGCCTGGGCGCCTGTTCCTTGCTCGATGTGGGTGCGGCAGGAGAATCCGTCGGCGAGGACGTCGCCCTCCGTGGCACGGACGCGGGGGAATAGTTCTCGTTCGCCGAGCTGGAAGGACATCTCTGCGTGGCCTTTTTCGAATCCCCAGTTTCCTGCCAGCCCACAACAGCCGGTCTGGATTTGTTCTTCGTTGATTCCCAGCGCGTCAAGCAACGCAGAGGTGTTCTCGGGAGTGCCCAGGGACCTTTCGTGGCAGTGGACCTGAGTGAGTACAGATAGGTTCCCCGCTTCGAGCAATCCCTCTTCGACTAGTTCAGTGATCCTCGGGGCGATCACGTCCGCGAAGGGGATGACCGCGGCTGATAGTCGGGCGACGTCGACGTCATCGCTGAGTTCGGTTGCTTCGCGTTGCAGCATGACGGTGCAGGAGGGTTCTAGCCCGATGACTGGCAATCCTTCGTCCAGGTAGGGGCGCATGACCCGTGCGGAATGGCGCAGCACCTTTCGGGCGGTGGTTAGTTGCCCGGTGGAGTGCCAGGTGAGGCCGCAGCAGACGAACTCCCGCGGAATGATGACGTCGAATCCTAGGCGTTCGAGCACCTCGACCGCGGCGGTCGAGGCACCAGTGTCGAGGGAGGAATTGAAGGTATCCGGCCACAGCACCACTCGGGAACCGCCACCTGTGTGTGCTCGCTTCTTTGACCATCGGCGCAGTGGAGTATTCGCAAAGCGGATGAGGGGTCGGCCCGCATCCAATCCGGCAACGGTGGCGACGGTGCGGGCGAGGCGTGGAACGCCGAACACCGCATTGACCAGGCGGGCTGCTCCTGGAATCTTCTGCATGAGGAATGCGGAGATGGGCAGCCAGCCCATGACGTAGTGGGCCATGGGGCGGCGGCGTTTGTCGTAGCGATGGTGGAGCAGTTCCGCTTTGTACGTGGCCATGTCGACATTGACCGGGCATTCGGAGGCGCACGCTTTGCACGAAAGGCAAAGGTCAAGGGCCTCGATGGCATCGTCGACGTCGACGCTCTCGCCGCGGAAGACTTCGGAAAGCACGCGGGCTCGCCCTCGGGTGGAGTCCAGTTCATCGCCGGTGAGTTGGAAGGTGGGGCACATTGCGTCACTCGCCGAGCGACAGGCGGATACCCCGACGCAGCGGTTGACGGCGTTGATGAGGCTGCCTTGGTCGTGGCTCAGGGCGTGGATCGGGGTGATCTCCAAAGACCGCTGTCCCTGGTCCAGGCGAATTCCTTGAGTGACGGCGTCCGGGTCGACGAGCACTCCGGGGTTGAATACCCGGGTGGGGTCGAAGATCGCTTTGAATTGTTGAAACAGTGCCAACATCTCGGGGGAGTACATGTGGCCGAGAAGTTCGGATCGGGCGCGACCGTCCCCGTGTTCCCCGGAGAGGGATCCGCCGTAGGACGTGACCAGAACGGCGGCGTCCTCCATGAATTGGCGGAAGACTCGGACTCCTTCGTCGGTGGAGAAGTCAAAGCTGATCCGGACGTGGACGCAGCCCTCACCGAAGTGCCCGAAGGGGATGCCGCGAAGCCCGTGCTTTTCCATGAGGGCGTATAAGTCACGCAGGTAGTCGGCCAAATGCTCCGGGGGAACGGCAGAGTCTTCCCAGCTGGGCCACGCTTCGCTGCCGTCGGGTAGGCGGGTGACCAGGCCTGCGGATGCCTCTCGGATCCACCAGAGTTCCCGCATTTGTTTCGGGTCCGAGACGATGAGGGAGTCGGTTGGCGCGCACTCATCGGTGACGGTCTGGGCCAGGGCGAGTGCTTCCGCCAAGGTGGCGCCGGAGGTCTCGCAAAATAACCACCCGCCTGCCTTTTCTCCGCCGGGCAGCATCTCTCCGGCGTGTTCTTGGCCGTTCTTCGAGCGCAACGCCGCCAGGAGGTCGCCGCCCATTCCTTCCACGGTGGCGACACCGGGGAGGAGCGCTCGGACAGCAGCGCGGGCGGCGTCGAACACCGTGTCAAAGGCCAGGACCGCCAGGGCTGTGTGGTGGGGTTTTTCCACCAAGGAGACCGTGAGCTGGGTGATGATGCCGAGGGTGCCTTCGCTTCCAGCGATGGCCTTCGCCGCATCGCTGGCGAGGTAGTGCAGGCCGTACCCAGACACCTGCCGGGGGAAGCGGCCCAACTCGGCGGCAATGAGGTCACGGTTGTCCGCAGCGAGCTTCCGCAACTGCGCATCGATGCCCGGATCATCGCAGCCTTTGGCTGTGAACTGGACTTCGCGGCCGTCGGCAAGCAGGAGGGTGACGGCGACGAGATTGTCCGCAGAGGTGCCATAGGCGACCGAATGGGAGCCGCAGGCGTTGTTTGCCGCCATGCCACCGATGGTGCAGCGCGAATGCGTGGACGGGTCCGGGCCGTAGGTGAGGCCGAATGTTGCGGCGGCGTCGCGAAGCTGGTCGCAGACGACGCCCGGCTCCACGGTGGCGGTGCGTGCCTCCGGATCGATGGACATGATCCGGTTGAAGTGGCGCGAGGTATCAATGATCAGCCCGTCCCCGATGGCATTGCCTGCCACGGACGACCCGCCCCCGCGGGCGATGATCGGCCATCCGCGTGACTGGGCATAGACCACCGCCGTCCGAATATCATCGACGGACTCGGGCTCCACGATGGCAGCGGGAACTCGGCGGTAGACGGAAGCGTCGGAGCTGTACGCGGCGCGGGTGGGCATGTCGCGCCGCAGGTGGCGGGGGAGAGGTGGTGTCATGACGGTGTCGTAGAACCCCCGAGCAGGGGAGCCCGGTCCTCCTTGTCGACGATCTTGATGCGGCCGCAGCGCGCATCCTCCCGGTAACCCTCGATCTCCCGCTTGAGCGGGCCGGCGAGGAGGTAAATGCCGAGGAGGTTGGGGATGGCAACGAGGAAGAACATCGCATCGGAGAAGCGCACAACGGTGTCGAGGGAAACAGCGGATCCGACGATGATCATGACGAGGTAGAGGATGTTGTAGCCCCACTCGGCCTTGGCGTTGCCCTTGAACAGGTAACCGGCAGCCTTTTGCCCGTAGTAGGAGTAGCTGAGGATGGTGGAGAAGGCGAAGAGGACGATACAGATGGACAGCAGGAGCGGGAAGTACTCATGCACCGTGGCAAACGCGTTGGTGGTGAGGACGACGCCGTCGGCATCAGTGTTGAGGTACTGACCAGTGACGATAATGGCCAAGGCGGTCATCGTACAGACGATCACGGAGTCAATGAACGGCTCCCACGCGGCGACGAGGCCCTCTTCGGTGGGGCGACGGTTCTTACTCACGGAGTGGGCGAGACCAGCCGTACCGACACCAGCCACGTTAGAGAACAAAGCTCGCTGGATGCCGATAATGGCCACGCCGATGATGCCACCGGCCACGCCCTCCGGGTTGAATGCGCCGGTGACGATCAGCTTGAACGCGCCGGGGATCGCCGTGAAGTTCACACTGAGGATGATGATGACGGAGACGGCGTAAATGGCGGACATGCAGGGCACGAGGCGGCTGGTCCACTTGGCGATGGACTTGATGCCACCGATGATGACAAAGCCGGTGACCACGGCGAGGGCGACACCGATGAGCCACGTGCGACCGGCGAAAATGCTGGCCTCGCCGCCGGTGGTATCGACGATGTGCGCAGCTAGCTGGTTGGACTGGAAGATGTTGCCGGCACCGAGTGCGGCGAACATGAAGCAGAAGGCGTAGACGAAGGCCAAGGCGGATCCGAGCTTGGGCCGCCCTGTGGAGGCGAGTCCGTCCTTGAGGTAGTACATCGGGCCGCCGGATACCTTGCCGTTCTCATCTACTCGGCGGAACATCTGCGACAGGGTGGCCTCGGCGAGCTTGACGGCCATTCCCAGCAATCCGGCGATGATGATCCACAACGCGGCACCGGGACCGCCGATGGTGATGGCGACCGCGACACCGGCGATGTTGCCCAGGCCGATCGTGCCGGAAAGCTCGGTGGCCAGCGCCTGGAAGGAGGACACCTCACCTGGATCGGAGCGTCTGGTCAGCTGCCCTTTGATCACCCGTCCGGTTTGCACGGCATCGCCGAAAGGCCGGACCCGCAGGTACACGGTGAGGAAGACGCCAGCGGCGAGGAGCCAGATGACGACGATGGGGACGTTTGCCTCGCCGATCGGGATGGCAGAGAATACGAAGGCTTCGAGGGCGTCGACGATGGGGCCGAAGACGTTTTGGAGAGTTTGGTCGATGGAACCTTGTTGGGCGCCTTCTTGGGCGAGAGTGATGGTGGTACTCAAGGGGAGATCTCCCTTCGGTGCACCTTCGTGGGTGCAATCTTTAGCGGATGCTCGTGAGTGGGGTCATAAGTTCTAGCCTTATGTGATGTGGATCCTATTGTAGGTTATATATAACCGCTAAGGGTAGAATTACGGGAAAAGTTTCCTGGGGCCGCCGAGGGCATCGCGGCGCTCACGGTATAGTCCCAGGAAGGTTCCAGAAAGTGCTGGACAGGATAGGGGAGTGGTCACGGTGGACGTTGGTGAGGGTGTCATGCGCGGCATGGAGGACATTCGCCTGTCGAAGATGACCCTCAAAGACTCCGCGGAAATGCTCATTCGCCGCGCCCTGTTGGACGGCGTCATGTCCCCGGGGGAGGTCTATTCCGCCAACGCCCTCGCTCGCAGCCTGGAGATTTCCAATAGCCCCGTCCGGGAAGCCATGATGACGCTGTCCGAGCGGGGGCTGCTCGAGCTGGTGCGCAACCGAGGATTTCGGGTGGTCGAACTCAGCGTGGACGACCGGCTGGAAGTCTACGAGCTGCGCCGGTTGATCGAGGTGGAAGCGGTGCGTCGGGTGGCTGGCATGCAGCTTTCCGGCGCCGCCGGTGCCCGCCTCCGTGATCTCGCCCAGGCCACGGTCGATGCCATCCACGACGATGAGCGCGGCTCCATGTCGGAATACCTGGAGGCAGATCACCAATTCCACATGTACGTCGTGCAGCTGTTGGGGAATCATCGCTGGGTGGACATGGTGGAGAGGCTGCGGGATCAGTCTCGAATCAACGGCTTCTATATGCACCTGCGCGAGGCGGGAATGGTGCGTCGGACGGCACAGGAGCATGTGGATCTGGCGGACGCGATCGTGTCGCGCGATGTGCAGCGCGCAACGGAGATCATGGCTGGTCACTTGGCCTATGCCAAGCCGACTGTCGCTTCATAGCACCTCTCCACAGACGCCATCTTTCACATTTCTAGAGACAAAGTGTCACGCGTCACGTATGGTTATCGATAACCGCTAAGCGGTGAGATACGAATCCTTTCTTGAACGCAGTGAAGGGAGGGAGACCTTGGCACAAATCATGGTTCCTCTGGACTTGACCTACACCGCCCGTCAACCTGACACCGCAGACGTCGTCATCATCGGCGGCGGGGTCATGGGCATGAGCACCGCGTGGCAACTGGCGGCGCGAGGCATCACCAACATCGTCGTCATCGAGCAGTCCACCTTGGGCAGCGGCTCATCGGCGAAACCGCTCGGTGGAATCCGGGCAAACTTCTCAGACCCGAGCAACGTGCTGCTGGGGAAGCGATCGCTCGAGGCCTATTACCGTTTCGAGGATGATTTCGGCGTGGACATCGAACTCAGCCGAGTGGGCTATCTGTTCCTTGCGCGGACCGGCGCAGAGTTAGAACAGCTGGAATCCTCGGCTGTCACCCAGGCGAACCTCGGCATTGAGACCCACGTGGTCAGCCCCGGCGAAGCCGCCAAGATTAATCCGTTCCTCAATGCCAATGCCCTCACCGGCGCTTCCTTCACCCCCAATGACGGGCATGCCGCCCCGGCCAAGGTCGTCGAAGGATATACCCGCGCGTGCCTGGCACTGGGCGTGACCATCCTGGATCGCACCCAGGTCCTGGACGTGCAGCGCACCGGGGACAGCGTGGACGCGGTGATCACCAACCGCGGTCAGATCCGGACCTCCTCCGTCATTTGCGCGGCCGGGGCCTGGAGCGCCGCCATCGGGGAGATGGTGGGGGTGGACCTGCCTGTCGAACCCGTCCGCCGGATGATCGGCCTCACCCGGCAGCAACCCACGCCCTACCCGCAGATCCCCTTCACCCTCGATCTGTCCACCACCATGTACTTTCACAACTTCTATAACGGGCTGCTGCTGGGCATTTCCCACCTGGAAAAGAGCGCCTTCTGCCGCGAGTACTCCTATGAGTGGCTCAAAGAGTTCGACGCGGCAGCCTCCATTTGCGCGCCCTCCCTGGAAAACCCTGACCTGGAGGCTGGGTGGTCCGGCTATTACGAAAACACCCCGGACCACAACGCCCTGATCGGCGAGGCCAGCGATCTTCCGGGGTTCTTCTACATCACTGGGTTCTCGGGTCATGGGTTCCTCCAAGCCCCGGCGGCAGGTGAGCTGGTGACGGACCTGTATGAGGGGAAGTCCTCCTTCATGGACCCGAAGCCGTTCTCGGCTGATCGTTTCAACTGCGCTGACTCCGGTCTGCGTGAAGTCAACATTATTTAGGAAGGAAGAAAGCATGGGTTTTATCGACACGTGGGAGCTGAGAAGCCGCTTCGCCGTCGCTTTGTCCCAGATGTACGGCACGGAAGTCCCCGCCTATGACACCCTCGTCGAGGTTTCCACCGCGGTGAACGCGGACTTCGTCGCCGCCCACGGGGACACCGCCGAGCGTCTCGGTTCCATCGACCGGGTCACAGCCGAACGCCACGGGGCGATTCGGGTGGGCACGCCGGAGGAGTTGGCGCAGGCCGCGCGGGTGTTCGCCGCTTTCGGGATGGTCCCGGTTGGTTTCTACGATCTGCGGGAGGCTTCCAGTTCCTCGGTCCCCGTCGTGTCCACGGCGTTTCGGCCCATCGATCCCGAGGAGTTGGCCCGCAACCCCTTTCGGGTGTTTACGTCAATGCTTACTGTCGATGACCCTCGGTTCTTCACCGCAGAGCTTCAGCAGGAATTGCGGGAGTTCCTCGCTGCCCGGACCCTGTTCAGCGAGGAGCTCCTGGCCCTGGCCGACAAGGCCGCGGCGGAAGGCGGGCTGGAGGACACCGAAGCGGAGAAGCTCGTCGAGCTGGCCGCCGGGGCTTATGAGCTGTCCACCGATCCCGTCGACGAGGGCTGGTACCGCAAGCTGGAGAAGATCTCCGCAGTCGCCGCCGACATCGGGGGCATTAGCTCCACCCACATCAATCACCTCACCCCGCGCGTCCTCGACATCGATGATCTCTACCGACGCATGAGCGACATGGGCATCACGATGATCGATGAGGTCCAAGGCCCGCCAGCCTGGGAAGGCCCGGATGTCTTGCTCCGGCAGACCTCCTTCCGCGCCCTCGAAGAGCAACGCGTCTTCCGCTTCACCGATGGCACCGTCGGCGAAGGCTCCCTGCGCGTACGCTTCGGCGAGGTGGAGCAGCGCGGAATCGCGCTCACCCGCAAGGGCCGTGACCTCTACGATGCGATGCTGGCGGAGACTGATCGTCGACTCGCCGAAGCGGGGGAGGGCACCACGCGCGTGGACATCGCCGTCGAGGTGTGGCGGGAAAATCTGCCACGCACCGAGGAGGAGCTGCGCGCCCAAGGCCTGGCCTTTTTCACCTACGAGCTGGTTGGCGACCCCCAGCCCGCCGACAACCGCTCCCTCAATGAGCTTATCGACGCCCGCGTCGTCCGCGCCGTCCCCATCGTCTACGAGGATTTCCTCCCGCGTTCCGCGGCAGGAATCTTCCAGTCCAACCTCACCGACGCGGGCACGAGGGACAACGAACAGCAGGGCAGCGCTTACGGGCCGGAGAGCCTGTCGGAGATCATCGGCACCCGCATCGCGGACCCGTATGAGCTCTATGAGCAGCAACAAGAGCAATCACTGCGCGAGCTTCGCAACCACCTCGTCTAACCACCACACCTAGGAGAACACCATGACCACCTCTCAGCTGCACACCCTCGTCCTTTCCGCACTTAAGGCTTGTGGGGTCGAATCCCCCGAGGTAGCCACGGGGCTGCAGACCCGATCGCCGCTCACCGGCGAGAACCTCATCCAGGTAGAGGAGACCTCCATTGAGCAGGCGCGCGCGGCGATCGAGCGGGCTCAAGAGGCTTTCCTTATCTGGCGGGACGTGCCGGCGCCGGTCCGCGGTGGCGTGGTCAAGCGCTGGGGTGAACTGCTCACCGAGCACAAGCGCGACCTCGCCATCTTGGTCCAGGCAGAGGCCGGCAAGTCCCTGTCGGAGGCCGAGGGCGAAGTCCAAGAAATGATCGATATTTGCGACTTCGCCGTCGGGCAGTCCCGGATGCTCTATGGCAAGACCATGCCCTCTGAGCGGCCGGGTCACCGCCTCATGGAGACCTGGCACCCCATCGGCGTGGTCGGGATCATCTCCGCGTTTAACTTCCCCGTGGCCGTGTACTCGTGGAACACTGCGCTTGCCCTCGTGTGCGGCGATACCGTGGTGTGGAAGCCTTCCGAGCTCTGTGCCCTCAGCGCGATGGGCGCCCACCAACTACTTGCCCGGGCGGTGGCCGATACCGGGGCACCCGCGGACATCCACCAGCTCGTCGTCGCCGGGCGCGACGTCGGCAACGTACTGGTCGAGGACCCGCGAGTAGCCCTCGTCTCCGCGACCGGGTCCACGCGCATGGGCCGCGAGGTTGGGCCCCGCGTGGCCGAGCGCTTTGGCCGCTGCCTCCTCGAACTCGGCGGAAACAACGCCGCGATCGTCGCGCCCAGCGCCGACCTGGACCTGGCCCTGCGCGGCATCGTGTTCGCCGCGGCAGGCACGGCGGGGCAGCGATGCACCACCATGCGGCGGCTGTTCGTCCACGAATCGGTCGTCGAGGAGCTGATGCCCCGCATCGTCGACGCCTACCGCACCCTGACCATCGGCGATCCCCGCGATGAGTCCGTTCTCGTCGGTCCCCTGATCAACCGGGCCTCCTTTGAGGGCATGCAGGGGTCGATCGCGAAGGCAGTGGAGCAGGGCGGCGAGGTGCTCGTGGGTGGCCAGCGCGTTCTCGAGGATGACGCGCCCGAGGCCTTCTACGTCGAGCCGACCGTCATCCGGATGCCCGCCCAGACCGAGGTCGTCCGCGAGGAAACCTTCGCCCCGATCCTCTACGTGATGACGTACTCCGACCTCGACCAGGCCATCGAGCTCCACAACGCCGTCCCCCAGGGCTTGTCTTCGGCGATTTTCACCACCGACCAGGCGGAAGCGGAGGTGTTCATCTCCGCGTCGGGTTCGGACTGCGGTATCGCCAACGTCAACATCGGCACCTCGGGCGCAGAGATCGGCGGTGCCTTCGGCGGCGAGAAGGAAACCGGCGGCGGCCGCGAATCCGGCTCCGACTCCTGGAAGGCCTACATGCGCCGCGCCACCAACACCATCAACTACTCCGGAGAACTGCCGCTGGCCCAGGGAGTTAAATTCCTGTGACCGCAGATGTGTTCAGCCTCATGGACGAGTGGGGCCCTGAGAAGATCGTGGCGGTCAGTGACCCGAAGCTCGGGATGAAGGGCGTGCTGGTCATCGACAACACCGCCCGGGGTATGGGCAAGGGCGGGACCCGGATGCAACCCACCGTCTCGGTTCCGGAGGTTGCCCGCCTCGCCCGGGTGATGACGTGGAAGTGGGCCGCCGTCGACCTCTTCTACGGCGGTGCCAAGGCCGGAATCCAGGCTGATCCGAACTCGCCCCACAAGGAGGCCATCCTGCGATCCTTCGTGCGCCGCCTGCGCAACGAGGTCCCCGAGGAGTACGTATTCGGCCTGGACATGGGGCTAACGGAACGTGACGCCGCGATCATCAATGATGAGCTCGGTCGCGGCAGCGCGGTGGGCACGCCCTATGAACTCAACGGCGTACCCTACGACAAGCTGGGGGTTACCGGCTATGGCGTCGCCGAAGTCGTCGACGAGATAGCGGCCCTCCAGGGGCTGGCTGGGGCCCGGGTCGCGGTGCAGGGCTTCGGGGCCGTCGGCCATGCCGTGGCTGCCCGGTTGCACGACCTCGGCTACCCGGTAGTGGCGATCTCCACCGCCCGGGGCGCCGTGGCCGATGACAGCGGCCTCGACATCCCCGAGCTCCTCCGCCTGCGGGAAGAATTCGGCGACGACCTGGTCGAGCATTGCGATGGAACAAGGATCGATCCCGGTGCAGAGCTGCTGGCAGACGCGGAGATCGTCGTCCCGGCGGCACTACAAGACGTCATCGACGTGGACGTGGCCAGGAAGATGCGCGCCCAATTAATCGTCGAGGGTGCCAACTTGCCCACCAGCCCCGAGGCGCAGCGCTACCTCCACGACAAGGGTGTGACCGTGGTTCCCGATTTCATCGCCAACGCCGGGGGAGTGGTCAGCGCGGCCTTCGCCATGGAGCACCGCTTTTCCCCGTTCCGGCCGCCCACGGACCAGATCTTCACTATGGTGTCGGAGAAACTGCGCTCCAACGCGCACGACGTCCTGGCGGAAGCAAGCGAGTCGGGGGCCACCACCCACGAGGCTGCCCGCGCCCTAGCCCAGCGTCGGGTGCGGGCAGCGATGGAGCTGCGCGGCGGGTCCCTTATTCCACAATGATGCCCAGGTTGAGGCCGGCGATCTCGTAGCCACCCGGCCCGCCCGCCACCTGCCGGGCGAGGTCTTCCGCCACCACAGGAGTGAGCGGGATGATCCACCCCAGGTCCGGGTCGAAGGCGGGATTCAGTCGCCGGTCTTTCACCGGAACGAGGTTGACCACCACGTTCTCCCCGGTGAGGGCTGCCGGGCGGCGGGAGACGACGGCGTCGATAAGCAGGGCGGAAGCGGCCGACGCAATGGTGAGAACCACCATTGTTTCAGCGGTGTGCACCGAAATCCCCGGGACGGGGATTCGGTCGATGCCCGCGGGGACGTCGACAAGCGTGGACCGCCGAAACAGCGCCACGTTAATCCGCCACCATCGGATCCATCGTCAGCTCAGGGTGCTCCTTCTCCACGAAAGCGAGCTTCCACTTGTCGCCGAACAAGGCGATGAGCTCACCATCGGTGCGGGTGAAAATCTCCACCCCGCGCTGGCGACCCAGCTCCGCCGCCGAGGCCGCATCGGTGCGACGGGCGACGGTGTACGGGATCGGCTCGGCGAGCGTTTCCACGTTGTACTCATTTTCCATCCGCGCCTGCATGACCTCGAACTGCATGGGACCGACGGCCGCCATGACCGGGTTCGCGTCGCCGCGGGCATCGTTGCGCAGGATCTGCACCACGCCCTCGGAATCGAGCTGCTCCAACGCCTTGCGGAACTGCTTGTACTTGCCCAGCGACTTCGCCCGCAACGTCCGGAAATGCTCCGGAGCGAACTGCGGCATCGGCGGATACTGCACCTTCCGGCCAGCGAAAATAGTGTCGCCCGGGGCGAGCGAACCGGCGTTAACCAAACCAACAATGTCGCCCGGGAAGGCCGACTCGACCGTCTCACGAGTGCGGCCGAACACGGTCAGCGCATACTTCGTGGAGAAGCTGCGCCCCGACTGCGCGTGCGTGACCTGCATGCCACGGTCAAACTCACCGGAGACAATGCGCATGAAGGCGAGGGTATCGCGGTGGTTCTTATCCATGCCCGCCTGCACCTTAAACACCACACCGGAGAAGGGATCGTCGACCTTGCGCACCTCATCGATCGCGCTTGCCGACGCCGCCACCACCGCCGCGTCACCCGTCCGCTCCCGCGGAGCAGGCGCAATCGCGCACAAGGTATCCAGGATCTGGTGGACACCGAAATTGAGCATCGCGGAAGCAAAAATCAGGGGGGAGGTGATGCACTGCTCGAACAACTCCTGTTCATGCACCGCGCCATCGGCCGTGAGCAGCTCAGTCTCCTCGACCGCCGTCTCCCAGTACTCCTCTTCCTTATCCAGCGCCTCATCGGGGGAGTAGAGCTCCTCCGGGGCGATCGTCGAACCACCGGCAGTGCGGATGAAGTGGATGTACTGCTCCACCTCGCCCTCATCCCCCACGCGCGCCAGGCCCCGGAAATCACCCGCGATGCCGACGGGCCAAAACAGCGGCGTCGGCTGCAAACCGATCTCCTGAACGATCTCATCGACCAACTCCAGCGGCTCCCGCCCCGCCCGGTCCCACTTGTTAATCACCGTGACAATCGGCAACCCACGCGCCTTACACACCCGAAACAACTTGAGGGTCTGCGGCTCGAGACCCTTCGCGGCATCAATCAACATGACCGCCGCATCCACCGCCGTGAGCACCCGGTAGGTATCCTCCGAAAAATCCGCGTGACCAGGCGTATCCACCAGGTTGATCATGTACGGCTCGCCCACATGCCCCTCAGGCGCATACTCAAACTGCAGCGCCGACGACGCAATGGAAATGCCGCGATCCTTCTCCATCTCCATCCAGTCAGAGACAGTCGACTTGCGCCCGCCCTTGCCGTGGACAGCTCCGGCCTCATTAATAATGTGCGCGTGCAACGCCAACGCCTCCGTCAACGTCGACTTACCAGCGTCGGGGTGGGCAATGACGGCGAAGGTGCGGCGACGCGACGCCTCGGTAGTGGTGGTGCTCATGATTGAACAGCGTAGCCGGTGAACTCGGTACGATGAACTCCATGAAAATAGGCATTGTCATCGGGTCCATTCGCGAAGGCCGCTTCGGCGAATCCGTCGGCCACTGGGTCAAAGAGCTTTCCGACGCCCGCCCAGCCACCTACGAGCTCATCGATCTCAAGGCCTTCGGCGTCCCCCTCCTCACCTCCGCCACCGTCCCCGGCGCAGCGAACAAGCAGTACGACGACCCGGCCGTCACCGCCTGGTCCCAGGCCGTCGACGCTTGCGACGGCTTCGTCTTCATCACCCCGGAATACAACCATGGCGTCCCCGGCCCCATGAAAAACGCCTACGACAGCCTCGGAGCCGAATGGCGCGGCAAGCCCGTCGCCTTCGTCGCCTACGGAGCCGACGGAGGCGTCCGCGCCGTCGAACAATGGCGCCAAATCGTCGCCAACTTCCAGCAGTACGACGTCCGCAACCAGGTCTCCCTCTCCCTCTTCCACGATGCGGATGACAACGGCTTCGCACCCCAGGAACGCCGCGCCGAAGAAGTCGCCCGGGTGCTGGAAGACCTCGAAGGGTTGGTTGCGCAGCTGGCCAAGTAGGGCGGCGGGTGGTCGACCCAAAAGTGCGATTTGACTTCACTCATTAATCGAGTGGGCGGAAGAAGCTACTCGATTAATGAGGGTTCTCGAATTGCACTTTTCGTGCGCGGCTAGTCCTCGTCGTCCATGAGGCGAGCCATCCGAGCCGCCGGGATCACGCTGCCAGCCATGAAGATGAAGATGCCGAAGCCGCCGACCGCGAATGCAAGGCGATGACCGTCGCCGACGGTGAAGGCTGCTCCGAAGATTAAGACGAACGCCATGACGAGCAGTGCACCCGACACAAAGTTGAACGCCCGGGACCGTGCCTTGAGCAGTTCTTCGGCTTCGAATTCGTCGAGAAAACGGAGCGGGGCGGTGTCCTTGCAGTCGATAACCGTGCGCAGCATGGTCCACAGCACCATCCCCATCAGGCCCAGGGGGACCCAAGCGAGGGCGATGGGAAACCAGAAGTAGCTGATGAGGGACGTGATGGCCATGGCGATAATCGTCGCCCAGAGGCCTCGGACGAGGAGTTGACGGCGTTGGGGAGTCCGCCACGCGGGCAGCGAGTGAGAGAGCTGATCGACGCGCCGTTGGAATTTCTCTTCGGTCGAGGTGAGGTGGGTTGTCGTGGTCATGGCGTTCTCCTTAGCTGTGCGAACTGCGGTAGATCTCAGCGGACATGGGCGTGAACGGAGTGCGGGAGAAGACGGCTTCCACCGGGACGCCGAACTCTTCGCAGATGCGGAACGCGAGGTCGAGGCTGGGGTAGTGGTCTCCTCGTTCAAGGGCTCCGATCGTCTGTCGGTTGACGTCGATGCGCTCGGCTAGTTCTGCGCGACTGAGGCCATGTTCGGCTCTTAGGACTCCGATCCGGTTGTGGATCGGTAGTTTTTCACCTCTTCGGATTGGGCTCATGCCACCAAGTGTTGTAAAAACCCAACAGAATGTCAAGCAGCCCGACACCCATTAGCGCGAGTGAATCACATTCTGCGCCTTCGGCATTCCCTCGGAAATGATCAATCGGACCGCGTCTGCAGCGGTGGCGATCGAGGAGTCGAGTTCGGGGCCGCTGTCGACGGTGCCGAGCACGTAGTCGGGGACGGGCATGCCGGCGGGCGGGCGGGAGATGCCGATGCGGATGCGCAGGTAGTCGCGGGTTCCTAGGTGCTCGGTGGTGGATTTCAGGCCGTTGTGGCCGTTTTCGTTGCCGCCGAGTTTGAGGCGGACTTTCCCTGCGGGGAGGTCGAGTTCGTCGTGGATGACGATGATGTGGTCGGCCGCGATGCCGAGGCGTTCGGCGAGGGGGGCGATGGCTTCGCCGGAGAGGTTCATGTAAGTCGTTGGGCGGACGGCGAGGACGGAGTGGCCGTCGATGTTCAGGGGAGCGACCTCGGCGGGGGTTCCGGGTAGTGGTGAGAGGAGATCGCCGCCGGGGGCGAGGAGGTCGTCGAGCGCCATGTAGCCGACGTTGTGCCGGGTCGCGGCATAGCGGGCGCCCGGATTTCCTAAGCCCACGACGATCCAATCGGCGGTGAGATCAACTGGGGGAGTGGCGGCGGGGCGGCGGAGGCGGCGAAAGAGGTTGAACACGGAAGCTAGTGTCTCACATAGCCTGTAGCCATGAAGATCCCCACAGTTCTCGTTGCACCCATGGCTGGCGGCCCGTCGAGCCCGGAGTTGGTCAGCGCCGCCGCGCGCGCTGGGTCGCTGGGTTTTCTCGCTCCCGGCGGCGGACCTGCCAGCACTCTTGTTGGGTGGATGTCGCAGGTGGAGGGGGATTATGGGGTGAACTTGTTCGCTAAGCAGAAGCCCTTCGATTCGCTTATCGACGTCCGCCGGGTCGCCGCCGAGCTCGCCCCAGGCGAGCCCCTCCCGGAGGTGGATTACTCCAATGAGTGGGACGCCAAGTTCGCCGCGATTCTCGCAGCGGAGCATCCGCCGGTGGTGGTGTCGTCGACGTTTGGGCCGTTCGCTCCCGAGGAGATCGACGCGCTGCACGAGAGGGACATCGCAGCGTGGATCACGGTCACCACTCCCGAGGATGCGGTCACGGCAGCTGAGGTGGGGGCCGATGCGCTCGTCGTGCAGGGGCCGGATGCTGGCGGGCACCGTTCGACCTGGACCGTCGAGGAAGAACCAGACAGTAGGCCCCTCGAAGAACTCATCCGCGCGGTAGCTGAGCGCACGCACCTGCCGATCGTGGCGGCGGGCGGAGTGCGGGGGAAGGGGGACGTCGATAAGCTTGTGCAGCTGCCGCACGTTGTTGCGGTCTCGTGCGGCTCGGCGTTCTTGCTTGCCGACGAAGCCGGTACCTCACCCGCGAACCGGGAACTGCTCGCCGCGGGCGGGCAGTCCGTGGCCAGCCGGGCGTTCTCGGGCCGAGTGGCGCGCGGATTGGCCACCGACTTCTCCCGCACGCACGAGGATATGCCGGCGATCTACCCCTATCTTTCACCCCTGGTTTCGGGGCTGCGGAAGGCGGATCCGGTGGGAAATGCCTACTGCCTGGTGGGAACGGACGTCGCAAAGCTCAGTGGGGGTTCTGTGGCCGAGATTTTGCGCCGATTGGGCCCCCACCAGGGGGTAGTTTACTAAGGTTGGACGGGCACACCCGCCCCATCTTGGAAGGATCGCAGTGACCGCGAACGCGCACGCTGAGCAAAACAACTGGAACGAGAAGATCGCCCTGGCCCAGGAGATGCTGCCGCTCATCGGCCAGCTTCACCGCAACCATGACGTCGTCGTTTCCATTTTCGGACGTCTGCTCGTCGGGGCCACCGACATCGACATCATCAAGGCACACCGCTACGCCCGCCGCGTCGCCGACAATGAGATGCCGCTGTCCCAGACGATCCCGGTTCTGCGCGAGCTCGCCGACATGGATCTGGGCACCGCCTCCATCGACATCGGGCGCCTGGCCACCGGTTTCGCCAAGTCCGGCGGCGCCGACCTGCGCGCCTACCTCGACGAGGAACTCGCAGAGATCGTGGGCACCCGCTCCAGCAACGAATCGACCGACGTCGTCCTCTACGGCTTCGGCCGCATCGGTCGCCTGCTGGCCCGCATCCTCATTTCCCGCGAAGCCACCTACGGCGGCTGCCGCCTCCGCGCCATCGTCGTGCGCAAAAACAGCGATGACGACCTGGTTAAACGTGCCTCCCTCCTGCGCCGCGACTCGGTCCACGGCGCCTTCGACGGCACCATCACCATCGACGAAGACAACGACGTGATCTGGGCCAACGGCACCAAGATCCAGGTCATCTACTCCAACTCGCCGGCTGAGGTGGACTACACGGCCTACGGCATCGACAACGCGATCGTCGTCGACAACACCGGGCGCTGGCGCGATCGGGAGGGGCTGTCCCAGCACCTCGAATCGAAGGGCGTGGGCCGCGTCGTGCTCACCGCGCCGGGCAAGGGCGACCTGCTCAACGTGGTCTACGGCATTAACCACGACAAGATCACCGACGAAGACAAGATCATCACGGCTGCCTCCTGCACCACCAACGGCATCACGCCGGTGCTCAAGGTGCTCAATGATCGCTACGGGGTGGAGCACGGGCACGTCGAGACGGTGCACTCGTTCACCAACGACCAAAACCTCATCGACAACTTCCACAAGGGCACCCGTCGCGGCCGCGCCGCCACCCTCAACATGGTCATCACCGAGACCGGGGCCGCGAAGGCCGTGTCCAAGGCGCTGCCCGAATTCGAAGGCAAGCTCACCGGCAACGCCATCCGCGTCCCCACCCCGGACGTCTCCATGGCCGTGCTCAACCTCACGCTGGAAAAGGAAGTGGACCGCGACGAAGTAAACAACTTCCTGCGCAAGGTCTCCCTGCACTCCGACCTGCGCCAGCAGATCAGCTACATCCACTCCCCGGAGGTCGTCTCCACCGACTTCGTGGGCACCACCTATGCCGGCATTGTTGACGGCCTGGCCACCATCGCCTCCGGCAAGCACCTCGTGGTCTACGTCTGGTACGACAACGAGTTCGGTTACTCCAACCAGGTCGTGCGCATCGTCGAAGAGGTCGCCGGGGCCCGCCCGGAGATCTACCCCCGCCGCATCGAAGCGGCTGAGCTGAGCTAGAGGAGATGAACGCTATGCCTGATCCAGACACCATCGTCACCCTGCGGGACATGTTTGACACCTACTTCGGTACGTCCGACCGAGCATCCTCGACGATGACGTGGCTCCCAGACCTGGCGCGCTACCTCTGGGACGACACCGTGGAGCTTTACCGCTGGTGGCTGTTTACCCCACTGGATCGCTGACGCTACTCAAACACGGTGGTGTTGGCGATCCGGCCTAGCCTGTCGATCGCGATGGTGACCACATCGCCGTCGCTGATATAGCGCTTCGGGTCCCGGGCGTGGCCGACGCCACCCGGGGTGCCGGTGACGATGACGTCGCCGGGATCGAGCGGGTAGATGTGTGAGATGTGCTCGATGAGCGTGGCTGGCTGGAACACGAGGTCATCGATCCGGGCGTCCTGCATCAGCTCGTCGTTGAGGTGAGTGGTGAGCCGGTTGTCCCCGAAGTCGAAGTCGTCGGCCGTGGTCATCCACGGGCCGAACCCGGCTGAGCCCTCGAGGGACTTGCCCTGGTGCCACTGCAAGGTCTGGTACTGGTAATCGCGCATGGTGTAGTCATTCATCACTGCGTATCCGGCGATGTAGTCGGAAGCGTCGGCTGCCGCCACTCGGCGGGCGCGCCGGCCGATGATGACCGCCAGCTCACCTTCCCAATCCAGGGCGTTCCTGGCGTAGTCGGGGACGAGGACATCATCGAACGGCCCGGTGAGGGCGTCGGCGAACTTGATGAACAGGGTGGGCACCCGCGGTGTCTCCCGGCCCATCTCCTTGATGTGATCGGCGTAGTTGACCCCGACGCAGATGATCTTGCGGGGATGGGGGATGACAGGGGCCAGGTCACGCTCGGCGAAGGCGATCGGTTCAGCCTCCCGCGAGGCGATCTCCCGCCACTCGGCCTCCTGGAGGAGCGAGCCCACATCGGCATAGCCGTCCAGGGGGATGGCCGTGCCCGGAGATTCAATCCGGGCGGCGAAAGTACCTTGGTCTGAGCGAAGAGTGGCGAGGCGCATGTTCCCTTTCTACAAGCTTCTCTCCAATTCGTCCGCAGCATCACCAAGCACGAAGGGAAGCTCGGCCGCTTCCTTGCTGGTGAAGGGCTTGAGAACGAAGCTCGCGGGATCCATCCGGCCCGGCGGGCGACCGATGCCAATAGCCAGCCGCTGGTACTCCTTGGTGCCCAAGGACTTCGACACCGACTTCAATCCGTTGTGGCCGTGATCGCCGCCGCCGAGCTTGAGGCGCACCTGACCGAAATCCATCTCCAACTCATCGTGCACCACGACGAGGTTCTCAGGCTCCACCTTGAAAAAATTCGCCAGGGCTTTCACCGGCCCGCCGGAAACGTTCATGAACGACCGCATCCGGGCGAGGATCACCCGACGCCCACCCAACCGCGTCTCGGCGATCTCCGTGTTAGTGCGCTTGTGCACCGCCAACGTGGCGGGCATGGGGGAGGTGCGGGAGGTGAGTTCGTCGATAAGCATGACACCGACATTGTGGCGAGTGGGGGCGTACTGCGCGCCCGGGTTGCCCAGGCCGACGATGAGGAGGGGGGAATCAGTCACGCCCTACAGCAAACCACAACCCGGCCCTAGAATCGGGAAAACCCCCGCCTGAGCGGGGGTAATCACGCTGAAACTAGTTGTCGTTCTCGGAGCCCTCTTCGGTGCCCTCGTCCTTGCCGGCATCGCCGACAGCGTCCTCGGTGCCCTCTTCGCCCTCTTCGGGAACTTCAGCAACCTCTTCGAAGGTGATGTTGAAGACGAGCAGCTCGGGATCGTTGGCCAGGGTAACACCCTCCGGCAGAGCAATGTCGCCAGCGGCGATGACGTTGCCAGCCTCGATGCCCTCGACGGACACGACGAGCTCTTCCGGAATGGACAGCACGTCGGCCTCGACGAGGAGGGTGTCGGCTTCCTGGATGAGCATGGCACCGGCGAAGACCTCGCCCTCGGCGACGATCGGGACCTCAACCTCAACGCGCTCGTCGCGGTTGATGGCCAGCATGTCGACGTGGTCGATGTCGAAGGTCAGCACGTTCTGATCGATGTGCTTGACCATGGTGAGGTGCTTCTCGCCATCGATGTCGAACTCGACGATGGCGTTGGAGCCGTGGTTACGGACGACGGCGGTGAACTCCAGGCGGTCCACAGCGAAGTGAACGTTCTCGGTGTGGCCGGAGTAGATGACGCCGGGGATCTTGCCTGCGCGGCGGAGACGACGGGCGAAGCCCTTGCCGAACTCTTCGCGGGTGGCAGCGGTCAACGTGGGGTACTGAGCCATGAGGCTTCCAGCTCCTTCAAAGGTATTTTACGGCCGACCGCAGCCCGAGGGCCCGCGACCGACTCTGGTCTGAGGTACTTGTCCTCGTCGAGTCATCGCAGGCCTAGAAAAGACCTCATGATCGCGTCGATAACGGCCCTCCAAGGGGCCCTCGCCGAGACGCGACCACCCTATCACGGTTGCGTCGGCGGCTCCAAAACTGGCGGCTCAAAGATGGAGGTCAGGCAGCTATTGATGCCGTCGACGCGGGTCTCAAACAGCTCAATCGTCATCGAACGCGAATTGTCCCAGTAGAAGCGGTCTTCCTCCGACAGGGTGATGGTCAGCAACAGCCCGCGGGTCTCCCATTGCACGTTCTTCGCCCGGAATCCGTGCTCTTCGTCATCGGGCTGGATCCACACCTCGCCGGGCGGATCGGAAGGGCCGCGGCTGAGCAGCAACGACCGCGGTGGCGTGTTCCCGGAGAAACTGAAGGTAAACACCATGGTGAACACGTCTTGCCGGTCGGCTTCCGTGTCGAGGTAGATGTCCAGCGGGGAGTAGATGTGGGTCATACCTACTAAAGATACTTCGACGCTTCCCGCCGCGTGAGCGCCGAAACTTCGTGCCTGGCCAGGAAGCCGCGAACCCAGTCGGGGTTGGTTTTTGAGTAGTCGCGCAGGGCCCAACCGAGGGATTTGTTGATGAAGAATTCCCGCGAGCCCAGGTTTGCGGTGAGGATCTCGTCTAACAAAGCGGTGTCGGTGGCCTCGCGCCGGCCCAGTTGGTGTTGGATGGCTACGCGCCGGACCCAGAAGTCCTCGTCGCGGGCCCATTCCAGCATGTGGTCCGCAGTCGCCGCCCGCCCGACTGTGGTGGCGAGGGCGTCGACGGTGTCCCACCACGATTTCGTCGTGACCAAGCCCTTGAGGCGCCCGACGTCATCTGGACCGAGGGGGACCACCTTGAGGTGGTCGCACGCCACGTACTGAAACTCGCGCTCGGGCCGGGCCCAGCAATCATCGACGAGGTCCCAGTCAACTGCTTGTCGACGCCCCCGTAGCACCTCCTTGACCGCCGCCCGCCGGGCGGGCGCGGGCACACCGAGGAACGCGAAGCGTTCCCGCATGTAGGCCGACATGGCGGCCGCGCGGACGGGGTCGGCGAGGGGACGCAGCGCGGCGTTGATAAGCGAAATGACTAGGCTTCGCCCTCGAAGAGGGTGGTTACGGAGCCGTTTTCGAAGATCTCATGGATCGTCTTGGCCAGCAGCGGGGCGATGGACAACACGGTGAGGTTCTTCCAGCCTTCGGTGGACTGCGGGAGGGTGTCGGTGGTGATGACTTCCTCCGCGCCGCACTCGGAGAGGCGCTCGCGGGCCGGGTCGGAGAACACGCCGTGCGTACAGGCGATGACGACCGACTTCGCGCCGGCTTCCTTGAGCACGCGGACGGCGCCGGCGATGGTGCCACCGGTATCAATCATGTCATCGAGGAGGATGCAGTCCTTGCCCTCCACGTCACCGACGACGCGGTTGGACACGACCTCGTTGGCCACGTCGACGCTGCGGGTCTTGTGGACGAACGCCAGCGGGGCGGCCCCTAAGGTGTTGGCCCACTTCTCGGCGACCTTGACGCGGCCGGCATCGGGGGAGACGACGCACAGGTTGTCCAAGGGGTACTTGCTGCTGATGTAATCCGTGAGGATCGGCATCGCGTGCATGTGATCGACGGGGCCGTCAAAGAAACCCTGAATCTGATCGGTGTGCAGGTCAACGGAGACGATGCGATCCGCACCGGCGGTGGCCAGCAAGTCAGCGACGAGGCGGGCCGAGATCGGCTCGCGTCCGCGATGCTTTTTGTCCTGGCGGGCGTAAGGGTAGAACGGCAGGATCGCGGTGATGCGCTTGGCGGAGCCGCGCTTCAAGGCGTCGATCATGATGAGTTGTTCCATCAGCCACTTGTTCAACGGCTGGGTGTGGGACTGGATGACGAAGCAGTCTGCGCCTCGTACCGATTCCTCGAAGCGGATGAAGATTTCACCGTTGGCGAAGTCGCGGGCGGTGGTGGGGGTGAGCTCGTAGTTGAGTTCACGAGCCACAGCTTCGCCGAGCTCCGGGTGCGCACGCCCGGAGAACAGCATCATATTCTTGTGGCTCTCAGTCCAGTGGGCAGTCATGGTTGCCGCTTAACCTTCCTGGTTGGTTGCGTCAGTGGTCGCGTCTTGAGCACGCGCGTGAGCAGCCGCCTCGGCGGCCGGAGTGCCTGGCCGCTTCTTCTCGACCCAGCCTTCAATGTTGCGCTGCGGCCCGCCCGAAACGGCGAGAGCTCCCGGGGGAACGTCCTCCCGGATTACTGTACCTGCCCCCGAATACGCGCCATCACCCACGGTCACCGGAGCAATAAACATCGTGTCCGATCCGGTTCGCACATGCGAACCGATGGTGGTGTGATGCTTATTGACACCGTCGTAGTTAACGAACACCGACGACGCCCCAATGTTCGACTCGTCCCCGACGGTGGCATCACCGATGTAGGACAGATGCGGGACCTTGGAGTTCCGCCCGATCTGGGCATTCTTCGCCTCGACGAAGCCGCCGAGCTTGCCGCCTTCACCGAGGACAGTCTTCGGGCGGATGTAGGTGAACGGCCCGACGGTGGCGTTGGCGCCGATGGTGGAATCACTGCCGTGGGTGCGGATGACGGAGGCGCCCTCGCCGATGACCATGTTGCTAAGCGTGGTGTCGGGGCCGATGACGGCATTATCGCCGATCGTCGTCGTGCCCCACAGCTGGGTGCCGGGGTGGATGACCACATCTTGGCCGATCTGTACCTCAACGCCGATGAAGGTGCTGGCCGGATCGATGACCGTGGCGCCGCCACGCATGGCCGCCTCGACGGTGCGGCGGTTGAGTTCCCGTCCGGCGTCGGCGAGCTGGACCCGATCGTTGACGCCAGCCAGCTCGCGGGGGTCCCGGGCGATGTGCGCGCGGACCGGGTGCCCGAGGCTCCGGGCGATACCGAGCACGTCGGTGAGGTACAGCTCGCCCTGGGCGTTATTGGAATCCAGCTTGGTCAAAGCATCCCGCAGGATGGCCCCGTCGAAGGCGAAGACGCCGGAGTTGACCTCGTCGATCTCCAGCTCCGCGTCGGTGGCATCCTTCTGCTCGACGATGGCGGTGACCTCACCGTCATCATTGCGGACGATGCGGCCGTAGCCGGTGGGATCTGCCAACCGCATGGTGAGAACGGTGACAGCGGAGGCTGCGGACGAGTGAGCATCAATGAGCGATTGAATCGTCTCCGACGTCAACAGCGGAACATCCCCATTGGTGACGATGACCGTGCCAGCAAAACCCGGGATCGGCTCGAGCCCGCACTGGACAGCGTGACCCGTTCCATTCTGCTCAGCCTGAACGGCCTGCAGAATGTCGCGGCCCAGCACCTCGGCGACGGTGCTCACCGCCGGGGCAACCTGCTCCCGCTGATGGCCGACCACCGCGACGATGTGCTGCGGGTTCACCCCCGCGGCGGCATGGAGCGCATGGGAGAGCAGCGACCTCCCCCCGATCTCGTGCAGAGTCTTCTGTTTCGTGGACTTCATGCGGGTGCCAGCGCCGGCCGCCAAGACGACGACGGCGCAGTCGGTGAAGGTAGTCACGTGGGGGAGTCTCCTCTAAATAAATGGGCGCTCGTTCGCAACCAGCATATAACCGCACCCAGACATTAAGCGGAGACTTCCCTCAGTCGGAGGGACGCAACCACCCCTATCAGGCCAATGACAGCGAGGAAGATGAGTGCCGCCGAGGACCCCGCCAGTGCCACGATTCCCGACAATGCGCCTACGACCAGGAGGATCACGCCCATGAGTGTGTTGGCCGCCCCCACGTAGCGAGTCCGCTGATCACCCTCTGCCATATCCACGATGTACGTCTTCCGCGCCACCCTAATTGCCGTGTGGGTGAGGTTGACCAGGAAGAACCCCACCGGGAAGACCCACGCGTTGACGCCATGGGGCAGCCACTGCGCCGAGGCCACTAGGCCCAGGACCAGTAGCGAGCCGATGAGTGCCCCATAGGCCATGACATTGCGGGAGGAGGCATCCGACCAGATGCCTGAGATCCGGCCGCCGATCACCGACGCCAACCCCGAGGCGATGAGGAAAGCGCCCAGGCCGGTGAGGCCATGCCCAATTTCCTGGCTCAACGTGACAATAAACGCCGTCGACAAGGCCGTCACCAGCAACAACGAGCGGGCGATGACGAAGCGGCGGAAATCGCGATCCTGGGTAAAAAGCAGCCAGGTGTCGGCCCACCACGACGTGGCCAGGCTCTCCGGCTCCGCGGTGTCCTCCGGCTCCTTGATGGTCTGGAAGACCAACCCCGCCACCACCCACGCCCCCGCAGAAGCAAAGATGAGCGCCGCCAGGATCCACGTCGGAATATCAGAGCCCAGATATTCCAGGAACAGGCCGACGGCCAGAGCCACCGCCCCGCCCACGGCCGTCGCCCGACCCGTGATGAGCCCGCGCCGCCCCTTCGAGATCGTCCGCCCCTGGACATCCTTCGAAGCGATGGAACACATGGCGCGAAACACCGCGAGGATGGCGAGGAGCACCGTAACCGCCACACCCAGGGCCGTGCCCGAAAGAGTCAGCGCTGCGACGCCGATGCCTGCCGCCGCTCCCGCCTGACCCAACGAACCCGCCACCCAGATCCCTTTGCGCGAACGCTGCGTGAGCACCCACGGGGTGAAGGCCGCCTGGGGGAGCATGGAACCCGATTCGCGGATGGGCACGAGCAGGGCAATGAAGAACCCCGGCGTGCCGGCTGCCTGCAGGAGCCACGGCAGGACCGTCTTCGCCGCGACGATCTGATCGCCCACGTTTTGCAGGCCATTCGACCAGATAAATCGGCGGGCATTGTGTTCTTCGAGGTTGTCCACGGTGCTGGCTCGTCCCTTGTGGTGGTGAATAAAAAAGTCTCAGAAATGGACCGCTTAGTCTAGCCTGTGTTCCCACGGACCCTTTTCGCCTCTACCTAGGAAAACACAGCCCATGACGCAACCGAAATCCTCCCTGCCCGTTATCTCGCTGTCGACTCTTCTCGGTGACTCTGGAGCTGCTAGTCGGGACCGGGAAATCGCCCGGCTACGCGAGGTCACCCACGAGATTGGCTTTTTCTACCTCGCCGACCACGGGGTGCCGCCGGAGTTGCAAGACGAGCTGTTCCAGGTAGCCAAGGAGTTCTTCGCCCTCCCCTTGGCGGCGAAGGAGGAGATCGCCTTTACGGACAATCCCCACTACCGCGGTTATTCCCGGCTAGGGGAGGAACTCACCCAGGGTAAGACCGATTGGCGTGAGCAGATCGACTACGGGGCCGACCGTCCGGCACTGGTGGACGGGGTGGAGGAGAACCCATGGCGCATCCTCGAGGGGCCTAACCCGTGGCCGAGTGCGGTGCCGCGCATGGAGCCGCTGATCAATGAGTGGCAGGACCTATTGTCGGAGGTCGGGCTGGAGCTGCTGCGGGCGTGGGCTGAGTCGCTGGGCCAGGAGCCCACCTATTTTGATGAGATTTTCCACCATCCTCACCCCATGATGAAGCTCGCCCACTACCCGGCTCCCTCGGATGGGGAGGCGGCCCAGGGGGTCGGCGCCCACCACGATGCCGGGGTGCTCACCTTGCTGCTGCCGGAGCCCGGATCGGGTGGGCTGCAGGTGCTCAAGGACGGATCGTGGATTGACGTGGAGGCGATCCCCAATCACTTCGTGGTCAACATCGGCGAGCTCCTCGAGGCCGCCACCGACGGCTACCTCGTTGCCACCCCGCACCGCGTTGTTCCCTCCGCGCCGGGCACCTCCCGCTATTCCATTCCTTTCTTCCTTACCCCCAACCTGGATGCCCGTTTTCCCCGCGTGGACCTTCCTGCCGAGTTCGCCGCAGCGGCCAGGGGGTTAGGCAAGGACATGAATGACCAAGAGATTTTCGATATCTCCGGCCTCAACACCCTCAAGTCCCGCCTGCGCGCCCACCCGGAAACCACCGCAAAATATCACGCTGAGATCGCTCGAGTCTGGGGTTAGGCTGGTCGTTATGACCCCGAGCCTGCGCATGTCCCGTCGAGTCTTCTTCCGTGGAACGGCGGTGCTGCTGGGAATGGCGGCGCTGGCGGCCTGCTCGGGGCCGACCCAGCCCACGCCCCGCGGCTACGACAGCGCCCCTCGGCCCCTGCCGATCCCGCCTATCGACGAAGGCAGTGTCGACGGTCGCCTGCGAACCTTCACCCTGTCCACGCAGGCCGGCGAATCCGCCATCCTCCCCGACGGCCCCGCCACCCCCACCTGGGGTTTCAACGGGCCGCACCTCGGCCCCACCCTCCGCGCCCGCCGGGGTGACGATATCCGCGTCGACATCACCAACGACCTCGACGAGATGACCACCATCCACTGGCACGGCATGAAACTCCCCGCCGCCTCCGACGGTGGCCCCCACTCGCCGATCGAACCGGGGGACACTTGGTCACCGGAGTGGACGGTCAACCAACCGGCCGCGACTTTGTGGTACCACCCGCACCCCCACGAACGCACCGCCCTGCACTGCTACCGCGGGCTCGCCGCGATGTTCATCCTCGACGATGAGGTGAGCGACTCCCTCGACCTGCCGCGCACCTATGGAGTAGACGACATTCCCGTCGTCATCACCGACGCCAAGTTCCACGACGACGGCCGCCTCGACGAAACCATCGACCCCACCTTGGGCCTCACCGGCGACACTCCGCTGGTCAACGGCATCACCAACGCCGCCTTCGCGGCTACCACCCGCCGCGTCCGCCTGCGCATCATCAACGGTGCCAGCATGCGCTTCTATCACCTACAGCTTTCCGACGCCCGCCCCTTCCACGTCATCTCCTCCGATTCCGGTCTCCTCCCCGCCCCGGAAGAAGTCGAATCCGTGCTGCTCAGCCCCGCCGAACGCATCGACATCCTCGTCGACCTCTCCCCAGGTGAGGAGCTCGACCTCGAATCCATTCCCCTCGACGGCAACTTCGGCATCCCCGAGGGCGACAACTACACCAACTTCGGCTTCCAAGACGGCTTCACCCTCCTCCGCCTCACCGGCCCCGCTGAGGACGCCCCGCCCGTCGGCGCCCTGCCCACCACTCTCGACCCCGCCGCCGCCGACACCCCCAACACCGCCGGCTCGAAGCGCCGCGACTTCCTCCTCAACACCTTCACCATCAACGACCAGCTCATGGACATGAACCGCGTCGACCTCACCATCGACCACCTCGGCCCCGAGGTCTGGTCTGTCACCAACGGCAACTCCGACTGGCCTCACAACTTCCACATCCACAACGCCCGGTTCAAGGTCGTGTCCATCGACGGCGCCGACACCGACGCCGTCATGACCAGCGGGTGGAAAGACACCGTCGCCATTCCCCCGGGAGCCACCGCCGAACTCGCCGTCGAATTCGGCTGGTACCCCGACCCGACGATGCCGTACATGTATCACTGCCACATGCTCCTCCACGAGGACCAGGGCATGATGGGCCAGTTCGTCATCGTCGAACCCGGTGGGGAAGCGAATATCCAGGCGATGGAGGGCCACGCCCACTAGGTGATCGCGACCTCCTCCTCCCGACATTTAGCCACATCGGCGAGAAGCGACCTGGGCTTTCAGTCCGACTGAGGCCCCGGAAAGCGTTCCGGTCGCGATCAGCCGGTCGCGAGGACGCCACGACAATCCCACGACAATCCCACGACAAGCGTGACCATAAGTGGCCTTAACTGACCGCAAGCAACAGTGACGAAAAAACTAACACCCCTGGCAGCGGCGCTAAACCGCTGCTCAGGGGTGTGACGAAAAGCTTCCCCACAAGGACTCGAACCTTGAATGCTGGTACCAAAAACCAGAGTGTTGCCAATTACACCATGGGGAATTGCGATTGTTTCGCAGGACTAGGATACCTGACACCGTTCTGTGAACCGAAACGCCCGGCAGGATAGGGTGTTAGCTATGGTTCGACAGCGTATGACCGGCAAGGAACGCCGAGAGCAATTGATTTCCATCGGCCGTTCTGTTTTCGCGGAGCGTGGGTTCGAGGGCACGAGCGTGGAGGAGATTGCGCAGCGTGCGGGGGTGTCGAAGCCGGTTGTCTATGAGCACTTTGGGGGCAAGGAGGGGCTGTATGCGGTCGTGGTCGATCGGGAGATGCTCAGCCTGGAGCGGTTGATTATGCAGGCGTTGTCGCAGGGGCGTTCGCGGCATCGGATTGAGCAGGCGGTGATTGCGTTGCTTACTTATGTCGAGGAGGAGACGGATGGTTTCCGGATCTTGGTTCGTGATTCGGTGCCGGGCCAGGATAAGTCTTATTCGACTCTGTTGAATACGGCGGTGGGGCAGGTGTCGCATATTTTGGGTAATTCTTTTGAGCGTCAGGGTCTTGATCCGGATGCGGCGATTTTGTATGGGCAGGCATTGGTCGGGATGGTGTCGATGACTGCGCAGTGGTGGTTGGATGAGCGGGAGCCGGCGAAGGAGGTGGTGGCGGCGCACATCGTCAATTTGAGTTGGAATGGTTTGGCGGGAATGGAGCCGCATCCCGTACTCTCCGAGGCGGTTATGCAGGAACTTTCAGGGGAGAAGTAGTGACGGCAATGTTGGCGGGGCTGCTCAAGGTGGCGGCGACCGATCCGAAGCTTAAGGGCATGCTCGCTCATCGTGGTGAGCCGCAGTTGCATCTGCAGGGTATTGATCAGGCGCGGCCGTGGGCGGTGGGGGCGTTGGCGCAGCAGTCGCCGGTCCTCGTTGTCACGGCGACGGGCCGGGAGGCGGAGGATCTCACGGCGGAGTTGCGGGCGCTGCTCGGTGACAAGGTGGCGTGGTTCCCGTCGTGGGAGACGCTCCCGCATGAGCGGCTCAGCCCGGGCGCCGACACGATCGGCCGTCGTGCGCAGGTCTTAGACCAGCTTATCGACGCCCGTGTGTCCGTCGTCGTCACCGCCGCCCGCGGGTTCTGCCAACCCCTCCTGGAGTCGGCGGAGGGCCGCGAGCCTATTCGGCTCGTCCAGGGCCAGGAGTACGATTTTTCCGCCCTCACCGAGGAGTTGGTGTTCCGCGCCTACCACCACGTGGACATGGTGGCTCGGCGTGGTGAGTTCGCCACCCGTGGTGGCATTCTAGATATTTTTCCCACGACCGCCGATCACCCGGTCCGCGTCGAGTTCTGGGGCGACGAGGTCAGCGACATCCGTCTGTTTGCCGTCGCCGATCAGCGCACCATCCCCGATGCCGAGGTCTCCCAGGTGGAGATCTATCCGGCCCGGGAGCTGCCCATCACCGAGGCCATCGCCAAGCGTGCCGGGGAGCTCGCCCTCGAGCATCCCGGCAACGCCACCTTGGTGGAGTTGTTGACAAAGCTCTCCGACCGCATACCTGCGGATGGGATGGAGGCGTTGATCCCCGCGCTCGTCGATAAGCAGATGCGGACCTTGCCGGAGCTCATGCCCGCGGGGACGCACGTGGTGCTTGTGGCGCCGGAGAAGATCCGGCGGCGCATCGCCGACCTGGAAGCCACCGACGCCGAGTTCCTCGCCGCGGGCTGGGAGGCTGCCGCAATGGGCGCAACCGGCCCGATCGCCGCCGAGGGCCTCGATTTGTCGGCCTCCTCCTACCGCTCCTTCGAATCGCTCGAGGTCAGCGTCCGCCAGGCGGGCCTGAGCTGGTGGACCTTCTCCCCGCCCGGCATGTTCGAAGGCGCGGAGGGGGACACCCTGCCACTCGACTTCGAGCCTGGCCCCACCCCGCGTGGCGATGCCGACGGGATCGCCGCCATGATGTCCCTCCTGCTCGCCCACACCTCCTCCGGGGGACGGGCGGCCTTCATCGCCCCCGCCCAGGGCGCGATCAAACGCATGGTGGATCGCTTCGCCGAGCAGGGCATCCCCGCCCGCGTGGCCACACCCGGGTGGGAACCGTCCCCCGGCGAAGTCACCCTCTACCAGGCGTTCAGCCACGCCGGAGTCGTATTCCCCAAGGTGCGCAAACACCGCGACGCCGAAGCCCTCCCGTTAGTTGTCATCACCGAAACCGACCTCACCGGCAACCGCGTCGGCGACATCGCCGGGGCTAAGCGACGGCCCGCCAGGCGACGCCACCGCGTCGACCCCCTCGCCCTGAAGACCGGCGATTTCGTCGTGCATGAAACCCACGGCATCGGCCGCTTCCTCAAGATGGCCGAACGCAGCATCAACGCCGGCGATGAAAAGAGCCGCCGCGAATACATCGTCCTCGAATACGCCCCCGCCAAGCGCGGCCAGCCCGCCGACCAGCTGTGGGTCCCCATGGATTCCCTCGACCTACTGTCGAAGTACTCCGGCGGCGAATCCCCGACCCTGTCCAAGATGGGCGGCTCCGATTGGAAGAACACCAAAAAGAAGGCCCGCGCCGCCGTCCGCGAAATCGCCGGTGAACTCGTCGAGCTCTACGCCAAGCGCCAAGCCGCCCCCGGCCACCCCTTCGCCCCCGATTCTCCCTGGCAGAAGGAGATGGAAGACAACTTCCCCTTCGTCGAGACCGAAGACCAGATGCTCGCCATCGACGCCGTGAAGACCGACATGGAGGCGACCGTCCCCATGGACCGCGTCATCGTCGGCGATGTCGGCTACGGCAAGACCGAAGTCGCCGTCCGCGCTGCGTTCAAGGCCGTCCAGGACGGCAAACAGGTCGCCGTCCTCGTGCCCACGACCCTGCTCGCCCAGCAGCACTTGGCCACCTTCGAGGAGCGGATGCAAGGCTTTCCGATCACCATCCGCGGGCTTTCCCGCTTCACCTCCCGGCAGGAATCGAAGGAGATCCTCGCTGGCCTGGGCGACGGGTCCGTCGACATCGTCATTGGCACCCACCGCCTCCTGCAGACGGGCGTGCACTGGAAGAACCTCGGCCTCATCGTCGTTGATGAGGAGCAGCGCTTCGGCGTCGAACACAAAGAACACATCAAGGCGCTGCGCACCAACGTCGATGTCCTTACCATGTCCGCGACCCCCATCCCGCGCACCCTGGAAATGTCGATGGCCGGCATCCGCGAAATGACCACCATCCTCACACCCCCCGAGGACCGCCACCCCGTCCTCACCTACGTCGGCGCCCAAGAAGAAAAACAGATCGCCGCCTCCATCCGCCGCGAACTGCTCCGCGACGGCCAAGTCTTCTTCATCCACAACAAAGTCGCCGACATCGAGAAGAAGGCCCGCGAACTCCGCGACCTCGTCCCCGAAGCCCGCATCGTCGTCGCCCACGGCCAGATGGGGGAGGAGCAACTCGAATCCACCGTCCAGGGATTCTGGGACCGCGAATACGACGTCCTCGTCTGCACCACCATCGTCGAAACCGGCCTCGACATCGCGAACGCCAACACCCTCATCGTGGAAAACGCCCATCACATGGGCCTGTCCCAGCTCCACCAGCTGCGCGGCCGCGTCGGCCGATCCCGCGAACGCGGCTACGCCTACTTCCTCTACCCCAAGGGCGCCTCACTCACCGAAACCTCCTACGACCGGCTGGCCACCATCGCCCAAAACAACGACCTCGGGGCCGGCATGGCCGTCGCCATGAAAGACCTTGAGATGCGCGGCGCCGGCAACGTTCTCGGCGCCCAACAATCCGGCCACATCGCCGGCGTCGGCTTCGACCTCTACGTCCGCCTCGTTGGCGAGGCCGTCGAGGTCTACAAAGCCCTCGCCCGCGGCGAGATGCCCGACGCCACCGACCAAGGCCCCAAAGAAATCCGCATCGACCTCCCCGTCGACGCCCACATCCCCGAGTCCTACATCAACTCCGAACGCCTCCGTCTCGAGGTTTACCGCAAACTCGCCTCCTCCACCGGCGACACCGACCTCCAACTCGTCGTCGAAGAAATGGAAGACCGCTACGGGCCCATCCCCGAACCCGTCTCCCGCCTCCTCGCCGTCGCCCGCCTGCGCCACCAAGCCCGCCGCGCCGGAGTCGGCGACATCATCGTCCAAGGCACCCGCATCAAGATCCACCCCGTTGACCTGCCCGACTCCAAACAAGTCCGCCTCAAACGCCTCTTCCCCGGCTCCACCTACCGAGCCGCCGCCAAAGCCATCCAAGTGTCCTTCCCCAAAACCCGCAGCGGCGCCGGCCAACCCAACCTCCGCGACGTCGACCTCCTCCAATGGGTCGCCGACTTCCTCTCCAAGATGTTCGACCTGCCGGACGTCTCCGTCAGCGGCAAGCCCGTGGAGTCCACGGTGATGAGCTTCCACTAGGTGACAATATTCATACTGTTCGTCGACGGCCTTAGGTGGGGAGTAAAACGAAGGTATAGCTACCCTGACTAGAGGATCATCATGGACACCGACATCGTGCTTGGCGACGCCGCCGCCACACCCACCGAACTCCGCCAACGCCTCCACGAGCTCGGCCTGCGGCCGGGCACGACGATCCGTCTAGGTCAGCCCACCGCAGGCGGTGGGCGCGTGGTGGCGGTGGGCAATGTCCGCTACGCCTTAGACAGGCGTACCCTCGACGGCCTGCTGTCATGACCGAGCTCAACACCTGCAGCCACTGTGGTCCGGCGCCGAAGCCAGCCGAAGCCGGGGCCACCGTCATCGCTCTTGTCGGTGCGCAAAACTCCGGCAAGTCGACGCTGTTCAACGCCCTCACCGGTGCCCGCGTGCACACCGGCAACTGGCCTGGCACCTCCGTGGCAGTCAGCCGCGGCGCCTGGGGGAGAGGCCGCGAACTCATCGACTTCCCCGGCACTTACTCGCTCAACCCGTTGAGCCCCGACGAGGCGCTCACCCGCACCCTCCTCGTGGACGCCCCACCCGACGAACGCCCCGATGCTGTCATCGTCGCCGTCGACGCGACCGCCTTGGGCCGCAGCCTCTACCTGGTGACCCAAGCCCTGGAGCTGGACCACCGCGTGGTCGTCGCGTTGACCAAAACGGATGTGGCCCGCGCCCAGGGTGAGGAGGTCCACGCCCAGGCCCTTGCCGAGCAGCTCGGTGTCCCCGTCGTCGTGGTCAATGGCCGCACCCGGCAAGGACTGCGGGAACTCGAGGATGTCCTCTCGGCGCATCAGCACCACCATCCCCGCCACTTCGACGAGGAGGAGCGCTTCGCGTTTATCGACGCCGCCGCCACCTCCGCCACCTCCACCGTCGAGGGGGCCCGCACCAACTGGACCGAACGCATCGACCGCATCGCCCTGCATCCCGTCCTTGGGCCGATCGCCTTCCTCGCCGTCATGTGGCTCGTCTTCCAGATCACGATCTACCTCGCCGCGCCCCTCCAGGGGTGGGCCGAGTGGCTGCTCACCGGGCCGACTGCCGACGCCGCCCGCGCCGGACTCGCCTTCCTCGGCATCGACCATTGGTTGGTCACCGGCCTTGTCGTCGACGGACTGATCTCCGGCGTTGGCATGGTCGCCAGCTTCCTGCCGCTCATGGCGTTGATGTTTTTGTGCATGGCTGTCCTGGAGGACTCGGGATACATGGCCCGCGCGGCCGTCGTCACGGATCGCGTCATGCGATCGATCGGCCTGCCCGGCAAGGCATTCATCCCGATCGTCATCGGATTCGGCTGCAACGTGCCCGCCATCTCCGCGACCCGCACGCTGAGCTCCCCGCGCCAACGCATCCTTACCTCCCTGCTCATTCCCTTCACCTCCTGCTCCGCCCGCCTGGTCGTCTTCCTCATGCTGGGCACCGTGTTTTTCCCCGACCACGCCGGCACAGTCGTCTTCACGATGTACGTCATCTCCATCGCCCTCGTCGTCCTCACCGGCCTCGTCCTGCGGCACACCCTCTGGCGCACGATGCCCTCCGAACCACTGCTCATCGACCTGCCCACCTACCAATGGCCCACCCCGCGCCTTGCCGCGACCGTCGTCTGGGTGCGTGTGCGCGGCTTTCTCAAGGACGCCGCCACCATCATCGTCGCCACCGTCATCGTGGTCTGGCTGATGTTGTCGATCCCGGTAGGTGGCGCGACCGTCGCCCCGGGAGAGGCCCCCGCCCCCGCGGAATCCGCCTACGGCGCCGTCAGCCACGCCATCGCCCCCGTCTTCGAGCCCGCTGGTTTCGGCTCTTGGTCCCTCACCGGCCCGCTCTTGACCGGGTTCGTGGCCAAGGAGGCCGTCATCTCGACGTGGGCGCAAACCTACGCCGTCGAGGACGTCACCGACGAAGCCCCCGAGGAACAGGCCGCCAGCCCGCTCGCCCGCGAAGTCACCCGCGACTTCGATGAGGCGTCCGGCGGGCACGCCCTCGCCGCGGTCTGGGCGTACATGCTGTTCATGCTCTGCTACACCCCCTGCGTGGCCACCATCGCTGCCCAGAAGCGAGAAATTGGCTGGCGCTGGACACTGTTCGGCTTCGGCGTCCAACTTGCCTTCGCGTGGTTGCTGGCCACCGGCGCGTTCCAACTCCTGAAGCTGGTGGGACTGTGAACCCGCTGGGGGCGGTCCGCGACGCCCTCGCCGAGGGAGTGCTGGGCAGGGTGCTCATCGCCAAGCAGACCGGCCTGCACCCCGCAACTGTCGACGCCATCCTCGAACACCTCACCCGCACCGGCGAACTCGACACCGAAGTCCTGGCCAGCTGCCCCGGCGGATCCTGCGGATCCTGCACCACCGGCTGCCCCTCCCACGGACCACTCATCCTGACGTTGCGCAAGTCCGCACCGGCGAATCCCAGCCAACCTGTGGATAACCTCCCACTATCCACAGGTTGAGGTCGCCGCTAATCGACGCCCCCACCCTCTTCCCCTAGCCTCCAACTCATGGACATCCTGAGCGCGTTGGAAGCACTGGAAGGCAGGGGCATCGAGATACTAGAAACCATCTCGACCGGCCGCCTCACCCGCCAGCGCCTCATCGAGCTCGGGCACACCGGCACCACGTCCGGGAAATGGACCCGCCTCGCCCACACCTTCTTCGGTCCCGTCCGTGAGCGTCGACTGCAGTCGGAGGCGGTGAGGGCCGCCCAAGCGGGACGATTGTCGATTGATGCCTTGCTGGTCGTCGATAAGCATTCCCGCAAACTACTCAAAGACGCCTCCCTCAGCGAATGGGAACTACGCGCCGAACTCTGCGCCCTCACCGGCAGCGTCGACGACATCGACCGACAAGCCGCCGCCCGAGTCCGCGAGATCAACCGGGCCGTCGCCGACGCCGAAAAGAAAGCCTTCGGCAGACGATCCCTCAAAGGCGGCAAAAACACCGACGCCCAAGGCCTACGCACCATCACAGTAACCCTGCCCGAACGCCTCATGACCACCACCCTGTCCCACCTGCGCACCACCGCCAGCAAACTCCGCGGCGCCCAACCCATGCTCAGCTACGAACAAGCCATGGCCGACGCCTTCCTCTCCCACGTCAACGGAACACCCAGCGACGGGCCCGTGTCCCGAGAACTCACCCCACTCGTCGTCATCGGCCTGCCAGACTGGGCCGCCCTCCACCGCCACGACGCCGACGACACCATCTTCGCCATCACCGACGGCACCACCATCACCGGCGGCGAACTCATCCGCACCCACATGGCCGACCACCACCTCGTCGGGATATACGACCCCGTCGAAGGCCCCGTCAACCTCTACCGATCCCGCCGACTAGCCAACGACAAACAACGCATCCTCCTCGCCGCCGAAACCATCCTCTGCCCACAACCCGGATGCACCACCTCCGCCGAAGAATGCCAAGTCCACCACCTCACAGCCTGGAAAAACGGCGGAGAAACCAACCTCACCAACCTCACCATGGCCTGCCGCGTCCACAACGCCCGCAACGATGACGACCCCCACGCCCCACCCCGCAACGGACACCTCGAACGAGACACCGGAGGCGTCATCTTCCACCCACCAGACGGACGGCCACCAGAAAGCAACCGACACCCCATCCGCAACCTATCGGCAGCGGCCCTGATCTAAAGACTCAACGTGCCCTGGGTCAGGCCCCACACCGCATAGACAGCGGCCGCGACAATAACGGCGACGACGCACCACTCGAAAGAGTTAAAAGCGCGCTCGCCGGCCTTCCGCCGCGTCCACACATAGGGCACCAGACCCGGGACTACCGCGAGGGCGCCGAACAACAAGAACGTCAGATCCGCCGCGTAGACAAGCCAGCACGAATAGATGAGAGCGACTACCGCCAGGACGCGGTGGCGTCGATTATCTAGGGGAGACACGTCGGGACCAGAATCGTCGAACCGCGTTCCCGCGTGGGGGTGAGTAATGCCCCGACCGCGGATGGTCAACAGCACTAGGTAGAGCGACGAGAACAGATAGGGGACCAGGTAGAGGACGGTCGCCAGCTGGACCATCGAAATGTAGGCAGTCTCGTTGAGGAAGAAGATGACGATGGTCACCTGGATGACCGCGCTGGAGACAAGCTGAGCTGCCCAGGGGGCGCCGGCGATGTTCGTCGACCCGAGTCGACGGGGGAGGAGGCCATCGACGGCCATGAGCACGATCGGCTCAGCGCACAGCATCTGCCACGACACGTAGGCGCCGAGCACGGAGAGGCACAGACCGAGCGAGATGAGCGCCCCTCCCCACGGGCCGACGACGGCCTCCAGGACAGCAGCCATCGAGTTGTCCGGCAGTGCGGCCAGTTCCTCTTGGGTGAGTACACCGTAGGAGAGAGTGGACACGGTGACCAGGAGGACGAGGACGGTGAGGAAGCCGAGGATGGTGGCGCGGCCGACGTCGCGACGCGAACGGGCCTGCTTGGAGTAGACGGATGCACCTTCGACGCCGATGAACACCCACACGGTAAACAGCATGACGCCTTGGACCTGTTCAAACACGGTGCCGGTCGATCCCTGGGAACCCCAGAAATCCCAGGTGAAACGGTCCCAACTGAATCCCAGGAAGGCCACCAGGATGATGAATGCCGCGATGGGGAGGAGTTTCGCCACCGTGGTCACCGCGTTCATGAATGCAGCCTGCTTGATGCCCCGGGAGAGGATGGCGAAGATGATCCACGTCATCGCCGAGACGGACACGGCCGTCACGATGCGGTTATCGGCACTGAAGAACGGGAGGTAGTGGCCGAGGGTGCCGAAGAACAGCGTCGCATACCCGACCTGAGCGATGACCGAACCGAGCCAGTAGCCCCACCCCGAGGTGAAGCCGATGTAGTCGCCCAAACCGGCACGTACATAGGAGTAGACACCGGAGTCGAGGTGAGGCTTCCGCGTGGCCAGCACTTGGAAGACGAAGGCTATCGATAGCATTCCGATGCCGGAGATGACCCAGCCGAAGAGCATCGCGCCGGGGCCTGCTGCTGAGGCGGCGTTCTGGGGCAGGGAGAATATGCCCGAACCGACGGTGGAGCCGACGATGAGGGCAACGAGTGTCCACACAGTGACTGTGTGGGTCCGGTTCAATGTCACCCGCTTACTTTAGGCCCGGTTCCTCCCGACCGCTGAATTCGCCCTAGGATGTGTCCATGACCGTCCTGCTTCTCGACGCCCGCTGGCCCACCCTCATCCCGCTTCATGCGGTAGGTCGGCTGTCAGGTCCGGTGTCCTTCACCGATGAGGTGCCGATTAGCGTGCGCTGGGATTTCGATTCCCTCCTCGTCGAGGGGGAGGAGGGCGTGCTGGTCAGCACGAACGAGCTCGACCCGCAGGTCCAGGAGCTCATCGCAGCGGGCCACGAGGTGATTGCGGCGTCTTCTCGCGTCGACCCAGTAGGTGAGGCGGTCCAGGTGATGGAGCGCGCCTACTCCATAGGTGAGTGGGAGTCGTCGCAAACCCATCGATCGCTGTTGCCCTACTTGGCTGAGGAAACCGCAGAGTTCGCCGATGCGGTTGGCGATTGGGAGCGCGATGGCGACGATGAGGCATTGCTGTCTGAGTTGGGTGATGTCTTCTTGCAGGTGTTGTTCCATGCGGAGATTGCGTCGCGGCGGGGAGCGTTTGATTTTGGTGATGTGGCGGCGAGCTTCGTCGATAAGCTGCGTGTGCGGTCTCCCTACTTATTCGATGGGACGACGTCTCAGGTGCCCATCGAGGAGCAGGAGCGCTTGTGGGAGATCGGCAAGGCGCAAGGCAAAACCCGGGACGTCTAGTAGTCCCGGGTGGTGTGGTCGTGTCTAGCTGGAGAGTTGGGCGACCATGTCGTTGACCTGGGAGCTGCCTGGGAAGAGTTCTTTGGGGTCTTCTTTGACGAGCTTGCATTGCAGGGCGCGGTCGGCGACCTTGCCTGCGGTGTTGCCGCCGAGGAGGGAGAGCATGATGTTGTTGCCCGTGGCTTCTTTGGTGAGGCCGGAGATGTTTTTGACTAGTCCGTTGCGGGTGGTGTTGCCGTCTTTGAGTTTGGCGGTGTTGAGGATGTTGTCGAGGTCTTTGCAGTTGAGGGCGTTGACGGCTTGGCCGGTGCCGGTGAGGATGTCACCTAGGGAGAAGGCGGAGGCGGCCGGCGCTAGTCCGACGAAGGCGATCGACGAGGCGGCGATGGTGGCGATGGTCTTGCGTGCGGAGATTTTCATGTGCGGGCGTCTTCCGGGTTGGGGGGAGTAGTTACGTCAATAAACCTATGTTACTGATGTGACTAATGGGACTATTGTGACCTAAAAGGGGTAGGAATGGGGGTAAATTACGCCGTCAGGCTCGGCATGTAGGATCGAACGCCATGAGTACAGGAGTGAGACGTCTGATGGGGTGTGGGCTCGGGGTGATCCTCGCGCTCATCATCGTCATTTCTCTGGTTGGTTGGGCGTTGTCCTTCCTTGACGTTTCCAGCCCTACTCGTCGCTTGCAGCCAGTGCCGGATAATGTGCCGCCGGCAGCGGGGGTCGAGGTTCCAGCCATTGATGTCCATGCTGCTGGCCGGACGAGTGACAAGCTCGCTTTTTGGGCGGACCCGTTGTCGGAGCAGACGAGTATCCCTTCGGCGGCGTTGCGGGCGTATGGCAATGCGGAGCTCATTGCGAGGGAAGCGTGGCCGACGTGCAATCTGCAGTGGAATACGATCGCGGGTATCGGGTGGGTGGAGACTCGGCACGGTACGTATAACGGCAGCTATTTTGATCGCAGCCACATCGATGAGCTTGGTTTTGTGGAGCCGAAGATTATTGGTGTGCCGTTGGATGGCAGTCCTGGTTTCGCGGAGATCCCCGACACGGATGGTGGGCTGTTGGATGGGGATACGCAGTTTGATCGGGCGGTGGGGCCGATGCAGTTCATCCCGGAGTCGTGGAAGCGCTATGGCCGGGATGCTAACGGTGATGGGGTGGCTGATCCGCACCAGATTGATGATGCGGCCTTGGGTGCGGCCCATCTGTTGTGTGCCAATGGTCGTGATCTGAGTACTCCGCAGGGCTGGACGAATGCGATTTACGCTTATAACCAGTCGCAGGAGTATCTGATTAATGTGCGTGACGCGGCGGCATCTTATGCCTTGAACCAGCCTGCTCGCTAAAAATGGTGGCGTGAATCGCGTTCCTGACCTTTCGGGTGATTTTCTGGAACAATTGAGTGCATGCGCGTGCCCCGATCGTCAGAGGCGGCGCAACGTTGAACAACACTCATACCCGAGATGGCATACAGGAGGCCACAAGTGGCTGACATCATTCACGTTTTCGCCCGAGAGATCATGGATTCCCGTGGTAACCCGACCGTTGAGGCCGGCGTCGTTTTGGACGATGGTTCCGTGGGCACCGCCGGTGTTCCGTCCGGCGCTTCGACCGGTGTCCATGAGGCACACGAGCTGCGCGACGGCGGTGACCGCTACCAGGGCAAGGGTGTTCTCAAGGCCGTGGAGTTCGTCAACGAAGAGATCGCCGATGAGATCGCGGGCTTTGAGGCTGATGATCAGCGCCTCATCGACCAGGCGATGATCGCCCTCGACGGCACGGAGAACAAGTCTCGCCTGGGCGCTAACGCGATCCTGGGTGTGTCCATGGCTGTTGCCAAGGCTGCCGCTGAGTCCGCTAACCTGCCCCTCTACCGTTACATCGGTGGCCCGAACGCTCACCTGCTTCCGGTGCCGATGATGAACATTGTCAATGGTGGCGCTCACGCTGACTCCGGTGTGGATGTCCAGGAGTTCATGATCGCTCCGATCGGCGCGGAGACCTTCGCTGAGGCCCTGCGCATCGGCGCTGAGGTGTACCACACGCTGAAGTCCGTCATCAAGGAGAAGGGCCTGTCCACGGGTCTCGGCGATGAGGGTGGCTTCGCTCCTTCCGTCGAGTCCACGAAGGCTGCTCTGGATCTCATCGTGGAGGCCATCAAGAAGGCTGGCTTCACCCCGGGCGAGGATGTTGCCCTGGCACTGGACGTTGCTTCTTCTGAGTTCTTCAAGGATGGCAAGTACCACTTTGAGGGTGGAGAGCACACCCCGGAGGAGATGGCCAAGGTTTACGCCGATCTCATCGAGGAGTACCCGATCGTCTCCATCGAGGATCCGCTGGATGAGGATGACTGGGATGGCTACGTGGCCCTCACCGCCTCCATCGGCGACAAGGTGCAGATCGTGGGCGATGACTTCTTTGTCACGAACCCGGCTCGTCTGCAGGAGGGCATCGATAAGCATGCCGCCAACGCCCTGCTGGTCAAGGTGAACCAGATTGGTACCCTCACCGAGACGTTTGACGCTGTGGAGCTTGCTCACCGCAATGGCTACCGCACCATGATGTCCCACCGTTCCGGTGAGACCGAGGACACCACGATCGCCGACCTGGCTGTGGCCCTCAACTGTGGTCAGATTAAGACTGGTGCCCCGGCCCGTTCTGAGCGCGTGGCTAAGTACAACCAGCTGCTGCGCATTGAACAGGAGCTTGGCGACGCTGCGGTGTACGCCGGCGCTTCCGCGTTCCCCCGCTTCAAGAAGTAACTAACTTCGACACGCGCCCCCGGGGAGACCCCGGGGGCGCTGTCGTGTCTCTAGAATCAGAGGTCTTATGGCAGAGCAGAGTAGGAATCGCAGCCGACACACGGTGCCGGTGGTTTCTCGCGATTCTGCTGATCGACCGCGGCGGCGCCCGCGCCTGCCCAAAGTGCGTCTCAATACGGCGGAGATCGCGGTGCTGGTGGTCGTGACCATCCTCATCCTCATCACGATTGCCGTGCCCTTGCGTAACTACTACCAGGGACGATCCGAGATTGCTCGGCTCAACGAGTCGATCGCGGCGAAGCAACGAGAGAAGGAAGAGTTGCTCGCGGAGATCGATAAGTATCAGGACGAGGCCTACATCAAGGAGCAGGCTCGCACTCGACTCGGCTTGATTGAGCCGGGGGAGACGGCCTTCCGGATCATTGATCTCCGCATGGATCAAGAACACACCGTGACCACCTCCCACGAGGAGCTGGAGGAGGAGCGTACCTGGTACGTGACGCTGTGGGACTCGGTGGCTACGCCGCCCGCAGAGGACCCCGGAGGGGTTCTCATGGAAGAATGATCGCCATGAGTGTGAACGAAGCAGATCTCGCGGACGTCGAAAAGCAGCTTGGACGGGAACCCCGCGGCGTGGTGGCCATTGCCTACCGTAGCCCGGACGGGACGCCGGGTGTGGTGAAGACCGCCCCGAAACTGCCTGATGGCACCCCCTTTCCTACTTTGTATTACTTGACCGATCCGCGTTTGACGGCGGAGGCTTCGCGCCTGGAGGTGGCGCAGGTGATGAAGTGGATGCAGGCGCGGCTGGCCGACAGTGCGGAGCTACAGGCCGACTACCAGGCCGCCCATGAGCACTATTTGGAGACTCGCAACGCGATGGAGGACCTGGGGACCGAGTTTTCCGCTGGCGGGATGCCGGAGCGCGTCAAGTGCCTCCACGTCCTCATCGCCTATGCGCTGGCGGAAGGGCCCGACCGGGTACGTTTTGGCACGGAGGCGGTGGCCCTCGCTGCTGATCGTGGGCTGCGGGGGACGGCGATCCCAGCGGACTGGCCGACCTGCGAGCAGCTGGGCTTTGATGCCCACCAATTCGACGAGGCTGCCCAGTGACGCGGGTCGCGGCCGTCGACTGCGGGACGAACTCCATTCGCCTGCTTATTTGTGATATCCACGGCGGTGACATCACCGAAATCACCCGCACCATGGAGATCGTCCGCCTCGGGCAGGGCGTCGACGCCACCGGCGAGCTCGACCCGGCGGCGATCGAACGCACCCGCGTCGCCTTGGAACGATACGTCGACATCATGGAATTTGAGCAGGTCAAAGCCGTGCGCATGGTCGCGACCTCGGCCACCCGCGATGCGTCCAACCGCGAGGACTTCTTCCGCATGACCGGGTCCTTGCTCGGGCGGATCACCCCCGGTGCGCGCGCCGAAGTGATCAGCGGAGACGAAGAGGCGCGACTCTCCTTCAACGGCGCGATCGCCGACCTCCCCGCCGATCAGGGACCATTCTGCGTCATCGACTTGGGCGGCGGATCCACCGAATTCATTGTCGGCACCGCTGACGGCGAGATCCTCGGGACCCACTCCGCGCAAATGGGCTGCGTCCGCCTCACCGAACGCATCCTGCGCGCCGACCCGCCCACCGAAACCGAGGTCGAAATCGCCCGCGATTACGTCGCCGAACGCCTTTCGGACGTGGTTAAAATCGTCCCCATCGCCCAGACGAAAACCTTCGTCGGCGTCGCCGGCACCTTCACCACCTTGTCGGCGCTGGCCCAAGGACTGGAAAAGTACGACCCCGCCGAAATCCACTCGTCAGTACTGCGTTTCGACGCCCTCCGAGTCCTCATCCAGCAAATGGTCGAACAATCCGCCGACACCCGCGCCCTCAACCCCGTCATCCACCCTGGGCGCGCCGACGTCCTCGGCGGCGGCAGCATCGTCGTCGAAGGCATCATCGACATGGCCCTCGCCGAAACGTCCGCCGACAGCTTCGTCATCAGCGAAAAAGACATTCTCGACGGCATCGTCGCAGGTCTCGCAGCCCAACTCTAGGCAGCCCCGCCTCATGGCGGGGACCCTAGGCGGGATCTACTAGACTGTTTTCTTGCTTGCAGAGAAGCCCCCATAGCCCAATTGGCAGAGGCAGCCGACTTAAAATCGGCACAGTGTCGGTTCGAGTCCGACTGGGGGCACCAATTTTTCGGCCAGACACCTATGCGGTGACGATCTCACCGTTGGTTGGCAGGAAACCGTTGAAGGTCATCCGAACGGCGTTTGCGTGTGCGATGTGGGGATCGTCAATCGCCTGGATGTGGAGGTGGGGCTCGGTGCTGTTGCCGGAGTTGCCGCAACGACCAATCGCGTCTCCGGTCTGCACTTGGCAACCTGGTTCGACCTCGATACTGCCCTGCTGCAAGTGGCATAGCGCGACGAAAGTGCCGCCACTGTCGATCAGTAGATGATTCCCGGCGAGTGCTACCCATCCCGCCTTCGCTCGGCGGCGCTGAGTCAGGGCATACCAGACAGAGGGCAAACCACGATAGGCCGGATGGTCGGGCTCGCTGTCGTGAACGGACACAACGATGCCATCGACTGGAGCCAGGACCCGGCGGCCGAAGCCGGGAAATTTGTCGGCTGGCTCCGGCCGGACGAGGGAACTCGGCGTGACCGGTGCCGTGCGACCGGAATCGGTGACAGGCACGAAGTCGATGGCGTAAGCCGTGGCATAGGCGTGCGTACCGTGGCTGGGGACCCGATTCGCGGGGCTATTCTGCACGAGCCAGTAGCCGGTGAAGGGATAGTTCAGATCGATGGGAGTGCTCATGCGGTCCTCTCAAACCAGCCAGCGGATCGACACAGGTGCCTTCTGCTCACTCGCTTTCACCTTCTTCCGTCATCGCCACTCGAACAACATTATGGCGACCTAAGAAAGTCCTGGATTAGACCGCCGCTGCGGCGATACGTCGAACAAACTCGTTGGTCCAGGCTACTGCTTCTTTCACGGTGGGTAGGACGTCGAGTCCTTCAGCGGCTTCGACGTAAAGCGTGTCCCACTGGTCGCCGGAAGCGATCACGGGTGGCCACGGCTGTTGGCGGCGGTAATTGAAGAGCTGGATGCATGTGGCGGCCAACTGTCCGAAGTCGAGGTCTTCACCGCTGTCAAGGAGTTGGAGGTCGACCAGATCACGCGCCCGTTCGCTCCCAACGCTGGAGACGGCGTGCAGCTTCTGAGCCACCTGATGGTCCGCTCGCATGACCGGCACGGGCTGGGGCGCTTCGAGCCCGACCTCCGTGAAAAGCTGGACAAGGTCAACGGCGAGTCGATACTCGGGTTCGTCGGCGTCGCCGAGCTCGTTGTGTCCCAGTTCGAAAATTACCGTGCACCACGACTTGCCTCGATAGTCAAGCTTAACTTCGAAAGGTTGCATGACGTACGCAGCGGGCACAGCCAGTGGGCTAGGCGCAGCTTTCTCAACCAACCTCCCGGAAAAGCCTGCCCAGCCTGCGACCAGGGACTCCTCGAAGTCACTGCGGAATCGATACAAAGGCTGGATTCGTGCGGCATCGAGGTCACGGGTGAACCGCGTGAGGAGCCCGTAGCGCAGCGCCATCGAACTACCTCCCTTAACCGCGCCTTCAGGCAGCATCTGACTGACCACTACTAACGCCATCGCGGTTCGGCGTCGCAAAGCCAGACCATCGTCGCCTTCTAGATTCCGGACACGTTGCTCCAGGGAGCGCACGTTCGTGGGGCGCTGTCGTAGTTCATGATCGCAGCCCATTTCTTACTCGCTGCCACTCGGCGGTAGTCAGCAATCCCTCGCTACGTGCCTGCTTGGCAGCGTCCAGCAGCCGTTCAGTCTCGGTGCTGCCGCGGCATTCGAGGATGGCGTCAGCGACCGGCTGTGCTTTCAGCCCCTCATAGTAGGTCGTACGCCCTTGTTCTTTCTTCTGCGTCAGTTCCATGAACGATGGCAGTGCTGCACGAGTACGGCGACCGACGGCGATCTTGATCCGTCTGGGGTTTACATCGGCAAGACCGAACAAGGCCAGTACTGACTCTCCGTGCAGGTATGCGCCCTCTCCAGCTCGCAACAGCGCCTCGGCGAATTGATCGAATGGAGTAGGCGGGATGTAGGGCACGCGATAGAGCCCGTACGCCACATTTTCCAGGCCACCACGTGCGGCGAGCTTGGGCAGTTCAACCGCAGGCACTCCAACCTCAGCCGCCTGTCGGGTGGTGACGTAGCCATAGTGGTCGAGCGCAATCTCGCGCACCACATCCCGGTACTTCACCTCGGAAACCATGGCACAACTATACCGAAAACGGTAGTGTTGTGCCACGCGCTCATGACGTCGTTGCACGTGAAGTGTGCAACGATCCAGCTTCACCCTTGGTGGCGGTTCGAGGCGCGGTCGATGTCTCCCTGCCCGTCGACCTACTTGCCGAACAGGGCGTAGATCAAGGTAGCCAGCCCGACTATGCCGAAGACGAAACTCGGCAAGTACTGGAGCAGGTTCGATCCTAGGGACGATCCGGCAGGCTTTTCAGGAGTGGGCTCGGGTGCTGTGGTCCCGGGAGTCGTCGTCACAGGCGTGGTGGTTGTCGGGGCCAGCTGTGGGCACACGGAGCTGATCGTCGTGTCGCCGACGGCGAAGTAGGCGCCGGTGTAGGCGTAGTCGGATTCGCCGTTGGTGAAGGTGGTGCGGTTGTTGAAGTCGACGTAGTACAGGCCGGGGGCGGTGAAGCTCATGGCGGTGTGCATGTGGGTGCGTTCGACGGAGGTGATGACGGGGACGGGGTCGCCTGAGTCGAGGAGTACGCGGGCGCCGTCGATGGAGTCGGATTGCCAGGCGAGGAAGCGGCCGGGTCCTTCGACGGAGGAGATGGAGGTGGTGACTCCGTCCTTGACTTTGCTGTAGTCGAAGTTTTCGGTGCTGAATCCGGGCCAGACGAGGTCTTCTTGTTGGATTTGGGGGAGGGTCCACAAGGTGGTGCCGGGAGGGCCGGCGACGCGGAGGGCGTTGAAGGAGGGGGAGTCGGGGAGGGTGAACTTGGTGGAGTCGGGGACGGGGATGACGGCGCGGTAGTTGCGGATGTCGCGGGGTGTGCGGGGGTTGGTGGTGTCGTGGATGTGGGAGCGGATGGCGCCGTCGCTATCAAGCGTGGTGGCAAAGTCGATGTGACCTGGGGCTAGGCAGATGGCGTGTTCGGCGGATGGTGGGGTGGCGGAGCCGGCGGAGGGATCAACGGTGGGGGTTGAGGTGGGCGCGGTGGGTGCCGTGGTGGGGACGGTATCGGCGGGGATGGTGATCTTGTTGGCGGGGGTGGTGCCGTCGGGCAGGCCGAGGTCGGTGTCGTGGCCGACGAGCCAGGGGACGGATACCTTGCGGCCGGTGACGGGTTGGCCATCGTTGGTGACGGCGGTGGCTTGCCAGGTTAGGTTGTAGCGCCCGGGTTGGAAGAAGGTCCAGTTGATGTGGGTGTGAGCGCCGGGTGGCATGCGGATGGAGCGCTCGGTGGTGGAGGCGGAGTCCATGACGGGGGAGGCGCCGTTGGCGTCGCCGATCCAGATGACGACGCGGTCGGGGCCTTCGACTTCGACAAGGTTGAGTTCGATGGAGCGGGGGTTGATGTGTTGGGGGATGTCGGAGCTGGTGCCCAGTCCTGCCCACAGGGGTGGCCAGCCTGCGCTGTAGCGGGCGGGGGCGTTCCACAGGACGTCGCCGGGGGAGCCTAAGAAGTTGAGCATGCCGTTCTCGGGGAGTCGGATGCGGGAGACTTCGCGGCCAGTGCGGTCGGCGTCGGGGCCTAGTCGCATGGCGTAGGGCTCGGCGGGGTGGACGGTGGATCCGATGACGACGCCGATGTCGAAGGTGTTAGCGGGCTCGTCCCACATGATGTGGGCGGTGTCGACGTGGTTGTGGAAGACGAGTTGTTTGCCGGTGACGGGGTCAGTAATGGGTTGGGTGGCGTGGGCGGGGGTGGCCATGAGGGCCGTGAGGATCAATACGAGGGTGGCAAGGATGAGGCGACGCACGGGACTCCTATCTAAATGAAAGCGATTACCATTTAAGATAGGCGGTGAGTCCCGTACTCACGACATTGGGGGTAATTTACGCCCGACCCAGCTCCACCTCGATGCTGGGCCAGAGGCGATCGAGGATGTCATCCCAGGTCACCACACCAACGACCTCGCCGGGTTCATCGGCCACGCCATCCTCCGGAATGACGATCGCGACCTGCTCATTGCTGCCCCGCATGCGGTTCAAAGCCTCGGACAGGGTGGTCGCCTGCGGTAGGGTGAGGGCCGGGCGGGAGAAATTCTCCGCCGATGCGTCAGCATCGGCGAGAAGTGTGTCGCGCACATGGACGAGGTGTGGGGGATGGCCGGCTACGGGGGCGTCGATAAGCACCCGCAGATTGCCCAGCTCACGGGCACGAGCCTGGACCTCGGCGACCGTGGCCGTGGCCGGGAGGAGCTCGCGATGGGTGACGGTCTCGCCGACGGTGGCGAACTCGAGGGCGATGACGCCATCGATCTGGCTGGCGGATTCCGCATCGAGGGCACCGGTGCTGCGGGAATGCTCAACGAGGTGGCGGAGGGTGTCCGCATCGTAGCCCTTAGCGGCGGCGCGTTCGACCGGGACTTCACCCGCCTTGGTGACAAGCCGGTTGGCCACCCGGTTAATCCAGCTGAGCAGGGGGCGGAAGATCGTGATGAACACGCGCGCCGGGACCGCAATGAGGCGCAGGGCGGACTCGGGGTGGGCGATCGCCCACGACTTGGGCGCCATCTCGCCGACCACGAGGTGAAGAAAGGTGACGATGAAGAGGGAAAGGATGAAAGCGAGGGCATCGCCAAGCGTCGGCGAGAGGTTGAGCGCCTCAAAGGCCGGCATCAACAGGTGATGCACCCACGGCTTCGTAATCGCGCCAAGCGCGAAGGTGGCAACAGTGATGCCCAGCTGCGCACCGGCGAGCATGAGGGTCAACTCGTTGAGGCTACGCAAAGCAGCGCGTGACGACGCCGAAGTGGCCGCCGTCTCCTCGAGACGGTTGCGGCGGGCGGCAAGCAGGGAAAACTCAATGACGACGAAAAAGATCGACGCCAGCATCACCGCGAAGGTGACGGGAAGGGCAACATACCAACTCATGAGGTCGGGTCCTCCTCGATCAGTTCCAGGCGGACTTCGGAGGGCACGTGGCGATCAACCTCTTCCACTTTCATCCGGAGGGTTCGGACAGGAGCGTCATCGCCCTCCAAGAAATCGGCGGGCTCGGCATCAAGCTGAATCTCATGCACCTCACCCTCCTCCACGAGTCCACCGGTGTGGGAAATCAACAACCCAGAGATGGTCTCGAAATCACCCTGCGGCAGGTCGTGACCAATGGCGCGCTCGATCTCATCGAGGGGAGTATCGCCATCAACGAGCCACTCATCCTCATCGGTCACGGTGATGTCCTCGGAGCCCTGGAAATCATGCTCGTCGGTCACACCACCGAGAATCTCCTCCGCCAAGTCCTCAACGGTGATGATGCCGACAAAACCGCCGTACTCGTCAATAACGCAGGCCAACTTCTGGCGGCTATTCGCCAACTCATCCACCGCATCCGGCAACGACATCAACTCTGGCACGACGATAGGCTCGCGCATGAGCTGGGTGACGGGGGTGGCAGCGGGCAGATCGGTCGACAAGACATCGAGAAGCTCGACGATACCGACCGGGTTGTGATCATCATCGATGACCGGATAACGAGTGTGGGCGGCAGCCATGAGAGCACGCACCTCACCAATCGTGGTCGACGGATCCACAACATCAGTGCGCGACCGAGGGACCATGGCGTGCTCAACATCGTGATCGGGAAAATCAAGGAGGCGATCCAAAACCAGGAACGTGTCATCGGGAAGATCACCGCTCTCACGTGACGTCGACACGATGTGCTCGAGATCCTCCGCGGTAGCCGTGGAATCGACATCCTCGACCGGCTCGATGCGCAACAACCGGAGCAACGCATTCGAAGCGACGTCGAAAAACTTGATCAACCAGCCGAAAAGCAACAAATAGACGTTGGTGGAACCGGCGAGCGCCCGCGACGACTTCACCGGAGCGGCGATGGTGTAATTCTTGGGGAAGAGTTCACCAAAAATCATCTGCACCACCGTGGAAACAGCCAGCGCCAATACAGTGCCGACGCCGATGGACACCGCCGTGGGCACGCCAACCCCACCCAGCAGTGTGCCCAAAGACTCACCCACCAGCGGCTCAGCGATGAAACCGACCATGAGGCCAGTAACAGTAATGCCCAGCTGCGCACCGGAAAGCATGAACGACGTCCGGTTCGTGACTGTGAGAGCAGCCTTGGCTTTCTCATCGCCCTGGTTAGCCAGTGCGCGCAGCTGAGTCCGATCGACGGACATGAAAGCGAATTCCTGGGCCACGAAATAACCGTTGGCGACGATGATCAAACCAATGAGCACGAGGCCGAGCGCCAGCGTGAGTAGTGCCGTCATCATGGCGTTCCCCCCGCATCATTGGAGGGACGGGATGATTGTCGGGGAGGCTCCACTGGAGGGAGGTCACCTGCACTTTCTCTTAAGCTGGTCGGAGTTTAGCGCAAAGCATACCTGCTCCGATTCCATCATGGGAACTAAAGAAAAGGTTGGTACGTTGTACCCAGTAACATCCAACTCTAAGAGAACGAAAGGACTGGGTTTAGTGCGAAGCAGCAACCCTGTCATGAACTCCCTGACGACCGCCAAGGGCGGCGCCCAAACCGGCGCCTTCCAGACCCAGGACTACCAAAGCCCATACTCCGGCTACGGACAGTCCCCGGCGGGCCAGACCACCGCGGGCGATCGCCCGATGACCGTTGACGATGTGGTGGCCAAGACCGGCATCACCCTCGCCGTCATCGTCGCACTGGCCGTGGTCAACTACGGCATCTCGTTCATCAACCCGGGCGTCACCGTGCTCCTCACCATCGTCGGCGCCATCGGTGGCCTCATCACGGTGCTGGTCGCGACCTTCGGCAAGAAGTACGGTTCCGCAGCTGTCACCCTGATCTACGCGGCGTTTGAAGGCCTGTTCGTCGGCGGCATCTCCATGCTGTTCACCAACACCATGGTCGCAGGCGCAGACGCCGGAGTCCTGATCGGCCAAGCCGTCCTCGGCACCGTCGGCGTCTTCCTCGGCATGCTCTTCGTCTACAAGACCGGCGCCGTGAAGGTCACCCCGAAGTTCAACCGCGTCCTCACCGGAGCCCTCGTCGGCGTCCTCGTCCTCATGCTGGGCAACCTGCTGTTGGCCGTCTTCACCGGCGCCAACCCCCTCCGCGACGGCGGCATGCTGGCCATCATCTTCTCCATCGTCTGCATCGGCCTGGCAGCCATGAGCTTCCTTTCCGACTTCGACTCCGCTGACAAGATGATCCGCGCCGGTGCCCCCTCCAAGATGGCCTGGGGCGTCGCCCTCGGCCTGGCCGTCACCCTGGTCTGGCTCTACACCGAGATCCTGCGCCTGCTCTCGTACTTCCGAAGCAACTAGCCAGTTTCTCTCCGAACCCCCTGCCTAACGGCAGGGGGTTTCGTTATACCTAGGCACGGGTTTGGCGGCCTGCCGTGATGTCACCACGTCAAAACGGCTCCTTTCACAGCCGGCAGAGTAGGGGAGAAGAGTCCTTTCCGGAGCGTGAAATCACTGGAGCCAAAAAGAGGGGGAGAGGATGGTTCGCTCGTCAAGCAACTCGCAGATCGGCAAGATCACGCTGATTCCCGCCAGTTCAGGAGGTGGGGAGGCACATTCCGATAAGTTCCACCGCTGGTAGAAATCAGCCGTGTCCTGGAACAGAGACTTCTCAAAAGAATCGCTGACACCGGCGCTTGGGTGAGCGATTCCACTCAGGTCCACAAGCAGTACCTGTTGGTTCGGTGGAGCAGCGGTCTTCAACAGGGCAACATCGGTGTGAGGTCGTTGGCATAGCCAGAGTGCCGTGGGGTGATGATTTACTATTTCAGGACCTGAAGGCAAATGAATGATGCACCGAAGTGCCCCTGATCGGACTAAACTTCGACGAATAAACGCTTGTTCTTCGTCGACGGTGGACAGGGACTCTGGTGAGAGGACCACTGCAGCGACTCCACCAGGACGAAGGTGATGGATCGCTATCTGCAGCCAGGCGAAATAAGCGGGGTTGGGGATAGCAGAACCAAACTCCCACCGAGGATCCAGCATGACGTATTCAAGTCCGGAATCCATGAAGTTTGCGGGCGGGTAGCTGATTGAGAAGTCACAGCGCAACCCGGGATGCAGCTCCCGCAGAAACCACCAACCGCCCGGACCGTTTCCATCGTCCAAGTACGGCACAAACGCGTCGTCCAGAGGGCCTATTCCAAGGTCGATGGTCGTATTGCGGACGAGTGCTTGTTCCTGTGCCTGGCGCCACCGGACACGATCGTTTTCTTGCCCGTATAGGTCAAGTCGGCCGTTGATTCCCGCTGTGGCCTGCTGGTAGGCATCTAGCTCAAATAGTAGCTGGCCGGATCTTGTGCATGGGTCGAATACGGACCCTTGACGGGGCCGCAACAATTCCGCGATGAGCCTACGTACGGATGCAGGAGGGGGAGGGCCGAGGAAATCGGGCTGAGTGTTCTGCGTCGTTTGCTCAAGGATGAATTGGTAGAGATCAGCAATAGTCACACTTGCGTGAGGCTTCTCACCAATTCGAGAATCGGAGATCAAGGAAACCACGTCAGCTACTACTGGCGGGGGTACATCGTTCGGAAGCGGATCTTCAGAAATGGCCAGGTGGTTGGGATATGCGCGGTTCAGATGCGTGCGAATGAGAGATCGGACCAGATGGTACTGCTCCGCAGATTCTCGGCTTTGAAGTTCATCCCACAGTGGTGGCTGCGTACGTTCCACAATTGATCGCAACGCAAGCAACGTCAATGCGGTGGAGGGAATATTCGTACTTCGAGCGCTGTGACCCAGATCAATGATGCTCTTCCACAACTCGTCCACAACGTGCGAGTGACATTGAGTTCCCGATTGCTTTTCCAACGTCGCACACCCTTCCCTGAGTATGACAGCAATGTTAAGCCAACTTGGAACCTTCGCGGCGTCGATAAGCAAAAAAGCCTGACCGCAGTGCGGTCAGGCTGGGGCGAAGAAGTGCTAAATGACGATGGGTTCGCCGTCGACGGTGAGGGCGGTGAAGACAAGCCCGTTGACGCCCTGGATCGGGACGGAAAGCTCTACCTCAACGTCCTCGGTGGTTTCGAACGTGCCGTCGGCGCAGGTCGGATCGCAGGTGTTGGTCTCGCGGGAGGCAACGCCGGTGGCGGTCTCCGCGGTCCAAGTTTCCCAATCGATGTCGAAGAGGCGATCATTGTTGCCGGCACACGCCAAGGACAAGGTGTCGGGCTCGAAGTCGGGGGTGCCAACACAGTCGATGACGCCGGGGAGGTTGGCAGTGTCAAAGTCGGGCCGAGCCGATGAGGTCGGGGCCTTGAACTGCGTCGCGGTGTCAACCTTGAGGTCGGAGGGGTTCTCGTTGGGCGGGGTGCAGGCCGCCAGGGCGAGGCCGAGAACTGCAGCTGTGATAGCGAGGGTGCGCTTCATGGTCTGCTAGCTCGCGGGGGTAGTGGTGACGGTGATTTCAGAGGCCGGCTCGTCGACGGCACTGACCTCAGGGTCGGTGGCGGGTTCCTCGATGACGTTGCCGAAGTTATCAGTTGTCACGAGGGTGGAGGACTCGGAGGTGGGGGCCTGGAACTCAGTCGCGGTGTCTACCTTGAGGTCAGACGGCTTCTCATTCGGTGGGGTGCAGGCGGCCAGAGCGAGTGCGGCGGCAGCGGCGCCAACGATAGCGATTGCCTTGCGGCCAAAGGGGCGGGTCATGATGGAAATCCTCCGAGTGTTCACGATTTTTATCTGAGACTACTTGGTCACGCGCGGCGTGGCAGCAAGTTGAGAATCATAGGGTGCAGCGGACTCCAAGGTCACAGTGATGACGGTGCCGTTGGGGGAGGTGTACTCGCGGGTCTCGCCTTCCTGGGCTCCCAGCAGGGCAGCGCCCAGCGGGGACTGCTCGGAGTAGGTCTCCAGGTCCTTGTTGTCCGAAGCGGCGGCGCGGGTACCGATGAGGAAGGTTTCCTTATCGTCTTCGTTGCCGTTGTAGTAGACGTGAACGACGGAGCCGACGAGGGCCACGCCTTCGACGACGTTGCCGCGGTCGGTGGTGGAGTTGGCCAGGATCTCGGAGATCTGCTTGATGCGGGCCTCTTCCTGGTCCTGCATCTCGCGGGCGGCGTCGTAGCCGGCGTTCTCCTTGAGGTCGCCTTCTTCGCGGCGCTCGTTGATTTCAGCGGCGACGACCGGGCGGTGATCGATGAGTCCTTGAAGCTCGAGCTCCAGCTTCGCCTTGGTCTCCGGAGTGATGTACTGCTTATCTGACATGCCGTGCCTGCCTTCCCTGCGTATCCGGTGGGCAGAGGATCAATCCAGGCGGGGAGCCTGCTGCCCCCCGAACATCACCCACCGGAGTGATCAATTCCCAGGGATTTTAACACAGGCGCCGCGGCCCCCAGATCAGGCGCCGATGGACAGGTAGGAGGGAATCTCGGTGGAGCAGCCATAGACTCCGCCGGAGACGGGAAGGTCGCGGGAGGGGATGTCGACTTCGAAGCGCTGGATTTGGTCCCCGCCGGGTTCGATGAGGAGCTCGCGGCGCCCGACTTCGGCCATGCCGTAGTTGAGGGAGGTGACGATGCAGTAGGAGGGATCATCAACGTTGTCGCGGGTGACGTCGACCCACAGGCGCATCGTCTGGTCATCGATGCGCTCGTGGGAGATCATCTCGACGGTGACGGAACGGTCGTCGCGGTTCATGATGAAGCGGGCGAACACCAGGATGAAGGCGATGAGGACGATCACGCTGACGATGGCGATGATTTTGCCCGACAGTCCGCTCGGTGCCTTGGGGCTTCGGGGCGAACCATAACGGGCTTCAGGCCGACCGGCAGCGGGAGTGCTCATCTTTAACCTCTGAATTCGAGTGGAACTTCTGTGGCGCTTGTCCAGCTCATCCTAACGAATGGTCGCGGAGACCAACGTAACCACTACTATGGGTGAGGTTTACTACAGGTCTGAACACTTCTGGGAAGGAAGCGACATTCTGTGAGTGGTTTCCGCCTTCTGGCAATTCATGCCCACCCCGATGATGAATCATCCAAGGGTGCGGCCACCATGGCCAAGTATGCCGCTGAAGGCAATCGGGTCATGGTTCTCACCTGCACCGGCGGCGAACGCGGTGACATTCTCAACCCGGCGATGGACCGCCCGGGTGTGATGGAAAACATCGTTGGAATCCGCCGCGAGGAGATGGCCGCTGCCGCTGCTGCCCTCGGCGTGGAGCACGTGTGGCTTGGCCATGTTGATTCCGGGCTGCCCCAAGGCGATCCGCTGCCGCCGCTGCCGGAGGGCAGTTTCGGTCTGGAGGATGGCAGGGAAGTGGCGAAGGAAATGGTCGAGGTCATTCGTGATTTTCGCCCGCACGTCATCATCACCTATGACGAGAATGGCGGCTACCCGCACCCTGATCACCTCAAGGTGCACGAGGCATCGATGATTGCGTGGGAGTTGGCTGGGGATGAGAGTTTCGCCCCGGAGCTGGGTAAGGCGTGGACGCCGCTGAAGCTGTATTACACCCATGGCTTCGTCCGACAGCGGATGCAGATGTTCCACGATCGCCTCATCGCTGAGGGCAAGACGAGCCCTTACGGCCCGATGCTGGAGCGCTGGGAGAGCAACCCGGCGGACATCATGGCTCGGGTGACCACCCAGGTCAACAGTGCGGAGTATTTCCCCAACCGGGAGAAGGCGCTCATCGCCCACGCCACCCAGATCGATCCGGCGGGTGCTTTCCTGGCCACGTCGGTGGAAACCCAGCAGCAGCTGTGGCCGACGGAGGAGTTTGAGCTCGCCAAGGTGCGCGTGCCCACGTCGCTGCCGGAGGATGATCTTTTCGCAGGTCTGGATGCCGCGGGCTATCCTTAGAGAAAATACCGGCGAGTAGGAAGAGTCAGCCGTGTCCGTTAGTTCTTTTGGCAGCCTTGTGGATCAGGTCAATGTTGTTGCCCTCCAGGCGCAGTCCGCGATGATTGTTGCCCAGCAGCAACAGGGTGGCCCGCTGGGGCCGGAGTTCGGTAAGGCCTCGCCGATTGGGTTGCCCTTGCTGGCGGTCCTCGGTGTTCTGGTCATCGGGATTGGCTGGGCTTTCCACCGCCGGTACAGCCGCTACAACCGTCGTCGGATTTTCGCTGAGCAGAATGGACTCGATGTCTTTGATGTGGAGGCCGTCGATCAGGCCATGGATGAGGCGGGTCTGCTGGATCGGCGTAAGCAGCGCTGGTTCTAACTTCTGTGCTATGATCAGCGCCATGTTCGTTCAGCGATTTTATTTTGGTGAGGCTTCGGCAGTGGCCGCCTCGCCATATCGCCTGCACGCTGAGCGCACACGGTAGCGCACGCAGCAGCGAACACTAGCCGAAGCCAAGCAGCACCTCCCCGGACAACGGGTTGAGGGGCTGCTTTTTTGATTGCTTTACCCACCACCACACCATCAAAGGACACGCGATCACCATGAGCTCTCCAGTTTCCCTCCAAGATTCCCCCTCCACCTCTAACAAGCGGGTGCGGGCGTTCCACGATTTACCCAGTCCAGCTCAGGTTCAGGCTCAGCATCCGTTGACGGAGGCTCAGCAGGCGAAGGTGGAGCAGGATCGGCAGGAGATCGCGGATATTTTCGCCGGGGACGAGGATCGTCTCGTCGTGGTCGTGGGCCCCTGTTCCATCCACGATCCGGTCGCCGCGCTCGATTACGCTAACCGCCTCGCCCCGCTGGCTAAGCGCCTGAGCGATGACGTGAAGGTGGTCATGCGGGTCTACTTCGAGAAGCCGCGCACGACCGTCGGGTGGAAGGGGCTGATCAATGATCCGCACCTGGATGGCTCTTACGATGTCGCCGAGGGTCTCACCATTGCGCGGGAGGTCCTCACCGATGTGGTCAACCTGGACCTGCCGACGGCGTGTGAGTTCCTCGAGCCGAATTCCCCGCAGTACTACGCGGATGCCGTGGCGTGGGGTGCGATCGGGGCTCGGACAACGGAGTCGCAGGTGCACCGCCAGCTCGCGTCGGGGATGTCCATGCCGATCGGTTTCAAAAATGGCACGGACGGCAACATCCAAGTGGCTATCGACGCCGTCGCTGCCGCCTCGCAGCCGCATTTCTTCTTCGGTACCTCCGATGACGGCCACCCCGCGGTGGTCGAGACTGCGGGCAATGCCAACTGCCACGTGATTTTGCGGGGCGGGACGTCGGGGCCGAACTTTGACGCAGAGTCGGTGGGCGCGGTCGTCGATAAGCTGGGGCCGCAGGCCCGGCTCATGGTGGATGCCTCGCATGCCAACTCCGGCAAGGACCACGTGCAACAGGCGAATGTTGTGCGGGATGTGGCGGCACAGGTCGCTGCGGGCAATGGGGCGATCGCCGGGGTCATGATGGAGTCTTTCCTGGTCGCGGGCGCGCAGACGCTTGATCCGGAGAAGTTGCGGCGCAATGGCGGCGAGGGTCTGGTGTACGGGCAGTCGGTGACGGATGCGTGCATGGATTTTGATACCACCGTGGATTTGCTCGCCGAGTTGGCCGCTGCGGTTCGGGAGCGCCGACGCGCCTAGGACGTGGCCCGAGCACCTGGCTAGACTGAGACGCGTGAAACTGTCCCGCCTGCTGTACCCGCTGTATGAAGTCCGCTTGCGGCGCGAGCTGTCCGGCGCGCGCCAGCCCAAGCACATCGCGATCATGGCGGATGGCAACCGGCGGTGGGCGCGCGAGGCGGGGCACGCGGACGTCAGCCACGGGCATCGGGCTGGGGCGAAAAAGATCGGTGAGTTGGTGCAGTGGTCGGCCGACACGGAAGTGGAGGTCATCACCGTTTACTTGCTCTCGACGGAGAACCTGCGACGCGAGCCCGCGGAGTTGCAGTTGCTGTTCGGGATCATCGGCGATGTGGTTGATGAGCTGTCCAGCGAGGACTACACCTGCCGCGTCCGCCTCGTCGGGCACCTCGACCTCCTGCCGCTGAAGGTGGCCGATCGGCTGCGTCAGTCCGCCGAGCCGACGCTGGCGCGGGAAGGCATCACGGTCAACATCGCGGTGGGCTATGGCGGCCGCCAGGAGATCGTTGATGCGGTGCGCGAGCTCATCAAGGAGGAGGTGGAGGCGGGAACGGCCCCGGCGGAGTTGGCGGATAAGATCACCGCCGATTCATTGGCCACCCACCTCTATACCTCCGGCCAGCCCGACCCCGACCTGGTCATTCGGACGTCCGGGGAGCAGCGGCTGTCCGGGTTTTTGCTGTGGCAGGCGGCGTATTCGGAGATCTGGTTCACGGACACGTATTGGCCGGCGTTTCGTAAGGTCGATTTCCTGCGAGCGCTGCGCGAGTACTCTAAACGCTCGCGTCGTTTCGGAAAATAGGGGCCTATACTGGGGGCCTGTGACTGCCACCATCGTTTATCGTTCCTCCTACGGCTCTACTCGGGACTACGCGAACGCCCTCGCCGAGCGTCTGGGCGTTGAGGCGCAGGAGCTCCCTGAGGATGAGTCGTCGCTTGTCGACGTCGCTGTGGGGGCCGCCGGCCCCCTCATCCTGTTGTCTTTTCCGCACGGTCCCAGCGTCCCCGGCCTGGGCGTTTTTGACGCCGTCGATGTGGGCGAACGACCCGCCGCTTTGTGCACCGTCGGAATGACCCTGCTGGAGGAGGCGCGCCGCAAAGACCGCAGTGCCGCCCTCCTCGGGGACAAGGCTCAGCACATCACCCGCTTCTACCTGCCCGGGCGCCTCAACTACTCCGAACTGAGCTCCAAGCATTATGCGGTGATGCGCGCGATTGTGTCCGCGTTGAGGCTCAAGCCGCGCAAGTCCGACAACGATCGCGCCATGATCGATGGCTACGGCAAGGACGTCGACCTGGTGAATCTCGCCGAGCTGGACCCCGTGGTGGAGTGGGCGCGGGCCAACGGGGCCTAGATCTTGCGCATCCGCACCCGCTCGACCAGGTGATCGGCGCCTTTGCGCAAGACCAGGGAGGCGCGGACGCGGGTGGGCAGGATGTTTTCCACGAGGTTGGGCAGGTTGATGGATTGCCAGATCTCGCGGGCCTCGGCGTGGGCTTTCGCATCGCCTAACTCGGCGTAGTGGGAAAAGTGCGCGCCGGGCTCGCGGAATGCGGTGGTGCGCAGCTGGAGGAAGCGATCGATGTACCACTTTTCGATATCTCTGGTGTGGGCATCGACGTAGACGGAAAAGTCGAACAGGTCGGAGACCATGAGGGTGGGCCCGGTCTGGAGGACGTTGAGCCCTTCGACGATGAGGATGTCGGGTTGGGAGACGGTCTGGACTTCGTCGGGCACCCGGTCGTAGAGGCGGTGGGAGTAGACGGGCGCGTCAACATCCGCGGCACCGGACTTGACGTCGGTGACAAAGCGCAGCAGGGCGCGCTGATCATAGGACTCGGGGAAGCCTTTGCGGCGCATGAGGCCGCGGGCGTTGAGTTCCGCGGCGGGGAGGAGGAAGCCGTCGGTGGTGACCAGGTCCACGCGCGGGTGGGAATCCCAGCGTTGCAGCAGAACCTGCAGGAGGCGGGCGGTCGTCGATTTGCCCACCGCGACGGAGCCGGCGACGCCGATGATGAAGGGCACGTGCCCGGAGGAGTTGCCGAGGAAGGTTTCGGTGGCCGCGATGAGCTTTTGGCGGGCGGAGACCTGCAGGTGGATGAGACGGGAAAGAGGCAGGTATACCTCGGCGACTTCCTCGAGGTCGATGTTCTCACCGATGCCGCGAAGCTCCTTGACCTCATCCTCTGTGAGGACCTGGGGCATGGATTTACGCAGCGCCCGCCAGGAGGCACGGTCGAAATCCACGTAGGGGGTGCTGTCCTTGGGGCGCGACATGTCCCCATTGTGTCAGGCGCAAGAATAGAAGCCCGGGTTTGGGGGTGCGAGTGAGAGGCGGGGCGGTATGCTTCAACAGCGAACGCCGTGAAAACTCAGAAAGGCTGGCCGAACTGCCCATGACCTACGCACCTGATGACCTGCGCTACCAGGAACTGTCTGTTCTTGACCCTGAGGTCCACGCCGCGATTGGTGGCGAAATCACCCGTCAGCGTGACTTCCTTGAGATGATCGCTTCCGAGAACTTTGTTCCCCGCGCAGTCCTGCAGGCGCAGGGCTCCGTGTTCACCAATAAGTACGCCGAGGGTTACCCGGGGCGCCGTTATTACGGTGGTTGTGAAAACGCGGACATCGTCGAGGATCTGGCTCGTGACCGGGCGAAGGCCCTGTTCGGCGCTGAGTTCGCCAACGTCCAGCCGCACTCCGGTGCTCAGGCTAACGCTGCCGTTCTCCACGCGTTGGCGGATGCGGGCGACAAGATCATGGGTCTGTCGCTGGCGCATGGTGGCCACCTCACCCACGGCATGAAGCTCAACTTCTCCGGCAAGCTCTACGAGGTCGTTGCCTACGAGGTTGACCCGGAGACGCACCGCATTGATATGGATCGCGTCCGGGAGCAGGCTCTGGCCGAGCGCCCGAAGGTCCTCATCGCTGGCTGGTCGGCGTACCCGCGCACCCTCGACTTCGAGGCGTTCCGTTCCATCGCTGATGAGGTGGGCGCGTACATGTGGACCGATATGGCGCACTTCGCCGGGCTTGTGGCCGCTGACCTGCATCCTTCGCCGGTGCCGTACTCCGACGTCGTGTCCACCACGGTGCACAAGACACTGGGTGGTCCGCGCTCGGGCCTCATCGTGGCTAAGCAGGAGTGGGCGAAGAAGCTCAACTCGGCGGTGTTCCCCGGCCAGCAGGGCGGTCCGCTCATGCACGTCATCGCGGCGAAGGCGGTGGCCCTCAAGGTCGCCGGCACCGAGGAGTTCAAGGAGCGCCAGGCCCGCACCATTGAGGGTGCGAAGCTGCTCGCCGAGCGCCTCACCGCTCCGGACGCTAAGGCCGCCGGCATTGATGTCCTCACCGGTGGCACGGACGTTCACCTCGTCCTGGCTGACCTGCGTAATTCCGAGATGGACGGCCAACAGGCGGAGGATCTCCTCCACGAGGTCGGCATTACCGTCAACCGCAATGCGGTGCCGAATGATCCGCGCCCGCCGATGGTGACCTCTGGCCTGCGGATCGGTACCCCGGCCCTGGCCACCCGCGGCCTTGATAGCGCGGCCTTCACCGAGGTCGCCGACATCATCGGCACCGCCCTGGTCAACGGCAAGAGCGCCGACGTGGAGTCCCTGCGGGCCCGCGTGGCCAAGCTCACCGATGCGTACCCGCTGTACGAGGGCCTGGAGGAGTGGAAGATCAACTAGATCTTGCGCATCCTCATCATCGACAACGTCGACTCCTTCACCTGGAATCTCGTCGCCTATGTCGAAGATCTCACCGGCACCACGCCGGTAGTCATCCGCAATGACGAGCCCGGCTGGGACGTCGAGCGGGTGGCCGGCTTCGATGCCGTCATTATTTCCCCCGGTCCCGGTCGTCCTGACCGGCCGGGGGACATCGGTATCTGCCTCGACGTGCTTATCGACGCCCGCGTGCCCGTCCTCGGCGTGTGCCTCGGCCATCAGGCCCTCGCCCTCGCCTGGGGTGGCACGGTGGACTTGGCCCCCGAGCCCGTCCACGGTCGCGTGTTCCCCGTGCGGCACGATGCCGCCGGTCTCTTCGCCGGCCTGCCACCCGTCATCGACGTGGTGCGCTACCACTCGCTGTTGGTGACCGAGGTGCCCGAGGTCCTCGCGGTGACGGCGCGCACCGACGACGGCCTGGTCATGGGCCTGGCCCACCGCCACCTCCCGCAGTGGGGAGTGCAGTTTCACCCCGAGTCGATCGGTGGGTTCGATGGGCACGCGATCATCGCCAATTTCTTAAGCCTGGCCGCCGAACGCAACCAGCGCTCCCGTTCCCGGTGGCGGCTGCACTCCGTCACGGTTGAGGATGAGGCCGACGGTGAGGACGTCTACGCGGCCCTGTTCGCCGATTCCACCAACGCCTTCTGGCTGGACTCGACGGCCCCCGACCGGGGCAGCGGTCGCTTCTCCTACTTAGGTGATAGCTCTGGCCCCTTGGCGCGGGTGTGGAACAAGCGAGTCTCGCCCACTACCTCCTTATTCGATGAACTCGCCGAAGACCTCGCCGCCAATACCATCGACGTGGCCGATCCGGGCGTTTTTGGCGGCTTCACCTGCGGCTGGGTGGGCTGGCTGGGCTACGAGCTCAAGGCCGAATGCGGCGGGAGCGCGGCGCACACCTCCCCTCATCCCGATCTGGGCCTGATTTTCGCCGACCGCGCCATCGTCATCGATCACGCCCTGCGGCGCACCCACGTCATCGCCCTCATCGGCTCGGAACACGACGCCGAGCAGCGCGCCTGGTGCGCGCGGACGGCGCGCCTGGTGGCGGGACTGGGGGCACAGGCGGGCGTCGATAAGCATCGGTGGACCGGCCAGCTGCGGGCGCGACATTCCCGCGCGGACTACCTGGGTGTGGTGGGGGAGTGCTTGGAGCTCATCCGGCAGGGGGAAACTTACGAGGTGTGCCTGACCAACCAGCTTTCGGCTCGCGGCGCCGTGGACGTGTGGCCCGCCTATCAGGCGCTGCGGGCGGCCAACCCGACGCCGTTTGGTTCGCTGCTGCGGATCGGGGGAGTATCGGTGCTGTCCTCAACGCCGGAGAGGTTTATGCAGGTCACCAGCGAGGGCAAGGTGGAATCGCGTCCGATTAAGGGCACCCGCCCCCGAAGCACTGATCCGCGGGAAGATGCGCGCCTGCGCTCTGATTTGGCGGTCAATGACAAGGATCGCGCCGAGAACCTCATGATCGTTGACCTCGTGCGCAACGACCTCACCCGCGTCGCCGAGCCAGGCAGCGTGCGCGCCGACCCTCTCTTCGAGGTCGAATCCTATGCGACGGTCCACCAGCTCGTGAGCACCGTGTCGTGCCGCTTGGCGGAGGGAAAGACCGCCGTCGATGCCGTGCGAGCCAGCTTCCCCGGCGGTTCCATGACCGGGGCGCCCAAGGTGCGGACGATGGAGATCATCGATCGCCTGGAACAAGGGCCGCGGGGAATCTACTCCGGCGCCATCGGGTACTTCTCCCTCGATGGTTCGATGGATCTGTCCATGGTCATCCGCACGATCGTCGCGGATGCTGGTGGGGTGTCGTATGGGGTCGGCGGGGCGATCATCGCGCTATCGGACCCGGTCGAAGAATACGAGGAGACTCAAACGAAGGCCGCGCCGTTGCTGCGCCTGCTCGATAGCGAGTTTCCGCAGTGATCTTCCGCTGGACTGGGTCAGCCCTAGTGGAGGGGGCGGAGCCCTCCACGCCCTGGTCGGTCGTGGACTCCTGGCTCGTCGATGAAGGCCACGTGGCGCACTGGGAGCGACACTGCCGCCGCTTTTCCGACCACTTGCCGGGGGCCGCTGGGTTTCTGGCGCAGGTGCCCCACTGTGTTCCCCGCGCCGGGAGGTGGTTTCCTCGCATCGAGGCCCATGGGACGGAGCTGTACCTGCGCCTGCGCCCGGCCCCGGCGTTGAGAACGGAGACGGTTCTGTGGATCCCGCCGGTTCCTGACCAGCGGGAACAACCCCACATCAAGGGGCCTGATCTCGCGTGGTGTGCGCAGCTGCGCGCGCAGGCGGGGGAGCTGGGTGCCGATGATGCCCTGTTGTGGACCGAACCAGGACAGGCGGTGGAAGCCGCCCACAGTGCGCTGGCCTGGGAGGACGATGGCCGGGTGATGTTCGTGCGCCACCCCCGGCAGCTGCCGTCGGTGACGGCCGCGGCGACCCGCGCGCTCCTACCGGATGCGGGTGAGCGCGAGATCTCCGTGGCCGAGCTGCCTCACCTGCCGGTGTGGGTTGGCAACGCCCTCCACGGGTGGACCCCGGTGACTGGCTGGGTGACCGCGGAGGGGGAGCGGCGGGTGCCTGACGCTCTACCTTCGGCGGAGAAGACGAGGCGGCTTATTCAGGCCAGCGGGCGTTGACCTGCCAGTCGCCCAGTGCACCTTCAAGGGCACCCAAGGCGGCGTTGATCATCGGCCACCGGTGCTCCTCCGGGCAGCCGGCCTCGTGCCAATGCCGGGCGACGCCTTCGAGGAACCCGACCCAGCCCCACAGTGCCCACCCGTGGCGGGAGAACGCGTCGATGCCCAGGTCAGATCGCAGGTGCCGAACAAATTCCGTGCGGGCCTCGTCGCGGATGCTGCGGGTGGCGGGTGGTTCGCCCGGCCCGGCCACGAGGACCGGGTCGGCGGCGATAGCGTCGAGGTGGGCGAGAAGGACGGCTTGAATCCGATCGCGGGAGTTCGATCCGGGGGGCAGGGCGTCGATGGCCTGCTGGTGGGCGGCAGCGAGGCGGGAAACGGAATCTTGGACCAGGGCGGCGTGCAGGCCCGCCTTGGAGGAAAAGTAGTGGAAGACCAGGGCCTGGGAGCTTTCGGATGCCGCAGCGATCTCCGGGACGGAGACGTCAGGGTAATCGTGGTTGCGGAAGGCCTCGCGCGCGGCCTCGAGGATGACGAGGCGTCGTTCGGAGGTGCTCAGGCGTTTTCGAGTGCTCACGGTTGACAAGCATATACGCTATTGAGTTAAAGTCAGTAACCAGTTATTGATCAACGCTCAATAGGAGTCACGGCATGTCCCTTCTTGATCACGCCATCATCTGGCACGTCTACCCCCTGGGTGCCACCGGAGCGCCCTTCCGGGACTTCGACCCGGACGAGACGAACCACCGTCTCCCGCGGCTGATCACGTGGCTGGACTACGTCGTCGAGCTGGGGTGTGACACCCTGCTGCTCGCGCCCATTTTCACCTCCGTCTCCCACGGCTATGACACCCTCGACCACTTCCAGATCGACCCGCGCTTGGGCGATGAGGCGGACTTCGATCGCCTCATCACCGCCTGCCAGGAGCGTGGCATCAGCGTGCTTCTCGACGGCGTGTTCAACCACGTCTCAGCCTCCCACCCACTGGTGGGCAGTGGCGGTCCCGTCAAGCGCGACGCCTCCGGCGAGCCCGTCGGCTGGGAGGGACACTCCGACCTCGTCGAATTAGACCACGCCGATCCGCGCGCGGAAGATCTGGTGGTGGACATCATGGAGTACTGGCTGGCCAAAGGCATCGCGGGTTGGCGCCTCGACGTCGCCTATGCCGTCCCCACACCCTTCTGGGCCGCGGTCACCGACCGGGTGCGGCGCACCTATCCCGACGCCGTCTTCCTCGGCGAGATCATCCATGGCGACTACCTCGACCTCATCCACAACGGCCACCTGGACACCGTGACCCAATACGAGCTGTGGAAGGCCACCTGGTCCTCCATCAAGGAGGTCAACTTCTGGGAGTTGGATCACGCCCTGGGCCGCCACGCCGAGTTCGTTCGCGGCGGATTCATGCAGACCTTCGTGGGCAACCACGACGTCGATCGCATTGCCAGTGTCGTCGGCGATGCCGGTGCGGCGGTGGCCGCGACCTTGCTATTCACCCTGCCCGGCGTGCCCAGCGTCTACTACGGCGATGAACAAGCCTTCCGGGGGGAAAAGGGCACCGGGTTCTCCACCGATGACGCCCTGAGACCCCCGCTTCCCGCTTCCCCGGATCAGCTGGCGCCGCAGGGCCGGTGGATGTTTGATCTCTACCGCCAGCTCATCGGCATGCGCCGCCGCCACCCGTGGCTGACCACCGCAACGGTGGAGGTACTGGACAAGAGCAACGAGGCCTTGTCCTACCGAGTGACCAAGGATGACCACAGCTGCGAGGTGTCTCTCACACTGAACCCCACCGCCACGGCGCGGGTGCGCTTTGACGATGGGGAGTCGGCGGATCTGGCGTGGTAAATCTCGCGGGGCTTAGCGGGTAGCTGCGGGCTGCAGCGGGGCGGGCTCGACCACGACCTTGACATCGGCGGGGGAGCGGGGAATGAGCGCCGTGCACACGGCGCCGACGAGGGCGGCCCCGGCGAAGAGCCAGAAGGACGTGGTGGCGCCGAAGCCGGCCCCGATGATGAGGCCACCGATGGCGGGGCCGAAGATGCCGCCGAGGCGACCGAAGCCGGCACACCAGGCCACGCCGGCAGCGCGGGCGGCGGTGCCGAAGTAGTTCGAGGTCAGGCCGTACGTAAGCACCTGCGTGCCCAAGACTCCGACGCCGGCGAGGGCGATGAGCGGGTACATCGGGGCGACGGTATCGAAGACGGGGAGGATCGCCAGGGAGATCGCGGCCAGGGCGAAGGTGGAGGTAATGACGGTCTTGGCGCCGATGCGATCTGCAAAGCGGGCGGCAATGAGGCCACCGACGACGGCGCCACCGTTGAGGGCGAGCAACGAGTAGAGCGAATCGTGCTGGGAGGCGCCGTTGGCCTGCATGATCTTCGGCAGCCACGTGTTGAGTCCGTAAGTGGACAGCAAGCCGATGAAGGACATCGCGCCGATGAGGATCGTGCCGGGCAGGTAGGAGCGGGAGAAGATACCCGCGAAGCCGGTCTTTTCTAGGTCCCGCTCGGCGGTGGTGCGCTCGACGGAGGCGTCTACGGCAGCGGTGTCGGCGACGATGAACTGCTCTTCCGGGAGGCCGTGGCGTGCGCAGACGGCGTGGGCATCAGCGCGTCGGCCACGGGAGACGAGCCAGCGCGGGGATTCCGGCAGGGCGACATAGGCCAGCGGCAGGAGGAAGAGGATGGGGGTGGCGCCGATCATGAACAGGCCACGCCAGCCGATGGTGTCCTCGAGGAGGAGGGCGAGGAGGGAGGCCATGACGCCACCGGCGGGGACGCCGGAGTAGACGATGGCGTTGAAAAGGTTCTTGCGGTTGGCGGGGGCGAACTCGGCGATGATGGCGCCGCCGGTGGCCACGATCATGCCCACTCCGAGACCGGTGAGGAAGCGGAGGAAGCCGAACATCGCGATGGAGTTGGCCAGGGCGGTCAGCCCCATGCCGATGGAAAACCACACGATGGCCGTGAGCATCACCTTGCGGCGGCCCAGGCGGTCACCGACGGCGCCGGCGGAAAGGGCGCCGATCATGACGCCGACCATGGCGTAGGAGCCCAAGGTGCCGGCGACGGCCGGGCTCAGCGCGCCGATGTGGCTCGGGTCTTCGAGGAGCGTGGACAGGACGGCGCCGTAGATGACGAGGTCGTAGCCGTCGAAAAGAATCGCGATACCGACGACCGCGAGCACGAGATACACCGTGCGGCGGTGGGCGGGTGATGCCCAGGTGGTGGTGTTCATGGGGGAGGCCCTTCGTTGCTTCAAGTGACTAACTGGATAATCACATTCAAGAGTGTTATCCGTCACATGAAACTAGGGGAATCCCTATAGAACGTTCAGGGGGTCGGGTGCGTAAGCGCCGCCAAAAATGGCACCTTAGCTGCAAATATAGGGTGACCTGCGCCGACGCCCCTCAGGCTGCTCCGGGGCCTCGGTGGTTAGGACTCAGCGTCCTCGGGGGTGTTCGTGCCCTCTGCACGCCCCTCCGCCAGCTGCGTGCGTGCCGTCCGCAGCCACTCCGGCTGATCTTCGAGCAGGGCCTTGATCTCTGCGGTGGTCAGGGGCTTGTCCAGGTCGTTGCGCTTGAGCGCAGCAATGGTGATGCCCAGCTTCTGTGCGACAACGGGACGCGGGTGCGGGCCGGTGCGACGGAGCTCGGTCAGCCACTCGGGCGGGTTTTCCAGGAGTTGCTTCAGTTCGACGTGGGTGACCGCGTTGTTCTGGAATTCCTCTGGAGTGGCGGGCAGGTAGATGCCCAGCTTCTTGGCAGCGGTCTGCGGCTTCATCGCAATACCGGACGGCTGACGTGCAGAATCTTCATTCACACGCCCCACGGTAGCATTACCCCCATGCTGACCTTAAGCTTCGTCACCGGCACCGAGCCCGGAAAGTGGTTTGAACGCTTTCGCGAGCGCACCAGCCACGGCGAGCTTCGCACTCTCGATTCGGAGGATCCGCTCACCGAGCTTGTCGACGCCCGCGCCTCCCTCGCTCTCCTCCGCCTCCCGGACGCCCGCCTGGCGGCGGACAATGATGCCTTCCACGTGGTCACGCTCTATGAAGAATCCCCCGGCATCGCCCTGCCCAAGGACAGTGAACTGACCTTGTTAGATACTGTGACGCCGGAGGATATTGCGGGGGAGATCCTCAACTACTCCGGCGCGGAGGTGGCGAAGGTGCGCGAGGGGTTGCAGGTCGTCGCCGCCAACGTCGGCGTACTCATTGCCCCCCGCCCGCTCATCAAAGTCCTCTCCCGCAAGCAGATCGAACACCGCGACTACCTCGCCGATGACGTGCCCCCCACCTCGATTGCCTTGGTGTGGCGCAAGGATGATGACAACGAGGCGATTCAAGATTTCGTCGGCATTGCCAAGGGGCGCACCGCCAATTCCTCCCGCCAGGCCACACCCAAACGCAGCGCCCGGGAGAAAACCCTCGCCAAGCAGCAACGGCGCGGGCAGGTGCCCGCAAAGAAGAAGGCGCCCACCCGCGGTGGGCGACGCGGGCGTCGATAAGCAGTGATGGGTAGTGATAGGTAGTGATAGGTAATGTCACCTAAACTTCATCTTCCACCCATGTAATTTCCACGTCGGGGCGTTAATCTGGGGTCAACCGAGCGGCAGTGAGCTCGGCGGAAAGTGCCACTGACCAGGCGATGGGGAGAACACCGACCATGTTCGAATCGACCACCACCAACTACTTCAGCGACGAGCAGCTCGACCACCACACGTCCGTAACCACCCGCACTTACGTCATAGACACTTCCGTGTTGTTGTCGGACCCGTGGGCGCTGCGCAAGTTCGCGGAACATGCGGTCGTGGTGCCCGTCGTCGTCATCACCGAGTTGGAAGCCAAGCGCCACCACCCGGAACTCGGGTGGTTCGCCCGCCAGGCCCTGCGCCTGCTGGAGGATCTGCGCTCCACCTACGAACGCCTCGACCAGCCGGTGCCCATCAACGTTGACGGCGGCACCCTGCGGGTGGAGCTCAACCACCAGGACCAATCCGGGTTGCCTGCCGCATTCCGTGGCACCGAGGGCGATCACCGCATCCTGGCCTGCGCGTTGAACCTGCAGCTGGAGGGGCATGACACGACGCTGGTAACCAAGGATGTGCCGCTGCGCGTCAAGGCCGGCGCGGTGGGGCTGGCGGCGGATGAGTATCACGCGCAGGACGTCGTGTTCACCGGGTACACGGGCATGGAATCGCTGCACACCACCGCGGAGACCTTGGATGCGCTCTACCGGGAGGGCCGCGCCGAGGTTGCCGGGGCCGAAGACCTGCCGGTCCATTGCGGCGTGACCCTCACCAGCAACACCCAATCCGCGCTCGGCCGGGTGTGCGCGGATGGCACCGTGCGGCTCGTGCGCGGCGATAGCCAGGCGTTTGGTGTCCAGGGGCGCTCCGCTGAGCAGCGCGTCGCCCTTGATCTTCTGCTGGATAGCTCCGTGGGCATCGTCTCCATCGGCGGGCGAGCGGGAACCGGCAAGTCGGCGCTCGCCCTGTGCGCCGGGCTGGAGGCTGTCCTCGAACGCAATGAGCACCGCCGGATCGTGGTCTTCCGTCCCCTCTACGCGGTGGGCGGGCAAAACCTCGGCTACCTGCCTGGCTCGGAAACCGAGAAGATGAATCCCTGGGCGCAGGCGGTGTTTGACACCCTGGACGGCCTGGTATCCGACAACGTCATGGCGGAAATCCAAGCCCGCGACCTCATCGAGGTCCTTCCGCTCACCCACATCCGCGGGCGCAGCCTGCATGACTCCTTCGTCATCGTCGATGAGGCGCAATCGCTGGAACGCAACGTCCTCCTCACCGTGCTCTCGCGCCTGGGCCGGGGTTCCCGCGTCGTGCTCACCCACGATGTGGCCCAGCGCGACAACCTGCGTGTCGGACGTCACGATGGGGTGCAGGCGGTCATCGAAAAGCTCAAGGATCACCAGCTCTTCGCCCACATCACGCTGCAACGATCCGAGCGTTCCGCCATCGCCGAGTTGGTCACCGACCTCCTCGAAGACAACCACTAACCACGTGGGCGTTTGCGGGCCACGCGGACACTAGGAGACAATCGCGGGCATGGCTGAAGCTACCTTCACTCTGCGACCCATTCGTCCGGAGGACTACCTCCAGGTCCGGGCAATCTACGAAATGGGCCTCGAATCCGGGCACGCAACCTACGAAACCAAAGCCCCCACCTGGGAAGAATTCAGCCGGAACAAAATGATGGAAACCGTCTTCGTGGCGGTGGACATCGATGACCCGGACAAGCTCCTCGGCTGGGTGGCTGCGGCCCCCATCTCCTCCCGCTCCGTCTTCCACGGCGTGGTGGAAAACTCCATCTACATCCACCCCGATGCCGCCGGTCGTGGCGTCGCTGGGGCCCTGTTGGACAAGCTCATCGAGACCTGCCAGCAGCTGCAGAAGTGGGGCATCCACGCCTGGGTCTTCCCCGAAAACGAAGGATCCGCGGGACTACACAAGTCCCGCGGATTCCAGAAGGTGGGCACCTTCCACCACATGGCGAAGATGACCTACGGTGAACTCGCCGGCCAATGGCGCGACACGGATGTCTATGAGCTGTTGCTGCCCAAGCCCGGTGAGTAGCCCCCGTTTTAGTCGATGGTGTCCTTGAGCTTTTCCTCCCGCACCGGCAGGAGCAGCAGGAAGGCGAAGATGGCCAGCGGCACCATGAGCAAGAACACCGGCGTCAGCCCGTCGTTGTAGGAGACAAGCACGGCGTCGCGGACGGCGGTGGGAAGCTCATTCACTGCGGCCGGGGTTAGCGAATTCGCCGCCCCACCTTGGGCGCTGAATTGCTGCGCCATCTCTGCTCCCGCGGGACCCATCGAGGCGAAGGCACCCGGCAGATTCTCCGCGAGGTTGGCATGCAGGTTGTGGATGAACATCGAACCGACCAGTGAAGCGCCCAACGAGGAACCGATCTGGCGGAAGAAGTTGTTCGTCGCCGTCGCCGTCCCCACCAGGGTGACGGGGAAGGAGTTCTGCACGATAAGCACCAAAACCTGCATCACCAGTCCCAGGCCGAAGCCGAAAACAAAGAACAGCCAGCCGAGCTGAACCAGGCTGGTATCCACCGTCAGCCGCGACATGAGGTACAGCGCGAACGCCACGATCGCCATCCCGACCAGCGGGTAGTACTTGTAATGCCCAGTCTTGGTGATGATGAAACCCACCACGGTGGAGGTGCCCACCATGCCGAGCATCATCGGAATCATCATGAGGCCCGCGTCGGTCGGGGAGAGCGTGTGCACCATCTGCAGGTACGTGGGGAGGTAACCCAGCGCGCCGACCATGGACAAACCGAGCACAGTGCCGGCGGCGGTGGTCAGTGCCATGTTCCGGTTGGCAAACAAGGACATGGGGATGAGGGGATCGACGACCTTGAGCTCAGTGATGACGAAGGCGATGGCCGCGCTGACGGTCAGGGCGCCCAGACCCAGGATGGTGGGGGACGTCCAGGCGTACTGCGTCCCGCCCCACGTGGTGAGCAAGATGAGCGAGAACGTAGCCACGGCAATGAGCACGGTGCCCAGCCAGTCGTAGGTGCGGATGTTGGGCTTCGAACTGCGCAGGTCGAGCACCAACAACGATACGAGGAGTGCCAAGATACCGAGTGGCAGGTTCATCCACAGGCCCCAGCGCCAACCGGGTCCGTCGGTGAACCAACCGCCCAGCACCGGGCCGAGCACGGAACTCAGGCCGAAGACGGCTCCCATCATGCCCATGTATTTGCCGCGCTCGCGGGCCGGAACCACCTCCGCCATGATCGCCTGTGAGGTCACCATCATTCCGCCAGCGCCGAAGCCCTGGATGGCGCGGGCGACGATGAGCAGTTCCATGGACTGCGCGGATCCACCCATGACGGAGCCGATGACAAACACGGCAATGCCGAAGAGGTAGAGCCACTTTCGCCCGATGCGGTCACCCACCTTGCCGAAGATCGGCATGGCGATCGTCATGGTGACTAGGAAGGCGGAGATGACCCAGCTCATGTGGTCGACGCCGCCGAGCTCACCGACGATGGTGGGAAGGGCGGTGGAGAAGATCATCTGGCCCAGCGAGCTCATGAGCATCGTGGTCACGAGGGCGCCGAGGATGAAGCCAATGCGCGGAGCGCGGGTAGTAGTTGTGCTGGTTACCATGTCAGCTCCTTGGTTAATGTGGTGATGGTGGCGCCAGCGTCACGTAAGCGCTGGGTGCGATCGGTGGTGGGGCAGGGGCGGCTGACCTGGAGCCAGATGGCCTCCCGGACGAGCCCGTTGATGATGGAGGCTTCGACTTCGAGTGGCTCGTCCTGGAGAATCCGGTCGCCGGGGTGGGCTTCCAGGTGCTCCATGACGACCTCCTGCATCTGCGCGGATTGCTCCCGAAAACGGTTGAGCGAAAGCAATGCCACGGAGGGTTCAGAGGTCATGATTTGGTGCCGGCGTTCCTTCAGCGTGGCCAGAAATTCTTCCTCCGCCCCGCATTCCATATCGGCTGCCTCTAGGTCGTCGAGGGTTGCCGCAACGTAGTCGAGCGCGGTGGCCACGACGTTGGCCGAGGGCTGAGCCACGAACTCGGCGCGCCGATCATCGGACATCATGAGCCGGGGGTGTCCCAGGACGGCCTCGTCCTTGGATTCCATGTAGTTAAAAAAGCTTCGCCGACTGATGTCGGCTGCGAGGCAAATGTCGTCGATGGTGATGTTGTCAAAACCATGCTTGACGACGAGCGCGGTTGCCGCGTCTTCAATCCTGCGGCGGGTGCGTGCTCGCTTGAGCTCCCGCCGTGATTTGTCGTTGTTCACGATGGCGAAGCCTACACCCAGTGCAACTTTGCTATCAAGTGCAAAGTTGCACTCGGTCTGTTTTTTGGGTTGGGGTACACAAATTCTCTAGAATGAATCGTACGACCAATCGTTTCCGCAGGTCGCGGAGAATCGGCGATCGCATTCTAGAGAATTCGTACACGCCCACGCGAAAGACGCCCCCGCCAGCCGAAGCTAGCGGGGGCGTCGTCGACAACGCTGACCGGATTAGTCGCGATCAGTGTTGGCCATCGCCAACACATCGAGGCGCTTATCCAGCTCTTCCTCGGTGAGCTTCTCGCCATCGACGAAGCCCATATCGATGACAGTCTGGCGGATGGTCTTGCCCTCCTTGAGGGCAGTCTTGGCCACCTTGGCGGCGTTCTCGTAGCCAATGGCCGAGTTCAGCGGCGTGACGATCGACGGAGACGACTCAGCCAAAGTCTTCATGCGCTCGACGTTTGGCTCAATGCCGTCCACGAGGCGCTCGGCGAACACGCGGGCAGTGTTGGCCAGCAGGCGGGAGGACTCGAGCACGTTGCGGGCCATGACCGGGATGAACACGTTGAGCTCGAACTGGCCCTGGGTGCCGGCGAAAGCGACGGCGGCGTCGTTGCCGATGACCTGGGCGGCAACCTGGGTGGCCGTCTCACAGAGCACGGGGTTGACCTTGCCCGGCATGATGGACGAGCCCGGCTGCAGGTCGGGCAGGTGGATCTCGGCGAAGCCAGTCAGCGGGCCGGAACCCATGAGTCGGATATCGTTGGCGATCTTGTACAGGGAGACAGCCACGACGCGCATCGCGCCGGAGAACTCAACAAGGGCGTCGCGGTTGGCCTGCGCCTCGAAGTGATTCTTGGCCTCGGAGAGCTCGGAGACGCCGGTGAGCTTGATCAGCTCGTCGGTGACCTTGCCGCCGAAATCGGCCGGCGTGTTCAAGCCGGTGCCGACGGCGGTGCCGCCGATGGGCAGCTCGCCGAGACGCTCGACGGTGGCCTCAATGCGCTCGATGCCGAGCTCGATCTGGCGGGCGTAGCCGCTGAACTCCTGGCCCAGGGTGACCGGGACGGCGTCCATGAGGTGGGTACGTCCGGACTTCACTACGTCCTTCCACTCAGCTGCCTTCGCAGCGAGGGAAGCGTGCAGGACCTTGAGGCCGGGGATGAGGTCGTTGACGGCTGCTTCGGTGGCGGCGACGTGGGTCGCGGTGGGGAAGGTGTCGTTGGAGGACTGGCCCATGTTGACGTGGTCGTTGGGGTGAACCTCGACGCCGTTGCGCTTGGCGATGGAGGCGATGACCTCGTTGGTGTTCATGTTGGACGAGGTGCCGGAACCGGTCTGGAACACGTCGATGGGGAACTCGGCGTCGTGCTTGCCGTCGGCGATTTCCTGGGCGGCGGCGACGATGGCGTCGGCCTGCTCGGCCGGGAGCAGTCCGCGGTCCTTATTCACGATGGCGCAGGCGGCCTTGAGCAGGCCCATGGCGCGGATCTGAGCGGACTCGAGCCCACGGCCGGAGATGGGGAAGTTCTCGACGGCGCGCTGGGTCTGTGCCTGCCACAGGGCGTTGACGGGGACCTTTACTTCGCCCATCGTGTCGTGTTCGATGCGGAATTCCTGCTCGGTCATGAATAACCACCTTTGTTGTTTGAGGTTTGTGGTGACAAGGGCCCGGCGTGACAGCGTTATGGACGGGGAGGAAAGAGGCGACGCCGGGGAAACGCCTCCACCCGATTTAGCGAGGGCCGACGCTTAGGCGTGCGGCTCCTTCGAGTAGTCGACCACGGAGTATTCCTGCAGCTTGGCCAGCTGGTGGCGGGATTCGACGTAGCGCACGGTGCCCGACTTGGAGCGCATGACCAAGGAACGGGTCGTGGCGCCGCTGGCGCGGTAGGACACGCCGCGGAGCATGTCACCGTTGGTGACACCGGTGGCGGCGAAGTAGCAGTTGTCCGAGGAGACGAGGTCGTTGATGCCGAGGGCCTGGTTGACGTCGAGGCCGGCCTCGCGGGCGCGACCTGCTTCGGCGTCGTCGGTCGGCCAGAGCTTGCCTTGGATTTCTCCTCCCATGCACTTGAGGGCGCAGGCGGTGATGATGCCTTCGGGGGTGCCACCGATGCCCATGGCCATGTCAATGGAGTTGGAGTCTTGGGCAGCGGCGATGGCACCGGCGACGTCGCCGTCGGAGATGAGGCGGACCTTGGCTCCGGCGCGGCGAATGTCAGCGATGAGCTCGATGTGGCGGGGACGATCGAGGACGACAATGGTGACGTCGGCAGGCAGGATGCCCTTGGCCTTGGCCACGGCATTGATGTTGTGGGCGACGGGCGCCTCGATGTCGATGGTGCCGGCGGCTTCGGGGCCGACGGCGATCTTGTTCATGTAGAACACGGCGGACGGGTCATACATGGAACCGCGCTCGGCGGCGGCGATGATGGAGATGGCGTTCGGGCGGCCCTCCGCCATCAGGGTGGTGCCGTCGACCGGGTCAACGGCGATGTCGACCTCGGCGCCTTCGCCGTTGCCCACTCGCTCGCCGTTGAACAACATCGGCGCTTCGTCCTTTTCGCCTTCACCGATGACGACGACACCGTTCATGTTCACCGAATTGATGAGCTGGCGCATGGCGTCGACTGCGGCGCCATCGCCCTCTTCCTTCATGCCACGGCCGACCCAGCGACCGGAGGCGAGTGCAGCTGCCTCGGTGACGCGGACCAGTTCCATCGCGAGGTTACGATCCGGGGTCTCTGGGTGTCGTACATTCATGTCATCGGCCTCCTGCAGGCGCTTTGGGGTTGAGAACACGGGTTGTAACCCGCCACCCGTATATTCTTGCATCTTCCACGTGCCTCAGGCGCCGTTTCTCCACCCGAAAGAGGGCAATAACGAGGCAAGTCGACCAATTCTGGGCCATTTTCCGGGAACCTGTCCAGGTCTGACATACTTGGTGCCGTGGCTGCAGCGGAAAAACCTCGGATTTATCAAGGCGGATGGGACATGATGTTGTCCCTCGGCATCATCATCATTGCGATGATTGTGGTGGTTGGCACGACGGGTTTGTGTTCCTATGAGCCCGGGGCCCCGGAGAGTGGCCCGGTCCGGGAGGTCGATGCGGAGTCCTTCATGGGTATGGAGGCCCGGGCGACGAATTTCCCCGTCCGCTTGCCGGAGAACCCGGAAGGGTGGATGACCAATTCCGCCCGTCGGTCGATGATTGATGGTACTCAGGCCCCGGTGGTGGGCTGGGTGACCGCTGATCGTGGGTACATCGCGCTGACGCAGACGATGTTGCCGCTGGATGATGCTGTGAAGAACATCGACAGTGATTTCCGGGAGCTTTCCCGCACCGAGGACATTGCCGGGCAGGAGGTGCGGATCTATCACTCCGATGAGTCGGATGTGCGAGATCTGTGGGCCGTCGATATGGGCGATGTCCGACTGCTGTTCACGGGCGCTGGCTCCCAGGAGGAGTTCCGCACCATCATCGCGGCGACGATTAATTCCGCGCCGCTGCCGTCTGCTTAAGCTACTCGGCTGAGGTGGCCAGTGCCTCTTCCACTCGCTGGGAGGCACCATCGAGGTGTTCCTCGCAGCGCTTGGCCAGTGCTTCGCCGCGCTCCCAGTATTTCAGAGATTCGTCCAGGCCCATTTGGCCGAGCTCGAGGATCTTAACCGTCTCGATGAGCTCGTCTCGCGCCTGCTCGTATGACAGGGTTTCCACGCCCGGGAAGGCATCGTCTCCGGCCTGACCAGTTCCTACGGTGTTGTCGTTCATTGCGTTTCTCCTGGGATTGTTAGTTGGCTGGGGTGGTGGACATGCCGGCGGCCGTGATGGAACCGTCGGCGACCCGGATGCGTAGTTGGCTGCCCGGTGGGGATTGATCGATGGACATGACGACTTCTGGGTCGGAGCCGTCGCGCGGCACGACCTGGACGACGGCGTAGCCGCGGGCCAGGGTGTTCGCCGGTCCGAGGGCGGAGACCTGGGCCCGCAGTGACTGCACCCGCGAGGTTTCCCGTTCCACGAGGTATTGAACGTCCCTGCGGATGAGCACCACGGCGCGTTCCACTGCTTCTCGACGCCGTCGGATCGGCGTCATCGGATCCGCCAAGGCCGGCCGGCTTCGCAGGGCCCCCAGGCCCTGCCGTTCCCGATGCACCCAGCCCCGCAGGGCTGCCGCCATGCGGGAGCGGGCTTCGCCGACGAGGGCACGCTCCTCGGCAACGTCTGGGACGACGCGCTTGGCCGCATCGGTGGGGGTGGCGGCCCGCAGGTCGGACACATTATCCAGAACCGGGTTATCGGGCTCGTGCCCAATAGCGGAGACCACGGGGGTGTGGGCGGCCGCCACCGCACGCTGGAGGGCCTCCTCCGAGAATGGCAGGAGGTCTTCGACGCTGCCACCGCCGCGGGCGATGATGATGACATCGACGGCCTCGTCGGCGTCGAGAAGCTGAAGTGCCTTGATGATCTCGGGGACGGCGGTCGCGCCCTGCACCGGGGTGTTGATGACCCGGAAGTTGACCGCGGGCCAGCGATCCTTGGCCACGGAGAGGACGTCGCGCTCGGCGGCCGAGCCGCGGCCGGTGATGAGGCCAACGCACTGGGGCAAGTAGGGCAATTGCCGTTTGCGGGCGGGATCAAAAAGTCCTTCCCCGGCCAGCTGTGAGCGCAACGCCTCGATGCGGGCGAGCAGCTCGCCGATGCCCACCGGGCGGATGTCGGTCACCCACAGGGAGAAGGTGCCGCGGCCCTCGTAAAAAGCGGGCCTGCCCGACACCACCACCCGGTCGCCGTCTTTGAGAGGGGCAGCCAAGCCGCGGAGCAAACTCGTGGACGCGGTCAGCTGGACCGACGTCTCCGACTCCGTGTCCCGCAGCGTGAGGTAGGACAGCTTCCACGTCGGCTTCATGTTCACCTGGGTGAGCTGCCCCTCGACCCACACGGTGCCGAGCCGTTGAATCCAGGCCTTTACCTGGGCATTGAGCGTGCGAACCGGCCACGGGGCTTCCGCGGTAGAAGGGGTCGTCGTCATGAAAGCCTCCGCTATCGCTGCTGTGGTCGCCCAAGACGGACTGTGTGCCGCACCAATTCTAGGCATTGTCAGCACTCTTCGTTAGGGTGGGGGCCATGAGCGATGATGAAAAGTTGGTCCTCCTGGCGGCCCCTCGCGGCTACTGCGCTGGCGTGGACCGGGCGGTGGAGACGGTAGAAAAGGCCCTGGATAAGTACGGGGCGCCGGTGTACGTGCGCAAAGAAATCGTCCACAACCGCTACGTAGTGGACACCCTAGCGGACCGCGGGGCGATCTTCGTCGACGAAACCGATGAGGTCCCCAAGGGCTCCCACCTGGTGTTTTCTGCCCACGGTGTCTCCCCGGCCGTGCACTCCGAGGCCCGTTCGCTCAACCTGCAAACCCTCGATGCGACGTGCCCGCTGGTGACCAAAGTCCACAACGAGGTCAAGCGCTTCGCCCGAGATGGATTCCAAATTCTCCTTGTCGGACATGAAGGCCACGAAGAAGTCGAAGGCACCGCAGGCGAAGCCCCCGAGGTCACCCACCTCGTCGACGGCGTGGAGGGCGTGGCAAAACTGCCCGACTTCCTCGACAACGAACCACTGGTGTGGCTGTCGCAGACGACCCTGTCCGTGGATGAGACGATGCAGATCGTCGCCCTGCTCAAGGAGCGTTTCCCGCACCTGCAGAACCCGCCGTCAGATGACATTTGCTACGCCACCCAAAACCGCCAGGTGGCCGTGAAGGCGATTTCGGAGCGCTGCGACCTCATGATCGTCGTTGGTTCCCAGAACTCCTCGAACTCCAAGCGCCTCGTGGAAGTTGCCCTGGAGGCAGGGGCGAATGCGTCCTACCTCGTGGATTATGCCAACCAGATCGATGAGGCCTGGCTCGAGGGCGTGAGCACCGTGGGAGTGACCTCGGGCGCCTCGGTGCCGGAGATTCTCGTGCGGGAGGTGCTCGATCTTTTGGCAGCCCACGGCTTCCACAACGTGGAGGAAGTGACTACGGCGTCGGAGAAGATCGTGTTCTCCCTGCCGCGCGCCCTGCGCCCGGCTCGTACCTAGTTAGGAGTACAGGTCATCGTCGAAGCGACGATGACGGCGGCGCTGAGGTTCCTCCGACTGGGGGCGGCGAACCTCACGCGGCGGTTGGGGCTGCTGGCGCACCGGCCGCTCAGAGGGCCGCTCAGTAGGCCGCTGACTGCGGCGGCGGTTGCGGGCCACCAATTCCTCAACCGTGACCTTGTTCGTCTGGGTGCGTGCGCGGGAAGCGGTCGCCCGGTTGCGGCGATCGGCTTCTGCCGTGCGGCGACGTCGGGCAATGGCGCGAGTGTCTTCGACCTTTTCGTTGCGCTTGGACCACCACACGCGAGCCACCGCGATCACGGTGGCGGCGAGGGTGGTCCCAATGAGCGCAGGGAAAAACTGGGTGAGGGGGTAGATCGCCGTGACGATGGTCGTGGTGGAAAAAGCGGCGGTTCCCTCGGGGGCGAGGGATCGGCCAATCACCCAGGAGGTCACAATCGTCATGATGCCGAAGAGTAACGGCAACGAGGCGACGGTGAGGAAGAGCCCACGGACCTCAGTGAATGCCGCCACCACGATGCCGGCGATGGCGAAACAGGCCAGGTAAGGCCACCCCATCGACTGGGAATTGAGGCTCAGCAGCAGCCCCGTGATCAGGGCTGCGAGGACTATTGCTATGCCCGACCAGGTAGGCAGGCCCGCGGGTTCCGGGGCCTGCATTCTATTTCTCCTGGGGGACGAAGTCGACACAAGGAACTATCCTAGCCGGGGCTCATCCTCGTTAGGAATAGACGGGGCCCGGGGACGGAGGGTAACTTGCTCCAATTCCGTCGGGTGGCGGTCGGTGCGGGCGGGGACATCCATGTCGGCGAGTCGACGCGCGGTGACCATGACGCGGGAATCCAAGGAGCCGAGGGTGGCGTTGTAGGCCTCGACGGTCTTTTCCAATTGCCGGCCCACACGGTTGACGTGTTCCCCCATGGTGTTCAGCCGCGTGTAGAGGTCGCGGCCGAGTTGGTGGATGACGCGGGCCTTTTCCGAGACGTCTTCTTGGCGCCACCCCAAAGCGACGGTGCGCAGGAGAGCGAACAGGGACGTCGGGGTGGCCAGGACGATGTTGCGGGAAAACGCGTACTCCAGCAATTCCGAATCGACGGAGAGCGCGGCGTCGAGGAAAGGGTCGGCGGGGACGAAGAGAACGACAAACTCCGGCGTGGGATCGAAGGCGGTGATGTAGTCCTTCGCGGAGAGCTGGTTGACGTGGGTTCGCAGAAGATGGGCGTGCCGGCGCAGGTAGGCGGCGTGCTCCTCAGGGTCCTCGGTTTCTAAAGCATCAAGATAGGCGGTGAAGGGGACCTTCGCGTCGACGATGATGTGGCGTCCGCCGGCGAGATTGACCACGAGGTCAGGCCGGACGAGTTGGCCGCCGAGGCGAGCGGAGACCTGGGTGTCAAAGTCGCAGTGGCGGGTCATCCCACCCAGCTCCACCACGCGCTCCAGCTGGATTTCGCCCCACCGCCCCCGAACTTGAGGGGCGCGCAGGGCGGTGACCAGTTTGTCGGTGCGGTCGGTCAAGCGGGCTGAGGTGCGCGTCATCGCCTGGACCTGGCTGGCCAGGGAGGCATAGGCGCTCGCGCGGCCCAACTCCAACTCTTTTAGCTGGCCGCCGATGGTGCTCACCGCTTCCTCGAGCGGAGCGAGGGAGCGGTGCAACTCTGCACCGTCTGGTGCGGTGGTGGGGTGGGGGACAGTGGGACGTCGATAAGCGTGCCCCAACCAGCCCAAAGCAGCGCCGAGGGCGATGCCGAGGAGGAGGACTAACAAGGTGGAACCCATGGCCACACCCTCTCACATCACCCCGACATGATGCTTAGCGACGCCCGAATTTGCCAAACAAATGTTCTATCCGCGAGTTGGTGAGAATAGTCCGACCGAAGCGACGCGGCTGAGACGGGGGAGTGGGGCTCGTTGCGACGTCGTCTTCGAGCTCTTCGTCGACGTAGACCACAGAATTGCGCCACTGTTTGCGCATGAGACGCCCCTCTTCCTCGGTGAGGCGACCGGCGAGCTGACCTTCGTGGGTAACAAAATCGATGTCGCTGGCGAGTTTTTCTCCCGAGCGCAGTGCCGTGATGTCGAGAAGATAGCGGAAGGCAACGGCAATCATGGCGGCGACCGGAACCGCGAGGAACGACCCCAGCAGGCCGAAAAGCCCGCCACCGATAATCACCGACACCAGCACGATCACCGGATGAAGATTCATCGCCCGCGCCTGCAACCACGGCGACAAAACGTTGCCTTCGAGCTGCTGAACAGCGAGGACAACCGCGAGGACCATGAGGGCTTCGGTAAAGCCCAGGGACACCAGCGCCACCATCACGGACAACGTGCCAGCGACAATCGCGCCGACATAAGGAATGAAACCGGCGATAAACGTGATCACCGCGAGCGCCAACGCCATGGGCACGCCGATGAGGACGAGGCCAAGGCCGATGAAGAACGCATCAATAAACGAGACGGTCGCCTGCGCCCGAATGAACCCACCCAGCGTCTTCCACCCGCGCATGAGCGATTCCGTCAGGTGCCACCCCAAGCGGCGGCCCACGACCGCGCGCATCCACGGCAGGAAACGGAAGCCATCTTTGAGGAAGAAGAAGGTGAGCACCAACACCACGAACAACGTAATGACTATCGACGTCGCCGTGCTCACGCCCGTCACAATCCCGCCGGCAATGGCGCCCGCCTGATCCTGCGCCCAACTAGCAATGTCGTTGACGAACCTGTCCAGGTCATCGCCATCCACATTGAACGGAGGCCCCTGGGCCCACAGCTGCAGGCGCTGCACGCCCTCCAACGTCTGCAGGTACAACACCTGCGACTGGCGGGCAATATCCGGGGCAATCATCCACAGGAGAGTGCCAAAGAAACCGAAGAAGCCAAGAATAGAAATGATGGCAGCCAGCGCCGATGGCACACCTTTGCTGCGCATCCACGTCGTCGGGGGAGCGAGCACCGTGCACACAATGATCGCGAAAATAATCGGCAGCACGCCCTGGCCGACCTGCTTGAGCACGTACCACGCCACGTACAGGAACGCGGCGATGATGAGCAGACGCAGTGCCCACATCGCGATCGACTTGAGGCCTTCGCCCACCACCACCGAGCGATCGACCTGGTCGAGGGGATCACGGCCCTCGGTCTCGTTCAGCTCCTCTGAACTGGCAGTCCTCGGTGTGTCGGCTGTGTCATCGGCAACCACCGCATCCAGCACGGACTCAATGTCCGGATCCGTTGCGCGCGGCGGGGTGCTCGGTGTCTGCTTTTGGTGCTCGGTCACGCTCCCCATCTTGCCTGACCGGGTAGCTGTGCGGCGGCAGCGGGCCGAGACACGCCTAAGCCCCCTGCCTACGACCCCGTAGGGTGGCACTCGATCCCGATGCCTCGGAGAATGGCGTCGAACTGGGCTTCGGGGTTGGCGTCGGAGCGACCAATCACCAGAGGGTAATCCAACGCCCATTCCCCGGAGCCGCGTAACGTATCGGTGCCCGAGGTCCAACCTTCATCGACGAGCATTGCGCTGCCGTAAAACCAGCCCATGATGAGATCGTGGCAATCGCGCGCGGGCAGCGTGGCTCCTTCACACAATTCCATGACGGTTTCACTCAATCGGAACGACTCTTTGCCCAGGACTGGTTGGTATCGCATCAATGCGCGTGTGCCTGGGGTGGTAAACAAATCCCGGGCGCGATTTTCCAACTCCCGTAGACCGCAACGGGGGCAGGGGTCAGCCAGCAGGTTGGCGGCCCGGAGCCTCCCCAGTCTCTGATCGGCCAACTCGTGGAGGACCGCATCTAATGATGGGAAATAAGTGTAGATCGCGTTGGCAGACACTCCCACGCGACCGGCGAGCATCCTCAGCGACACCTTCGACGCATCTCCGAGTTTGATGACCAGATCGTCAGCCGCAGACAGTATGTCGTCCGCCGAAATGTCCCCTCGTGGTCCTCGTTTGTGCACGCTGGCAACCTTTCTTCGTGTTGGTGACCCCGCTGAGCCCCGATCCTATTTGTACACTGTATAATTTGGGCAACCTGAAACAAAAATCGCTCAAGGGCCAAACGAGGAAGCGCCATGAACTCCCAACACACCCCACGACCCGGCGCCGCCGAGATCATCGCCTATGTCGCTCTCGCCATCGCTTTGTGCTTCATCGTCGCTTCGCCAGGCATTCTCGGCGTGCTCAACGAAGAACTCTCGGCGACGCTGGTTCCCCTCGCCCAACTGACCCCGCTCATCGCCACCATTCCGTTCATCGCACTCTTACGGAGACGCTCGACACCCCAGGGTGAGCCGGTGAAGGTGGCGGACCTACTTGCCTTACGCTGGCGCGGATCAATGCCCTGGACCTGCCTCGGCGTCGGGGCCGTAGCAGCAATCGCGGCCACACAGCTCGTCGCCGGTCTAGCAGTGGGGTGGCAGTTCAATCCACCCGAATTAATCTCCATAGCGATCTTCGCCGTTGCCCCGTTCCTGCTACTGCAGTCGGTCTTCGCCTTCGGTGAGGAAACGGGCTGGCGCGGCTGGCTGGTCACTCGCACGCAGCACCTCGGATTCCCTGCAATGGCTGCAATCTCAGCGGTCGCGTGGACGCTCTTCCACATCCCGGCGGTGCTGATTTTCAATTTTGAGACACCCCAGATGATCGCGTATCTGGCATCGATCGCCTCGTGGGCCCCGTTTCTGGTCGCCCTGCGCCTGGCGTCCGGCTCCGTGTGGCCCGTTGTATTCGCCCATGGTGCGATTAACTCGGTCCGTGTGTTTTTCCTGCAATCAGTTGCCACAGCTGATGGGCCGACCACGATCGGTGGAGTCGACTGGGCAGTTGAAGCCCTTGGCATTGCACTGTGGGTCGGCGCGGGTTGGTGGCTGTATTCGCGGACCCGCCGCCGGTAACGGCGGGGAGGAAGCCCCTTGACGCTGACACGGCGTCGATAAGCAACGCGAAGCCCCCTGCCTCCTCAGGAATCTCAGGAAGCAGGGGGCGCGCGGGTGGTGTGGTCTAGCGGTATTCCTGCTCAGCGAGGGTATCGTCGCTCGCCCACGTGGACATCCCGAGCTCACCGGACTTCTCATCCGGGTTTCGGCGCAGGTGCAGGGCGCTGACAACGAGGCCGCCCCAGATGACGACCATGAACATGACCATCATCATGATTGCGATTCCGCTCATGATTGCTCTCCATTCTGTGCGGCGGTTGCTGTGTCTGGTTCGAAGCGGCGCGGCTCCCGGATAGTTCGGCGCAGGTAGGGGTCAACGCCGAAGTCGGAGCCGGGTGGGCCGTCGAGGCGGGCGGTTCCCCGCCACGGCAAGATCGACAAGGTGAGGGAGCTGATGACGATGATTGCCAGCACCGCCCAGCCGTACAGTGCGATCTGCACGCCGGTGTAGCCGCCGTAGGGCTCTTTGACCAGGGTGACCAGCTCTTGGATGAGGGTGAAGCCCAGGACGAGGGTGGTCACGTTGACCACGCAGATGCGCCAGACCGTGCCCACGCGGAAGGAGGAGACGGCGTTGAGGTGGGAACCGAACTCGTCGATGCGGCGCAGGATCCAGTCGATGACGATGACGGAGATCAGCGCGATGGCGACGATGCCGATGTTGTTGGTGAACTTGTCCATGACGTCGAGAGCCATGAGGCCGGACGTGGTGGAAAACAGGGCCAGAGACAGCAGGGCCATGAAGGTGCCGATGCCGATGGCGACGGCCTTACGCGGCAGGTTGAACTTGTCCTTGACTGCGGAGACGACCACCTCGAGCAGGGAGAACAGGGAGGTAAAGCCCGCGAGGGTGAGGGAGGCGAAGAAGAAGAAGCCGAAGATCGGGCCCAGGGTCATCTCGTTGATGATGGCGGGGAAGGCCACGAAGGCCAGGCCGATACCGGAGGTGGCGACCTCATCGACGGCGACGCTTTGCTGGGTAGCCATGAACCCCAGTGCGGCGAAAACGCCAATGCCCGCGAGGACCTCGAAGGAGGAGTTGGCGAAAGCGGTGGTCAGGCCGGTGCCGGTGAGGTTGGAGCGGGGGCGCAGGTACGAGGAGTACGTGAGCATGATGCCGAAGCCCACGGACAGGGAGAAGAAGATCTGGCCATACGCCGCGATCCACACCGTGGGGTTGGCCAACGCTGACCAATTCGGGGTGAAAAGGGCGTCAAGGCCGGTGGCGGCACCGGGGAGCAGCAAAGCCTGGATGACCACGATGATGAACAGCACGACGAGGACCGGCATGAAGAACATGGACACCCGACCGATGCCCTTGTCCACGCCGATCGCGAGGACAATGATGGCCGCGATCCACACCGCGGCCAGCGCGAGGGCGATCTGCGGAACGATGTCAGTAGAGAACGTTGCCGTCTCATCGAATTGCAAGAAGTCGCCAAAGAAGTAAGCGTTCGGATCATCGCCCCACGCCTTGTTAAAGGACTTGAAGGCGTACAAACCCGCCCAGCCGATAATGGCGGCGTAATAAATGGTGATGAAGAAAGCCACGCCGACCTGGATCCATCCCACGGGCTCGGCCCAGGATTTAATGCGGCGGAACACTAGGGGAGCGGAGCCGCGATAGCGGTGACCCAGCGCGTAGTCGAGGAACAGCAGGGGAATACCGGCTGTCAGCAGTGCCACGAGGTAGGGAATGAGGAAGGCGCCGCCACCATTGTCATAAGCGACATAGGGGAAACGCCAAATGTTGCCGAGGCCAACGGCGGAGCCGACTGCGGCGAGCAAGAACACCCATCGTGAGGAAAACACCTCACGGCGTTGCGTCTGCCCGGGCTGCGATGATGTCGCGGACATATCAAATACCTGTCTGATCCTTGAAACGGATAAAGGTCGATGCTTTCCAGCAGCCCGGGGTGTGGCGGTGGGGCACTCGACAACGGCACCATGGGTGAGACGCCGCTTACATGAGTGCACGTATCATATAACGAGACAACCAAGGTCGTTAACTGCGGCTGATAGGATATGCCCCCGTGAGCCTTACTCTTGGAATTGTCGGCCTGCCCAATGTTGGCAAGTCCACCCTCTTTAACGCCCTGACCCGCAACGATGTGCTGGCCGCGAACTACCCGTTCGCCACCATCGAGCCCAACATCGGTCTCGTCGAGCTTCCCGATGCCCGCCTGGTCCGCCTCGCCGAGATCTTCGGCTCCGAGCGCATCCTGCCTGCGACGGTCTCCTTCGTCGACATCGCCGGCATCGTCAAGGGCGCCTCCGAAGGCGAGGGCATGGGCAACGCCTTCCTGGCCAACATCCGTGAGGCCGACGCCATCTGCCAGGTCGTTCGTGCCTTCTCCGACGACAACGTCATCCACGTCGACGGAGTGGTCAACCCGACCTCCGACATCTCTGTCATCAACACCGAGCTCATCCTCGCCGATCTCCAGACGATTGAAAAGGCCCTGCCTCGCCTGGAGAAGGATGCCCGCAAGGACAAATCGCTTATCGACGCCGTCGCTGAAGTCAAGAAAGCACAATCCGTCCTGGAGGACGATCGCACCCTCTTCTCCGCCGCCAAAGGCGGCGAAATCGACCTCGCCCTGCTCCGCGACCTCCACCTCATGACTGCTAAGCCCTTCCTCTACGTCTTCAACTCCGACGAAGAAGTGCTGACCGACGACGCCCGCAAGGACGAACTCCGCGCCCTCGTCGCCCCCGCCGACTGCGTCTTCCTCGACGCCAAAACCGAAACCGAACTCCTCGAACTCGACGAGGACGAAGCCGCCGAACTCCTCGAGTCCGTCGGCCAACACGAACCCGGACTCCACTCCCTCGCCAAAGCCGGCTTCGCCACCCTCGGCCTACAGACCTACCTCACCGCCGGCCCCAAAGAATCCCGCGCCTGGACCATCCACCAAGGCGATACCGCCCCCCAAGCCGCCGGTGTCATTCATACCGACTTCGAACGCGGCTTCATCAAAGCCGAAATCGTCTCCTTCGCCGACCTCGACGCCGCCGGCTCCATGGCCGAGGCCAAAGCCAAGGGCAAGGTGCGCCAAGAAGGCAAGGACTACGTGATGGCCGACGGGGACGTGGTGGAGTTTAGGTTTAACGTGTAGCGTTATTGACGAGTTCCGTTATATGATGCTCCTGTGATCAGGTCGTTCGAGAACAAGGACACCGATCGAATCTGGCATGAGCAGTGCGTCAAGCGTGTCGATCGGACGGTGCAGCGTGCGACGTTGAGGAAGCTCGAACTGATCCATGCTGCGAAGGACGTCGAAGATCTCCGAATACCGCCAGGAAACCGCTTGGAGCGATTGCAGGGCGAGCGTCGTGGGCAGCACTGTATCCGAGTGAACTCGCAATGGCGGATTTGCTTCGTTTGGAGAGATGGAGGTGCAGAAAATGTCGAACTCGTCGACCACCACTGAGAGCAACTTGATCGAGCCGATCCACCCGGGGGAGATCCTGATGGAGGATTTCATCGCAGGTTTCGGGATCACGCAGAACAAGCTCGCCGTATCCATCGGCGTGCCGCCGCGGCGGATCAATGAGATCGTGCACGGCAAGCGTGGGATTACTGCCGATACCGCCATCCGCCTGGCCAAGTACTTCGGCACCTCGGCAGAGTTGTGGATGAACTTGCAGTCCAATTATGAGTTGCGGCTTGAGCGGCGCGCGTTGAGTGAGCAGATTGACGCGATCGCGCCCCTGCAGACCGCTTGACCTGGCCGGTGCTCAGAACAGTGCGTCGGGGCATTATTGAATCGCAGCCACGAATCGTGGCAGCGGGAGTCCTGCGGTGATGCTCCTTCACGGTCTGACCGGGAGTAGCGAAGAGTAGTCTAGCGAAGGCATGACACCAGGACTCGGTGACCCGTGGATGCTAGGAGGTCTGCATTCGCTGAAGATGCCGTCGCTGTGATCGAGTTGGTCGTGCCCAACCAGCGGTGAAGTCTCGTGGGTCGGTCGATGGAAGCTCACTCGGACTCTCTCACGGCGTTGGCGCGCCTGGGCCCCGCCTCGGCCTTGGGATGCTCGAGAGACACGTTGCTGGTAGCAGCGATCCAAGAATGGCGGACGCTTTGGGCCGATCTTTGCGTCCTGGCCGGTGCCAGTCGACATTGAGGCTTAGTGGCGCGGTTTTCTGGGGAATGTTCCGATCATTGTTAGGTGGGTGGCCGATCTTGAGCCCACAGAGCAAAGGCTAGAACCACGCCTAGACGCAGACATGATGCTGCGAGAGATCGTGGGCGTTCACGAGCCGCTCGGGTCCGAATGAGGCGCAACTAGTAGTGCCGACACTCGCGGTCGTCGGGGCGAGGGGATATTCTCTGAGAACTAAATGGCGGAGCTGACTCGATGCCGTCCTGTTCTCAGTGACAGCAAGCTCGAAGACGGTATGCAACGACCTGCCGGCACTTGCAGATCGATAAAATTTGCGAACAGGAACGCTCCGTGTGGATGTTACTAATTTGGGCCTCGTCCCGGTGCTTATCGAGCGCGCCCGTGAACTGACCTGGAAGCGGCCGGGCCGCTCCGTCATTGACCAAGCGCTGCACCGGCCCATTGCCGCGAAGTGGGAAGGTCCGATGATTGACGGGTTCGGACCCAGGTCGGACCAGATGTGGCTGTCTTCAAGGCCGGCCTACGAGGTTGCGCGGCTCTCCAAGGCATCGCACTGCTTGTCCTGCGGCGAAGTACGCGTGTAGCCGTGAGTAATCGTCCTCGCCTTTCTTTTCTAACTCGGCGCTAGCTGTGCTTATGCAACCCTTGTAAGTCGAATCTGCCCCAGCTCGGGTTTGTGTCTGCTTGCCGTCTATCCCTGTGTCGTTGGTCTATGCGAAGATCACTTCATGACGCACCATTCGGTAACCGGCGACCACCCCGATGCAGAGGGGCATGTCAATTCGGACGACGGGAACGAGCCCGACACTCCGACTTCTGAGGAGACTGCAGCTGTCGAACGGGAGCGGGACAGGCTTCGAACGCTGGTCAGCAGCTTTAGTTCCACGGATATCACGAGCGGCGATTGGTTTGTCAAGCTGCTGACGGTATCACTGGATGCATATACGAAGAAGACTGACTGGGCCTACTTCCAGGAGAAGTATCACGGAGTGCCCGCCGACGCAATCGTCGATCAACGAATCAAGATGGCCGCGAAGTATGCGTCTATTGAAGGCGGATTGTCTGCCTTTGCATACACGGGCGCCGTCGCTGCAACAATTGGAAGTCTTGGCGGAGCATCACCAGCCGCCATCCCGGCCGCTGTTGGAACTGTCATGGTTGATATCGCCTACATTTCGCAATTGCAGCTTCGACTCGCATACGACATTGCTGTGCTTTACCGGGTACCACTGGACATGGACGACCCTGAGGACCTCTGGAAGCTGATCCGCGTAGCTTTCACAATCAAGGGCAGTGAGCTTGCGCGAGAGGGTGCCATCAAGTTCGTCCCTGCTCTAATGCGACCGCTTATCAAGCGTTTTTATGCGGGTCCGGTCTTGAACGCAGCGAGAGGACTTCCGTTTGTCGGCAAGTTCCTTCTGCAGCGGAACGTGATCAAGATCGGAATTCCACTGGTGGGTATCCCTCTCGCAGTGGCTATGAATCGCTGGACAACATTCATCGCTGGGCGACATGCACGGAAGGTGTTCCGCAATGAAGCTCGAGTCATTGAAAGCGCAGAGCGGTTGGTCAGTAGAACGGAGCACCCACATCTCCTGCCTTGGGTCTCCTGGCTGGCAGTGAGCTGCGATGAGAAGACTTCGGACGACGAGTCCTTGCTGATGCGGCATCTCTTGCGGCTCATTCGCGACCGACACGAGATTGACGACGAGGAACTTGCCGGGGTAGTCGACCTCGACCCAGAGGATGTCTGGCGGCGCATCAAAGCCGAAGGAGGGGACCTTAGCGACGTCATCACTGCTGCCCGAACGGTGATCAGTATCGACGGAGACGTGAACAAGCGCGAGCAAGAATTCCTCGACGAACTCGAACGTCGTTGTCGGCAACCCTGATCGACGTGTCGCAGCGCACTAGACGGTTTGGTTCGTCGTTCTAATATGTGACTCCCGCTGGGCGTCTTGACTAGCACGTCGACTCCCGTCCCTGTTGTTAAAGGCGGAGATCTCGCCGTTGGTGATGCTGAGGGGTTCCTGCACACGCACATTCGGCCTCCTTACGAATGGGAACCTCACGAGCTTGTGGCTCGTCCCGTGTGGCTCTATTCCCCGGACCATTGGACAGACCCTGTCCATCGACTGGGTGCCGCTCGTGATCTTTTGCGCAGCAAGCTGGCCGCTCAGGTTGTTGGGCTTCGTGACTCTGTTGAGTTCCGGCTTGACGTCTAGGTCATGAGATCGAACCATTGAGGGACTTGAGTACAACATGTACAAGTTGTGCCATTTTTGCATGACCTCTGTGACGTTGTCCCGGGTCCGCAGCCAGCAGAGCGCCTATATCGCTGCAGTACAGCGCTAGCCTGTCGAATTCACCTCGCGTGGAGCCATCCGTCGCGCGGTACTGGTCTCACCGGAGTTTTACGACCGCGCGTTGCGAGCTCTGGAGGGCCGGGCCGATATTCACGCTGCTATCGCTGCTCAAAGTGAGGAGGGGCGAGTCGGCCACGAGGATCTCATGCGCGAGCTGGACCTCTGAACCGTCCCCGTGCCGTTAGCCATTTCCCATCTGTGGCGAAGGCGATTCGAAGGTTCGACAAGTCGACGGCACGTCGCTTGAGCGGCGCAATATAGTTGATTGCAAGTGACCCGCGATCTTCTGGGTGGATTCAGCTAAAGGGGGAGGGCAGAGACAATCGAGTCGTCGATGAGATCGAGGATGATGAGCGGATTGTCCTCGTGCTCAAAGTCGGGCCCGCCGTGAGGCATATCGATGGAGGGACTATTAGTACGTCGACTGCTGAAGCAGATAGTCGACCGAGATCGCCTAAGGTGGCTTTAGTTACTGAAATCGCATGTCGGACGAGCAGAAGGCTGGGTGGATTCTTCTATGATTGATGGTCCTACGGCACCTGAAGCGCTTTCCCTGTGCGAGCTGCTAGACGAGCATCGTGGTGAGTTTCAGAGGCTTCTAGAGCGGTACGGCGCAGCTCGGCCAAGGATATTTGGATCCGTTGCTCGCGGTAGCTTTACACCAGAGTCCGATATAGACATTCTGGTCGAAATGGATCCTGCTGATGGAAATCTCCTGATGCGAGCCTCTGGACTAATGGAGGAGACCCGATTGCTGTTTGGCCGGGACGATATCGACGTATTGCCCGTTCAGCTGCTTAAGTGGCAGGTCTTGGCGTCGGCACTTGCTGACGCAGTCGACCTTTGAGCTGCGACCCAGCTCAGCTCATTCACGAAACTCTCGCAGCCGTTGTTTGGTCCGACCGATAGGTCTTAGCTTGGCATTACAGCTTGAGTTCGCAGGCAACTGAGGGATTTGTAGTGGAGGAGAGTTGTCGCACATCGCCCCTCGTCCCGCCTACGATCGGCAACTCATAAGTGTGGGGCCACGCTAGAGTCCCAAGTGAAGGTCGATGTGTCCCGATCTTTGGCCACAGGTACCGGATGGTTCAGCTTCGATGTCGCCACCTTCTCACACTCCAGTCCTCAGGCACGATCGAAACCTCCATCGTCCACAATGAGGACTTGGGGGTGATAATCATTAAGCTCATCAATCAGGCCGTATCGCACCTGCAAGAAGAAAGTAGAGCTATGAACACTCCCTCGCGTCAGCGGGCATTGATTCTTGACCGACTTGCTATATCGCCCATGCGCTGGTGGTGGGCCATCGTTGTTTATGTCATCGCCATCGTGGTGACGAGCGCACTCTCCTACGGAGGGCTGCTAATCGGCTGGGAATGGATCAGCTCTCAGGGACAGATGGTGGGCTATGCCCTCGCGCTCCCGATTGTGCTCTTAGCCTGGATCCGCCGATGGTCTTTCGGTGATCGGTTGATTTCGGCTGCGGGCACCACCAAGATTTTCGGGCAGGAATGATCCCCAGATCACGTCGTCGTCTGGTTGTTCCACGAATTGGTAGGTCGGCTCGGGCCGGAGGGTTTCGGCTCAGGTGGTCAGGAAGAAACAACAGCCGGTGGCGAGTGACCGTGCTCGAACAGCTTCCGCCACTGCGGCTCCCATTTCCAGCCCTGCGGTAGGTGCAGGACCAACCGTCGTGCCCTACGAGCAATGCGGGCCGCCACCATGACGATCCGACGCCGGATCGTCGCAGTCGTAGCCCTGGCCAGTGCCCCGGCCGCGATGGTCCCGGCAGCCCTGGTGAGGTTGAAGGCCATGACCGCCACCACCAACCACGCCGCGTTCGCGGTGAACACACCTGAAGGCATATGCGCCAGCGCACTGTTCTTCAGATCGGCGTTGACCTGCTCGATGACCGCATGCTGCCGGTGGGTCTTGTCCGCGGCCACGGTACCCAGCAGGTCTGGGTCGGCGGTGGTGAATACCGCGTGGAAGCGGTGCAGATCAAACAGGCCCGGCTGATCGATATTCTTCTTGTTCAACTCCGGGATCCGGCGCACCACCAGCCGACCGGGAACCTGATCAGCTGCCTTCTTCGACGCAAACGCGATGAAGGGGACTTCCGCGACTTCCGCTGAGGAGATCCAGGTCTGGGTGTCCTCATCAAAGAGCGCGTCGGTGTACTCAATTGTTTCCCAGGACGTGTCCGGGATCGTGGCAATCGCGTTCTGGATGTTGGGCGTCATCCGCGCGGTGATGGACACATCAGCACCGGCGGTGAGTGCTGCGTGGATGCTGGGCCGGCCGTAGAAAGCGGAGTCCGCGCGTACGAGGATTTTCTGCTGGGCCATGGCGGGTAGGCGTCGGGTGGTGGTGATGGCATCGGCAATCAACCGGCCTGCCCCACGCGCCGAACCACAGGACCCTCGGCGCAGGCGCTGGGCTACGACCACCGGGGCAGACTCTGTCGTGGTGACCGTCGCCAGCAGAGCATTGAGCCCACGAACACCGGAGTAGCCGAAGCCGGCGCCTTGTTTCTGGTGGCCGTGGACTTCGATGATGGTGTCGTCGACATCGACGAAGACATACCCGCTGGTGGCAGCTGGGGGTGCGGGTACCAGGCCCGGTGACTGGTCAGCCAGGTTGATCAGGAAGCGGGAGGCCACGGCATCCAACTGGCGCACGTGCCCGAAGGTGAAGGCCCGGAGGAAGGATCCCAGGGTCGACGGCGCGTAGATCCGGGTAAAGAGTCGGTTCATGCCGCCGTGGCGCAACAGGTCCATGTCGTCAATCGAGTCGGCACCGGCGACCATGCCGGCGACCAGGGAGGTGATCTTCGCCCCGGCGTTGGCACCCTTGTCGCCTGCGATACTCATCCTGTGCTGTGCCAGGGTCGACAGGCCAGCAGTGTCGGCCAGGCGCATGGCTGGGACCAAGCCGGCGGCCGACACGAGGTTGGGGTCATCGAATGAAATAGAGAGTGCCGCGGGAGTGTGAGATAGTTGCACCTGAGAGATGCCCTCCTGGATGGGGAATATAGACCTTCGACAAGTCGTATTATCCCAGTTCAGAAGGGTATTTCTCTTTTTCCCACGCCGCTACCCCAAAATCACATCGGTGGATCCAGGCTTAGTGTTCGGTCGAAAGCTCTCGCGTCCCCTCGGATGGATTGGTTTGGGTGGCCGGCAGCTTGGCCGCACTCTCCTGATCGGGACCGGCTACGGGCTGGCCTGCTGGCTCACTGTGAGCCTCTTGCAGCGCCTGTTCAACCTCGGAAATGGCGGAACGGTCAGTGTGCTCCGTGAGGGCGGTGTCGGAACGAGCGTGTCTGCGACCGTGACTCTTCTAGCCAGCGTCGCGCTAATAGCTCCAGTGTGTGAGGAATTGTACTTTCGTGCGGGGATTTTTCGGCCACTCCGTGATGGATTTTCAAAGGGAGCAGCTGTTGGGTCTACCCGGGTACGGGTATCGACGCTCCTGGCATTCCTTCTCAGCGGCGTCGCCTTTGTGAGCGTGCACGGGGGAGGAGCCGCAGACATCTTTCTTTTGTTTGTGCTCGCGGCTTTCTTCACTCTTGCCTATCTGACCACAAGTTCTTTGACAGGCGCCGTCGCGGCGCACGCGGTAAACAACATCATCTCCCTGTATGGGGCGCTCGCGGTCATGGGGAACCTCCAGTGGTGGGTATGGGTTGTGCCCGCTGCGGGCGGGATAATCGCAATTGCCGTGTCGGTAGCGCTAGGCGGCGTGTTCGACAAGGCCGACAATGACGCGAGCATTGCCGCCACTCATGGAACCTCATCGTAGGCACCCCTGTTGCCGTGGGAAACGTCGCTCAGGTGCTCCGGGTGCTCGGAGTGCTGGAGCAGGTCGTTGAGGCGGCAGACCCGCTTGCTAGGGACATCGGTCGTCTTCGAGCGGGGTCTATTGGGAAGAGACGTGCGCGACGACGACAGATTGGGGTCGCTGTCGACCGCGGGGACCGAGTGTAGATGGTCGGTCAAGAGCACTTCACCGGTGGATGTCGCAGCGAAGGCTCCGCCACTCTTGTCTGATGATCGATCCGGGGCATTACCGCCAGGAGGAAAAGTTCTAGACGTCGGGTGGAAAGTTCCCTGGATCACCTTGTAAACTTTCCTCATGAAAACTGCTCTGGAATTCCTCAGTCATTTTGGCATCTGTAAGCCGCAACCTGCTTCTGACTGGCAAGGTCCCATGCCGCTGCCAGCTGCGCTCGCCGATTTCTACCAGCAGGTCGGTCCATTTGGTGAGGAAGACCTCACGACGGCGGGGAAATCTGGCCGGAAGCCTCGCGGCATTTGGTTCTATGGCGGCGGCGGCAACGAGGTCTTTTTCCCTCGCCTGTCCGATCTGTGGAAGGCTCAGGACGCCTTTGGGTGGAACTTCCGTGATGATGTCCCGATTGAGGGCTGGCCGCAGAATTGGTTGGTGTTCGCGGACGAGGCGGGGGAGGTATTCGTCTATGACTCGGACGCCGACGTCGTGCGTTTTCTGCTCCCGGGTGAAGATATTGAGGATGCCAAAGAAATTGCCGGTACGCCCATTGAAGTGACCGGTGCAGTCGCGCTGTTCTCGCTGCGTGATGAGGAAGCCGGCGACTCAAAGTTCACTGAGGATTTCGATCTCCTTCCTTCGTGGGTCGAAAAGGTTCGCACGGAAATGGAGGAGAAGTTCGGGGCCACCGGCCGGGATGTCATGGCGGTGTACACGGAGTCATAGTCAGCCTCACCAGACCAATCGGCTCCAGCTCCAGCTCCAGCTCTAGCTCCGTGCCTCCTGCCAAATGTAGCTTCCACCTCGCGGGGGCAATCGCCGCTGGCTACATTGGCTGATCAATGAGAGAACTTTCGTGCCTTCAGCTGCGGCATCGAGAAGGATCCCGTACTTTATTTCCATGACCAATGGACTAGATTTTCTCAAGCACTTCGGCGTCTGCGCGCCTCAGCCCGCCTCTGACTGGCAGGGGCCAATGCCGCTGCCCCCGGCACTCATTGAGTTCTATCAGGAGATGGGTCCTCTCGGAGAGGACGGCCGAAAGCCTCGGGGTGTCAGCTTCGACTGTGGGGGCAACGACATTCTCGTCCCTCGACTGGCGGATCTCTGGAAGGAACAGGATGCCTTTGGGTGGAACTTCCGGAAGAATGTGCCGATCGAGGGGTGGCCCCCGAGCTGGCTGGTCTTCGCAGTCGAAGGCGCTGATGCTTTTGTCTACGACTCGGATGCGGATGCTGTGCGTTTCATCCTTTCCGGTGATGAGATCAAGAGGGCGTACAAAATCGCCGGTACACCGAGCGATGTGGTGGCTGCGCTCGCGCTGTTCGCGTTGAGGCTCGAGGAAGCGGGAGACTCTGCCAGGGGCGAAGATTGGGAACTCAGGCGGTTGTGGGTCTGGAAGGTTCGTCGGGAGATGAGGTCCAAGTTTGGGAGGACTGCCCGGGGCGTCGTGAAGGTTCTCACCAAAGTGTGATAGCTCGAACCCCGCGAACCCCCTCGGCCAGAGAGGCGAACCGAGCAAACGGTCGCACGCCACGGCACGCGCTGAACTACTGCACTAGCGACAACTCGGTGCATTTCGCCGACTCACTTGCACCGCGGAAAACGGGGGAGAGCTTTCTGCCTCAACTAAGATCATTGCGGGACCGTCCCCCTGCGCAGAAAGCCTTGCCATGACAACTCAATCCCGCTTCCGCCTCGTTCCGATGCGCCCCCGCGACCCCGGTGAAGAGGGTCGTACTGCGTCGACGCTGGAGCTGTTTTTCGATCTGGTTTTCGTCGTCGCTGTCAGTACCGCGGCAGTCCAACTACATCACGCCCTTAGCGCAGGCCATGTCTGGGACGGGATCGCCAGCTACGGGATGGTGTTCTTCGGGATTTGGTGGGCGTGGATGAATTTCACGTGGTTCGCCACCAGTTTTGATACTGATGATTGGTTGTATCGCGTTCTCACGTTCGTGCAGATGGCCGGAGTTTTGGTGCTTGCCTCGGGCATTGGCCCCGTCTTCGAGCACCGCGATTTCACGGTCCTCATCATCGCCTACATTGTCATGCGTCTGGCGATGGTTGCCCAGTGGTTGCGGGCTTCCCGGTGGGCGGGGCCGACTCGCCGAGCGACGCAGATCTATGCCGCAGGGATTGCCGTGGTGCAGGTGATATGGCTAGGTTCGCTCCTTCTGCCAACGGACCTGTTCTACGTCGCCCTGGTAGTCCTCATCTTGGCGGAGCTGGCGGTGCCGATCCTCGCTGAGAACACTGGGTCGACGCCCTGGCACCCGCACCACATCACGGAACGCTACGGCCTGTTCGCGCTCATCTTGCTTGGCGAGAGCCTTTTGGCCTCCGCCAACGCCATCATCGAGGCCGTCCACGACGACCATGATCTTGGCCCTTTGATCGCGATGGCGGTGCTCACGTTGGTCGCGACGGCCGCGTTGTGGTGGATCTATTTCTGGCCGCCGCATCACAACGCTATTAGCTCGTTTAGTAGTTCCTTGGTTTATGGGTACGGGCACTTTTTTATCTTCGCTGCGGCGGGAGCGTTCTCTGCGGGTATTGAGGCTGAGATCGATGTCATCACTGGGCGCAGCGAGCTGCATCAGCCGTGGGCTTCTTTCGCGTTTACTATCCCGCTAGCCGTGTTTATCCTCGGCATTTGGGTGCTGGCGATAAGGTCTCACGCCGACCGGATCGTCAATACTGTCGTGCCGTTGGCGGGCATCCTAGTACTCGTCGACCCACTCATTCCCGTCCCGTTCGCGCTGACTGCGGTGATCTTGGCGGTCACTGTCGCGGTGCTCGTCTGGCGGCCGCCGGTGGACGAGGTGAGGTAGCCTGCGCCATAGAAGGCCACATTAGGAGGAATCACCCATGAGTTTCACTGTTTATCTTTCCGGCGAGATCCACACTGATTGGCGCGAGCAGATCCAGCGCGGGGCCACCGCTGCGGGGCTCGATGTCGTCTTTACGGCTCCGGTGACTGATCATCCGGCCAGTGATGCCGCGGGTGATCACCTTGCTCATGCTGCCAGCGGCTTCTGGCGCGATCATCAGTCCGCCAAGGTCAATTCCATTCGTACTCGGACGCTCATCGAGCAGGCGGATATGGTCGTCGTCCGCTTCGGTGAGGAGTATAAGCAGTGGAACGCTGCTTTTGACGCGGGCTATTGTGCGGCTCTAGGTAAGCCCTATGTGACGCTGCATGGTGAGGACATTGTTCATCCGCTCAAGGAAGTCGATGCCGCAGCCCAGGCCTGGTGCACGACGCCCGATCAGGTCGTGGAGATCTTGAGATACGTGCTTAAAGCCTGACACACGTCAGTAGTGATAGCGGCAGGCGGCAATGCGAAGCTCTGTTGCGGTGAGTTTATAGACGAGCCGGTGCTCGTCGGTGACGCGGCGAGACCAGTAGCCGGCGAAGTCGTGCTTCAGCGGCTCCGGTTTGCCAATCCCCTCATTGCCGTTTCGGACAATGTCTTTCACTAGCAGGTTGATTCTTTTCAGTACTTTTCGGTCTTGCGTTTGCCACCAGAGATAGTCGTCCCACGCATGCTCATCCCAGACAGGCGGCATCATGTGGTTCGCCGCGGCCGGCTTCAAGGCGTTCCATGGCGTCGAGAAGACGCCGCGCGTTAGCGGGGGAGCGGAGCAGGTAAGCAGTTTCTCGAAGGGATTCGTAATCGGCGAGCGAGACCATGACGACAGGGTCGTGTCCGGCTCGAGTAACGACGATTGCTTCGCGATCATTGGTCACATCGTCCAGAACCTGTGCGTAGTTGGCACGTGACTCGGTGTAGCTCATAGTTCTCATTGCGGCGCGCTACCCCTTGAGCACCTCGACCATCTTCTCCGCAGTTTTCTTCGCCGAGCCGGGGTTTTGCCCGGTGACAAGGTTGCCATCTGCGATGGCATAGGGGGCAAAAGGAACGAGGGTTTTGTGGTAGTCGGCGCCGCGCTCTTTCATGTCGGCTTCCACGTTGTACGGTACCAGCTTTGCGACGCCCGCGAGGACTTCTTCCTGCCAGGAGAAACCTGTCAGGCGGCGGCCATCGACGAGAAGGCGGCCGTCGGAAAGCTCTGTGTTCAATAGCCCGCAGTAGCCGTGGCACACGGCGCCGACGACGCCACCGGCTTCGAAGATCTCGCGGGTGAGGCGTTGGAGGCCTTCGGAGTCGGGGAAGTCGTACATGACGGCGTGGCCGCCGGTGAAGAAGATGGCGTCGAAGTCGGAGGATTGGAGCTGGTCTGGGGAACGGGTGTCGTCGAGAAGCGCCATGCGTTCGGGATTCTCGTGCCACGCCTTCGCGGACTTGTCGTAGGTGGGGAATTTCAGCGACCGCGGCTCGAGCGGGGAATGGCCGCCGACCGGGCTGACGATGGTTTGCTCAAAGCCTTGGGCCTCGAACTCGTCCCAGGCGTGGGTGAGCTCGGAGAGCCACAGGCCGGTGGGGTGGGAGGGGTCGGATTCGTAGTGGTCGACGTTGGTGACTACGTGGAGGATGCGCTTGGTCATGGTGTGCTCCTTAAGTGAGGATGGCGGCGAACGAGGTGCGGACGCGGGCGTCGATAGTCGTGGGGTCGTGATTGTCGAGCTTCCCATCGAGATGGAGAAACGCCAGCCCGTGGGCCAGCGCCCACGCCGCAGTGGCCAGGGCGGGCGCATCCGAGTCGGGGAAGACCTCCGCGACGGCGCTGGTCAGGAGATCATTGAGGTCTCTAGCGGCGCGTACTCGCTCGTCGTCGCGGTCATCGCACTCGCGGCCGAACATGAGCTTGAAGCGGGCCGGGTGGGCCAAGGCGAAGCGGACGTAGATGACGCCGAACTCGGCGAGATCAGCCGGATCGGAGGGGGGAGAGGGCAGCGACCCGAGCTGGGCCCGGAGGTCCTGGAACCCGTCGATCGCCACCGCAGACTCAAGCGCCTCCCGGTCATTGAAGTGCCGGTAGGGCGCAGCATTGGACACGCCCGCCCGCTTGGCCAGTGCCCGCATGGAGAAGTTCTCCCCGGACTCGAGCATGTCTGTGGCATGGGTGAGCAACGCCGTCCGCAGATCACCGTGGTGATAGGAAGATTTGGCTTCGGTCGCCATCTCATCTGCACTTTCCGCGCCTGTGCTCGGCGCCCCTGAATTCATTGCCATTCATGGTATCCCCGCTGGGCCGTGTTTTCAGTGCCGTTTTCAGTGCCGTTTTCAGTGCCGAGCGTTGAGCCAACGGCGGTAGCGACGCAGCGCGAGTTTCTGGCGTACCTGTTCCGCGGCGAACGTCAACCACGGATTGGCCCCCGGGCGCGTGGGCTTGCCAGCACCTACTCGGCGCAGTTGGACGCGGACGCGGGCCATCGACATGGCCGAGGCGATGGTCTTGTCCTTCGCCGTGATGGGTGCCAATGTCACCTTCGCTGCCTGGTCTTGCTGCCACGTGTTCGGCAGGTCCGGGTCCACGGCCAAGGCCGAACCCATGCCGACGACCGCGACGCCCTCTGCCAGGACTTCCTCCGCGACGGGCAGGCGGGTGATGCCGCCGGTGAGCATGAGGGGGATGGGGCTCGTCGCGGCCAGGTCGGTGGCGAGTTCAAGGAAGTACGCCTCGCGGGCCAGGGTGCGTTCATCGGCGGAGGATCCGGTCATCGCGGGGCTTTCGTAGCTGCCGCCGCTGAGCTCGACGAGGTCAACTCCCAGGGGCGCGAGCAAGTCGATGACGCGCCGGGCATCATCGGCGTCGAACCCTCCGCGCTGGAAATCCGCGGAGTTGAGCTTCACGGCGACGGCGAAGCCCGGTTCGACTACGGAGCGGACTGCCCGCACGATGTCGAGCAGCAGGCGGGCGCGATTATCCAGTGAGCCGCCCCATTCATCGGTGCGCGTGTTGCTCAGCGGCGAGAGGAACTGGGACAGCAGGTACCCGTGTGCGGCGTGGATTTCCACGCCGTCAAAGCCGGCCTGCTCCGCCAGCGCCGCCGTGGTGGCGAAGCGGTCGATGGTCTCCCGGATCTGGGCAGGCGTCATTTCGGTTGGCTCGGCGAAACGTCCACTTTGCTTGCCGACGTCCACGCGACGCGCCGAGGGCGCCCATGCCACGCGACGCGCCGAGGGCGCCCATGCCACGCCCGGCATGTCCGCCATGACCTGGCGCCCGGGGTGGTTGATCTGCATCCACACCCGCGCGCCACCGGACTTAGCAGCGTCCGCCCAGCGGCGGAAGGGGTCGAGGGGCTGGTCGCCGTCGAGGACGACGCCGGCTGGGCCGGTCATTGCGGCATCGTGGACCATGACGTTTCCGGTGATGAGAAGGCCCGCGCCGCCGTTGCTCCAGCGTCGGTACAGGGTGGTCAGTTCATCGCCGGGCAGCTGGCCGGGGGCGGACATGTTTTCTTCCATCGCGGCTTTGGCGATGCGGTTGGGCAGTGTCGCTCCGTTGGCGAGAGTGAGGGGTTCAAAGACGAGAGACGTGGAATGTAAGCGGTGCATACATGGGAGGGTAGCGAGCTAAGTTAACGGTGTCAACATCGCGGTGGCGCGTGCGTCAGTCCCTCATCCAGCCCTCGACGTCGCAATTCCGCCCGGGCCCGATCCAAGCCCCCATGCTCCAGGGCAGCGAGCGTGGTCGTGCCCGTCCACACGTGCTTGCCAAACCTTGACACAGTCACCGAGAGATCACCCACGAGATGCTCCAGGTCACCCGGTGTATTCCGATGCTCGCTGGGCAGCGGTACCGGCAGCACGAAAGCCTGGTCCAAGGGAGCGGAGGCCGACACCTCAATCCGCCACCCGAAACCGCGACCCGATAGATGCCACTGCTCGTCGGACGTGGTCGTGGTGACCGGACTGATGGCGGGATCGCCGAGTCGTATGACGCGGCCGTCGGGAAGCATCACCACCAACGCCGTCACCTCGACCGTGAGGGGGCCGGAGGTGACCACACCTCCGGCGAAGGCCACTGACGCGCCGGGCTCCGCGAAGCCCTGCGCCTGACCCCACCACCACGATTCGGGAAAGCCTTCGCGACCCCAGTTCTTCTCCGAATAGACTTGGGCACCATCGAACTCCCAGGTCTCACCGCCGACCCTTGCCGTGCCCGATGCGCGACCGCTGGGCAGCCACGGGTGCCAATATTGGTTGAGTGCCGGGATCGTCTGGAAGATGCTGGACCCGCCGAGCATGCGGTGCGGCCACGGGCTGAGATCGTGGAACGTCACGTCGAGTTGCGCGTCTTCGCCCAGGTTGACGTGCAATTCTCGGTCGCTGCCATCAAAGGCTGGCCTGGCGCCCTCATCAGGAGAAAACCCGCCACGGACGCCGAGACCATCGGGATTGGTCCATGCACCGTCGAGGGCCTCGGTGCGCACGACGCCATTCGGCCATGAAGCTAAACCGACCGTCGACCAAGCCCCGTCAGGACCTTCGTTTGCTCCGCACAGCGCGATGACCACCCGGCCGGTGTCCGGGTCGGTGATTCGCCAAAAGTACCCCTCCATCGCCACTCCGCGGTGGGCGCGACGGGGATCGCCAAAGAGTGGGTCGGCTCCGGTGGAGCGGTACTTGCTCATGAGGGACATGCCGCAAGTGAACCACAGGCCGCTAGTCTGGGCGTTCAGGAACCGACGAGAGGACATTCCCGATGAGCACCGAGAAAATGCCCGAGGAAGAACGCGACGTATTGCTGTCGTTCCTGTCGGAGCATCGGCGGCTGCTCCGGCAAACCGTCCTACAGCTCACCGACGAGGAAGCTCGCCGCCGCCTCGTGCCCTCCTTGACCACTCCGATGGGGCTTCTCAAACACGCGGCCTTCGTTGAGAATGTGTGGTTTGTGTGCCGTTTCGGCGGGAAAACGCGCGCTGACATGGACATTCCCGAGACTGTGGATGAGAGCTTCATTCTTGAGTCCGACGACACCCTCGCAGACCTAGCTGCAGAACACGAGAAAGCCATTGCTGCCGCCGACCGGGTCATTATCCAACTAAACCTGGACGATCGCTGCATCCATCCGAGCATGGGCGAGCTCACTCTCCGGTGGGTGCTTACTCACTGCATCCGCGAGCTAGCCCAACACGCAGGCCACGCTGACATCCTCGTCGAGCAGATCGTGGCTCAGCGTTCCGCCTGATCAACGGTGTGGGGGAGTTCCGTCCACGTGGCGACGACGTCGGTATCGGCCGACTCGGCCACTGCGCGCAGCTCCTCCGCGTAGTGCGCAATTGAGTCAAACGCATCTTCGCCGTGCGAACAGATCCACGCGGTCACGTGCTCTGTAGATACCCGCACCAGCGCGGGGAAGAAACAGCCCCCATCGAAGGCGACACCAGTGTCGTCCTTTTCCATTGCTTCCCACCACCGGCTGATTGTCAGCCACAGCTGGTCGCCGTCGTCGTAGGAGTGGAAGTCGGCTTGCAGCTTCACCAGGGACGTTTCCGTCCACGGTGTCGGGCCCAGCTTCGACCAGTCATAGTTCAGTTCATAGTGAGTAGCCATGTCTTCGACCATAGGGCAGCTATCGGCAATGATGTTCGATCATCCGAATAGTCCAAGGGAATTGGTGGCGGCTGCCCAGGGATCATTCGAAAGTGGGTCGACGCCGCGCGGCTTTGATATCTGATCGGTGCTTCTTCGTTGCTAATCGACGCCGCACTGATCCCCGCGTCGGCTTCGTCCCCCGCCGGGGCGGTGGTGGCGGCGCCAGTGCCTGGCGCAACAGCGCAGCCATGCGCTCCCGGGCTTCCGCCCGGTTGCGAATCTGAGACCGCTGCGTGGACACGGAGACGGTGAGCACGGTTCCGCTGGTCCGATTGTCGAGATTGCGCAAGGCCCGACGGCGTTGAGCATCGGTCAACGCACTCGTAGCTGCAAGGTCGATCGATAGCTGAACCTTGCTATCGGTGGTGTTGACACCCTGGCCACCAGGACCCGAAGACCGGGCAAAACGTTCATTGAGATCTGCCGCAGGAATAACCAGGCCCTCGGGAACCCCGGGACCTGGCGCGATAGGCAGATCTTTCATGGCAACCACTCTAGCTGGCTCTACGCGGGCACTTCTGACGTGTGCTAGAGATAGATATGGGCTTGCTAACAACGCGTGAACGTCGACGGGCAGAACTCACGGTCCGACGTTGTTCAGTATTCCCGGCCGGTGATCTCTCGCCATGAATTCACTTGTCCGAGCCACTCCCAAGGCTTTGATTGCCTTAAATGTCCTGTCTGATGCTCTCGCCACGTCTTTCCTAGCCGCGAGTATCGGTTTCTTGGTCTTAGACCGCTCCACTGTGCATCCGGGATTGTCGATGTCACTCGTGGGAGCATTTCTCTTTCTCGGGATCGTGCTGTCGTTTCCCGTGGGAGCTCTCGGGGATCGCTGGGGTACTCGCCGAGTCCTCATGGCGGTTCAAGTGGTACAGGTTGCCGTTTACCTAGCCATGTTCTTTAGCTCGGGTTACACGTTCGTCATTGTGTTGGCAGCCGCGTTCGGATTGGGGCGGGTCGTGTCACCTCTGCGAGGTGCGCTCCCTCCTCGCTACATCGACAAGCAAGAGTTGATTGGTTTCAAATCACGCCTGCGCACCTGGACGCTCACGGTTGCGTTGCTGGGTAGTGCGCTCGTCCCGATAGTGCTGCGTTTTGAAACCCGGCTGTATCTAGCCGTCGCCTTCGTGGGCATGGTGGCGTACCTGGCCTGCTATTCAGCGACGTACCTGCTCAGGGGTGAAGGCGCTAGCGGTCAGCCGGGGGAGCATCGAGCGCGCGTGCCGATGGGGCTTCAAGCGGGGGACTGGGGAATATGGTGGCTGCTTGTGGGAGGCTTCCTCATCGTCGGTATCGCCGGGGCGTTGCTCCCGTTCGTCGTCGCCGGTTTCGGGCCGGGCTATGCCTGGCTTCTGTTTGCGTCCTCAGTCCTGGGAATTGTGGTCAACGATGCCGTGCGGAGACTCATTTCCAGGGTGACTTCTCCAGATGGTCGAGTGGCCTATCCTCTAAAGCTGATTGCTGTTGCATATCTGACTGGGATTGGCTCAGTCGGGTTCTTTCTTTTTCTCCTGACTTCCTCAGTTGCCCCGGCTGTGATTCTGCTTGGTTTCCTGGTGGGGTCACTTCTGGGAACAGTCGGTGAAGTACTGAACGTGGTCGTTGCCTGGGATGTGCAGTATTCAGTGGGTAATGAATCGCGGCGAACGTCGATCGTGGCGCTGTTTTCGCTGACGTCGTCACTGGGCGGGAGCGTAGGACAGCTCGTGAGCGGCCGGATATATTCGGCCGCCGTCGATTGAGCTGGCCTGGAAAACTACTTCGCCAGGACGACGAGAAACTCCAGCGTTCCGGCGTCTTCAACCGCAACGAATCCCAGGTTAGGTGCTTCGACGCCGAAGTCGGACCAGGTGATGGGGATGCTGCCAGCCGCGTTGATCTCGCCGTTGACTACTGCGACCTGGAGCGTCGCGGAGGCCGGCTGGGTGACGCCGTTGATGGTCAGGTCGCCCTGGACGGTGACATCGATCGGGTCGCTGCCCAGGCCTTCGAGGGAAGCAGGCTCGGTGATGGTGAACACGGCGTTCGGGTTGGCGGTGGTGTCGATGGCTTGGGTACGGAAGTAGTTGTCGCGGCGGTCAGAGTCGGTGGTCACGCTGGCCAGGTCGACGGTGATGCTGCCGGAGTTGAGGGTGCCGTTGTCTACGGCGGCGTCGCCAGTGACGGTCTCGGTGCGGCCGACGACGGTGACGTCGGCGCCGTTGAGGACTTCGTTGACTCGGTATCCCGCGTAGGAACCAGTGCTGATGGTCCATGCCCCATTGATGTCGGTGGCAGCATCGGTTGTGGCTGTGGCTGAGGTGCTGCTGCTCAGGCTGGGGGCGGCGACGTCGCTTGATTCATTTGCCGCGTAGATGCGGGGAATGATCAATGCTGCCGCGATGATTATTGCCAGTACCGCGACAGCGATGGCGATGATCTTCTTGGTCCTACCGGAACTGTTCTCGGTCATGGTGGTCTCCTTAGGTTGCCTTGAGGTACGAGACAACGCTAAACCCTCGTTGTGGACATGTCACCATGATTGAGGTACTTCACAGGAATTTCCGGAGAAACTCTGAATAGCGATCGTTTCCGAGTGCGCGGTCGCCCGACGAGACGAATCGCAGGTAGATCGTCGATTATGTAGGTCTCGAAGCGAGGTCACATGCGCTGGGCTGGAATTAATTGCCAAGTGCCGTGATGTGTCCCACACTCCCATGGCGGGACATTGTGCCGGGGAGCTAGGCGGGGGCGTCGTAAAGCTCCCTGGCGGCGATGATGCTGGACATGTGCGCATTGGCCCACTCTTTGAGGACGTCGAGGGGCTCGCGCAGCGAATGCCCCTCCGGGGTGAGTTCGTACTCGACGCGCGGTGGGATTTCTGGGTACTGGGTGCGTTTGACCAGGCCATCGCGTTCTAATGCGCGCAGGGTTTGGGTGAGCATTTTTTGGGAGATGCCATCAATGCGCCTGTTGAGCTCGCCGAAGCGCAGTGGGCCGTCGGATAGGGCACCCACGACGAGGAGGGTCCAGGTGTCGCCGATTCGGTCGAGGAGGCGGCGGGTGGGGCAGTCGCGGTTGTAGGGGTCCCAGGCGTGGGTGGCCATGGTTGGGATCCTCTCGGGAACGAAAGAGTGCGATACGAACTTTTGGGTAAGTACTAGCCATTGCGTTGTTACTTACTTATCGTAAGTGACCAGGGTTTCAGAAAAAAGCCCATAGACAACAAGGAGTTTAGGAACATGGCACGGATTATCGTTGTGGGTGGCACTGGCTACGCCGGTGGAAATATCGTTCGGGAAGCCGCGCAGCGCGGGCATGAGGTCACGGCACTGTCGCGCACCGCGCCTGCCGACAAGACACCTGGTGTCACCTATGTAGAGGTAGACGTCTTGGACTCAGCGGCCCTTGCAGCTGCCCTGGAAGGCGCTGACGTGATTGTCGGAGCTCTCTCACCGCGCGGCGCACTGGAAGGAAAGCTGGAAGGCGTCTCTAAGGAAGTCGCGGACTTTGCAACGAAGTCCGGTACCCGATTGGGAGTTATCGGCGGCGCGGGATCACTTCTCGTCGCCCCGGGCGGCCCGACCGTGGCTTCGGGTGAGGGGTTCCCGGCAGAGATCAAGCCCGAGGCCGATGAGATGGCCCGCATTCTCGATGACCTGCGTGCCTCCGACGAAGCCCTCGACTGGTTCTACGTAAGCCCGGCCGGCAGCTTCGGCCCTTGGTTTCCCGGCGAGCACACCGGTACGTTCCGCATTGGCGGGGACGTCCTCATGGTTGATGCGGAAGGCAAGAGTGAGATCTCGGGGGCGGACTTCGCCCAGGCGGTGGTCGACGAGATCGAGCAGCCGGCTCATCGCCGTGAGCGGTTCTCGGTGGCTTACTAGCTCTACACTGGCGCCATGCCCGCCATCACCGTCGTCCACCATGGACAACTCACCGCCAAAGCCGCCGCCGATGGCCTTAAGGTGTGGGAGCGCGCGGATCCCGGTTCCCCGTGGAGCGCAGACTTCCAGTGGACGCTGCCGGAGCTCGTCGCGATTTCCCATAGTGACCGGCTGAGCAGGCGGGACGCCTTCATCGCCTACCGGGGTGACACCCCGGTGGGGATGGCCAAAGTGATTCTCCCCTTGTTGGACAACCAACACTTGATGGAATTGCAGATGCGGGCGGCGCCGGACGATATAGATGTGCTGGACGCGCTGTGGCGCGGCGTCGATAACCTTCGGAAAGATACGGCCCGCACGACGGTGAATTGCGTCGCGCTGCAGGGGCTCACGGGTACGATCAACTGGTTGCGCAGCCACGGATTTAACCGGGTGCATGAGGAAATTATCAGTACGTTGGTGCTGGACGATGCGGCTGAGCCCACGACCAGCAGTGACTACGAGCTAGTGAGCTTCGAAGGCGCCACGCCCGAGAATCTCGTGGAACCGATGTGCCGCCTGCGTGAGCGCATGAGCACCGATGCCCCCATCGGTGAGGCCGACGTCGAGCCTGAGGTGTGGGACGTCGACCGCATCAAAGCGTGGGAAGCGAAGATCGCGGCCGGGGGTTTCGCCGTGTTCACCGCCGTGGCGCTGCGCAGGGCAACCGGGGAGGCCGTCGCGTACACCACGCTGGAGACATCGCTGGAAGGCAGGGAATTCGCCTACCAGGATGGCACCTTGGTGCGAAAGGAAGACCGCGGCCACGGGCTCGGCCGAGCCGTCAAACTGGAGAATATCCGGCTGCTCCAGCGCAACTACCCCAGCGTGAGCAGGATCCACACGTGGAACGCGGTGGACAACCACTGGATGCTGGCCATCAACCGCGACCTGGGCTTTGAGGAGACGGATCGGCTGCACTCCTGGCAATGGCGGCAGAATTGAGCTGGCCGTGGCTACCCTGGTGTCATGACAACGACACCTGAGATTCTCCCTGACCTTGATACCTCCGACATCGCCCGAGTCCTCATCGTTGTCGCCCACCCCGACGATGCAGAATATGGACTGTCGTGCGCGGTCGACCAGTGGACCCGCGCCGGGGTAGAGGTGGCGTACCTGCTGCTCACCCACGGTGAAGCGGGGATTCGTTCCCTCGACCCGGCTGAGTGTGGCCCGCTGCGCGCCGAGGAACAGCGCCGCGCCTGCGAGGCCGTTGGCGTGAGTGATTTGACGCTGCTCGATCATCCTGATGGGCAGATGGTGTATGGCCTGGATCTGCGCCGCGACATCGCCCGTCGCATCCGCGAGTTCCGCCCCGATACCGTCATCACCGCGAACTTTGAGCTAGAGGCCTATGGCACGTTCAACCAGGCCGACCATCGCGCGGTGGGGCTGGCCACGGTGGATGCCGTCCGCGACGCCGACAATCCGTGGATCTTCAGCGATCCCGATCTGGAAGCCTGGAAGGTCACGCGCTTGCTCATCGTCAATGCTGGCGAACCCACCCACAGGATGCTTATCGACGCCGCGGCAGTCCAGGCAGGCATCGCCTCCCTGTCCAGCCACGTGCGATACCTGGAGGAGCTGCCCAATCACCCCAAGCCGGACGTGTTCATCCCGAAGATGCTGGAGCAGCCGGATGGCCAGCCGGCCGTGCAGTTCCGGGTTTTCGACCCGGTGTAGGCCGGTATAAGCCCGCGCGCATATCCAACTTTCGGACAACACCCGGGCGCCCACCCGGCTGTGACCCACCAAACAAATGAGGCTAAAGTTGTCATTATGTCCCGCCTGAGTCCGCTGAACTGGCCCGTCATTAAGCAATTGCGCGATGGTGACGCCTTTGGCCGAGATCACAATGCCGAATCGCCGAAGAGTGAGCACATGCACGCTCGCACCTCCGAGGCAGACCGCGTGGTCAAGAGCGTGTGTCCGTACTGCGCGGTGGGCTGCGGCCAGCTCGTCTACGTCAAGGATGAGAAGGTCATTCAGATCGAGGGCGATCCAGATTCGCCGATCTCCCGCGGGCGGTTATGCCCGAAGGGTTCGGCATCGGAGCAGCTGGTTAACTCTTCGTCGCGCCAGACGGAGGTGTTGTACCGCGCACCGAAGTCCACCGAGTGGCAGCGGCTCGACCCCGATGAAGCAATGGATATGATCGCCGAGCGCTTCATCGAATCCCGCCGCAACGGTTGGCAGGACACCGACCAGTTTGGTCGCCCGGTCAACCGCACCATGGCCATCGCCGGCCTGGGTGGTGCGACGCTGGACAATGAAGAAAACTACCTGATCAAGAAGCTATTTACAGCCGCCGGCGCCATTCAGGTGGAAAACCAAGCTCGTATTTGACACTCCGCCACGGTTCCTAGTTTAGGAACCTCGTTTGGCCGCGGTGGAGCGACCCAGCCACTGCAGGATATGGCGAATGCAGACTGCATCGTCATTCAGGGTTCAAACATGGCCGAGGCTCACCCCGTTGGATTCCAATGGGTGATGGAGGCCAAGAAGCGCGGAGCTCGACTCATTCACGTCGATCCGCGTTTCACCCGGACGTCAGCGATGGCGGACCGTCACATCGGTATCCGGGCCGGTAGTGATGTCGTGCTGTTGGGCGCGCTCATCAGCTATGTCATCGAAAATGATCTGTGGTTTAAGGAGTACGTCCTTAACTTCACCAACGCTGCCACGCTGATCAATGAGGAGTTCCTTGATACCGAGGACCTCGACGGGTTGTTCTCTGGTTTCGACCCGGAGACGGGCCAGTATGACAATGAGACGTGGGAGTACCAGCGGGAGACCCATGCCGTGCGGGTAGAAACGCCGACGGACACGGATCAAAATGATGAGCACCAGAAGGCCGCGTGGGCGGAGTCCGCCGGAGATGGTGGCGCGCCCCTGGATACCTGGCACTTCAAGCAGGATCCGACGTTGCAGGATCCGCACACCGTGTTCCAGATCTTGCGTCGCCATTACTCTCGCTACACCCCGGAGTTGGTGCAGGAAACCTGTGGCATTCCGATCGAGGACTTCTACTACCTCGCGGAGTCCATTACCCAAAACTCCGGTCGCGATCGGACGACGTGCTTCGCCTACGCCTTGGGCTGGACCCAGCACACGTTGGGCGCTCAGTTCATCCGTACCTCCGCGATCTTGCAGTTGCTGCTGGGCAACATGGGTCGTCCGGGCGGCGGCATCATGGCGCTGCGCGGGCATGCGTCCATCCAGGGCAGCACGGATATTCCGACCTTGTTCAATTTGCTGCCGGGCTACCTGCCCATGCCCACGGTCCAGGAGCAAAGCTTCAATGACTACTTGTGGACGGTGTCGAACCCGAACCAGGCTGGTTTCTGGCAGAAGGGCGATACCTACGCGGTGAGCCTGCTCAAGGCCTACTTCGGTGAGCATGCCACGAAGGACAATGACTGGGGTTTCAACTGGATACCCAAGCTCACGGGCGCGCACTCGACGTATCACACGCTGCAGGCGATGCTGCGTGATGAGGTTGAGGGCTACCTGGTCTTTGGCCAGAACCCTGCGGTAGCCCAGTCCCATGGGCGCCTCCAGCGCCTGGGTCTTAGCCACCTCAAGTGGCTCGTGGTGCGTGATTTCCAGCTCATGGAGACCGCCACGTTCTGGAAGGACTCCCCGGAGGTGAAATCCGGTGAGCTCGTCCCGGAGGAGGTGGAGACCGAGGTCTTCTTCATGCCTGCCGCCAACCACGTGGAAAAGTCGGGCACGTTCACTCAGACCCAGCGCATGCTGCAGTGGCGTTTCCAGGCTAAGCAGCCGCCGGGAGAATCAACCAGCGAGCTGAAGTTCTTCTATGACCTGGGCGTGCGCATCCGCGAAAAGCTCGCTGATTCGGATGATCCGCGCGACCTTCCCTTGCAGAACATCACTTGGGATTACCCGGTGGATGAGCACGGCGACCCGGACCCGGAGGCGGTGCTGCAGGAGATTAACGGTTTCCATGTCTCCGGTGACAAGGCCGGCCAGCTGCTCAGCTCTTTCGGTGAGATGAAGGCGGATGGTTCGACCTCGGGTGGCTGCTGGATTTACGCGGGTGTGTTCGCCGACGGTGTGAATCATTCGGCGAAGAAGCGTCCGGGGCGTGAGCAGAATGAGCTCGCCATGGATTGGGGTTGGGTGTGGCCGTTGAACCGGCGCCTGCTCTACAACCGTGCCTCCGCGGACGCAGACGGCAAGCCGTGGTCAGAGCGGAAGAAATACGTGTGGTGGGACGAGTCCCAGGGCAAGTGGGTCGGCGACGATGTTCCCGATTTCCCCGTTGGCCTGCGCCCGGACTACAAGCCCGAGCACACCGCCGTGGGCCCTGCGGCCTTGGCCGGAACCGACGCCTTCATCATGCAGGCGGACGGCAAGGGTTGGCTGTTTGCCCCGAAGGGCATGGTGGATGGTCCGCTGCCCACGCACTATGAGCCGCATGAGTCCCCGGTGGGCAACGCGGTTTATGAGCAGCAGCAGTCGCCGGCGCGTCTCACCTTCCCGGGCGCGGACAACTTGTCCAAGCCGGAGCCGGGTGAGTTCGGCTCGGATGTGTACCCGTTTGCCTTCTCCACGTATCGCCTGACCGAGCATTACACCTCGGGCGCGATGTCGCGGGCGTTGCCGTTTCTCGCGGAGCTGCAACCGGAGTTGTTCTGTGAGGTCTCGCCGGAGTTGGCCAAGCTGCGTGGGTTGGAAAACGCCGGGTGGGCGACGCTGATTTCTCCCCGCGGGGCGATTGAGGCTCGAGTCCTGGTCACTGACCGGATGCCGGCGATGATCATCAACGGGCAGGAGTATCACAACATCGGTTTGCCCTTCCACTTTGGCAATGGTCCGTATTCGCCGGTCACCGGTGATGGCCCCAATGATTTATTGGGCATCACCTTGGATCCGAATGTGTCCATCCAGGCGTCGAAGGTCGGCGCGTGTGATATCCGAGCTGGCCGGCGCCCCCGTGGCGCGGCGCGCGATGATCTGATCACCTTGTATCAGGTGAGGGCGGGTCTGACCGCGGCGTCGGGTAACACCAAGGTCACCGATCCGGTGGGTTATCTCGAGACCGAGGATCGCTTGGAAGAAGACATTGAGGTTCGAGAGGGACGGGAAGGAGAACGCGCATGACGACGACTAACACCAACGATCTGACGGAGTCGCCCTTGCACGTGGGCTACGCCCCGGGCGCGAGGAAAGCGTTCTTCACCGACACCTCGGTGTGCATCGGTTGTAAGGCCTGCGAGGTCGCGTGCAAGGAGTGGAACCGCAACCCGGTTGAGGGCTATGAGTTGTCGGGTAATTCCTACGACAACACTGGTTCCTTGGGTGCGGATACCTGGCGGCATGTTGCCTTCATCGAGCAGGACGAAGAGCGCATTGATATTGCCCGCGAGTCGGGGCGCCAGCTCATCGGGTTGGGGATGCCGTCCATGGCGCCCCCGGCCGAGGAGGCTCGAAGCGATCACCCCGATACGCCCGATTTCCGCTGGCTCATGTCGTCGGATGTGTGCAAGCACTGCACCAACGCTGGTTGCCTCGATGTCTGCCCGACGGGCGCGCTGTTCCGCACGGAGTTTGGCACCGTCGTGGTCCAGGATGATGTGTGCAACGGCTGCGGAACCTGCGTCGCCGGGTGTCCCTTCGGCGTCATTGAGCGTCGCCCCGACGGGGGAGTGGTGAAGAAGGACACCCGCGAGGGGCCCGATTTCACGGAGGGTGTGCAGGCCCCGGCGAAAAACGTCGGCGTCGCGCAGAAGTGCACCCTGTGTTATGACCGCCTCAAGGATGGACTCCAGCCGGCGTGCCAGAAGGCCTGCCCGACGGAGTCGATTCAGTTCGGTGATTACGAGGAAATGCTGGCCCGCGCCCGTGAGCGGGTCGCTCAGCTCCACGCGCAGGGTCGCACCGAGGCGCGCCTGTACGGCGCGAACTCCCACGATGGTGTCGGTGGCACCGGTTCCATCTTCTTGCTTCTCGACGCCCCCGAGGTCTACGGTCTGCCGCCCGATCCGCGGGTTCCTACCGCGGATCTTCCCGCGATGGCGAAGAAGGCCGCGATTGCCGCGGCGGGAATGATGGTTGCCGTGGTCGGCTCGTTTGTCATCGGAGGACGCAAGTGACCAGTCGTTTTGATAGCTACCGCGATCCCGTGGAGCCTCGCCGCCGTGGTTCCGGCGGTGGGCGGAAGAAGAAGCGCCATGGTGCCGGCGCAATGGATGGCTCCCGTGAGGAGCGCATGGTCCCGGATATGCAGTTCGAGTCCTACTACGGCAAGCCGGTGGTCAAAGCCCCGCCGTGGGAATGGCCGATTGGCACCTATCTGTTCCTGGGTGGCGTGGCGGGTGGCTCGGCACTATTGGGGGCGGGCGCCCAGCTAAGCAACCGTCCAATTCTGCGGCGCAATAGCCGACTGGCTGCCTTCACCGCCGCCAGCGTCGGCTCCCTCGCCTTGATCGCGGACCTCGGACGCCCGGAGCGGCTGCTCCACATGTTCCGGGTGTTCAAGCTGTCATCGCCCATGAACGTTGGTTCCTGGATTCTGGCGAGCTTCAGCACGTTGGCCGCCGTGTCGGCTGCGGCGGAAGCTGATGATCTGACGGGCCGTCGTCTGCCGTTGCCTCAAGTAGCCCGCACGGTCACCCACCAGGCGGCAGCACCAACCGCGGGGCTCATCGCCGGGGCGCTCGGCGCGCCGTTGGCGGTCTACACCGCCGTGCTGTTTGGCGATACGTCGAACCCCGCCTGGAACTCCGCGAAGTTCCACCTCCCCTTCCTTTTTGTCAGCTCCGCCTCGGCGGCCTCGGGAGGGCTGGGAATGCTCACCACCCCCGTGGCAGAGGCGGGCCCGGCGCGTGCCCTGGCCGTTGTCGGCGCGGCCTGCGATGTCGCCGCGACGAAGGCGATGCACGCCCAGATCGATGAGATCTCGATGGAACCCTACGAGCACGGCACCGCCGGGAAGCTGCTCCACTGGGCGGAACGGCTCGTCATCGCTGGCGGCCTCGGAGCACTCATCGGCGGGGGCAACCGGAAGATCGCCGCGGCCTCCGGAGCTGCTCTCTTGGCCGGTTCGGCGCTCACCCGGTTCGGCGTGCTGGAGGCGGGGCTGCATTCGGTCACCGACCCCAAGTACGTCATCGAGCCCCAGAAGCGCCGTTTGGAAGATCGTGTCAACGCCGGTGATACCGGCGAGGGCATCACCACCGCTGGCTAGCGCACGGTGACGGTCCCGGCGGGACCCGCAATGGTCTCGCCGATGACCGGATACCCGGGGACCTCGCCGATGACGAGGAGACCTCCGGACGTCTGGGCGTCGGCAAGCATGATGAGGTCCTCCTCGCTGATGCCGTCCGCGCGCAGGTGTGGGCGGACCCAGTCGAGGTTGCGGCGCGAGCCGCCGGAGATGAACCCGTCGCGCAGCGCTTCGTCGGCGCCGTCGACGTGGGGGACGGTCGCGTGATCAATGATCGCGGCGACGCCGGAGGCCCGCATCATCTTGTACAAGTGACCGAGCAGGCCAAACCCGGTGACGTCGGTCGCCGCTTTTGCACCGGCGGCCACGGCGGCCTGCGAGGCCTCGCGGTTAAGTGCTGTCATCGTCTCGATCGCTGCGGGGAACACCTCCCCGGTGTTCTTGTGGCGGTTGTTGAGCAACCCCACACCGATCGGTTTGGTGAGGGTGATGGGGAGGCCAGCGGTGGCCGCATCATTGCGCATGAGGTGGGCCGGGTCGGCGATGCCGGTGACCGCCATGCCGTAGACGGGCTCGGGTCCGTCGATGGAGTGGCCACCCGTGACGGGCGCTCCGGCTTCGTTGGCGATGTCCATGCCGCCGCGCAGCACCTCGGTGAGCAACTCCATCGGCAGTTTCTCGCGCGGCCAGCACAGCAAGTTGATGGCCGTGACCGGGCGCCCACCCATGGCATACACATCAGAGAGGGCGTTGGCGGCAGCGATGCGGCCCCAGTCGTAGGCGGAATTGACCACCGGGGTGAAAAAGTCGGCGGTGGAGATGACCGCGATGTCGTCGGCGATGCGGACAGCCGCGGCATCGTCGCCGTCATCGAGGCCCACGAGGACGTTTTCGTCGCTGACGCCGGTCAGCCCGCGGACGGCCTCTTCGAGTTCTCCCGGGGGAATCTTGCAGGCGCAACCTCCACCGGCGGCGAATCCAGTGAGCTTGATGTCAGGTGTCATCCTTCAAACATTAGTCACGAGGTAGCCTGTCATGTGGAGGCGTACGTGTCCTGGTGGGCGCCCCGGTCTTCAAAACCGGTGAGGCCGAGTACCTCGGTCTGGCGAGTTCGATTCTCGTCCGTCTCCGCCATTTTTTGAAAGCTCAACCGCAAAGGAAAGGGCAAGGCCAGCCACGATGGATCCCCGCCGTCGAATCCCCCGGACCGACGATCTGCTCCGGCTTCCGGCGGTCGTGGCGGCGAGGGACGTGTTGTCAGCGCCGGTGATTCGTTCCCACATCCAGGCCGTCCAGGAGGCAGCCCGCTCCGGTGACGTCGCCCCGGAGGATGTGGCCGAGGAACTTGCTACCCGGCTGCACCAGGCTCAGGCGATCTCGCTCACTCCGGTGATTAACGCCACCGGTGTCATCATCCACACCAACATCGGTCGCGCGCCGCTGTCCCATGCCGCCACCGCGGCGCTCACCAGGGCGGCCGGCTATGTCGACGTGGAGATGGACTTGGCCACGGGGTTGCGTTCTGGCGATCGTGGCGCCGGGGCCATCCGTGCGCTCCTGGCTGCCTGCCCCGGCGCGGAGGACGCGCTCGTGGTCAACAATGGGGCCGCGGCCCTGCTCCTCGCGACGACGGCGCTGGCCGAAGGTGGCGAAGTGATCATCAGCCGCGGCGAGCTCATCGAGATCGGGGCGGGTTTCCGTTTGCCAGAGCTCATCGAGACCACGGACGTTAACCTCCGCGAGGTGGGCGCAACCAATCGCACCCACGTGGCGGATTACGTCCGCGCGATCACTCCCCGCACTCGTGCGTTGCTCAAGGTGCATCCGTCGAACTTCCGCATGGAGGGGTTCACCGCTGAGGCCACGGTCACCGAGCTTCGCGCCGTGGCGGACGAGCACAGCCTTCCGCTCATCGTTGACCTTGGCTCCGGCCTGCTCACCCATGATCCCGCGCTGCCGGAGGAACCGGATGTGGCGACCCAGCTCGCCGAGGGCGCGGACGTCGTCATCGCGTCCGGCGATAAGCTCCTCGGCGGGCCACAGGCGGGCATTCTTTTGGGTACCGCGGCGGTCATGGCGCGGCTGAAGAAGCATCCCTTGGCGCGGGCGCTGCGCATTGATAAGTTGCGGCTCGCGGCGCTCGAGGCCACGGTTAATGCTCGGGAAACTCCGGTGCACCAGGCCCTTCACCTGGACCCCGACACTCTTCGCGCGCGGACGACGTCCCTGGCCGGTGAGGTCGGCGGCACGGTCGTCGAGCATGATGGCCGCGTCGGCGGGGGAGGGGCACCCGGATTTCCGCTGCCCGGTTGGGCCGTCGAGCTGCCCGCTGAGCTAGCCCAGCGGCTCCGCACGGGCGATCCGGTCGTTCTGCCCCGGGTGCACCAGGGCGTGTGCCTCATCGACCTGCGTTGCGTGCCCGCCACCCTTGATCGCGAGGTCGCGGCGGCGATCCGGCGCGCGCAGGGAGCGGGATAAGGTGTTTGTTGTCGCCACCGCTGGTCACGTCGATCACGGCAAGTCCACCCTGGTCAAAGCCCTCACCGGCATGGAGCCGGACCGGTGGGAGGAAGAAAAGCGCCGCGGCCTCACCATCGACTTGGGCTTCGTGTGGACTCACCTCGCTGAGGGCACGGACGTCGCGTTCGTCGATGTCCCCGGCCACGAGCGCTACCTCGGCAACATGCTCGCGGGCCTGGGCCCTACCCCGGTGGTGTGCTTCGTCGTCGCTGCCGACGAGGGCTGGCAGGCCCAGTCGACGGACCATCGCGATGCGGTCCGCGCGCTTGGCATCCGCCACGGCGTCATCGCGCTCACCCGCGCGGATCGGGCGGACGAGGCCCGCCGCGCGCAGGTAGTAGCCCAGGTAAGGCACGAATTCGCCGATACTTTGCTTGCCGACGCCCCCGTGGTCACCGTCTCTGCCCGCACCGGCGAGGGCCTGGACACCCTCCGCGCCACCCTCGCTCAGGTCCTTGACGCCGCGCCCACTCCGGATCCGACGGCGCGGGTGCGGATGTGGATTGATCGCGCTTTTAGCCTCAAAGGCACGGGCACGGTCGTCACCGGCACGCTTGCCGGGGGGACGGTGGCGGAGGGCGACAAGCTCGCCTTACACAGCGCGGCGGGCACCCGCGAGGTCGCCATCCGTGGATTGCACAGCCGCAACCAGTCCCTCGCAGAGGTCGGGCCGGTCAACCGCATCGCCGTTAACCTGCGCGGTGAGTCAAGCGAGGACATCCACCGCGGCGATGTCCTACTTACCTCGGGCGCGTGGCCGATCGTGGACACGGTGGACATTCGCCGGGCTTCGGGCCACACCTTCGCCGAGGCCCCGTCGGAGGTAGTTGTCCACATCGGTACGGCGGCGGTGACTGCCACGCTCAGGCCCTTCGACGCCGCCCATGCCCGCCTGGTCCTGCAACGTAGGCTGCCGCTCATCATCGGCGATCGCCTCGTCCTGCGTCGCCCCGGGGACCGAGCGGTATTCGCAGGTGGGCAGGTCCTCGACGTGGACCCGCCGACCTTAGAGCGTCGGGGTGACGGGCGTCGCCGCGCCCGTGCTCTTAGCTCCACGGACGAGCGGGGAGACGCCCTCGCCGAGATTGCCCGCCGCGGGGCGATCCGCCGATCGGAGCTCGCGCAGATGGGCCTGACGGTGGGGGACAAGCCCCCGCAGGGAGCCATTGCTCTGCGCGATTGGTGGATTCACGTCCGCCACTTGGGCGCCTGGCGCGATGAGCTCATCCGGGCCGTCCAGAAGCACTCTGACGACCATCCCCTCTCGGCGGGGCTGACCCGCGGGGCGGCACTGGGCATTCTCGACCTCCCGGATGATTCGCTCCTGGGGCTCGTCGTGGCGTCCGCCAAGCTGGAACAGTCCGAGGGAGTGATTAAGAAACCAGGTGCCGCGCCAGACCTGGGGGTGGCGGAGCAACCGCTTGTCCAGCTGGAGACCACGTTGCGGCGGGACCCTTTCCACGCCCCCGACGCCGACGAGCTTCGTGCCCTGAGCTTGGGAAGCAAAGAGCTGGCCGCAGCGGAGCGGGCCGGGAGGATCCTGCGTCTGGGTGAGGGGATCATTCTCCTGCCCACCGCGCCTGCCCGGGCGACAGAGCTGCTCAGCGAGCTGGAACAACCGTTTAGCACCTCGCAGGCGCGCCGTGCACTGGCCACGACGCGCCGAGTCGCCATCCCCCTGCTGGAATACCTCGACCGCACCGGTGTGACAGTGCGTTTGGACGGGGGCCACCGGCGGATCCGCTAGAGCTCCTCGACATTGATGGCCCGAAACATCACGGTTCGTGGGCCAGCGGGCACCGGCTCGGCGAGCTCATCGCCGTCCATCGTGATCGCCCAGACCCCAGGGGCCAGGACCTCCACCTGCTCCGGCTCGACCTCCACCACCGGCAAGGGGGGAAGCGTCAAGGGTCGGCCGGGGCCCGCATCCACCACCGAATAACCGTGGTGGGAGAACACCCGGACGCCGACGGGCTCCTCGTGCCCGTAGGCACGCACCCGCCAGGGGGCGTCCGGGGTGGGGATGACGCGGTCGTCGATAAGCAATGCTTCATCGGACACCACCACCCCAAGGTAGTGACCATCGGGCAGGTCCGCGGGCAGCGGATGGAGCTCGCCCTGGGGGACGAGGACGGCGCCGGGGGGAAGGTTGTTGAGGGGGACCGCCGTGCCGGGCTCGGGCAGTTCCACCGCCACGGCGAGGCGACCCGCCGCCCGGTCAATGCTCACCCGCGCGCGCGTGAGCGGCATGAGACCCGCATCCACGACGCGCTCGATCTCCGGGTAGTCCGCGCGGACCTGCGCCGACAGGGAGCCGATGATGCCGAACTCCCACCGAATCCGCCACCCCCCGTCCCCCAAATTGGGAACCAAGGTGACGTCAATCGGAGCCCCCAGTGGCCCAATGAGCTCTGCCGAACGCAGCTGGGAGAAGAGAATCGCCTGGTTGACGCGGTCCACGGTCAGTGAACGCGGCGGCGTGCCCGTCGGAGGCAGCGCGAGGGGATAGCTGGGGACAACCATGTATTCAGCCTAGTAAATCCGCCCTAGCCCACGTACTCCTTGAGGTAGCGCCCCGTCAGCGTCGCGGCGTCGGCGACCATCTCGGCCGGGGTACCGGCGAAGGCGATCGTGCCGCCATCGGAACCCGCGCCGGGCCCGACGTCGATGACGTGGTCGGCGTGCGCCACCACGGCCAGGTGGTGTTCGATGCACACGACGGTCTTGCCCGCCTCGACCATGCGGTCAAGCAATGCCAATAGCGTATCGACGTCCGCGAGGTGCAGGCCCGTCGTCGGTTCATCAAGGATGAACACATTGGCCTTCTCGCCCAGGTGGCTGGCCAGCTTGAGGCGTTGGCGCTCACCGCCGGACAGCGTGGTCAGGGGCTGGCCCAGAGTGAGGTACCCCAATCCGACGTCGACGAGGCGGGCACAGATCTTGGCAGCCGCCGGAACTTTGGCGTCGGTGGAGGCGAAGAAGGCCGCGGCCTCGGCGGCGGGCATCTGCAGGACCTCGGCGATGTTCTTGCCGCCGAAGAGATAGTGCAGCACGGCGTCATCGAAACGCCGTCCCTCGCACACCTCGCAGGGCAGGTCCACCCCGGACATGATGCCGAGGTCGACGTAGACCACTCCGGCGCCCTTGCAGTTCGGGCAGGCACCCTCGGAGTTGGGGGAGAACAACGCGGGCTTGACCCCGTGGGCTTTGGCGAAGGCCTTGCGGATGGGCTCCAGCGCCCCCGTGTACGTGGCCGGATTGGAGCGGCGGGATCCGCGGATGGGGGACTGGTCGACGATGACCATGTCTTCTCGCGCGGGTAGCGACCCCACCAGGGACGACTTGCCGGACCCCGCGACGCCCGTGATGGCAGTGAGCACTCCGAGCGGGATATCGACATCGACGTCGCGAAGGTTATTGCGCGACGCTCCACGGATCTCGATCGCGCCGCTGCCCGCCCGCACGGTGTCTTTGAGCTGCGCCCGATCGTCGAGGTGCTGGCCGGTGATCGTGCCCGCCTCCCGCAGTCCCTCCAGCGGACCCTGGTATTGGAGGAGGCCACCGGCGGAACCCGCGCCGGGACCGAGATCGATGACGTGATCGGCAATAGCAATGGTCTCCGGCTTGTGCTCGACGACGAGCACGGTATTGCCCTTGTCCCGCAGCTCGAGCAGGAGCTTGTTCATCCGCTCGATGTCGTGGGGGTGCAGGCCCGCCGTGGGCTCATCAAAGACATAGGTGATGTCCGTCAGCGCCGAACCGAGGTGTCGGATCATTTTCGTGCGCTGCGCCTCGCCACCGGATAAGGTTCCGGCCGGTCGATCGAGGGTGAGGTAGCCCAGGCCGATCTCGACGAAGCTGCGCAGGGTGTCCTGGATGGCGGTGATGAGCGGGGCGACGGAAGGATTTTCCACCTGCTCCATCCACTCGGCGAGGTCGCGGATTTCCATGGCGCAGAGCTCGGCGATGTTCTTGCCCAGGATGCGTGATTCCAGGGCGTGCTGGGCGAGCCTCGTGCCACCGCAGGCAGGACACGCGATGAAGGTGACCGCCCGGTCGACGAACTCGCCGATGGCCTTCTGCATCGAGTCACGATCTTTAGACAGGATCGACTTCTTCACGCGGACGACCAGGCCCTCGTAGGTGTAGTTGAAGCCGTTGAACTTGATCTTCTGTGATTCCTCGTCGAGCAGTGCGTGGCGCTGCGCCTCGGTGAACTCCGCGATCGGGATGTCCGCCGGGTAGAGGCCGGACTCGGCGAAGGTCTTCCACACCCAGGAACCGACCTTGTACCCGGGGACCAGGAGGGCGCCGTCATTGAGGGACAAGGAGACGTCGATAAGCTGGGTTAAGTCGATGTCGGAGACTCGACCCATGCCCTCACACGTGGGGCACTGGCCGCCGGTGCGCTTGAAGTCGACGCGTTCCTTCTTGCCATCGCCCACCGCGATCGCGCCCGAGGCGGAGACCGAGGGCACATTGAAGGAGTACGCGCCGGGGCCGCCCGCCGACGGCTCGGCAATCCGGGAGAAGAGGATGCGCAACATCGCCGTGGCATCGGTAGCGGTGCCGACGGTGGACCTCGAATTCGCGCCCATCGGCTCCTGGTCAACGATGATGGCGGTGGTAATGCCCTCCAAATGATCGACATCCGGGCGGGCAAGAGTGGGCATGAAACCCTGGACAAACGTGGAATAAGTCTCGTTGATCAGGCGCTGCGACTCCGCCGCGATGGTGCCAAACACCAGGGAAGACTTTCCGGAACCGGACACGCCCGTAAAGACCGTGAGCCGGCGCTTCGGAATGTCGACGTCGATGCCGCGGAGATTGTTTTCGTGGGCGCCGAGGACGCGAATGACATTAGGGGACAAGATGAGTCCATTCCTCGGTACCGAACTTCTCGCTCACGAGCTTCTCCGCCGCTTCCAGGTCAGCGTGTGACAACTCCGCGCGCTGCGCCCCGTAACGAGCCATGAACTCATTGATCATCGTCTCAATGATCTCCTCGCGCGGCGAGCCCGTCTGCCGCCGCAACGGATCCACCCGCTTCTTCGCCGACCGCAGCCCCTTGGACGCGAGCTTGACCTTGCCGATGCGCAAGACCTCCATCATCTTGTCCGCGTCAATGTCATAGCTCATCGTTGCGTGATGCAACACGACGTCCTTGCGGCGCTTCTGGGCCGCGCCGCCAATCTTGCCGCCATCGGAAGTGATGTCGTTGATCGGCTCATACCAGGCGTTGACCCCCTGCTTCTTCAGCGCGGCGAGCACCCACTGGTCCAGGTACTCGTACGAAGACTCATAGGACAGTCCCGCAACCATCGACTCTGGCACATACAGCGAATAGGTGATGCAGTTGCCACCCTCCATGAACATGGCGCCGCCCCCAGAGATCCGCCGCACGACGGTAATGCCATGCTTCTCGACGCCCTCCGGGTCCACCTCATTGACATAAGACTGGTAGGAGCCAATCACCGTGGCCTTGTCCTCCCACTCCCAAAAACGCAGCGTCGGGCCCCGCGTGCCCTCAGCGAGCTGGTTGAGCAAGACCTCGTCGAGCGCCACATTGACCGGCGTCGGCAGCGGACCCGGGTGGATGACCTCCCACGTGTGATCGGTGAAATCCGTGCCGCCACTGATGGCGCGCTTGACGGCCACCGCGACGTCGTGGGTGCCAAAACCATGCAGGGCAAGGTCGTCGAACGTGGACAGGGCGGTGTCGATCCGCCCCTGCAGCTGCTCGGTGGTTTCGCTGGTGTGCGCACCCACCAGCGAGGGGGCGATCGCCCCGTACGCCTCGTCCGGCTCGAGGAAAAAGTCGCCGGAAATCTTTGCGGCGCTAATGCGGTTGTCTTCTACATCCACGTCCGCGACGACGAGCTTGCCGCCGGGGACTTTAATCTCAAAATGCTGCGTCATACTTGCACAGAGTACGCAAAGAGTTTAAGGTGCAATGCTAATGAAAACGAATGCAAACAACTTCGATTTTTCCACTCTCATCGTGGTCAACGGCGCCGAGGACGCCCCCGTCTGCGGACCGGAGGGATGCACGCCAACCGGCGACGACGACGCGGTAAAGTAATCCTCCATGTATGACCTGAGCACGGTGCTCTTCGCCCTCGGGCTGACCGTCTTCGCCGGCCTCTCCACATGCATCGGCGGAGCCATCGCTGTGCTCCGCAAAAACCCCGGCGACCGATTCATGGCCGGTTCCCTCGGCTTCTCCGCCGGCGTCATGCTCTACGTCTCCTTCATGGAGATCCTGCCCAAAGGCTTCGCCGAACTCACCGACGCCTGGGGCGAGGGCTGGGGCCAATGGGGTGCCGTCGGAGCCTTCTTCTTCGGCATCGCCGTCATCGCGATCATCGACCGCCTCGTCCCCGAACCCATCAACCCCCACGAACGCGGCATCGGAGCCGACCCGGTTCTCGACGCCCGCCGCAGACGCCTCATGAAAATGGGCGCCTTCACCGCCGTGGCCATCGCCATCCACAACTTCCCCGAAGGCTTCGCCACCTTTATCGCCGGACTCGAAGACCCCGAAGTAGCCATCGCCGTGGCCGTAGCAATCGCGATCCACAACATTCCCGAGGGCGTGGCCGTCGCCGTCCCCATCCGCGAGGCCACCGGCTCACGCGCCAAGGCCTTTACCTGGTCCTTGCTCTCCGGACTGGCCGAACCCGCCGGAGCACTCATCGGCTTCCTCCTCTTCATGCCCCTGCTCGGCCCCGTCGCCCTGGGCATCGCCTTCGCCGCAGTCGCCGGAGTCATGGTCTTCATCTGCCTCGACGAGCTCCTGCCCACCGCGCAGGCCACCGGCCGCCACCACACCGCGGTCTATGGCCTCATCCTCGGCATGGCGGTCATGGCGCTGTCGCTGTTGATGCTCACCTGATGTACAAGATGTTGAATGCTGCCGCAGTTCCGGCCTGCTACCGGGCTGTGGACTGAACATCGAGTTCCAGATCCTTTCTCCGAATACGTCACCCTCACTGAGTTGGCGAAACCCGCACTTCCTAACAACTTGGCAGGTTGGGAAGGGGGATTGAGCCCGGAGTTGTTAGCGAAAGCGGGTTTTGGCGTGCTCGTGAGGTCCCCTGCCCCTGCCTCCCGTGATGTCACCCTGGTTGAGAGGACTCGTTTCGACAGGGTGAGGGGTACATGAATTCTCTAGAATGCGTATCTCGATTCTCTGCGACCTGCGGAAACTTGAAACAGCGCGATGCATTCTAGAGAATTTGTGTAGGCCCACCGATCACACCGCCCGTTCCGGCCCTGTGAGATTCGAGGGCAGCAAAAAACCCCGCTCCACCAGAATGAGGTGGAACGGGGCTTTGCTTGAGCGACTTGCGCTTCGCACGACGTCGCCCGTGGTCCAACAATTCGTCCGCACCCCCAGCGCCGGCGAAAGGAGTCCTTTCTAGGTGGTGAATTCACGCTTTGTGGGCGGGAGCGTGCGACGGCGGGAAGTGCATCGCCAAGCGGTGGGCCGCCCACGCCACCACGACCAGGAGGGGCAAGATCCACCAGGGCGCCCAGGTGAGTTCCCAGGCGATGAATGCGGCGAAGTAGGGTGCGCGTTGCACCACTGCCAGTACTCCGGCGGCTCCGACCAAGGCACAGGCAGCGACCAAGGGGGTGTCCATTCCGCAGGCGACGCCGACGAATCCACCCAGGGCCGCACCGATTGCCATGGCGGGGGTGAGGGTGCCGCCCACTGCCCCCGAGCTGAGGGATAGCCCCGTGAGCAGTGGTTTGATCAGAAGAAGTGCGGCGAAGAGCCACAGGGGGGAATCGGCTGTGAAGGCGGTCTGGAGGATCACTTCGCCGTTGCCGGTGACGTCGGGGATGAGGTGGGAGACTCCGATGACAATGCCGGTGGCTGCGGCGACGGTTAGGGGCAGCCAGCGGGGATCGAAGGTGGCGAAGCGTTGAGCACGGGCGATCAGCCAGAGGAAGCCGGAACCTAGAATCGCGGCCAGGGGGATGGCGAGGAGCGCCCAGGCCACGATGGACCAGGAGAAGTCCACGTTCGGGAATTGGTAGATCGGTCGTCGCCCCAGCAGGAGCCAGGAGACAATGGTGGCGAGGGCAGTGGTGGTGGTTGCGATGATGAGTAGCCGCCAGCTTCGCCGAACGGGCAGGATCTCGAGGGTGAAGAGCAGGCCCGCCAGGGGAACGTTGTAGACGGCCGCTAGCCCGGCACCGGCGGAGGCGGCCACCACGATTCCACGCTGTTCGGGGGAGAGGCGCACCCACCCGGCGATGGTGGACGTGAGCGCCGCCGCGCCTTGGCGCGGCGCTTGTTCTTTGCCCAGGGACAGGCCGGAGGCGACGGCGAGGATTTGAAGGAGGGCGTCGATAAGCGAACGGCCGAGGGGGAGGGGAGAGCCGGTGTGGAGGGAATCTTCGATGTGGCGGACGGGGCCGGAACGGCGCAGCCACCACCAGCCGAGGCCCGCGAGGAAACCCCCGGCGAGGGCCCACCACCAGCCGTGAAAGGACTGGATGAGGTGGACTAGCCACGTCATTGCCGCGCCGATGATCCCGGCGGCGATGCCACCTGTGACGACAGCGACGGCGAGGCGCACGCTACTCGTGGTGGACGGAGTCGACGGCTTTGCGGCCGGTGAGCTTTTTCACGCCCATGACGATGCCAGTGACGATGAGGCCCCAGATGAGGCCGACGATGAGGGAGAAGAAGGTGTTGACGAGCCAGCCGAGGAACCCGCCGCCGGCCGCGACCTCCAGGCCGTGGATGAAGTCATATGGCCAGGTGAAGCCGAATTCTTCGAGTCCGACGACGATGATGTGCCCGCCAACCCAGAGCATGGCGAAGGTACCGATGAACCCGATCGTGGACAGCACCTTGGGCATCGCGGCGACGAGGCCGCGACCGAAGGCGGCGCCCTTGCCGCGCTCGACCATCCGCAGACCGATGTCGTCCATCTTCACCAGGACGGCCACCGCGCCGTAGACCAGGGCGGTGATGCCGATTCCGACGACGATGAGGACGGCGGCGCGGAAGAGCATCGGCTGGTCGGCGACCTCGTTGAGGGAGATGACCATGATCTCCGCGGAGAGGATGAGGTCGGTCATGATGGCGCCCTTGACCAGCTTGTCCTCGGCCTCCTTGGAGTTGACTTGTTCCCGCACGGGGGTTTTGTCCTCGTGGGAGTCGTGGGGGAGGACCATGTGGAGGATCTTCTCGGCGCCCTCGAAGCAGAGGTACGTGCCGCCGATCATGAGGATGGGGGTGAGGGCCCACGGCGCGATCCAACTGAGCAGCAGCGCGATGGGGAGGATGATGATGAGCTTGTTTACCAGTGAGCCCTTGGTGATCCGCCAGATCATGGGCAATTCGCGGGCCGGGGTGACTCCGGTAACGAAGCGGGGGGTGACGGCGGCGTCATCGACGACCACGCCGGCGGCCTTGACGGACGTCTTTCCGGCTGCGGCCGCGACGTCATCGAGGCTGGCGGCGGCGCTGCGGGCGATGAGGGCGACGTCGTCAAGCAAAGCTAGTAGTCCACCGGCCATGTTGGAACCTTTCGTCAATACAAGAGAACAAATAAATCCTACAATGGGGTGCCATGAGAATCGCGATCCTAGGAACAGGAGCCATCGGCGGTTGGTTCGGCGGCCGCCTCGTCGAAGCGGGGCATGACGTCGTGTTCGTCGCCCGGGGCGAAACCTTGGCGGTGCTGCAGGACCGGGGACTTGTGCTTAACGACGCCGCTCCTATCCCCGTCCGTGCCTACGGCACGCTCGCGGAGGTGCCCCGGGACGTCGACGTCGTTTTATTGGCGGTGAAGGTCACCGCCGAGACCGACTTGGCCGCCCTATTGGATGGGCTGCCGCCTAGCGCTGCGGTGGCGCTGACGCAAAACTCCGTCGAGGTGCCGTGGTTGGTTGCGAACGTCGTGGGCAAGGAGCGGACCTGGCCAGGGGTGGTCCGCGCCTACTTCCACCACATCGGCCCCGCGCAGGTGGAGTATCACGGCGGGCCGATGACCTACTCATTTAGCCCGTGGGATGGCTCGGCGGACGAGCGGAGCGAGCCCTTCGCCGCGGCCCTGCGAGAAGCTGGCGTGGAGGCAAGCGTCATCGACGACATCTTCAGCGATGTCTGGCTCAAGGCCATGCTCGTGACCAGCACCGGTGCCCTGGGTGCCCTGACCGATCAGCCGATGGCCCAATTGCGCGGCCGCTACCGCGGATCACTAGAAGCCCTCATGCGCGAGACCTATGAAACAGCGCTGGCCAACGGCATTGACATGCCCGCCACGGCTGTCGAGGACACCCTCGCCTTCGCCGACCGGATGCCTGCGGAGGCCACCAGCTCCATGCAACGTGACCTGCGCGATGGTCGGCCCAACGAGCTCGACGCCCAGGTCGGCGCTATCTGCCGAATGGGCGAGCTGCACGGGGTGGACACCCGGCTCCATGATTTGATGCTGGAGGTGCTGGGGTAGCGTGAGCCTATGACTGCCTCCGCGACTGCCCGCATAAGAAGTGCCAGGCCGGGACGTCTTGCCAAAGCCCTCACGGCCCGCTTCGCCAGCTCCGCCCGTACTGAGTGGGACAGCGAGGCCGAACGAGGCAGCCTCATCTTCGCCTCGGACAACGTCGGGGAGGTCGACATGATCGTCGGCGACGGCGTTTTGCTGCTGCATATCGAATCTTCCCCCGAGCACCGGGACCAGCTAGAGGCCATCGTTGGCACCGGGGTCGTGGACCTGGGCGGGGAAGAAAACCTCGTTGTCCAGTGGAAGCATCCCGGCGGTGGGGACGGCTCCCGCTGGGTAGCCAGTGGGTAGCTAGCTCGGCCTCATGTAGGCGAGGTAAGGTTGCCTGCGCACGAAAAAAACCACCACGGGTACCCGGTGAAAATCCGGGCTGAGATGCCTACCAAAGGCGAACCGTCGAACCTGATCCGGTTAGTACCGGCGCTAGGGAGAAAATACTGTGAGTACTTCACGCGCGCGCTCATCATGGCGCGTCATTGACATCATCATTGCTTCCGTCCTCGGTGTGGCCTGCGGCCTCATCTTCTGGGTCTGGAACTCCATTGGCTATGCCTGGTTCACCGCCATGGACGCGCTCACTCCCGGCTTCGGTGGCATCGCCGTGGGCGTGTGGCTGCTCGGCGGCGTCATTGGTGGCCTGGTCATCCGCAAGCCGGGCGCCGCATTGTTCGTTGAGGTGGTAGCCGCGACGGTCTCGGCTCTCTTGGGCAATCAATGGGGCATTGAAACGATTTACTCTGGCATCGCCCAAGGTCTGGGCGCGGAGCTCATTTTCGCCGCATTCCGCTACCGCCGTTTCACCCTCCCTGTCGCTATGCTCGCTGGCGCCGCTGCAGGCGTGGGCGCCTTCATCCTGGAGCTGTTCACCAGCGCGAACCTGGCCAAGTCACTGGCGTTCAACTCGATTTACCTCACCTGCGTGGTCATCTCGGGTGCTATCCTCGCCGGTTTCTTGGGCCATTGGCTGGTCAAGGCTCTTGCCTCGACGGGCGCGCTTGACCGTTTCGCGGCTGGGCGGAAACGGGTCTGATGCCGGCAACGGGGCCGGCCACTGGGTCGGCCATTGTCGAGGCCCGCGACCTCGGCTGGCGGCACGCCTCCCGCCGGGACCCCGCGCTTCAGGGCGTGAGCCTGCGCGTTGAATGCGGCGAGAAGATTCTGCTCACCGGCAATTCTGGGGCCGGGAAGTCAACACTCTTGTCGGCTCTGGCGGGCATCCTCGGCGATGAAGAAGACGGCGAATCAATGGGTTCGCTGAGCATCAATGGCACGGTGGGCATGGTGCTGCAAGACCCGGATTCGCAGGTCATCGCTTCGCGCATCGGGGACGATGTCGCCTTCGGGTGCGAGAATCTTCGCGTTCCCCGGGAAGAGATCTGGCCGCGGGTTCGTCGTGCCCTGGACCTGGTGGGTTTGGATTTTCCCCTCGATCACCCCACCCGCTATCTTTCCGGCGGGCAGAAGCAGCGCCTCGCGCTGGCCGGGGTCATCGCGATGGAGGCCGAGCTGATCCTCCTGGATGAGCCGACCGCGAACCTCGACCCGGAGGGTCAGCGGGAAGTGGTGGCGGCGGTGAAAAAAGTCGTCGCGGAGACGGGCGCCAGCCTCATCGTGGTGGAACATCGGCCGCATCTGTGGGCGCCGATGGTCGACCGCTACGTGCACCTGGATGCGGAGGGCCTGCGCGAGATCACCTCCTCCGAGTTGCCTTCGCTTCCGATGCTTCCGGCCGCCCCGCCGGTCCCTGACTCCACCGCCGCGCTGGTCGAGGCCCGCGATCTTCAGCCCTATTGGGGTCCACCGCGCACGCTTGAGCTGCCGGAAGGGTGCTCCACCGTCATCACCGGGCCGAATGGGGCCGGTAAGTCGACTGTGGCGTTGACGCTGGCTGGTCTCGTCGCCCCGGTGAAGGGGGAGTTGCGCTACGCCGAGGCACTGCGCCAGGGACTGAATACCCCGCCGCACAAGTGGTCGTCGCGGGACTTGGCCACGCGGGTGGGTTATGTCTTTCAAGACCCGGAACACCAGTTTGTCGCGCGGACGGTGGCCGAGGAGATGGCGGTGTCGGGTGGATCGCAGGACCGCATCGATGATCTCCTGCAGCGCTTGCGGCTGGCCCACCTGGCGCAGGCCAATCCCTTCACGCTCTCCGGTGGGGAGAAGCGCCGGCTGTCCGTGGCAACGGCGCTGGTGGCTACCCCGCGCTTGCTCATTCTCGATGAGCCGACCTTCGGTCAGGACCCCACCACTTTTGTCGAGCTCGTCGGCCTGGTCCGCGAGCTCACGGACCAGGGAGTGACGGTCGCGTCCATCACCCACGATGAGCTGTTTCTCCACGCCCTCGGCGATCACGAGGTGCGCATCCGATGAACGTGCTCCAGGGCATCAATCCGGTCACGCGCGTCATCGGTCTCATGGTGTTGACCACCCCGCTGCTGCTCTCGGTGGATATCGTGTCCGCGGCCGTCGCCCTGGCCTTCACCGTCCTTGTCGCGCCCGCGTGTGGGGTGAGCTGGGCCCGACTCATCCGCCGGGGTTGGCCGATCTTCCTCGCCGCCCCGCTGGCCGCGATTCCAATGGCCCTTTACGGGCGGCCGGAAGGGGAGACTCATGTTCAGTTCCTCCTCATCCACGTCACCGATAATTCCCTGTCCTTGGCGGCGGCTATCTTCGTCCGCGTGCTCGCCGTCGGCCTGCCGGTCATCGTGCTCTCGGCTGACGTCGATCCCACTGACTTTGGTGATGGCCTCGCCCAGGTCCTGCGCTTGCCCGAACGGTTCGTGCTGGGCGCCGTGGCCGCCGCCCGCCTGGCCTCGCTGTTTCGCGATGATCTCACCTCGATGCGCCGGGCGCGCCGGGCCCGCGGCATTGCTGATCAGGGGCGCGTTCGCTATCTGCTCACCCTCGCCTTCGGCCTATTGGTCCTGTCCTTGCGGCGCGGCTCGAAGCTCGCGACGGCGATGGAGGCCCGTGGGTTCGGCCGCGTCGCCGAGCACGGTCGCACATGGGCCCGCGAGTCCCGCTTGCACGCCCGCGATTGGGTGGTCATGGCGGTGTGCCTGCTCGTCTCCGTCGCCGCAATTGGCATTGCGGTGGTCACCGGATACTTCCGCTTCCTGGGCGTGGCCTGATGCTGACAGTGCTTATCGACGGTCCCTCGGGGTCCGGCAAGTCCACCTACGCCGAGGCCCTCGGGCGTCATTGGGGCCTGCCGGTGGTCCATCTCGATAGCTTCTATCCCGGGTGGTCGGGACTCGCGGCTGGCGCCGCGATGGTGGGGGAGGACGTCCTCCATCCTCTCCGCCCCGGCTATCGCCGATGGGATTGGGTGGACAACCGGCCCGCGGGGTGGGTGGACCTTGACCCACACGCCTCGATGATCGTGGAAGGGGTGGGTGCGGTGACGCGGGCGTCGATAAGCAAGGCGACGCAGCGCGGCGACGTGTTGACTGTGCGAGTCTGTGCTCCCGCTGCCCTGCGCCGCAGGCGCGCTTTGAATCGCGATCCGAGCTTTGAACCATGGTGGGATATGTGGGCCGCGCAGGAGCGCGAACACTTTACCGGAGCCGGAAACGTGCCCGTTCATCTCCGAATTGAGATGGGCGGGGGTGAATAGGGGTAAGCGGACCTCTCCGGCAGGTAAACATCGGATGTCTGATTTGTGCTGGTCGCATGGCAGTCATAGGGAAAGCTGCCGGGAGTCAGTGACATTCCTGGGTGGGTATCATTCTTAATGAGGTCGGTCACAGTTTATGCTGGGAGGACATCATCACACCTACCTGGAGGTCCACAGTATGACTCTCAGTAAGAAGGCGCTCAGCGTTCTGGCGGCCAGCACCTTGGCCATGGGCTTGGTTGCCTGCTCGAGCGATTCCGGTTCCGGCGGGGGATCCGGCTCCACCGGCGGTGACAACTACGTTGTCGCCAACGGCACCGAGCCCCAGAATCCGCTCATCCCCTCGAATACCAACGAGGTCGGTGGCGGCCGCATCGTTGACCTCATCTACTCCGGCCTCGTCTACTACGACGCGGAAGGCGAGATCCACAACGAGGTGGCTGAGTCCATCGAGCCCGAGGGCGACAAGACCTTCCGTGTCACCCTCAAGGACGGCTGGACCTTCGCGGACGGCACTGAGATCACCGCCAACCACTTCGTGGACTCCTGGAACTACGCGGTGGCGAACTCCCACCTCTCCGAGTACTTCTTCGAGCCGATCCTCGGCTACGCCGAAGGCGCTCAGTCCATGGAGGGTCTGAAGGTCATCGACGACAAGACCTTCACCATCGAGCTCAACCAGCCCGAGGCCGACTTCCCGCAGCGCCTGGGCTACTCCGCCTTCTACCCGCTGCCCGACGAGGCCCGCGAAGACGAGGCTGCCTTCGGTGAGAACCCGAACGGCAACGGCCCGTACAAGCTGGCAACCTGGAACCACAACCAGGACGCCACCCTCGTCCCCAACGAGAACTACACCGGGGAGCGCAAGCCGCAGAACGACGGCATCAAGTTCGACTTCTACGCCCAGCAGGACGCCGCCTACAACGACCTCCTCGCCGGAAACCTCGACGTGCTGGACGCCGTTCCGGACACCGCTTTCTCCACCTTCGAGTCCGAGCTCGGTGACCGTGCCGTGAACCAGCCGTCCGCTGTCTTCCAGTCCTTCACCATCCCGGAGCGCCTCGAGCACTGGAGCGGTGACGAGGGCAAGCTGCGCCGCGAAGCCATCTCCCACGCCATCAACCGCGAAGAGATCACCGCGACCATCTTCCAGGGCACCCGCACCCCGGCCTCTGACTTCACCTCCCCGGTTCTGCCGAACTACAACGGCGACATCCCGGGCAACGATGTCCTGGACTACGACCCGGAGAAGGCCAAGGATCTGTGGGCACAGGCTGACGCCATCGCCCCCTTCACCGGCGAGTTCACCCTCTCCTACAACGCGGACGGCGGCCACCAGGCCTGGGTCGACGCCACGGTCAACTCCATCCGCAACACCCTCGGCATCGAGGCCATCGGCAACCCGTACCCGGACTTCAAGTCCCTGCGCGATGACGTGACCAGCCGCACCATCCAGGGTGCCTTCCGTACCGGCTGGCAGGCCGACTACCCGTCCCTGGGTAACTTCCTCGGCCCGCTGTACGGCACCGGTGCCGGCTCCAACGATGGTGACTACTCCAACCCGGCCTTCGACGCCAAGCTCGCCGAGGCTGCAGGCTCTGACTCCCCGGAGGCAGCGGCCACGGTGTACAACGAGGCGCAGGAGATCCTGTTCCAGGACCTGCCCGTGATCCCGCTGTGGTACTCCAACGTGACCGGTGGCTCCAGCCAGAACGTCGACAACGTCGTCTTCTCCTGGAAGTCGGTCCCGGTGTACTACAACATCACCAAGAAGTAGTTCGCGAAATCACTGTCGGAACAATCTGATCTGTGAACGCTGCAGTACTGGTCCTTACCCCGCGTGAAAGCTCGACTCACGCGGGGTTCGGCCGTTGCATCAATGCAGCACACACCAGGTCTAGTTAAGGAATAGTTATGTTGCGCTACATCGGGCGACGACTGCTCCAGATGATCCCCGTGTTCTTCGGAGCCACGCTACTCATCTACGCACTCGTCTTCCTCATGCCCGGCGACCCGGTTGAAGCCCTCGGCGGCGACCGCGGATTGACCGAGGCGGCTCGCGCCCGCATCGAGGCGGAGTACAACCTGGATAAACCCTTCATCATCCAGTACCTGCTCTACATCAAGGGCATATTCACCCTGGACTTCGGAACCACCTTCTCCGGACAGCCAGTGTCTAGCGTCATGGCGAACGCCTTCCCTGTCACCATCAAATTGGCAGCGATGGCCATCGTCTTCGAAGCAGTCTTCGGCATCATCTTCGGCGTTATCGCCGGTGTCCGCCGCGGCGGCATCTTCGACTCCACCGTGTTGGTCATGTCGCTCATCGTCATCGCTGTTCCTTCCTTCGTCATCGGCTTTGTGTTGCAGTTCGTCGTCGGCGTGAAGTGGGGAATACTCCCCGTGACCGTGGGTTCAAGAGAATCGTTTACGTCGTTGCTCATGCCAGCCCTCGTGCTCGGTGCTGTATCATTCGCCTACGTGCTGCGGCTGACCCGCCAGTCGGTGTCCGAGAACTTGCGCGCTGACTACGTCCGCACCGCCCGGGCCAAGGGCCTGTCTAACGGCAAGGTCATGAGCCGCCACGTGCTGCGTAACTCGCTCATTCCCGTGGCCACCTTCCTCGGTGCTGACCTTGGTGCCCTCATGGGCGGCGCCATCGTCACCGAAGGTATCTTCGCCATTAACGGTGTCGGCGGCACGATCTACCAGGCCATCATTAAGGGTGAGCCCACCACGGTCGTGTCATTTACTACCGTGCTTGTCATCGTGTACATCATCGCCAACCTCATCGTTGACCTGATCTACGCCGTTCTCGACCCGAGGATTCGATATGCCTGACATCAACCGCAACGTATCCAACCCGGCCGGCGAAGATGACATCCTGGCGGGCAACACCCTGCGCCCCCGCATGGGCCAGGACCACTTCATCGCCGAGACGGATGAGACCGGCCTGGGTGCCGTCGACGCCGTGTCCGATGAGTCCGCCCCGGTATCGCAATGGCGCCAGGCGTGGCGCAACCTGCGCGTCCGACCGCTGTTTTGGGTGTCATCCGCCCTCATCCTCATCGCCGTGCTCATGGCACTGTTCCCGCAGCTATTTACCTCTACTGACCCGCGCATGTGTATTCTGGCCAACTCGCTTGACCAACCACGTGCCGGACATCCCTTCGGCTTTGACCGCCAGGGCTGTGACATTTTTGCCCGCACCATCTACGGCGCCCGCGCCTCGGTGACGGTGGGCATCCTCACCACCGCGCTCGTCGTGCTCATTGGCACGCTCATTGGTTCCCTGGCGGGCTACTTCGGTGGCATCCTGGACTCGATCCTCTCGCGCGTGACGGACGTCTTCTTCGCTGTCCCGCTGGTGCTGGCCGCCATCGTGGTCATGCAGGTGTTCAAGGACTACCGCACCATCATCACCGTGGTCTTAGTCCTCGGACTCTTCGGCTGGACCAACATTGCGCGTATTACTCGTGGCGCGGTGTTGAGCGTGAAGAACGAGGAGTATGTCACCGCGGCGCGTGCCGTCGGTGCGTCCCGGTGGAAGATCCTCACCAGCCACATCTTGCCCAACGCCGCCGCCCCGATCATCGTCTACGCCACGGTGGCCCTGGGTACCTTCATCGTCGCCGAGGCGACCTTGTCGTTCCTTGGCATCGGACTTCCGCCCAGCATCGTCAGCTGGGGTGGCGATATTTCCGCCGCCCAGGCCAGTTTGCGTACCCAGCCAATGGTGCTGTTCTACCCGGCTATGGCGCTGGCACTGACGGTGCTTAGCTTCATCATGATGGGCGACGTCGTCCGCGACGCGCTTGACCCGAAGGCGAGGAAGCGATGACCACTAATACGAATCAGACTCCGCTGCTGGAGATGAAGGACGTCAAGATCGCCTTCAAGTCCTCCACCGGTGTGGTGGAAGCCGTCCGCGGCATCAACCTCACCATTTACCCGGGACAGTCCGTCGCCATCGTCGGCGAGTCCGGCTCCGGCAAGTCCACCGCGGCGATGTCCATCCTGGGCCTTCTCCCGGGCACCGGCCAGGTAACCGGTGGCGAGATCCTGTTCAAGGGCCAAGACATCACCAAACTCTCCGAAAAGGAGATGCAGCAGCTCCGCGGCTCGGAAATCGGCCTGGTTCCCCAGGACCCGATGTCCAACCTCAACCCCGTGTGGCGCATTGGCACTCAGATCGGTGAGTCCCTCAAGGCCAACGACGTGGTGAAGAACTCCGAGGTCAATGCCCGGGTGGCCGAGCTGCTCGGGGAGGCTGGTCTTCCCGATGCCGAGCGCCGCGCCAAGCAGTACCCCCACGAGTTCTCCGGTGGTATGCGCCAGCGCGCGCTCATCGCCATGGGTCTCGCGGCGCGCCCCTCGCTCCTCATCGCCGACGAGCCGACCTCGGCTCTCGACGTGACGGTGCAAAAGCGCATCCTCGATCACCTGGCTGGGCTGACCCGCGATCTTGGTGCCGCCGTGCTGTTCATTACCCACGACCTGGGTCTGGCCGCCGAGCGCGCCGAGCACCTCGTGGTGATGCACCGCGGCCGAATCGTCGAATCGGGTCCTTCCCTGCAGATCCTGCGCGATCCGCAACACCCCTACACCCAGCGGTTGGTCAAGGCCGCGCCCTCGCTCGCGTCCTCCCGTATCCAGTCCGCCTTGGCGGCCGGCGTGGAATCTAATGAGCTCATGGCTACCGGTGGTGAAGGGGAGTCCGAGGAAGCAGTCATCCGCGTAGAAAACCTCACCAAGGAATTCGATGTCCGCGGCTCCCGCGGAGCGAAGAAGACCCTCCGTGCCGTGGACAACGTCAGCTTCACTCTGCGCAAAGGAACCACCCTGGCTCTCGTGGGCGAGTCCGGTTCCGGCAAGTCCACGGTGGCCAACATGGTGCTCAATCTCCTCGATCCGACCGAGGGCAAGGTGTACTACCAGGGCACCGATCTGACGACCCTGAACAACCGCGAGTTGTTCGACATGCGCCGCAAGATGCAGGTGGTGTTCCAGAACCCTTACGGTTCCCTGGACCCGATGTTCTCGATTTACAAGTGCATCGAGGAGCCTTTGGCCTTGCACAAGGTGGGCAACCGCAAGGAACGTGAGGCCCGCGTCGCAGAGCTATTGGATATGGTGGCGATGCCGCGGTCGACGATGCGTCGGTTCCCGAATGAGCTTTCCGGCGGCCAGCGCCAGCGCATCGCCATCGCGCGTGCCCTCGCGCTGTCCCCGGATGTGCTCGTCCTCGACGAGGCCGTCTCCGCGCTTGACGTGTTGGTGCAGAACCAGATCATCCAGCTGCTGGGCAACCTGCAGTCGGAATTGCACCTGTCCTACCTCTTTATTACCCACGACCTCGCAGTGGTCCGCCAGACTGCTGATGATGTTGTGGTGATGAAGCAAGGTGCGATCGTCGAGCAGGGCACTGCTGATGAAGTCTTTGCCAATCCGCGCGAGGACTACACGAAGGACCTTATTAATTCCGTCCCTGGTCTCAACATTGAGCTGGGTACCGGAGCCAACCTCGGCCTCGCTGAGGAGTAATCACGCAGCACGGTCGATCTGACACCCACCCCATCTCCGGGATCCGCCTGCATGTCGAAGCAGGATGTGCCCGGAGGTGGGGTGGCTTTTTATGCACGTGATAGCTGTGCGTTAGTTTCGGCATTTGCGCCGCTAGATTAGGTATCCGCTGATGTAGGCCTTGATAAAAAGGCCAAGAAACCTGAGCCTGGGGGTGGTTGGGCCTTATTTTTAGCGATTTTCCAGCGAATCGGTCTCATAATGAGTAGGTTTGTAACCTAAGACACATTATCCATGGTGGTCTGTTTATTCGTATCCCGACAAAGCTGGGGTTTGATGCCGATGCTGAAATATCTTCTAAGGAAGACCCTGACGTGGTTGATCGTCATTTTCCTCGCTACCAACGTCGCTTATCTTCTGGCAGCCACCTTCCTCGACCCTCGGTCCAATTACGCGGGTCGTCGGCCGCCGCTGTCTTCTGATCAGATTGACAGAATCCTCACTCCCTTGAATCTCAACCCCGAGACGCCGCTCCTAGAGCGGTGGTGGACCTGGTTGAGTGGGATTCTCTTCCACTGGAATTGGGGGACATCCCCGCTGGGTGATCCGGTCAATGCCCAGATCTCCTATCGCATTTGGGTGTCTGCCCAGCTGCTGCTCATGGCAACGCTGCTGGCGGTCGTCATCGGCGTGGGGCTCGGCGTGTACACCGCCTCCCGCCAGTACAAAGCCTCAGACCGGTTGTGGCAGGGCGTTTCCATTGTCACGATGAACACGCACGTGGTCGTGGCATCGCTCTTGGTGGTCGCCTTGGCCCTCAAGATCAACGAGTGGACCGGGACGCGCGTCTTCTACGTCACTGGCGCTCCGTCGTCGTCACGGGATGAAGGTTTCTTCCCCTGGCTGATTAATACCTTCCAGCACCTAGCTCTGCCCACCATTTCGCTGCTCATCATTTCTTATGCCAGCTATCACTTGATGCAGCGCACCCTGTTGTTGGACAACCTGTCGGCCGATTATGTGAGAACGGCCCGCGCGAAGGGGCTGACGAGGCAGAAGGCGATCCGCAAGCATGCGTTGCGGACGTCGATCATTCCCGTGGCCACGTCCGTGGCGTTCTCGGTCCCCGGCATTTTCACCGGTGCCGTCATGACCGAGCGGATCTTCGCTTGGAACGGCATGGGCCAGTACTTCATCGAAACGATTACTAAAAACGATGTCAACGGTGTCGTCGCCGTGGCGGCCTTCGGCGCCCTCATGGTCGCCGTGTCCGCAATTTTGGCTGACCTCGTGGTGGTCGCCCTGGATCCCCGAGTGAGGGTGAGCTGAACATGAGTAAGGACAACAACAAGCACCGTCACGATCTCTCGATGGATACCGCGCGAGAGAATTTGGGAGTGCGCCCGGCGTCCCCCGTCGCGGACCTCACTCCGGCGTCCGGGTTTGGTTCCCAAGCTACGGGCGGCCACGACCCCGAAACCCTCCTGGCGGTGGAAACATCACCAGAGCGGGCGGTGGGCACCAACAAGCTACGCCTGTACGTCCGGCGCTTCTTCCGCAACAAGCTGGCGGTCGTGGGCCTCATCATTTTCGTGGGCCTCGTGCTGGCCTCCATCTTCGGCGGGTACCTGTCTCAGTGGTCCTATGACGAGCCGGATTTCATGAACCTGTCCACCCCGCCGTCCTCCGAGCACTGGTTTGGCACCACCGATGGTGGCAATGACCTTTTTGCTCAGACGGTCCACGGTCTGGGGCGCTCGCTCACCATCGCGGTGTTGGTGTCCTTGGCCACGCTGGTGCTCTCGGCAGTCATTGGTGCCGGCGCCGCGCTGTATGGCGGCTTCATGGAAAAGGCTGTCCTGGCCGTCATCCACTTCCTGCTGGCCATCCCGACCTTCCTGCTCATCGCGTTGCTGGTAGCGGACTCGGCGGGGGATTGGAAGATCCTCGTCGTGGTGTTCATCTTGTTTGGGTGGATGTATCCGGCTCGTGTGATCTGGTCATTGGCATTGAGCGTGCGGGAGAACGATTACGTGCGTGCGGCCCGCTTCATGGGGGTCAGCCGGCCCCGCACGGTGGTGCGCCACATCATCCCTAACATTGGCTCGCTGCTCATCATTCAATTCATGCTGTCCATCGTTTCCACCGTCATGGCGGAGACCGGCCTGTCCTTCCTGGGTCTGGGCGTCAAGCTGCCCGATGTGTCCCTGGGAACGTTGTTGTCGGTGGGTTCCGGCGCGCTGCAGTCCGCACCGTGGCAGTTCTACTTCCCGGCGGCGACCTTGACGTTGCTCACGGTGTCGATGGCGTTTATCGCCGATGGCCTGCGTGACGCGCTCGACCCGAATTCTAAGTCTGGAGGAAAGGCATGAGTGTGGGCACTCCCATCCTGTCCGTGCGTGATCTGCGAGTCACCTTTCCCTCGGAAGCCGGCAAGGTTTCCGCCGTCCGAGGTGTGGACTTCGATCTCCACGAGGGCCGCACCCTCGGCATCGTCGGTGAGTCCGGTTCCGGAAAGTCCGTCACCTCCCTGGCCATCATGGGCCTGCTCCCGCAATATGCGAATGTCACTGGGTCCATTCTTTTCGACGACCGCGAACTCCTCGGCCTGTCTGACTCCCAGATGTCAAAGATCCGCGGTTCCGGCATTGGCATGATCTTCCAGGATCCGTTGTCGGCCCTTACCCCGGTGTTTTCCATCGGTGATCAGATCGTCGAGGCGTTGCAGGCCCACAATCGGATCTCCAAGTCGCAGGCGACGAAGCGGGCCGTGGAGCTGCTGGACCTGGTCGGCATCCCCGAGCCGCAGAAGCGGGTCAAGAACTTCCCCCATGAGTTCTCCGGCGGTATGCGCCAGCGCGTGGTCATCGCCATCGCGATTGCCAACAACCCGCGCCTGCTCATCGCCGACGAGCCCACCACCGCCTTGGACGTCACCATCCAGGCCCAGATCCTTGACCTGCTCAAGCTGGCGCAGCGGGAGACGGGCGCGGCGATGATCCTCATTACCCACGACATGGGAGTAGTCGCCGAGACTGCCGATGATGTCATGGTGATGTACGCGGGCCGACCCATCGAGAAGGCTGATGTGTTTTCCACCTTCGCTCAGCCGAAGATGCCGTACACCATCGGTTTGTTGGGCTCCACGCCGCGAGTCGACCAGCGATCGACGGATCCGCTCACCCCGATCGAGGGTTCGCCCCCGATCTTGGTGAACATCCAGGATCGTTGCCAGTTTGCCCCTCGCTGCCCGATTGCTATCGACGCCTGCCTCACCGCCGAGCCGCCGTTGCTCCCGGTCGAGGACGATCCCGAGCACTTCACGGCGTGCCTGCGCTCCCCGGAGATCCACGACAGTCAACTAAACGGTGAGTCCCTGTACCCCGTGCCGGTTCTCTCGGAGGATGTACTGGGAGACGTCCCACGGGAGCAACGCAAGATCACCCTTCAGGTGGACAATCTGACCAAGGATTTCCCACTGATTAAGGGAGCGGTGATTAAGCGGCGAGTGGGCACCGTTCACGCGGTGAAAAACGTCAGCTTTGACCTCCGGGAGGGGGAGTGCTTGGCCATCGTCGGCGAGTCCGGCTCGGGCAAGACCACCGCCCTCCTGGAAGTCATGGGCTTGGAACCCGACAAGGGCACCTCCATTGTCCTCAATGGCAAGGACACGGCGGAGTTCTCTCGCGGGCAGCGAAGATCAGCCCGTCGAGACATCCAGATGGTGTTCCAAGATCCCATGAGTTCGCTCAATCCCCGCATGACCATTCGGGAGATCTTGGAGGAGCCCTTGTCGTCCCTCGGGTTCGAGGGTGACAGCAAAGCCCGCGTGGCGGAGCTCATGCGCTTGGTCGGACTCGATGCCAGCCAGATTGACCGGTTCCCGGGGCAGTTTTCCGGTGGCCAACGCCAACGCATCGGGTTGGCACGGGCGCTGGCCACGCGGCCGTCGGTTATCGCGCTCGACGAACCGGTGTCGGCGCTGGACGTGTCCATCCAGGCTGGCGTGATCAACCTGCTGGAAGACCTCAAGCGCAAGCTGGGTCTGTCGTACCTCTTCGTTGCCCACGATCTTTCGGTGGTCCGACACCTCTCGGATCGGGTCGCCGTCATGTACAAGGGTGAATTTGTCGAGGAGGGACCGGTGGACACCATTTTTGACAACCCCCAGCACGAGTACACCCAAAAACTGCTGTCGGCGATTCCCATCCCGGATCCCGTGGCCACGCGAACCAGGGACCACCCAGGTCTCGGCTCCGAAGCACGACCCGAGTAAACCCTTACAACCCATATATTGAAAGGAAGTGAAAGCTCATGCGATCACGTATCCGTACTCTCACCATCGCCACCCTCTCTGTCAGCGCGCTCACTTTGGCTGCCTGTGGTTCTGGCGGCGGCTCTTCAGACTCGACCAGCGGAGGTTCGGCTGGTTCGGAGGCGATTGACGCCCACAGCGTCAGCGCCTCGGGCGACTACAACATCCAGGAGCGTGACGCACTCCAAGACGGCGGCACCCTCACCTTGCCGCTGGCGGAACTCAGCCAGCAGCAGAACACCTGGCAGGCGGACGGCAACCTCTACACCAAGAATGTGTGGAAGTGGTACAACCCGCAGGTCTCACTGTTTGATGGCGACGGCACCTGGCACGCCAATCCGGACTACCTCACCGATGTCAAGGACGAGGTCGTCGATGGCAACACTGTCCTCACCTACACCATTCACCCGGACGCTACCTTCAACGATGGCACCCCGATTGACTGGACCACCTTCGAGCACACCTGGAAATTCTCTAACGGCGAGAACGAGGAGCTCAACGTCTCTTCTACGGATGGCTATGAGCTGATCAAGTCCGTCGAGCGCGGCGAGAATGACAAGCAGGCCGTGGTTACCTTCGACGGGTCTTATGCCTGGTGGCAGGGCCTGTTCGGCTTCCTGCTGCACAACGCCGTTAACACTCCCGACCTCTACAACACCGGCTACCTCGGCCAGGTGCGCCCGGAGTGGGGAGCTGGCCCCTACAAGGTGGAGAACGTCAATTTCAACACGGGCGAGATCAGCTTTGTCCAGAATGAAAACTGGTGGGGCGATACCGGCAAGCTGGACAAGATTGTCTACCGACAGATGGAGGATCAGGCCAGCCTCAACGCCCTCCGCGCGGGCGAGATCGACGCCTCCGGTGTGGCTACGAAGGACCGCTTGGCCACTGCGAAGGAAATGGGCGACAAGCTCGATATCCGCACCGCGTTGCTGCCGGCCAACTACCTCATGACTGTCAACAGCAAGTCGCCGATGCTGGAAGACATCAAGGTGCGCGAGGCCGTCATGACGGCCGTCGACCGCGAGCAGATTGCTGCCATCCGTTTCAATGGTCTCGACTACACCGAGGATCTCCCGGGTTCCTTCGCGCTGTTCCAGACCCAGGAGGGCTACGAGAACAACTTCGGTGAGGTCCTCAGCTTCGACGCTGATCGGGCTAAGACCCTGCTGGACGAGGCCGGCTGGACCGAGGGTGCCAATGGTATCCGCGAGAAGGATGGCCAGCCCCTGACCCTGCGCTACGTCATCACCGGTGAAAGCCCGATGGTCCAGGCCACGGCTGGCGCGATCCAGGCGATGCTCAAAAACGTCGGCGTCGATGTGCAGATCCAGGAGCGCCCGTCGTCCGAGTTCTCCCAGGTGACCAGCCAGCGAGACTTCGACATCTTCCTCATGGGCTTCCGCTCCGGTGACCCGTTCGGCGTCGCCTACTTCGGTCAGGTCTACCTGTCCGACTCGGAGCTGAACCTGTCCGGTACCGGTACCCCGGAGCTTGACACCAAGATCCGCGAGCTGCAGCGCATCTCCGATCCCGATGAGCAGATCGCTCGCGCCAACGTGCTCGAGCAGGAGGCCATGGGCACCTTCGGCATCATGCCGTACGCCAACGGCCCGGAGATCGTCGCCGTGAAGCCGGGGCTGGCCAACTACGGAGCCATGTCCTTCGCCGAAATCCCCGTGGAGGATATCGGCTGGGAGAAGTAGTCCCACTCCAGCATGAGAGGCCCTGCCCATAATGGGCAGGGCCTCAGTGCTTTTCTTAAAGAATCTCGTCGAGGATCTCGGTGGGGCGGGCGATCCGCACGCCCTTCTCCGTCACCACGATGGGCCTTTCGATCAGGCGGGGATGGGCGACCATGGCAGCCAGCAACTCCCCGTCAGGGGAGTCCTGGCTCAAGCCAAGCTCGCGATACTCCGCCTCACGCACGCGGATGGCGTCGTGCGGGCTGAGCCCGGCGGCGTCGAGAAGCTCTGTGAGCTTATCGACGCTCGGCGGTGCATCCAGGTAGGAGACCACCTCCGGCTCGACGCCGCGCTCCCGCAAGTAGGCGAGAGCTTGCCTCGACTTAGAGCAGCGAGGGTTATGGAAAATTGTCGCCATAACCTAGTAGTTCGCCGGCGGATCGCTGGCCGGGAAGGACTCCTGGCCCCATTCCTCCGGCAACTCATCGCGCAGCTCTTCGGAAGATTTGCCGATGTTCTCGGGGTGATTGTGCGTGAAAGGCTTGTCTTCGGGGAACTCCCAAAGCAGTTTCTTCTCATCGCTGTTGTTGTGATCAGTCATGACAGCTCCTTTCGAGGGGGATATATACCTTAAAATCTACCCTGCGAAAGTGTTTGGCGTCACAACGTTTAAGCTTCTGCGGGGGCGAGGTTCACCGAATCTGCCCACGTGAGCTCAATGCCCAAGGTGCGCAGCCACTCCATGGCATCATCCTGGTGGCGAGTAATGCCCTCGACGGCCGTCAGGGTTGTGTCGATGGCGCGCTCAGCGTCCTCGGCCGTGATGAGGCCAGCAGAGGTGGCAGCGGCGAGCTCATCGATATCTTGGACATCAATCGGCTCACCCGTGACGGAAATGAGATCAACATACAGGTCGCGGGTAGACCACACAGCCCCGTCGACGTCGATATCAGCGACATCAAAGTAGAAATCCTGGCGCTGCTCAACGCCCTCGCGGAAGTGGAAGATATTAGCGCGCAGGCCAAGCTTAGGCAGCAGCCACGATTCCAAGTAGCCAAACTTCGGGTGGTTAGCGCCGCGGGCCATGTACAGGCCAAAATCGGTGACCTGGAACGTATCAACCGCACGCTGGTGACCCTTCGGATCGATGTTCACTCGATCGGAGGTATGAAACGTCTCCTGCTTGACGGGGTGAAGATCAGTGGTCACGTCTAATTACCTCGCATCGATGATCGCGGCCGTGGGGATGAAGCTGCAAGAGTTGGACTCGGTGTGCACATTTCCGGACACGACGGCGACAACCGTGCCCGCGCCCGTATCAGCAGTGCCGGAGACGGTAGCCGGGCCCTCGGGGTTGATGCCGTTGTTCTCCAGGGAAGTGATGCCGTGGCGCAGATTCGTGAGATTGAACCAGTGCACGAACAACTCGCCCTGATGGGAGGCGGCGGGGGAGGTGCCCAACGCGGTGAAAAGGAAGGCCGTTTGCCCTTCGGCTGCTCCGGGCGCCGGAATGGTGGTGGGGCCGGGAACGGCGATGGCCGATCCGACGGCGTCCAAGCTGCCATCGATGCACTTGCCCGACACGGTGGGCCAGATGAACTGGGTGAACCCTGGGCCCCCGACGGGGAGCGGAACTCCGCCTTCCGTACCGCCATCAGCTCCCGAGTAGAAGGCGAGGGCGGAAAGGACGGCGTTGGAGATCTCCTTGGGCAACCACGGGTGGTTAGCGAAATCACGGACCTGCTGGGCAACCTGCGGCGTCGGGCGGCCCAGCTCGTCGAGTGGGCCTTGCGGCAGCGACGACGCCGAAGCGACCGACGGCACCAGTACGCCGGTGAGGGCGATCGCTGATGCTGCGGTGGTGGCGACGATCGCCGAGAGGCGGCCGGCGCGCTTTGCCGAGCGGATGGGTGATCCCACAGAGGACCTTTCCGAAGTCACATCTTTAACAGTAGTTTCATTGCACAACAATATTCACTTGTTTCCCACAGTCAAGCCATTTCGCTTAACTATTTAGTTCTGTCGTGCTTCGAGACCATTTCGTTACACTTGCGTGTCCCCCGACTCTAAAGATCTGACGGGCCAAGGGCAAAGGCCCAAGAGACCGCTGAGGTGACCGGCGAGATGACTTGGTCACACTCCCAGGTCTCCGATAGTGCAGCTATGGCCAATCGCGAGTAGTCTTATGGGCTGTTCACCTTCGCGGCCTCGACGGGCCCGATCAACATCCGCTAGGAGCAGCCCACTCGTGTCCCACCCTGAGTTCCGTAACGTCGCCATCGTCGCGCACGTTGACCACGGCAAGACCACCCTCGTTAACGCCATGCTGGAGCAGTCCGGCGTTTTCGGCGATCACGGCGAAGTCACCGACCGCGTCATGGACTCCGGAGATCTGGAACGCGAAAAGGGCATCACCATCCTGGCCAAGAACACGGCCATCCGCCGCAAGGGCCAGGGCAAGGACGGCAATGACCTCATCATTAACGTCATTGACACCCCGGGCCACGCCGACTTCGGTGGCGAGGTCGAGCGCGCGCTGTCCATGGTCGACGGCGTCGTTCTTCTTGTTGATGCCTCTGAGGGCCCGCTCCCGCAGACCCGCTTCGTGCTGGGCAAGGCGCTGGCCGCCAAGATGCCCGTCATCATCCTCGTGAATAAGACCGACCGCCCCGATGCCCGCATCGAAGAAGTGGTCAGCGATTCCCAGGACCTCCTGCTCGAGCTGGCCGCCAACCTCGAGGACCCGGAAGCCGCTCAGGCCGCCGAGTCCCTCCTCGATCTGCCAGTGCTGTACGCCTCCGGCCGTGAGGGCAAGGCCTCCACCGAGAACCCCGGTGACGGCAACGCCCCCGAGGCCGACAACCTCCAGGCCCTCTTCGACGTTATCTACGAGGTCCTCCCGGAGCCCTCCGCTGAGCTTGACGCCCCGCTGCAGGCTCACGTCACCAACCTTGACTCTTCGTCCTTCCTGGGCCGCATCGGCCTCGTGCGTATCCACGCCGGCAAGCTCCACAAGGGCCAGCAGGTCTCCTGGATCCACTACGACGACGAGGGCAACGAGCACTTCAAGACCGTCAAGATCGCGGAGCTGCTGCGCACCGTCGGCGTGTCCCGCCAGCCCACCGATGAGGTCATCGCTGGTGACATCGCGGCCATCTCCGGCATTGATGAGATCATGATCGGTGACACCCTCGCCGATCCCGAGAACCCGGTTGCCCTCCCGCGCATCACCGTGGATGAGCCGGCCATTTCCATGACCATCGGCGTCAACACCTCCCCGCTGGCCGGACGAGGTGGTGGCGACAAGCTCACCGCCCGAGTCCTCAAGTCCCGCCTGGACAACGAGCTCATCGGTAACGTGTCCCTGCGCGTCCTGCCGACCGAGCGCCCCGACACCTGGGAAGTTCAGGGTCGCGGCGAAATGGCTCTGTCCATCCTCGTGGAAACGATGCGCCGCGAAGGCTTCGAGCTGACCGTGGGCAAGCCGCAGGTGGTTACCCAGATCATCGACGGCTCGGTCCACGAGCCCTTCGAGCACATGGTGATCGATGTCCCCGGTGAGCACCAGGGCGCTGTCACCCAGCTCATGGCTGCCCGCAAGGGCCAGATGACGAGCATGGACACCGGCGCCGGCGAGTGGGTGCGCATGGAGTTCGACGTTCCGGCCCGTGGCCTCATCGGTTTCCGCACCACGTTCATGACCGAGACCCGTGGCACCGGCATCGCCAACAGCTACGCCATTGAGATGCGCCCGTGGGCCGGCGAGATCAAGGGCCGTAACTCAGGCTCCCTCGTCGCCGACCGCTCCGGCCAGATCACCACCTACGCCCTGCAGAACCTCGCTGACCGCGGCTCCTTCTTCGTGGAGCCGGGCACCGAGGCATACGAAGGCATGGTCGTCGGCGCGAACAACCGTGATGAGGACATGGACGTCAACATCACCAAGGAAAAGAAGCTCACCAACATGCGTGCAGCGTCCGCCGACACCACCGTCACCCTGGCCAAGGCACACACCCTTTCCCTCGATGAGGCAATGGAGTTCTGTGGCCAAGACGAGTGCGTCGAGGTCACCCCGGACATCCTTCGCGTGCGCAAGCTCAACCTCAATGCCACGGAGCGGGCCCGCGCTCGTTCCCGCGAGAAGCAGCTGAACAAGTAACTCAGTGACATCGGCAGCCGCGCTGGTGGCGGAAAATTTATCCGCCCGGCGCGGCTTTGTCGTATCGCCAGGCGTTTCCGTCGTTGTGGGGAAGTAGTGGTGTAGAAAGGTTCCCATGGTCGGCGACACACACATGATTGAGGCAGCGACCGCATGGCTCTCCGAGGATGTTCGCAGGTGGGCCGCCGGGCAGTCTGGTCCCGTGAACGATTGGCTGGCCGAGGAACTCAGCAGGATAGACAACCTGGAGTTTGCTACCCAGTTGGATAACGCCGTGCCGCTCGATGTCCCGTCCGTGCTGCTGTGGGCAAACCGGGTCGTTCCGCTCAGCGATGGGCACTGGGCGCTAGCTGGCGCGCGTTTCCGTAACCGCGATCTCGACCGCGCCTTCGTCGACATTATTGCCACCACGGTTCCACCATCCCCAGCCGGAGTCCAGGCATTGATCGACCCGTCAAGTGGCCCGTTGACATTCTTCCGAGATTTTTCCCCTCGGTGCCTCCGTGTCTACGTCGCTGATCCGCACGGTTTCGCGGAGGAGGTGAATAGTTCCTCGAACGCGGTCTGGGCGTCGGTCTCGGCGTCGGTGGACATGTATATCGTGGCGGCCCCCGTCGATGAGCAGCGGGCCAGGCCACGCGTTCAGTCCTATGGGGACGTGGAACTTATCGAGGTCTCCCCAGCTGTGGCGGCGACGCGCGTAGCGGACATCTATGACGCTATTCAAGCGTCACACCCAGAGCTGAGTTGGTGGGCGAGTCCCTCCGATGAGCAGTCGCTGCAGGATGCGCAGGACGATGGACTGTTGTTCAGCGTCCGATGGAAGGGGGAGGACGTGGGCATTGTCGCCGCGCGCGCCGAGAACTCCTATGGGCTGACCGGATGGGTGGTGGAGGAGAAGTGCATTGACCCGATGTTCCAGGGCCATGCGTTGTCCGCTGCCGCGATGCAGCGGCTGGTGGACAAGCTTCCCGATATCCATGAAGGCGGACGGCCGACCCTGTGGGGGCACATCAACCAGGCGAATATCCCCTCCTTGCGCACCGCAGAACTCACCGGCAGGCGGGTCGTTGGCGGGCACGTGTGGGTGACGCCGAGGGGATATCCGGGTATGACGAACTAGTCGCCGCTGGAGCTGCCTACTCGCAACCGACGCCGTCGCCGTCGCGGTCCAGGTGAGTACCGTACCCGGGGCTACCCGCGTACACCGGAGCGGCACCGGCAGCTCGGGCGGCGGAGCAATTCTTGTAGTAGGCGGCTGCGGGGGCCGGGGCAGGCGCGGGAGCAACGGCCCGGGCCGGCTCGGGGATGGAGGCGAAGCCCTGCGGGACGGTATTCACCTGCGCTTCCACGGGGGCGACCACGGGCTCGGGCTCTGGTTCGGGCGCAGCTTCCGGTTCCGGTTCTTCCACCACGGACTCAGTGACCGTAACTTTCTGGGTGGACACCTTGACCGAGGTGACCGTCTCGGTGACGGGCGTGGCTTCTCCGCCGCCGCAGGCAGCGAGGACGAGCGTGGCGGACAGAGCGAGGGGGAGGATAAGCAGGCGGCGCATTGTTTTCCTTTGGTGAGTATTCAGCAGACCGGAGAATTCTCGCACTTTACCCAGGCGGCTCGCAGCTAAATCCCACGCGATGCTTACCCCCGAAACCCCCGTGAGTTTCGTGTCGCCACAGGTGGCTGCGCAGAGCAGTGATTCCGCCCACGTGTCCACTCGCTTTCTCGGCGGGACTAATGGCCTCAGCAGGGCAATCGCTCCGCTGCCGTCTCCGCGCGACGAGGTCTTTTGTGCGCCGGTGTGGAAGCATGGGCCGCATGAACGAAGGGTATAGGCGTGTCGCCGGCGTCGGCATTTTGTTTGCCACCAACGGAGCGGTGTTTTCCTCCGTCTTGCCGTGGTATCCCACCATCAAGGCGCAGTGGGGCCTGAGCGATCTGGCATTCGGTCTGCTCGTTGCGGCCGTCGCCGTCGGTTCCCTCGGTTCGACCGTGCTGCCCTCCTGGGCCGTCAACCGGTTCGGGCCCCGCAAGGTGGTCTTGTACGGTACGGCCATCCTGGCGTTGCTCGTCGCGACAATCGGCTGGATACCCTCGGCGTGGCCGTTGGCGGTCGTTTTCGCCTGCTTTGGTCTCATGGATGCGGTCGTGGACGTCTCGCAAAACGTCGCGGGCGTCCGAGTCCAGGATCGGCTGGGAAAATCCATCATCTCTTCACTCCATGCGTTTTGGTCCCTGGGTGCGGTGGCCGGTGGTGCGGCGGGTACCGCCGCGGCCGTCGCCGGGCTGGACATTCGGGTCCACCTGGGGATTGTCGCGGGCGTCGTCATGCTCTTTGCCCTGGTGGGTACGTGGCTGACCGGCCCGGTGCCGGCGTCGAGGAAGGAAGACGACGGGAGTGCCGGCGGCGTCGATAAGCGAGTATGGACCTCGGCCATGGTGGTGCTCCCCATCGCGCTCGTGGCATTGTCGGGCACGATGATCGAGGACCTGGCCAACAACTGGTCCGGCCTCGCCTCCGTGGAACTCGCCGGCGGCACACTGGAGGCGGCCGGTCTGGCATTCACCGTCATGCTGGCGGCGCAGTGCATCGGGCGGTTCACCGGCGATATGCTCATCAACCGCTTCGGCACCGTCGCCGTCGCGCGCAACGGCGGCGTGCTCATCGGCATCGGCGGCGTCCTCGTTGTGCTGGCCACCGGACCGGTGTTGCTCTTCGTGGGCTTGGCGTTCGCCGGCTTCGGCTGCGCCACCCTCGTGCCCAGCGCTTTCGCTGCGGCAGCCCGCCTGCCCGGCCTGTCCGAAGGTGCGGGCGTGACCGCCGTGAGCTGGCTTATGCGCCTGGGCTTTTTGGGCACCAGCCCCCTCATCGGTGCGATCTCGACGGGCCTGAGCCTGCGGTGGGCATTCGGCCTGCTCATCATCATCGGCGCGGTCGTCGCATTCCTCGCCCCGGCGCTGCGAACTGGGGCCGCGCCTGCCGCCAAGGCATAATTGGCAGGGTGAAAAGCCGAATACTCCTGAGCGTCGCCTGCGTGACGCTGCTGAGCTCCTGTGTCGCCAACCCCGGCCCGCCGCCGGTGGAGGAACCGATGCCGACGCCGGAACCTTCGGCCACCTCCAGCGCTGCACCGACCCCCTCCCGGGCGGAAGCGGTGATCGATATCGGCGTGGACCCGCTGCACAGCGGGCTCAATCCGCACCTTATTTCCGATAATTCCTCCTTCGTGGAATCCTTGGCTGGCCTCGTCCTGCCCAGCGCATTCCGCGATGGCGTCATGGACACCGACGTCCTCACCTCGGCGGAGGAGGTCCCCGCTGACCGGGACGGCGTCGCACAATCGCTGCGCTACGTCATCGCGCCGGGTGCCCAGTGGTCGGACGGTACGCCGATCACGGGCGCCGATTTCCGCTACATGTGGCACGGCATGAGCGATACCCCCGCCGTCGTCGATCCGGCTGGCTACCACGCCATCACCGGCATGCGGGTGTCCGCCGATGGCCGCACCGTCGACGTCGATCTGGCCACCGCCGTCGCCGAATGGCGGGACCTGTTCTCCTCCTTCTTGCCCAGCCACCTGCTGCAATCCGATGCCTCCGACTTCGAGCGAGCACTCGCCGACACCATTCCCGCGTCGGCCGGGCGCTACATGATCCGCAGCGTCGATCGCTCCCGCGGCATCATCACGATCAACCGCAATGATCGTTTCTGGGGTGAGAACCCAGCCAGCATCGACCTGGTCAACTTCCGCGAGGTGCGTTCCGTCACGCAGGGCGCTGAGCAGCTGCGCAGCGGACAAATCGGCTTCCTGGACACCTTCCCCGCCGAAACCTCCGTCGACGCGTACTCCATCATGACCGGCACCCAAGTCCGCACGGTCAAGCTGGAGCGCGAACTCCAGCTGAGCCTGTCCACCACCTCGACCGTGCTTGCCGACGTCGCCGCACGGGAGGAATTGCGTTCGCTTATCGACGTCCCCCTCATCGCCCGCATCGCCGCCGGCCGGTCCTCCAACCTGCGCGTTCCCGACCATCAGCCTGCGGCTGATGCCACCTTTACTCCCGCTTTGCTGCAGTCATTGACCGCCGAGCAGCCGCTGCGGCTAGGTGTCAACGTCGGCGATGATGCCTCCGCCGCCGCGGGCCGCGCGATCGTCGAGTTGCTCGCCGCCCGTGGCGTCAAGGCGCAGATCATCTCCACCGATCTGCCGGAGATCACCGGAATCCTCCTGCCCCGTGGACGAGTCGACGCTGTGATCACCTGGGAAAACACCGATAACAGCGCGACGGGACTGGCGGGGGAGTGGCTCTGCCCCGAGGCGCCGTCCTCGCCCCGAGCCGCCAACCTCAGTGCCTATTGCACCCCGGAGAGCGATGCGGTGGCGCGCGATGTGCTGTCCGGAATCGTCGCGCCCGAAGATGCCTCCGAAGTTTTTGAGCGAATCAACGAGCGCGAACACGTGACCATTCCGCTCCTGGGGGACACCCGAGTGCAGGTTCTCGGCGAGGGTATCGTTGGCCCCGACCCCAACCTCAATAATTGGACTTCGACCGCCGCGCTCTCGACGGTCCCGAGCTGGAGGAAACTGTGAGCTCCCGTGACCTGATTGGCTACCGCGTGGTCGCCGTCCACGCCCACCCCGACGACGAAGCCATCGCCACCGGCGGTGCCCTGTTTCAACTCGCGCGACGCGGCGCCGACGTCACCGTTGTCACCTGCACCTTGGGTGAAGAAGGCGAGGTCATCGGCTCCACCTGGGCCGGGCTCGTCGCCTCCGAATCAGACCAGCTGGGGGGATTCCGCACCGCCGAGCTGGCCGCCTCCTTATCCATCCTCGGCGTGCGCGGCATCTACCTCGGCGGTGCCGGCCGCTTCCGTGATTCCGGCATGGTGGGCAGCCCGGCGCACGCCAACCCGCGGGCTTTCGTCAACTCCGGCACCCTCGCCGTCGACCTGCTTGCCGATGTCCTCGCCGACATTCGCCCCCACCTCGTCATCACCTACGGCCCCGACGGCGGCTACGGGCACCCCGACCACATCCACGCCCACGAGATCACCCACGCCGCGGCCGCTCGCGTGGCGGTGCCACGCCTGCTGTGGGCGGTCAGCGACCTGGCGGCCTCCACGGCCGCCGTCGACCGCATCGATGTCGTGCCGGAAGGCTGGACGCGGGCCGATGCGGCCTACCTGGAGAACCAGGGCGTCGATAAGCATGATTTTGTCGTAGAACTCAGCAGCGCCGACCACGACGCCAAGCGCGAAGCCATGCGCGCCCACGCCACCCAGGTGTGGATCGCCGACGGACGCGTCTCCCACACCAACCCGCAGGCCGCGTGGGCAATCGGGCCAGACCCCGTCTTCGCCCTGTCGAACCTGCGAGCCCAGCCCATCCTCCGACAGGAGTACTACCAACTCGCCGCCGGCACCCCGGGCGGGCCCGAGCTTCTCGACGGCCTCGATCGCGAGTGGCAAGGATGAGCGAACGCATCATCCGCACCGACTTCTCCCGCGGCGAAGCCGGCTTCGGCCTCCTGTGGCTCTCCATCGGCGCCCTGGTGTCCGTCCTCCTGGAAATCGTCTACCTGGGCACATGGATCACCCTGCCCGGCGGCGCGAAAATAGCCTTCCCCTACACCATCATCGTGGCGTTTCTATTCAACATGGTGCTCACCCGCACCGCCCGCCTGTGGACCTCCACCCCCGCCATCGCCCTGATCCCCTTGATGGTCTGGGGCTTGGGATTTATCGGACTCATGCTCGGCGGCGGTGTCACCGGCGACCAACTCGTGGTGAGCAGCATCCGCAGCGTCGCCCTGCTCGCCGCCGGTATCGCTGGCGGTATTTGGCCACTGATACGGGGAAAGTGACATACTAGGGGAAGATTTTCGCTAAAGCCAGGAGTTTGCAAAAAAGATGACATACACCATTGCCCAACCTTGCGTCGATGTCCTCGACCGCGCTTGTGTTGAAGAGTGCCCCGTGGACTGCATCTACGAAGGCAAACGCATGCTCTACATCCACCCCGATGAGTGCGTCGACTGCGGAGCCTGTGAACCCGCCTGCCCCGTCGAAGCCATCTTCTACGAAGATGATGTCCCCGACGAATGGCTCGACTACAACGACGCCAACGCCGCGTTTTTCGACGACCTCGGATCCCCAGGCGGCGCCGCCAAGCTCGGCCCGCAGGACTTCGACGTCCCCATGATCGCCGCCCTCCCGCCGCAGAACCAGGAGTAGAACGTGGCTCGCACCCCGCTGGGATCCCGCCTGCCCGACTTCCCCTGGGACACGCTCGCAGGTGCCAAGCAGCGAGCATCCGAGCACCCGGACGGCATAGTTAACCTCTCCGTAGGCACCCCCGTCGACCCGGTCGCCCCGGGAATCCAACTGGCGCTCATGGACGCCGCCGCCGAACCCGGATACCCGCAGACCGCGGGCACCGAAGAACTCCGCGCAGCCATTGTTTCGTCGCTGAAACGCCGCTACGGGATGACCGGGTTGACCCCGTCCTCCGTCCTACCAGTCGTCGGGACCAAAGAAGCCATCGCATGGCTACCCACCTTGCTGGGCATCCGCGACTCCCTCGTCGTCATCCCCGAGGTCGCCTACCCCACCTACGAAGTAGCCGCCCTAGTCGGAGCTAATCGAGTGTTGCGGGCCGATTCACTCCTGGCCGTAGGGCCGGAAACACCCGCGCTGCTGTTCCTCAACTCGCCATCCAACCCCACAGGTAAAGTCCTCGGCGTTGACCACCTGCGAAAAGTAGTGTCCTGGGCACAAGAACGAGGCGTCATCGTCGCCTCCGACGAGTGCTACCTCGGGCTCGGCTGGGACGAAGAACCCGTCTCCATCCTCGACCCCCGCGTCTGCGACGGCAACCACACCGGCCTCCTCGCCATCCACTCCCTGTCCAAAACCTCCAACCTCGCGTCCTACCGCGCAGGATTCCTCGCCGGCGACACCGATCTCATCAGCGAACTCCTCGGCGTGCGCAAACACTTGGGCCTCATGGTTCCCGGACCGATCCAAGCAGCCATGGTCGCCGCCCTCAACGACGACGACCAAGAAGCAGCACAGAAAAACCGCTACGCCCAGCGGCGAGCGAAACTCATGCGAGCCCTACTCTCCGCCGGCTTCGAGGTCACCGAATCCTCCGCCGGACTCTACTTGTGGGCCACCAGGGGAGAAGACTGCCGAGACACCGTCGACTGGTTCGCCGCCCGCGGCATCCTCGTCGCACCCGGCGACTTCTACGGACCCGCAGGCCAACACTACGTCCGCGTCGCCCTCACCGGCACCGACGAGCGTATCGACGCCGCCGTCGCCCGACTCGCTGCCTAACACTTGGGCTCGCGGTCACCGATCCCGGCGCGGGAAGGCATCTCGCCCCAACGAATAATTCTGCGCGGCGTCGTTCCTCCCACGCCGGAATTGTGGGCCGGCTCCGCAGGCGACTCACCCTTCGCCTTCGGAGAGAAACTAGTACCCGGGACCGTGCTCGAGCGCCCCCTACCCGCCTGGTTCCATCCCGACATCCCGCCCGAGCCTCCCATACCCTTTCACCAGCGAATTCTCTGGGAAGACCCCGATCTCATCGTGGTAGACAAGCCCAGCTTCCTGCCCTCGACGAGTAACGGGCGAATCGTCCGGGAAACCGTGCAAACCCGACTGCGGCTGGCCTACGGCTCAGACGAGATCGTTCCCCTCCACCGCCTCGACCGACTAACCAGCGGAGTTCTCCTCTGCTCGCGGCGCGCTGCGACCCGGAGTGTGTACCAGCAGTTGTTCCAGAACGGGCGGGTGCGCAAGATCTATCACGCGCGGGTGGCGGGTGATGGTTGTGCTGGTGATGCTGGTGGCGCTGGTGGCGTTGGTCGTGGGGTAGAGGTGCGGGTTGACCTGGTGAAAACACCTGGGCGGCGAGCCGTTGACGTCGTGCCAGATGGACACGGCGTGCCCACGCGGACTAAGGTGCGTTCCCTGGGAAATGGCCTCATCGAGGTCGAACCTCTCACTGGCCACACCCATCAGATCCGCGCGGTGCTCAATCACCTCGGCTGCCCGATCCTTGGCGACGACACTTATCCCGTTGACCGGGGCCTTTCCTTGTACGATTTTTCCACTCCCCTCCACTTGCGTGCGACAGAGCTCCGCTTCCAGGACCCAATTTCCGGAGAACAACGTGCCTTTCTTAGTTATTTTCCACTTCCACCAGTAGGATTGAGTGGTTAATATCCAGTAAGAAGCGAGGGCAGGGCCGTCATGGCGGAGCGAAGCGGTATGAGCGGACGGTTTTCCACCACGTTCCGGCAATTCATCATGTTCGGGATCGTCGGCGGCTCCGGCACGGTAGTCAACCTGCTGGTGGTCTACCTAACCAAGAAGATCAGCGGCTGGGGCTGGGGCATTTCCGAGCACGATGCGTTCCTCAACTTGCTGGGATCAAGCTTCCACATTCGCTGGTACCACGTCTTTGCCACGATTGCCTTCCTCGTTGCCAACACCTGGAATTACCAGCTCAACCGCAGCTGGACCTTCCGGGGCTACCCTCGACGCAGCTGGTGGCGTGGCTTCTTCCCCTTCCTCCTCACAGGCATCGGCGCGTTCGTGGTCAGCCAGATCGTCCTGACCCTGTTGATGAACCCGACGTCACCGCTCACATTGCCCGTCGACATTTTCGATGATTCGACTGGCCTTCGGACCAAGTTCTACTGGGCCTCAGCGATTTCCATCATCGTGGCCATGCCGGTGAACTTCATGATCAACAAGTTGTGGGCTTTCAGGGGCTCCAGCAAGAAGCTTGAAATTGTGGTTGAGCAGGAACCCGTCGCTCGGGCCTAATCCTCCTCGGAATCTGCGTGTTCGTTGAGCCGCTGAATATCCTTCCTCCTTTGCCGCGTCGGAATGTATGAGGCCAGGAAGATCGTGGCGAGCAGGCCCATCATCGCCCCTACTGCAGCGGCAATGGTAAAGGACGGGGAAGAACCGAAGCCTCTCACGGCAATGCCCGCCAGCCACACGACAATGATGAAGATGAGGGCGACCCACTCGATCCGCGACAGGGCGACTGGGCGCGGGGTCGGCACCGATTTCCGGAGCCACGCTACGCCGATCCACGTCGCCACCAGGGGTGCGAGACAGATGAGAACTGTCCACAGAGTGTCCGGGCCTCGAAGTGCCCATGCCAACATCGCTGCAGTGAGCAAAATCGACCACGACATCCATTTCACCGTGACCGTCGACGATTTGTGCAGCATCTGCCGTTCGAATTCGTCATCGACCGAGGCATCCGCCTGATCGATGATGGCGTCTGAATAGCTGTAGCTCACGTTATGCACCTTCCTGTTCATCGCCGAAGACCTCTTCGACGGAGTGCTTGAGTTCCTTGCAGATGGACAACGCCAAGTGGACTGAGGGGGAGTAGTTGCCCCGCTCAATGTTGGCAATGGTCTGGCGTGACACTCCCACCTTTTCCGCAAGTTCCGCTTGGCTTAGCTCATGCCAACGGCGGTATTTGCGGACCATGTTGTGCTGCTTTTCATCGCTCATGGTGTTGAGCTCCTCAGAGGGTCGAGTTGCCGAATGAGGCTACTAAGTGGAGGTGGGGATTCTCGGTGGCGGCACTGATCGCACAGGACGTGTTCCTTTCCGGTTGATGTAAAAGATAGTGTACATCAAGGCGCTTTAACTGTGCATAGAGTAAAAGTTCTACCACACCTGGGGGTAGTCGAACAATTTTTCGCTTTGTCGGCTTGACTCGGCCGCGAGTGCTGTTACGATCGAAAATGTAAGCGAACACAGCGAACGGATTGGAGGGGAAATGTCCACTAAGCAGCAGCTAGATGCACTGGTTGACCAGGCCGTTGATGCCCTGGCGCAGCTGGCTGCCGCCATGTCTGACCCCTCCTCGCTGGACTTCGAGGATGTACGAGACGGCGTGATCAAGCTCGAAACCATCACCGGTTCCAAGTCCACCGTTGACGCCGCCTTTGCCTGGATCGCAGAACGTTCTAATGCCGGCCGGCTCGTCGGATCTACCAGGTCCATCGAGTACCTGACTAAGACGTTGGGTATTTCCTACCGGGAGGCCGTTGACCGTTTGTCGCGCGGTGAGAGTCTGTTCACTGTGCCAGCAGCTCAGCCAGTGCCCTCTTCGCCCGTGTCTCCCGTCCCGTCAGAAGATATGGGTGACTCGGAAGCTGAGGAAGAGCATCGGCGTCGGCAGGAGGAAGCCCGCAAAGAAGCAGAGCGGCGTCAACAACGCGACCGTGAGGCTCAGGAACGTGCTCGGAAGAAGGCCCAAGAGGTTGCGGACGAAAAACAACGCATCATCTCCCAGGAGCTACGCAACCTCGGCGAGCATTCCCGCCCCAGCAAGTCCCTCCTCCACGAACAAGCGCTGGAGGAAGCTGACAAACGAACCCCAGAGGATCTGCGCATCTGGCTTCGTCGACAGGTTAAGAATGCCAACGCCTCGGCCCGCCGGCCGGACGGATCCAAAGACCCATTCGCAGGCTACAAGCGGCGATACCTCTCCATGGGGGAGCCGGACGGCGATGGCAACGTTCGACTAACGGCAACCTTGCCTGCATCAATCGCCGCAATGCTCAAAGCAGCTCTCGCACCAGGTCTGCGGCCCGGAGCGAACACCTTGGCTCCTGAAGGGGAAGACAAGCGCCGACGATCAGTCAGGGCTGTCGATCAGCTCCAAGCAATTCTTGAAGGCCACCTGGCGAACGACAGCAAGGTCAACCGCCAAGGAGTCGGCTCCGTCGTAGTGAGCATGACGACCGAGGATGTCGAGAACATGAGCTCCGAATCAGTGTTCCTCTCCAACACCGGCGATCTGCTGACCCCATTCGACATTCTTAAGCTCGGAGCCGCATCCTTCGATCTAGGAATCCTCCACGACACCGCGGGCAAGCCCTTGGCAGTGGGAAGGACGGTACGAACCGCCACCCTGTACCAACGCCTCGCGCTCTTCGCTCTGGAAGGGCTGTGCGCCTGCGGAAACTGCTCCGGAGCTGCCATCTACAATCACGTCCACCACATTCAAGCCTGGGTGCACGGCGGGATGACGGACCTGGAAAATCTCACCCTCGTTTGTCCGAGCCACCACGCCGATAACAATGACAACCGAGACGGTGCCAGAGGCATGGGCCACATGACCAGGGATAGAGAAAGTGGCAGAGCTGGCTGGAAACCCGCAGGCAGCCACCAACTCCAATTCAATAACACCGAATTGCAAGAACACTCGGCCGGGGCGAGATTGAGGGCCCGGAAAAAGACCGAAGGCAAAGATCAAGCAAGGGGAGACGTGGGCCCACCGATGCCCTTGCATCCCACTGTGGCCGACGCGGTAGACGCATGGAAAAACCCACCCGACAATTCGGGCGGGCTCACAGAAGACGACATCTGGGATGAGTTGCTGTACCCAGACCCACCCAAGTCTGCTTAGTTGCTATGCAGAACCGAATTGAGCTCGATGCCCTGGGCCTTGGCATGCGGAGTTGCTTCGACTGCGCCGTTGATCGAGTTACGGCGGAACAGGATCCCCTTCACCCCGGACAGTTCTGCCGCCTTAATTCGGGAGCCGCTATCGACCCCAACTGCCTCCGCCACGGCGCCGAACACCAACAGCTTGGTACCGGCAGTGACGTAGAGGCCGGCCTCAACTACGCAGTCGTCGCCAAGCGAAATCCCCACGCCGGAGTTAGCGCCCAGCAGGCACCGCTCGCCGATGGAAATGATCTCTTTGCCGCCACCCGACAGGGTTCCCATGATGGAAGCGCCGCCGCCGATGTCGCTGCCATCGCCAACGACGACACCAGCGGAGATGCGGCCTTCCACCATCGAGGTGCCCAAGGTGCCAGCGTTGTAGTTCACGAAACCCTCATGCATGACGGTCGTGCCAGGGGAGAGAAACGCCCCCAGTCGCACGCGGTCAGCGTCGGCGATGCGGACGCCCTCCGGCACGACGTAGTCGACCATGCGGGGGAATTTATCCACGGAGTAGACGGTCACCGGGCCATGAGCGTTGAGGCGGCCGCGAACCATCTGAAAGTCCGAGACCTCGCACGGGCCGTAGTTGGTCCACACCACGTTGGCCAGGAGGCCGAACACGCCATCCATGTTCATCCCGTGGGGGCGAACGAGACGATGGGAAAGCAGGTGGAGGCGGAGGTAGACGTCATAGGCATCGACGGGGGCATCATCAAGCGATGCGATGGACGTACGGACCGCGACTCGCGCGACCCCCCGGTCATCGTCGGGGCCGACCAAATTGGCAAATTGCTGCGGGGTTTCCGCCAAGCGTTCGGTGCCAGTGGTCAGCGGGTCATCCGCCAGGGCAGGGGCGGGGAACCAGACGTCAAGGACGGTTCCGTCGTGCGTAATGGTGGCTAATCCGCGCGCGGTGGCTGAAGTCATGGACGAGACGATACCCGACGATGCCACCAATTCGTGATTGCGGAGAGGCCGACGAGCACTGCGACAACGATCACAACGGCGAAGACTTGGGAGCGAGCGTTGGCGTCAAACACCATGAGTGACACGAGGCCCAGGAGAGCAACCATCGTGGCCCACCCGAGCCACGGCCAACCCCACATGCGGACGGTGGAGATCTCCCCGTTGGCTTCGAGTTCCGGGTGCAACTTGAGATAGGAGGCGGTGATCATGATCCAAATGACAATGAGACAGCCGCCAACGGCATTGAGCAGGAAGGTGAGCAGACCTTCGGGGTTCCAGTACTGCAGGCCGACCGAGGCAAAGGCGAAGATCATGGACAACACGACGGCGTTGATCGGCACATTCTCGCGATTAGTGACGGCAAAAACAGCAGGAGCATCCCCATCAACGGCCAGGTTGTGCACGAGGCGGGAGGTGCCGTAAATCTGCGCATTGAAGGCAGACAGGAGCGCGAGGACAATGACGCCTTCCATGAAACCGACCACTCCGGGCAGATTCGCTAGGGACAGCACGGCGGTGAAGGGTGATTCGGCGGCCGTTTGGGCGCTGCCAAGCTGCTGGTAGGGCACGAGGAAGGTGATGACAAGCACGGCGCCCAGGTAGAAGACCGAGATACGCCAGATAACCGCCCGCACAGCGGTGGCGATGGAGGACTGTGGGTCCTCCGACTCCGCAGCGGCAATAGTCACTAGCTCGATGCCGCCAAAGGCGAACGCCACGGCGAGGAGGCCAGCGGCCATGCCGGACCAGCCGTTGGGCATGAAACCGTGATCGCCGATGAAGTTCGTCGTGCCCACGAAGGTCGTGCCCGGAAGCCAGCCGAAAATGAGGCCGACACCAATGATGAGGAAGCCGATGATGACAGCGACCTTGATAAACGCGAACCAGAACTCGAATTCGCCGAAGCCGCGCACCCGCGCGAAGTTGACTACCGCGAAGAACACGACGGCAATGAGGGCCGGGATCCAGGGGTCGACTCCGAACCAGGCGCCGAGGATGGCGGCGGCGCCGGTCATTTCAGCGCCCATGACCATGATGAGCATGAACCAGTACAGCCAGCCGAGGGTGAATCCGGCCCAGTGCCCGAAGGCGTTTTTGCCGTATGTGGAGAAGGAGCCAGAGGAGGGGCGCGCCGCGGCCATCTCTCCGAGCATTTCCATCACTAGCACCACGATGGCGCCGGCGGCGATGTAGGCGAGGAGGATGGCCGGACCTGCCGCTTCAATTCCCACGCCGGTGCCGAGGAATAGGCCGGCGCCGATGGCGGAGCCGAGGCCCATCATGGTGAGGTGGCGGGTCTTGAGTCCGGTGCCTAGCCGGGTTCCTGGGCTTTTAGCGGACTGACCAGCCAAGGACTGGCTCGTGCCAGTGTCCGAAGCCGGACCGTTTTCCTGAGTCGTCATAGTTACTGAGGCTAGTCCCCGCCCCAGCAAGCGGATTCAATCAGGCACCTACCACGTGCGTCGTAGGACGGGTTCTGCGTGGCCGAGCTCCATGCGGACGGTCCATCCGGAGCGGCCGTTGAGGGTGGAGGCGGGGATGTGGTGTCCGGCGTCGGCGTCGAAAATTTGGGTGTCCGGTTCGAGGACGATGTTGGAGCCGATCGTGCAGTTGTCGCCGAGGGTGAGTCCGACGACGCCGGAGGAGACGCCCAGTCGGCAGTTGGCGCCGAGGGTGATGGGGTCGCGGAGTCCGTCGGAGCGTCGCCGCGCGAGGATGGTGGCTGAGAGTCCGACGTCGGTGCCTTCGCCGATGACGGTGGAGGAGGACATGCGGCCTTCGATGCGGGCTGCCCCGAGTGAGCCGGAGTTGAAGGAGACGTAGCCTTCGCGCAGCACGCGGGTGCCGGGGGCGAGGTAGGCGCCGAGGCGGACGCGTTCGGCTTCGGCGATGTTGACGCCCGTCGGCACGACGTAATCGACCATGCGGGGTAGTTTTTCAATGCCGTAGACGTGGATGAGTCCGCGGCTGCGTAGGGCGGTGCGGACGAATTCGAAGTTGCCGGGGGTGCAGGGGCCTTTGTTGGTCCACACGACGGTGGATAGGCGCCGCAGTGAGCCGTCCATGTTGAGTTCGAGGGGGCGGACGAGCCGGTGGGAGAGGAGGTGGAGGCGGAGGTAGACGTCGTGGGCGTCGATAGGCGAGGCCTGGAGGTCGGCGATGGTGGTGCGCACGGCGACTTGTTCGACCATGCGGTCTTCGTCGAGGAGGACGAGCTTGAGCAGGCTGTCGGGGATGTCGCGTGCCCCGAGGCGTTCGGAGCCGGAGACGAGGCCGGTGCCGTCGACAAGTTCGGGCTCTGGGTACCACGTATCGAGGATGGTGCCGTCCATGGCTATGTTGGCAATACCAATCGCGGTGGCGCCCTGAGTCATCATGCTGCTAATTCTAAGTCGCGCACTCCCTCAGGACACCTTCAGTGTGGGCCGGTACGCTAGATCGGGTGCACCGACTCGATCTTTCTGCTGACCCCGTTGCCCTGACCGCTGCGCTGGTCGATATACCGAGCCCTTCTCATCATGAGGAGGAGATCGCGGATGCGGTGGAGGTTGCGCTCCGTGAGCTTGTGGACGAGCTTGTCGACGTCGAGGTCATCCGCCGCGGCAATACCGTCGCCGCCCGCACGAATCGCGGTCTCCGCTCCCGCGTCGTCCTCGCCGGTCATGTGGACACCGTCCCCCTGGCTGATAACGTGCCCCACCGCATGGAGGGGGACACGATGTTTGGGTGTGGGACCGTCGATATGAAGTCGGGTTTGGCGGTCTACCTGCATTGTTTTGCCACGTTGTTCAACAGCAGTGCCCATGATCTCACCCTTATTGCTTATGAATGCGAAGAGGTGGAGGGGCGTTTCAATGGGCTGGCGCACTTGGCCCAGTCCGATCCCGAGTGGCTTGAGGGGGACTTGGCGTTGTTGGGTGAGCCTTCGGGGGCGATCATTGAGGCTGGTTGTCAGGGTTCCCTCCGGGTGAAGGTCACGGCCCATGGGGTGCGTGCTCATTCCGCCCGTGGTTGGCTGGGGGACAACGCCGCCCATCGCCTCGGGGAGGTTATTGGCCGCATCGCGGAGTATGAGCCCCGCATCGTTGATATCGATGGATGCGTCTATCGGGAGGGTATCAATGTGGTGAAGGTGGAGTCGTTCGTCGCCACGAACACCATCCCGGATCAGGCGGAGATGTTGGTCAATTTCCGTTTCGCTCCCGATCGCGATGGTCAGCAGGCGCAGGATCATCTGGCTAAGGTGCTGCAGCTGGATGAGCACTTCACCCTCGAGGTCGATGATCTCGCCCTGGGCGCTCTCCCGGGTCTGCATCACCCGGCGGCGGCCGCCCTCATTGAGGCGGTCGGGGGTACCGTCACGGCGAAGTATGGCTGGACCGATGTGGCGCGCTTTGCTGAGCTGGGGATTCCTGCCGTCAATTTTGGCCCGGGGGATCCAAGTTTTGCCCACAAGATTGATGAGCAGCTGCCGGTCGCCCAGGTGACTGAGGTAGCTGATCAGCTGGAACGATTCCTGCGCACTCACCCTTAACAGATAGGTTGTTCTCTCATGGCCCCGAATATCACCCCGGATTCTCAAAAGGCGCGTTTGCTGCGCGGTCCTATGCTCTTGCGTCCGGACAGCGCCGACACCCCTGATGGCGCCAAGTCCTCTACCTACGATCAGCGCCTCCTGGAGCTCGGTGCCGACCACGATTGGCAGCACGCCGACCCGTGGCGCATCCTGCGCATTCAGGGGGAGTTTGTCACCGGGTTTGATGCGCTGGCCAATTTGCCCAGAGCCGTGACTGTCTTTGGTTCTGCCCGCATCCCCGAGGGGCAGCCCTGGTATGAGAAGGGGGTTGAGCTGGGGGACAAGCTCGTCGCCGCGGACTATGCCGTCATCACGGGTGGCGGCCCGGGCCTCATGGAGGCTGCGAACCGGGGTGCTAGCGAGTCCGGTGGGCTGTCCGTTGGTTTGGGCATTGAGCTCCCGCATGAGCAGCATCTCAATGACTGGGTCGATATTGGTCTGAACTTTCGGTACTTCTTCGTCCGCAAGACGATGTTTTTGAAGTACTCGCAGGCGTTCATTTGCTTGCCGGGTGGTTTCGGCACCCTCGACGAGCTCTTTGAGGTGCTGTGCATGGTGCAGACGGGCAAGGTGACTAACTTCCCGATCGTTCTGTTGGGCACGGAATTCTGGTCCGGTCTCGTGGAGTGGATCACTGGCCGCCTTCTCGCGGAGGGGCTCATCTCTGAGCATGATGTCGATTTGTTCCTCGTCACCGATTCGGTGGATGAGGCCGTTGAGCATGTCGTCGAGGCCCACCGTGTCATGACCGACGGGCGCCTGCGAGACAACGAAGAGTGAACCAGCTGCCCGCCATCATGGCGATTGTCAATCGCACCCCTGATTCTTTTTATGACCAGGGGGCGACCTTCGCTGACCAGGCGGCCCTGGATCGCTGCGCCCAGGTGATCGATGAAGGCGCCAGCATCGTTGACATCGGCGGGGTCAAGGCTGGGCCGGGGGCTGAGGTGAGTGCCAGCGAGGAGATGGACCGGATCGTGCCGACGATCGCGGCCGTCGCCAAGCAGCATCCTGACATCGTCATTTCGGTGGATACCTGGCGCGCTGAGGTGGCTGACGCTGCCATTAGGGCCGGTGCCACCCTGGTCAATGACACGTGGGCGGGGCACGACCCGGAGCTCGTTGAGGTCGCCGGGCAGCATCGGGTGGGCTACGTCTGTTCGCACACCGGCGGCGTCGTTCCCCGCACCCGCCCCCACCGCGTCCACTTCGACGATGTAGTGGCCGACGTCATCGCCGAGACCACGCGCCTCGCCGAGAAGGCCGTGGCCTGCGGCGTCCCGGAGGACAAGATCTATCTCGACCCGACCCACGATTTTGGCAAGAACACCTTCCACGGGCTCGAGCTGCTGCGCCGCATCGATGAGTTGGTGGCCACGGGATGGCCCGTTCTCATGGCGCTGAGCAACAAGGACTTTGTCGGGGAGACCCTCGACCGTCCCGTGGGGGAGCGCGTGGCCGGGACCCTCGCGGCGACCGCCTGGGCCGCCGCCCGCGGGGTCGCCGCCTTCCGGGTCCACGAGGTCGCGGAGACGCTCGACGTGGTGCGCATGACCGCCGCCATCCAAGGCACTTTCCCGCCGATGAACACCGTCCGAGGCCTGGCATGAGGGTCTCCGTGGTCATCCCGGCCCTCAATGAGGAGGCCACCATCGCGGAGGTCGTCGAGGCCGTCGCCGCAGATGGCCCCGATGAGATCCTCGTCATCGATGCTGATTCCACCGATGGCACGGCCCAACAGGCGCAGCGGGCGACGGTGATCAACTGGCGTGACATTCTGCCCGAGATCCCGCCGCGGCCCGGCAAGGGGGAGTCCCTCTGGCGCGGAGTTGCGGCCGCGACCGGAGACATCATCGTATTCATTGACGCCGACCTGCTCCACCCGCGCCCCGGCATGGTCCGCGCCCTCACCGAACCCTTCCGCGATGAGCGCATCCACCTCGTCAAGGCTGATTATCAGCGCAGCATCGATGGCCAGCCCACCGGCGGCGGCCGCGTCACCGAACTCACGGCCCGGCCCCTGCTGCGCCTGCGCTACCCCGAGCTCGCCCACATCTGCCAGCCCCTCGCGGGGGAATATGCCATTCGTGCGAGCACCGCCCGGGACCTCGAGTTCGTCGCCGGGTACGGCGTCGAGGCCGGTTTGCTTATCGACGTCGCCGCCGCTCACGGCGCCCACTCCATCACCCAGGTGGACCTGGGGGTGCGCTCCCACCGCAACCGACCGCTGGCGGAGCTGGCTCCGATGGCGGACGTGGTGGCGGCGACATTGTTGGACCGCGCGGGCGTCGATAAGCGTCCCGCCTTGTCGGGTATTCTCTAACACCATGCTGACCTGGATTCTGCTCATCCTCCTTCTGGCGGCCCTCGTCGTGCTGGGCACGTGGCTGTGGGGGCGGATTTTCGGGCGCGGCGAAATCCTGGAGCCAGTGGATAATCGCAACCAGATCGAGGCCAACCGCCTCGCCGTGGCGCGCGGGGCCATGCGCGACGTGCAGTTCGAGATCGTGCCGCGCGGCTACCGCCCCGAGCAGGTCGACGACGTCATCGCACACCTGGAATGGCAGCTTGCGCAGGAGCGATCCAACCGGGGAGCCGAAAAAGTCTAAGCTGGATGGGGATACTCAATTAGGACGAAGGAGCCCCACCCACCATGGCAGCTATGAAGCCTCGCACCGGTAACGGACCGATGGAAGCGGTCGAGGAGAGCCGCAAGATCGTCATGCGCATCCCCTCCGACGGTGGCGGTCGCCTCGTCGTTGAATTGACCAAGGAAGAAGCCGCCGAGCTGGGGGCCTTGCTCATCGCCGCGGCTGAGTAAAATCCCCTGCTACCCGGGCGGGTAGTCTGAGTTCTATGCTTTCCGACATCATCGACGTCCTCGCCGATCCCGTCGACGGCTCCCCGCTGTCCGGTGCAGACGACTACACCCGCCTGGTCTCTGAGACCGGCCATTCCTATGACGTTGCCCGCCAGGGTTATGTGACCTTGGCTGGCGGCAGCGGCCTGCGCCACAGCGGCGACAGCATGGACATGGTCCTCGCCCGCGAGACCTTCCTGTCGCACGGGCATTTCGCCCCCTTCGTCGAGGCGGTCACCGCCGGTGTGCACGACGCCCTCGATGACAACGAGGTGCCCCTCGACGCGCGCCCCGTCATCGCTGAAGTCGGCGCAGGTACGGGCTATTACTTGTCACACACGCTTGACGACGTCGAGTCTTCCCGCGGCGTCGGCATCGACGTCTCGTCGCATGCCGTCAAGCATCTGGCCCGCAGTCACCAGCGCGTCGGGTCCATTGCGGCCGACGTGTGGGAGCGCCTCCCGCTGCGCGATAACTCGATCGACGTCATTACCGTCGTGTTCGCTCCCCGCAATGCGGCTGAGTTCGCCCGCGTCCTCGTGCCCGGCGGCCAGGCCGTCATCCTCACCGCTGATCGGGGGCATCTATCCGAGCTGCGCGACCCCCTCGGCATCATCGAGGTGGAGGAGGGCAAGGTCGAACGCCTCCTCGAGCAGTTCGCCGGCCATCTTGAGCTGGTGGGGGAGCCCGAGCTCATCGAGTTCCCCATGACCTTGGACAAGGAATCCATCGCGGCCCAGATCAAAATGAGCCCCTCCGCCCGTCACATCGGGCCGGAGGAGCTCAACTCCCGGGTGGCGGCGCTGCCGGAGACGATGACCATCACGGCGCGCGCCCGCCTCACTCGTCTGGCGAAGGCTCCCCGTAGTCAGGAAGCTGACGAGAGTTAACCGGCTCCCGGTGCCAGCCGCGGATAACTTCCGCGGCGCCGGAGGTGCTCACTCGGATGTCGGAGCAGCCACCGTCGATGTAGACGCGGCTGGACATCGCGATCGCGCCACCGTCGGCGAAGACTTCCACGCAGGAACCGTCGACGAAGATGGAGAGGGAATCGCTGTCGCCCTCGGCGAGCTCCGCCCGGGCAGGGGCATCGCCGCGGTGATGCGGATTCATGGAACGGTCGAGGATGAGTTCGTTGCCGGTGTGCGAGACGATGGCGGCGGTGTGGCCGGCGGCGTCGATAAGCTCGGCCGACAGGCTTGCTCCCTCAGGAACCTCGCACAGGCCGGTCCAGGAACGCGCATGATGAGTCCGGGCGATAGCGTCCGGCAGGCCGGGCGGCGGAGTCTGGAAGAGGACCCCGCCCTGGAGCGTGATCACGCGTGGCAGGGAGATGACATTCGCCCACCCTTCCTCGGCCATGGAGGCATGGTTGAGCGGCTCGTCGCCACGCCCGACCCCGTTGAGCAGGCCAAACAGCACCGACTGATCGTAGCGGTTTGCCGTGGGCACCGTCCCTGGCGTGACATTGGTATTGCGGGGGCGCGTGAAATCGTGCCCCCGATCAACGCGGGTGAACGGGGTTGTTACCGCGAAGCTCGCCCCGGTCAGCGTGCCCACGAGGTAGCCGGACACGTCTCGGCCGCTGGCTTCTAGGGTGACCAGGAGGATGTCGTAGATCTCCCCGTCCACCTCGTCGCGCAGGCGCAGAATGCGGGGGCCGACCACGACCGCCGCTTCATCGAAGCCGGGGTCATTATCAAAGGTGAGCGGGCCCTGGAAGGACCACGCCTGCCCGTCATGGCTGGTGAGCACGACCGCGGAGGGGCGACCCTTGGGGCCGGTCACCGCGAGCATGAGCCAGCCCTCATGGCCGGCGTCTCTATCCTCGGCTGATTCCCAGTCCGGCACCACGCAGGGGGAGCGGAAACGAATGCGGTCATCGCGGTCAGAGACGACATCGCCCAGTCGGCGGACCCGCGGGTCGAGGGCCAGGGCATCATCGCTGATGGGACAGGTGTCACCGATATCGCTCAGCTGTGCCCGCTGGATCGAGGTGCCCGCCGCCGTGACGGAGGTGAAGTAGAGGTCAACGTCACCGGGGCGGGCGGCCGCCACCACCGAGCCCGCCCGCAGCTCCGTTTCGCCGCCGACGGGGACGAGGACGTCGTCGCAGACCTCCCAGTCGAAGGGACCGTCCTCGGAGACGACGTGGGCCCAACGCCCCGGGGCCTCCGGGGTGGGCCGGTATTGGTAGAACAGGTGCCAGGTGCCGTCCCGGGAGCCATCCAAGAGGACGCCCGCCGGGGCATCCAGAATGCCCTTTTCGGCGGTCACGTGCAGTTCAGGGCGGTAAGAGTGGGTACTCACAGTCAGTAGTTCTCCTAGCGCAGTGACTCGTAGATATCGACCGTCTGCTGGGCGATGGCGGCCCAAGAGAAGTCGTTGACGGCCCGCTCGCGACCGGCCTCGCCAAACTTGGCGGCCCGGGCTGGGTCGGACACCATGGCATTGACCGCCGCGGCGAAGTCCCGCTCGAAGGTCTCCGGGTCGTTCTCGTCATAGTGCACGAGCGTGCCCGTCAACCCATCGACGACAACCTCGGGGATGCCGCCCACATCGGAGGCGACCACGGCGGTGCCGCAGGCCATGGCCTCCAAATTGACGATGCCCAGGGGCTCATAAATCGACGGGCACATGAACGTGTCGGCGGCAGTGAGGATCTCCTGGATCTTCTCCTTCTCCAGCATGTCTTGGACCCAGAAGATGCCATCCCGGCGGGACTGCAGGTCCTCGACGAGGGTAGTGATCCGTGCGGCGATCTCGGGGGTGTCCGGCGCACCGGCGCACAGCACCAGCTGGATATCCTCGTGGAAGTGGGCGGCCGCCTTGATGAGGTGCTCCACTCCCTTTTGCCTCGTGATGCGGCCAACGAAAGCGACGATCGGGCGATCCGGGTCGACGCCCAGCTCCGTGAGCACGGAGTCGGGATTCGATGAGAACGTGGGCCGCGGCTGCCACAATTCGGTGTCGATGCCGTTGAGGACCACGGTGACCTTATCGGCGTCGATACGCGGGTACGCCTCGAGGATGGATTCGCGCATCTGCGCGGAGACCGCAATGACGGTGTCGGCGTATTCCATGGCATTGCGCTCCGACCACGAGGACACCTCGTAGCCGCCGCCGAGCTGCTCGCGCTTCCACGGGCGGTGCGGCTCGAGGGAATGGGCCGTGACTACGTGGGGAATGTCATAGAGGCGAGCGGCGAGGTGGCCGCCCAACCCTGCGTACCAGGTATGGGAATGGACAACATCGACGTTGTTGGTCGCCGTGGCCATCCGCAAGCCCGTCGACAGCGTCTTAATCGCCGGGTTCGCGTCCTCCAACGCCGGATCGACGCCGTGGACGTAGACTCCCGGCAGGTCACGGGGTGCTCCCATGCAGTGGACGTCTACTTCGACGATCTCCCGCATGAATCGGGTGAGCTCCGTGACGTGGACTCCCGCGCCGCCGTAGATCTCCGGGGGATACTCTCTGGTCAACATTCCGACTCTCATGCCTCCCGAGCGTAGCCACGCCCGCGCCCCCATGCCGGGGGGATCGGGGGTAAAGGGGCGCGTGCCGTGGAAAACGGTTTGGCATCATCGCGGGCGAAACGGCTCGAAACGACCTAGATTGGACTGTGTGAAGACTCAGCCGAATGTTCTAGCTATCGTTCTCGCCGGCGGCGAAGGTAAGCGATTGTTCCCCCTGACGGAGGACCGAGCTAAGCCCGCAGTCCCGTTCGGCGGTACTTACCGACTCATCGACTTCGTGTTGTCAAACCTCGTCAACGCCGGTTACCTCAAGATCGCGGTGTTGACGCAGTACAAGTCGCACTCGCTCGACCGACACATTTCGATGGCCTGGTCCCTCCACGGCCCAGTGAAGCAGTACATCGCCTCCGTGCCCGCCCAGCAGCGGCGCGGCAAGCGTTGGTTCACGGGTTCCGCGGACGCGATTGTGCAGTCGCTCAACCTCATCTACGACGAGAAGCCTGATTATGTCCTCGTCTTCGGCGCCGACCACGTCTACCGCATGGACCCCTCCCAAATGGTGGAGGAGCACATTGCATCCGGCAAGTCCTGCTCCGTCGCTGGTATCCGTGTCCCGCGCTCTGAGGCTTCGGCCTTCGGCTGCATCCAGGCGGACGTGGATAGCAACATCACGGAGTTCCTGGAGAAGCCGGCTGACCCGCCGTCTACTCCGGACGACCCGAATGTCACCTACGCCTCGATGGGCAATTACGTGTTCACCACGGATGCCCTCATTCAGGCGCTGCTCGAAGACGAGGAAAATGATGACTCGGACCATGACATGGGCGGTGACATCATCCCTTACTTTGTTAACAAGGAACAGGCCCGCGTCTACGACTTCAATTCCAACTTCGTCCCCGGCTCCACCGAGCGTGACCATGGCTATTGGCGCGACGTCGGTACCATCGACGCCTTCTATGAGGCGCACATGGATCTGATCTCCGTGCACCCGGTTTTCAACCTGTACAACCGTCAGTGGCCGATCCACTCGACCGACGATGAGAATTTCCCGCCCGCCAAGTTCACGCAGGGCGGCATTGCGCAGTCCTCGATCGTAGCGCCGGGTTCGATCATCTCCGGCGGTACGGTTCGCAATTCGGTTCTCGCGGGTGACGTTCATGTGGCTGAGGGCGCCACCGTTGAGGGTTCGGTGCTCATGCCGGGTGTGCGCATTGGCAAGGGGGCCGTCGTGCGCCACGCCATCTTGGACAAGAACGTCTACGTCCGTGAGGGTGAGATCATCGGGGTCGATCGCGCGCGCGATGAGGCCCGGTTCAAGATCTCCGCGGGCGGCGTCGTGGCGGTGGGCAAGAACGACGTGGTGTAGCTCAGGGTCTACCGTGCTTGTCGACGTCCCCGCCTAAAGGCGGGTGACCAGCGTCAGGCCCGCACCCAAGGGTAGGCGCGTGACCAGCGCGCCCTCGAGGTTCCGGGCGCTGTCGTCCGCCTCCCGGGCCGCAGCGGTAGCGCGGTCCTTGCGGGAGGCGTCGGCGATGGTGCCGTCGAGAAGCGAGTCCGCGAGGACGAGGGTGCCTCCGGGGGTGAGCAGGGGCCACGCCGTCGCGAGGATGGCTGGGAGGTCGGCGGGGGAGACCTCGGCGTAGACAAGTTGGTAGGACTCGTTGGCTAGTCGGCCCATGACATCGAGGGGGCGCGAGGGGAGGAAGCGGACACGGGAGGGGGCGTAGCCGGCCTCTCGGAAGGTGGTCCGCGCGTTGGCTTGGTGCTCTGCCTCGGAGTCGATGCAGGTGAGGGTGCCGTGGTCGCCGAGCCCGCGCAGCAGGTACCAGCCCGCGACGGCCGCAGCGGGGGTCACCGCGACGGCGCCGGTCGACTTCTCGTGCCGGGAGGTAGCCGCGAGGGTGGCCAGGAGCTGGCCGGTCATCTCGTCGGGGACGGTCAGTCCGAATTCCTCGGCATCGCGGCGGGCCGCGGCCAGGGGTTCGGGGACCTCCGAGCTGGACTCGATGAAGGAACGGAGTGCGTCATATGCCGTGTCAGTCACATCTTCGAGTGTAAGTCCCACGGCCCAGGTAGGATGTGGACACGCGCATATGTGGTGGATGAGGCGATTGGGGCTGGGGTGTCTCACGTGACATCGCGGGTGGGCCTTCACAGAAATTTGCCAGAAGTCTGTGTAGTGTTCTGCAGTCGGATATAGCACAATAAAGCCCATGACGTTCTCTCCGAGCACCCCTAGCCCCGAAGAGTCGGTACAGTCTGAAGAATTGACCGGCACCGCCGCCTTTGATGCGGGTGAGGGAAACATGCCGTCCTGGGGTGAGCTCGTTGCGGAACACGCGGATAGCGTCTATCGCCTAGCGTTTCGTCTGTCCGGTAACCAATACGATGCAGAAGACCTCACGCAGGAAACCTTCATGCGGGTCTTCCGTTCCCTCAAGCACTACCAGCCCGGCACCTTCGAGGGCTGGTTGCACCGCATCACCACCAACCTCTTCCTCGACATGGTCCGCCACCGCAGCAAGATTCGCATGGAGGCCCTGCCCGAGGACTACGAGCGGGTAGTCGGGACCGACATGACACCCGAGCAAGCCTTCAACATCGCCAACCTCGACCCGGCACTCCAGGATGCCCTCGACGACCTGGGCGCCGATTTCCGCGTGGCGGTCGTCCTCTGTGATGTCGTGGGCATGAGCTACGACGAAATCGCTGACACCCTCGGCGTCAAGATGGGCACCGTCCGCTCGCGCATCCACCGCGGACGATCGCAGCTGCGCGCGAGCCTGGAGGCCGCCGCCATCGATGATGAGGGCGCCAAGCTGCTGCTTCGCTAAAATTGCCGGACAGCGATGTGGACCAAAAAGGCGTATTCTGGCGGCATAAGTTGGCCACAGATGGCGTCGAGTGAGGAGGCAGGCCGTAGGGATGTTCAATCCGCATCTTTCTTCCATGGATGGACGAGATCAGCCTCGTCGTCCCCGCAAGCCCAGAAAACCCCGGCAATTCGCCTCGGTGGAGCACCTTAGCCCCGAGGCGGTTGCCGCTTTCGTTGATGGGGAACTCACCGACCTCGCCGCCCACCGGGCCCGCGTCCACCTCGTGCACTGCGCTGAATGCCGCGCCGAGATTGAACGCCAGCGCGGCGCCTCCGAGTGGTTGCGCGGCTCCAACATCACCGATGAGGTCCGCGCCCCGCGTGATTTGCTCAATCGCCTCGCGGGTATTGCCACCGGTCCCGTATGTCCCGGACCCGATGCCGAATCCACTCCCACGCAGGTGCCGCAAGGCCTGTTGGACAAGGTGGAAATGCTCATGCGGGCCGTGAAGCGCAATCAGGGTTACTGACAGCTAAGGTAGACGTGTGTTTGAGAGCATCGGTTGGCTGGAGATTTTCACGCTATTGGTCGTGGCGCTCATCGTCATCGGCCCAGAACGTCTTCCGGGCCTGATCGAGGATATCCGCGCCGCGATTTTTGCTGCGCGGCGCGCCATTGATAATGCCAAGAAGGAGCTCAACGGCGAGTTGGGGGCGGAGTTCGAAGAGTTCCGCAAGCCCATTGAGCAAGTGGCGTCCTATACCCGCATGGGTCCGCGGGCGGCCATCACCAAGGCGCTGTTCGATGGCGATGAGGAGTTCCTCGATGACTTCGACCCGAGGAAGATGATGCAGGATGATCCCCGGCGGCCTGCCACGCGTCCGGCCCCGAAACCTACCCCGAATCCGACCCAGCAGCAGCCTCCCAATAACGACGGAGGCGACAGCGGCGACGGTGGCCGGCCCGGAGGTTTCTCCTGGGCCGACATCACCTAAGTCAAGCGACTAGGAGCGGTTGACTCCCAGTCCCAGAGATTTCCCGGCCAAAGAATCGCGGCGGGTCACCAAGTGGCTGGCCACGTCCCGCACGGCCTGTGCGGCGGGGGAGTCCGGCTCGGAGACGGCGATGGGGTTGCCGTCGTCGCCGTGGACGCGCAGCTGCGGGTCGAGGGGGATCTGGCCGAGCAGCGGAACCTTCGCCCCGGTGAGTGCTGTGAGGCGATCGGCGACGTGCTGCCCGCCGCCGGAGCCGAAGACGTCGAGGGTGCTGCCGTCGGGAAGCACCATGGCGGACATGTTCTCGATGACGCCGGCGATGCGTTGGCGGGTCTGTTGGGAGACGGACCCGGCCCGCTCCGCCACCTCGGCGGCTGCGGCCTGTGGGGTGGTGATGATGAGCAGCTCGGCATTGGGGACCAGCTGTGCCACGGAAATTGCGACGTCGCCGGTTCCGGGGGGAAGGTCCATGAAGAGGAAGTCGAGGTCGCCCCAGAAGACGTCGGCGAGGAATTGCTGGATGGCGCGGTGCAGCATCGGGCCGCGCCACACGATGGGGGCGTTGCCGTCGACGAAGTGGCCGATGGAGATCATCTTCACGCCGTGGGCGAGGGGTGGCATGATCATGTCGTCGACGGCGTTGGGGCGGGCATCAGAACCCAGGAGGGCGGGCACGGAGTGGCCGTAGATGTCGGCGTCGAGGACGCCGACCTTCCATCCCTGGGCGGCGAGCGCGACGGCGAGGTTGACGGTCATCGAGGACTTGCCGACGCCGCCTTTGCCCGACGCCACCGCGTACACGCGGGTCGTGGAGTCGGGTTGGGCGAAGGGGATGACGGCCTCGGGGGCGTTGCCGCGGAGGGAGGCGCGGAGTTCGCGGCGTTGCTCGTCGCTCATCACATCAGTGGTGACGGTGACGGTGCCCACCCCTTCCACCTCTTCGACGGCGGCTCGGGTGTTGTCGGTGATGGTGGATTTCATCGGGCAACCGGCGATGGTGAGGTACACCTCGACCGCGACGTTGTTGCCGGTGATCTCCACCGATTTGACCATCCCCAGTTCGGTGATGGGCTTGCCGATTTCAGGATCCTCTACGCGGGAAAGCGCGCTGCGGACAGCGGATTCGGTGAGTACAGTCATGACGGGTCCAATAGTAGTACGCCCGTCAACGATCCCTCTCTTCCGCCAGATCGCCCTGGATGGGCTCGCGGAGGTCGCCGGCGGAATCGATGACATCGGCCGAGACGTCGTCGAGTTTGGCTTCGATGCGTTCCATGAGGGAGCGCAGATCATCGAGCTCGTGGCGCAGGTAATCGCGGGAGACCATGTCGCCGATGGCGAGGCGGGCTCCGGCGAGTTCGCGCGCGAGGAATTCCGTGTCCGCTTTCGTTTGTTCCGCGCGGCGGCGGTCGGCGTTGACGGAGACCTTGTCGCGGTCCTCCTGGCGGTTCTGCGCGAGCAGAATGAGCGGCGCCGCGTAGGCAGCCTGGGTAGAAAACGCCAGGTTGAGCAGGATGAACGGGTACGGGTCCCAATTCCACCACATGCCGCCGACGTTGAGACAGATCCAGATGATGACGAACACCGTCTGCCACATGAGGTAGTTGCCGGTGCCGAAGAAACGTGCCACCTTCTCGGCGGCGGCTCCGATCGTGTCGTCGTCAAGCTTGAAGAAGTTCCGGCGGCGAACGCCGACCGGCGTGTCCAGTTCGGTACGGGTGTACTCAGCCATGGGTCACCTGCTTATCGACGGCCGCGGGGCGCACGCCCTGCGAGCGCCAATCCTCCGGCAAAAGGTGGTCCAGGAGGTCGTCGACGGCGACGGCCCCGAGGAGATGGTTGTTGGCATCAAGAACCGGTCCGCACACCAGGTTGTAGGTAGCGAAGTAGCGGGCCGCGATCTCTTGATCATCGTCGGCATACAGCGGCGGCAGGTCCGGGTCGAGGATGCCAGAGACCAACGACGAAGGGGGCTCGCGGAGCAGCTTTTGCAGATGCACGCAGCCCAAGTATTTGCCCGTCGGGGTGGCCGTCGGCGGGCGAACGACGAACACCATCGAGGCCAGCGACGTCGGCAAGTCAGGGTCCCGCGCCAAGGCGAGGGCCTCCGCGACGGTCGTCTGCGGGGTGAGGATGAGCGGCTCCGGCGTCATGAGCGCGCCGACCGTGTCGGGGGAGAAGCTCATGAGGCGGCGGACGGGGGCGGATTCTTCGGGGTCCATGAGTTCGAGGAGGACCTCGGCCTTGGCATCGGGCAGTTCCTGCAGGATGTCGGCGGCGTCATCCGGGTCCATCTCCTCCAGGACATCCGCGGCGCGCTCAATGTCGAGGGTCTCTAAGAGCTCGGCCTGGTGGTCCTCGGGCAGCTCCTGGAGGATGTCGGCGAGCCGATGATCGTTGAGGTGGTTAGCCAGCTCGTGGCGCATCGTGGTCGACATCTGGTGCAGCGAGTTCGCCACATCGGCCGGGCGCATCTGATCAAACTCCGCGATCTTCTCCGCGATGCTGTCCGTCTGGCCGACGCCCGCCGCCGAGACACCGTGGACGTAGGGCCACGGGACGGTGAACAGCTCCGGGGCGCGGCCAAACTTGGGGCGAGAGCCAAACACCGCGACACGGGAGATGACCCAGTCGCGGGAACGGGTTCGCTCCAGCTCGACATCGGCGATCTCAATGGCCCGGCCGTGGAACTGGGCGAGCTCCGGGTCATCGGTGTGCACCTTGGAGCCCACGAGGTCAGACATGACCGTCAGCTCGCCCGTCCGCACCTGGAACGCGCGCATGGACACCGAGCCCGTGGCCAGGGTGATATCGCCCGGTTCGATCGCGGCGATTCGCAACATGGGCACGAAAATACGGCGCTTTTGTATCAGTTCCACCACAACGCCCAGCGCACGAGAAGGCTGACCTTCGGCACGGATGTTGACGACAACGTCGCGGACCCGACCAATCGGGTCCAGGTCCGGGCCACGAACCTGGAGTCCGACGAGACGGCCAGCGTAAACGCGGGTGACTGCACTCATGGTGACCAAGCATAGTCACCTGGAGCCGGGAACCAACTGGAGTGGTGTGACGTTAACCAGGTATGACAAATCCCAATGCAAACGCCCGCCCCATCGCCGACCTCCGCCCCCTGCCCACCGGGTGGCCGGTGGGCAGTTTTGACCACTACACGGAGGCACAGGCGGCCGTCGATAAGCTCTCTGACCTGGAGTTTGACGTCAAGCAACTCACCATCGTCGGCGTGGACCTCATGGAAGTGGAAAGAGTCACCGGGCGGCTGACGTGGGGCAGAGTCATCGGCGGCGGCGCCCTGTCCGGGGCGTGGCTCGGCGTGTTCTTCGGCGTGCTCATCGGCATTGTGTTTGGCAACTTCCTCTCCCCGCTGCTCACCGGCATTTTCATCGGCACCATTTTCGGCATCGTCATGGCGGTCGTGCCCTACGCCATGTCGAGCGGGCGGCGCGACTTCACCTCCCAGACCCAGATCGTCGCCGGGCGCTACGATGTGCTCTGCGAGCCGGAGCGGGCACCGGAAGCTCGCGACATCATCGCCAAGCATCGGAGCCAGTTCACGGCGGCGGGGTAGACTTCTCGGGAGATTTGCCCCGCCCGTGTGGGCCCGTGTGAGATATGAGGAGCCGTTCATGTTGCGTCGAGGAAACCGCGGTCCCCGCGCAACCGGCACCACAATCCTGGCTAGCGTCTTAGCCGTGGCCACGGCCGCGTCGCTAAGCGCCTGCACCACCATGGAGCCCCACCGCGACGAGCTGGAGGGGCTTAAACGCTCCGTCATCATGCTCATTGAGCCGAATTCGATGGAACAAAGCGTCCTCGCCGAGATCTACCAGCAGGTACTCCAAAGTGAGGGGCGCACGACCAGCCTGCGCGTGGATCCCGAAAGCGGCGTCAAGGGCCGGATCGATGCCATCAGCAGCGGGGAAGTGGACTTCATCATTGACTGCTCCGGCCCAATGCTCGAATACGTCGATTCCGCCGCCGCCAACGAATTGGCCCAGGAGTATGCCGCCGCGGGCGCGAACCCCAATGCCGGAGACCTGGCCGAACGCACCTACGATGCCTTCGTTGGCTCCCTCCCCGGCTCGCTAGCCACCCCGGACCCGTCGACGGCGGAAGGCTGCGCGACGGAGGGCACCCAGCGACTGCCGCACAGCATCGTTCCCGTCTACTACCGGGAGCTTTTTGATCGCCGTGAGACCCAAGCCCTCAACAAAGCCACCCGCGACCTCACCACCGCGGACCTGAAGGAGCTCGTGGAGTCCGCGCAGCGCGAGTCGTCCATTTCCACCGTCGTGGCGGAGTGGCTCGCCTACTAGAAAAGTCCCGGCACCCCCTCTCACGGGGTGCCGAGACTTTATCTCCTAAGGCCGCAACTTAGTCTTCAAAGGCCTCGTCGATCAGCTGCGCCTGCTCCAGCTGGTGCACCTTGGCCACGCCGGTAGCAGTCGAGGACTGCGCGCGGCGGGAGATGCGGCGCATCGGCGGCATCTCGGGGATGAGGTTGCGCAGGTGCTCGTTGTAGAACGGCCACGGTCCCTGGTTGGCCGGCTCGTCCTGGACGAAGCGGACTTCCTTGGCGTTCGGGAAGCACTCGAAGGCCTCGCGGAGGCGGTTGAAGGGGATCGGGTGGAGCATCTCGATGCGGATGATGGCAACATCCTCGCGGTTGTCCTTCGCGCGGCGCTTTTCCAGCTCGTAGTAGATCTTGCCGGAGCACAGCAGGATTGAGGTGACCTTCTCAGCGTCGCCGATGATCTCCCCGTCGAGGGAGACCAGTCGAGGATCGTTGAAGATGGACTGGAAGGCGGTGACCTCGGTGAACTCGGACACGGCGGAGGCGGCATCCTTGTTGCGTAGCATCGACTTCGGAGTGAAGACGACCAGGGGGCGCTTCATGGTGCCCAGCGCGTGGCGGCGCAGCAGGTGGAAGTGGTTCGCCGGGGTGGTCGGCTGAGCCACCGTCATGGAACCTTCGGCGCACAGCTGCAGGAAGCGCTCGATGCGGGCCGAGGAGTGGTCCGGGCCCTGGCCCTCGTAGCCGTGGGGCAGCAGGAGGATGACGCCGGAGGTCTCACCCCACTTGGCTTCACCGGAGGAGACGTACTCGTCGATGATGGTCTGGGCACCGTTGGCGAAGTCGCCGAACTGTGCTTCCCAGGCCACGACGGCGTCCTGGTTGCCCAGGGTGTAGCCGTACTCGAAGCCCATGCCGGCGTACTCGGTGAGGGCGGAGTTGTAGACGAGGAACTTGCCGTCGCCCTTCTCCTGGGCCAGTTCGTTGAGGCCGTTGAACTCTTCGCCGGTGCGCGGGTCGAAGACGACGGCGTGGCGCTGCGTGAACGTGCCACGGCGGGAATCTTCGCCAGCGAGGCGGACGAGGCGGCCGGAGTTAGCCAGGGAGGAGAAGGCGATGAGCTCGCCCCAGCCCCAGTCGATGCCACCGTCGGTGACGGACTCGGTGCGCTTCTTGGCTACCGGGGCCACGCGCGGATGCAGCTCGAAGCCCTCCGGCACGTGCGAGTAGGCCTGCCCGATTTCCACGAGCTCTTCGCGGCTGATGGACGTATCCAGTCCGCGGGTGAGTTCCTGGGAGCCGGTGATGCCGGTCTGCTCTTGCGGCACGGCCTTGTCGGATTCCTTGACCTCGTTGAACACGGATTCCATCTGGTCGTGGAAGTCGCGGGCGGCTGCCTCGGCGTCCTCGACGGAGAGATCACCACGGCCGACGAGGTCTTCGGTGTAGCGGGCTCGGACGGAGGCGCGGTCGCCGATGATCTCGTACATGAGCGGCTGGGTCATCGAAGGATCGTCGGCTTCGTTGTGGCCGCGGCGGCGGTAGCAGACGAGGTCGATGAAGACGTCCTTGCCAAAGCGGCGGCGGTACTCGGTGGCCAGCTGGCCGACCCACACGACGGCTTCGGGGTCGTCGCCGTTGACGTGGAAGACGGGGCAGTCGAAGCCCTTGGCCAGGTCGGTGGCGTAGTGGGTGGAGCGGGAAGAGTCCGGGGTGGTGGTGAAGCCGATCTGGTTGTTCACCACGATGTGGACGGTGCCGCCGACGGTGTAGCCGCGCAGGCCGGAGATGTTGATCGTCTCTTGGACGATGCCCAGGCCGGCGAAGGAGGCGTCGCCGTGGAGCATGAGCGGCATGACGGTGAAGCCGTCTTCGCCCTTGTCCAGGACGTCCTGTTTGGCGCGGGCGATGCCGATCATGACCGGGTCGACGGCCTCGAGGTGCGAGGGGTTGGCTGCGAGGGAGACGTCAATTTCGCCGTCGCCGAACATCTGGAGGTGGCGGCCGTCGGCGCCGAGGTGGTACTTCACGTCGCCGGAGCCACCGATCTGGCCCTGCTTCATGTTGCCTTCGAACTCGTTGAAGATCTGAGCCAGCGGCTTGCCCACGATGTTGAAGAGGACGTTGAGGCGCCCGCGGTGGGGCATGCCGATAACAACCTCGTCGAGGCCCTGGCCCGCGGCGGTGTCGATGGCGGCGTCCATGAGCGGGATGAGGGACTCGGCGCCTTCGAGGGAGAAACGCTTCTGGCCGACGTACTTGGTCTGCAGGAAGTTTTCAAAGGCCTCGGCGGCGTTGAGCTTCTGCAGGATGTACTTCTGCTCGGCGTTGGTCGGCTTGGGCATACCGGCCTCGAGGCGGTCTTGGAGCCATTCGCGCTCGTCGCGGTCGAGGATGTGGGTGTACTCGGAGCCGACCTTGAGGGTGTAAGCAGCGCGGAGGCGGGAGAGCACCTCGCGCAGGGTCATGGTCTCCTTGCCGCCGAAGCCACCGACGTGGAAGACGCGGTCGAGGTCCCAGATCGAGAGGCCGTGGGTGGAGATGTCCAGGTCACGGTGGTCGGGGACGTGGAGGCCGGGCTGCTCCCAATCGAGCGGGTTGGTGTCGGCGATGAGGTGGCCGCGCGAGCGGTAGGCCTCGATGAGCTGCATGACGCGGGTGTTTTTGTCCAGGCCGGTGTTGGGGACGTCCTGGGCCCAGCGCATCGGGCTGTAGGGAATGCCCATGCGCTGGAAGATGTGGTCCCAGAACTTGTCGTCGACCAGCAGCTGGGACATGGTGCGCAGGAATTCACCGGACTCGGCGCCCTGGATGACGCGGTGGTCATAGGTGGAGGTGATGGTGACCAGCTTGCCCACGCCGAGCTCGGCGAGGCGGTCTTCGGAGGCACCGGCGAATTCGGCGGGGTAGTCCATGGAGCCGACGCCGACGATGGTGCCTTGGCCCTTGGTCAGGCGCGGCACGGAGTGTCGGGTGCCAATGCCGCCGGGGTTGGTCAGGGAGACCGTCACGCCGGAGTAGTCATCCATCGTGAGCTTGCCAACGCGGGAGCGGGCGACGATGTCCTCGTATGCGTCGAGGAACTCGTCGAAGTTCATGTTCTCGGTCTCCTTGATGGCGGCGACCACGAGTGCGCGGGAGCCGTCCTTCTGCGGGAGATCGATGGCGAGGCCGATGTTGATGTGCTCCGGGGTCACCACGGAGGGCTTGCCGTCAGCCACGGTGTAGGAGACGTTCATGCCCGGGTGGGCCATGATGGCCTTGACCATGGCGTAGCCGATGATGTGGGTGAAGGAGATCTTGCCACCGCGGGTGCGCTTGAGGTGGTCGTTGACCATCGCGCGGTTTTCAAACATGAGCTTGACCGGCATGTCCCGCACGGAGGTGGCGGTCGGGATCTCCAGCGACTCGTCCATGTTCTTGGCAATGGCCTTAAACAGACCCTTGAGCGGCTTCGTGCCGGCGTCGGGCTGCGGGGAGGTTCCGGCGCGGTCGAGGGGGGAGACCTGGGCCTTTTTCGCCGGGCGGGCGGCGGTGGCCTTCTTGGTCGTCTCCTGAGCCTTAGCGGCCTGTTCAGTCACGAGGGTCTCCCGCTTCGGTGCTGCAACTTTGTTGTCCTTCACAGCGGCAGCCTTTCCGCTGGTAGTGGAGGCGGTGGAGGGGGCGCCGTTCTTTTCAAACAACTCCCGCCATTCCTTATCCACGGACTGGGGGTCCTTTTGGAACTGCTGGAACATCTCGTCTACCAGCCACTCGTTCGGGCCGAAAGTACTTGCGCTGCTCACGGCAGGTGCTCGCCTCATTTCATTGATCTTTTTGTGGTCCGTTAGCTCACACGGTAATAGCTCACTACAGGGTAGCGTGTGCCCGCCCGCGTCAAGATAGCGGAGGGGGAGTTTCGCACCCCCATTATCGGTGGGAGTGCCACATCCCCGCGTACACACCGTTCCGTTCCAGGAGCGCCGAGTGGGTGCCGTCTTCGATGATACGTCCCTCATCGATGACGAGGATGCGGTCAGCGCGGGCGGCGGTGGCGAGTCGGTGGGCTACGACGATGGAGGTGCGTTCGCGGGTGATCCGGTCGGAGGCGTCGAGGACGGCGGCTTCGGTGGCGGGGTCGAGGGTGGCGGTGGCTTCGTCGAGAAGCATGACGTCGGGGCGCAGGAGTTCGGCGCGGGCGAGGGCGATGAGTTGGCGCTGTCCGGAGGACAGGCCGCGGCCGCGTTCGCCGACGTTGTGGCGGAATCCGCCGGGGATGTCGGCGATGATGGCGAGTGCGCCGATGCGGCGGACGGCATCTTCGATGTCGCTGTCCGTGGCCTCGGGCTCGCCGTAGGCGATATTTTCCGCGATCGTGCCCATGAAGAGGTGTGCCTCCTGCGGCACCTGTGCGATGCGGCGGCGCCATTGCGGCAGCGGGAAATTGCGAATGTCGGTGCCGCTCGCTGTCACCTCGCCCGTCACCGGGTCGTAGAACCGGGCCAACAGCTTGACGACGGTCGATTTCCCCGCCCCCGTCGGCCCCACCAGGGCCAGCGTCGTCCCCGGCGCGATGGTGAGGTTCATGTCCTCGGCGACGAGCGGGGAGTCGGGGCCATAGGAGAAGGACACGTCGTGCAGTGCGAGGGGGCCGCGGGCCGCGCGCCCAGCGTCGGGGTCGGTGCCCGTGTCGTCGACCGTGGGCTTGTGAGCGAGCAGATCGGTGATGCGGCGGAAACCGACGGCGGCCTGCTGCCAGGAGTCGAAGATCTGGCCCAATTGCTGGATCGGCCCGTACAGCTGGGCGAGGTACATGACGAAGGCGACGAGCACGCCGGCGGTGAGATCGCCCCCGGCGACCCGGCTCGCCCCGACCCCGAGGACTAAAGCAGTGGTGATCTGAGAGATGGCGTTGACGCCGGGGAAGTACAGCGCCACGGCCGCCTGGGAGCGGACCCGCAGGCGGCGGTAGCGTTCTGATTCGCGCTCGAAGGTGGCCAGCGCCAGGGGAGTGCGGCCGTGCATCTGGGCGGTGCGCAGCCCGTTGATGTCTTCTTGGAAGGTTGCGTTGACGGTGCTGATTTGCTCGCGGGCTTGGGCGTAGAGGCGGGTGGAGATCCGGCGGAAGATGATGGTCACCACGACGATGAGCGGGATGGCCGCCACCGCGACGAGGGACAGGCCGGCGTCGGTGTAGGCGAGCATGACGAGGATGCCCACGAGCGTGCCCACCGAGACGATCGCCTGGGCCAGTCCGGTTTGGAGGAAGGAGCTGAGGGTGTCGATGTCGGTGGTCATGCGGGTCATGATGCGGCCCGACATCGTCGTCTCATAGAAGCTCATGCTCAGCCGTTGGAGATGGGCGTAGCTGCGCAGGCGCAGGCTGTAGAGGAGTCGTTCACCGGTGCGGGAGGTGTAGATGACGAGGGCGACGGCAGCGGCCCACGAGATCGCGACGACGACGAGGCCCGCCCCGGCGATCTCCCAGAGGGTGCCCACGGAGTCTCGTCCCACGCCGAAGTCGACGGCCCACCGCATGAGGGTCGGGAAGGCGAGGGAGGCGAGCACCCCGACGATGAGCAAGGCGATGACGCCGAGGATGAGGAAGCAGACGGAGCGGAAAAGGTCGCGGAGGTGGAAGTCGGAGAGGTCCTCGCGGATGCGGGCGGAATCCAGGCCGGGTTCCTCCGTGGCGGGGGGAAGCTTGTCCACCCGTTCCAACAGCTCCGGAGTGGCGGTGATCGCGCCGATTCCTCGGCCGCCACCGCCACGCCCGCCGACGACGGCGGAGGAGTCAATGATGTGTTCCTGTCGACCGTGTTGGGTCTCGGCGGGCCACAGGGCATCGTGGGCTGGATCGGGACCGATTTCTCGCTGGAGTGGGGTCGGGTCCATGACGGCGAGGAATTGCGGGTCGGTGGATACCTCTGACACGGGCCCGCTGGCCACCACTCGGCCGGAGTCGACGATAGCGACGTTGTCGGCGAGGTCGAGGGTGGATTGGCGGTGGGCGACGGAGACGATGGTGACGTCGTTAAGCTCCGCCCGCAGGCCGTGAATGATGCGGGCCTCGGTGGCGGCATCGATGGCGGAGGTGGCGTCGTCGAGAATGAGAATGCGGGGCCGGGCGAAGAGGGCGCGGGCCAGGGCGATGCGCTGGCGCTGCCCGCCGGAGAGGGTGAGGCCTCGCTCGCCGACGACGGTGTCAAAGCCGTCGGGCAGCTCCTCGATGAAGGACACGGCCTGCGCGAGTTCCGCGGCGCGCCGGATCTCCTCCTCGGTGGCGGTGGCTCCCATGGTGATGTTGTCGCGGATGGTGGAGGAATAGAGGAAAGGCTCGTCGAAGACGCAGGTGACCGCCTGCCGCAGGGTGGCCAGCGTGAGCTGGCCGTAGGGGAGGGGGGTGCCGGCGGCGTCGATAAGCGAGAGCGACCCGGCATCCGGCTGGTAGAAGCCGCCGAGCAGTTGGACCGCCATTGATTTTCCTGATCCGGGCGGGCCGATGAGGGCGAGCGAGCCGCCCGCGGGGACGGTGAGGCTGAGTGAGTCGAGGACGCGGCGACCGTCGGTATCGAAGGTGACGGCGTCGACGGCGAGGCCGAGGGGGCCCTCCGGGATGGTCAGCGGATCGGCAGGATCGACTCGCGAGGGGCGCAAGTCGAGGATGTCGGCGATGCGGTCGAGGGAGGCCAGGCCCATCTGGAAGGTGACAATCATGCCGGAGAGCATGCTGACGATCTGCGTCATCGACGTCAGATACACGGAGAAGGCGAAGAAGGTGCCCACCGTGATGTCGCCACGGATGGCCATCCACCCGCCGAGGAGGATGTTGACCACGAGGGCCAGCTGCGGCAGGTTTTGCAGCAACGGCTGATAGCGGGCCATGAGTTTGGCCGAGCGCATTTTCACCGCATAGAGCGTGCGTCCCAATGCGTCGAGGCGGCCGACCTCGCGGGTTTCCTGGGCGAAGGCCTTGACCACGCGGACGCCGGTGACGGTTTGTTCCACGTGGGTGGCCAGGTCGGCGGTGGCTTGTTGGGCGACCCAGTTAGCGGCGTACATCGTGCGCCGGGAGAACAGTGCCACCGCGACGATGAGCGGGAGGAAAGCGCAGGCGATGAGGGTGAGCAGGGGAGAGACGCTAAACATCACCACGGCGGTGACCACGAGCTGAATGAGTAATCCCAGCGCCAACGGTCCCATGGCGACGAGGCCTTGGGTGGCGTTGAGATCGGAGATCGAGCGCGATACGACCTGGCCGGTGACGATGTTGTCTTGGCCGGGGCCGTCGAGACGCTGGAGTGAGTCGAGCAGCCGGACCCGCAGCGTGTGCTGGGTACCGATGGATAATCGGCCAGCCGTGTAGCGCCGCGCGAATTGGCAGGCGAAGCGGCCCACCGCGACGAGGACGAGCACGACAATGATCGCCGTCAGAGGCGACCATTGTTGAAACAGCTCCGTCGCCGGGGTCGAGGTGATGGCGCCAGTGGCGACATCGACGGCCGAGCCGGTGAGCAGCGGGATGGCGACTTCAAAGAGCACCGCACCGACCGTCGCCACCAGGGCCGCGATGGTGACACCGCGGCGCTGACGAAGCACATCGATGAGGACCCGTCGGCCGGAATGCCCCTCCAAGTTAGGCTTCAATCACGGGGCCGGGCGTGCCAAAATCCCGCGGCAGAGGGCCGAGCGACTCGCGCGAATTAGCGATGACCGCCTTCGCCAGCTTCCGGTTCGCCAGGGTGCCCAGCACCGCGCCGATCCCCAACGGCATAATCTTGCCCAGCCACGCCCGGCGGAACTTCTTCGATACCGACTTCAACGCCGTGCGCATGAGCCGGTTGTTCACCTCCGTCAGCTTCGGAGCCGAGAACCGGGCCATGGCGGCAACGGTGGACAGCCCCGACCCCTTGGACACATCGCCCACCAGCGTATCGACGATCGCGGTCCCCTTCGCCCCCAACAACACAATGAGGATGAGCGCCTTACGGCGCTCCTTTTCGGAGATATCCACCCCGCGCAGATGCGCGCTGGCCATGGTGTACCAGGTCGCGGCATCGAGGAAGACGAGGGATTCCGCGCCGATGGCGGCGGCACCAGTAAAGAAACCAATGCCGGGGACGGCGGCGGCAGCACCCGCGCCCGCCCCGGAACCGGTGGCCAAGTAAGCGAAGTGCTTGTCAATCTTGGTCTGCAGTTCCTGCGGGCTCGCATCGGGATTCTTGCGGCGCAGCCGTTCGACGTAGGCGATGATGGCGCCGGACTGGATGGACACGGCCCGATCCAGGGCGCCGATGAGCAGGCGCCCGGAGGAACCGCTCGTGGCCTCGACGGCCTGGGGGTCAGAATTGATGCCGTCGGTGATGGTCATGAAGTCACTCCTCATTGTGCAGTGGCGTTCGGTGGCGTTCGGTGGCGCTCGGGGGCCATGTCTGGCGATATATCGCTTACTTCTGGATCAACACACTAATACGGCTGGCACATTCCCACAGTCAACTGGCAATATGCTGTGAAACTTATTGGCTGGCGTAGTCCTCGGCCGCGATGATCTGCTCCGGCGTCGGGGTGTGACCGGTGTACAGAGTGAACTGCTCCGCAGCCTGGAGGGCAACGACCTCACCACCGGTGATGACCGGCTTGCCCAAACGGCGGGCCGCCTGGATGAGGGGTGTTTCCACCGGGAAAGCCACGACGTCGAACACCACGGCCGCGGCCTCGACCTCGGCATCCGAGAACGACTGAACGTGCGCGGATTCACCATCCATGCCCAACGGGGTGACATTAACCAGCAGCTCAGCACCCGCCGGCACCTCCGCCGAGTACTCCCAGCCATAGCGGGACGCCAGCGCCGAGCCCGTCGCATGATTGCGGGCCACGACCGTGCCCTGCAGCCCGTGATCAGCCAACGCCGCAACAACCGCGTTGGCCATTCCACCGGAACCGCGAACGGCAACGCGCAAGGAAGGATCAACCTCGTGGGTGCGCAGCAACTGTGCCACCGCAACGTAGTCGGTGTTGTAGCCGACCAACTCGCCGTCAGTATTGACAATCGTGTTGACGGCGTTGATGCGCTCGGCGGAGGGATCCAGGGCGTCGATAAGCGGGATGACATCCTGCTTATACGGCATGGAGACCCCGGCCCCGCGGATAGCCAGGCCGCGAACGCCCGCGATGGCGGCGGTGATGTCCGTCGGTGCCACCGCCTTGTACAGGAAGTTGAGGCCGAGTTCGGCGTAGAGCCAGTTGTGGAAACGGACGCCGTGATTCGAGGGGCGAGCAGACAACGAAATGCACAGAGTGGTTTCCCGGTCGACGTAATTAACCATGCTCACTACCGTAGTAGCTATGAGCACGGGGCCCGATATCGCCACCACCGCCGGAGTGGTCCGTGGGCTGGTCGATGAAGAGTTAGGCATCCGCACCTGGCGCGGGGTTCCCTTCGGCGCGCCTACCTCCGGATCGGGCCGGTTTAGGGCCCCTCAGCAGCGCGAACCCTGGGCTGGCGTGCGCGACGCCACCCGCTTCGCCCCACCCGCCCCGCAGCCGACATACTCCTGGACGGACAGGATTATCGGTGATGAAGATTGCCTCGCCCTCGACATTGTTCGCCCCGACACGGACGACGTTTTGCCCGTCGTTGTCTACCTCCACGGCGGATCCTTCATCATGGGCTCCTCCCACGAACGGATGCTGCGCGGCTACTCCTTTGCCCGCACCATGGACGCGGTTTATGTGTCCATTAACTTCCGCCTCGGCGTGCTCGGCTACCTTGACCTGCGCAGCATCGGCGAGGATTGCGTAGCCAACCCGGCTGTGCGCGATCAAATCCTGGCCCTCAAGTGGGTCCGGGCCAACATCGCCGCCTTCGGAGGAGACCCCGACCGCGTCACCCTCATGGGCGAATCCGCCGGTGGCGCAGCCGTGACCACCCTCATGGGCGTGCCCGCCGTCGCCGGGCTCTTCCACCGCGCCATCGCCCAATCCCCGCCGATCTCCATGATTCACTCCCGCGCCCAGGCCACGCTGTGGGCCCGCGAGCTCGTCTACCGCATGGCCCTGCCGCGCCAAGCGACCTTGGCCGACCTGCGCGATGAATCCGCCGCCGACCTCGTCCGCGCCGGGCAGTCCATGATGTGGCACGGCGGTGAGCTGCTGCACCTCAACTCCTGTTATGGCCCGACTATCGACGGCGGGGTGGTCCCCGACCACCCCCTCACCATCTTCGAATCCGGTGGTCAGGCCCAAGTCCCGCTGCTCATTGGCACCAACTCGGATGAGGCCAGCTTTTCCAAAGTCTTCTACATGCGCACCTCCGCGCGCTCCCGCAGCGCCCTGCGCTTGCTCTCCGCGTTCGATCCCGCCCACGCCCCGCGCGTCCTCCGGGCCTACGAGGGTGCCACCGAACGCACCCAATTCGCCGAGCTGCTTGCCGACGCCCTCTTCTGGGCCCCCTCCGTCCGCCTCGCCGGTGCGCACGCCCGCACCGCCCCCACCTGGATGTACCGCTTCGACTACGCACCCGCCGCCCTGCGCTGGCTGGGTCTAGGGGCCATGCACTCCCTCGAACTCTCCGCAGTGTTCGGCGACCCCACCGCCTCCCGCACCGCCGGGCTCTCCCGCTTCGGCGGCATGGACGGATACGAGGAGCTGACCGACCTTATCCAATACCACTGGGGTTCCTTCATCCACCACGGCCACCCTGGGGAAGAATGGCCCGCCTATGACGGCGCGGATGACACCCGGCCTGGCCGCGCCACAGTGGTTTTCGACCATGACACCCGTGCGCTTTTTGATCCGAAGGCCGCCCAACGCCGCGCCTGGGAGGACTACCGCATGACCGAGTGGGGGAATGGCCGCCCCGAATTGCTCGAAGAGCTGGGAATGTTGATGCAGGCTACCGATTTGCGGGAATCCCGAGGATGACAAGTGAAGTTCCCGGCGAGATGGCGGCGGCGCGGCTAGGCTAGATCGGGACTGCCGACCGCGGTTTCGCCTCTGTTTTGGAAGGACCACAGCCCACCATGAGTTTCTTTGAGGACATCGCTGCAGCACTGGACGCCGACGGCATCGAGTCCCGGGTGAACGACGACACGATGTTCGTCCCCATCACCTCGGACCTGGAAATCCAGTTCGTGGAAATTGACCCGCACATGCCGGCCGCCAACGTCTACATCGCCGCCGCCGATGTAGACGAGGACGATGAGGACTTCGAGGCCGTATTGGTCTCCGTTGTTTTCTCCGTCGAGGACGCGGTGGCCACCGTGGACAAGCACGTTGCCACCGACCAGATGATCACCGTGTTGCGTGACCTGCTGGAAGGCACCGACGAGCGCATCGCTGAGCTGGAGTTTTATCAGGACTCCCTCATCGCGAACCTCGTCCGCGCGGAGGCCGGTGAGAACTCTGAGCTGGAGGTCCAGGTGGAGGTCGTCGACGGCGTGCCCACCGCCTCCGTCATCTTCATCGCCAAGGGTGAGTCCTTCGAGGACCTCATCGATCAGGCCATCGGGGAGCTGTGGGAGTCCGACGGCGATGACCAGTTGTCCGACGAGGACCGCATGCGGTTGTTCGCCGACCTCAACGCCGACGTGGAGTTGGCCACCGACGAGATCTTGGAGTTGGGCGCTTTCACCGACTTCGACCGACTCTTCGACGTCCTTTCCCTCGCCGCCGACCAGGCGAATGACTGGGAGGCTCAGCTCGTGTCCTTCGACGACGATGAGTTTGATGAGCCGGACGTCTATGACATCTTCGGCGCGGACGACGAAGACGACGTGGATTTTGATGATTCAGATGAGGATTCTGAAGATGATTCGGAAGACGACGAAAGGTAGGTAGCTGGGCATGGCCCGCTCCTCACTCCGCGAGCGGCTTGGTAGTTGGCGGAATCGACCGCAACCCACGGTGAAGGAGTCACTCGCTGACGCCGACACCAAGGTGGCGGCTATGAATAAGCTTGGCGACGTCGCGGTCGTCCTCGAAACCACGGACGGCACCGTCCGCCATTCTTATTGCTTCGACGCGATGGACACTGATGCCCGCTTCGCGGCGGAATCAGTGAGCAAGCTATTTACCCACGCGATCATTTTCCGCCTCATCGACGAGGGACGACTCACATATCACTCCTCGGTGGCCTCCCGCATGCCCTCGGGCTCCCTGGATGGACTCCACGTGGTGGGCGGGTCGGACTACGGGGCCGACATCACCGTCCGTCACTTGCTGGACCAGACGTCTGGCCTGCCGAGCTGGGAAGACAGCCGCGACCCCGGGGGCCGCACCGTTGTCGAGCAGATCGTCGATTGGGATCGCGTGGTCCACGTCGACGAGCAGATGGAAATCTCCGCCACGATTGGCGCCAAATTCCCACCCGGTGGTTCAGGGCGACGAGCCCACTACTCAGACCTCAATGCTGAGCTGTTGTCACAGGTTGCCCAGCACACCACGGGCCGTAGCTTCCAGGAGATGGCCTACGAGTACATCCTTGTGCCATTGGGAATGGAGTTGACCACGTTCGTGGTTCCAGCGACCCGCGACTACGCCCCATTTCGGACCCACAAGGACCCGGTGTGGGCATCGCGTTACCTGTCCAGTTCCCCAGGATCAGCCGGCGTGATCTCCACGGCGGATGATCTGTTGACGTTTATCCGCGCCTTCCACACGGGCAAGCTCTTCAACCCGCGTCATCTGGCTGAACCGGAGTTGCGGCGAATCCAATACTGGCCGCTGCGCTATGGGGCGGGCATGATGGCCGCGCCCCACAACAGCCGATTCCCGTTCGGACCGAAAAAGCAACTGATGTTCGGGCATACCGGTGTGACAGGTGCGTTTGCCTTTTATAGCCCTGAAGATGATGCCTTCATTGCTGGTTCCATCAACTCGATCCTTACGTCACCATTTGACGTGATCGATCGCTACCTCCGCGCGTTGTAGATTCCGCTGCTAAGCAGCCTGTTCAAACCCACCAAAGAGTGAGGCGGGGGAGCGGACAGGCAGGTAATCACTATCGGCCAGCCACACAAACGTGGGAGCGTGGTCGGTGACCGTGACCTCGTGGACGGCGTCAGCTGCGGCGTCATGAATCAGGGCTCTCACCCACCCCTCTGCGAGCGCAACATCAACGCTGCCGCCCCGCGGATCCGTGAACCGGAGAGTAAGGAGGTATGCCGGGACCCGATCCTCGCCGAAGCCGAAAACACGTGCCTTGGCCTGCGGACCAACTCGATGGCGAGTAATGGTCACGTTGAGTGCCTCTCCTTCTGGTGGTGCCGGCAGCCGCTTGAGTGGTGGGCGCCACGAGGCAGTCGGCCGGGCAAGAGAGCGTGGGTGATGAATGATGGAGGACAAATCGTTGAGGGTCGAAGCCTGACGGTGGCGGAGGAGGTGGGCGTAGTAGTGAGCAGTGTTGGTTGTCATGTGGTGAACTCTAGATCCCGCCATAGACACGAGTGTTCGATTCATGCGAACAGTAGTGCGAATCACAGTGGTCAGTGTAATCTGAACAAGACATGACCGAGCACACTGACGCCACACCGAAGCTGCCCAGCGAAATCTGGATCCTCGTATCCGCTGCCTTCATCATCGCGCTGGGCTACGGATTTATCGCGCCGATCATGCCGCAGTTCGTGGTCAGTTTCGATGTATCCATGGCTGCCGCAGGCGCCGTCATCTCCGTCTTCGCCGGATCCCGACTCATCTTCGCTCCGGCATCAGGAAAGCTCATCGACCGCATCGGCTCTCGCCGGGTCTATCTCACGGGCCTGATGACCGTGGCAGTGACGACCGCCTTGGTCGGTGGGGCACAGGAATACTGGCACATCTTGCTCCTGCGAGGCATCGCAGGCATTGGCTCCACGATGTTCACCGTTTCGGCCATGGGCCTCATTGTGAAGATGGCCCCGCCCGACTGTCGCGGCAGAGCCTCAGCGCTCTACGGCACCGCCTTCCTCGTGGGCAACATCATCGGCCCCATTATTGGTGCCGCCCTTTCCGTCCTCGGAATGCGGGTTCCCTTCGTCATCTACGGATTCACCGTGGCGGTGGCTGCCTTCGTGGTGTGGTGGAAAATGCCAAAGCCACAGGAAGACTCCCAATCTGACAAGGCCAAAGCCAATCCTTTGCTGTTCCGCGAGGCCATCCGCGACAGCGCCTATCGATCAGCGCTCATTTCCGCCTTCGCCCACGGATGGATCAACTTCGGCGTGCGCGTGGCAACCTTGCCCCTCTTCGTCGCCGCTGCCTTCAACAACGGCGCGGCCATCGCCGGGCTGGCCATGGCCGCCTTTGCAGCTGGCAACGCAGTAGTCCTCCAGGTTTCGGGCCGACTGGCCGACACCATCGGCCGCAAGCCACTCATCATCGTCGGGCTGGTGATCAATGCGATTTTCACGGCCACCCTCGGGTTCACCCACGACCTGTGGCCCTTACTCATCGTCTCGGCGCTGGCGGGCGCGGGAGCAGGCATGCTCAATCCATCCCAACAAGCTGTCGTGGCCGATGTCATCGGCAGTGAACGATCCGGCGGAAGCGTGCTGGCCAACTACCAAATGGCCATGGACTTCGGCGCCATCACCGGCCCCATCCTCATCGGCTACGTCGCCCAGGTCTATGGCTTCGAGGTGGGTTTCCTCATCTGTGGTGTCATCGGCTTGCTGGCGGCCGTGGCGTGGGCTTTCGGCCGAGAAACACTCGACGATGGCCGCGCCCCAAAGCTAGAGCGAATCTAAGAGCTTTCCAATACCATTAATCCATGACCCGCATCCACGGCCTGGATCTAGCCCGCGCACTCGCCATCACCGGCATGATCGCCGCCCACTTAGGACCCGAAACGTGGATCACCACCGGCTATCCCTCGGCTTTGTTCGCCGTGCTAGCGGGCGTATCGATGGGCATCATTACCGAACGCTCGGAATCACTGAGCCGGGCGCGATTCAACATCCTCATCCGCGCCGTCATCCTGCTCGGACTGGGGGTCATTCTCTCTGGGATCCAGAGCTACATCATGATCGTGTTGACCGCGATCGGTGCAGCCTACCTCCTACTACTCCCGGTGATCGGGTGGCGCCTTCGGTGGCTCTTCACCTTGTTGGCAGTACTGCTCATCGCTGGACCATTACTAGCCGCCTCGCAGTACTACTTCTACATTGGATTCGCGGGCTTGCAGCTCAGCGATCTACTTTTTGGCTCCTACCCGCTACTAGCCTGGGTCGCCTACCTCCTCATCGGATTGCTCATCCACCGTCTGGCGCTGGAACGAGCAGATCGACAGTGGATGTTGCTCGGAATCGGCGGAATACTCCTCTTCGTGGCCTTGATGATGTCAGTCGCAGCGAGCATCGGCGGAGGACTTTTCAGGGAGCTCTTGGGTGGAACACCCCACTCCGGAGACTTCCTCGATGTCGTGAGCTCAAGCGCGGTGTCGATGATTGTCATCGCCGTCTGCCTCCTCGCATGCCGAGTACCCGCCATCGTGTGGGTGACCTACCCGCTTCGAGCGCTCGGTGCGATGTCCTACACGGTCTACATCGTCCATGTGCTGATCACCACCATTGCCAACGGCACCTTCGTCTCCGCTCACTTCATTCCCGCCGAACCGCCGTATTACTTCCCGGACATGGATCCCAGCCTCAAGATGGGAGACGAATTCGCCTTGGAAGGTGCCTATGCCCTCGACTTTGAGTGGGGCATGTATCCGCCGGGGGAAGGAACCTATCCCATGCCAATCGAATCCGATCCCGCCTGGATGGGGATGTTCCTAGCCCAAATTCTCGGCTTCCTACTTTTCGCATCACTATGGCGATGGTTCTTCCGCCGTGGCCCCGTCGAATGGGCCGTCCACCGGGTGGTGGAGAAGACGATGGGTCCAGAGAGCGAAAAGGAACCTGTCCCCAGTACTCCAGACGACTCTGCCCCCAGAACCGAGAAATCCCTCCCCGAGGAGGATTAGGGGACAAAACGAGGTGGTTACCGTAGGCTTCCAGGCTCAATGGCGTAAAGGATCCAGACAGGCCCTCTGAAAGAGCCAGAAGGCCACCATGGAGTCGGGGTTCTAGAGAGTGAAGCTCGTGCATTAGCACCAAATCGATCATTATCCGGCCTCATGTGGCTAAGTTCATTCCCTGTGGCTCGTCCTAGATTCTGCACCGTGGTGCCGGCGGTGCCGGCTATCTTCGTCACCATGTATGAGGAACTCCTAGAGGCCCTGGCGACGGGCATGATTGTGAGGGTGCGACGACAGGAACCCGCCAAGATCGAGGTAGGCCAAGCCTGGTCCATGGATCCGGATAGTGTGCGGCTCAGGACTCTCGATGATCGTCGCTACCGTGACATTCCCCTCGACGACATCGTTGATGTCGAGATCATTGGGGTCTTTCTCAAAGACTTTGGTAGCTGATCATGTAGTTGGCCTCGATGACTACTTCCGAATGGGGAGCAGGGGGGTATCGGCGGTTCAATGGACACATGCGCGTGCATATCATCGCTACCGTCAGGACAGCTTTTGGCTACTTCTGTTGCGTCCCGAGGAACGCCGCCATCACACGTGTCGCGCAACGGAGAAGGACGAACCCTGGGCAGGACCCCGATTGTGAAAACGTAGGTGGGAAGTGCATCGCTCAGGTCTTGGTCTTCACCATCGACCACCTTTCCCGAAACGTCACGGTAGGAGGCGGCATTCGCATCCTGGCGACCCATTAACGCCTATTCGATGTGACTGCGAGGAAGCCCGCTGTTCTCGACGAGGTATTCATAGAGACCTCGTTCTACTTCTGACTCCAGATGAAGGCCCATGGTGACGACATCGTGGATCTTGTCATCCGTTCCAACCATCGTGGTTTGGCGGGGGTCAGTGCTGTCGGCCTCCCCGAGATAGAAGAAGTCTAATCCATCGGAGTCGCTCTTTTTAACAAACAGGTGCAGGGGCACCTCGTTGGTGATGATGGGTGTGAGTTCGGAGCTGTCGAGGGTCCGGTCATTTTTGGAGAACCACTTCATGAGCCGGGGGCTGGCGAACTCGTCTTCGTATCGTGTACTCGCGGAGACGTCGGGGTCCTTGTGATAGGTAACGAAGATGGGGCAGGTGGATGTCACCGTGTCCACCTTGTAGCCAAAGAGGGTGGACTCTTGGTTCTTTTCCCACAGGAGGAGTCTGCAGGCATCCTTTCGGCTGTATCGGTTGCCAATTACTAAGTCTCCATTCCAGGAGTGCCGTGCTTCGTTGAGATATAGCGCGGTGCTGAGAATGTCGTCCACGTGCGAGCGGAAAGATTGGGCAGTGTGGGCGCGGTCGCCGCCTTCACGATAGGCGAAATAGAGACTCTTGAACGTCGGATCGAGAGCGTAGGAATCCCCGTCGATGGAGAGGAAGGAGATGGCACCGTATTGGTTTCGGCGGCGGGCACCGAAAAAGTCAAGGGTGAGGACGCGCTCCGTGGAGTCCAGGACGTCGTCAGAATGGGAGGTGCCTAGCTGTTTGAGATGCTGCTGAAATGCAGTTCTGGAGAGGGGGCCGGACTCGAGGAGCTCCTTGATCAGGAGTAGTTCGTGAGGTCGAAACCCGTTGAGAAGTTCTGTGCTGAGAAACTTGAGGTAGTGCTCTTCCTGCGGAGTGGGACCGATGTCGGTGAGCTTGAAAGAATGAAGCAGGCTCCAATAATTGCTGTACTTGCTGGCGAGCAGATAGGGATCGATGGTGTCAAAGCGGGCAAAATCGATGAGAAGGGGTATTTGACCCAGCCGGTACTGAAGATTGAGGATCGCCTCCTTAAACTCGCGCTTACCTGCGAGCCTTGCTTTGGCCAGTGCATCGAGAATTCTGCTCTGCGCGATGCGATCGAAGTTCACGCTGGAAGTGCCTAAGGTCAGCCCCTCTGCACGAGTGCGAACGATCTTTTCTCGCACGCTTTCCTTGTTGGCTGAATTGTCGCCGGTCAGGGCGATGGGGATGAGGTAGTTGTTGGCGTAGTTGCCAATGAAGTCGATGACTCGAAGATGGTCTTTCCCAGCCGCTTTGCGTAAGCCTCTACCGAGTTGTTGGGTGAAAATGATGCTTGATTGCGTGCCTCGGAGCATGACGATCTGGTTTACGGAGGGGATGTCAATTCCCTCGTTGAAGATGTCCACGGTGAGCACATAGTCGAGTTCGCCGGACTCAAGTTTGGCTATGGCATCTTCGCGGGCAGCCTCGGAGTCTGCTCCAGTGAGAGCCACGGTTCGGAGGAGCTGGCCATTGACATAGCGTTGGTTGAGTGACGTGGAGAGCCGGATCGCTTCCTGTGTTCTACTGCAGAAAATGAGTCCTCTGACCCCGCGGGGATAGCCGTAGACGCGGAGCATCTCGAGGAGGTAGTCGATTCGGTCGTCGGAAAGAAGTTCTTCCAACGACGACACGTCGTGGGGCACTCGGCCGCGACTATCGGTGAAGTCAGAAATGCCGTAATAGTGGAACGGCACCAGCATCTTGGATCGGAGTGCATCCTGCAAGCGGATCTCAAAGGGCACGTTGTAGTCGAATAACTCGAAGATGTTAAATCCATCAGTGCGTTCGGGAGTGGCCGTTAATCCCAACAGAAACTGTGGTTGGAAGTGGTCCAACAAGCGACGGTAGCTTTCGGCGCCGGCACGGTGGACCTCATCGATGATGATGTAGTCGAAGGCTCGGGGATCAATAGTTGGCAATGTGTCGGGGCGAGACAGCGACTGGTAGGTGGCGAAGACGTATTTGGCGTCGAGTTGTTTTCGGCCACCGACGTAGAAACCGAAGTCGGAGGTTGGGGCGCCGAGGACGCGTCGGAACTCTTCTGATGCCTTGGTGAGGATTTGCTCGCGGTGGACGACGAACAGCAAGCGTTGGGGTTGTGCCTTCCTGGCCGCCAGAGCGGCCAGGATCGTCTTACCCGTGCCCGTCGCAGAGATGATGACAGCTCGCTTTTCGCCCGCGTCGACGACGTTGCCGAGAGCTTCCAGGGCCGCGGATTGCATCATATTGGGGACGATGACGTGCTGGTCATCGGTGACGTCGACCAGGTGATCAGACTGGGCCATGATCGTTCTCGGGCGCCGGCTCTGTTCGTAGGTTGTGATCCACTCCAATGACAGCGGCTGGGCTCGGTCCCTTTGCTTGTGCACGGCTCGGTCGAGTTGATCGACGATGTGGCCGCCGGGTAGCGCCGAGAAACGCAAGTTCCATTCTTGATTCACCACGAGGGCACTATCCGTGAGGTTGGAGCTGCCGACGATGGCAGTGACGCCGAAGCCGTGGTGAAAGATGTAGCCCTTGGCGTGGAAGCCGTCCTCGATATCTGGGTGTACGTGAACTGTCACCCGGTCAAGATTGAGAAGCTCTCGGAATACATCGGGCTCATTGAAGTCAAGGTAGCGGGAGGTAATGATCTCGCCGGTGCCAGGGAATTCATGGAGTGCTTGCTTGAGGATTGCCAGGCCTGAGCTGGTGATGAAAGCGACCGAGAAGATGAAATGAGACGAGTTTGATAGCTCTTCCCGGATGGCGCGCAGCATCGTGTTGTCATCAGTGTTTGAGATGAGCACGGGGTTGTGCAGTTGATCCGCTGGCAGAGATCCGTCGAGGAACCCGAATTCGACGTCGCGCGCGATGGAACGGGGTGGGGGTATCACGAGGCGAATTTTTCCATGATGATTTCCACGGCGGGCACGTCAGCGGGCGCCCAGTCGACTGAGAGGAGGTCGGCGGGCCGGAGCCAGCGCAAGTCGACGTGCTCGGTCAAGGTTGGTTCGTCGTGGTTTAGAGCGCAGAAGAAGGTGGTCAGCACGACGGTGCCAAAGTCGTAGTCATGGGCCGTGGTGGTGATGAGGTCGCCGATTGTTGCCTCGCAGAGGAGTTCCTCCCGGAGTTCGCGGAGGAGGGCGTCTGCTGGGCTTTCGCCGTTTTCGATTTTTCCGCCGGGGAACTCCCATGTCCCGGGGAGGGCTTTGCCGGGTCCGCGTTGGACGGCGAGGATGAGGCCGTCTCGCACGATGACTGCGCCCACTACCTCTATCCGCTGAGACATAGGGACAATCATAGGTGCCTGGGCACCGCTTGGCGGGAGGGGACTGCGACGCTAGCCACGGCGGCGTCGATAAGCAGTCGATAAGCATTCGCTAACGGTGACTTTGCTGTGGGCGGAAATGTCCAGCACAATCCATCTGTATCGATAATGTAGGTGTGGCATAAGTTGGGCATACGTTTGACTAAGCCCCCTGACCTGCGTTTACTTCATGGAATGAAGTTCTTTAGTCGGCCGCTGGCCGCCTCCGTAGCTGTGGTTGTCACGTCGGCAGCCCTATTCCTCGCGGGTTGTTCCGCCACCGGTGGGGCTCCGCGCTCCACGGGGCAGGCTGGGGGAGGGGGCACCGTGGACACCGAGCGGATCGTCGTGTCGATGGTGAGCCATGGCGCCCCGGGGGATACCTTCTGGGATTTGGTGCGCAAGGGCGCGGAGGACGCGGCGCGGAAGAACAATGTGGAGTTGAGGTATTCGGCCGATCCGGAGGTGCCTAACCAGGCGAATCTTATTCAGTCGGCCATCGATGCGCGGGTGGATGGGCTCGCCGTGACCATGCCCAATGCTGATGCGTTGGGTCCGGCTGCGCAGCGAGCCGTCGACGCCGGTATTCCGGTCGTGGGGCTCAATGCTGGCATGGATCGCTATCAAGATTTTGGTCTGTCGGGCTTTTTCGGGCAGGAAGAGAGCGTGGCTGGCACGCGGGCGGGCGAGCGCCTGGCGCAGGAACAGGCCAAGCATGTCCTGTGTGTCATCCATGAGCAGGGAAATTCTTCCCAGGAGGCGCGCTGTTCGGGCGTAGCTTCAGGCCTCGGCGGCGGGGGTGAGGTGGAGACGATTTACGTCAATGGCATGGACCTGACCTCGGTGCAGTCGACTTTGCAGGCCAAGCTGGCTCAGGATCGGTCGATCGATTGGGTGATGGGCCTGGTCACCCCGGTGGCTCTGGCCGCGGTGAACTCGGCGCGCGATGCGGGGGCAGAGGTGAAGATCGCTACCTTTGATACGAACGCGCAGTTGGTGGAGGCCGTCCGTAAGGGTGACATCGCCTTCGCGATTGATCAGCAGCCTTACTTGCAGGGGTATATGGCGGTTGATTCTTTGTGGTTGGCGCATCGCAACGGCAGCACGGTCGGCGGCGGCCGCCCCGTGTACACCGGCCCGAGCTTCGTCGATTCCTCCAACATTGACACAATCGCGGACGCCGCTCAGGCAGGTTTGCGATGAATGCCACGATGAGCCGCGTGTCGGAAGGGCTAACGACCCTGCTCAAGCGTCCCGAGCTGACCAGTCTCGTCGGCGCCATCATTATCTTCGTGATGTTTTTCAGCGTCGCCCCGGCGTTCCGCTCGGTCGATGCCTTCGCCACTGTGCTGTACGCCAGCTCGACGATCGGCATTATGGCCGTGGCGGTGGGCCTGCTCATGATCGGTAGCGAGTTCGATTTGTCGGCGGGCGTCGCGGTGACCACGGCGTCGCTGGCGGCAACGATGCTCAATTACAACCTGTGGCTCAACTCGTGGGTGGGGGCGCTTATCTCCCTCGGTATTGCTCTGAGCATTGGCTTTATCAATGGTTATCTGGTCACGCGGACGAAGATTGCCTCCTTCCTCATCACGCTGGCGGCGTTCCTCATGCTGCAGGGTTTGAACTTGGCCATCACGAAGTTCGTCACCGGCCAGGTGGCCACGCCGATCATTTCGGATATGGAAGGGTTCGCGTCCGCGCGGGCGGTCTTCGCCTCGACTCTCACCATCGGCGGCGTCAACATCCGCATCACGGTCCTGTGGTGGCTGCTGTTCGTGGCGCTGGGCAGCTTCTTGCTGTTCAAGACCCGCTTCGGCAACTGGATCTTCGCTGTCGGTGGCGATGAGGATGCCGCCCGGGCAGTCGGTGTGCCGGTGCGTCGGGTGAAAATCACCTTGTTCATGTTCGTCGGCGCCGCCGCCTGGTTTGTCGGCATGCATAACCTGTTCATGTTCGATTCGATCCAGGCTGGCCAGGGCGTGGGCAACGAGTTCCTCTACATCATCGCCGCCGTCATTGGCGGCTGTGCGATGACGGGTGGACGAGGCACGGTCATTGGCACGGCGATCGGTGCGCTCATCTTCGGCATGACCAACCAGGGCATCGTTTACGCCGGGTGGAACCCCGACTGGTTCATGTTCTTCCTCGGCGCCATGCTGCTGTTCGCGGTGCTGACCAACAACACCTTCGAGAAGTTCACCAGGAAACGATCATGACCGAACTCATTCGCCTCGACGAGGTGTCCAAGACCTATGGCGCTTTCACCGCCCTGGATTCCGTTTCGCTGACGGCCAATTCCGGCGAGGTCACCTGCGTGCTCGGCGACAACGGTGCGGGCAAGTCGACCCTCATCAAGATCTTGGCGGGTCTGCACCAGGCCACGTCCGGCACGATGTACGTCTCCGGGGAGGAAGTGAGCTTTTCGACGCCCCGCGATGCCCTCAATGCGGGCATCGCCACCGTCTATCAGGACTTGGCCGTCGTCGGCCAAATGAGCGTGTGGCGCAACTTCTTCCTCGGCCAGGAAATTGTCGGCGCCTTTGGCCGCCTGCGTGAAGATGAGATGAAAAAGATTGCCGACGAGCAGTTGCGCGAGATGGGCGTCGACCTCCGCAATGTCGACGTCCCCGTCGCCTCCCTCTCCGGTGGTCAACGTCAGGTCGTCGCCATCGCCCGGGCGATCTATTTCGGCGCGAAGGTGCTCATCCTCGACGAGCCCACCGCCGCTCTCGGCGTCAAGCAGTCCGGCATGGTCCTGCGCTTCGTCGCCGCAGCCCGCGACCGGGGTATCGGGGTCATCCTCATCACCCACAACCCCCACCACGCATTCCTGGTCGGCGATCGCTTCATCATGCTCAACCTCGGCCGCCAGGTCCTCGACGCCACCCGCGACGAAGTGACCTTGGAGGAACTCACCATCCTCATGGCCGGCGGCGGCGAGCTCGACTCACTTAGCCACGAGCTGCGGAGCTAATTTCATCGACGAGGCGGGCGGCGACCTGGAAAGCGATTATCGACTACCTGGTCGCTAAAATAATGATCAAAATGACAAACATTAACATTCCGGCAAACATCCAGATCCCCATATTGGTCTGCGAGCGGAGATCCTTGTCTTTCTTAAGCTCGTCTTCTAGGGTCTGTGAAAAACCTCGCTTCAATGCCCAATCCCGGAAAGATTCTTTACACCCTCCCGCGACCGCGTTTTTGTAAAGAGGTAGATATCCAGCGAGCGCTTCCTGTCGGCGGCGGTATATTTTAATTCCTCGAATATCGCCTGGCATGTGGCCCAAGAGGTAACTGATGTCGTTCTGGATATCAAGACTGTTGGAGAATGGTGTCACTGGCTCTGGGAGCTTTGGTACAGGTCTCTGAGGGACAGGCCGGCAGAGGAATTTGAAGTAGCTCAGATTCTGTGGAAGATCATCGAGATCTACTCCCAGTATGGGATGGCTACGGCTGCTATCGAAGTTGAAGATGTGGAAGGTCTTGAAATTGGTACTGATTCCATACATGGGCGCAGTCGGGTCTAGATCGGAGAACCCTGCCCTGTAGTCGATGAGTTGAATATCGGCTCGTTTGATATTTACGGGAGGGCTCTTAGTTTCACCGATGAACAGGCTCCCCATTCGAACGTCTATCCTTCCCGGCGTCTGGGCTACTGGGCGAAAAGCTTGGTGTTCGAAAATGTCCATTTTCAACGCGTCAAAGCCGAAGCAGCCGAGGAAATCGAGCCAAAATCTTTGCCCGCTGCTCCTTTCTGCTGAGTTGATGGATCCTTCGTTCTTCCATCTTTTAATTTCTTGCAGCCAATGTTCGCTGAAAAGTACCAATCGTCGTTCGATTTCGTCCGTTGGGACAGTTTTCCAATACGGGTATTGAGACAATTTTATTCGCTTCCGGTGCTTGACTGAATCTACCGATATTCTATGTCAGGCAGCGGTTTTACATTGCATTGAGCGTGATGGATCTCTCGCTTGCGGGTACTGACTACTCGATATAAGGGGTCTGCTGCACGATCAGGTGACAACCGAGCAGCCTAATCAGATGGTTGGGCTGGAAGGATGTACACCGTGACCAAGCCCTATCCCAAAGAGTTCCGCGATGACGTTGTCCGTGTCGCACGGAATCGTGAGCCCGGTGTCGAGCTCTCCCAGATCGCCAAGGACTTCGGGGTCCACTTCACTACCCTGTACTCGTGGCTGAAGAAGGCTGACCTCGAGGACGGTGAAGTGTTGGGCTCGACTCAGGTTCAGTCGGCTGAACTGCGCGACGCCAAGAAGAGGATCCGTCTCTTGGAGCAGGAGAACGAGGTCCTCCGCCGTGCCGCGGCGTATCTCTCGCAGGCCAATCTGCCGGGAAAATGATGTACCCGCTCGTTCGTGAGTTGGCCGTGGACGGTGTCCCCGTCACGGTGACGTGTCGGGTGCTCAATCTTGCTCGCCAGCCCTACTACCGGTGGCTGGCGGACCCGATCACCGATGCAGAGCTGAATGAGGCTTACCGTGCCAATGCCTTGTTCGACGCCCACCGGGATGATCCCGAGTTCGGCTACCGCTATTTGGTGGATGAGGCCCGCGATCTCGGTCAACCGATGGCAGCGCGCACTGCGTGGCGGATCTGCTCAGACAACCGCTGGTGGTCGGTGTTCGGGAAGAAACGCGGCAAGAACGGTAAGAAGCCCGGTCCACCGGTCCACGATGACCTCTGCGCCGTCACCGATGAGGAGGGCAGAACCCGGCACGAGTTCAAGGCCGATGGCGCGAACGAATTGTGGATCGGCGATATCACCGAGCACTGGACCAATGAGGGCAAGCTCTACCTCTGTGCGTTCAAGGATGTCTACTCCAACCGGATCGTGGGGTACTCGATCGATTCGCGGATGAAGTCCCGCCTAGCCGTGGCTGCCCTCAACAACGCGGTCGCCCGCCGCGGCGACGTGGCCGGCTGCGTGGTCCACACCGACCGCGGGTCTCAGTTCCGTAGCCGGAAATTCGTGCGCGCTCTGGGCATTCACGACATGACCGGATCCATGGGCCGCGTCGGTGCGTGCGGGGACAACGCAGCCATGGAGAGCTTCTTCGCACTCCTGCAGAAGAACGTCCTCGACCGCCGCGCATGGGCCAGCCGAGAAGAGCTCCGGATCGCCATCGTTACCTGGATCGAGAGGACCTACCACCGACGCCGCAGACAGGACCGCCTAGGCCGCTTGACCCCGATCGAGTTCGAGACAATCATGACCACACCAGCCGATCAGGCTGCGTGACTAACCACTGTCACCTGATCGTGCAGCAGACCCAAGAGTCGTTGCATCTTATTTCTTAGAATTTGAAGATCGAGGTCACCTGTCATGCAAAATGTGCGAAGATGCGGCGGGCAGGCGATTGGAAGGGGGGGTCCTCAAGAGGTGACCCGTGAGTGCAGTCTCTCCAGACAATTCCAGGTGAGTGAGCCGCCGTCATTCATCGGAGGGAATGGTTTTGCCTGCTCCCGAAAAACCCAGGTCTTCGTTTGAGTCGAAGCCGGCGAAAGGCTCATTGTCGACGAACACCAGTCCCTCGACTCTCCGAGGTCTTTCAGGGAAATGATCTTGGCATCGCGTTGGCGCTCCAAACGAGGTCAATACTCACTAATGATTATTTTCTGTGGCCTTCTGCCGGAGAAGTTAGAAGCGTTTACCATCCTCATGGCCGGTGGCGGCGAGCTCGACTCACTTAGCCACGAGCTGCGGAGCTAATTTCATCGACGAGGCGGGCGGCGACCTTCGCGGTGCGCCCGTCGATGTCGTAGTCCGGGTTGAGCTCGACGATATCGACGAGCCGGAGTTTTCCGGTGGCGGCGATGGCGGTGGCCAGCGCGAGGATCCGGGGGAAGTCGACTCCGAGGGCCGCCGGGGCGCTGACGCCGGGGGCAGTGGCGGCGGGCAGCACGTCGAGGTCGATACTCAGGTGGATCGCATCGTGGTTCTCCGAGAGAGATTCGGCCAGTTCGGTGCACTCTTCCAGGGTGAGGGAACCGAGCTTGACGTCGCTGACCACGTGGACCTCGAGGGAGGCGGCGGTGCAAAACAGCTGGCGGGTGTTGTTGGGCCGGGAAATACCCAACACGGTGTAGTCGAACTCGGAACCGGCGAGCTCAGCGATCTGCTTAAACGGCGTGCCCGATGACGGTTGATCCGCCTCGCGGAGATCAAAGTGGGCGTCGAGATTGATGATTGCGGGGGAGTACCCCAATGCTTCCCGGACGCCCCGGTGGCTGCCAAAGGCCGTCTCATGCCCGCCGCCGAGAACGATGACGAGGTGTCCGGCCTCGACCAGCGAGGCAACCTCGCGGCTGAGGGCCTCATGCCCGGCCTCGAGATCGGTGCCGGGGACGGTGACCGTCCCGGCGTCGTAAAGCGGGGTGTTTTGGTGGACTGCCAGGGAGGCGAGAGCGGAACGGATGGCGTCGGGACCGGCCGCGGCGCCCGGACGGCCCCCATTGCGGCGGACGCCCTCGTCGCAGGCGAAGCCCAGCAGGGCGATTCCTGGGGCAGGCTGGGGGGCAGAGATGGTGGAGTGCCAGCGGGCATGCTCGATGCCGGGGCCGTCGTTACGCCCGGTCCAAGGCGTGGGGGGAATGATCATCTCGGTCATGGGGGAAAACAATAACAGTGGACACAGATGGCTATAGTCGGGCGGTAGAACTTTTCGTCCGGTATCCCAGACTTCTCGAGGTGAATTCATGGGACACGTCCCCGCTGCCCAGCACACGCTGCGAATTCTTTCCTTGCTATCGACGATTGACGTGCCGATCTCCGCCGCCCGCATCCGCAAAGAACTGGGTATTCCCCGCTCGACGATGTACCACCTGCTCAAGGTCATGGAGGAAGCCGGGTATGTCGTTCACATCCCGGGGGAGAAGACTTACGGTCTCGGGCTGGCGGCGTACGCCATGGCTAACGCGTACACCACGCAGCAACCACTGGTGAGGCTGGGCGCCCGGCTGATTGTCCCAGCGGCGGAGATGCTGCAAGGTTCCGGGCACATCTCGCGGTTGGCGGGCTCCGAGATCGTGTACCTCCACGAGCTGCGCGCGCCGGGAGCGGTGTCGCTGGTAACGGAGGTGGGGGTGCGATTGCCCGCCACCCGCACCGCCTCGGGGCGCTCCATGCTGGCGGTGCTGCCCGAGCGGGAAGCACGCGCCGCCTTCGCCACCGCCGCGGGCTCGGGCTCGGGCTCGGGCTCGGGCGAGACGCTGCGCGAGTTCCATCAGCGGTTGGCAACAGTGCGCGAGCGCGGCTGGGCCGAAGAGGTGGAAGAAGTGGCGCGCGGCCAACGCAGCATCGCCGTGGCAGTGCTCGATCACCTGCAGCGACCGGCGGCCGCCCTGGCAGTGACCTTCCCCGTCGGGCGTTTTAGCGAGAGCCAGGTCCGCGCCGCGGTAGAGAATCTGCAGCGCAATGCGCAGCTGCTGTCCGAGCGAATGTACGGAACGCGAACATCCTGACCTGGTAAGTCTGGTATTCCAGACACTTTGCTGCCGTGGGGCCTATGGGCGCGCGGCACCGGTACCTAGAGTGTGAGACCAGTGAAGCGAATCACACTAGTGCCGAGCCCGTGAAGGAACCCACGCCATGTCGCAAGCCCGAGAAGTACGAGCACCCCGCGGAACCAAACTCAACGCCAAGAACTGGCAAACCGAAGCCCCGCTGCGCATGCTCATGAACAACCTCGACCCCGAAGTCGCCGAACGACCCGAGGACCTCGTCGTCTACGGCGGCACCGGCCGCGCTGCCCGCAGCTGGGAAGCATTCGATGCCATCGTGGACACCCTCACAGACCTCGAAGAAGATGAGACGCTGCTGGTCCAGTCCGGCAAACCCGTCGGAGTGTTCCGCACCAACGTCTGGGCCCCGCGCGTCCTCATCGCCAACTCCAACCTCGTCGGCGACTGGGCCACCTGGCCCGAATTCCGCCGCCTCGAGGCCGAAGGTCTCATGATGTACGGCCAGATGACCGCCGGATCCTGGATCTACATCGCCACCCAGGGCATCCTCCAGGGCACCTTTGAAACCTTCGGCGCCATCGCCCGCAAGCGCTTTGGCAACACGCTCGCCGGGACGTTGACCCTCACCGGTGGCTGCGGCGGCATGGGCGGCGCCCAGCCGTTATCAGTCACGCTCAACGGTGGAGTGTGCCTCATTGTGGACGTCGATGAATCCCACCTCAAGCGCCGCCAGGCCAAGCGCTACCTCGATGAAGTCACCACCGATATCGACGACGCCATCGCCCGCGTCAACGCAGCCAAGGCAGACAAGCGGCCCCTCTCCGTCGGCCTCGTCGGCAACACCGCCGACGTCTTCCCCGAGCTGCTGCGCCGCCACCGCGCCGGGGAGGTCACCTTCGACATTGTCACCGACCAGACCTCCGCCCACGATCCGCTCAGCTACCTGCCCGCCGAGATCGCCCTCGAAGATTGGCAGCGCGAAGCCGCCGAAGATCCCGTCACCTTCACCAAAAAGGCCCGCGAGTCCATGGCCGCCCAGGTCCAGGCAATGGTGGAATTCCAGGACGAAGGGGCCGAGGTCTTCGACTACGGCAATTGCATTCGCGACGAGGCCCGCCACGCCGGCTACAGCCGCGCCTTCGAATTCCCCGGATTCGTCCCCGCCTACATCCGCCCGCTGTTCTGCGAGGGCTTAGGCCCCTTCCGCTGGGTCGCGCTCTCCGGAGACCCCGACGACATCCGTGTCACCGACGAGGCGATCAAGGAACTGTTCCCCGATAACGAACACCTGCACCGCTGGATCGACGCGGCCGGCGAATACGTCGAATTCGAGGGCCTGCCCGCCCGCATCGCCTGGCTGGGCTACGGCGAACGCCACCAGGCTGGCCTGCTGTTCAACCGCCTCGTCGCCGAGGGCAAGGTCAAGGCCCCCATCGTCATCGGCCGCGACCACCTCGACTCCGGCTCCGTTGCTTCCCCCTACCGCGAGACCGAGTCCATGCTCGACGGCTCCGACGCCATCGCCGACTGGCCCCTGCTCAACGCCCTCACCGCCACCTCCTCCGGCGCCACCTGGGTGTCCATTCACCACGGCGGCGGCGTGGGCATCGGTCGCTCCATCCACGCCGGGCAGGTCATCGTCGCCGACGGCACGGAATTGGCCGCCGCCAAGCTCACCGCCGTCCTCACCAACGATCCCGGTATGGGCGTTATCCGCCACGTCGACGCTGGCTACAACCGGGCCAATGAGGTGGCTGAGGAACGCGGGGTGCGCGTGCCCATGCCCTTCCATTCCCGCGAAGCCAACGCCTCTGACGATCGCGCCGGGGAAGACAGCTGAGCATGAACGTTCGTCAGTCCACCGGTTCCTGGCGCTTCTTTGTCTACAGCGCGATCGGCATCGTTGCCTTCTTCGTGCCCGTGACCATTGGTGGGACGTCGACGATTCTGCTCGATCACATCGTCACCGGGATCAGGACGGTGCTGGGGGAGAACACCCAGTACCTCATCTATCTCATGATCGTGGCTGGCACCGTCTATCCCTTTGTTACCGGGCGGTGGCGGCAGTCCCTCGCGAAGGGAACGTTTGCGTTCTTAGGAATCCTCGGTCTCATTGTCGCGTCCATGCTGGTGTTCGACGTCGGCCCGGCGGTGGTGTTCCGCCCGGACATCGGACCGTTCCTCTTTGACAAGCTCGTCGTGCCGATCGGCCTGCTCGTCCCGGTCGGCGGGATCTTCCTCGCTTTCCTCGTCGGATTCGGGCTCATGGAGTTCGTCGGAGTTCTCGCACAACCACTCATGCGCCCCGTGTTCAAACTCCCCGGGCGGGCAGCTATCGATGCCGTTGCGTCCTTCGTTGGCAGCTACTCCCTTGGGCTGTTGGTGACCAACCGGGTGTACAAGCGGGGTGGTTACACCGCTAAGGAAGCCGCGATCATCGCCACGGGTTTTTCTACCGTCTCCGCGACCTTCATGATCGTCATCGCCAAGACCGTCGACATCATGCACCTGTGGGGCCTGTACTTCCTGGGCACCCTCGTGGTCACCTTTGTCACCACCGCCATCACGGTCTACCTGCCGCCGCTGCGCACGTTCAGCACTGACTATTACCCGGGAGTTACACCAACCCCGGAGGAACGAGTCAGTGGCAATCGCCTCCGCGCCGCGTGGTCTGCCGCTCAGACGACACTGGCCGCCAGCCCGTCGGTGGGAAAAGTCCTCTGGTACAACTTCCGCGACAGCGTCGTCATGGCCATGCAGATCCTCCCCGGCATCCTCTCCGTGGGTTTCCTGGGACTGCTGGCGGCGACGTTTACCCCTTTGTTCAAGGTCCTCGGCTACATCTTCTACCCGCTGGTCCACCTTCTGCCCATCCCCGATCCGGGACTCGCCGCGGAATCGCTGGCCATCGGCCTGGCCGAGCTTTTCCTTCCGGCGACCCTCGTGGCAGGCAACGAGTCGGAGCTCCTGCGCCTCATCATCGCCATGGTGTCGGTATCCCAGGTGTTGTTCTTCTCCGCGATGATTCCCGCGGTGCTGGCCACGGACATCCCCCTCAAGATCTGGCAGATGGTGCTCATCTGGTTCTTCCGCGTGGTCATCAGCGTCATCGTCGCGGTCCCGGTAGCCATGCTTATTGTGCTGTAACCCCAGCTGACACCACTAGTTACGGAGATACACATGAACTCTCGTGCCCAGACCACCCTGCTGACAGGAATATCCGAGCTGCGCACCGTCTCCGAGCTCGGCACGATCAATGACGCAGCGGTCATCATCGAGGACGGCCGCATCGCCTGGGTGGGGGCGCAGTCCGCCGCTCCGGCCGCCGATGAGGCCAGTGATCTCGGCGGGCGTGCGGTCCTCCCCGGATGGGTGGACTCGCACACCCACATGGTCTTCGCCGGCAGTCGGGCCGAGGAGTTTGAAGCCCGCATGGCGGGGGAGGACTACGCCGCCGGTGGCATCGCCGTGACTATGGAGGCCACCCGATCGGCGGGGCCGGACGCGCTGGAGGGCCTCCTCCGCGAGCGTATCGCCGCGGCTCATGCCGGGGGAACCACCACCCTGGAGACCAAGACTGGTTATGGGCTCGACGTCGCGTCGGAATTGGCTGCCGCCGAACTCGCTGCCCGCTACGTCGACGAGGTCACCTTCCTCGGCGCTCATCTTGTGCCCCCGGGCGCCGAGACGGAGGAGTACGTGGACCTCGTCGTCGGTGAGATGCTCGACGCCGTCGCCCCGCACGTCGGCTGGATCGATGTGTTCTGTGAGCGCGGTGCGTTCACCGAGGAGCAGTCGCGCCGGGTCCTCGAAGCCGGTCGCAGGCAGGGGCTGGGGCTGCGCGTCCACGGCAATCAGCTCGGGCCTGGCGCGGGTGTGCGCCTGGCCGTGGAACTGGGTGCTGCCAGCGTCGATCACGTCAACTACGTCACTGACGCCGATGTCGCCGCGCTGGCCGGTTCAGAGACCGTGGCGACGATCCTTCCGGCGTGCGATCTGTCGACCCGGCAGCCGCTGGCCCCGGGCCGCCAGCTTCTCGACGCCGGGGTGCACGTCGCCATCGCCTCCAATCTCAATCCGGGCACCTCGTACACCTCCTCGATGAATTTCTGCGTGGCCACGGCGGTGCTCCAGCAGCACTTCACCCTGGATGAGGCCATCCACGCCGCCACGACCGGTGGCGCCCGGGCCCTGCGCCGCCACGATGTTGGCGGTGGCCTGGATCCGCAGGGGCGCCCGGCGAAGGGCACCATCGCGGTGGGCGCGTCCGCCGATCTCCACGTCCTCACCAGCACCCACGCCATCGATCTGGCCTACCGGCCGGGGATGCCGCTGACCTGGCAGACCTACCACGCGGGCGAGCTGGTGTCCGCGTGGCAACTACCTCAATATCCCACTAATCTCCCACCACGAAAGGCTTGAGAAATGACTGACACGATCACCATCGGAATCGGCGCGCTGAGCATCGACGATGTTGTTAACGTCGCCCGCCACGGAGCCCCGGTGGAGATTTCCCCGGACTCCCTCGCGGCGATGGAGGCCACCCGAGCGCACATCGATTCCCTCGCGGAAGGCCCCGACCCCGTCTATGGCGTCTCCACCGGGTTTGGCGCGTTGGCTCGCAAGCACATCCCGCAGGATAAGCGCACTGAGCTGCAGCGCAGCCTCATCCGCTCCCACGCCGCGGGTTCCGGCCCGGAGGTGGAGCGCGAGGTCATCCGCGCCCTCATGCTGTTGCGGTTGTCCACCCTGTGCACGGGCCGCACCGGGGTCCGCCCGCTCGTTGCCACCACCTACGCGGCGATGCTCAACGCGGGCCTCACGCCCGTCGTCCACGAATACGGCTCGCTCGGCTGCTCCGGCGACCTCGCGCCCCTGTCGCACTGCGCGTTGGCGCTCATGGGGGAGGGGCAGGTCCGTGATTCGGAAGGGATGCTTATCGACGCCGCCGTGGCCCTCCCCGCCCATCACATCGCACCGGTGGTGCTTCAAGAAAAAGAGGGCCTCGCCCTCATCAACGGCACCGACGGCATGCTCGGCATGCTGTGCCTGGCCATTCACGATCTCGACCGGCTGGCGCGCACCGCAGATGTCGCCGCCGCCATGACCGTTGAAGGTCTGGAGGGAACGCTCACCGTCTTCGCCCCGGACCTGCAAGAACTTCGGCCCCACCCGGGTCAGGCCGCGTCGGCGGCGAACATTCTCGCCGTCGCTCAAGGCTCGGAGATTCTCGACCGTGCCGCCGAGCGCTTTGCCAAGCACCATGTCCAGGATGCTTACTCGCTGCGCTGCGCCCCGCAGGTGGCCGGCGGGTTTCGGGACACGCTCGATCATGCGCGCCGGGTAGCCGGAGTGGAGCTGTCATCGGCGATCGACAATCCCGTCGTCGCTCTCGATGGCCGCGTGACCTCCAACGGCAACTTCCACGGTGCACCGGTGGGCTACGTGTTGGACTTCCTCGCCATCGTCAGCGCGGACCTCGCCAGCATTTCTGAGCGCCGCACCGATCGTTTCCTCGACGCCGCCCGCAACCGCGGGCTCACCCCGTTCCTCGCCTTCGACCCGGGGGTTGATTCGGGCCACATGATCGCCCAGTACACCCAAGCGGGCATCGTCTCGGAAATGAAGCGGCTGGCCGCACCGGCGAGCGTCGATTCGATTCCCTCCTCGGCGATGCAAGAAGATCACGTCTCCATGGGATGGTCGGCGGCCCGCAAGCTGCGGCGCAGCGTCGACGGCCTGGCCCGCGTCCTCGCCGTCGAAATTCTCACAGCCGCCCGAGCGATTGACATGCGGGATCATCGTCCGGCTCCAGCGACAGCGGCAGTGATCACCAAGCTCCGGGAGACGGTTCCGGGCCCCGGCCCGGACAGGTTCCTGGCACCCGAGATCGAGCACGCCACGCAGCTCGTCGTCTCCGGTGACGTGGTGGCAGTTGTGGAAACGGAAACGGGAGCTTTGCGATAGTTTCCAACCAACTGTGACCCCCGCGGGCGTCGATAAGCACTGTAGCGGAAGACACCCTGGTGATAAATAGCATCTTGGTGCGTCGTGGCGTACTCTGGTCAGGCAATGAGCATTACCGATAACGCCACCGGCGGCGTACATGAGCCGGATGACCTAAGCACGTCGGAATCTCAGGAAAACCCGCAAGGTGATGCAGCTTCTGCTGCTTCCGCCGCCACCGGGCCGCTGACCATCGAGGATGTTATTGATCCCGATGTCCCGGCCCAGGGCGATCAGGACACCAGGGACGCGGATACTTCTGAGGCCACCGGCTCCGAGACCGAAGAATTCTCGGACAACGATGACACTATTGATACCGCTGCCGACAAGGCAGTAGACGCCTCAGAAGACGCTGGCGATGACCAGGATGACGAACACGGTTTCGCCAACCTCGGCCTGCCCTCCGCCGTCCTCAACGCGGTGAAGAAGGTCGGTTACGAGACCCCTTCCGCCATCCAGGCGCAGACCATCCCGGTTCTCATGGAAGGCAACGACGTCGTCGGCCTCGCCCAGACCGGTACCGGCAAGACCGCAGCCTTCGCGCTGCCGATCCTCGCCCGCATTGACATGCAGGACCGCTCGCCCCAGGCGCTGGTCCTCGCCCCGACCCGCGAGCTCGCGCTCCAGGTCGCCGATTCTTTCCAGTCCTTCGCTGACCACCTCGGCAAGATCAGCGTCCTGCCGATCTACGGTGGCCAGGCCTACGGCATCCAGCTCTCCGGCCTGCGCCGCGGTGCTCAGATCATCGTTGGCACCCCCGGTCGAATCATCGACCACCTGGAAAAGGGATCCCTCGACATCTCCCGTCTGCGCTTCCTCGTCCTCGATGAGGCCGATGAGATGCTCAACATGGGCTTCCAGGACGATGTTGAACGCATCCTCGAGGACACCCCCGAGGACAAGCAGGTCGCCTTGTTCTCTGCAACGATGCCCAACGGCATCCGCAAGATCTCCAAGCAGTACCTGCAGGATCCGCGCGAAATCTCGGTCAAGTCCGAGACCCGCACGGCCACCAACATCACGCAGCGCTTCCTCAACGTCGCGCACCGCAACAAGCTCGACGCGATCACCCGCATCCTCGAGGTCACCGAGTTCGAAGCAATGATCGTCTTCGTGCGCACCAAGCACGAGACCGAAGAAATCGCCGAGAAGCTCCGCGCCCGCGGGTTCTCCGCCGCCGCCATCAACGGCGACATCGCACAGAACCAGCGTGAACGCACCGTCGATCAGCTCAAGGACGGCCGACTGGACATCCTGGTCGCAACCGACGTTGCCGCCCGCGGCCTCGACGTCGACCGCATCAGCCACGTGTTCAACTTCGACATCCCGAACGACACCGAGTCCTACGTCCACCGCATCGGCCGCACCGGCCGCGCCGGCCGCACCGGCGAGGCAATCCTCTTCGTCACCCCGCGTGAGCGCCGCATGCTGCGCGCCATCGAGCGCGCCACCAACGCGCCGCTCACCGAGATGGAACTGCCCACGGTCGATGAGGTCAACGAATCCCGCAAGGGCAAGTTCATGGACTCCATCACCGAGTCCCTCGAGTCCAAGCAGATCGACCTGTTCCGCGGCATGATCAAGTCCTACGCCGAAGAACACGACGTTCCCGTCGAAGACATCGCCGCAGCCCTGGCCTCCCAGGCACAGGCCGGCAGCGACTTCCTCATGAAGGAAGCCCCGCCGGAGAAGCGCCGCGAGCGCAACGACCGCGATCGCGGCGACCGTGGTGGTCGCTTCGACCGTGACCGTGGCGGCCGTTTCGATCGCGATGATCGTGGCGGAGACCGTGGCTCCCGCTTCGACCGCGACGGTGACTTCTCCACCTACCGTCTCGCCGTGGGCAAGCGCCACAACGTACGCCCAGGTGCCATCGTCGGCGCCCTGGCCAACGAGGGTGGCCTCACCTCCAAGGACTTCGGCCGCATCACCATCGCCGTCGACCACACCCTGGTCGAACTGCCGAAGGACATGGACAAGTCGGTCCTGGGCCGCCTGTCCGATACCCGCATCTCCGGTCAGCTCATCAACATCGAGCCCGACTCCGGTGGACGCCCCCCGCGTCGCTTTGAGCGCGACGACCGTGGTGGTCGTGGCGGAGACCGCGGTGGTTTCCGCGGTGGACGTGACCGCGACGATCGTGGTGGACGCGGTGGATACCGTGGCAACCGCGATGACCGTGGCGGACGCGACCGCAATGACCGCGGTGGACGTGGCGGTTGGCGCGACTAGTACGCCGACCTAACTAGAGGCCTGGTACCTCCCCGATGTGGGGAGGCACCAGGCCTTTCGTCTGCAGACCCACTGCCGACGACGAAACCCGCACTTCCTAACAACTTGGCGGGTGGGGAAGGGCGTTTGGCCCCGGAGTTGTTAGCAAGTGCGGTTTTTGGCCCGGCTCTGGCCTGTCACCCGGGCGGGTGCTCGTGGCGGTAGTGCTGTTTGGATGGAAGCCCAACTTTCTTGTTCCTTAGCACTTCAGGCCCACTGCCTTCGGCGAAACCCGCACTTCCTAACAACTTGGGGGGTGGGGAAGGGCTTTTGACCCCGGAGTTGTTAGCAAGTGCGGGTTTTGGGTTGCTCGGCGGTCGAGGGACACAGTGTGCTGGATCCCGGCCCCGGCCTGGCACCGGGTAGCACCACTAAAGACAGGTGACCGCTTGCGCTACAAAGGCAAGCGCTGGGAAACCGACCCTACTGAGTAGTGCCCTACGGAAGGCCATTTCGCGGCGGCATCGGAAAATGGGGGAACGACAGTCCACTTAGGTCGCGGCCGGCTCCGCGGTCATTCCCGTCGTTGAGGGATTGATGCAGAACATCGGGTTAGAACCCTGCTCGTCCTCGGTCAACATCTCGTTGAAAGTCCAGTGCTGCCTGACGGGCTTCGGCGTCGGGCTCTTCTGAATGCTTGCGGATGCGCTGTTGCATCAGCCCGCCAGGAATGATGATGAGCACGATGGCCGCAATGGCGACAATGATGATGGTAGACATTCTAGCCCTGACTTTCGTATTTACTCCACGCGAGACAAGCACTGAGCTGGTAGTTTTTAACTCCTGGTTTGTTGAAAGTGTCTCGGCAGCTGTTTGCGTTTGGATACTTACCAGTGCAATGTGTGCCGTTCTCGTATTCGTAGATCATGAGTGGCTGGACGTTAGCCGCAAAGCAGACGAGATGTCGGATGCGGCAAGCACGACGCTCATCATGTCCCCTTTGTGGCTAGGTAGCCTCCAGCCTAGCGTATGACCTAGATCACGTATGGCATAAGTGAAGCTCAGGCTAAGGGATACCCCCGCTGTTGGTTCCGAGGCGGATGTGAGTGATGGGTGCACTGCCGCGAAAGTCGCTGTGCGGCGTCCAGGTGGGCGATTGCGATTCCGGCATGATTTCTACATCTGCATGCAGCTATGTCAGTGAATGACTGCCGGCAGAGACTCGGCAGACCTCAACCTTCAAGTGCAAAGGTACCTCGGTGAAAAGACGTGAGGCCCACACAACTGTCGCATCGCAATGGGTCCGCCCTCATTCACGTGGATGCGCTCGCATTGGGGAATATCAACGTCAGCATGTCAGTGGGTCAGCCCGGTTACAGTTGGGGTGCATGCGCTTTTCCACGAGCGACAATCGTCTTCAACAGCTTCGATAGGAGTAACAAGATGCGCCTGTTGCCGGTCATCTATGTCGGGAATACTGACGCAAGCATTCGATTCTACTCGGCTCTTGGCCTCGACCTGGGTTTTCACGCCGAGGCGGGCGACTGGGTGGAGCTCCAGGCCAGTGGGGGCACGTTGGCTCTCCACTCGGTGTCGAGCGCAGACTCCGGACACAAATCGAGGTCGATTGATCTGTGCTTCGAGGCGGATCAGCCGCTTGAGGACACGATGCGGCGGTTGAACGATGCCGGATTTTCTGGTGGAGAGATTGTGGACGAAGATTTCGGCCGCTCTCTTCGAATTGACGACCCGGATGGGCGGTCGATTCAGATCAACGAATCTCCAGATATTCGCTCCTGAGAATTCCCATCTGAATCTGGGCCCAGTACTGCCCGGCGTGAATAGTAGCCGCGCGACGTGACCCTTCGACGACAAACCCCACGCGTTCGTACGTTCGCAGCGCCCGTGAGTTGTACTCCCAGACACTGAGCTCGATCTTGTTGATGCCTAGCTCTTCGAAAGCGAATCGGAGCACCACCCGCATGGCATCCGTGCCGAGGCCCCGACCGACGTGCTCGCCACCGATGATGATCGCGAGAGTTCCGGCACGGACAATCGGATCAATTCCCCAGACAGTGACATGACCGACTAGTTCCTTGCTCGCGGCCTCCTCAATGGAAAATCCGAAGTTGCTGGCATCCTTGTTGCCACTCCACGTTCGAAACATGTCAATCGTAGAAGAGTGCGGCGTCGGTGTGATCTTGGCGTTTTGAAAGACCATCCACGTCGGGTCATTCCACCAGGTAGCGAGCAGGGGGAGGTCATCCTCCTCAAGAGCTCGCAGGCGAACCTTGTCGCCCTGCAGAATTGACGCTGCATAGTCCCTAAAATCAATGTTCACTTTTTACTCCAATCGGAAGTACGTGGGGTGAACTTGCAGTGGAATCCAGCGCCCGTGGTGTTGCTGGAGAAAAGCCACACCTGGTTGTCCGCTGGTGTGACCTCTAGAGGTACATGAGGACGAGCATGATGACCCAGAGGAGGGCGAAGATGCCGCTGAACATGGACAGCTGAGACTTGGTCTTGTCCCACTTGGCGTCGTCGAGCTGATCTGTTTCGGGATCGAAGTCCCCGGCGTCGAGCAGGCCGAGAGAGCCCATCATCTTCCGCTGGCGAGGCTGGATGAGGAAGAGGAGGATTGCCCACGCGATAATGGCCAGGGTGATCGCGATGTGGTACTTGCCCTCCCGCCAATAGGAGCCATCGGTGAACATGATGCCCACGCCGATGATCGGTACGAGGGCGGAAAGCATGCCGTAGACACTGGTGATGCGGTGCAGGACGGCAGCGGCTCCAGCGGCCTTCGCGTCACCCGCGCGGGCCTTGACAGCCTGGGCCGGGAAGGTGGACGTGGCGATGGTGACTGGTCCGATGAACAGGACAGCCGCCAACACGTGGAGGACGATCATGATGGTGGTCAAGGAGTGACCCTTTCAGAATTGGTAGTCTCGGTATTCCCTGGCCATCCTAGTGAAGCCAGGTGGGGGAAGCTACGTGAGGATGTGGTGACACGCCCGCCTCATCGTGCGGATGTCTGCGGTGGGGAGGGGAAGCTCGTAGGCCTCGGCGACTGCCGCGAGGCGCTGGGCGTACCAGCAGCGCGAGCTACGGTGCGACGGCATCCAGTCCGACGGAAGCTGGTCCGACTTGTCCCGGTTCGCGGCGGCGGACACGGGGTAGAGGTTGCGGGGATCATTGGCGAAGGCCTGGCGCTGGCTCGGTGTCCAACGATGCGCGCCCAAATCCCACGCGGCGGAGAGCGGGAAGATGTGATCGATGTCGATGGCATCGGAGATGCTCAACGAGGATCCCGTATAGGGATCGTCGAAGGTGGCTACACCGGTGAGGGTGCAGGTGGGGGTGTCTAAGACGGCGTCGATAAGCAGGGAGGCGAGGAGCGCCTCCCGGATGGTGCAGGGACCATGGGGAGCCCAGCCGGAGCCGAACTCGGCGCGCGAGTAGCCCAGGACGCGGGCACGTTGGGGAACGTCGGCGACCTCAGGCAGCGGTTGGGGCAGTCCGCGGGGCACCACCATGACGGCGGTAGCGACGACGAGGACGGCGAAGAAAAAAGAAAGCCTCACACCAGTATTGGACTGGTGTGAGGCTGCGCAGGTTCCCTGAGAAGATCCTCTGGCTAGAGTTCGCCGCGCTCGACCTTTGCGGCGGCGACCTCAATGTCGATGTCTTCGTGCTTATTCACGATGGCGGCCAGGTGAGAGGCCTTATCAAACTCCTCGAGAACCTCCTGCTTGGGAGGGGCGGTGAGCAGCGTGACAGCAATCATCACGACGGAGGCGGCGATGAAGCCCGGAACCATTTCGTAGATGATGTCGGACCCGCCGAGCGTGCCCCAGGCGAGGACCACGACCGCGCCGGTGACCATGCCGGCGATCGCGCCCGGAGCGTTGAGGCGCTTCCAGTACAGCGACGCCAAGACCAGCGGGCCGAAGGCGGCACCGAAGCCTGCCCAGGCGAAGCCGACCAGGCCCAAAATGGTGTCGGAGGGCGTGATGGCCAAGATACCGGCCACGATGGCGACGACGAAGACCGCCGAGCGCGAGAGGTTAATGAGAACATTCTCCTCGGGCAGACGCTTGCGGATGATCTTGTACAGATCCTCGATGAGCGAGGAGGACACGACCAGCAGTTGGGAAGACATCGTCGACATGATCGCGGCGAGCACGGCCGTGAGGACGAGGCCAGCGAGCAGCGGGTGGAAGAGAATGCGTCCCATGTCGAGGAAGACCGTCTCAAACGCGGAGCGGTCGGTGACGGCAATATCCGGGTTCTGCGAGAAGAACACGGTACCGATGACAGCAGTGGCCGTGGCACCGAGGATGCACAGGAGCATCCAGCCGATGCCGATCCAGCGGCCCACCTTCGCCTCGGCGGGGGAGCGCAGAGCCATGAAGCGGACGAGGATGTGCGGCTGCCCGAAGTAGCCCAAACCCCACGCCAAGTTGCCGATGATCGCCGCGGCCGAAACACCGGCGATCATGTTGAAGTACGTCGGATTGCCCACGCCGCTGGTGTACGGGCCGTAGTCATTCGACGCGGCCCAGGTCCAGATGTCGGAGGGATTGTCCAAGGCAATGAGCGCCATGACCGGCACGATGATGAGCGAGGCGAACATAATCATGCCCTGCACCGCATCGGTATAAGACACGGCCAGGAAGCCGCCGATGAAGGTGTACGCCACGGTCACGGCCGCGATGATGAGCATGCCGTTGAGGTATTCGCCACCGAAGGTTGCCTCGAAGTAGCGGCCGCCGGAAACCATGCCGGCGGAGACGTAGAAGGTGAAGAAGAAGATAATAATGCCCGCCGCCACGATGCGGAGGATCCTGGACTTATCGTGCAGGCGGTTTTCGAAGAAGCTGGGCAAGGTGATGGAGTTGTTGGCCACCTCCGAGTAGGAGCGCAGTCTGGGGGCCACCCACTTCCAGTTTGCCCAGGCACCGACGAGAAGTCCGATGGCAATCCACAGCTCGGACATACCGGTGACAAACAGGGCGCCCGGCAGGCCCATGAGCAGCCAGCCCGACATGTCAGAGGCGCCGGCGGACATGGCGGCGACGAAGGGGTTCAATCCGCGATCAGCCAGCACGTAGTCGTCGTACTTATCTGTCTTGCGATAACTCCAATAACCAATCGCGAGCATCAGCGCCATATACATGATGATGGCGATGATGAACCAGGTTGTTTCGCTCACCGTGCGGTCCTCCTTGTAGAAAATCTCGTAGACGTGGAAACAGGGTGTCGTTCCGCACGTTAACGGCCCAGGCATTGTGTGCCCAAACCGATAGTCCCACCATTGAGACCTAGCCCACGATCTTAGTGTGCAGAACCAGGAGATAACCTGCATCGGGCCTGAACGTAACAACCCTGTAACAAACTCGTCACCAGGGGAGCGAGCCCACGATGACGTCGATGATGCTCGACCCTGCTTGTGTCTGCCCCAGGTGGTAGAAAAGAACCTATGCCTTCTTTCCTTCTGCACGGCCTCTGGATGCCTTCCGGCCTCCATATTTGGGTCGAGCAGGTGGAGGGACATCGAGTGGTGTTGCCCTCGGCGGTGCCCCAGTCGACCTTCCCGCCAGCGGCCCGTTTCCTCCTCCGGGACCGTTCTTTTCGGCATCGAGTTCGCACAGAGTTGCGGACTCCGAAGGGCCGCAAGGTCGAGTTGACCATTCCCACCGCCTCTTTCGCGCCGGAACAGGCGGTGGAGGTGCTCAGCCAGCTGGCGTTCCTGCTGGAGCCAGGCGCGGCGGCGACGAAAGCCCAGCGGGCGGCCATCGCCCCCGACCTGGAGTGGCTGGTGCGCATGAACACCGGCCTGGCGCGCTTTGCCCAGGCCGGTCGGGTGGTGCCCAAGCTGCTCTTCGAAGACGGCATGTGGTGGCCGCAGTGGCAACTGGCCTCGGGGCTGGGGGAGCGGGGCTGGTTGGCGGAGATGGTCGCCTCCGCGCCGGGCATTCTCACGGCGAATAACCGGAACCTCGAGTCGATCGCGGATCAGCTCATCCATTGGAATGCCTCGGCGCTGTTGGAGGATTTGTCGCAATCGCCGCGGCCTTATCCTTGGCACGATTTCGCTGAATCCCTGCTCAATTCCACGCCGCTGCGCCGCGGTGGGCCGACACTGCTGCGCGCAGTGAACGATTGGAAAGATTCCATCACTGCGATCGACCTGCAATTGGTCTTCATCGTGGAGGAACCTTCCAAGGATGATCTGCACGTCGATCCGGATGACAACTCGTGGCCCATTCGGGTGCAGGTGCGCTCGGGGACGGACTCGCCGCGACCGGTGCGCACGGATGAGGTGGACCGGGCGAGCGTGGAAAAGCTGCGCTCGTCCCAGCGCCGGGCGATCGACGTCAGTGATCTGCTTGATCCTTCCCTGCGGACCCGCTTTGGCACTGATGCTGGCATCGACCCGGGGCACCGCGAGCAAGCCGGTGACTGGGATGTGTACCTGACCACCGCTGAAATCGTTGAGTTTATTGCCCGTGATGTGCCCAAGCTCAAGGCTGCCGGGTTCGTGGTCATGCTGCCGAAGGCGTGGTCGACCTATGAGACCAAGGCGCGGTTGGAAACCTCCGAGCAGACCGATGCGGCCGTGGGGGCGACGAAGAAGCACTTCGGGCTCGATCAAATCGTGGAGTACAACTGGCGCATGTCGGTGGGCGATATTGAGCTGACCGATGCGGAGATGACAGAGCTGGTTAATTCCAAGACCGGCCTGATTAAGCTGCGCGGCGAGTGGGTCATGGCCGATACCTCCGCCCTGGCCAAGATCACCGGCTATATGCAGGAGCTGGCCGCGACCTCGCGGAAGCGGCGCAGGAAAGAGTTGGATAAGGCCGCCGCTCGTGCGGAGCGGGCGCGCGTGCTGGAGGAACCGGGCTGGGAGGAGCTCGTTACTGCTGTGGACCGGCAGCGCGAAGCGTTTAACCAGGATTTCTCGGAGGGCGGGGATGTCGGCGAGGTCACCCTCGCGGAGTTGCGGCAGCTTGCTCTGGAATCCATGGCCGCCGAGCCCATCGAGTTCACCGGCTCGACGTGGCACGCAGCGCTGCTCGGCGGTACCGCGACCGTTGCCCCGGAACGCGTCGAGCTGCCCGCTACCGTCCACGCGGAGCTGCGTGACTATCAGCGGCGCGGCGTTGATTGGTTGTACTGGATGTCGCGAAATAATCTCGGCGCCGTCCTTGCCGATGACATGGGCTTGGGCAAGACGCTGCAACTTTTGTCCCTGCTGGCCATTGAGCACGAGCGGGGGGAAGCCGCCGGGCCGACCCTCGTGGTCGCCCCGACGTCCGTGGTGGGCAACTGGGCGAAAGAAGCGGCGCGTTTCGTGCCGGACCTGCGGGTCTTGGTGCATCACGGGCCGGAGCGCCTCCACGGAGAGGAGTTGCTTGCGACGTTGAACACCACCGACCTCATGGTCACCAGCTACGGCGTGGTGGGGCGCGATTTCCAGGAGCTGGGCACGGTGGAGTGGGATCGCGTGGTGCTCGATGAAGCTCAGGCGATTAAGAATTCCACCACGCGGGCGTCCAAGGCCGTGCGTTCTCTGCCCAGCCGGCACCGCATCGCTCTGACCGGCACTCCGGTAGAAAACCGCCTGAGCGAAATGCGTTCCATCCTCGATTTTGTCAATCCGGGCGTGCTCGGGTCGACGAGCTTTTTCCGCAACCATTTCGCCAAAGCCATCGAGCGCGAGCAGGACCCGGAGATGACGGAACGCCTGCGTGCCCTCACCGCGCCGTTTATCTTGCGCCGCCTCAAAACTGATCCGACGATCATCGATGATCTCCCGGAGAAGAATGAGGAGATTATTACTGTCCAGATGACGGCGGAGCAGGCGGCGCTGTACAAGGCGCTGGTCGATGATGTCCAGACTCGCCTCGCCCAGCGCCAGGGGATGGCCCGCCGCGGCCTCGTGCTGGCCACGATCACGCGCATCAAGCAGATTTGTAATCACCCGGCGCAGTACCTCGGCGACGGTTCCTCGGTGACGGCCAAGGGCCGCCATCGTTCCGGCAAGGTGGCGGAACTCATGCGCCTGCTCGACGAGGCCGTGGCGACTGAGCAGCGCGTGCTCATTTTTACCCAGTACAAGGCCTTCGGCGATCTCCTCGTTCCTTATCTTTCCGAGCGTTTCGGTGAGACCATTCCCTTCCTCCACGGCGGCGTGACCAAGACTGGCCGCGATCGCATGGTTGCCAACTTCCAATCGCCCGGAGGTCCGCCCGCGATGATCCTTTCGCTCAAGGCGGGTGGCACGGGCCTCAACCTCACCGCTGCGTCGATGGTCATCCACATGGACCGGTGGTGGAACCCGGCCGTGGAGAACCAGGCCACCGACCGGGCCTTCCGCATCGGGCAGGACAAAAACGTCGCGGTGTACAAGATGACTACCGCCGGTACGCTGGAGGAATCCATCCAAGACATTCTTGATGGCAAGACGGAACTTGCTGGCGCCGTCATCGGTGAGGGCGAGGGCTGGATCACCGAGCTCGGCCCGGAGCAGCTTGCCCAGCTCATGAGCTATCGCGGGAGGGAGGAATAGCATGCCGCAGCGCCCATCTGAGGACAACGTCATCTACGCCAACTTCGGCGCCAAAACCCGCGTCAGTGGCCCGGCCGATGTCACGGCCATCCCGCAGCGATCCCGGCAGAAGATGTCGCCGGGGGCACAAGTGCTTATCGACGCCATTACCTCCCGCACCGACAGCGGTCGCCTCAGCCGCGGCCGCAAGTACGCGGCCGGAGGCCACGTGGTCACCCTGGAGCTGCTCAACGGTCGGGCACATGCGCAGGTGGCGGGCTCCCAAAACGAGCCCTTCAATGTCTCCGTCGTGTTGCCCTATCGCTCCTCCGATGAGCTCAGTGACGTCGCGGCGGCACTGGCCCGTACCCCGAACGGCATGAAGCGGGCCCGGCAGGGAGATCTGTCCGAGGAATTGCTCAAGGTGCTGGTCACCGAACTCCCGGAGGACATTCGTTTCCTCTGTGACTGCCCCGATCCGGCCCCGGTGTGCAAGCACGAGGTGGCGGTCGTTGAGGTGCTTGCCTCGCGTATTGATGCCGACCCGCAGCTGCTCTTCGAGATCCGGGGGCTGAACCTTCCCGCGTTGGAGCAGGCCGTCATGGCCCAGGCGAAGGGAGCGGCGAAGGAGTCGGAGGATGACCCACAGCTGTTCTGGTCGGGCCGGCAATTCCCCGACCTGCCGACCCCGCGCCTGGCCCCGGCGCTCGATGACTCTGACCTGGATCTTCTGCACAAGGCCATGCGCATTATTTCTTATACCAATGTCGAACAATTGCGGGCTGTGTCCGACTTGGAAGACCTGTACGACGCCTTGTGTCAGGGTGGCGTGATAGACAATGACTCATGACGTCATGCACGTTCCTCCACACCTCTGACCTGCAATTGGGAATGACCCGGTGGTTCTTGGACTCTGATGCCCAGGGCCGGTTCGATGATGCCCGCCTCCGCTCGATCGACCGGCTCGGCCAGGTGGCGGCCGAGCACGGCTGTGCCTTCATCGTCGTCGCCGGTGATGTGTTTGAACATAACTCTCTGTCTGACCGGGTGACCGGCCGCGCACTGGAGCGCTTGCGGGCGTTGCCCGTGCCCGTGTATCTGCTGCCCGGCAACCATGACCCGCTGGTGGCGGATTCGGTTTTCCGCCGCATCGACGTCGATGGGGTCCACGTCCTGGGGGACTCCATTCCGGTGGAGGTGGCCCCGGGGGTGGAGCTCGTCGGGGCGCCCTTGTTGGCCAAGCGCGCGACGACTGACCTGGTGCACCGGGCACTCGATGGCCTCGAGCCCACCGATGGGATCCGGGTGATGGTGGGCCATGGCCAGGCGGAATCCCGCTCCAATGACATCCACGCCGACCTCATTGATCTGGCCCACGTCGAGGCCCGGCTCGCTGACGGCACCATTGACTACCTGGCGTTGGGGGACACCCATTCCGCGCAACCTGTGGGCGACTCCGGGCGAGTGTGGTTTTCGGGGTCACCGGAAGTTACTGATTTTCGTGATCTGGCCACCGCCGGCGGGGGCGAGACCAACTCTGGCAAGGCCCTCGTTGTGGAGGTGACTAAATCCTCGGCGTCGGATGCGTCCGTCGTGGTGGAGGAAGTCCCGATCGGGGAGTGGACCTTCGAGGCGCTTGACCGTGAGCTGGCGTCCGCCGCGGATGTGGCGGAGTTCCTGGCGGCCCTTGACGCCTATCCCCATAAGGACCGCACCGTGATCAAATACGGTCTGCGCGGAACTCTCACCATGACCGATACCCGTCAGCTCGAGACCGGAGTGGCGGCTCGCACCCCCGTCTTCGCCGCCCTCTACGAACGTGAGCGCCTCACCGACCTGCACGTGGAACCGGGGGAGGAGGAGCTCGCCGATCTCGGCCTGTCCGGTTTCGCGGCCACCGCGTTGACCGAGTTGGTCAGCGCAGCCGACGAGGACCCCACCGCCCGCGACGCCGTCAACCTCCTCTTCCGTCTGTCACAGGAGTCCTAGCTCATGCGCATCCACTCCCTGACCCTTGACAACGTCCGCGGCATTGACCACCTGGAACTCAAGGAACTGCCCGACACCGGGGTTATCGTCATTCACGGCGATAACGAGAAGGGCAAGTCCACCATTCTTGATGCCCTCCACCTCGTTCTCAACGAGAAGCACAGTGCGAAGAACAAGGTGGTCAAGGCCGCCAAACCCGTCGACCGTGACGTCTCTCCCTCCGTTGCGGTGACCATGTCCTTGGGCCCGGTGACCTTCACGGTGGAGAAGACGTGGTTTCGAGACAAAAGTGCCCGCTTGTCCCTGTCCTCCCCGCAGCGCCAGGTGTTCACCGGCGACGAAGCGGAAGCGAAGCTGAAGGAGCTCATCGCCGAGCACCTCGACTCGGACCTGCTGAGCACTTTGTTCCTGCGCCAGGATGACCTGGGCAACAGCGTCGATGCCCTTGGCATTTCCTCCCTCACCCGCGCTCTTGACGGGGCATCCGGTACCCAGGGGGCTGGTATCGAGGACACCGGGCTCATGGCTGCGGTGAATAGTGAATACCAGCGTTACTACACCGCGACCGGCAAGCAGCGCGGTGAGCTGGCCCAGGCCATGGACGACGTTAAGGCAGCCACCGAGGAAAACTCCGCAGCCCAGGCTTCGGCCGCGGAGCTCGATGGTTACGTTCTCCGGCACGACCACGTCACGGATACCCGCGCACGGGCGACCGCGGCGCTGCCGGAGGCTGTGGCCGAAGCGGAGGCCGCCGCCGAGGTGGCCCGCGTTGCCGCCGAGGCCGCCGCGAAGGCGGAGGCGTTGGCGGGCGAGGTAGAGCGAGCTGAGAGGGAATTCCAGCGCGCCACTCACGCCGTCGAGCAGCGCCGGATGCTTATCGACGCCGTCGTTCTCGCCGCCGCCGAACTCGACCGCCGCCGCGCCGGGCTGGAGGATGCGGCCGCGGCCGCGGCCACCGAAGCAGCCCAACTGGTAGAGCTAGGGGGGAAGTTAGAGGAAGCCAAGCGCCAACAGGCGGTGGCAGCAGCCAATGTGCGAGAGGCGCGCTCGGTGGCGCGGCGGGTCGAGGCAGCAGTGCGTCGGGACGAGGTGGCTGCGAAGCACACACAGGTCACGCAGCTGACTACCCAGATCGCGGAGCTACGACAAGAACATGCTCGCCTGAAGGTCTCCGATGCCCACGTCCGCGCGGTAGAGGAAGCCAGCCAAGAACTCATCCTCCAACAACGGCTGCGGGAGCAAACCACATCCAAACTCCAGTTGACGGCGACTACCCCCGGGTCAGTGCTGGTCAACGGCGAAGAAGTCTCCATTGGCACTGAAGCTGTCTCCGTGGAGTTGGAACGCGGAAGTGAAATCACAATCGGCGAGGTCACCGCCCGCTACCTCCCCGGACTGGCTGAATCGGCTGCTGAGGAGGATCTGGTTGCTCGGGCCACCGCCCGGGTGGCTGAACTTCTCCAAGACTTGGGCTGCTCCTCCCTCGACGCACTTCGCACCCGCCGCGATGCCTACCGGGAGGTAGCGGAGAAGCTCGCTGCCCTAGAGCGCGAAAGAACGTCAGTGCTCAGCGGCACCGATGCGGAGTCCCTCGCCGCCGAGCTCGCCGGACTCACAGCCGACGGAGAGGGGAGCGAGGCGCTCCCCGAGGACCTTGATGTCGCTGCCGCCACCGCGAACGTTCGGGCGACGGAAGAGGAACTCGATCGGCTTGGAGCGGAGGCCGCCGAACTCGATGCGGCGCTAACTCCGTGGCGTGAGCGACAAGCCACGACCGCGCTGAGCACGCTGACCGTGCGAATCGAAGCTGCGGAGCAGGCCGACGGTGCCGCGAAGAAAACGTTGGCTGACGCGGAGGAGAAGGCGGGCGCGGCGGAGTTGGACGGGGACGTCGACAAGCAGCGCGCAGCGCGGGATGCGGTGGTCGAGCAGTGGCGCGTGGCCCAGGCCGAGGTGGCGGCGGCCGATCCGGAGCGGGCCGCGGGCCTGCACCGGACGAAGGCGACGCGAGTCGAATCGCTACACAAGCAAATCGCGGATTCGACGACGCAGCTTGCGGAGCTCAGTGGGCGGATCGAGATGGCCACGGGTGCTGCCGAACGCCTGGAAAAGGCGGAGGCGTCGTTGGCTGCCGCGTCGCATCGTCTGGATTCGGTGCAGCGTCGTGCCGAGGCGGTGGAGATGTTGAGAAACACTCTTCACCGGCACCGGGATGCGGCACGGGCCCGCTACGCGCAGCCGTTTGCTGATGAGCTCAGCCGACTGGCTCGGTGGGTGTTCGGCGATGATGTGGAGTTCCAGCTGTCCGACACGCTGCAGGTGACTGATCGCACCGTCGGGGAGGCCACGGTCGGCCTCGACTTCCTGTCGGGCGGGGCTAAGGAACAGCTAGCGATTCTTACTCGCTTTGCCATCGCCGAGTTGGTGTCTCGGGAGGACAGTGATGGATGGGTACCTGTTCCCGTCGTCGTTGATGATGCGTTGGGGTCCACCGATATGCACCGGCTGGCCCTCATGTCGACATTGTTTGAGCAGATGGGAAAGAAGGGGCAAGTTATTGTGCTTACCTGCGTACCGGAGCGTTATCACCTGGTGCAGGATCGAACCGAGTTTGCCATTGATGATTTGAAGATGAGGTAGAAGAAAACCCCCGCGCAGACCACTGTGGGTCCGTGCGGGGGTGAAGAGCGCGGAGCTTAGGCCTGCTTGATGCCCGAACCGTCGATCTGAATGGTGATCTGCTCGGAGACGAGCACGCCGCCGGAGGCCAGGGGGGCCTGGAAGTCGACGCCGAAGTCCTTGCGGTTGATCTTGGTGTTGGCTTCGAAGCCGACGCGGGTGTTGCCGAAGGGATCTTCCTCGACGCCGAAGATCTCCACGTCGAGGGTGACCGGCTTGGTCACGTCCTTGATGGTGAGGTCGCCGGTGACGGTGCTGCCATCGCCGTGGAGGTTGAAGGAGGTGGCGGCGAAGGTCATCTCCGGGAACTTTTCCACAGCGAAGAAGTCGTCGCCGCGGACGTGGCCGTCGCGGTCAGCGTTGCCGGTGTGGACGGAAGCGGTCTTGATGACGGCGACTGCGGAGTCATTGGCCGGGTTGGCTTCGTCGACGACGACGGTGGCCTCGAACTCATCGAAGGTGCCGCGCACCTTGGTCACCATGGCGTGGCGGGCGATGAAGGCGATGCTGGTGTGGGCGGGATCGAGGACCCAGGTACCGGTGAGGTTAGACATTGTGTTGCTCCTTTTAAGTGTGGTGTTTTCTCAAGTGCAGGTGCAACAATAGCGCGATGTGTATGACGTGTCAACAAGAAACTCGACATTAACGAAACCCCAGGCAGCGGGGGTTGACAACGATTTTCAATCACGGTAGGCAAGGGGCTATGATTGTTGACATGGCTACTGAAACCCGCTGGCTCAATGATGAGGAACAGGCGTTCTGGCGCCTCATGCTCGCCGCCACGCGCAAGATTGATCGCGTGCTCGACGACACCTTGGAGGCCGTAAGCGGCGTCTCGGCCTCTGAATTTGCCGTCCTCGTCTCCATCTCCGAGGCCCCCGACCAGACCCTCCGCCTACGTGACCTGTGCAATTCACTCGATTGGGACCGCTCCCGCACGTCCCACCAGATCACTCGGATGGAACGTCGCGGCCTCGTGACCAAAAATAAGAGTGAATGCGATGCCCGAGGTGTCGAGGTCACCCTCACCGATGAAGGCCTCAAGCGGCTTTCCGATGCCGCTCCCGACCACGTGGAAAGCGTGCGTCGCGTCGTCTTCGACCACATGACCCCGGAACAAATGACGGCGCTGACCTCATTCTGGAAGGGCGTGGTGGACGTAGATAACGTCATCGGGCACTCCGGCATCTCCCCGGGATTGGGCGCCACATAGATCAGGGTGGATATCAGGGGCTCTCCCGATGTATTTGCCTCCCCGCTCCATCACAATGGAGTCATCAGCACAAAACGAGGCACAAGGAGCCCCAGATCATGACTAACGAACCCATCTACCAGCGTCGCCTTCACCGCTCGATCACCGATCGCTACGTCGCCGGCGTCCTCGGCGGCATCGCCGAAACCTACGGCTGGAACCCCACCCTGGTCCGCCTGCTTTTTGTCGCTTCCTTCTTGCTCCCCGGCCCGCAGGCCATTTTGTACCTGGTGGCCTGGATCCTCATGCCGGAGGCCTAAGCACTAGGCGCAACAACCGCCCGTTTCCCTTTGCTGGGGGACGGGCGGTTGTCTGTTACTCGCGGCTAGGCGAAGAAGTCGCGCGTGGCGTTGGGGTGTTGCGCGAGCGGGGTGACCTCGATGTTCATGTACTTGTACATCGGGAAACCGCTGAGCACCTCCTGCAACTCATCGTTGCTCGCGACGTCATAAATTGAGTAGTTCGAATACTTGCCTACGACCCTCCAAATACCCTTCATCGTCCCTTTGGCCTGCAGGTTCCCAGAATATTCCTTCTCCCGGGCCTGGAAATCCGCCACCTGCTCCGGTGTCAAATTATCGGGGAATGACACATCCATGCGAGCAATAAACAGCACGTAAGATCCTCTCGCTTCGTGGGAATTGCTTATCGACGTCCGCCGCCCAGCAGTCCGCCGAGAATCTCACCGAATCCACCACCACCTCCGGTGGTGGCTCGAGTATTCCCGCTGCCGAGCACCTGCCCGAGGATCTGCTCCAACAGCCCACCTTGGGCACCGCCGCCTTGGGAGTTCTTGGTCAGCTGACCCGCCAACCACGACATTGCCAACGGCGCGAGGATGGGGATGAGCTTGTTCACCAGGCTGCTGCCTCCACTGCCCAGGCCACCGAGCTGGCTGACCACCTGCTCCTCCTGGGAGCCAAAAATATGGTGGGCAATCTTAGCGCCATCCTCGGTGTCGATGGCCTCCACATCGACCTCGCCTTCCACCAGTGAGGGATCGTGGCCATCCAGCGCCTTCTCCAAGGACTCCTTGCCGTTGGGATCTTGAGCATTGGCGCCCATTCCCATGAGCAGAGTCGGCACGATAGCTTCGGCTGCGGAGCGAACGTCGTCGGGGCTCTCGCCGAGCTGGTTGGCGATCTTGTCGATGGGCAAGCTGGACAGGAAACCGCTGATGTTGTTGGTCATGTCACAACCATAGTGGGAGTTACCGACATGGGGAAGGCTCTTGCCCCATGTCGGACTGCGCCCATCGGTTTTGGATATGGACTTCCGCGAACCGGTGAGCCAGTGCGATTAGCGTGCCGTATTTCGACCTTGGACGTGTCCCTGAGAGGAGTGCGGCCGATCGCGTTGTAGTTCGTCTAGGTGCTGGCACCGGTTACTCATTGGTGAGCGTGACCAACGACGCGCCAGAGCAAATGATCGGTGGATACTGGCCTCCCTCCAAATTCGGCCCTACACACGAACTGGCATGAAGGTTTGTGCTTGTGTCCGACGAGATCTTCGTGGGCGCTGCTTGATTGATTCCCGGATGCCCAGGGGTTCAATGTGCGAGACTTATACTGACGACAAGCCTAGGCGAGATCGTGATGGGTGATGTATCACAAGTATTCCTCCAAGTCATCTATTCGTACTCGCGGTTAAACCGTCTTTTCCGCCAGGAAAGCCCAGCTTGTTCTTAAAACATTTAGCTCCGGTCTCGCGAGACCATCCATTACATCCCGGGAAACAGTAAAAGAATTGAAGGGACTATCTATGAAAAAAAGCCTCGTACTGGCGTCAATCATGGCTCCAATGCTCCTTATTGGAGTCGTAGCTTGTACACAAGGAAACGGTGGTGTCGAGTCAGAACCAACCACGACGATTGATGAGGAGGTCTCGAATGGCGCGACTGCTCAGCTTGGAGATCTAAGTAAAGGTGTGGAGGGGCAAGTAGGATTTCGACACGGCATGGACTGTACTGACGTTTCCGATTGTTCAATCAACTTTACTGTGGAATCGCTCGATCTGCTGGAGATGTGCGAAGGAACAGTTTTTGGCGAGCAGCCTTCAGGAACTCACCTCGTTAAAGCGACTGTTCTTCTGGAAACAAAGCCATCCGACTCTGACTATCGTCCTGGTGAATTCCCGATTTGGTCGGATTGGTCAGCATTGGACAAAGAAGGAATCAACCAAGAGCTTCCCCAGTCTTCTTGGTGTTCACCATCGACGCGTGAGCAAGCTTGGAGGGAAACGATGCAAGTCGGAGATACTGAACGGAGGGTTCACATTATGGATGTTCCTGATGGTGCTTCAAAGATTCGATTGACGGAAACCCTAAATGGTGCGAGGTGGGAATTCCCGGCTCCCGATGCGTCTGCAACGCGTGCCTCACTCGACGAGGTAGGTCCCGCGCAAGAGCCAGGCCCAACGCCCAATTTTGCTCACACGCCGGCGCCGGTCGCGCCAGCCCCTCGTCCAACTCCGGAAGCGTCTCCCGTTGTTGGTTTTACTGGAGCTCCTGGCGTAGAAGCACCTAGAGTTCTCGATAAGCAAGTCTCTCACTGTGGGGACCCTCAAATTCACCAAACCGGTACCACATTTTTCACCGATGGAACCTCTGGATGGACTGAGGTTTGTAGCAACCAGATGCTCCAGTAGTTGAATAGCTCGTGTTTTGCAAAGAGCCTCCAGAAATGAACGAATTTCAGATGTTTAACTGAGAAGGTTATCGGCACAGTAAAGGGTCTAGTCGCGCTGTGCCTTAGTGGGGATGGAGATCACCGAAAAAAATGGGGATGCTAAATAGTGTAAAGAAGCTATCTAGGGAACTTCGGGTATCAATCTGTAGAGAACCATTGACCTAACAAGCTTTGTGCTGTGCATCTTTAATGGATCCTAGGACTTCACGTGTCCGCAATGGACTTTATAATTCCTCTAGATAAATGAATTCTGACATAGAGCTCGACGGTGCAATCGCAGGTAGTTTTCCCCTAAGGTATCGACTCTGCGGCATCTGACACTAAATCCTGTTCGGATATTTGCCGCCTTCATTAAGCTCGAATTTACTTCGAACAGTTTGCCAGTCGGCGATCCTGGCGGCGATCGACTGATATTTCGTTGCCGTCCGCCGCCAGTTGACTAGCAGACTATGCTAGCTGCAGTTTAGTCAGATTATTGATCTCTAGTGTTGTCGTAGACCGGTGTCTCCATACCTTCGTATCGAGCCTTGAGCTGCATGGACAGGTACCTCGAATAGTGCCGTGACTGATGGAGGTTACCGCCGTGGAACCACAGCCCGTCTACTGCCGTCGGCTTCCACATGTTCCGCAATTCACCTTCCCACGGGCCCGGATCCTTCGTGGTGTCCGAACCCAAGCCCCAGCACGGCCCGACTTGATCAGCGACTTCTTGGCTGATCAGTTGGGCGGCCCAGTTGTTCATGTTCCCGTACCCGGTGGCCAGGACGATGACGTCGGCAGGCAACTCGGTGCCGTCGGACAGCACTACGGAGCGCTCCCGGACTTCCTCGATGTTGACTCGCGAGCGAACCGGGATCTCTCCACTGGCGACGAGCTCGGAGGCACCGACATCGATGTAGTAGCCGGAACCGCGCCGCAGGTACTTGAGGAACAACCCCGAATCATCATCACCGAAGTCGAGGAGGAAACCTGCTTTCTCCAATCGATCGTAGAAGTCCTTATCGATCTCCCGGACCTTGTCAAAGGCTACCTTCTGTACCTCGGGCAGAACCTTGTACGGCCACGAAGCAAAGAGCAGGTCGGCGGTGTCGGTATCCACCCCGGCTTCCAGAGCTTCCTCGGAATACAGGGGCCCGAAAACCTCCTGCATGAGCGTCTCGGAACGCACGATGTGGGTCGAGGAGCGCTGAATCATCACCGGACGAGCACCGTTGTCATAGAGGTCCGCGCAGATGTCGTGGGCCGAGTTGTTCGCACCCAACACGACGACATCCTTATCCCGATCAACCTCACCTCCAGCATGCTCGGAAGAGTGTCGGATCTCCCCGTGGAAGCTATCCTCACCCGGCAGTGAGGGCCGGTTCGGCACACCTGACATCCCCGTCGCTAGGACAAGCTGAGCGGGATGGAGGGTCATCTCGGCGCCATCCCGATTAACGGTGACATCCCAGCGGTTCTCGGCCTCGTTGTAACTGGCTCGCACGCACTCCGTCCTCGTCCAGTAGTCCAAGTCCATGATTCCGACATAGTGTTCGAGCCAGTCACCCATCTTGTCCTTAGGGGTGAACACTGGCCAGTCATCTGGGAAGGGCAGGTAAGGGAGGTGGTCGTACCAGACCGGATCGTGGAGGCAGAGTGAGTGGTAGCGACCGCGCCACTGGTCACCGGGGCGCGCGGCCTTGTCCAAAATGAGGGCGGGCACCCCCAGGCGCTTCAGCCGTGCACCCAGAGCGATGCCGCCCTGACCGCCTCCCACGATGAGAACATAGGGTTGCTCCGTCACACCGAGTGCGTTCTGACGATCGAGTTTCTTGTCCGCCCAGTTCCGCTTGTCGGCGCTTTGCCCATGTTCCGCACCCAGCGGACGACGCCGACCGCTCGGTTCTGGGAATTGCCTCAACTCGCGCGCCGAGGTGAGCATGGTCCACGCCTTGCCGTTACGAAGACGCACGATGCCCGTGCAACGGAAGTCCTGGGAGTCGCAGGAGAACTTGACGCGCGTGACGCCGTTTCCCTCATCAACCGGTTCGCCGTCCAGGACAACATTGCTCAACCTGCTGGCAGGCCACGTTGTGCGGATCATCTCCGCAATCTCTTCCGCCCCTTCGGCGGTGGTGATGTTCCAAGTGAAGGCGAGCAGATCCCGCCAGTATCCCTCGGTTTCAAACAGCTCGCTTATTGCCGTGGCGGCGGTAGCAGCGTCAGAAGCTCCACCCGCCTGCTCCAACGAGTGGAGCCACTCGGTTGCCGTGTCCTTCACGTCGATGACCTTGGTCATGTCTATCTCTCCTCATCGGTATCGTTCTGACCTCACCAATAGTGGCACAGATTACAAAAGGAGAGTGGATAGATGTGCATCACGTTATCTTCTTGAAGTCGGAATTGGGGTGCTTGTCTCTAGGGGCTTAGCAGGGACGATGTATGGATCATGGTGTTGGTGGGGGACGCGAATGAAATAGCTTCCATGGGCAGTAAACGGGCGGTGGTGGCGCCCCTTCCGTGGATGTCGCAATGGTGTGTCGTCGCGGTTTGGGGGCTAGCATCTCAGTGCCGCGTGAGTTTCCTGTATGGAAAATGCTGGGTGTGGGTACCGTGGGGTTATGGAACTAGACCGACGCATGAATTCCCTGGTAGCGTTCTATTTCTCCAAAGGGGTGGCGCACGAATTCTCCAGAGGGGTGGCACACAAACCGCACGGTGACGAGGCAATCAGGGTTGTCTCCAAGCGCGCATATCGCGATTTGGCACGGACCCTTCGCGGGATTGGGTCGCACCCGTCAGCGGAAAGAATCAAGCGGAATGTCGAGGACAGCGTCCTCTCGTTCGTAGAGTCTTTGAAAGAAATTGGTGACCAGGACAGGTTCGACATCGCACACCAAGCCTGGTGCGAAGGCGTAGTAGAGATGGTCAACGCTGAAGAGCACCCTCAGCGTCCGACGTTCAAGTTCCATTACGGGCAAGCGCAGAAGTGGTTAAACATGACTCTCAAATATCTTGCAGTTCTTGACCATTCCGCAATCGGGAAGGTTTACCAGTACCTTCACGCCCCTGTTGACCGCATTATCTACGATCGAGGGAAGGAGACTCTCGAGGTCACTCCTCCCAATGGTGCATGGTCGACACTCGGCGGTGCGGATTACCGTCAGTACCAGACTCAACTGCGGGAGGCCATCAAAGACAAGGCCTGGGACTGCGTGATGGATTGGGAAGCGGACGCGTGGACCAGTGAGGGTGAGGAACCAGCAGCCCAAGAGCCCTAACTGGCTCCAGCATGACATGATGGAGCAGAGAACCAACGGCAGCGTTTCGGTATCGATTCACTACCCCCCATAGTGCCACGTGAAGAACACCGCCAATGTCAGCTTTGAAGACTGAGGCACTCGGGAAGCAGTGTGACACAGAGGAAAATGAGTTCCTTTGCTCCCGCCGCATCGACCAGATTCGACCCACGTGAACCCGCACAAAAAAGGTCATGCCCCGAGCCATAGTAGGAACTATGTCTCGAGACATGACATTGTGCCCCCAGCAGTGTCTGATTCCGTGACATCGTTCCGCCCCACAAGGCCCTGATGTCTCACAACATAGTTCCGCATGCCCCACCCTCCCACGGGAGGAACACCATCGTGCCCAAGATCAGAAAAACAGATGTCCTGCGACATCGTTCCACCCACCACGAACACGCAGGGGGACGAGTCTCAAAAGACGCCACCGAAACGTCAAGGCCAGCTGCTAACAGCCTTACAGCTCGGATCAGCAGGTTCCTTGGCATCAGCGAAGATCAGCCAGGCTCAGGAGGCCGCCAGTGACGGCTTTGAAGACTGGGGCACCCGAAAAGTCGCAAGCATCAGCGGAGAAGAAGCTCCGTTACTCCCGCAGAATCAACCACATTCGACCCACCTGAACCCGCACAAAAAAGGTCATGCCCCGAGACAAAGTAGGAACTATGTCTCGAGACATGACATGGTGTCCCCGACAGGATTCGAACCTGCGACCTTTGGTACCGGAAACCAATGCTCTATCCACTGAGCTACGGAGACCCGCTGCACCCCGACGCGTGGTCGGGATAACAACGGTGAAATCTTAGCACCCGGTCTAGGCCGGGGCCGAATCACCTACACAAAACCGCGCAAGCAAACCTGGCCAAACCTAGTTCACGCCGGGGACGTTCGCTACGGGGGCGACGCCGGTACGCAGGTAGGAGACGACGGCGTCGTCGACAGCCTGGTTGCCGGTGGCGACGTGGCCGTGGCCGTTGCCGTGGACGGTGATGACTTGGCTGCGCATCTGCTCGGCAAGCGTGTAGTGGTTTTGGTAGGGGGTCTGGGGGTCGCCGGTGGCTTGAATCTGCAGCGGACGGGTGGCGAGCTGGGAGCCGTCGGTGAGCTGGCGGCCGGAGTTGGGCTCGATGCCGGAGCAGCCGGCGCCGGAGGTGAACATGGCGTTGGGGGCGGTGAAGATGTCGCCGGTGACGTAGTTGGTCCAGGCGTAGCGGGGAACGTCGGCCAGGTTGGGAGTGGTGGTGTTTTCGTTGCACATGACCATGCGCTGCATTGCTGAAGTGTTCAACACGGCCAACTGTTGTTCGGGGGTGCCGGAGAGATCTTCGATGGTGGGGATCTCGGCGGTGCCGTTGATCATCTTGGCCAGTTGGTCCCAGGCGCCGGGGTTGGGCAGGGACATGCGGGTTATGGACAAGGTGACGGAGCGAGACTGGTTCGCACCGGGGCGTACTGCCTGGGAGGAGAGGCCCTCGGAGGAGACGCGGGCGGGGCCGGTGGCCGTCATGGCATCTGCGGCGAGTTGCCCGGCCCAGTCGAATCCCGGCGGGATGTCACCGATCTGGGCGGGCGGCGGGACGACGGTGGGGTTGGTGCCGGCCTCGGAGACGACCTTGCGGGACCAGGATTGGTAGACGGCGAGGGGAGTGGTGCCCAGGCCGTAGGTGTCGTTGCGTTCGGCGACCCAGCCGAGGAAGTCGTGGAGGCTGGATTCGAAGCCGCCCTGCTGGGTGCCCATGACGCCGTTCCAGGCCAGGTTGGGGTCCATGCCAGAGTCGAGGACAACGCGGTCGGTGTGCTGGGGATAGCGGGAAGCGTAGACGGAGCCCAAGTAGGTGCCGTAGCTCAGGCCCATGATAGAGATGCGGTCCTCGTTGAGGGCTTGGCGGACCCATTCCCAGTCATTGGCGGTGTTGTCGGTCGTTAGGGATGCGGTGTAGCCGGGGGTCTTGATTTCGCAGGAGTCGCGGATGAAGGCACCCTGACGCAGGTGGGGGTCGGTGGGGCTGGTGTTGGCGGGCATCTCGGTGCAGTCGAGCGGGGTGGAGCCGGCGAGGCCGCGGGGTTGAACGGCGACGCGGTCCCACTCGGAGGTGATACCGGTCGGCCAGGCGAAGACCTGGGGGTTGCCGAAGTAGGAGTAGGCGTCGCCGCCTGGGCCGCCGGGGTTGCCGAAGAGCGTGCCACGCTTGGCACCTGGGTTGGATGCGGGGACTTTGATGAAGCCCACGGAAATGGTCGCGCCGGCGGGATCGGAGTGGTACATGGGGACGTCGATACGCCCGCAGGTTGCGGCAGGATCGGTGACCTGCTCTGGGCACTCTTCCCAGGTGATGGGCTGGGCGGGGGCGGCATTGGCGGGAGCGGTGGCGATGGACAGTCCAGCTAGTCCGACAATGGCAGCGGCGAAAGCCGCGACTGGGCGCGATACGTTCATGGGTGGCGTCGTCTCTTCTCAGTTACGTGGCAGGTCCGCATCAGCTTAATTGCAAACTGGTTCCTCTTCTAGTCTTTTGCCCGCTAGTGGCCGGGGTAAGAATCTGTCGTGGGTGTGCATTACACTTATCCGCCATGACACCAGCTGACCTTTCCTCCCTGATCCGGGAGGTCGCCATCGGCGTGCTCGCCAGCCGCGACCTCGACACCTCTGTTCTGCCCGAGCAGGTGGTGGTGGAGCGTCCGCGCAACCCGGAGCATGGCGATTACGCGACGAACCTCGCGTTGCAGGTGGCAAAAAAGGTCGGGCAGAACCCGCGAGAGCTAGCCACGTGGCTGGCGGAGGCGCTGGCGGAGGATCCCGCGATTGAGGTCGCGGAGATTGCCGGGCCGGGCTTCCTTAACATTCGCCTGGCGGCCGCCGCGCAGGGCGAGGTCGTCGGTCGGATTCTCGCGGAGGGGGAGGCCTTCGGTTCTTCCGACCTGTATGCGGGGGAGAAGATCAACCTGGAGTTCGTCTCCGCCAACCCGACGGGACCGGTCCACCTTGGTAGCACCCGCTGGGCAGCCGTCGGCGATTCCCTGGGGCGTATCTTGACTGCCTCGGGAGCCAACGTCACCCGCGAGTACTACTTCAACGATCACGGCGGGCAGATCGACCGCTTTGCCCGCTCCCTCGTGGCGGCCGCCAAGGGCGAGCCGACCCCGGAGGATGGCTATGGTGGCGCCTATATTGCGGAGATTGCTCGGGCGGTCGTCGATAAGCAGCCGCAGGCCCTGGAAGGGACTGCAGAACAAGTGCAGGAAACCTTCCGCGCGGAGGGCGTGGACATGATGTTCGCGCACATCCGGGAGTCACTGCACGAATTCGGGACTGACTTCGACGTGTTCTTCCACGAGAATTCGCTATTCGAGTCCGGGGCCGTCGACCGGGCGGTGCAAACGCTCAAGGACAACGGCAACCTCTACGAGGCGGATAATGCCTGGTGGCTGCGGTCGACCGACTTCGGTGATGACAAGGACCGCGTGGTCATCAAATCCGACGGCGAGGCCGCGTACATCGCTGGTGACATCGCCTACGTCAAGGACAAGTTCGACCGTGGGCACACCCTGTGCATTTACATGCTCGGCGCGGATCACCACGGCTACATCGCTCGCCTCAAGGCAGCGGCAGCGGCGCTGGGCTATAACGCCGAGCAGGTCGAGGTCATGATCGGGCAGATGGTCAACCTCGTCCGCGATGGCGAAGCCGTGCGCATGTCCAAGCGGGCCGGCACCATCATCACCCTCGATGACCTCGTGGAGGCCATCGGCATCGACGCTGCCCGCTACTCGCTCATTCGCTCCTCGGTCGATTCATCCCTGGACATTGACCTGGCGCTGTGGGCGTCGCAGTCCTCGGACAACCCCGTCTACTACGTCCAGTACGGCCACGCCCGCCTGTGCTCTATCGCCCGCAAGGCCGCCGAGCTGGGCCTGGACTATGACGGCGCCGATTTCTCCCTGCTCACCCATGAGCGCGAAGGCGACCTCATTCGCACCCTCGGTGAGTTCCCCGCCGTGGTGAAGGCGGCCGCTGAACTGCGCGAACCGCACCGCGTTGCCCGCTACGCCGAGGAGCTGGCCGGAGTATTCCACCGCTTCTACGACAACTGCCAGATCCTGCCCAAGGCTGGCGAAGAGACGGAGCCGATCCATTCCGCGCGCCTCGCGCTGGCCGCCGCCACCCGCCAGACCTTGGCTAATGCTCTCGGCCTCGTGGGCGTGAGCGCCCCGGAAAGAATGTAATGGCTGCCGCAGACTTCAACGAGCTCCCCGCGCACGTCTGGCCGCGCAATGCCCGCCGGGAAGAAGACGGCGTGGTCACCATCGCCGGGGTCCCACTGCCGGAAATCGCCGAACAGTACGGCACGCCCGTCTTCGTCGTGGACGAGGATGATTTCCGCTCACGCTGCCAGGACATGGCGCGCGCCTTCGGTGGGCCCCAGCACGTGCACTATGCCTCGAAGGCGTTCCTCACCCGCGCGGTCGCCCGCTGGGTTGATGAGGAGGGCCTCAGTCTCGATGTCGCCTCGCACAATGAGCTGCAGATTGCCCTGCTGGCGGATTTCCCCGCCGAGCGAATCACGGCGCATGGCAATAACAAAGGTTCGGAGTTTCTCCGCGCCTGCGTGGTGGCCGGCGTTGGCCACGTCGTCCTCGATTCGGATGCGGAGTTGCGTGAGCTCAACGCCATCGCAGCCGCGGAGGGCCGGACGCAGCAGGTCATGATCCGCGTCAAGCCCGGCATCGAGGCCCACACCCACGAGGCGATCGCCACCAGCCACGAGGACCAAAAGTTCGGCTTCTCCCTAGCTTCCGGGTCGGCATTCCGCGCGGCTGCGGCAGCCGTGGATGCCAGCAATCTCGACCTCGTTGGTCTGCACTGCCATGTCGGTTCCCAGGTCTTCGACGCCACCGGCTTCACCATGGCCGCCGATCGCGTCCTCGGCCTCTATTCCACCATCCACCGCGAGCTCGGCGTCGAGCTAGCCGAACTCGACCTCGGCGGCGGATACGGCATCGCCTACACCGAAGACGAACAGCCCCTCGACGTCGATGAAGTGGCGCATGACCTGCTCACGGCCGTGGCAAAAACCGCCGCCGAGCTCGGCATCGAGGCGCCGGCCGTCCTCGTCGAGCCCGGCCGCGCCATCGCCGGCCCCGGCACCGTCACCGTCTACGAGGTCGGCACGGTCAAAGATGTCACCATCGATGATGGTGTCACCCGCCGCTACCTGTCCGTCGACGGTGGAATGTCCGACAACATCCGGCCCGCCCTCTATGGTTCGCTTTACGACGCCCGCGTGGTCAACCGTGACACCGAGGCCGAAGGAATTCCCTCCCGCCTCGTCGGCGCCCACTGTGAATCCGGCGACATCCTCGTCCGCGATGCACGCTACCCGTCCGACATCGGGGAAGGCGACCTCATCGCGGTTGCCGCCACCGGCGCTTACGCCTATGCAATGTCGAGCCGCTACAACGCCTTCGGGCGGCCCGCCGTCGTCGCCGTCCGGGCCGGTAAATCACGGCTGATGCTGCGGCGCGAGACCATCGCAGACATTCTTGCGCTGGAACCCTAAGTGGGAAAGTTACTTTTGGCCCCGGTAAGCTCATCCGGGTATCAATCCGCCTAGGACGTCATACGCCACCCCTCAGGAGAACCATGACCGACAACATCCAGCCCACGTTCAACCCAGGCAAGGGAGCCGGCGAGCCGGTCGGCATCGCGATTCTCGGCCACGGCACCGTGGGCACTGAGGTGCTGCGCCTCATGAGTGAGCACTCCGACCCCTTAGCGCACCGCATCGGCGGGCCCCTGGAACTCAAGGGAGTGGCCGTCTCTGACTTGTCCAAGGACCGGGCGGGAGTCGATCCCTCCTTGCTCACTGATGACGCCATGAGTCTGATCAATCGCGACGATGTCGACATCGTCGTCGAGGTCATCGGCGGCATCGATTACCCCCGTGAGCTGGTCCTCGCTGCACTCCAGGCGGGCAAGTCCGTCGTCACCGCGAACAAGGCCCTTGTTGCCGCGCACGCGGATGAACTGGCCGAGGCCGCCGACGCCGCCAACGTCGATCTGTACTTCGAGGCCGCCGTCGCCGCCGCCATCCCCGTCGTGAGCATGCTGCGCCGCTCCCTCGCAGGAGACCAGATCGAGCGGATCTCCGGCATCGTCAACGGCACCACCAACTTCATCCTCGATGCGATGGAATCCACCGGCGCCTCCTACGAAGACGCACTGGCAGAGGCCACCCGCCTGGGTTACGCCGAGGCCGACCCCACCGCCGACGTCGAGGGCCATGACGCCGCCTCCAAGGCCGCGATTCTCGCGTCGCTGGGCTTCCACACCCGAGTTAAATTCACGGATGTCTACTGCGAGGGCATCAGCAAAATCACCGCCGATGACATCGCCGCCGCCCGCAATGCTGGCTTCGTGATCAAGCTGCTCGCCATCTGTGAGCGCATCTCCGATGCCAACGGCCAGGAAGCGGTCTCCGCCCGCGTGCACCCGACCCTCGTTCCCCGCGAGCACCCGCTGGCCAGCGTCAACGAGTCCTACAACGCCATCTTCGTCGAAGCCGAGGCCGCCGGCCGGCTCATGTTCTACGGCAACGGCGCGGGCGGTAACCCGACCGCCTCGGCAGTGTTGGGCGACCTCGTCGGCGCGGCCCGCAACAAGGTCCACGGTGGACGCGCCCCGGGCGAAAACACTTACGCCAACCTGCCCATCGCCGATTTCGGTTCCGTGGAAACCCGCTACCACATCGACATGGAGGTCGAGGACCGGACGGGCGTCCTCGCTGAGGTGTCGGCGACCTTCGCTAGCCGCGGCATTTCCCTCAAGACCGTCCGCCAGGAGGAGTCCGGCGAGCATGCCCGCCTCATCGTGGTGACCCACGGTGCCCTGGAATCTGACCTGGCCGCCACCGTCGAGGAACTCAAGCGCAGCCCCGGCGTCAAGGCCGTCGACAGCGTCATCCGACTCTTCTAGGAGAACATCGTGAGCAGTGAGCTCGAGATCGGCACGAAAGTGACCGTCACCGTTCCCGGATCCTCTGCCAACCTAGGTCCCGGGTTCGACACTCTGGGCCTCGCCTTGGCCATCTTCGACACCGTCGAAGTGGAAGTCATCGCGGCGGGCCTGGAGATCGAGGTCTACGGGGAGGGCGAGGACGATCTTCCTCGCGATGGCTCCCACCTCGTGGTCAAAGCTATCCGCTCCGGCCTCAACGCCGCGGGCGCTGAGGCTCCCGGTTTGCGGGTCGTGTGCACCAACGCCATCCCGCAGTCCCGCGGACTGGGCTCTTCGGCCGCGGCTGCCGTGGCGGGCGTCGTGGCCGCCAACGCGCTCGCGGGCGCTCCGTTGACCACCGACCAGATCGTCCAGCTTTCTTCCGCTTTCGAAGGTCACCCGGATAACGCCGCTGCCTCCGTCCTCGGTTCGGCCGTCGTTTCCTGGACCACCACGCCGGTCGATGGCTCCCAGCCCGGATACCGTGCCGTGAGCATTCCCGTTGATCGCCGCATCAAGGCCACCGCCTTGGTTCCTGATTTCCACGCCTCGACGGTGGCGGTGCGCCGGGTGTTGCCCAGCCACGTCACTCACACCGACGCCCGCTTCAATGTCTCCCGCACGGCCGTGATGACCGTCGCGCTACAGAATCACCCGGAGCTGCTGTGGGAGGGCACACGCGACCGTCTTCACCAGCCCTATCGGGCCGACGTCCTGCCGGTTACCGCGGAGTGGGTGAACCGCCTGCGCAACCGCGGGTATGCCGCGTACCTTTCGGGCGCTGGTCCGACCGTCATGGTGCTGTCCACTGACAGCGTGGACGAGAAGATCCTTGATGATGCCCGCGCCGCTGGCCTCCGCGTTCACGAGCTCGACGTCGCCGGCCCGGTGCAGGTGGAGATCGGCTAGCTAGCCTTCTCGGCGTCGGAGTCTACTTCGACCACGCACGCGCCCTCGCCGGAGAACGGCAGCAGCGTGAGGGATACCCGGCCCGAGGTCGCGGCCATGGTTTCTCCCACCGTCTCTTGGAGGAAGCCTTCGTGCACGGCGCAGATAAACGGGGTGGGGAGGGAATCACCGGTGATGAACGGGCAGGAATGGAGGGCGACCTGGTGACCATCCTCCGGGGACTGCGGGGGAGTGAGAACCGGATCAAAGCCCATATCGCGGAGGCGGACGAGCAGCTGCGGTAGGACGTCGGCGACGGTCTGGGCGGGGACGGCAGATTGAGCCATGCGCCGGGACCATTTGCGCCCGATGTCGTGGGCGAGGGAGAGATTCTCGGGGGTGGCAGAATCCGTGTCGGCGACCATGCTTGCGAGGACTTCCACCAGGGAGACGTACTCGTCGGCGACGGCGCGGTTATCGGGCACCCGGACTTGGAAGATGAAAGACGGTCGGCCGCGCCCCTCGGCGGGGAGGGAGGAAACGCGGACTGCGCCGCGGGCGACCAGTTCGTCGAGGTGCCCACGGGCGGTGTTGACGTGCATGCCGAGGGTGGCTGCCAGCTCGGCCGATCCAGCGCCTTGGGGGAATGCTTGGAGTGCATCGAGGACCTCCCGCTGCTTGAGGCTTAGCTGCAGCGATTCCGAGAAAAGTTCGGTTGCTGGCTGGGGAGCTGGTGCTTTGGCCATGGCGGGAGGTGATCCTCTCCTAGGTTCGGGGATGGATGGTGATGGCGGCGGCCTTGGTAACGCACTCGACGGCGGTACCGTTGCTGAGCCCGAGGTCGAGGACGGATCGCCTGGTCACGGGGATGCTCAGCCGGATATCGCCCACCTTGACGTGCACGGTTGCCCCGGAACGGGCGGTGGAGGCCACGACGGATTCTACGACTCCTGGCCAGACGTTTCGGGCAGATTCTCTCACCGTGGACGGGGATGGGAGACGAAGGGTGGTTGCCTCGGGTGGGAAGGTAGCAACAGCGTTGTCACCGACCAGCGGAAGCTGATCGTCCGGGCCTGAGAACGTGCCAGCGATGTCCCATTGTCCTTGGTTAATTGTGATCGTGTCAACTTCTCTGGACGTGACGGTGCCAACAATTCGGCTCACTCCGGCCAAGGAGGCAACGAACTCATTCGGCGGGTTATCCAGCAGGTCGATGGTCGGCCCAGCGGCGGTGATGCTGCCGCCGGTGAGGACAACGAGGTGTTCCGAGAGTGCCGCCACTTCCAGCGGGTCGTGGGTGACCATCAAGGTCGTGCGGTCCTGGGCGGCGGCGCGCAGGAGACGCCGCCAGTGTTCGGCGGAGGCAACGTCGATGGCGGAGAGTGGCTCGTCGAGGATGAGGACGTCGGGTCGGGCGGCGAGGGCGCGAACGAGGGCCACGTGGGCGGCCTGCCCGCCCGAGAGGGCGGGGACGGCGACGCCTGCGAGGGGGGTGAGCCCGGCAGCGCTGAGAAGTTTGGTGGTGGCGGCCCGATCCCGGGTGACCATCGTGATCGCCTGGGCGACAGTGGAAGCAGGCGGTAAGCCGGGACGCTGGGTGAGCAGGACGACGGAGCCGTCGACGGTGACGGCGCCCCCGGTGAGGCGGCCGGCGATTTTGCCCATGAGGGTCGTTTTGCCGGAACCGTTGGGGCCGACGACCGCGGTGATGCGGTTGGCGGGGAAAGTGATGCCGGCGGCATCGACCGCAACAGCCCGGGCGGCGGGTGGGGCGGTGAGGCTGCGCAGGGCGGGGGTGTCGGGGGCGTCGATAAGCCGGGCCTGCGGGGTGGGGCGACGGCGCAGGATGGAGGGCAGGGCGGCGAGCCCGAGGACCACGACGGCAGAGAAGATGAGGATGGCGCCGAGGACATAGGCCTGGCCGGGGTCTGTTTCGCGCTCAAGGTAGATGCCCAGCGGCATAGTGCGGGTGACCCCGGGCATGGAACCGGCGAAGGTGAGAGTGGTGCCGAATTCGCCGAGGGAGCGGGCGAAGGCGAGCCCCGCGCCGGTGACGATCGCGGGCGCCACCGCCGGGAGGATGACCAGGCGGAGGATCTCCAGCGGTCGCATGCCCACGCCCTGGGCGCTGGCGGTGACCTCGGGGTCAAGCTGGCGGAGGGCCGCGTCGACGGTGACCACGACGAAGGGGAGGGAGATGAAGATGTGGGCGAGGACGACGCCGGGGAAGGCGAAGGCGAACTGGATGCCCAGGGCATCGAGAAGCGGGGCCGTCACCCCGCGCCTGCCGACGGCCGCCGTCAGTGCCAGGCCGCCGACCACCGGGGGCATGGCCAGCGGGAGCATGACCAGCAGCCGCACCAGACGCTGGCCACGCCGCAGGTGACGCAGCCAGGCGGCCAGCGGCACGCCGAGCACGGTGGTGATGAGGGTGGAGCAGATCGCGGAGGCAAACGTGACGGTGAGCAGGCTCGTTGTGTCTGGACTGGCCAGGACCTCCCCGAACCTCGACCACGGGACCCGGATGCCCAGCGCGATGACCGGGCCGAGGATGATGGCCAGCCCGATCGCCCCGAGGACGGCCACCACGATCGGTGGCCGCGGGGTGACGGGGCGGGGGACGGACATCGGTTAAGCGGTGACGGGGGTAAACCCATGCTTCGACCACAGCGGTGCGGCCTCGGGGGAGGTGAGCAGGGCGAGCAACTTCTCGGCTGCTTCCTGGTGCTCCGACGACGTCGTGGTGGCAGCCATCACGGAGTTGCGGTGTGACTCCGAGCCCGGAATCTCGATGACCTCAACGGCGTCGCCCGCCGCCTGGGCGTCGGTGCGATAGACCCAGCCGGCGTCAGCCTCGCCGGAGGTGACCTTGCCCAGCACATCCGCCACGGCGTGCTCCAAAGACACTGGCGTGACCTCGATGTTCTGCTCTTGGATGATCGTCTGGGAGGTTGCACCGCACGGGACGACCGGATCGCACAGCACGACGCTCGCGCCAGCGAGATCAGCAGTGCTGGTGATCCCGGCGGGATTGCCCTGGGGGACGACCATGACCAGGGAGTTCGTGGCTACCTCGACCGGATCGTTGACCAGGTCCTGGCCCACGGCGGAATCCATCGTCGGACGATCGGCGGTGATGAGCAGGTCGCCGGGGGACCCATCGGCCAGTTGCTGCACCAGCGTGGAGGAACCGGCGTTGATAAACGTCAGGTCGAGGTTGGTGAGTTCCTGTAGATCGTCGTTGAGCACGCGCGTGGAGGAGGCACCGAGGACGGTGAGCGCCACGCCAGCGTCACTGCTACTCGGATCGGTCGATGCGGCGGTGTCGCTCGAGCTGGAGGTGCAGCCCGCCAGGAGGGTGACGGCGGCCAAGAAGGCGGCCGCGGTCGCTCCGGCCCTGGAGAACAATCTCATGGAATTACCTTTCGGGTATCTCAATCAATGGTCGTGGAAACTGCGCCGGATTACAACCCGGAATACAACCCCAGAATTACGCCCCGCGGGAGGGTGTCTCATTTCTTTCATCGAGTTGTTCCGTGTGGGAACGGATCGGTTCCCAGGCCACATGCTCCTTGACCGGACCGGTGCGGGTGTCGCGGGAACGATAGACCACGTAGGGGCGGGTGGTGTAGCCCACCGGGGCGGAGAAGGCGTGGACGAGGCGGGTGAAGGGCCAGACTGCGAGCAGGGTGAAGCCGGCGATGATGTGGAGCTTGAACTGCCACGGCACGTCGGTCATGAGCTCGGGCTGGGCGTTGAAGACCAGCAGTTGGCGCAGCCAGGGGGAGATGGTTTCGCGGTAGTCGTAGCCGTGCGCGTCGCCGAACAGCTGGAGGCTGACGGTGGCGAAGAATCCGGTGAGGATGGCGCCACCCAGCAGGACGTACATCACCTTGTCGGATTTAGAGGTGGAGAGGAAGACCGAGCGATTGACGATGCGCCGGTAGAGCAGTCCTGCCAGGCCCAGGATGGCGGCGATGCCTGCGAGCGTGCCGGGGTAGGTGGCGATGACGTGATAGGCAGCGTCGCTGATGCCGATGGCTTGGGTCCAGGATTTCGGGAATGCCAGGCCCATGAGGTGGCCGAGGATGACAAAGACCATGCCCCAGTGGAACAGGGGGGAGGACAGTCGCAGGAGTTTTGATTCGTAGATTTGGGTGGAGTGGGTCGTCCAGCCGAACTGGTCGGTGCGCCAGCGCCAGATGATGCCGATGACGAACGCGGCGATAGCCAGCCAGGGAAAGGCGACCCACAAGAATTCGTTGTAGTTGGCCATGATGGTGTCCTAACTCGATTCCAGGTGGGCGGTGGGGAAGGGCAGGGGTGTGCCGATGCCGACGAGTTCCGCCGGGGGGCCGGAGCGGATCAGGTCGAGGTAGTTGTGGGCGGTGTCGGCGTCGATCTGTGGCAGCGACATGGCGACGGCGATGATGAGGTGCGCGAAGGGCGAATTCTGCTGTTGCAGGGCGGAGCGGAGGACTTCGAGTCCGTCGCGGTGGGCGGCGAGCATCTCTACGGTCTGGGCGTGCTGTTCACCGTCGCTGCGCGCGACGGCTTCGAGGACGACACACAGGTGGTCGGGGAGTTCCTCGCGTTGCTCTTCAAAGCCGAGCTGTTCCAGAGCTTGGCGGAAGGCGAGGATGGCGGTGCCGCGTTGGCGGGTATCGCCGACGGAGTAATACGAGAGGTAGAGAGAGCAGCGTCGCCGTTGGTCGAAGGTCTCCACGTAGTGCTCTTCCAGGCCACGGCGCCCCAAAGTTCGCGCGGCGTCGGTGAACGCGGCCACCTCCGCCGCTATCGCTGGCGGCAGGGTGTCAATGTGCTTATCGACGGCCGCGATCTTCGCCTCAAAGTCATCGTCCGGGTAGTCCAGGAGAAAGGACGCGGCGATGGCGACTGTCCGGCGTTGGTCATCGGTGACCTTGACCGGGGTGGTCAGTATGTCGGGGATGATCCCGACCGGGGTGCGGGCCATGTCAGGGCTCCTCGTGGCGGGGTGGGAACATCCCGGAGGGGCGATCTCCCGTCCAGCTCAGCAGGGACACCTTCCCGCTCGGCTCCGCGGCGTGCGTGGTGCAGGCCTCCGGGGCGCCCATGCCGAGGTCCGGGAATTGCAGCGTCGGGTCCGAAGGATCGACGTCCCCGAATGGGTCGAGGGAGGTGATGCCGCGGGCGGATTCTGGCGACGCGGTGGGGATGACGTAGCGATCGTCGTATTTGGCGATGCCCAGGAGGCGATACATCTTCTGCACGGCCTTGCCCGTCATCCCGACAGCTGCGGCGATCTCCTCCCGTGGTTCATTGCCCAGGTTGATGTCACGCATGTAGGAACGCATGGCCACGAGCCGGCGCAGGGACCGTTCGACGGGTGCGGTATCGCCCGCCGTGAACAATCCGGCGAGGTAGTCGAGTGGAATGCGCATCGTCGATAGGGCGGTGAACAGCACTTTGTGGTCTTCGCCATCGTTGCCGGAGGCGGTGACGGCGTCGACGACCGGGGACAGCGGCGGGATGTACCAAACCATCGGCAGGGTGCGGTATTCCGGATGCAGTGGCAGAGCGACCTCGTAGGTGAAGATGAGATCCCAGATGGGGGACTGCTGCGCGGCGTCGATCCAGGAATGCGGGATACCCGCTTCCTGGGCGGCGGCCACGACGCGGGGATCGTGCGGGTCGAGGAGGATGTCCTTCTGTGCCTCGTACAGATCCTGCGGGTTCTCGGTGGCGGCAGCCTCGGCGACCCGGTCGGCGTCGTAAAGCAACACGCCGAGGTAGCGCAGGCGGCCGACGCACGTCTCGGAGCAGACCGTGGGCTGGCCGACCTCAATGCGCGGGTAACACAACGTACATTTTTCGGCCTTGCCGGTCTTGTGGTTGAAGTAGACCTTCTTGTACGGGCACCCGGATACGCACATGCGCCAGCCACGGCACTGATCCTGGTCGACAAGCACGATGCCGTCCTCGGTGCGCTTGTACATCGCACCGGAGGGGCAGGAGGACACGCAGGTCGGGTTGAGGCAATGCTCGCAAATGCGCGGCAGGTAGAACATGAAGGAGTCTTCGATTTCCTTCTGCACCGTGAGGTTCATCTGGTGCAGAACCGGATCCTCATCCATCGTGGCCGAGGAGCCGCCGAGGTTGTCGTCCCAGTTCGATGACCACGAAATCGTGTCGATGTTCCTGCCGTCGAGTTGGGAAACCGGGCGTGCCGTGGGCTGGGTGTTCTGGTTGCTCGGCGCCTGCAGCAGCTTGTCGTACTCGTAGGTCCAGGGCTCGTAGTAGTCCTGGATGGTCGGCAGCTTCGGGTTGTGGAAGATGTTAAACAGCTTGGACAGGCGCCCACCGGCGCGCGGCTTGAGCTTGCCCGAGGACGTGCGGGTCCATCCGCCCTCCCATTTATCCTGGTCTTCCCAGCCGCGCGGGTAGCCTACACCGGGTCGGGTTTCGACGTTGTTGAACCAGATGTACTCGGTGCCTTCACGGTTGGTCCACGCCTGCTTACAGGTGACGGAACAGGTGTGGCAGCCGATGCACTTGTCCAGGTTCATGACCATGGCGATTTGAGCCATAACCTTCATTAGAACTGCACCTCCTGGGAGCGGCGACGGATGCGGGTGACCTCGTCGCGGTTGTTGCCGGTGGGGCCGATGTAGTTAAAGCCGTAGGTCAGGTGGCCGTAGCCGCCCGCCACGTGGATCGGCTTGATCATGATGCGGGTCAGGGAGTTGTGGGTTCCGCCGCGGCGGCCCGTGTTCTCATTGAGCGGGGTGCCAACGGTGCGCTCCTGGGCGTGGTTCATAATCGCCGTGCCCTCCGGGATGCGGTGGGTGACAATGGCGCGGGCGGAGACGATGCCGTTGCGGTTGTAGACCTCGATCCACTCGTTGTCCGCGACGCCGATCTTTGCGGCGTCCTTGTCTGACATCCACACCACTTGGCCGCCCCGCGAGATGGAGAGCACGTGGAGGTTGTCAAAGTACTGCGAGTGAATGGACCACTTGTTGTGCGGGGTGAGGTAGCGGACGGTGACTTCCGGGTTACCGTCCTCGCCCTTGACCAGCTGGCCGGGGTTCGTCTCCCCGTTGAGGTGCAGGCGATCCAACGGTGGGCGATACACCGGCAGGGCCTCGCCGTAGTCGAGGAACCAATCGTGGTCCAGGTAGTAATGCATGCGACCAGACAGGGTGTGGAAGGGCTTGTCGTATTCGATGTTGATGGAAAAGGCGGTGTAGCGTCGCCCGTCCTTCTTGGAACCGGTCCACTCCGGTGAGGTAATGACCTCGGTGGGGCGTTCCTTGATCTGGTCCCACCCGATGTGGGTGCTCTCGTTTCCGGCGTAGAGGTCGGACATGTCGGCGCCGACGCGCTTGCCCTGGTTGGTAAATCCCTCCTTGGCTACCTCGCCGTTGGATACGCCAGACAGGTGCAAGATCATCTCGATGGCCTTGATATCGGTGTCGAGGTCCGGCAGATTACCAATGGAAGTCTCGCTGGTGCCGTTGATCAGCCCCAACTCCTTCACCTGCTGGGAGACGTTGTAGGCCGTGCCGTGCACACCGGTGCCAAGCGTGCCGGTCAGCGGACCCAGGTGCGTCCACTTCTCGTAGATCTTGGTGTAGTCACGTTCGATGGGAACGAGTTTGGCCATCGTCGTGCCGGGCACGAGGCCGGATTCCGCGAGATCAGGGACGATGCCGTTCGGCATGTTCAACTCGTCGGGCGAGTCATGTCCCAGCGGAGCAGTGATGATGTCGGTCTGGGTGCCCAGCCACTTCACTGCCTGCTCGGCGACGGACTTGGACAGGTCACGGAAGACCTCAAAATCGGTGCGCGTTTCCCACGGCGGGTTGATGGCCGCGTTGAAGGAGTGAATGAACGGGTGCATGTCCGTGGTGGACAGATCGTGCTTCTCGTACCACGTGGCGGCCGGGAGGACGATGTCGGAGACCAGCGTCGTCGACGTGTTGCGGAAGTCCGTCGTGAGCATCAAATCGAGCTTGCCCTCGGGGGCCTTCTCCCGCCAGGTGATCGTTTCGGGGCGCTCATCCGCGGTGAGTTCGGTGGCCGTGGCATCAGAATCAACGCCGAGCATGTGGCGCAGGAAGAACTCGGTGCCCTTGGCGGAGGAACCCATGAGGTTGGTGCGCCAGTTGAGCAAGATGCGCGGCCAGTTCTCTGGGGCATCCGGGTCCTCGCAGGCGAACTGCATCTCACCGGATTCCAGCTGGTCGACGATGTAATCCTTGACATCCATGCCGGCTGCGGCTGCCTCGTCGGCCAGGAGGAGGGGGTTGCGGTTGAACTGCGGGTAGGAAGGCATCCAACCGCGCTTCATCGATTCGATGAGGGTGTCCGACAAGGACTTTGTTCCCACGACACCCCGGTTCGCCAACGGCGAGGCGAGGCGGGAAGCCTTGGAGTTGTCGTAGCGCCACTGATCGGTGGTGAGGTAGTAGAAGCCGGTGGTGATCATCTGGCGCGCCGGGCGCTGCCAGTCCAGCGCGAAGGCGTATTGCGACCAGCCGTTCATCGGCCGGAGTTTTTCCTGGCCGACGTAGTGCGCCCAACCGCCACCGTTGACGCCCTGGGTGCCACACATGGAGGTCAGGGCCAGGAAGGTGCGGTAGATGCTGTCGGCGTGGAAGTAGTGGTTGACGCCCGCGCCCATGATGATCTGCGAGCGTCCCTTGGAGTCCACCGCGTTCTGCGCGAATTCGCGGCCAATGCGGATGGCGGCGTTGGCGGGCACGCCCGTGAGTTCCTCTTGCCAGGCGGGGGTGCCCGGCGAGGTGGCGTCGTGGAAGTCAGTGGGCCACTGGCCGGGGAGATCGAGGTCGGGGCGGGGCACGCCGTAGTGGGCGAGCATGACGTCGAAGACGGTGGTGACCTTGTGTCCGTCGACGACCCGGTAGGGGACGCCGCGGGTGATAATGCCGGCGCCGATGGGCCCGGTGCCGTTGACATCGTCGGGGTCGGCGTCGAGGTCGAAGCGGGGCAGGAGGATCTCGGTGGTGCAGAAGTCCTCAGTATCGGCGATGGATAGCACGGTGTCCACGCCGTCTTGGCGGAGGTTCCACTTGCCGGTGCCGTCGTCGCCGTAGCGATCGGCCAGGGTTCCGCCCGGATCGACGATGGCGCCATCGGCCTGCATCATGAGCAGTCGGTGGGAGGCGTTGGGTGTGGAGCGGAGCTCGGCGTGGGAATCATCGAGCAGCGAGGCGGTGAGGAACTTGCCCGGGGTCAGTGAGCCATCCTCGCGCTCGTCGAGGGAGATGAGGAAGGGCGAGTCGGTGTATTTGCGCATGTAGTCGAGGAAGAAGGGGGTCTTCTTCGCCACGTGGAACTCCGAGAGGATGACGTGTCCCATGGCGAAAGCCAGGGCGGCGTCGGTACCCGGATCGATGCGCAGCCATTCATCGGCAAACTTGGTGTTGTCGGCGAAGTCGGGCGAGACGACAACAACTTTGGTGCCGTTGTAGCGGGTTTCCACCATGAAGTGGGAATCCGGGGTGCGGGTGACGGGGATGTTGGAGCCCCACATCATGAGGTAGGAGGAGTTGTACCAGTCGCCCGATTCCGGGACGTCGGTCTGGTCACCGAAGGTCTGCGGGGAGGCGGGTGGCAGGTCGGCGTACCAGTCGTAGAAGGAGAGGGCGACACCGCCGATCATCTGCAGGAAGCGGGTACCGGCGCCGTAAGAGACCTGTGACATCGCGGGGATGACGGTGAAGCCGGCCACTCGGTCCGGGCCGTACTGGCGGATGGTGTAAGTGTGGGCGGCTGCCGCGATCTCGATGGCCTCTTCGTAGGAGATGCGGATGAGGCCGCCCTTGCCGCGCTGGGAGACGTAGGCGTGGCGTTTCTCGGGCGTTTCCACGATCTCGCGCCAGGCCAGCACCGGATCGCCGAGGCGGGCTTTGGCCTCGCGGTACATGTCCACGAGGACGCCGCGGGCGTAGGGGAAGCGGATGCGGGTGGGGGAGTAGGTGTACCAGGAGAAGGAGGCGCCGCGGGGGCAGCCGCGGGGCTCATAGTCCGGCATGTCCGGGCTCGTGGTGGGGTAGTCCACGGCCTGGGATTCCCAGGTGATCACGCCGTCTTTGACGTAGACCTTCCAGGAGCAGGAGCCGGTGCAGTTGACGCCGTGGGTGGAGCGGACCATCTTGTCGAAGGACCAGCGGTTGCGGTAGAAGATGTCGGCTTGGCGGCCACCCTTGAGGAAGAGCTGCTGGCCGCTGTCGGAGACTTGGCCTTTGCGCAGGTAGCTGCCGAACTTAAACAGCGGGTTGGCGGTGGTAGTCATGGGATGGGTAGTCCTTTTCGGTAGCTCGGGGGAGGTGAGTTAACCGGGGAATGGGGCATTGGGGCGGGCGTAGTAGATCCACACGAGGGTGGTGGCGAAGGCGAAGAAGACGACGCAGCCCCAGAAGAAGGTGGAGGGGGCGATCATGGAGAGCATGACGCCGACGATGAAGGGGCCGAAGGCGGCGATGGCACCGGTCCAGCCGATGACGCCGCCGGCTTGGCGCTTGGGCAGGATCATGGGCATTTGTTTGAAGGTGGAGGCGTTGCCCACGCCGGAGAAGAAGAACAGGAAGAGCATGGCGCCGAGGAACCACCAGAAGTCATCCGGGGAGTCGGGGGTGAGGAAGAGGGCGGCGACGATGGTGGAGATGGTCATGCCAACGCCGGCGAAGAAGGTCCAGATGGCTCCGCCGTAGCGGTCGCACAGGGGGCCCCAGGCGGCGCGGACAAGGGAGCCGATGAGTGGGCCGAGGAAGGCGAACGCGGCACCCTTGGGCAGGTCTTCGATGGCGTAGGTGGCGGCGAACTCGGAATTGCGGCCGTAGACGTTGTTGATGATCAGCGCGAGTTGGGCGGCGAAGCCGGAGAACGCACCGAAGGTCATGAGGTAGGCGATGGTGAGGATCCAGGTGTTTTTGTTGCTGAAGATGTCCATCTGCTGCCTGAAGTTCGCCTTGACGGGAACATCTTTGAGGAACACCCAGGCGACGATGGCCATGACGATGGCCCACGGCACCATGAAGATGGCGGGGTTGTGGACGAAGAGTTCGCCATCGCCTGTGCGTTGCGGGGCGATGAAGCCGATGCCCAGCAGGGTCACGCCCATGAGCCACGGGGCGACAAGCAGGATGAAGGAGACACCGAAGTTGCCCAGTCCGGCCTGCAGACCGAGGGCGGTACCGGCTAGGCGCTTCGGGAAGAAGTAGCCGGTAGAGGGCATGAAGCCGGAGAACACTCCGCCGCCGATACCGGCGAGGAAGGCCAGGCACAGCAGCCACCAGAAGGGGGTGTCGGTGTTTTGGACGGCGAAGAACCAGCCGAGCATGGGGATGACGAACAGGAGGGAGGAGATGGAGATGAGTTTCCGGGTGCCCAGGATGGGTGGGAGGAACATGAACACCAGGCGCAGGAGGCCGCCGGCGAGGCCGGGCAGGGAGGTGAGCCAGTAGAGCTGGGAGGTGGAGAGATCAAAGCCGATCTGGTTGAGCACTGGGGCGATGGCGGATACCAGGTACCAGGTACAGAAGGCCATGAAGAGGGTGAAGGTGGTGATCCAGAGGGTTCGCCAGGCTATGCCGGAGTCCCAGTTTTCTTCCTTCTCGGGGTCCCAGCCATGGAGGACCCGGCCTTCGGTGTTGAGGGCTGTTGACATGAATTCCTCACTCGTCACAAGGGGTGGATGATTAGTTAATGCTGGACGTTTGTTAATTACACGGTATAGGCTCTGACCTGCGATGTCTATTAATTAACACGAATAGTGATTAACTATTTAGGGCATGAATCTGTTGCGGAATTGACTAAAATTCACGACGTCGCTGGTAGCTCGATCGGGCGCCCACCCCACCACAGACAGGACTCATCATGGGAACCACCCTCACCGCGGTGATCATCGTCGCCTCGGATCGCGTCAGCAGCGGCGAGCGGGAGGATGCCTCCGGCCCGCTCGCCCAGCGACTGCTGGCCGAAGCGGGCATCGCGGGAGACATCGTCATCGTCGAGGAAGGCTTCGAGGCGGTCTCGGCCGCGCTTGCCGACGCCCGCGCCAACCACCACCGCCTCATCCTCACCGTCGGCGGCACGGGCCTAGGCCCGCGCAATCAAACTCCGGAGGCCACCGAGCCGCTGCTCGCCGTCGTGCTCACGGGATTGATGACGCAGATCCTGCTCGAAGGCCTGGCGCACTCGCCGTGCGCGGGACTCTCGCGAGCCCTCATCGGACTCACCGGGCGCGGCCCCGATGATGCCCTCATCATCAATTCGCCCAGCTCGAAAGGCGCGGTCCGGGACACCCTCGGCGTCGTGGTGCCTTTGCTGCCCAACATTTTTGAGCGCTTAAGCTAACGCAACTCCCCGTAGACGACGCTCCCGCCGCCCTGCCAGCCACTATCGGCTGAGATGCCGGATTGCTCCCCGGCGATGACATCCCGCAGGCGGGCCAGGGCGATCGTTTCCACCCATTCGCGCTGTTCGATCCCGATGTAGCGGCGGCCCAGCTTATGGGCGACAGCCGCGGTGGTCCCGGAACCGAGATGATAGTCGAGGACCACATCCCCGGGTTCGGTGAACATCTCAATGAGCTGGCGTAGGAGCGATTCGGGCTTTTTGCCGTTGCGAAAGCTCACGCCCCCTTCGGCGGCGACCTTGTTGTATGCCTCGTGCACGTCGAGGAAGTTGGGGTAGGGGATGCGCGTGTGCGTCGAACCTTCCGGCACGCCCTGGAAGTAGGAGCCATTGCGATTGCCCGGTTTGGGGGTGTGGAAGAAACGGTGGCCGAGGCCATCGGCGCCGATGCCGGGGACGCGGATAAGCGTGAGGGGTGCTAAGTCCAGCGGTTCCAGATTCGCGACCCAGAACCGCCCCGAGGAGTTTTTCTCCCGCAGCGTGCCGCGGATGGAGTGGGTGCGGAAGGTGCCCTGGCCGGGGCCGACGTCGATTGCCTGCCAGGACTGGGGTGGGTAGATGGTGCAGGCGCGGCCGTCGAGAAGCATCGGTGTGCCGGGGCCGGTGACCTCGACCTCCCAGCGGTAGTCGGCGAGATCGCGCTCGCGGAGCTGGCCCGGCATGCGGAAGGCTGGGCTCGTGGCGTAGATGAGGATCTGCTCCACGACATCGTTGAATTGCTTATCGGCCGTGAGGGCCCGGCCGGGGTGGCGGACCAGCGCATGAATGACGGCGACCTTGTGCAGCCCTTCGGTCTGATCGAGCAGGACCTCGAGGTAGGCCGATTGGTGGAAGGAGCATTGGACGATGACCACGGCGTCGTCGCGAAGCAACGGCAAGGCGGCGTCGATCCGGGATTGCATGAAGCTCAGCCAATCAGCCCGGCTGCGCTTGTCGGCGTAGAGATAATCGGAGCTGCCGGTGTTGTACGGCGGGTCGATGTAGATGAGGCGAACGCTGCCCGCCACGTGGGGGCGCAGCGCCTGCAGCGCGGGGAGATTATCGCCGCGGAGGATGAGGTTGTCGGCGGGGTCGAACGCGGATACCGCTTCCGTGCCTTCAGCCGAATACCTGGTGAGCCCGCTCAGCTGATAGCTGCCCGCCTCATCGGGGGAGGCATCGCCGGGGTGGGACCAGGTGAGTCTGACCTCCGGCGACTGGGACATGCCTGCGATTCTAGTCCCGACAAACGGCGGCTACGCCGTGCGGGTGAACTTCAGGTGCCACTCCTCGGGGCCCTCCTGGAGGTAGGTGACCTCGAAATCCTCCGCGCGGTTGTCCACTTCCTGCAGCAGCGGCAGCGGGTTGTGCGGGGCGATGAGGATCATGGATTCACCGACCTGGCGGGTATCGAGTGCCCCGTGGATGGCGCCGTGACGCACGGCGTGGGGGATCTGCGAGGCGTTGAGGGTGGGGATGTCCTGGGAGAGGGGAAGCTGCATGCCCATGGGGTGGGTGCCTTTCTGGAAAAGAGGGTGGATGGTCAGTTTCCACCCTAGAGCAGATTTAGTACGATGAAAACCGTGAAAAATAAGCAGGGCCGCGGACCCACCGGGCGAGCCCCCATCTGGCCGCGAGGAGTGTTGCTGGCCTTCGCCGGTGCCTCCATGCTCACCGGGCTTGTGGCCGGGCTAACGCTCCTCGGAATCTGGACCGATACCCCGGCCGCCTCCCTGGGCGAAGACCACGGGCCGCTCATGGTTTTCGGTTTCGTTGGCGGCGCCATCGGGCTCGAGAGAACAGTCGCAGCGAAAACTACCTGGGCCTGGGCTGGCCCCATCGCCAATGCCCTCGGCGTGGTCACCGTGTTAGCTGGCTTCCCCCGCGCCGTCCCCGCCGCCGCCTTCACCATCTCCTTCCTCGTCCTCGGGGCCGTGTACGTGCTCATCTACCAGCGCCAAGCCAGCCTGTCCCTACTCGTCCAAGCCAGCGGCGTCATCGGCGGAGTCATGGCTGCGGTCACGTGGGGCAGTGGCGCCGACTTCGCCGACGTTGTCCCCTTCGCCGTGGTCTTCGCCGTCGCGACGATCATCGGCGAACGCATGGAACTCGCCCGCGTCTCCTTTACCGGAACCGCTGCAGAAAAACTCATCACCTCGCTCATCATCGCCCTCGTGGTGTCCTCCCTGGTGTTTGCCTTGAGCCCCCAGGTCGGGTTCTTCAGCATGGGCGTGCTGCTGATAGCCACCGCCTTAGTCACCGTCCGCGTCGATGCCGCCCGACGCCTCGTCCACGCCGGGAAGCTGCCCCGCTACACCGCCATCTGCATGCTGCTGGGCTACGCCTGGCTCACCGTCGCCGGGCTGCTGTGGATCGGATTCGGGCACACCCGCGCCGGGCACCTGCACGACGCCGCGGTCCACTCCATCTTCTTGGGGTTTGTCGTCTCCATGATCTTTGCCCACGCCCCCTTCATCCTCGGCGGGGTCATCCGCCGGACCATTCCCTTCCACCCGGCGCTGTACGTACCCGTGGTCCTGCTCCACGGCGGACTGGCTGTGCGGGTAATCGCGGACCTCCGCGCAGCGAACACCGCATGGGTGAGCGGCGGCATCATCAACGTCCTCGCGATCTTGCTTTTCGCTCTCACCAGCGTCATCCTCATCACCACAAGGACAAGGCGGCCTGCTCGTGGCTGATCTCACGCTTTCCGATGTCTCCCTCCGAGCACGCAGCCGCTGGCACACCTGGGCCGCCGCCCTCATCGGACTGTGGCTGCTCACGGGAGTGGGCATCGCCATCGCCAGATCCTTCGGCGCCCCCATCAGCTGGTGGGTAAGCGTCCACTCCTTCACCCTGGGAGTCGTGGCCACCGCCATCCTCATCTACTCCACCCACTTCACGCAGGCGCTGACCCGCACCGCCGCCGACGACGTCCGGGGCTTAAGCATCCGCGTTGGCCTCGTTCAGGTCGGGCTGATCCTGCTCATCATCGGTAAGGCCGGTTATGACTGGGGTGCGCTCGCGGACTTCGCGGCCACCCTCGTCATCGGCGCCTTCATCTGGCACATGGTGGTGGTGTACCGCCACCTGCGACGCAGCTTGGCCGGTCAGTTCGCCGTCACCGTGCCGTTCTATCTCGCGGCCGCCGCCTTCCTCGTTGTCGCGGGGCTCTTGGGCAACTTTGCGGGTCGGGGAGTGGGCACCTATTCCGACATGATCGCCGCCCATTCGCGCGCCGCGATCTGGGGTTTCGCCTGGCTCACAGTGTTGGGCACCATGGTTACTCTCCTGCCCACGTTGTCCGGCACCCGCATCAGCGACCTCGCTCGCCGCCGCTGCACGAGGGCGCTCATCGTGCACTGCCTTGGACTCAGCGCGGTCATCGTGGCGCAGATGCTGGGACACGCCGTGTGGGCGGGGATGTTCCAACTCGTCGTGGTGGCCGCAGCGTTTCTCATCCTGCAACCGGTGCTGTCGGCGGTGCTCACGGGTGGAGCGGGCTGGACCACGGCGTCGCTGAGCGTCACCGCCGGTCTGTTGTGGATGATTGCGGTCTGTGCCGCCGATGCCGCCAGCAACATCACCGGCGCCGACCCCCGGATGATCACCCTCCTGCTCATTCCCGTGTTCCTTGGGGCGGGACTCCTGCAGCTCATCCTCGGAGTGCTGCATCATCTGCTGCCCGTCCTCCTCGCGGGCGGCCGCGCCCGCGTCCTCCGCGCGAAGGCCGCCGCCGACTACGGCGGGGTGGCACGAGTCCTGCTGGTCAATCTCGGAGCGTTGCTCCTGCTGCTTATCGACGCCGGCCCCTCCCGCACCGCCGGCTTCCTCCTCCTCGGCCTTGGCCTTGTCGCCCACGTGGGCTCGCTCGCCGTCGCCGTCCTCCTTCACCATCGATCGGAATCCTCATGACCATCCCCTTGGGCGCACCTCACTCCGGCAACAGCTCCGGGGCGGATGCTCAGCAGACGTCGTCGTGGGCGTCCTGGCTCATCATCGGCGTCGCGATCGCGGCCGTGGTCATCCTCGGCGTCACCCTGACCACCCGGGTCATGAACCCCACACCCACCTCGGCTCCCACCGCCGTCGCCACCGGATCGATGACCGCGGACGTGCGCATTGAGGGCATGGCGTACATTCCCAATCGCATCGAGGTTCCCCCGGGCACCCAGCTCACCATCCAGCTGACCAACGATGACAACCAGCGCCACGACCTCACCCTCAACGGAGTGACCACCCCGCTCATTGACCCAGGTGACACGGTCACCCTCGATGCTGGGGTCTTCACGGACAACACCCAGGGCTACTGCACCGTCGCCGGACACAAATCCCAGGGCATGGTGTTCGACGTCGTGGTCACCGGGTCCGCTGTCAGTGCGGCGGAGGCCCCGGCGACCGACTCGCTGGTCGAGGTCCCCAGTTCCGCCGAACGCCTCTCCCACGAGATCACCGATGCGATCTGGCGCGACCCGGAACTCGATCCCGCGCCCACCGGCACGGTCCACGACGTGGAGATGACCGTCACCGAGGAGATCCGGGAAGTTGCCCCTGGTCATCGCCAACTGCAATGGCTCTTCAACGGCCAAGCCCCGGGTCCGACCCTGCGAGGCAAGGTCGGCGACACCTTCCGCATCACGTTGAAAAACGAAGGCTCGATGGGTCACTCCGTCGATTTTCACGCCGGAGAAGTCAGCCCCGACGCCCCCATGTCCACCATCAACCCAGGTGAGAGCCTGGTGTACGAGTTCGTGGCCCGCCGCTACGGCATCTGGATGTACCACTGCGCCACGGCACCGATGAGCCTCCACATCGCCAACGGGATGGCCGGGGCGGTCATCATTGACCCACCGGAGGGACTAGACACGGTGGACAGCGAATACGCGCTGGTGGCCAGTGAGGTCTTCCTCGGGGCGGAGGCCACGGGTGCCGATGCCGACCGCGTCACCGCCGGCTCCTACGACCTCACCGCCTTCAACGGCTTCCCCAACCAATACGATGGCCGCCCCATCGAACTGAAGGTGGGGCAGCGGGCCCGCTTCTGGGTGCTCAACGTCGGCCCGGACAACCCGCTGGCCTTCCACATCGTCGGCACCGTCTTTGACACGGTATTCACCGAAGGCCAGTACACCATTCGCCATGGCCTGGACCAGGACACCGGAGCCCAAGTCCTCCCACTCCTCCCCGCACAGGGCGGGTTCGTGGAAGTCACCTTCGACGAGCCGGGGAGCTACACCTTTGTCAACCACCTCATGACGGACGCGGAGAAGGGCCAGCACGGGACCATCAAGGTCAGTTAAGCGAAGTCGACCTCGCCGCGTTCAGCCAGCTCAGCGGCGGTGTCGTAGTCGCGCTCGCTCCCGTCGCCGGGCACTTCGATGATCACCTCGGCACCCGCGAGGAGCTTCTTCGCAGCCACATCCCGGACCGAGGACAGAGACGCCAGCGCGCGGGCCAAAGACGCGATGCGCCACACCGCACAAAGAGGTTGCAGGTAGCCATCGGCGGCGCGGATGACGGCGACGTCAGCATCAGCGTCCACCTCCAGTGCCTGCACCAACTGCGGCAGGGCGGCCGCGGCATCAGGCGCATCTACGGACACCACGCCCACCAGGTCAACTTCGGACAGGGCGTCCGCACCCGCGGCGATCCCCGCGACGGGACCGCTGAAAGGCGGGTCCTCCGAGACCACCGTGACCCCCTCCAGCGTGAGGGAGGGGGAGACGACGACAACCTGGTCGACGCCGGGGACGCGCCCGAGCGAGGCGAGGAGAATGGTGATGAGCGGGCGGCCGTCGAGAAGCACTGTCGCCTTGTCAGCGCCCATACGGGTGCTGCGGCCCCCCGCGAGGATGATGACGCCGAGGCTCACAGCTCCCGCGACCAATCCCCGGATCGACCGCCCGACTTGGCCACGATCCCGCACCGGCGAATGACGGCAGAACGATCCACGCCCTTGACCATGTCGATGACGGCCAACGCCGCGACCGTGACGGCGGTGAGGGCTTCCATCTCGACGCCCGTGCGATCAGCGGTCCGCACCGTTGCCGAGATGAACACGTGATCGTCCTCGATGGATAGGTCCACCACACACCCGTGCACCCCAATCGTGTGCGCGAGCGGCAGCAGGTCCGGGACCTTCTTCGCCGCCGAGATTCCCGCGATCCGCGCGACGGCGAGGACATCGCCCTTGGGGACAGTGCCGTCGCGCAGCGCCTGCAACACCTCCGGCGAACAGGCAACCTCCCCCTGCGCCGTGGCAGAACGGACGGTGGGGGACTTCTCGGTGACATCGACCATGTAGGCCGTGCCAGCGTCGTTGAGGTGGGTGAACTTCACTCGCTATTCCTTACAGTAAGTAGTTGGGTGCCAGGTAGTTAGGCGCCGAGGAGCAGAACGCGGATCGAGCTGCCCGGAGTGGGTTTCTCAGCCCCGGGCTCGACGACCGCCAGGCCGTTGGTGGTGGCCAGGGAACCGACGAGGTGGGAGCCGGTGGCCCGACGATTGAATGGAGCCGCCACCACGCCGTCTCGGTCATAGGTCAACCGGACGGGGGCGAGGAAGGCTCGATCGGGAGAAGACGGCAGCGTCACGCCGTCGGCCACGCGCGCGATGACGTGGGGGCGGGTCCAGATGTCTGTCGACGTCGCTGCCCCCGCCAGTGCTGAGAGCAGGGGCGGGAAGTAGAGCCAGAAGGAGACATACGCTGCGACGGGATTGCCGGGCAGGCACAGCAACACTGCTTCGCCGCGGCGGCCCAGGCCCTGGGAGGCGCCGGGGCGTTGGGCGACGTGCCCGAACCACATCCCCTCACCGGTAGTGACGGCGCGGACCACATCGAATGCGCCCGCGGAGATCCCGCCGGTGGTGATGACGAGGTCGTGGGTGGCGCAGAGCTCATCGAGAATCCTGGCAGTTGCTTCGTCGCCATCGCCAGCGTGCACGGCGGTAGCCGTGATCCCGCAGGTGGCAACCAGAGCCTCGACCATGGGGAGATTGGAATCAGGAAGCTGGCCCGGACCGGGCGTGACCCCGGGGGGAACAAGCTCGTCGCCGGTGGACAGGACCGCAACGCGGGGGGCGGGATAGACGCTGAGGTGGGTGATGCCGCAGGAGACGGCGGCGGCGATCGCGCCGGCGTCGATCAGCGCACCAGCCGGGATAATCGTGTCGCCCGGTTGCGTGTTTTCGCCCTGCAGGCGGATGTGCGTACGGTGCTCCTGCACGCGCTCGATGGTGATCTCCGTAGGCAGGGGCACCGGGCCGGGTGGGATGTCAGTGTCCTCGACGGGGATGACGCGCAGGCCCGTGTGATCGCGCCCGATCGGCGCGCCGGTCATGATGCGCACGGCGTGCCCAGGGGGAACAGTGACCGGCCCCGAACCCGCCGGAACGTCTCCCACCACCGGCACGGTCCACGGTTCCTCGCCCGCAGGCACATCGGCCGAATGGACGAGAAAGCCATCCATTGCCGAGTTGGAAAAAGGCGGCACGGGTAGCGTGGCCACGGCGTCCACCGCCAACACCCGCCCTAAGGCTTCGGTCGCTAGCACGGGCGTGGCCGAGCGGGGGACCGCGAGGGCGAGGACTTCCGCCAGATGTTCGGTGATCGACCGCATGCGTTCGACCCTAGCCGCCAATGGCGGACATGAGGCGATCAGGCTGGAGGAAACCCGGATCATCAATGCCATGGCCGGGCAACTTGCCCCACATCGCCCCCGCCCACACGGCAGCCAACTCGTCATCGCTGGCACCCGAGCGCATGAGATCGCGCAGGCTCGTCTCCGAACGGGAGAACAAACACGTGCGAATCGCCCCGTCCGTGGTCAGGCGCGTGCGATCGCAATCCCCGCAAAAAGGCCTGGTCACCGTCGCAATGACGCCGATGAGTCCTTGCTTATCCGCGCCGCCGGGGTCGCCGTCCGTCGTCCGGCTCCGGGCCCGCCACAGGGCGGCCGGCGCCGCCCCCCGCGGCTCCTCGGCTGGAGTCAAGTCAAAGGCCGTCCGCAGGTGCTCGAGGATCTCATCGGCGGTGACCATGTCCTCACGGCGCCACTTGTCCCTCGGCCCGAGCGGCATCTGCTCAATAAAGCGCAGCTGAGCGCCCTTGGATAAGGCGAAATTCGCCAAGGGCACGATGTCGTCCTCATTGACCCCGGGCATGATGACCGAATTGAGCTTCACGGGATGCAAGCCAGCATCAATGGTGGCGTCGATGGCGGTCAGGACATCGGCTAGCCGGTCGCGCCGGGTGAGCCGGTGATAGCGCTCACGGTCCAGGGTGTCGAGGGAGATATTGACGCGGTCGAGGCCCGCGCTGATGAGCGCGGGCAGGCGGCGGTCCAACCCCAGGCCATTGGTGGTCAGGGCCGTCGCCGGGGCCACGCCCTCGTCGGTGCGCAGCGCCGTGGTGGCGGCGATGATGTCTGCCAGCGACTTGCGCAGCAGCGGCTCGCCGCCGGTGAAGCGCACTTGGCGGATGCCCAGCTTTTCGACGGCGATGGTGATGAGGCGGATGGTCTCAGCGTCGGTAAGTGCTAGTTCCGTGGGCAGCCACTCGAGGCCCTCGGCGGGCATGCAATACGTGCAGCGGAGATTGCAGCGGTCGGTGAGGCTGACGCGCATATCCCGGGCAACCCGACCGTACGTATCAACGAGCTTGGTAGCGCCGTCGATCCGCGGTGGTGGAGGTGCCGCCTGGAAGCGGGGGAGGGGAAGCTGCGTAGTCATGTTCTTCCCATCCTAGGAACATTGCGCCAGGAAGCAAATACCCACGGGTTCATCCGTGTTAATTCTCGGGGGATGTGATCCTTTTCTCGCCCGGGCCCGTGAGCTTGATGATCTCGAACTCGCCCTGCTCCAGGTGCTTTCGCAAGTCCTTCTTGTCGAACTTGCCCACCGAGGTTTTGTCGATGTCCTTCACAAAAGTCCAGTACTCCGGCAACATCCACCCCGGCAGGCTAGAACGCAGGCGTTCGCGGAGCTTCTCGGCTGTCTCCTCCGTGGGCTCCACATCCGAGTGCAAAACGGTGACGGCCAGGGGGCGCTCGCCCCATTTGTCATCCGGGTAGCCAATGACGGCGCTTTCGACGACTTCTGCCGCATCCATGACGAGGTTTTCCAGCATCGCCGAATATATCCACTCGCCGCCGGATCGAATAACGTCGCGCGCGCGGTCCGACACGGTGAGAAAGCCGTCCGCGCTCACGGAACCGACATCGCCGGTGCGCAGCCACCCATCGGCCGTGAACAGCTGCTCGGCGTCATCGACCTCCTTGCCGCGAAAACGGCTGGCGGCGCCGTGATCCTCCTCCGCCGGGGAGTGATAGTAGGAGCCGGTGACGATGTTGCCGCGCACCTGGATCTCGCCCTGATTGCGGTCGGTGGAGGACACAACGTGGCCATCATTGACCACGCGATACTCCAACAGGTTGGAAAATCGGCCCTGGCTGATGCGATAAGCCCAGCGTGCCTCACCCGAGGAGCCTGACGGCGGGCGGGCGATCGTCCCCACCGACGAGGTCTCCGTCATGCCCCACAGGTGGACCACGTCGACGCCGTAACGCTCCTCCCACAGTTTGATGAGGATCGGCGGAGCCTGCGAGCCGCCCACATACAGCTCCGTGAGCGACATCCGCTCCGGGGGATTGTGCAGGTAATGGACCATGAGCTGGATCCACAGGGTGGGAACTCCGGTGGCCACGCGGGGATGGACGGCTGCGATGAGGCGAGCGAGGGTGGGGGCGGACACATCCGAATCGGGAAAGACCAGGGGAGTGCCGGACATGAACGCTGCGAAAGGAACGCCCCAGGACAAGACGTGATAAATGGGCACGCAGCACAAGAACGACTCACCATTGGACACCGCCAGCGAATCTGTCGTGCGCAAGGCCATCGCCTGCAGGTAGATCGAACGATGAGAATAAGCCACGCCCTTCGGTGCACCGGAGGTGCCCGTGGAATAACAAATGGCCGCCGCAGTGTTCTCATCAAGGACGGGCCAGTCATAGCGGGTCGCGCGACCGTCGAGAAGCGACTCGTAGGAGTAAACATCGATGCCATCGGGCAGTAGTTCTGCCAGCTCAGTCAGGAGCGGCAACCCCGTGAACGCAACCGCCCGCACCGTCGGGCAGTCGATGAGAGCCTTGCCCAGCGACGCCGCCAAGCGAGGATCCGCGACGATGACCTCCACCTCGGCATGATTGATGATGTGCCGGATCTGGTCCGTCATCAACTGCTTGTTCAACGGGGTAAACACCGCGCCCTTGCAGGCCGCGGCGAACTGGACCTCCAGGTGCTCGGCGCAGTTGTAGAGGAAGGAGCCCACCCGTTGATCCCCAGTAATCCCCAGCTCATCGTGCAGAGCGTGCGCAAAAGCCGCTGCTCGGGCGCGAATATCCGCAAAAGTAGACTCCTCGGCGGAATCAGTCCGCCACGTCGTCACCTTGGTCGAGGCGTGAACCGTAGAGCCGTACTCCAGAATGCGCGCAATCGACAGGGGAACATTCTGCATGGTGGAGAGCATGTCCCATACTCTAGCCGGGCGCGTTGATGCGGACATGTCGGACAGATGCGCTACACTGTCCAAAGATCGACGGGGCTACCTTGTAGACCCCGATCCACCAGGATGTAGCGTCCGCCCACTCCCTCGTCACCGTCATGCACTGTCGGGTCAGGCTGTGAGGTACCTGATCCGGCTCGGTCTAATCACCACTGAAGTACGGCTCCGTAGCCAAAGTTTCCGAACGCGAAAGTGCGTCGGTCATGGACGCGTAGAGTCGCTCAATTCAACATGAAGGCTTCCAGCCGCGCGCGTACCGCACCTTTTACTTCCACATTCGCGGCTGGTCAAGCAATGAAAGGACATCCGTGACCACAACGGACACCACCCCCGCCGCCGGTACCGCCGCGGGAGGAAGCGACCAGCCCAACCTGGCGTCCCTCAAGCTCCCTGAGCTGCGGAAACTCGCAGCCGATAAGGGCCTTAAGGGAACCTCCGGGCTGCGCAAGGGGGACCTCATCGCCGCGATCCAATCGGGATCCGTGCCAGCAAAGGCCCGCGCTGAGAAGGCCGACACGCCGAAGGCTGCGGCGCCGAAAAAGGAAGCACCCCAGGCCGCTGCGCCTGCGAAGCAGGACGAGCCCGCCCAGTCCGGCGATAGCCAGGGCTCCCAGGAGAACTCACAGGATGGCTCCGATGAGGGCCGCTATGAGTCGCGTTCCGCTGCCCGCCGGGCCCGCCGCAACCGCGCCCGCCACAGCCAGCAGGATTCCCAGGACTCCGGGGATAAGCGCGAGGAGCAGCAGCAGGACTCTCGGCCGGAAAAGCGTGACAACGCCGTCCATGCCGATAGTGCTGTAGAAGATAACTCCAACAACTCAAACGCCGACGATCAGCGCGAGAACCGCGAGGGCCGGGACAACCGCGGCAACCGCAATAATCGCAACAGCCGCAACGAGCGGAATGAGCGGAATGATCGCAACGACCGGAATGAGGATGGCGAAGGCCGCCGCGGTCGCCGCAACCGTCGCAATCGTCGCAACCGTGGGGGCGGAAGCGACTTCAACGACAACAATCAGCAGGGCAACCAGCCGGATCAGCACAATGACGGCGGCGGCGAGCTGCAAGATGTTGCAGGCATCCTCGATATCCTCGACAACAATGCCGCGTTCGTCCGCACCACGGGCTACCAGCCTTCTTCCGCGGACGTCTACGTCAACAACCAGTTGGTCCGCCGCTTCGGCCTGCGTTCCGGTGACGCCGTTACCGGCCAGGTGAAGATGGGTGCTCAGCAGACCCATGGCCAGGGGCGTAACCGCCAGAAGTACAACCAGCTCGTCCGGGTTGAGACGGTCAACGGCCTGTCGGTCGACGAGGCTCGTAACCGTCCGGAGTTTGCCAAGCTGACTCCGCTGTACCCGAACCAGCGTCTGCGCCTGGAGACGGATCCCCGGATCCTCACCACCCGCGTCATTGACCTCATCATGCCGATTGGTAAGGGCCAGCGTGCGCTTATCGTCTCCCCGCCGAAGGCCGGTAAGACGACGATCATGCAGAACATCGCCAACGCGATCTCGACGAACAACCCGGAGTGCTACCTCATGGTCGTGCTCGTCGATGAGCGCCCCGAAGAAGTGACGGACATGCAGCGTTCCGTCAAGGGTGAGGTCATTGCCTCGACCTTCGATCGCCCGCCGTCAGAGCACACCGCTATCGCTGAGCTGGCCATTGAGCGCGCGAAGCGCCTCGTGGAGCAGGGCAAGGACGTCGTGGTCTTGCTGGACTCCATCACCCGTCTGGGTCGTGCGTACAACAACTCCTCCCCGGCGTCGGGCCGTATCCTTTCCGGTGGTGTGGATTCCAACGCCCTGTACCCGCCGAAGCGTTTCCTCGGTGCTGCCCGCAACATCGAAAATGGTGGCTCGCTGACAATCATCGCCACCGCCATGGTGGAGACCGGTTCCGCCGGCGACACGGTTATCTTCGAGGAGTTCAAGGGCACCGGCAACGCCGAGCTCAAGCTGGATCGCAAGATCTCGGAGCGCCGGGTGTTCCCGGCCGTGGATGTCAACCCGTCGGGTACCCGCAAGGACGAGTTGCTGCTCGCCCCGGAAGAGGTCCGCATCATGCACAAGTTGCGGCGTATCCTCTCGGCATTGGACCCGCAACAGGCCATTGACTTGCTGATTAAGCAGCTGAAGAAGTCGAAGAGCAACGGTGAGTTCCTCATGCAGGTTGCATCTTCCGCTCCGATGGCTGCGGATAAGGACGAGGAGGACTATTCCTAATGACTAACCGGGTTTCTGCCGTAGACGACATCGTCTCGGAGTACCAGGGCATTGAGGCCCAGATGGCTGACCCGGAGACCGCGGGGGATCAAGCCCTGTTCCGCAAGCTGTCGAAGCGTTACGCCGAGCTGCAGCCGATCATCAAGGTCAACTCCCAGTGGGTGGAGACCAAGGGTGATCTGGAGGCAGCCCGCGAGATGGCCCATGAGGACCATGAGTTCAAGGTCGAGGCCGAGCGCCTGGAGGCGGAGGCCATTGCGTTGGAGGAGCAGCTCGCTGATCTGTTGGCTCCGCGCGATCCCCATGACGCCGATGACATCATCATGGAGATCAAGGCCGGTGCTGGTGGCGAGGAAGCTGCGCTCTTCGCCGGTGACTTGGCGCGCATGTATGAGCGTTACGCTGATAAGAATGGTCTGACCTGGGAGGTCTTGGGCCTGTCGGAGTCGGACCTTGGTGGAGTCAAGGACATCACCTTGTCTTTCCGGGCGAAGAATGCGGGCCGCGATGGTGCGTGGAGCGTGTTCAAGTTCGAGGGCGGCGTCCACCGCGTCCAGCGCGTTCCGGTGACCGAGTCCCAGGGGCGCATCCAGACCTCGGCCGCCGGCGTCATGGTCTTCCCGGAGACCGATGAGCCGGGTGCCGTCGAGATCGATGAGAAGGATCTGCGCGTCGACGTTTACCGTTCCTCGGGCAAGGGTGGTCAGGGTGTGAACACCACGGACTCCGCCGTCCGCCTCACCCACTTGCCCTCGGGCATCGTGGTGACGTGTCAGAAGGAACGTTCCCAGATCCAGAACAAGGCGCGCGCCATGCAGGTGCTGCAGGCCCGTTTGGAGCAGATGGAGCGCGAGAAGGCTGACGCCGAGGCCGCTGAGGGACGTGCTGCGCAGGTGCGCAACATGGACCGTTCGGAGCGTATCCGCACGTACAACTGGCCGGAGAATCGCATCAGCGATCACCGCATCGGTTTCAAGGCCAACAACCTCGATTCCGTGCTTGATGGGAACCTCGGTGATCTCATCACCGCGCTGCAGGCCTCCGAGCGCGCCGATCGGCTCGAGGCTGAGTAGGTCGATGGAGGGTCAGGCGCTTCGCGCCGCGCTTATCGACGCCGCGCAGCGACTGTCCGCTGCAGGCGTCGCCTCCCCGGAGGTCGACGCGCGGCTCATCGCCGCCCATTTCCACGGCGTCGGCCAGCTGGATCTGCACGGGCGTACCGACGTCCCGGAGGGGTTTTGGGAGGCGGTGGAGCGCCGGGAGCGGCGCGAACCGCTGCAGCACATCCTGGGCACCGCCCCATTCGGCCCGCTTGATCTCGCTGTTGGGCCGGGCGTGTTCATTCCCCGGCCCGAGACGGAAGTCCTCGCCGATTGGGGGGTGCGCCAGTTGGCCCTGATGAACGCCCCGCGGGTCGTTGACCTGTGCACCGGTTCCGGTGCACTTGCCCTCTACATTGCGGCGGCGTGCCCTGCCGCGGAAGTCGCGGGCGTCGACAAGCAAGCTGTAGCCCTTGACTATGCGCGCCGCAATGCGGCGGGCACGGGCGTTGACATGCTCCAGGGCGATGTCACTGACCCCGACACCCTTCGTCAGTGGCACGGAACGGTGGACCTGGTGGTGACTAACCCGCCCTACGTTCCCGAGACCCTGGATCTCGATCCGGAGGTGTATGCCGATCCCCCAGAGGCAGTGTTTGCCGGCCCGAGCGGGATGGACATCATCACCGACATGGTCGAGCTCATCCATCGCTTGCTACGCCCCGGTGCCGCCGTCGGCATCGAGCACGACGATTCCACCTCCGACGAGGTCCAAGCAGTGCTGAGCCAGCACGGTGGATTTGAGCAGATTTCCGTGCTCCGCGACCTCACTGGACGGGCCCGGTTTGTCACAGCGAGTAAGCTGTCAGACTGATAACCTCCCCCTACACCCACATAAGGACTGAGGATTTACCTATGAGCCGGATCTACTCCTGCGCCGATGAGGTCACTCGCGCTGAGGGCATGAGTGCCGCTGTCGACGCTGCGCGCAGCGGACGGCTGGTCGTCATGCCCACGGATACCCTCTACGGCCTGGGGTGCGATGCCTTTAACAACGAGGCGGTGGCCACCCTCTTGGCCACCAAGAAGCGCGGGCCGGACATGCCCGTGCCGGTGCTCGTGGGCTCCTGGGACACCGTCAAAGGGCTAGTGCGGGAATTTACCCCGCAGGCCGAGGCCCTCGTCGAGGCGTTCTGGCCAGGTGGCCTGTCCATCGTCGTGCCGCAGGCGCCGTCCCTGCCGTGGAACCTCGGTGATACCCGGGGCACCGTCATGGTGCGCATGCCGCTGCACCCCGTCGCCATAGAACTGCTCCGGGAGGTGGGCCCGATGGCTGTGTCCTCGGCCAACATCTCCGGCCATGAGCCGCCCACCACCGCCATCGCCGCCAAGCAACAGCTGGGCAACGCCGTGTCGGTCTACCTTGATGGGGGAGAGACCCCCGTCGGCGAGGCCTCCACGATCATTGATTTGTCCGGTCCGGCCCCGCACATCCTGCGCGAAGGTGCAATCACGGCCGAGCGCATCGGGGAGGTCCTCGGCATGTCAGCGGAGGCGTTGCGGGGAACCGCCTAAATGGGAGCGGGTGTCCCGCTGCGCGAACTGGGGCTGGTCATCCTCGTCGCCGCGGCGATAACCTACCTGGCCACCGGGGTCATTCGTTCCATCATGGTCCGGTCCGGTCGCGTGGCCGAGATCCGAGAACGCGACGTGCACAAGCAGCCGACGCCCCGGCTCGGGGGCGTGGCCATGTTCTCCGGGTTCCTCGCCGCCGTCTTCCTGGCCGCCCAGCTACCCGCGCTGACCCGCGGGTTCATGCCGATCACCCCGGAAATGAACGCCGTCATCTGGTCTGCATTTGCCATCGTCCTCGTCGGGGTGTTGGACGATTTATATGAACTAGACGCGATCACCAAACTCATCGGCCAGGTGCTCTCGGCGATCATCATGAGCATCCTGGGCCTGTCGTGGACGCTGCTGTACCTGCCGATCGGCGACGGCACCACCGTCGTGCTCGACCAGGTACAAGCCACGATCATCACCACCTTGTTCACCGTGGCGTTGGTCAACGCCATCAACTTCGTGGACGGCCTCGATGGCCTCGCCGCGGGACTGGGCATGATCGCCGGCGCCGCCATCTTGGTTTTTTCCCTCACCGTCCTCCACGACCAGGGTGGTGCTGTGTCCGCCTATCCGCCGGCCATCATCGCCGCCGGGCTCGTGGGCGTGTGCCTCGGCTTCCTGCCCCACAACTTCGAGCCCTCGCGCATCTTCATGGGCGACTCAGGGTCCATGCTCATCGGGCTTCTCCTCGCCGCCGCCTCCACCTCCGCCTCGGGCAAGATCAACATGTCGCTCTACGGCACCGCCGACATCGTTGCGTTGATGAGCCCCATCATCGTTGTCGCCGCAGCGGTCTTCGTGCCCGTGCTTGACCTCGTGCTTGCCGTGTTGCGACGCCTCTCCCGCGGCACCTCACCGTTCTCCGCGGACAAAATGCACCTGCACCACCGGCTGCTTTCCCTCGGGCATACCCACCGCCGCACCGTCCTTGTGCTCAACATGTGGGTGTGTGTCGTCGCTTTCGGCGCCGTGAGCTTCTCCATCATCCCGGCCCGTTACGCCCTCGCCCTGCTGTTCCTCGCCTTCCTCGTCGCCTTCGGCGTCACCCTCATTCCTCTGCGGGCCGGCAAACTCGGACGCCAGGTTCCACCCACCCGCGTGGTCATTGACCAGGATCCATCGGCCCCGTGAGTGAGCGGGGCGGTAGGATGTCGCTTCATGGAATCCACCGCTTCTGTCTCCCAGTACGACGACCCCCGGCGACCACTCCTGCGAGCCGTGCGCTTCGGCTCCATCGCTCTGGTCGCTATCACGGTGATTTCCCTGGTCCTCTGGGGGGCACTGCGCGATCTGCCCGGCATCTGGGGCGTGCTCATCGGAGCTGCCATTGGTGGCGGCTTTGTTCTGCTCACCGCGCTCAGTGTTCTCATGACCTCGTCGACGAGTGCCGCGACCACCGGAGCCGTGGTGTTAGGCAGCTGGCTGCTCAAGATCGTCGTCCTGCTCGTCGTCCTCTTCGTCCTCCGCGACATGACGTTCTACGACCGCACCGCCTTGTTCGTTACCACCGTGATCGCGCTCATCGTCGTCCTCGGTACCGAGGTGTGGGGTGTCATCACCGCGCGGGTCACCTACGTCAACTGACCGCCGCAAAAGGTCTGATAGTTAGCTCCATCGGCGGGGGAGGGAAAGCGCAGGCACTTTACCCCCGCTTATCTGGCTTGGGGGTGGGTACCCCCGTCGGAGGTTGAACACATTATGGTGTGATCGACCTTACAGGCGGGGGAAAATTCCCAGTTACAGGGGGTTTTTGGCCGGGGTGGATCGACGGCCTCGGGGGAGGGTGAAAACACAACGGACCAGGGTGCGAGAAACCCGGGCACGACTGATAGGCTGTCCTGCGGGTTACCCCGGCAAGTTCAGTGGCCTCCTTCGGGAAGGGCATACAACCGGTCTGTGGTCCCCTGGCGCCACCTCGCTGATGTGCGACGGAGTCCGTGGTGGTGTCAGAAGAGTTTTTCAGACGTCCATCGCACCGTGCTGGAAGTGACAATCCACACGGCCCGAACACGGGAGAGAACGCTGAGCGTTACAACACTGTCCATGAAGGGTGAATTTCACGCACCCGATCTGGACTCGGAATTTTTCCCGGGGCAATACTACGGCCAAATCCTGTTTAACGACTTCGCTAACGGGTGGTTCGCACTGGATCGACTGATGCTGGTCCGTCTTCTGATGGCAGCAATTCTGGTCGTCCTTTTCCTTGTCGCCTTCCGGAATCCCAAGCTGATTCCGTCGGGCCTGCAGAATGTTGCAGAACTCGCAATGGACTTCGTCCGCATCCACATCGCTGAGGACATCCTTGGCAAGAAGGAAGGCCGCCGGTTCCTGCCGGTCATCGCCACCATCTTCTTCGCCGTCCTCTTCATGAATGTGTCGACGATTATTCCGGGCTTGAACATCTCGGCCAACGCCCGCATCGGTATGCCGATCGCGCTGGCCATCTTGGGCTACTTCACCATGATCTACGCCGGAGCTAAGCGTTACGGCTTCGGTAAGTTCATGAAGTCCTCCGTGGTCATCCCGAACTTGCCGCTGGTTCTCCACTTCCTAGTGGTGCCGATTGAGTTCTTCTCAACCTTCATCATGCGTCCGGTCACTCTCGCTCTTCGTCTCATGGCGAACTTCCTTGCGGGACACCTGATCCTGGTTCTGCTGTACTCCGCCACGAACTTCTTCTTCTGGCAGATGAACGGCTGGACTGCACTTTCTGGTGTGACCATCCTGGCAGCAGTCCTCTTCACGCTCTACGAGTGCATCATTATCTTCCTGCAGGCGTACATTTTCGCCCTGCTGGTGGCGGTGTACATCGAACTGTCGCTGCATGCGGACTCGCACTGACAAGTCGCGAATCAACGCGGCCAACTGAATAACCCCACAGAATCACTTCAAGTCCCGGCGAACTACACCGGGCACCTAGAAAGGGAACGACTTTCATGAACGAGATCATCCTGGCTCAGACTGAGAATGCTGCTCAGGTTGCACACCTTGGCGCCATTGGCTACGGCATCGCCACCATCGGCCCGGGCCTGGGCATCGGCATCCTCGTTGGTAAGGCACTCGAGGGCATGGCTCGCCAGCCCGAGATGGCCGGCCAGCTGCGTACCACCATGTTCCTGGGCATCGCCTTCGTTGAGGCCCTGGCTCTTATCGGCCTGGTCGCTGGCTTCCTGTTCTCCAGCCTCTAATTCCGAGCGGTAACTACACCCCTTTAAGACTGGAGACTCATGACGAACGTCATTTATTACCTTGCGGCAGAGGCGGGTGAAACCCTTCCCTGGGAAGGCGGCAACTCCATCCTCCTGCCCAAGACCTACGACATCGTCTGGTCCATCATTCCGCTCGTAATCATCCTGATTATCTTCGGCAAGTTTGTTCTTCCGAAGTTCCAGGAGGTCCTGACGGAGCGTGAGGACCGGATCAAGGGTGGCATTCAGCGCGCCGAGGCCGCACAGGCTGAGGCGAAGGCCGCACTTGAGAAGTACAACGCGCAGCTCGCCGAGGCACGTGCTGAGGCAGCCGAGATCCGTGAGCAGGCCCGCGAGAAGGGCAAGCAGATCGAGGCTGAGATGAAGGCACAGGCCGCCGAGGAGAGCAACCGCATCATCGCGTCCGGTGAGAGGCAGCTACTGGCCCAGCGTGAGCAGGTCGTGGTGGAGCTTCGGCAGGAGATGGGACAGAATTCGATCAATCTGGCCGAGCGTCTGCTCGGTGGCGAGCTTTCCGACGCCACCAAGCGCTCCGGCACGATCGACTCGTTCCTCTCTGAGCTCGACTCTGTGGCACCGGCCGGAAAGTGAGCGCCATGCACGCAGCGAGCCGCGAAGCACTAGCACAGGTGGAGTCCTACCTGGACAATCTCGTCCAGGGTTCGGATAACGCCATCGCCGTTTCCGCCCAGACCGGAACCGAGCTTTTCGACGTCGTCGGGGTCCTCGACAGCGATCGCGCCCTGCGCGTCGCCGTCGCCGAGGCATCGACGACGCCGGAGCAGCGCACGGGACTTATCCGGGCCGTGTTTGGAGGCAAGGTTTCTGAAAGCACCCTGTCGGTGCTTGTCGAAGCCGCCGCCAAGACATGGTCCACCCCGCGCGAGTTCCGCACGGGCCTGGTGTCACTTGGTCGCCGCGCATTTTTCCGCAGCGCCGAGCTCCAGGGCCAGCTTTCCCAGGTGGAAGAAGAACTCTTCCGTCTGTCCCGCGTCCTGGATCGTGAGGGTGAGCTGACTCAGCTTCTCTCTGACCGGACGTCGGGGCCGGAACGCAAGCGCGGTCTGCTCGCGAGCGTGCTCTACGGCAAGGTGTCGATGGTGACGGAAGCCCTCGCGCTTCAGGTCATCGGCCGCCCGGAGCACAACCCGATTGACGACATCGCACACCTCTCGTCCGCTGCAGCATCCCTGCAGGGCCGTTCGGTTGCTTCGGTCGTCACTGCTCAAGAGCTGAACGACGGCCAGCAGGCGGCACTAGCCGACAAGCTGGGACGAATTTACGGTCGTGAGATGTCCATCCATTCTGAGGTTGACCCCAGCCTCCTCGGTGGTATGACTATCCGCGTTGACGACGAGATCATTGACGGCAGTACGGCGGGCAAGCTCGCCCGACTGCGGGCCAACCTCGTCTAGTACACGACTACATAACGACAAAAATAATGCTGGAAGATACAACCGAGAGCAGGAAGAACATGGCGGAGCTGATGATCTCCTCCGATGAGATCCGTAGCGCGATTGCGAACTACACCTCGAGCTACTCCGCGGAGGCCTCCCGTGAGGAGGTCGGCGTGGTCATTTCGGCAGCTGACGGTATTGCCCGAGTTTCGGGCCTCCCGTCGGTCATGGCGAATGAGCTGCTTGAGTTCCCGGGCGGCGTCATCGGCGTCGCGCAGAACCTTGACACCGACTCTGTCGGCGTCGTGGTCCTGGGTAACTTCGAAACCCTCAAGGAGGGTGAAGAAGTCAAGAGGACGGGAGAAGTCCTGTCCATTCCGGTCGGAGAGAAGTTCCTCGGCCGAGTAATTAACCCGTTGGGCGTTCCGATCGATGGCCTTGGTGCCATCGAGGCGGAAGGGGAGCGAGTCCTCGAACTGCAGGCACCGTCGGTGCTGCAGCGCCAGCCCGTTGAGGAGCCGTTGGCCACCGGTATCAAGGCCATCGACGCGATGACCCCGATCGGCCGTGGTCAGCGTCAGCTGATCATTGGTGACCGTAAGACCGGCAAGACCGCGGTCTGCATCGACACCATCCTCAACCAGAAGGCCAACTGGGAGTCCGGCGACAAGACGAAGCAGGTTCGCTGCATCTACGTCGCTATCGGTCAGAAGGGCTCCACCATCGCAGCGGTCCGCAAGACCCTCGAAGAAAATGGTGCCCTCGACTACACCACCATCGTGGCGGCCCCGGCCTCCGACTCTGCTGGCTTCAAGTGGCTCGCACCGTTCACCGGTGCTGCTCTGGCTCAGCACTGGATGTACCAGGGCGCCCACGTCCTGGTCATCTACGATGATCTGACCAAGCAGGCCGAGGCCTACCGTGCGATCTCCCTTCTGCTGCGCCGCCCGCCGGGCCGCGAGGCATACCCGGGCGACGTGTTCTACCTGCACTCCCGTCTGCTGGAGCGCGCCGCAAAGCTCAACGACGAGCTGGGTGCGGGTTCCATCACCGCCCTGCCGATCATTGAGACCAAGGCGAACGACGTGTCGGCCTTCATTCCGACCAACGTCATCTCCATCACCGACGGCCAGGTCTTCCTGGAGTCGGACCTGTTCAACCAGGGTGTCCGACCGGCCATCAACGTCGGTGTCTCCGTCTCCCGTGTCGGTGGCGCCGCTCAGACCAAGGGCATGAAGAAGGTCGCAGGCTCCCTGCGTCTGGATCTCGCTGCTTACCGCGACCTGGAGGCTTTCGCCACCTTCGCTTCTGACCTGGACTCCGCGTCCAAGGCACAGCTTGAGCGTGGCCAGCGTCTCGTCGAGCTGCTCAAGCAGGCCGAGAACACCCCGCAGCCCGTTGAGTACCAGATCATCTCGATCTGGCTCGCCGGCGAAGGTGTCTTCGATGTCGTTCCCGTCGAAGATGTCCGTCGCTACGAGGCCGAGCTGCACGAGTACGTTCGTGCGAACAACCCTGAGGTCTACGAGCAGATTGCCGGCGGCAAGGAGCTGTCGAACGAGTCCAAGGAAGCCCTGCTGGCTGCCAACGACGCGTTCGGTCGCACCTTCCAGACCACCGAAGGCCACGTTGTTATCAACGAGCCCGAGGTTGAGGCACTGTCCGGCGATCAGGTCGGCAAGACTCAGCTCAACGTCTCTCGCAAGACGGCTAAGAAGTAGGGCATTCATGCCCCATTCGATAACCGTCATTAACAACGAAGGGAGGAGTGTGAACCATGGCTAATCTTCGCGAATTGCGTGACCGAATCCGGTCCGTGAACTCGACCAAGAAGATCACCAAGGCTCAGGAGCTGATCGCGACCTCGCGCATCACCAAGGCGCAGGCCCGGGTCGAGGCATCCCTGCCGTACGCCCATGAGCTCAACAGCGTCATGGAGCGTCTCGCGGCCGCGAGTTCCCTCGATCACCCGATGCTGCGCGAGCGTGAGGACGGCAAGGTTGCCGCCGTGCTCGTCATCACCTCGGACCGCGGCATGTGTGGTGGCTACAACCACAACGTGCTCAAGAAGGCCGCCGAGCTCGAGAAGATGCTCGAAGAAGCTGGTTACGAAGTCGTGCGCTACGTCACCGGTGGTAAGGGCGTTGGATACTACAAGTTCCGCGAAAAGCCAGTCGCTGGCTCGTGGACCGGGTTCTCCCAGGACCCGCAGTGGGACCTGACCCACGATGTGCGTCGTCACCTCATTGACGGCTTCGTCGCCAGCTCCAACGGGGAGGCCAAGTACCGCGACGGTGTTCACACCGACGGTGCCCCTGTCCGTGGCTTTGACCAGCTGCACGTGGTGTACACGGAGTTCGAGTCCATGCTGACGCAGACTCCGCGTGTCCTCCAGCTGCTGCCGGTTGAGCCGGTCATCCAGGATGAGGACCTCAACCTGGGCGAGAGCATGCAGGGTTCCCCCGAGGGATCCATCAGCCCCGATTACGACTTCGAGCCCGACGCGGACACCTTGCTGTCCGAGCTGCTTCCGAAGTACGTGTCGCGCAGCCTGTACGCGAAGTTCCTCGAGTCTTCGGCCTCGGAGTCCGCCTCGCGTCGAAACGCGATGAAGTCTGCAACTGATAACGCCACGGAGCTGGTCAAAGACCTGTCCCGCGTGGCTAACCAGGCCCGTCAGGCACAGATCACCCAGGAAATCACAGAGATCGTCGGTGGCGCTGGCGCGCTGTCCGATAGCGGAGAAAGTGACTAGAAAATGACTACAGCTCTCGCAGAGCAGAACGCACCGCAGGCGTCTACCGCCGGCCGTGTCGTGCGTGTCATTGGTCCGGTCGTCGACGTGGAATTCCCGCGCGGCGAGTTGCCGGCCCTCTACAACGCACTGACTGTCGAGGTCACCCTCGAAGCAGTCGCCAAGACCATCACCCTTGAGGTTGCCCAGCACCTCGGTGATAACCTCGTCCGCGCCGTTTCCATGGCACCGACCGACGGCCTCGTTCGCGGCGCCCAGGTCGTGGACTCCGGCAAGCCGATCTCCGTTCCCGTCGGTGACGTTGTCAAGGGCCACGTGTTCAACGCCCTCGGTGACTGCCTTGACGTTCCGGGCCTCGGCCGCGATGGCGAGCAGTGGGGCATCCACCGCGAGCCCCCGCCCTTCGACCAGCTCGAAGGCAAGACCGAAATCCTCGAGACCGGCATCAAGGTCATTGACCTGCTGACCCCGTACGTCAAGGGCGGCAAGATTGGCCTGTTCGGCGGCGCCGGTGTGGGCAAGACGGTCCTCATCCAGGAGATGATTACCCGTATCGCCCGCGAGTTCTCCGGTACCTCCGTGTTCGCCGGCGTCGGCGAGCGCACCCGTGAGGGCACCGACCTTCACCTCGAAATGGAAGAGATGGGTGTTCTTCAGGACACCGCTCTCGTGTTCGGCCAGATGGATGAGCCGCCGGGAGTCCGTATGCGCGTGGCTCTGTCCGGACTGACCATGGCGGAGTACTTCCGCGATGTTCAGCACCAGGACGTCCTGCTGTTCATCGATAACATCTTCCGTTTCACCCAGGCCGGCTCTGAGGTCTCGACCCTGCTGGGTCGTATGCCTTCCGCCGTGGGTTACCAGCCCACCCTGGCTGATGAGATGGGTGTTCTTCAGGAGCGCATTACCTCCACGAAGGGTAAGTCGATCACCTCGCTGCAGGCCGTCTACGTCCCTGCTGACGACTACACCGACCCGGCTCCGGCCACCACCTTCGCGCACCTTGACGCCACGACCGAGCTCGACCGAAGCATCGCTTCCAAGGGCATCTACCCGGCCGTGAACCCGCTGTCCTCGACGTCTCGTATCCTCGAGCCGTCGATCGTCGGCGAGCGCCACTACGCTGTCGCTCAGCGCGTCATCGGCATCCTGCAGAAGAACAAGGAACTCCAGGACATCATCGCCATCCTTGGTATGGACGAGCTGTCTGAAGAGGACAAGATCACCGTGCAGCGTGCACGTCGTCTGGAGCGCTTCCTGGGCCAGAACTTCTTCGTTGCGGAGAAGTTCACCGGCATCCCGGGCTCCTACGTCCCGCTGGAGCACACGATTGAAGCCTTCGAGCGCATCTGCGACGGCGACTTCGATCACTACCCCGAGCAGGCCTTCAACGGCCTCGGTGGCCTGGACGACGTCGAGGCCGCTTACAAGAAGCTCACCGAGAAGTAAGAGGAGACGCACATGGCTGACATCACCGTGGAACTGGTCTCCGTGGAGCGCATGCTCTGGTCTGGACAGGCCAGCATCGTCACCGCGCAGACCACCGAGGGTGAGATCGGCGTGCTGTCCGGACACGAGCCCATGCTCGGCCAGCTGGTCGAAAATGGCGTCGTGACCATCCGTCCGATCGACGGTGACAAGCTCGTCGCCGCCGTTCAGGGTGGTTTCCTTTCCGTGTCTGCGGAGAAGGTTACTATCCTCGCGGATTACGCGGTCTGGGCTGACGAGGTTGATTCCTCTGCCGCCGAGGCCGAGCTCCAGGCTGAGGACGAGAATGTTCGTGCTCGCGCTGAGGCCGGCCTCAAGGCCGTCCGCCGGAAGGCCGAAGCCTGACACTAGGCACCGCCTCTTCCTCTCACAAGCACCGCTGTCCCGACTCGGGTCAGCGGTGCTTGTGCTTGTCTGCTCCCACCGTGTTGGGGATATCCCTAGTGTGGGACTAGAATTCTGGCCTATACAGCATGAGAGGGGAACGTCTGTGGAGATTGTCGCCTGGGTCCTGGTTGTGATCGCTGCCGTGGCGATGTTGCTTGCGCTCTGGCGGTTTCTGACGCTGCGTTCTCAGGGCACGTCGGTGATTATTCGACGGCTTCCTGCCTCCGGTACGCACGGTTGGCGGCACGGCCGGGTGCGCTATAACGGGGAAGAATTGCACTATTACAAGCTCCGCTCCCTGTCACCTGGGGCGGACCTGGTGCTCAATCGACAGCAGTTGGAGTTCCTGGATAGTCGCCCGCTGACGGACCGGGAGGCCTCGTTCATGGACCCCAGTCTGAAAGTGACCACCATCTCCAATGACGGACAGCTCTATGAAATTGTGGTGGATTCCCGGGGTCTCATGGCGCTGACCGCCTGGATGGAGTCGGCCCCGAATATCCGTCAAGAGCGCACTGATTTTAACAAGCTCCGCAATCGCATCACCCGGCACCAGAACGGTCGCTAGGTTCCAGCTACCCTGTAACGCATGCGTCTAGTCATTGCTCGTTGCTCTGTTGATTACGTTGGCCGCCTTGAGGCCCATCTGCCGAAGGCGGATCGCCTGCTGATGATCAAGGCTGACGGGTCAGTCTCCATTCACGCGGACGATCGCGCCTACAAGCCCCTCAACTGGATGACACCTCCGTGCACCCTGGTCGAGCAGCCCATCACCGATGCCGATGGCGACGATACCGGGGAACTCTTGTGGATCGTGGAAAACCCCAAGGGTGAGCAGTTGCGCATCACCATCGAGAGCATTCAGCACGATACGTCCGTCGACCTGGGCGTTGATCCCGGTCTGGTCAAAGATGGCGTCGAGGCCCACCTGCAAGAGTTGCTGGCCGAACACATCACGACCCTAGGCGACGGCTATGAGCTGGTCCGCCGCGAGTTTCCCACGGCTATCGGCCCGGTCGACATTTTGGCTCGGGATCCTCGCGGGGCGACCATTGCGGTGGAGATTAAACGGCGCGGCGGTATCGACGGCGTGGAACAGCTCACCCGCTATCTTGAGCTGCTCAATCGAGATGAGCTGCTCAAGCCCGTGACCGGAGTGTTCGCCGCGCAGGAGATCAAGCCCCAGGCCCGTTTGCTCGCGGAAGATCGCGGCATCCGCTGCGTCACGCTCGATTATCACTCCCTGCGTGGCACGGAAAGCAACGAGCTGCGGTTGTTCTAATGCCTCGTCGTAATCGGTCTGTGCGGCCCGAACTGCGCCCTTTGCCGACGGATGTCTTTGGCACGCAAACCGTCGAAGGCCCACACGGCGAGCTGTATCTCATGCGGCACATGAGTGCGTCTGCCGCCATCAAGTTCTATATCTGCCCTGGCTGCAATCAGAACATTCCTCCGGGCACGGCCCATATCGTCGCGTGGCCGAAGGACGTGGGCCGGGGAGCCGAGGACCGCCGCCATTGGCACCGAGGGTGCTGGGACCGCAGATAAGAGGGTAGCCTTGTCCCCATGATCATCGCCTTCTCGGTTGCCCCCGCAGTGACGGCGACGGCTGATGCTGAGATGGCCGATGCCGTCTCGGCGGCCGTGCGAGTCGTGCGTGAGTCGGGGTTGCCCAACGAAACCAATGCCATGTTCACCCTCGTGGAGGGGGAGTGGGATGAGGTCATGGACGTGGTCAAACGCGCCACTGATGCCGTCCTCGCTGTCTCTCCGCGCGTGTCCTTGGTGCTCAAGGCGGATATCCGCCCGGGCCACCAAGACCAGTTGCACCAGAAGGTCGCGGCCGTGGAGTCGCGTTTGTCCCAGGAAGAGAAGTAGATGACCACCCCCCATCGTTACGTGTCCGGCGCCATCGACTTGGCGGATGTCAAGGCTCAAGCGGAAGCTCGTCAGCAGCCTGCTGGAGCCATCGCCTCCTTCATCGAGGTCACTCCGGAAAATTTCGAAGCCGAAGTCGTGCGTCGCTCGCTCCAGGTGCCGGTCATCGTCATGGCGGGTTCCTCGCGGAGTCCCGAGTCTGAGCAACTAAAGGCTGATCTGCAGGCGTTGGCCGCGGCCGGAAACCTGCGCTTCATCGTGGGTTACGCGGATGCGGATACCCACCCAGAGGTAGCGCAGGCCTTCGGGGTGCAGGCGCTGCCCACGGTCATCGCGTTGGCCGGCGGGCGTCCCCTCACCCAGTTCGAAGGTGCCCAGCCCCGCGAGGTCCTGGACCAATGGCTTACCGGCCTGGTCAATGAAGTTGCTCCCCAGTTGCAGGGGCTTGATGCCGCGGGAGCCGAAGAACAGCCCGCCGAGGAAGATCCGCGGTTGGACGGTGCAATGGAAGCGCTCAACGCCGGTGACTTCGATGCCGCAATCGCCGTCTACGAGGAGATCCTCGCCGAGGAGCCGGAAAACAAGGACATCCAGCAGGCGCGAAACACCACCCTGTTGCTCAAGCGGATGAACCCCGACGACGACCCGATGGCAGCCGCTGAGGCTGAGCCCGGGGACGTCGATAAGCAGTTTGCTGCGGCTGACGCAGAAATCGTGGCAGGTGCGCCCGAGCGGGCCTTCGACCGCCTCATCGGGTTGTTGCATACCCCGGAGAAGGATCGAGTGCGGGCTCGCCTCATCGAGCTGTTGGCGCTTTTCGACGCCGCCGATCCGCGCGTCACCGCCGCCCGAACGAAGATGGCGAGCGCGCTTTTCTAGTAAGATAAGCATCGATTACTCCCGGCGGGGGAATGTTACTCACTGAGGCATCACCCCCGGCCATTTGGCTTGCGAACTCCCACTATGGAGATCGGAGCTCATCATGTCCACCAACACCCCGACGAGGCCCACCCCCAAGGGCAAGGTGTTTAAGACAATGCAGAAGGTCGGCAAGGCCTTCATGCTTCCCATCGCTATCCTCCCGGCCGCGGGCCTGCTCCTTGGCATCGGCGGAGCCCTATCAAACCCCACGACGGTCGAGGCCTACCCCGTCCTGGACAACGCTGTCGCGCAAGGCATCTTCACCGTGATGTCGGACGCGGGCAGCGTGATTTTCGCTAACTTGGCGCTACTGCTGGCCGTCGGTCTGTGTATCGGCTTGGCACGGCGCGACAAGGGCACGGCGGCGCTGGCTGGCGTCGTCGGCTACCTCGTCATGACGGGCACGACCGCCTCACTGCTAAAAGTGTTCAATCCCGACGGGCAGGCGATCGATACCGGCATCATTGGCGCCCTAGTCATCGGCTCGATCACCGTCTACCTGCACAATCGCTATCACAATATCCAACTGCCGGCGGTACTCGGATTCTTTGGCGGCTCCCGGTTCGTGCCCATCGTCACCGCCGGAGCCGCCGTCCTCATCGGAGCGGCGTTCTACCTCATCTGGCCGCCGTTCCAGCAACTGCTCATCAGCGCTGGCGACGGAATGGCCTCCTTGGGCGCCTTCGGAACCTTCTTCTACGGTTTCCTCCTCCGCCTCTCCGGCGCAGTTGGCCTCCACCACACGATCTATCCCATGTTCTGGTACACCGAGCTCGGCGGAGTCGAGCAGGTCGCCGGGGAGACGGTCGTCGGCGCGCAGAAGATCTTCTTCGCCCAATTGGCCGACCCGACTCACCAGGGCTTGTACACGGAAGGCACCCGCTACTTCGCCGGGCGTTTTGCCACCATGATGTTCGGCCTGCCAGGCGCCGCGCTGGCCATGTACCACTGCGTGCCCAAAGATCGCCGCGCCCGCTACCTGGGCCTGTTCCTCGGCGTCGCCCTGACCTCGTTCATCACCGGCATCACTGAGCCGCTGGAATTCATGTTCCTCTTCGTGGCCCCGCTGCTCTACGTTATCCACGCCTTCTTCGACGGCTTGAGCTTCCTCGTGGCAGACCTGCTGAACATCCGCATCGGCAATACCTTCTCCGGCGGCCTCATCGACTTCTTGCTCTTCGGCGTTTTCCAGGGTGAGGCTAAGACCCACTGGATGTACGTCATCCCCGTAGGAATCATCTGGTTCTGCCTCTACTACGTAGTCTTCCGCTGGTACATCACCCGCTTCATGGTGCCCACCCCCGGCCATCTGGCGGACACGGAGGCTCCTGCTGCCACCACCGATGACGAAGGCCCAACCGCCAAGAGCACGAAAAAAGATGCCCTCTATTCCGAGGCCACGAACATCCTCGCGGCCTTGGGCGGGGAAGACAACATCGAAGACCTCGATGCCTGCATCACCCGCCTCCGGGTGTCGGTGAAGAACTCCGCGGCCGTGGACCGAGATGCGTTGAGAGCCCTCGGGGCCGTCGACGTGCTTGAGGTATCCGGCGGGATTCAGGCCGTCTACGGTGCGAAGGCAGTCTTGTACAAAAACGCCATTGCTGACCTCATGAACCTCGACGATTAGGAGCACAAAGATGTTTGGATTTAAGAAGGCCTCCCAGGTGGTAGCGCCCGTCGAGGGCACCATCATCCCCTTGTCCGAGGTCCCGGACCCGGTATTCGCGCAGGGAATGCTCGGAGAGGGATTCGCGGTGGAAACCGCGGGCGACATCGTGCGTTCGCCAGTCGACGGCGAGATCATCGTGCTCTTTCCCACTGCCCATGCCTTTGCCGTGCGCACCCCGAAGGGTGAGGAGGTGCTTGTCCACATCGGCGTCGATACGGTCTCTTTGAAGGGGGAGGGCTTTCATGCCCTCGCTGCCCAGGGCGATCAGGTCAAGGCAGGCACACCCGTGGTGCAGTTGACCGACCTGGTGGCCTTGGCCGAAAAGGTTCCGTCGCTGGTGACCATCGTCGTGAGCACAGACCTTCCCCTCACTGCGGCCAAGGTGGAATCGAGTTAGTCATGCTGTGGCTGCAGCGGCGCTACAACAACAACGTTGTCCAGGCCACCGATGACGCTGGTAGGAGCCTCGTCATTCTCGGCCGGGGAGTGGGATTCGGGGTGTCCAAGGGCGAGCAGCTTGACCCTGCCCGAGTCGAAATGACCTACGTGTTGGAGACCCAACAGCGCGCTGCTTCCATTGCCGACGCCCTCAGCGCCCTCCCCGCCGACATCCTCACCCTGGCGCGCCATGTCGTCACCGCTGCCGAAGATAGATTGGGGATGGCCAACCCGCAGGCCCTGCTGCTGCCCATCGCGGACCACCTCCACGCCGCCGTTAAACGAAGCCGCACCGGGGAGCAGATCGACTTCCCCCTCGAGGCCGACATCGCCCAGCTCTACCCCCAGGAGTTGGACTTTGGCCGACACGTCTGCCGGATGACCATGGCGGAGCTGGGGGTGACATTGCCGCCGGTGGAGGCGGCGGCCTTCGCACTCCACGCGGTGAGCACCCAGTTCACCAGCTCGCGGATCCCGCTCGCCGTCGCGATGACGACGATGATCGATGAGATCCTGTCCATCGTCAGCCGCGAGTCCGGCATCGAGCTGTCGAAGAATGAACGCGCAACTGCGCGTTTCATCACCCACATCCGCTACCTGTTCTCCCGGATTGACAAGGCCAGCACGTATGACGAGGGTCAAAGTGAGGTCGTCGCCGCCATCCGGGATTCGCTTGCCCGGTCGTGGGCAATAGCGGAGATCATCGGAGGCTATCTGGAGGGAGAACTCAAGCGTGGTTTGAGCAAGAACGAGACCGCCTATTTGGCTCTTCATATCGGCAGGCTGACCACCCGAAGTCAGTGATCAGATCTTACCCCCGAATAGGGTCTATGATGGAGGTATCTATTCCCGTCTTCAGAGGAGACCCACGTTGTTCGGACACAAGAAAACCCAGCTCATCGCCCCTGTAAGCGGTCAGATTATCCCGTTGTCCGAGGTCCCGGACCCGACCTTCGCGCAGGGCACCGTGGGCTACGGATTCGGCGTGAAGACCTCCGGAGAGTCCGTCGTCTCTCCGGTCGAGGGCGAGATCATCATGATGTTCCGCACAGCTCATGCCTTCACCGTGCGCACAGATTCCGGGGTGGAGGTCCTGGTCCACGTCGGGATCGACACCGGAAAGCTTGACGGCGAGGGTTTTGAAGCAATTGCCGTGCGCGGCGACAAGGTCGAGGCAGGCGCCCCCGTGGTGCGGTTGAACAACCTCGCCGACCTGGAGGCCAAAGTACCCTCGATGATCACCGTCGTCGTGGTCACGAACGCAAAAAAGGTGGAGCCCGGCGAGCTCCACCTTGATGCTTCCTTCGGCGACCCAGTCCTTGAACTGAAGTAGCGCCGGAGGCTATCCGTCCCGGTTATCCGACCCAGCGGTACCACTGGACGGAGTTAGCCGGGATGTCGAGGGTCAGGGAATCCTCGAAACCATCCCACCCGGAACCGTTCGTGCTGACGGTGTGCGGGAGGTTGTTGCCCGCGCCGGCGTACTTAGCGTCGTCGCTGTTGAGCACCAGCTCCCAGCGCCCACCACGGGGGCTGCCCAGGGTGAACTTGGGGTGTGAGGAACCAGAGAGGTTGATCACGGACAGGACGCCGGAGCCATCAGTGCCCCAGCGGACGAAGGCCAGGAGGTTCTGGGCTGCGGCGTCGCCCTTGATCCACTGGAAACCCTCCGGGCTGGAGTCGAGGGAGTGAAGCGCGGGGATAGCGCGGTAAGTCCAGTGAATATCCTTGACCAACTGCTGAATGCCGACGTGGAACTCGTGGCCCCAGCCTTCCAGGTTTGACCAGTCGATGGAGTACGCCTCGTTCCACTCGCCGGTCTGACCGAACTCCTGGCCCATAAACATGAGCTTCTTGCCCGGGTGGGAGAACATGTACCCAAAGAGGGTGCGCAGGCCCGCAGCCTTGTTCCAATCATCACCGGGCATACGGCCCCACAGGGACCCCTTGCCGTGGACGACCTCGTCGTGAGAGAAGGGGAGAACGTACTTCTCGGAGTACTGGTAGATCATCGAGAACGTGATCTCGTTGTGGTGGTACTCGCGGTGAACCGGATCGAGCTTGAAGTACTCGAGGGTGTCATTCATCCAGCCCATGTTCCACTTGAGGCTGAATCCCAAGCCACCGTGCTCGGTCGGTGCGGTGACCCCCGGCCAGGAGGTCGATTCCTCGGCGATGGTGAGCACGCCGGGATGGGCGCGGTGGACGGTGGCGTTCATCTCCTGGAGGAACTGCACCGCCTCTAGGTTCTCGCGGCCGCCGAACTGGTTCGGCTCCCACTCGCCGTCTTCGCGGGAGTAGTCCAGATAGAGCATCGACGCGACGGCGTCGACCCGCAGACCATCAATGTGGAACTCCTCGATCCAGTAGAGGGCATTGGCGACGAGGAAGTTACGGACCTCGTTGCGGCCGAAGTCGAAGACGTAAGTGCCCCAGTCCTTCTGCTCGCCGCGGCGCCAGTCGGGGTGCTCGTACAAAGCGGGGCCGTCGAATCGCGCCAACGCCCAGTCGTCCTTGGGGAAGTGCGCGGGAACCCAGTCCACGATGACACCGATGCCACGCTGGTGGAAGGCCTCAATGAGGGCGCGCAGCTCATCCGGGCTGCCCCACCGGGCGGTAGGAGCGAAGTAGCCCGACACTTGGTAGCCCCAGGACCCGCCGAAGGGGTGCTCGGCGACGGGCATGAATTCCACGTGGGTGTAACCCTGATCGGCGACGTAATCCACAAGCTCAGTGGCTAGCTCCTTGTAGCCCTTGCCGATCTTCCAGGAACCCAAGTGCACCTCGTAGATGGACATTGGTTCCTGGTCGGGATTGCTCTCCGAGCGGGCGCGCAGCCAGTCGCCGTCATTCCAGTCGTAGCGGGAATCCACCACCACGGAGGTGGTCTCCGGCGGTGCCTGGGTGGCCTTAGCCATCGGGTCGGCTTTGTCACGACGATTGCCCTGCTGGGTCTGGATGGCGAACTTGTATGTCTCGCCGGCCCCGATGCCGGGGATGAAGATTTCCCAGACGCCGCTCGAACCAAGCGAGCGCATGGGGTACTGCGAGGCATTCCACCCGCAGAAGTCGCCGACGACCGCGACACCTAAAGCGTTGGGGGCCCACACCGCGAACGCGGTGCCATGGACGGTGCCCAAGTTGGTTTCGTAGGTGTGGACGTTGGCGCCAAGGACATCCCAGAGGCGCTCGTGGCGGCCCTCCGCGATGAGGTGAATATCCAAGTTGCCCAGCGTGGGAAGGAAGGCATAGGCGTCGGCGGTGAGCACCGGCGGAGCATCGGGCCAGGTGATGCGGAGGCGATAGTCCTGCGGATTGGGATCGTTGAGGCCCAGCACCCAGATGTCGTCGCCGATCGGGGTTGCCTCGTAGATTTCACCGTTGACCAGGACCTCCACCGAGGTCGCGCCGAGCTGTCGGGTGCGGATGACCGCCCCTCCCGATGTAGCGTGCCAACCATAGAAATCATGCGGGGCATGGTGTTGGCAATGACGCAACCGTTCCAGATCGTGGTCTGGGATAAGCAGGTTCTGGTCGATGCCGTCGAAGGCGTCGTGCATGGTGAAATCCTCTGGGGTGGAAGGAAGGGAACTTAAATGTTGACGCTACCGGAGTTGATGACCCCGGTGAAGAGGTTTAGGCCCGGTAGTCAGTGATGTTTCTCCACGACAATTGATCCCGTAGCTCTGCCGGGACCTCCGGGAGCACGAGAATGTGGGCGACGTCCTGGGAGGGGACGAGTCGGACAAAGTTGCGTGCACCCCACGTCCAGTCAGCGCCCGAAATGGCATCGTGCACCGGGAAGGACGACCCCTCGGGCAGACCCAGGGCCGCGTAATCGATGGTGACGGTGCCTTCCTGGGCATTGCGCGGGTCCAGGTTGACCACCACCAACACCTGGCTTCCGGTGACGGAGTCGACCTTGGAGTAGGCGATGAGCTGGTCGTTATCGACCTCGTGGAAGGTGAGGTTGCGCAATTGCTGCAGGGCGGGGTTCTCACGCCGAATGCTGTTGAGCAGGGTGATGTACGGCTCGAGCGAATCGCCTGAAGCCACGGCGGCGGCGAAGTCGCGCGGCCGCAGCTCGTACTTTTCAGAATCCAGGTATTCCTCGGACCCATGAGCCACGGCCTCGTGCTCGTAGAGCTCGTAGCCGGAGTACACGCCCCACAGCGGGGACATGGTGGCCGCCAGGGTGGCCCGGATGGCGAACATCCCCCGGCCACCGGTCTGCAGCGACTCGTGGAGGATATCCGGGGTATTGACGAAGAGGTTCGGGCGGGAAATATCAGCCGAATCGCGGATTTCGGAGGCGAATTCGGTGAGATCCTTCTTATCCGTCTTCCACGTGAAGTAGGTGTAGGACTGGGAGAACCCGAGCTTGGCCAACCCGTAGAGGCGTGCGGGGCGGGTGAAGGCCTCGGCGAGGAAGATGACGTCGGGATCGGTCTCATGGATCTTAGAGATGAGCCATTCCCAGAAGTTGGCGGGCTTGGTGTGGGGGTTGTCCACGCGGAAGGTCCGCACGCCCAAATCAGCCCAGTACTTGACCACGCGGTAGATCTCGTCGTAGATAGCCTGCGGGTTGTTGTCGAAGTTGAGGGGGTAGATGTCCTGGTACTTCTTCGGCGGGTTCTCGGCGTAGGCGATGGTGCCATCAGCCAGCTCGGTGAAGAAGTCGCGGTGGTCCTTCGCCCAGGGGTGATCAGGCGCGGCTTGGAGAGCCAAGTCGATGGCGATTTCCAGGTCCAGTTCCTCGGCGCGATCGAGCAACGCCACGAAATCTTCCACGGTTCCGAGCTCCGGGTGAACGGCGTCGTGGCCGCCCTCGGCGGAACCAATGGCCCAGGGGGAGCCGACATCGTGGGAGTCAGGTGTTAAGGAGTTGTTGCGGCCCTTGCGGTTGATTTCTCCGATGGGGTGGATCGGCGGCAGGTAGACGGTGTCAAAGCCCATGGCGGCTACCCGGTCTAGCGCGTCTGCGGTGGTGGCGAAAGTGCCGTGCACGGGGTTGCCCGCCTCGTCCCAACCACCGGTGGAGCGGGGGAAGAGCTCGTACCAGGAGTTGACCAGGGCATCGCGGCGATCAACCGTGACCTCGCAGATGGGGCCGTGCACGAGGAGGTCGCGCAAGGGGTACTGCACAAGGATCTCGGAGACCTCGTCGGTGAGGGCGGCGCCGAGGCGCTCATCGATGTCCAGGGTGTCGTCGGCGAGAGTGGCGGCAACGGCGCGCAGGGTCGCATCGGCCGGCGCCGGGGCGTTCTCGGCGGCCCGCTCGAAGCTTTCAACTCCGTGAGCAATATCATTGGCCAGTTCTTCCGCGCCCTGTCCGGCGGCGCGCTTCTTCGTCACGGCATTGCGCCAGGTGGCGAAAACATCCGACCAGGCATCGACGCGGAAGGTCCAGGTTCCCGGCTCATGCGGGACGAAGAGAGCGTGGACTCGGTCCGGGTTGTATTTCTCCGGGTGCATTTGCAAAGCCACGGTGCGCGAGCCGTCAGGGAAGGTGACGTTGACAGCGGCGGCAATGGCATCGTGGCCTTCGCGCCACACCAGCGCGGATACGGGCACTACCTCGCCGACCACTGCCTTGGCGGGATACAGGCGGCCGGAAATCTGCGGGCGGACATCATCAATTCCGAGTCGACCGGTCATAAGGTTTCACCTTCCGAAGTTGGGTTTTTGCTCTACACCGAGCCTAGTCCAGCTGTGTCATTTTCACCGGCGAGGCGGAGAATCGGACACAATGGGGGCGTGAACGACAACGTGGAAAAGATTGTGGATGAGATCAACGAGGACCTGCTGGTCGACTTTCGTGAGGTGACGTTCCGGCGTGGGGGGCGCACCCTCGTCGGACCTATCACGTGGCAAGTGGAATTGGACGAGCGGTGGGTCATCATCGGCCCGAATGGTGCGGGTAAGACCACGTTGATTCGCATGGCGGCGGCGGAGGAGTTTCCTTCGTCCGGCGTGGCGTATGTCATGGCGGAGCGCCTGGGACGTACCGATATGCGTGACTTGCGGTCCATGATTGGCGTGTCCTCCTCGGCCTTGGGCAATCGCATCCCGCCGGAGGAAAAGGTGGGGGACTTGGTTGTGTCTGCCGGATATGCGGTGCTCGGTCGGTGGCGGGAGGAATACGAAGAGGTTGACTTCGAGCAGGCGAAGGAAATCCTCGATCAGGTGGGGGCGCTGCATCTCAGCGATCGCACGTGGGGGACGTTGTCGGAGGGCGAGCGCAAGCGAGTCCTGGTGGCCCGGGCCCTCATGATTAATCCGGAGTTGCTCATTCTCGATGAGCCGGGGGCGGGCATGGACTTGGGTGGCCGCGAGGACTTGGTCGGTTACTTGGGGGAGCTGGCGATGGATGCGGATGCCCCGGCGATCGTCATGATTACCCATCATGTGGAGGAAATCCCCTATGGGTTTACCCACGCGATGCTCCTCGATGATGGCAAGGTCGTCGCGCAGGGCCTCATCGATGCGGTGATGACCAGCGAGAACTTGTCGCGTGCCTTCCATCAGCCGATTGAGGTCTCCCGCATTGGGGATCGCTACTTCGCCCATCGGAGGTAGGCGTGGTTGCCCCCACTGGATTTAATGAGGCTCGGATGGCCACGACGGTCATTCTCGTGCGCGATTCCGCCGAGGGCCTTCAGGTGTGGGCGCAGGAGCGGGTTTCTACCATGCTCAATTACCCCGGTATGACGGTGTTTCCGGGTGGGGGAGTGGACAAGCGGGATTTCCCCATCGGCGAGTGGGATCACGCGGCCCTGTGGACGGGGCCATCGGTCGAGGAGATGGCTGCTCGCATTGGCATGAGCAATGAACAAGCCCACGCCATGGTCTTTGCGGCGGTGAGGGAGCTGTTTGAGGAGACGGGGTTGCTCCTGGCGGTCCATGGCGACGGTCGTCCCATTGATACTCCTCATCATGAGGACCGGCTCTCGCTGACCTCGCACCGCAAGTCACTCACCGAGGTGTTGACCGAGCGGGACTTTCGTGTCCGCTCGGATCTGCTTGTCCCGTGGGCTCGTTGGGTCGGGGGCTGGCGGGACCATCATTGGTTCGACACGGTGTCTTTTCTCGCTGTCGCCCCCGCCGGGCAGGAGCCGGATGGGGACACCTCTGAGGCGGATGATGCTGGTTGGTTCACCCCGCGGCTGTTGCTGGAGGGGTGGGAGTGCGGGTTGGTCCGCCTGGCCCTGCCGACGTGGGCGCAGATGCGCTTCCTCGTCCGTTTCGATTCGACAGCCGCAGCCCTCGCCGCCGCCGAGGCTGTCGATATGACCCCGATCGTGGGTGATCCGGTCGAGGATCCCCGTTTCCATGACTACTTCCACACCAGCCGAATCGAACGCATTTAACATGTCTTTTACCCGCGCGGAGGTGGCGTTTCTCGCTGCCCATCAGGCAGAGATTATCGACGCCACGCAATCCCTTCAGCTCACTGCGAAGTCGACGCTCAACGACGCGACGGCTTTGCGTGCTCGTTTCGGTGACCACGGCCGGGCCGTGGCGGAATTGGCGCGGGCGCGGAGGGCGGGCGTCGGCAAGTTTCCTTCCACGTGGCTGACTGATCTGGATGCCGCCCAGCAGGCCACCCCCGAGCCGGTGGCCCGGCTTCGGGCCCAGCGCCTGGCCCGGGCCCTCGGGCCGGGGGCGCTGGTGCATGACGTGACGTGCTCGGTGGGGACAGAGGGGGCGTCGATAAGCACGAACGGATTGCGGTACCTGGGAAGCGACCTCGACCCCGTGCGACTGCGCATGGCGCAGCACAACCTTCTCGGCGCGTGGCTCGCGCAGGCCGATGCGCTGCGGCCAATCAGCGCCCCGGACGTGGTCGTGGCGGACCCGGCGCGACGGGCAGGAGGCAAGCGGATCACCCACCCCGATCAGATGCTGCCCCCGCTGCCGGATCTGCAGGCCGCGTGGCACAGCACGGAGATGGCCATCAAATGCGCGCCGGGGCTCGACTACTCCGGGTGGGAAGGGTTGGTCAGCATCGCCAGCGTCGATGGCGGGGTGAAGGAGGCGTGCCTCTACACCCCGGGATTGGCCGGTGCGGAGACGCGCGAGGCGGTAATTATTCACCACGGAGAGGTCGATCGGATCACCGATCTCGAGCCGGATGATGTCACAGCCGGCGCCCCAGGCAAGTACCTCATCGACCCGGACGGGGCCGTGGTGCGCGCCGGGCTCGTGCGGCATTATGCCCACCGGGAGGGGCTGTGGATGCTCGATGAGCGCATCGCCTACCTCACCGGCGATCGCATTCCGGCTGGTAGAAGCGGTTTCCAGATCGTGGAGGTCGTTGCGTTGAAAAAGCTCAAAGCCGCGCTGCAGGCACATGATGCGGGAAGCGTGGAAATCCTCGTCCGCGGCGTCAATGTCGACCCGGATGTCTTGCGCAAGAAGCTCAAACTCACGGGCTCGCAGCCGATGGCGGTGGTGTGCACGCGGATCGGTCGGCAGGGAGTGGCTCTGATCTGCCATGCTCGACAGGCGTAGGATGCACCTCTAAACCCCTTGATAGAAAGGTGACACAACCCGATGCCCACCATCGTCGCGCTGGTTAAGCACGTGCCCGATACCTGGTCGCTCAAGACCCTGGAAGGTGACAACACCCTCGACCGTGTCAACGTTGACTCTGTTATTGATGAGATCAATGAATACGCCATGGAGCTGGCGCTGCAGTTGCGCGATGCTCAGGAAGGCTACCGCGTCGTCGCCCTCACTGTCGGCCCGGATGGCGCTGATGAGGCGTTGCGCAAGGCGCTGGCCATGGGGGCCGATGACGCCGTGCATGTCCGCGATGAGGCCATCGCCGGTTCCGATGTCATGGGCACCACGTGGATTATCACCAACGCCCTCAACACCATCGACGATGTGGCGATTATTGTCGCCGGAAATTCCTCCTCCGATGGTGCGATGGGCGCTCTCCCGGGCATTTTGGCGGAATACCGCCAGGTCCCCGCGTTGACCAACGTCCGCTCGGCAACCCTTGATGGTTCGACCGTGACGGCCGTGCGGGAGTCCGCGGAGGGCCACTACGAGCTGTCGGCGCCGCTGCCGGTCATCCTCTCCGTGACAGATAAGGCCGCCAAGCCGCGCTTCCCCAACTTCAAGGGCCTCATGGCAGCGAAGAAGCACGAGATCACCGTGCTCGACCTCGCGGCCATCGGTGTCGCCCCGGAGCAGGTGGGCCTGGCGCATTCCTCCACCGCGGTCACCGCTGCCACGACCCGACCGGCGCGCACTGCGGGCGAGGTTATCCGTGGAGACGACACTGCCGCTCAGATCGCTGAGTATCTCGTCGCCGAGAAGTTCCTCTAATCCTCGACCACTCTAAGGAGCCACATCACCATGTCTACTGTTTATGTCCTGGTCGAGCCGAACTCTCCCGTCACCGCTGAGCTGATCACGGCCGCGCGGGTGCTCGGCGAGGTCACCGCCGTTACCACCGATCAGGCCGCCGCACCGGAGCTCGCTGAGTTGGGCGCCACCACCGTCGTCGTGGCGACCGCGCCCGACGCCGACACCCGGCTTATCCTCCCGCAGGTCGATGCCCTGTCCATGTTGGCCGCCGGCAACCCCGGCCCCATTGTCATCGCCGCTGGTCCGACTGGCAATGAGATCGCCGGTCGTCTCGCCGCCCGCCTCGCCTCCGGCGTGCTTTGCGACGTCGTCGGGATCAACGCCGATCGCACCGCCGCGCAGTCCGTGTTCGGCGATTCCGTGCAGGTCTCTGCGGCCGTTGGCGGTGCGAGCCCCATCTACACCCTGCGTCCCGGCGCGGTCGAGCCCGCCCCGATCCCGGCGGCTGGCACGGTGTCTTTGCTGCAGCTGCCCGCTGCCACCGCCAAGGATGCGGTGGTCACCTCCTTCACCCCGGCGGAGCGGGGCGACCGTCCCGAGCTCGCCCAGGCGAAAATCGTCATTGCTGGTGGCCGCGGCGTGGGATCGGCCGAGGGCTTCACCGACCTCGTGGAGAAGCTGGCCGATGCCCTCGGCGGCGCCGTCGGCGCGACGCGCGATGCCGTCGATTTGGAGTACTACGACGGTGCCTACCAAATCGGCCAGACTGGCGTCACCGTGTCCCCGGATCTCTACATCGGCCTGGGTATCTCGGGCGCGATTCAGCACACCTCGGGCATGCAGACCGCCCGCAAGATCGTGGTCATCAACAACGATGAGGATGCCCCGATTTTCCAGATCGCGGACCTGGGCATCGTCGGCGATGTCAATGAGATCGTTCCCGCCCTCGTCGCGGAGATCGCCGCCCGCCGCTCATGACGCACTTTCTCGACCACGCCGCCACCATGCCAATGCGCCAGGTGGCCATCGATGCCTGGGTCACCCATGCCCAGGCACTGAATCCGGGTAGCCAATATGGTTCGGGTCGGCAGGCGCGCAGCGTGTTGGACACGGCCCGCGAGCGCATCGCCGAGCTGCTCGGGGCCGATCCGATCGAGGTCATCTTCACCGCCTCGGGCACGGAGGCCGACAACCTCGCCGTCACCGGGTTGTACGCGGCGAGCCCGCTGGATCGCATCATCACCACCCCGATTGAGCATCCGGCGGTCTTGGCCACCGTCCGGGCTACGGGTGCCACCGTGGACCTGCTGCCGGTGGATGCCGGCGGACACGTCCATGACCTCTCGCTGTTGGACACCCCGGCCGCCCTGGTCGCCTGCATGTGGGCCAACAACGAAACGGGCGCGATCCAGCCGGTCGCCTCGATCGTCGAGGCGGCGGGGGAGACCCCGGTTCATGTGGATGCCGTCCAGGTCGCCGGGCGCCTGCCCATCGATTTCCACGCTCTCGGTGCCACCACCTTGGCGGCCAGTGCCCACAAGTTCGGCGGTCCACGCGGTGCGGGCCTGCTGCTCACTCGTCGCTCGCCGGCCCCGCTGCCGGTTCTCCACGGCGGCGGACAGGAGCGGGGCATTCGTCCCGGCACCCTCGATGTCGCTTCCGCCGCCGCCATCGCCGCAGCGTTGGAGGAGGCCGTGGGCGAGATGGATGCCGAGATCCTGCGCCTGTCAGGGCTCCGCGATCGCCTGCGCTCCGGGATCTGCGAGCTCGTCCCCGACGTCATCGTTCACACCGCGGAGCCCGCCCTTCCCGGGCACCTGCACCTATCGTTTCCCGGGGCGGAGGGCGATAGTCTCATCATGCTGCTCGACCAGGCGGGGATCGAGGCCTCCACTGGATCGGCCTGCTCCAGCGGCGTCAACCGCGCCAGCGATGTCTTGCTGGCAGCCGGGGTCAGCGACTATGTGGCCCGTGGCGCCGTGCGCTTTACCCTCGGGCGCGAGACGACCGATGAGACTGTTGACGCCGTGCTCGCCGTCATCGCGGACGTGGTGTCCCGCGCCCGCCTCGCCGGGATGGCCGGCTAGCTCGCCGTTTCCTCTTCGCGCTGGGAGGCCGCCCACACCCGGATGGCCTCCATCGCGTCCTTGGCCTTGAGCTGGGGCAGATAGCAGCTGGACACCGCCAGGCCGATGGCCGGCAGCGAGAGTTCATCGCGGTAGCACAAGAACCACGAGTGGTGCTCGGGGTGGAACTTGTATTTTGAGGCGGCCAGGGAGCGGAAGCCGTAGAGCGGCTCCATGGTCTCGCCGACTTTGTCCAAGGTGACGTCGAGAAGCCCGCGGGACTCGGCCACCTCGGAGGTTGCCAGCGGGGCGCCGGAGAGCGAGATCCACTGGAGCCCTTCCGCCGCGGCAATGAGCAGGGCCTCGGCCAGCAGGTATTCGATGACGGGCCGGAAGCCCTCGGCATTGCGGCGCATCACATCGAGGGTGTAGCCGACCACGTGGCCCTTCTCGTAGACGGGCAGCCAGCTGGTAATGCCGTGGAGGGTGCCGTCCTCGCCCACGGCGAGCAACATCTTGGTCCCGTCGATTCCCAGCTCGGGGACTGCACCGAGCGTGAAGCCCATCTCGGGCAGGGATTTTTCTGATACCCACTGCTCGGACAGCTCGATGATCTTCTCGCGCAGTTCCGGGCCCGCGTCCTCCCACGTTGTCCAGACGGTGGAGATGCCCTCTTTGGGCGCGCGGTTTCGGGCGGTGCGGATGTTCTGGAATTTCTTGCCCTTGAACTCGGTGTCGGCGGTGGACAGGATTGATTCCTCGGCCACGTGCACCTGTTGGAATCCGCGGGAGGAGCGCTCCTCGGCGAAATCGGCCGACACGGAGTACCAGGCGGGCTGCCAACCTTGGGAGGTGGCGAAGGTTTCGAATTGGTCCGCGACCTCGTCCCGGTTGCCCTCGGCTCCGACGATGGGGCCGCCGACGGTCACCGCGATGCCGTTGTGCACCCGGTAGGCGACATAGCCGTCCTCGGCGAACCAGTATTGGTTGTTGTCCCACAGGGTCATCCAGGACAGGTGGTCGCCGGTGCCGGACTCGAGGATCTGCTGCGCGCGGGCCTGGTCAGCGGCGGTTGAGCGGTTGGGTACGCTCATGAGCAATCGGTAGAGCGCGTAGGCGGTGACCAGCCAGAATACGACCCCGACCCAGCTGTACAGCGCCCACGTGGCCGAGGTGGTGGGGATGAGATAGTAGGTGTAGAGCTGCCCCAGCGCCGGCGGGAGGAAGCGGTTGGGCAATTCCTCGAACGCGAGCGCCCAGGTCGCGGTCGTGTGGAAGCCGCCACGCAGCACCATGGCACCGATGAGCCAGGCCGCGGCAGTGAGCACCCAGGTGCCGACGACGAGGCCTGCACCGCGGGCGAGACGCGAGACGTCGATACGCACGGCGAACAGTCGACGGGTGAGGATGAGCAGGAGAGTGACCAGCAGCCACGGTGCCACGATGAGGAGCAGGTTGATAATGAGCAGGGCTCCGTCGGGCGCGTCGCTGAGCAGGTAGAGCTGGTTGAGGACGGCGAACATGGTGACCAGCTGGGCGGCGATGGACAGCCACCAAGCGAGGCGTCGTCCGCGCATGAGGCCAAGCGCGATGACGACCTGCAGGATCAGGGGCATGAGGTTGGCCAGCAGGGAACCGAAGCCGGATTGCTGGAGCATGAGGATGGCATCGGTGCATTCGCGGCTGCTGCTGTCCAACGCGCAGAGGAAGTAGGCCTGGTCCTCGGAGATGTCCGGCTGCCAGATGAAGGATGTCACTGCTGCGAACGGACCCTCCGCCCGGGGGTTGAGCCCGGCGAGGACGGGGCCGAGCGAGGCGGCGATGACGATGACGGTGACGAGGATGCGGCCCTCACGCAGGGAGACAGACATGGAGGGGCGGGTGCGGCCTTGGAACCATAGCCGCCCGGCGAGAATGCCGCCGATGGTGGCGATCCAGGCGACGACATCGGACAGCGTCCCGGTGAAGAGCAGCAAGGTGGTGGCGAGGGTGACCAGGATGAGCCGGGTGCGGCGGCGCCACAGCAGCGGCATAGCGCCCGAGGCGACGGCCAGGGTGCCGAAGATCCACGGGGAGGGGGAGAGGAACGTATCTTGCAGCAGCTCGGTACCCCAGTGGTTGAGGCCGGTGCTATCGATCGGGGCGGCAAGGACGACGCCCAGGGGGGTGGCGATGGCGTAGGACGCCAACGCCACGAGCGCGAAACGCCGGGTACCCAGGACCCGCTCGGCGGGCAGGGCGAAGGCGAGGATGCCCAAGGTGGCCAGCAGTGCCCCGCCGCGTGTCGACGCCGTCAATCCTGCCGTCAGCAGGTGCGTATCCAGAAGGTAGAGAGGTCGGCTGATGCCCAAGGTGGCCAGGAGATCATCGGTGTTGGGGCCGACCATCTCCCGGAGGATCCACAACACGGCCAGCAACAGAAGGCTCAGGGGGGCGAAGCGAAAGGTCTTTCCGACCTGACGGAGGGCATACTGCAGTTTTTCTTTCATACCAGTTCGTCTCTCGGGGTTATAGGCCACCGCGCTGGGCGGCCCACTCGAAGGTCTCTACCAATGCCACGCGCCACACCTGATAGGAGTGTCCGCCGGGGACCGTCTCATACGTGGTGGTCATTCCGGCTTTCTGCGCGAGATCGTTGAGGTGCTGCAGGGCTTCCTCTGCGGATGGGTCATCCTCACCGGCGACGAAGCGGCCCTGAGTAGTGGGGTAGCGGTTGTTGGCCAGCAGGGTTGCCGGGTTAACGGCGTCGAAGGCGGCCTCGTCACCGCCGAACAGGGTGTCAATGGTTTGTTGGCGAGTCCCCAGCGACGGCTCGGCCTGGCCGGAAAAATCGAGGAAGGAGCCGTAAGAGTCGGGGTGATTGGTCACAATCTGCAAGGCACAGGTGCCGCCGTAGCTCAAGCCGCCGATGGTCCAGCGCGACTGGTCAGCGACGACGCGGAACTTCTCCTTGACCATCTGCGGAACCTCACTAGACAGGTAGGTGTCCACCTTGTCCTTGGGCCCATCCACGCAACCCGGATTGCCGGTGAGTGATCCGGTGGCATCGACACTGATGACGATGGGGGAGAGACCGTCATGGGTGGACTGGTAGTCATCCGCGGTCTGCGAGGCCTCGCCCGCGCCGAACCATTGCGCCGGCTTGCCGGGATTACCCGCCAGAAGGACTAAAACGGGCAGCTCGCGGTCCGGCTTCGACCAATAGGCCGGCGGGACGTACGCCATGGCGTCGCGGGCGGCGAACCCGGGCGTGTGCATCGGCACAGTAACCAACGCACCGACTTCCCGGTCATTGACCGTGGGGGCAACCTGTTGGTTACGGAACTGATCGTAGGTCATCTCGACGGTCACGGGAATGGGATTGAGCGAGCGCAGCGTGGGGTACTGCTGGTAAATCACATTGGCCACCGCCCCGGCGTTGACCAGAGCAATGATCGCGAGAATACCCACCAGCCAGCGCCGCTGAACGATGGCGCACACCAGGACAAAGACGGCCGCCGACCCCGCGACGTACACCACCGCCGGGACCTTGTCTGGGAACGGATGCCACAGCTTTTCCAAGACGAACCAGACGATGACGCCGGTGAGGGCCGAACCGATGAGCGGATACCAGCGGGGCTTGCCCAACAGCGCAACCAGGGTGGTCACCACCGCGATGACCGCGATAAAGATTTGGGCAGTGGTGTCAGTTAGCGACACCAGAGGCAAGTGAATCATGGGCTTTAGTATGCGGCACCGAACATATTCCCGCGCTATCGACGGGCGAACTATCTGAAAATTCTTAAGTTTTGAACAGGGAGCAAGGACTACACTCGCTCCCGTGCCTTCACTCTTGGGATTGGTCCCCCGGCTCTTGCCGCGACCCCGCGCGACGTCGGACGGGGATCGCGTCGTGGTGTTATTACACGGCACCGGCTCCGAACCAGGTGTATTCCACAAGCTTGCCCGTGCCTTGCGCGCCCATGACATCCGCCCGCTTGCCCTGGCCTATGGCCGGCGCGGCACCGAAGACCTCGACCGCTCCGTGGAGGACATCGAACGTCAATTGCTCCAGATTGAGGCCCCGACCTTCGACATCGTCGGGCACTCTCTCGGTGGGTTGCTGGCCCTGAGGCTTGCGCACCGCCCCGCTCTGCGCGGCAGGATTGGAACGATCGTGGGCCTGGGCGCCGCCTGGCGCGGCGTTCCCGATCACGGGAGCCATCGCCTGACAAAAAAGGTGCTGGGCGAGTCCTTTGTCCAGGTCAAAACCGCTGAGCCTTTCCCCGCCGAGGTCCCGGAGGGAGTCACGATCGTCTCTATCGTCTCTGACGCGGACAAGGTCGTGCCCTCGTGGTCATCACGCCTGGGGCACGTCATTGAGCTCACCGGCGTCAGTCACAGCCGCCTTCTGCATGAGGTCCCGGTCGTTTTGGCCTCACTCGGGGTGCGGGCGCGCCCCTGAGAAAAACGCCCTCGTCCACGCCTCGTCTTTGTACTGGGCGGGAACCGCGCCACCGAGCAGGCGCCGGGCCAGCGCCCCCTCCCCGGGAAGCTCCGCATCTGAGCCCAGCAAAATGATGTTGCCGTAGCGGCGGCCTTTGAGCATCGCCGGATCAGCGATGACGGCGACGTGCTCGAACACCTCCGCCATGCCCGCCAACTCCGCCTTCGCATTGCTCAAATCAGGATGGTCGCCGCAGTTGGCCACGTACAACCCACCTGCCGAAAGGGAGGTGTTGACGGCGCGGAAGAACGACGGCGTCGATAAGCTTTGTGGCGTGACGGCGCCGGAAAAGACGTCCCGGATGATGATGTCCCGGCTGGCGGGATGAAACCCACGAGTAACCTCGCCGGCCTCACCGACGCGGATCTTCACCGTCGGGGCACGCGGGATGTCGAACCATTCGCGCACGTAAGCCGCCAATTTGGCATCGAGCTCCACCACCGTGTGCCGCGAGCTCGGCCACACATGCGCTAAGTAGCGGGCCATGGAGCAGGCCGCCCCACCAAGGTGCGTGACCCGGACCGAGGAAGGATCGGACACGACATCCTCGATGATCGCGGCCATCCACCGCATGTACTCGAAATCGAGCTGATCAGGCCGGCCGATCTGAATATGCGATGACGGCACGCCGTTGACCATGAGGGTCCAGGCATCCGGGTAAAAGTCATCCGGCACCAACTCAGCCGTGCCGGTGGAGATCTCATAGCTCCCCGTCGGCTTGTTTCGCGTTCTGCCCATGGCTGCCGAGTTTAGAGCAGGGAGTATTACACTGTGGGATCTGTACTCGATAGCGGGCAGGAAAATAGGGCACGAATATACGGAAGGAAACAATGCGCGTTCTGGTAGCGATGAGTGGCGGAGTCGATTCCTCGGTGGCCGCCGCCCGCATGGTGGAAGCGGGGCACGACGTCGTGGGCGTCCACCTCGCACTGTCACGCGATCCGCAGGCAGTGCGTGAATCCTCCCGTGGTTGCTGTTCGCTCGAGGATTCAGCCGATGCGCGCCGGGTGTGCGACAAGCTGGGTATCCCTTTCTATGTGTGGGACTTTTCCGATCGCTTCCAGGCCGACGTCATCGATGATTTCGTCGCCTCCTATGAGGTGGGGGAGACCCCGAACCCCTGCCTGCGCTGCAACGAGAAGATCAAGTTTGCCGCGCTCCTCGAACGGGGCTTGGCCTTGGGGTTTGATGCCGTGGCTACCGGCCACTACGCCTCCATCGATGCCGATGGTCACCTGCGCCGTTCCACCGATCCCGACAAGGATCAGTCCTATGTCCTTGGTGTGCTCACTCGCCACGAACTCGAGCATTGCCTCTTTCCCATCGGGGATACGCCCAAGCCGCTCATCCGCGAGGAGGCCGCCCGCCACGGCTTTTCCACGGCGTCGAAGCCCGATTCCTATGACATTTGCTTCATCCCCGACGGCAACACCCAAGCCTTCCTCGGCGCGCGCATCGGCGTTCGTCCCGGCCTCATCGTGGACACATCGGGAACGCCGTTGAAGGAGCACGACGGCGCCTGGAACTACACCATCGGACAACGTAAGGGCCTTGACCTGCGCAACCCGGCCGACGATGGTCGCCCGCGTTACGTCACGGATATCGACGCCGCCACCGGCACCGTCACCGTCGGGCCCCGCGCCGCGCTTGCCGTCACCGGAATCACCGCCGACCGGCTCAAGGTGCTGCACCCGGCCATGACCGGATCCTTGGACGCGATCGTGCAGGTCCGGGCCCATGGTGGCATCGCTGCCTGCCGCGCCGTCATCGACGGCGACACCATGACGCTGACCTTGGACAGCCCGTTGCAGGGTGTTGCGCGCGGCCAGGCCGCAGTACTGTACCTGCCCGACCCGGACGGGGACATTGTCCTCGGGTCCGGAACGATCAGCGGCACCCGATGACCGCGTATGGCTTGGGCGTCCTCCCCGGCACCTCGCTTATCGACGCCGCCGATGTCATCATCTCCGAAACCGGCCAGCTTCCGCACATCCCCCAACTTCCCGCCCGCGGGATCAGCTCCGATGCGGTCGGCCGCACGGCCGCCCTGCTCGAATCAGTAAGCGTCGATCGGGGACCCCGCTCCTGGATCCTCACTGACCGCCCCCAGCTGCTCACCCGACGCGTCGAGGACCAACTATCCCGCGACCTCGATGGCTGCGAAGAGGCCTGGGGTACCACTCTGGAGACGGTCAAGGTGCAGGTCACAGGCCCCTGGACGTTGGCCGGTTCCATCGAATTGGCCAACGGTCACCGCGTGCTCACCGATGGCGGCGCTCTCCGCGATCTCGCGGATGCCCTCATCGAGGGAATTCGCACCCACATGGCCGATGTCCACCGTCGGTTCGGAGCCGAGGTCATCGTGCAGCTGGATGAGCCGTTGCTGCCGATTGTCAACGTCGGCATGCCCGGCGCTTCCGACTTCCACCCCGTCCGCCCCGTCCACGCCAAGGACCTCGCCGAGCTGCTGTCCCGAGTCGTGGGGGGAGTACCGGGTCCGGTCTATCTCAACCAGACCGGCTACGCCCCGCTGTGGTCCGTCGCCCGCGAGTCGGGGGTAGAAACCGTCCAGGTCACCGTAGACCAGGTGTCCGGCACCACCCAGCTCGATTCGCTGGGCCAAGCAATCAGCTCCGGCCTGCGAGTCGGGCTCGGAATCACCACCCCGCGCGCCACGGAGTGCGAGGTCATGGGCCAGATCGCCCGGCTGTGGGATGAACTCGGCCTCGACCCCGCGCTGCTGGACACCCAGGTGGACATCCACCCGCGGGGAGGCTTCCCCACGGGATCGCTTCTCGACGCCGCCCGGGCCTACCGCCTCGCCGCCGCGATCCGGCCCGCGGAGGCTCTTTCTTAACGGAGAAAACGCCGGGGAGGTGATGCTCACCACGGTGGGTGATGAATATAAGGTTATCCTCCATGGCCGTGTCCCCGCAGTCTCAGCAGTCTCAGCAGCCGGAGCTCCCGCCGGTGGGTCCCGCGTGGGCTGGCACCCTCATGGGCACCTCCATCTCGTCGACGCTGAGCCTCATTCACGGATGGACGTGGCTGGCCTATGGCTTTCTCGTCATCGCCACCGTTGTCCTCGTCGTGTTGAGTATGGGCTGGCTAAGACACCGCAACCCGGGTTTTCACCAGGAGTTCATGGGCCCGTGGGGCATGGTCGCCATGGGCGTGCTGGCACTGGGAGCTGCCTGGACCGGTGTCACTGGAATGTGGAGCTTCCAACTCATCGCCTACGCGATCGCCTTGCCGCTGGGCCTGATCACCTGCCTGTGGCAGCTGCGTAAGTTCTCTGGCGCCCCGACGTTCCTCTGGGGGCTTGGCTTGGTGGCTCCCATGGTCGCGGCGACCTCGGGCGGGCAGCTCTTTGCTGCGGGGGTGTTGCCACGGGCCTTCTGGGTGATCTCGGTGGGCTGTTTCGCCCTCAGCTTCCTCACGGCCGTGCCCACCTTCGCCCGGGTCTACCTCGCCCTCATTCGGCGAACGACCTCCATTCCCGCGAGCATGGCCGGAAGCACGTGGATTCCCCTGGGCATCGCCGGGCAGTCCACCGCCGCCGCCCAGGTCCTCTTTTTCGGCGACAAGGCAGCGGTCATCTACGGCACGACCTTCTTCGTCGTGGCCATACCCATGTTCATCTATGCCGCTTATCGATACTGGGGAGCTGCCTTCACGTGGGCCAACTATTCCCCGGCGTGGTGGGGCGCCACCTTCCCCATTGGCACGATGAGCCTGGGCTGCCACTACCTTTCCTTGGCCACCGGCCTGGGATGGTGGGATGCCCTCAGCAGGATTTTCCTCGCCCTGGTGATCATCCACCTCTCCCTCAACACAGTTCGGGCCCTTAAGACTGCATAGGCCAACTCGTGTTGACCGTCTTCGGGTCCTTGCCCTGGCCTTCTAGGTAGCGGGCGAAATCCTTCTGCCGCTCGTAGTAGCCCACCGCCTGCGTTTCCATGAGCTCATCCGAATCCATGGTTCCCAACTCCGGCCACTGCTTCACCTGCTTCCAGGCAATCCGCGCGGCAGCCAACGCATCGGAGGTGGCCTCATGCGCATTTTCTAGCCGCACGCCATAGTGCTCCGACAAATCAGTCAGCGTTCGACGCCCAGGGCGGTAGCGGTCCTTGATCTTGTCCACCACGAATGGATCAAACACCGGTCCGGTGACAGTGAAATCACCGGTGAGCTTGCGCAAGACCGTCAGATCGTAGCTGGCATTAAACACCACGAGGGTGAGGCCATCCGCCCAGGCCTGCCGAATGGCCTGCACCGTATCCGCGAGCACTTCATCGTGGGGGCGGCCCTCGGCCCGAGCCTTCTCCGTGGTGATGCCGTGAATCTTCGCGGCCCCCTCCGGGATCTCCACCCCCGGATCGGCGAGGTGCTCGACGGCGCTGACATCCCTGCCATCAATGCGCACGAGGGCAGAGGTAACAATGCGTGCCTCCAGGGGGTTGGCGGAGGTGGTTTCCAAGTCAAAAGACAGCATTCGGGTGGCGTCGAAGTTCATGCCACTCACCCTAGCTTGCGCCCCAGACATGAATAGGCGAACGCCGCTGCATGCGCTGCTAGCAGCAGCGCAATGATCCACCACACCTCCACCCAGGGCAGCTTCCACGTCGCACTGATGATGAAGGCAAGCAACCACGTCGCCACCAGATCAGTCAACGAGGGGCGTTTCCGGAGAGACAGCACCAGGCTGCCGATGAGAAACAGGGCCAATCCCCAACCGATGAGCGCTCCCATTTAGATCGACCCCCACAGTGCGTACGCAATGTCCTCGACCCCGAGGTCAGTGTCACCGACGACGTACACCGCCTTGTTCGTGGCGCGATCCACAATGAGTATCGAAGAATAGCCAAAGGTCCCGCCATTGTGGGCCCGCGAGCCGTCCTCGCGCACGACCCAAGCAACGTCGGGGACAGTAGCGTGGCGGGCATATCGGGCCATATCGGCGGCGGTGGACCGCAGGCCGCCGGCCGGGAGGTAACTATCCATCTCCCAGGGCTCGGCTTCGCGGCCCGCAGCATTAAAGCCGCGGGGAGCATCTGGGGGCACGGAGCCGAACGTCATGAGGTAGCTGTCATCCATCCCGCTGGGGCCGAGGACTACGTCGTGGAGCAATTCTTCATAGGTGGTTCCCGCTTCCATGGCGAGGAGGTGACCCAACAAGGCGCTTCCCAGATTGGAATAGTTAAACTCACCGCGCTGGGAAAGCTCACTATCGGCGACCTCGGCCAGCAGCTCGTCGCGAGTGTGACCAGCGTAAGGGTTCCCGGCAGTCATCTGTAGGTAGATATCGCGGAACACGTTGGTCTTTCCCAGCCGGGGGAGCCCAGAGGTGTGATCGGCCAGCTCCCGCAGGGTGACATCAGCAATAGGCGCGCCGGGGACGTCGATGATCTCCCCGACGGTCTGCGAATCATCCGTCCGCGCCAGAAGCTCGGCGGTGAAGGTTTTGGTGATGGAGCCGATCTCGAACTCGGCGTTCTCGTCGGCGCCTAACCCGGCGAAGGTGGTGTCGTCGCCCACCATGGTGAAGGCCGAAAGATGATGGTGGCCGCGTTGGGTATGCTCAGCGAGCAAGGCTGCCAGGGCGGGGTCTCCCGTCCGCTCGTCGGAGACCGTTACTCGACTCGGCCCAAAGACTATCGCTACGGCTAAGACGGCCAATCCGGCCAGGATGCTCAATACAATGCGCATTAGTGTTCCTCCGTTGCGGCGATGATGGTGAGGAGGGGAATGACCCGGGTGGGGCGGAGGGAAAACACTCCGGCCTGTTCCTTGGCCACCCACCCGCCGGCCTGCAAGGCCCCGAGGTGGTGGTAGGCAGTGCCGGTGGAGGTGACCACACGGTCGTCGACAAGCTCGGCGACGGTCGAAGGCGCCTGCAGGAGGCGCTGGAGGATGGCACCGCGCACCGGGTGGGCGAGGGCGGCGAGCCGGTCGAGGTGATCCGTCCACGTGGTGTCGATAAGAAACTGCGCGGGGCGGTTCCATTCGTAGACAACACCTCCGTGAGTTCCGGTGAAGGAGATGAGGTCATCGACATCGGAAAAGTCTGGCCGTGTGCCCTCCAGGGCAGCGAGCCGGGATTCTATGGCGGCCAATCTCTCGTACAATTCCATAATTCCAAAAATACGGAAATCTGGAACCGTGCGCAACGATTAGAATCAGCACGGTGACTGAGCAGAACTCCGACCTCCGCCGACAGTGGAACGAACTGGCCGAAGAAGTACGCCACCACCGCGACCTGTACTACAACGATCAGCCCTCGATCCCCGACGCAGACTTCGACCGGCTATTTGCCCAGCTGCAGCAGCTTGAGGCGGACCACCCCGAGCTCGCCGTGCCGGATAGCCCGACGATGGAGGTCGGCGCGGTCGTCTCCTCGACCTTCGCCAACGTCGAGCACCTCGAGCGCATGATGAGCCTGGATAACGTCTTCGACGACGAAGAACTCACCGAATGGCTAACGCGTACGCCCAGCGAGACCTACCTCGCCGAGCTGAAAATCGACGGCCTATCGTTGGCGCTGGTCTATCGGAACGGCCGCCTGGAGCGGGCCGCGACGCGTGGAGATGGCCGAATCGGCGAGGATGTCACCGCCAATGCCCGGGTGATTGAGGACATCCCGCATTCTTTGACCCCGCATCCGGATTTTCCCATCCCCGCACTCATCGAGGTCCGCGGCGAGGTGTTCATCGCGGTCGAGGACTTCTCCCAGGTCAACGAACTTCGCCAGGCCGAAGGCGGCAAGCCCTTTGCCAATCCACGCAATGCCGCCGCCGGATCTTTGCGCCAGAAAAACCCGGAGGATGTGAAAAAGCGCCGCCTGCGCATGGTTGCCCACGGCATCGGTGCTCGCGAGGGGTTTGCACCGGCGACCCAGCACGAGGCCTATTTGGCGCTGGCTGCCTGGGGGTTGCCCGTCAGTCCCTACACCGAGCAGGTCCATACCCCGGAGCAGGTGCGCGAGAAGGTGGCCTACTGGGCCGATCACCGCCATGACGCGATCTTTGAAATGGACGGTCTGGTGGTCAAGGTTGATTCCATCGCCGAACAGCGCGCTCTTGGTTCCACCAGCCGGGCCCCGCGGTGGGCGATCGCCTACAAATACCCGCCGGAGGAAGTAACGACGGTTCTTCTCGACATTCAGGTTGGGGTGGGCCGCACGGGTCGCGTCACTCCATTCGCGATCATGGAGCCCGTGTTTGTCGCCGGCTCGACCGTGTCCATGGCGACGTTGCACAATCAGACTGAGGTCGTCCGCAAGGGCGTGCTCATCGGCGATACGGTGGTCATCCGCAAGGCAGGCGAGATCATCCCGGAGGTGCTCGGCCCGGTCGTGGAGAAGCGGGACGGCACCGAGCGCGAGTTCATTTTCCCCACGTTGTGCCCCTCCTGCGGCACCCGTCTCGCTCCGCAGAAAGAGGGCGACGCCGATTGGCGCTGCCCCAACACGCGTTCCTGCCCCGCGCAATTGTCTGCCCGCCTGACCTACCTGGCGGGGCGCGGAGCCTTCGATATTGAAGCGCTGGGGGAGAAGGGTGCCCAGGATCTCATTCGTACTGGCATCTTGGAGGACGAGGCGGGCTTGTTCGACCTCACCTCGACGGATCTGGAGTCCTCGAAGGTGTACACGACCAATGCCGGCAAGGTGAACGCCTCCGGCCGGAAGCTGCTGGCCAACCTGGAATCGGCGAAGAAGGCTGACCTGTGGCGCGTCATTGTTGCCCTGTCGATCCGCCATGTCGGGCCCTCGGCAGCTCGCGCCTTGGCCTCGCGTTTCCGCTCGTTGAAGGTGCTTTTCGACGCTGAGGTCACCGACATCGCCGACACCGACGGCGTCGGCACGATCATTGCTGAGAGCCTCGCCGCCTGGTACGACGTCGACTGGCACCGCCAGATCGTCGATTCTTGGGCGCACGCCGGGGTGACCATGGAGGATGAGAGTACCGACCTCGCTGTGCAGACCTTGGACGGTCTGACGGTTGTGGTCACGGGATCCCTGGAGAACTTCACCCGGGATGGCGCCAAGGAGGCGATCATTTCCCGCGGAGGTAAGGCCTCAGGCTCAGTATCGAAAAAGACTGACTTTGTGGTGGTCGGGGAGAACGCTGGCTCCAAGGAAACCAAGGCCCGCGACCTAGGGTTGACGATCCTCGACGAGGCCGGATTTATCCAGCTGTTGGAAGAAGGCCCTCCCTCGGCCATGTGATGTGGGTTACATTGGGGTCATGAATACCTCACGGACAATGACCCTCACGGCCGTCATGAGCACGACGGCGCTGCTCCTGGCCGCCTGTGGTGGACCGAGCGACAGTGATCCACCGGCACCCACCACCTCCCATGCCGCCCCGGCGAGTGCCCCGACAGTCGAGCCACTTAACGCCACCAACTGCCAGGTGGAGGCGGCGGACACCGCCGACTCCTCCGCAGCGGCAGCGGCCGATAGCGACCGAGACATCACTACCAACCCGGAGATCGCCACCGGCTACCGCTCCGGCATGCAGGCGGTGGCCAGCGAGAACTTCTCCGTCGCCACCGCGAATCCATTGGCAACCAAGGCGGCCTGCGACGTCCTCATGGACGGCGGCACAGCGGCGGATGCGCTCGTGACTGCCCAATTCGTCCTCGGCCTCACCGAGCCGCAATCCTCGGGCATTGGTGGCGGGGGATACATCCTTTACTACGACGCCGCCTCCGGGCAGACCTCGGCCATCGATGGCCGGGAGGTTGCCCCGCTGGCTGCGGATGAGAACTATCTCCAGGATGCGGTGCCGGATGCGCGCCGTTCGGGTCGCTCCATCGGAGTCCCCGGAATTGTCGCGGCGCTCGGTGAATTGCACGAGCGCCAGGGAGCCCGCGCATGGTCGGACAACCTGACTCCGGCGGCGGAGCTCGCCACCGCAGGCTTCGAGATCTCGCCAAGGATGGCCGCGTCCGTGGCCGACTCGGCCGAGGACCTCGCCCGCGATCCGGAAGCTGCCGCCTACTTCCTCGACGATGGGGTGGCGAAGCCAGCCGGGACGAGGATGCAGAACCCGGAGTACGCCGCGGTCGTCGATAAGCTGGCTGCAGAAGGCCCGGACGCGCTGTACACCGGTGAGCTGGCGCAAGCCATTGTGGACAAGGCGGCATCCACCGACGGTGGGATGACTCCCTCGCTCATGACCACCGCTGACCTGGCCGGCTACACCCCGGTGACCCACGAGGCGCTGTGTGCGCCCTACCGCTCCTTCGAGGTATGCGGCATGCCGCCGTCCTCATCGGGAGGAGTCGCAGTCCTAGAGACCCTGCGCCTGCTCAACGCCTATGACCTGGCGCAATACGCCCCCGCCGAGGCAGGGCCAAATGGCGCCCTGCCGGCCGCCGAAGCCGTGCACCTCGTGTCGGAGGCCGAGCGACTCGCCTACGCCGACCGCGATGCGTACATCGCCGACCCCGCGTTCACCGACATCCCCGGTGGCGTGGGAGTATTCCTCAGCGACTCCTACATCGCGGAACGGGAAACGCTCATCGACCCCGAGAAGTCCATGGGCAGCGCCCAGCCCGGCGAGCTGGTTCCCGCGATGGCCCGCGGGGCCGACCTGCCCGAACAAGGTACGACGCACATCAGCATCATCGACGGCCAGGGAAATGCCGCCTCCGCGACGACGAGCGTCGAAGCCGCGTTCGGCTCCTTCCACATGACGAACGGATTCCTCCTCAACAATCAGCTCACCGACTTCAGCGCGGACCCGGTCGGGGAGGACGGCCAACCAGTGGCTAACCGAGTCGAGCCGGCCAAGCGGCCGCGCTCGTCAATGGCGCCGATGCTGGTGTTTGACGACGGCCAGCTCAGCATGGTCGTCGGCTCACCCGGTGGCTCGCTCATCATCCAGTACGTGACCAAAACACTGGTCAATATCATTGACTGGGAGATGAATCCGCAGCAGGCGGTCTCCGCGCCCAACTTCGGTGCCCGCAATACCCCGGTCACCGGCATCGGCGGCGAGCATCCCCTCATGGATGACCCGGGAGTCTTGCTCAGCCAGCTCGAAAGCCTGGGGCATGAGATATCGGTAGATGACCAGTCCAGTGGGCTATCTGCCCTCGTGGTCACAGACACGGGAATTCTCGGCGGCGCCGATCCCCGCCGGGAGGGAACAGTCCTGGGCGGCTAGCGGAGGATCGCGCCGACGATCCGCCCCAGGTGGCCCAGGTGCTCCACCTCGCTAGCGAGGAAGTCCGGGCCACCGGTACGCCCCACGACCAAAACCAAGCCGGTGCCCTCCAACGGGGTGACGGCGAGGGAAGAGTCGAGCAACCCCCATGACGCGGGAACCCAGTCCTCCATATCGGGGTTGAGGATGCGGGCAGCGGTGACGGAAATGTCAACGGGGCTCGAACCATCGTCCTCGGGTGCGGCCTGGGAAGCGGCCACGCGGGTGATGGAGGTATTCGCCTCCACATCATCAAGCACGATGCCCCACGACGCAGTCATGGACTGGGGAGTGACCTTGACCAGCTCCTCCATGGCGCGGGGGATGTTGCCCGAGTGGGCGGCCACTTTAGAGAGCATCTCGATCTGTCCCCGGCGATCCACGCGGCCAGAGAAGGGCCGGATGGAATCGACCTCGACGCCGTCGATGGAATTGGCGGCCGTGATGAGCGTATCGGCCATGACATCGTTGGGCAGCTCCACGACGATGTCATCCATGACCGTGCCATCAGGGAAGGTCTCGACAACGTCAACGGACATAATATTGCCGCTGACCACGCCAATCGCCTCCGCTAGTTCACCTAAGCTTCCCGGTGCATCGGGGAGCAGAACGCGGATGAGGAAGGACATGGTGAGTGGGCCACCTTTTCAATCAATTGCTTGCCGGATACATCAGTGTGAGTTCATCTTAGATACAAAACTGCCCAAATTGGGGAACCTCTCCGTTTCGCCCGCGCAATCTTCGGCCGGGATGGCAGCTGCAGTACCATGGGAAAAGTTCATTCGTAGACGTGTAGTAAGGATTGAGCCTAAAGTGTCCGAAATTTCGCGTGACGAGGTCGCCCACCTCGCGAAGCTGTCCCGCCTGGCGCTCAGCGAAGAAGAGCTGAAGCAGTTCGCTGACCAGATCGACGGGATCGTCGATAGTGTCTCCGCCGTCCAGCGGGTCGATACCAGCGGGGTGGAGCCCATGAGCCACCCGCATTCGATCACGACCTCCATGCGCGAAGACGTCATCGTCCCGACGCTCACCGCTGAGCAGGCTCTCGACCAGGCTCCCGCCGTCGAAGATGGTCGTTTCGTCGTTCCGCAGATCCTCGGGGAGGAGCAGTAACCATGAATTACACCGTTCCGGATTCTGGCTTGACGTCCCTCTCGGCCGCCGAGCTCGCCGAGAAGATCCACTCCCGCGAGGTCACCTCACGTGAGGTCACCCAGGCGCACCTCGATCGCATCGCCGAGACCGACGATCAAGTCAACGCATTCCTCTACGTCGGCGCGGAGCAAGCTCTGGCCGCAGCCGACGCCGTCGACGCCTCTCTGGATCAGGGCGAGGCCCCGGCCTCGGCGCTAGCTGGCGTCCCCCTGGCGCTCAAGGACCTGCTCACCACCACCGATGCGCCCACCACCGCGGCGTCGAAGATGCTCGACGGGTGGATGAGCCCCTACGACTCGACCGTTACCGCCAAGATCCGCGCGGCCGGCATCCCGATCCTGGGTAAGACCAACCTGGATGAGTTCGCCATGGGTTCCTCCACGGAGAACTCGGCCTACGGCGTCACCCGCAACCCCTATGACCTTGAGCGCACCCCGGGTGGTTCCGGTGGCGGCTCTTCAGCGGCTCTGGCTGCGGGTCAAGCCCCCATCGCCATTGGCACCGACACCGGTGGTTCCATTCGCCAGCCGGCCGCGCTGACCAACACCGTTGGCGTCAAGCCCACCTACGGCACCGTCTCCCGCTACGGTCTCATCGCCGCAGCGTCCTCGCTGGACCAGGCTGGCCCCACGGCCCGCACGGTCCTGGACACCGCACTGCTGCACGAGGTCATCGCCGGATACGATTCTTTCGACGCCACCAGCGTCAACCGGCCTGTCGCCCCGGTCGTCGCGGCAGCCCGCGAAGGCGCCAACGGTGACCTCAGCGGCGTCAAGGTCGGCGTGGTCAAGCAGTTCGACCGCGCAGGTTGGCAGCCCGGTGTCATGGAGAACTACCATGCAGCCCTGCGTCAGCTCACCGAGCAGGGCGCGGAGATCATCGAGGTGGATTGCCCCCACTTCGATGACGCGCTGGCCGCGTACTACCTCATCATGCCCTGCGAGGTGTCCTCCAACCTCGCTCGCTTCGACGGCATGCGTTACGGCTTGCGCGCCGGTGATGACGGCACTCGCTCGGCCGAAGAAGTGATGTCTCTCTCGCGGGCCGAAGGTTTTGGCCCGGAGGTCAAACGCCGCATCCTCATCGGCACCTACGCCCTGTCGGTGGGCTACTACGACGCCTACTACCTGCAGGCTCAGCGTGTTCGTACCCTCATCGCCCAGGACTTCGCCGCTGCCTACGAGAAGGTGGATGTGCTGGTCACGCCGACGACCCCGTCGACGGCCTTCAAACTGGGGGAGAAGGTCTCCGATCCACTGGAGATGTATAACTTCGACCTGTGCACGCTCCCGCTCAACCTCGCGGGACTGTGCGGTATGTCGGTGCCCTCCGGTTTCGCCTCGGACACCGGGCTGCCCGTCGGCCTGCAGATCATGGCCCCGGCGTTTTTCGACGACCGTCTCTACCGCATCGGTTCTGCCTACGAAGCGGGCCGCCTGGTACCTTAGGGTCACCTAAGCCAATCAGGAGGTTCGTCCCTTGTCCCACGCCACCGTCACCGCTGTCCGTCGCCTCACCAACGACCTGGTGCGTATCAGCTTCGATTTCCCCGATCTCGTCGGGGCGGAACTGCCGCACACCGATCACTACATCAAGATCGTGTTCGGTGAATCGGTGACCCGGACCTATACGTTCCGTCGGGCCGACACCACGACGGGACACGTCGACATCGACTTCGTCACCCACGGCGACGAAGGGTTGGCTGGCCCGTGGGCCCAGCGGGCCCAGGTCGGGGATACTATCGAGTACCGCGGGCCGGGCGGGGCCTGGCACCCGGGGGACTATGACCACTTCGTCCTCGCCGGGGATGAATCGGCTGCCCCGGCGATTGCCGCGGGCCTAGACAAGCTCCCGGCCGGGGCGAGCGCCGAAGTCTACATCGAGGTAGAAACCTGCGACGACACCTTCGAGATGCCCGAACCAGCAGGAGTCACCGTGCATTGGGTGCCCCGGCAGGGCGCGACCCACGGCACCCGGCTATCGGAGGCCGTGCGGGCCGCGGGCATTCCGCCGCAACGCACGGGGTGGTTCATCCACGGCGTGGCGGAAATGATCAAGGAAATGCGGCGTTTTCTGTTCATTGACGGCGACGTCGATCGGAAAGACGTATCCATCTCCGGCTATTGGCGCATCGGCATGACCGAAGACCAGTGGCAGGCGTCTAAGCGCGAGTTCAACGCGGAACTGGACGCCGCCGAACAGGCCTAGTGGCGGTCAGCTAGGTAATGTGCGGCCCCGGCAGCTACCGCCGTCACCGAGATGACGGCGGGCCAGGGGCCGATTTTCTTTGCCAACGGGTGCGAGGCGCCGAACGCGCCGACGTACAACGCGCCCAAACCAACGGCGGTCACCGGCCCGGACGTGGCCAGCCAGCTGCGCACTGCCCATCCTCCGGCCGCGGCGAGCAGCACCCCGCCGAGCGGGCGCACGCCGGTCTCGCGGGCGGTGAGCCAGCCTCCGACCAGACCCAACGCGACGACTGGGGCGGTAGCAACTTCTTCTGGTTTCTTGAGATCGATCATGTTTTTGATCTTAGTTACACTCGTGCGAATGAACACGGTCCTTCCCAAACCCCAGGCGTGGCGTGCACTCGCCGCGCTCTGTCTCGGGTTCTTCATGATCTTGGTCGATCAGACCATCGTGGCCGTGGCCATGCCGTCCTTTGTGGAGTACTTCGACGCCTCGCTCAACCAGGTCGTGTGGGTCACGTCGGTGTACCTGCTGTGCATCGTCGTGCCGCTGCTGTTCACCGGCCGATTGGGGGATCGGTTCGGGCAGCGCGCGGTGTACCAGACGGGCGTGGCAATTTTCACGCTCGCGGCGGTGGCCTGCGCCTTCGCCCCCACGATTGAGGTGCTCATTGCCTGTCGTGCCGTCCAGGGCCTCGGCGCGGCGATCCTTACCCCGCAGACGATGAGCGTGATCAACCGTGTCTTTGCCAAGGAAAACCGGGGTGCCGCGCTCGGTGTGTGGGGTGCAGTCGGATCTGTTGCCAGCCTCGTCGGCCCGGTCGTGGGCGGGTTCATCGTTGGCACCGTCGGCTGGCAGGGCATCTTCTTATTGCACGTCCCCGTGGGCGTGCTGGCGATCGTGCTGTCCGGGTTGTGGGTCCCGCGCCTGCCCACTTACGCGAAGAAAATCGACGTCCCTTCGGTCATCGTCTCCTTCGTCGGCATGACCTCGCTCGTCTTTGCCATCCAACAGGGCCCCGAATTTGGCTGGCCGTGGTGGTTGCTCATCGTCGGGTTTATCTGCCTGTACTGGTTCGTTCGCCTTCAAGCCAGGGTGGACGAGCCGCTGGTTCCGCTGGGGATTTTCCACAACCGCAACTTCTCCCTCGCCGCGTTTTCCATCGCGACCATGGGATTTACCGTGTCCTCGATGATGCTGCCCATCATGGTGTGGCTGCAGGATGGCCGTGGACTTGATTCCTCCCGCGCGGGCCTGATGATGGTTCCCATGGCGATCATCGCCATGATCGGCTCCCCGCTCGTGGGTCCCTTCTCTGACCGCTACCACCCGCGGGTGATGTCCATGGTGGGCTTCGGTATTTCCGCCGTCTCCCTCGTGGTCGCCAGCTGGATCATGCTGTCCGACGCCCCCACGTACTATTTCCTTTTCGCCATCGGCCTGTACGGGCTCGGCAGCTCCTTCATCTGGGCACCGAATTCTGCCACGGCGATGCGCGACGTCGACCTCGCGTACATGGGTGCGGCGTCCGGGGTCTACAACACGACCCGCCAGATCGGTTCCGTTCTTGGTGCCGCGATGGTGGGTGCAGCGATGCAAGTGGGATCGGTCGCACTCGGACTTGAACACGGCATGGCAATCGCCCTGCTCATTCCTGCTGTCGCCCTGGGTCTTGGCTTCGTCGCCGTCTCCTTCTTCCGTCCCAGCCTTCGCGTGTAGGCGGACGCGGGGATAGAGTGGAGGTCATGCGACTTGCCACCCTTACCTCCGGCGGCGACTGCCCCGGACTCAACGCAGTTATCCGCGGAATCGTCCGCACCGCCAGCGCCGAATTCGGCTCGACAGTCGTCGGGTACGAAGACGGCTGGGTCGGTCTCATGGAGGACCGTCGCGTGGATCTCTACGACGACGAGAACATTGACCGCATCCTGCTGCGCGGTGGCACCATCCTCGGCACGGGCCGTCTGCACCCGGATAAGTTCAAGGCCGGCCTCGACCAGATCAAGGCTAACCTTGCGGACGCCAAGATTGATGCCCTGATCCCCATCGGCGGCGAAGGCACCCTCAAGGGCGCCAAGTGGCTCTCCGATAACGGCATTCCGGTTGTCGGCGTGCCCAAGACCATTGACAATGACGTCTACGGCACCGACTACACCTTCGGGTTTGATACTGCCGTGGCCGTGGCCACCGATGCGGTGGATCGCCTCCACACCACCGCGGAGTCTCACAACCGCATCCTCATCGTGGAGGTCATGGGCCGCCACGTGGGCTGGATTGCTTTGCACGCTGGCCTCGCCGGCGGCGCCCACTACACCGTCATCCCCGAGGTGCCCTTCGACATCGCGGAAATCTGCAAGGCCATGGAGCGCCGTTTCCAGATGGGCGAGAAGTACGGCATCATCGTCGTCGCCGAAGGTGCCGCCCCGAAGGAGGGCACTATGGAGCTGCGTTCCGGCGGCGTTGACCAGTTCGGCCACGAGCTGTTCACCGGCATTGGCCAGCAGGTCGCCGACGAGATTCACGCTCGCCTGGGCCACGATGTCCGCACCACCGTCCTGGGTCACATTCAGCGCGGCGGCACCCCCACCGCCTTCGACCGCGTCCTGGCTACGCGCTACGGCGTGCGCGCCACCCGCGCGGTGCATGAGGGCAAGTTCGGAACCTGTGTCGCGCTCGATGGCGAGCGGATCATCAACATCCCCCTCGACGTCGCCGTGGGTCACCTCAAGACCGTGCCGCTGGATCGCTACACCACCGCGCAGGCGATGTTTGGCTAGAAGCCTTCGCCGTCCATGATGAGGCGGGCGCTGCGGGCAAGTGCAACCCACTCCAACTCGCCGTCCACTACTGAAGCCGAAACCGTCACGGTGCCCTTCGGGTGCCGGAGGACGGTTTCTGTGCTTGGTGGCCGATCAGCAATGGTGCCGCCGAGGGCGAGCGCGCCACCAATGCCGAGGATGCCTGTCGCAGGCAGGGCATGGTGGACCCGCCCAACCGAGGTCATGAGAACGGGCAACGGATCTCCCTCGCCGAGTAACGCCAGGCGGGGAAGCACGGGGCCGTCCAGGCCCATGAGGCCTGCCGCTTCCTGGCGAATTTCCTCGAGTCGGTCGAGGAGTTCCTCATCGGCGTTGAGCGCGGCCGGAGTGGCACACGTATCTATGCCCACGTCAGCAGCCCGCAGCATCGCAATCGGATTGGCGATGTCGACGAGGCTGGCCTCAAGGCCACTGTCCGGGAGGATGACTCGCGGGCCGAGTGTGCCGGGGGCGAGGAAGCGGACGTCGATACGCTCACCTGAATGGGAAAGCTCGAAGATGCTGTCGGTGTTGGCATTCCACACGCGGACGGTCTCCCGCGGGCTTATCAGCCCGTGGTGGACGGCAAACGTCGAGATGGCGGCAGAGATATTGCCGCAATTGCCAGACCAATCGACGTGGGGCTCGGTGGGGGAGACCTGCGCGAACACACTGACCAGGTCGACAGTCGGCGGACAATCTGGATGCTCAGGCGGCAGGCCAACAAACATCACCTTGCTGTTGGACGAGACCCCGCCACCGAGCCCATCAATGGCCAGGGGATCGGGGCTTCCGATCAACCGCAGGCACAGCTCATCGCGATCGGCCGGGAGAGCAGGCAGATCACGCAGGTGAAGGAAGACTGCTCGGCTGGTTCCGCCGCGAATGATGGAAAGTCTCATTCCCGTATCCTATAAAAATGCCCCGCTACGCACTGATCAAGCACTATCGCGGCGTCCCCGCCGACTTCCCTCCCATGTCCACGTGGACACCGGACGATGTTCGCGCCCACGTCGACTACATGGAACGATTCGCCGACAAGCTGCGCGCCAGCGGTGAGTTCGTGGACAGTCTCGCGCTGTCGGAGGAGGCCGAATTGATCACCGCCGGCGGCTCCACCCGCGCGGTCCCCGCTTCCAAGGCCCTGGTGGCTGGCTGGATGCTTATCGACGTCCCCTCGGCCCGCCGGGCCAGGGAACTCGCCGCCGAGCTCGCGGCCGCTCCCGGCAAGGATGGGGTGCCACTACGAGAGTGGTTGGAGCTGCGCCCGGCCTACGGCGCCCCGATGGCGGACGATGAGGGCGAGACGGGCTAAAATCTGGCCCATGACTGCCCCGATGTATGACTTGATGGATTTCGACGACGTTCTGGAGAAGTTTGACCCCGTCATGGGCCTGGAGGTCCACGTTGAATTAGCCACGGAGACGAAGATGTTCTCCGCAAGCTCCGCTCATTTCGGTGCGGCCCCGAACTCTCACGTTGATCCCGTCTCCCTCGGACTGCCCGGTGCGCTGCCCGTGGTCAATGCCAAGGGCGTTGAATGGGCCATCAAGATCGGTCTGGCACTGAACTGCTCCATCGCGGAGTCCTCGCGTTTCGCCCGGAAGAACTACTTCTACCCGGATCAGCCGAAGAATTACCAGATCTCCCAGTACGACGAGCCGATCGCCTACAACGGTTACCTGGACGTCCAGCTCCTCGACGGCACCGAGTGGCGCGTGGAGATTGAGCGCGCCCACATGGAAGAAGACACCGGCAAGCTCACCCACCTGGGCGGCACCTCGGGGCGCATCCACGGCGCCACTGCTTCGCTGGTGGACTGCAACCGCGCGGGCATCCCCCTCATCGAGATCGTGACCAAGCCGATCGAGGGCGCAGGCTCGCGTGCCCCGGAGATTGCCAAGGCCTATGTCTCCGCCCTGCGTGACCTGGTCAAGGCGCTCGGGGTGTCCGATGCCCGCATGGATCAAGGTTCCATGCGCGTGGATTCCAACCTCTCGCTGCGCCCCATTGGCCAAGAGGAATTTGGCACCCGCACCGAGACGAAGAACATCAACTCCCTCAAGTCCGTCGAGCAGGCCGTGCGCTTCGAGATGATGCGCCAGGCAGCCGCCATCGAAAATGGCGAGGTCATCGTCCAGGAAACCCGCCATTACCAGGAGACGGACGGCACCACCTCCAAGGGGCGCCCGAAGGAGACCTCCGAGGACTACCGCTACTTCAACGATCCGGATCTGCCGCCGGTCATCGCCCCGAAGGAATGGGTGGAAGAAATCCGGGCGACGCTGCCCGAGCTGCCGTGGGTCCGCCGCGCCCGCATTCAGCAGGAGTGGAAGCTCCCCGACGCCGAGATGCGCGACCTCGTCAACGCTGGCGCCTTGGAACTGATCATCGCCACCGTCGAGGAAGGCTCCACCCCAGACGAGGCCCGCGCCTGGTGGGTCAACTACCTGGCGGCGAAGGCAAAGGAAGCCGAGGCGGATCTGGATGCCCTGGCAATCACCCCGGAACAGGTCGCCCGCGTCATCGCCTTGGTCAAGGAAGGGAAACTGACCACCAAGCTCGGGCGCCAAGCCGTCGACGGCGTCCTCGCCGGTGAGGGTGATGTGGACGAGGTCGTCGCCCAGCGCGGCCTGGAGGTCGTGCGCGATGACGGCGCCATCGAGGCCGCCGTCGACGAGGCCCTGGCCGCTAACCCGGACATCGTGGAAAAGTACCGCGCGGGCAACACGAAGGTCACCGGCGCAATCGTCGGAGCCGTCATGAAGGCCACCCGTGGCAAGGCCGATCCGGCCCAGGTGAACAAGCTCATCGCCGAGAAGCTGGCGTAGCTGCGCTACGTCAACAGCTTGGCGATCTCGGTGACGCAGATAAACACGAACGACGCCGAAATGATCGCCATGAGGGTGTTGCTAAACCACCCGTTGCGCCACTCCTGTGGTGTGCGTTTCGTGTTGAGCAGGATGAGCAGGGTCAGCCCGAGGAATGGCATGAAGAACGCGCCTAGGACGCCATAGGCGATGACCAGCGCCGTCGGGCGGCCCAGGAACAGCAGGAGCATCGGGGGGAACGTTAACCACAGGATGTACCAGCGGTAGTATTTCCCGCCCGAGCGGGTATCGGGATGATCCTTGGGGAGCTTGCGTAGGTGGCCGATGAAGTCGGCGAACATCATGGACACGCCGTTCCATACGCCGATGACGGAGGACACGGCTGCGGCCCAAAATCCCACGAGGAATACGGTGGCCATTCCTGATCCATACCGGTCATTGAGCACCTCGGCCAGGTCCACGAGACCCTTATCGCCGGACGACACCGCGATGTTTGCACTGTAGAGCAGGTCGCCGCCGACAATGAGCATGGCGACGACGAAAATGCCGGTGACGATGTAGGCCACTGAATTGTCCAGGCGCATGACCTTCATCCACGGTGGTGAGTCCCATTTCTTTTCATGCAGCCAGTAGCCGTAGGCGGCGAGCGTGATGGTGCCGCCCACACCTCCGGCGAGGGAGAGGACGTAGACAAAGGATCCCTCGGGAAGCGTCGGGATGAGACCGGTGAGAATTTCCGGCAGGTTACGCAGTGACAAGGTGGCGATACCCACCACCGTGAGGAACATGATTGCCACGAGAAACGCGATGACCTTCTCGAACATTTTGTAGTGGCCCAGCCACGTCAGGCCGAAGCCGATCAAGCCGGAGAACACCGCCCACATGAGGAGGGGAGTTCCGGGGAAGAGGGCGGCCAGCGCCATGCCGGAGGCGCTCATGGCGGCAGCGCCGTACACGAAGCCCCAGATAACGATGTAGGGGGCGAAGTACCAGGTCGTCCACTTACCCAGCGTGGACCAGCCGTGGAAGATGGTGTTGCCGGTGGCTAGCGTATAGCGGCCCACCCCCTCGACGAGGACGATTTTCATGAGCGTTCCAGCTACGCATGCCCAGAGGAGTGCGTAGCCATAGCGCTGGCCGGCGATGAGCGTGGCCACGAGGTCGCCAGAGCCGACGCCGGTGGCCGCTGCCACCAGACCGGGGCCAATGACCGTCCATTTACGGGAGGTGGGTGGTGAGGACATCGCGGAGGGTCCTTTCATTGAGAGGCATAGGCCTGACCGTCAATGTGACGAGGCTAACACAGGATTCGGTCATTTGGTAGATATAAATACGCTGAGAATTTAAGCGTGGAGGTCCACCGGCCTGGTCCACTGGCACAATGGTTCTCTATGAGCACCTATCACCCGTCAGATAACCGCTATGACTCCATGCCGTATCGCCGAGTGGGACGGTCGGGCCTGAAACTGCCCGCCATCTCCCTCGGCATGTGGCACAACTTCGGCGACGACAAGCCGCTAGAGACCCAGCGCTCCATCCTGCGGCGCGCCTTCGATCGGGGAGTCACCCACTTCGACCTGGCCAACAACTACGGCCCGCCGATCGGCTCGGCGGAGACCAACTTCGGTCGCATCTTCGCGGAGGATTTCAAGCCTTACCGCGACGAGCTCGTCATCTCCTCCAAGGCCGGCTGGGATATGTGGCCGGGGCCCTACGGCTTCGGTGGCTCGCGCAAGTACCTCATGGCCTCGCTTGATCAGTCGTTGGAGCGCATGGGCCTGGACTACGTGGACATCTTCTACCACCACCGTCCGGACCCGGAGACCCCCCTGGAGGAAACGATGTACGCCCTGCGCGACATTGTGGCGTCCGGCAAGGCCCTCTACGTGGGTATTTCATCCTATGGTCCCGAGCTCACGGCCGAGGCCGCGGAGTTCATGGCCGAAGAGGGCTGCCCGCTGCTGATCCACCAGCCGAGCTATTCCATCGTCAACCGTTGGGTCGAGGAACCGGGCGAGGATGGCGATTCGCTCCTCACCGCTGCTGCCGACAATGGACTCGGTGTCATCGCCTTCTCGCCGTTGGCGCAGGGCCTGCTCACCAGCCGTTACCTGAAGGGCGTGCCGTCGGGGTCGCGCGCAGCTGCGCAGAAGTCCCTCTCGGGTGAGATGCTCAGCGAGGAAAACCTGGAGATGGTGTCCCGGCTCAACGACATCGCTCAGGAGCGCGGGCAGTCGCTCGCCCAGATGTCGCTGGCATGGGTGCTGCGCGAGCAGGGTGACTACGGGGCAGAGACCGTAACGTCCGCGCTCATCGGATCGTCCTCGGTGACCCAGCTGGATGAGAACCTCGACACCCTCAACCACTTGGAGTTCAGCGCCGCCGAACTCGCTGCCATCGATGAGGTTGCCCGAGACGCTGGGATCAACATTTGGGCGGACGCCACGGCCTCCCGGATCCACGGCGACGAGTAAGTTACATCAGGATCAGCTTGAGGGCGAGGGCGACCAGGACGCCGGTGATGATGAAGTTGAGCCAGCGCCACACCTCGGGCTTAGATAGTGGCTTGCGCAGGAGTCCAGCGCCGTAGCCGACGAGTGGGAACCAGAGGAAGGTCGCGCCCAAGGCTCCAAGGCCGAAGAGCCAGCGGCCTTCCTCGCCATACTGATTGGCTATGCCGCCGACCATGACCACCACATCGACGTAGGCGGCGGGGTTGAGCCAGGTCAGTGCGATGGCCATGAGCATCGGTTTGAACCACACCGGTCGTTGCGTCGCGTGGGTTCGTTGCCGGAGCCTGGTCTTGGTCAAGACCGCGCTGCCCCCGCCGGTGCCTTCGGGCTGTCTGGTCGGGGCCTCGTCGACGACGGTCACGGAGCCCGGGTGCAGGGCGTCTTTGAAGGTGCGCCAGGCAAACCAGAGCAGATAGACCGCGCCTCCCCAGCGCAGGACCTCGAGAACGAGGGGGGCCTTTTCCACGAGGATGCCTACACCGGCGATGCCACCGGTGATGAGGACGATGTCGGAAAGCACACAGACGATGATGACGGCGGTGATGCCTTCGCGGCGGATACCCTGCTTGATCAGCAGGATGTTCTGCGGCCCGACCGCGATGATGAGGGAGAGTCCGAGGAAGAACCCGGCGAGCATAATCGACATGAGCGATATTCTCCTTTAGCTGAGAACTTAAGACCAATTACATTTCTGCAACCTGGTTTAGAATTGCTTCATGAACCCGATCCACCTGGAAACACTGCTCGCCGTCGTCGACGAAGGCAGCTTTGAAATCGCCGCCGCGGTGCTGGGAGTGTCCCCATCGGCGGTGAGTCAACGGATCAAGGCGCTGGAAGCTCAGGTTGGCCGAGTGCTTGTTCAGCGCACCAGCCCGGCCAGCCCGACCGAGGCCGGCGAGGTCATGGTGCAGGCCGCCCGCCGCATGGCTTTGCTCCAGGCGGAAACCAACGCGCAGCTGAGCACCCGCCTGGAGCGCGTCCCGCTGTCCGTGGCGGTCAACGCGGATTCCCTGGCGACGTGGTTTCGCCCCGCGCTCGCCGACGTCGCCCGCATGGGCTCCGCGGTCCTGCGGCTGCGAGTAGAAGATGAGGCCCGCACGCTAGCCCTGTTGAGGCGGGGAGATGTGCTCGGGGCGATCACGCGGGAGGCTACCCCGGTGTCCGGGTGCGACACGCTAGAGCTCGGCGTGATGCGCTATCGGGCGGTGTCGACACCGCAGCTCAAGGAGGACTACACCGTGGACGGAACCATCGATTGGGCTCGCATGCCCGCGTTGAGGTTCGGGCCCAATGATGCGTTGCAGGACGCCGACCTCGACGGCCGTCTTGATGAAACGGTTCGGCGCCAGCGTGCCATCTCGCAGATCCCCTCGTCCGAGGCCTTTGTGGAGGCCACGCGCGTGGGCCTGGGGTGGGCGTTGTTGCCCCTGCTTCAGGCTTCCGAGCTGGTGGAGTCGGGGGAGTTGGTCACGTTGGATGACGACATCGTGGACGTGCCCTTGTATTGGCAGCGCTGGCGGCTCGAATCGGAGCTGGTGGAGCGGCTCACCACTGCCGTGCGGGATGCCGCTAGCGTATTGCCTCCCGCCCATGCGGGGTGAGCAGACCGGATAGGTCGGGGCCCTTGGGTACGATCTGGGTGGGATTGACTTCCTTGTGCACCACGTAATAGTGCTCCTTGATCTGCTTGAAATCGGTGGTATCACCGAATCCGGGCATCTGGTAGAGCTCGCGCAGGTAGCCCCAGAGGTGGGGCATTTCGGTGATCTTGTTGCGGTTGGCTTTGAAATGCCCGTGGTAGACGGCATCAAAACGCACGAGGGTGGTGAACAGGCGGATGTCTGTCTCGGTGATGTGATCGGTGACGAGGTAACGGCGGGTGCTCAAGCGTTCTTCCAGCTTGTCCAAGGCTGTCCACAGGCGGTCGTAGGCCTTGTCGTAGGCCTCTTGGGATCCGGCGAAGCCGCAGCGGTAGACGCCGTTGTTGACCTCGGTGAAGATCCACTCATTGACCTGGTCCATCTCCTCCACATGATCGGCGGGCCACAGGTCTGGGGCGTCCGGGCGGGCATAGTCGCCCCATTGGGTGATGAGGTCGCGCACTAGTGAGGGATAGTCATTGGTCACGACCTGACCGGTGGGGATGTCCACCATCGCGGGAACAGTGATGCCGCGGGGATAGTCGGGGAATCGTTTGAGGTAGGCGTCCTGCAGGCGGGGGATGCCCAGAACGGGGTCGAGGCCGTCCGGGTCCAGGTCAAAGGTCCACGAGCGCTTGTCGTGGGTGGGGCCCGTCAGGCCGAGGGAAATAACGTCTTCGAGTCCCATGAGTTGGCGGACGATGACGGCGCGGTGGGCCCAGGGGCACGCGCGGGCGGCGACGAGGCGGTAGCGGCCGGTCTCGACGGGCCAATGGAAGGTGCCGTCGGGCTGTTCGACGACGTCATCGACGGTGTTGACGATCCGGTCGTCGATGTAGTTGGTATCGCGGACGAATTCGCCGTCGGTCGAGGCGTTCTGGGCGTCGCCTGCCCATTCCTTAGTTGATGTCATATCAACAACCCTACACGATTGTTGTGTCTGGGGTGGTTGCTACGGTGTGAGGCGACATGAAAAGGATCGCGCTCCTCATCGCCATTGTGTTCGTCGCCGTCGGCGGCGGCCTGCTTGTCGACGTACCCGCGCCCACCACCGTCGTCAGCGTCGTGCCGGCCGCACCAGTGGTCCCTGCGGACCTCGACGCCCTCGAGGTCAAGGGGCGCGCGCCCATGACCGGCTATGACCGCGACCTGTTCGGCCAGCGGTGGAGCGATGACGTCCGGGTGGAAGGGGGCCATAATGGCTGCGATACTCGCAACGATATTTTGCGCCGGGACCTCACTGACCCGCAGATCAGACCCGGAACTTTTGGCTGCCTCGTAGAATCCGGAACACTCGACGACCCCTACAGCGGCACACCCATCGCCTTCGTCCGCGGCGACAACCAACTCCACATCGATCACGTGGTCGCATTGGCGGATGCGTGGGCCAAGGGTGCGCAGACCTGGGACGAGGACACGCGCCGTGACTTTGCCAATGACCCGCTGAACCTGCTGGCCGTTGATGCCGGGCTCAATCAACAAAAAGGCGCGGGTGATGCCGCGACGTGGCTGCCGCCCAACAAGGCATTCCGGTGTGACTACGCCCAACGCATCGTCGCTGTGAAAGGTCGTTATGGCCTGTCAGTCACGGCTGCGGAGAAAGATGCGTTGGCCCGAGAATTGGCCCGGTGTGACGGCTCGCCGGGTATGGTCGCAGGAAAAACGGGGTCGGTGTCATAACCTGGCAGGCATGAGCGAGAAAAACCTGACCCCGGACAACGCCAATTCTCCCGACAATGATGGCATTGACGTTCCCACCTACTCCTCTCAGCAGGAAACCACCATGTTCGACCGGGCGGGCCGCGTCCCGCCGCAAGAGATCCCGGCCGCCGAACCCAGCTACCGCGACCAGGACTTCGCACCGACGCCGGCTCCGTCGTATGAGACCGTGTCTTTTGATCGCGAGCCGGTTGCCCCTGCTCCCGCCGCCTTCACCTCTGATCCTTTCGTGGCTACGGAGGTAGAAGAGACCGCCGCCCCGGACTACCGCCGAGGCACCACTGACTTCGGTCTGCTGATCGTCCGGCTGCTGCTGGGCGTGTGGCTCATCCTCGAGGCCGTGGGCACCTTCTTCCGTCTCGGCGGCAACGCTGGCATCTCCGGGTTGGAAGCGGAGTTCGCTGGTTACCTCGTACCGAGCGCTCTGGCGATTATCATTCCTTCGCTGCAGCTGGCCGCGGGCGTGTTCTTGGTGCTTGGCCTCATTACGCCGTTCTTCGCCATGATCGCGACGATCGCCTCGTCCTTCACCGCATTGCACGCCCTCACGGGCACCGGCGCCGGACTCAACGTCTTCGCCTGGTCCGAGGCTGTCTGGCTCTCGGTGGTGTTGCTGGGGATCTCCGTGGCGCTGCAGTTCACCGGCCCGGGCTTGTACTCCTTCGACTATGGGCGTAGCTGGGCCCGTCGTCCGCTCGTGAGCTCCTGGGTCTTCGTCCTCCTGGCCATCGCCGGCGGCGTCGCCCTGTGGTGGTTCGGCGCGGGCACTAATCCGCTGAACTAACCGGAACTTTCCGCAGGTTGACGGCGATGGCGATCATCGTCGCGATCGCCAACCACACGAAGTCGGAGATGAGGAACTTCTCCACGTAGGTCAGGGAGTGGACGTCGTAATTGTCTCCGTACCACCACTTCGGCGGCTCCTGCAGGACCAGCCAGGTCCACACAAGCGTCAGCGCGCTGAGCCCCACGGGTACCCCGAATGTGGTCACGCAACGCCAGCCGAGCACCGGAAGGGCTAGCGCCAGCCAGACCCAGTGGTGGGACCACGACACCGGTGAGACCAGCAGCATGATGAAGGCGTTGACCAGGGCGGCGTCGATAAGCATTCCCCTTCGGATCAGTGCCCACATCAGCCACCCACCCAACCCGATGGTGAGGACGACAAGTCCGAGCCAGATGATGTTGACCTGCGTGCCATGTGCCGCGAGGCTGTCTGCGCTGGAGTACCAGCGCATGATCATGCCTTTGAGGGAGCTGTTGGACTGGTAGGTCGAGTCCACGCCGAACTCGGCTTCCGTGCCCATGCCCAGCAGCACGGAGGAAAAGAACTCCACGGTGGCATCCCAACGCACGAGCGCCGCCGCCCCGGTGGCGATGAGCGCGGACGCCACCGCCACGAAGATAGGGCGAAGCTTCCCACGAAGAAGGAAGTACAACAGCATCGCCAGCGGGGAGAGCTTGATGGCCGCCGCGATTCCGATGAGCGTTCCCTGCGGTAGCCAGCGCTTGCGCGGGACGATGTCGAGGATGACCAACGCCATGAGGATGACGTTGATCTGCGCATAGCTTGAGTTGAGATAGACCGGCTCGATGAGCATCATGGCCGCCCATGCCACGGACGACAGCGCATAGAGCGACAGGCGATCAACCTTGCCGGCGGTGACGGTGCGCAGAACAAAAAACAGGCACACCAGGATCAACACCGCCGACACCGACAGCATGATATTGCCGGCCTGGTCATCGGAAAAGACGCCCGGAATGGACAGCGGCACGAGCACGAGGGCGCCAAACGGCGGGTAGATGAACGGCAGCTCGGTGCTCCCGGCGGGCATGCGCACGGAATACATCTCGCGGCCTTCGAGGAAAGCGACCACGCCTTCGCGGTAGACCACCATGTCCACCGGGAAGGTCGTGAACTCAATTTGCCGCCCTATAGCGCCGAGACCCGCCAGCAATCCCAGCACAGTCACCATCTTGAGGATGAAGGACTGGGGGAGTGTGGCGGGTTCTTTAGCTGCGGTAGTCACCGCGACCACCTTAGTCGACCTGTCGGACGGCACCCTTATCGGCGGAGGTGGCCATCTTGGCGTAGGCGCGCAATGCCTTGGACACGTGGCGCTCGCGGCGAGGCGTCCAGGGATTCTCCGAAGCCTCCATTGCTTGCTTGCGTCGTGCAATCTCCTCATCCGGCACATCCAACGAGAGTCGGCGAGTATGCACGTCGATGGTGATGGGGTCACCGTTTTCGATGAGCCCGATGAGCCCGCCGTGGGCGGCCTCGGGGGAGATGTGGCCCACCGAGAGCCCCGACGTGCCACCGGAGAAACGGCCATCGGTGATCAGCGCGCACTTCTTGCCCAGGCCCGCCCCCTTGAGGAAGGACGTGGGGTGGAGCATTTCCTGCATGCCGGGGCCACCAGCGGGACCCTCATAGCGAATGACCACGACCTCGCCGGCCTGGACCTCGCGCTTGAGGATGACGGAGACCGCCTCCTCCTGGCTATCGACCACGCGGGCCGGGCCGGTGAACGACCACAGTTCTTCCTCCACGCCCGCGGATTTGAGCACGGAGCCGTCGGGAGCGAGGTTGCCGCGCAGCACGACGAGGCCGCCGTCCGCGCTGTGGGCGTGCATGACATCGTGGATGCACCCGTTGACCGCATCGGTGTCGAGGGTGTCCCACCGGTTCGACTGGGAGAACGGCTCGGTCGTGCGCACGCCACCTGGGGCGGCGTGGAAGAGCTCCTCGGCGGCATCGATGGCCTTGCCGCCGCGGATATCCCAGTCATTGAGCCAGCCATCGACCGTGTCGTAGGCGACGGTGTGCACGTCTTCGTTGATATGCCCGGCCCGACGCAGCTCACCGAGGATGGCGGGGATGCCGCCGGCGCGGTGAACATCCTCGATGTGATAGATGCCGTTCGGAGCCACCTTGGACAGGCAGGGAACGCGGTGGGAGATCTCCTCGATGTCATGGAGGGTGAAGTCGATCTCGCCTTCCTGCGCCGCGGCGAGGGTGTGCAGGATCGTGTTCGTGGAACCGCCCATGGCCATATCCAACGCCATCGCGTTAGTGAAGGCATCCTTCGTGGCGACGTTGCGGGGGAGGACCGACTCGTCCTCCTCGCCGTAATAACGCCGGCACATGTCGACGATCATGTCACCGGCCTTGGTAAACAGATCGCGGCGAGCCGTGTGGGTGGCCAGCGTGGTGCCGTTACCTGGCAGGGACAGCCCGAGCGCCTCGGTGAGGCAGTTCATCGAGTTCGCGGTGAACATGCCGGAACAAGAACCGCAGGTCGGGCAGGCCGATTCCTCAATGGTGGCAAGGTTGGCATCCGAGACCGACTCATCCGCCGACGCAGAAATAGCGGTGATGAGGTCCGTCGCGTGGGCGGTGCTGGCCACCCCATCGATCACCACGGCCTTGCCCGCCTCCATCGGGCCGCCAGAGACGAAAATGGCGGGGATATTAAGGCGCAGGGCGGCGTTGAGCATGCCCGGGGTGATCTTGTCGCAGTTAGAGATGCAGACCATGGCGTCGGCGGTGTGTGCGTTGACCATGTATTCCACGGAATCTGCGATGATCTCGCGGCTGGGCAGCGAATAGAGCATGCCACTGTGGCCCATGGCGATGCCGTCATCGACAGCGATGGTGTTGAATTCCTTCGGCACACCACCGGCCGCGCGGACGGCCTCAGCGACGATGTCGCCGACGTTTTTCAAATGCACATGCCCCGGGACGAACTGGGTATAAGAATTAACGATAGCCACGATGGGCTTACCGAACTCGTTTTCCTTGGTGCCCGTGGCGCGCCACAGTGCGCGGGCCCCGGCGGCATTTCGGCCGACCGTGGTCACGCGTGAACGAAGAGGGATCATTGCTGGCTCCTCGGAGTCTCGGGATTAGCTGCTAGACGTGCAGCGTACTCTTCCTTCGTCAGCAGAATCTGATCACCATCTCGGTTGATGATGACCACTTTCTCGTCGGCAGCGTCGCGGCCCGCGGTCAGCGCATCGGGGATCCGACCATTCGACGCCTTCGACAGCTCGGGCAGCGAATTAAAGGTAACGCCCGGCATGGGATATTCCTTGCCGTCCTTCGTCGTCGCCAGGGCCCGGGCGCCCTTGAACCCAACCCCCTTGAGGTCATCCCACCCAATCGACGTGCCTGGCCGGAAGGCGTAAGTAATATCAATCCCTTCGTCCCCCACGATTGTCCTCGCCCGGAGGATCCAGTACACGAAGGCCAGCGGGAACAGCAGGATCCACAAGTACTGCCACATGGTGCCCAGGACGAGGCCGGCAATGGCAATGATGAGGAACGCCACGATGAGGTTGGCGCGTTCGGGGCGGAAAGTAACGGGGGCGTCGGAACTCATGCCGACCATGCTAGTTCAGGGTCGGAGTGGGCTCTATCTCTGGGGTCGCCGCTGGGGTGGGGGTTTCCGCTGGCGTTGCCTCGGGTGTTGGCGTGACCCCCGTCGGCGTGGGCGTCGGGGTGTCCGTCAGGGTCGGCGTCGGCGTGGGGGACTGGGTGTACGTCGGCTCCGGCGAATACGTCGGTTCCGTCGGCACGACCTCGCTGGTGGTCACCGGAGTCTCCCTCGGCGGAGCGAGCACTCCACTGTTGCCGTCCCAGCTGGCCGCCGTTTCCAGCGTCAAGCCTTTAAGAATGAGGAGCACAAACAGGGCAACAAACAAATAGCTTGTCGACGGCCGCACGCGTCCCCCCAGGGACGCGAACCTCTTCCACCCGGAGTTGAACTCCTCAGAGCGGAAAACATTCGATTCCTTCTCTTCCTTTACTTCTCCGTCATCCACCGCAGGATCGTGGTCCGCGGGGAAGGTGTCGGGAACGCGGGAGCGTTCATCGCTGGTGGATTCGTGCGGACTGGGGGTACGGGGGGCGTCGAGAAGCTTGGTGGCATCGAGCGAAGTGGCGATGACCGTTTCGCGGACCTCGCCCGTGATGGTGGTGGCCGAGCCGTACTCGTCCCAGAATTCCTCGAGGATCGAGGTGCGGATGGCGCGCTCCACCAGCCATTGGGAACCGGCCTTCACCTGCACCATAAACCGCATGTTCACCGTCCACGGCATGCCCACAGTGGACGGCGGGTTGATCCCCACCGCCGGATGAACATCCAACTCGCCGAGCAACTGCCGGGCGACATCCTCGCGGCGCAAGGCACGACGGGTGGCGGCTTCCGAACGCTCGATGGTTTCCTGTGGGCTACGAGACCCCAACAGGGGAACCGGCATGACCACCACCGCCCGCGACCAATAGTTCGACGAGTTGATGCATACGCGCGCCGTCGAGTTCGGAATGATGACCGTCTCCTCGGCCAACGTCCTGATCCGGGTCGCGCGCATGGTCACCTGGATGACCGTTCCCTCGACCTCGATTCCATTGCCCTGGAAGCGAACCCAGTCGCCGACGCCGAACTGCTTCTCGGTGAGGATGAAAAATCCGGCGAGGAAGTCCGCGATGATCGATTGCGCGCCAAAACCGACGGCCGCAGAGGCCACCGTCGCGGGGATGGCGGCGCCCGCGAGCGAGAAGCCCATCACCTGGAGGAAGAAGACCAACAGGAGGAAAAAGACGATCATCTGGGCGATGTACACCGAGACACCCGCCACAACGAGGCGGGTTTTAGATTCATCCTCGTCGCCGGTTTCTTCCACTCCGCGATTGATCCACCGCTGCGCAAACCGGCCGACGCGGGGCACCAATAGCGCGATGACCAGCAATAAAGCCAAGGACAAGCCTTGATCGGCGATCCACTGCCAGAACCTAGTTAGCATATAAGCGACGGGCATGCCGACCACGATACGACGATCCCGGAACGAGTGTGTATCATCAAGGCCATGATCAACATTCGACTCGTGGTAATTACCTAACGGCGCTCGCCGCTTCGGCCTTACCCAGTCGTCTCGACAAGCGCCCTCGACTAGCACCCACCATTAGTGCTAGACGGGGGTTTTGTCATTGTGGTCGCTGTTTAATCTGTCGTCGACTTGGCTCATTTCAGACCTCTCACACCCCGGGGTCGATGGTGCGCCGCCCCGCCAATTAAAAAAGTCCTGTGAATTAGGAGCTAGATAACGTGGCAGCTTCGCAATCGCCCACCCCGGCAACGGTCGCCAAAAAGGTTTCCGCAGCTGCAGGGACCCCCGAGCGCATGACTGGCGCTCAGGCCATCGTCCGCAGCCTGGAAGAACTTGGCACTGACATAGTCTTCGGACTGCCCGGTGGAGCCGTACTCCCTCTGTATGACCCGCTGTACTCGTCGACCAAGCTACGTCACGTACTGGTGCGCCACGAGCAGGGTTCCGGCCACGCAGCGACCGGCTACGCCCAGGCCACCGGCAAGGTTGGCGTGTGCATTGCCACCTCCGGCCCCGGCGCCACCAACCTGGTCACCCCGCTGGCGGATGCCAACCTGGATTCCGTCCCGATCGTCGCCATCACCGGCCAGGTCGGCAGCAGCCTCCTCGGGACCGACGCTTTCCAAGAGGCCGACATCCGTGGCGTGACCATGCCTATCACCAAGCACAATTTCATGGTCACCGACGCGAAGGACATCCCGCAGGCGATGGCCGAGGCTTTCCACCTCGCCCACACCGGCCGCCCGGGACCCGTCCTCGTCGACGTGCCCAAGGATGTCCAAAACGCCGAGCTAGATTTCGTGTGGCCGCCGAAGATTGATCTCCCGGGCTACAAGCCGGTTACCTCGCCGCACTCCCGGCAGATTTCGCAGGCCGTCCAGCTCATCTCGCAGGCCGAGCGCCCCGTCTTCTACATCGGCGGCGGCGTCATCAAAGCCGACGCGAATAAGGAACTGCTCGAACTCGTCGAGTACACCGGAATCCCCGTGGTCACCACCCTCATGGCCCTCGGCGCATTCCCGCATTCCCACCCGCTCAACATGGGCATGCCCGGCATGCACGGTTCCGTTCCCGCCGTCGGCGCCATGCAGCAGTCCGATCTGCTCATCGCCATCGGCACGCGTTTCGACGACCGCGTCACCGGCGACGTCGACAGTTTCGCCCCCGATGCGAAAATCATCCACGCCGACATCGACCCCGCCGAGATCGGCAAGATCAAGGAAGTCGCCGTCCCGATCGTCGGCGATGCCCGCGAGGTCCTCTCGGCATTGGCACGCACCTACAAGTCCTCCAAGAACTTGGCGGCCCCGGAAGTGGGCGCATGGGTCGACTACCTCAACAGCCTCAAGGAGCGCTTCCCGCGCGGCTACGAAAAGCAGTCGGACGGGATGATGAGCCCGCAGTACGTCATTGAGACGCTGTCCAAGGTTGTGGGCCCCGACGCCATCTACTGTGCGGGCGTTGGCCAGCACCAGATGTGGTCCGCTCAGTTCCTCGACTTTGAAAACCCCCGCACCTGGCTCAACTCCGGTGGCCTGGGAACGATGGGCTACTCCGTCCCCGCCGCCATGGGTGCCAAAGCGGGCCAGCCCGACGTCGAAGTCTGGGCCATCGATGGTGACGGCTGCTTCCAGATGACCAACCAGGAGCTCACCACGTGCGCCGTCGAAGGCTTCCCCATCAAGGTGGCCCTCATCAACAACGGCAACCTCGGCATGGTGCGCCAGTGGCAGACCCTCTTCTACGGGGGCCGCTACTCCAACACCAAGCTGCGCGAACAGGGCGAATACGTCCCTGACTTCGTCGGGCTATCCGAGGCACTGGGCTGCGTCGCCATCCGCGTCACCCGCGAGGAAGACGTCATTCCCGCGATCGAGAAGGCGCGCTCCATCAACGACCGCCCCGTGGTCATCGACTTCATCGTGGGCGAGGACGCCCAGGTGTGGCCGATGATCTCCGGCGGAGCCTCCAACTCGGAGATCCAGTACGCCCTCGGCCTGCGACCCTTCTTCGACGACGAGGAGTCCGCCGCCGAAACGCCCGCCGACATCGATGCCGCCATCGACGAATCAGCTCAGCAGAAGGAGAACTAAGTCTCATGGCGAATACTGACATCACCCGCCACACCCTCAGCGTCTTGGTGCAAAACGTCGACGGCATCATCTCCCGAGTCGTCGCGCTATTCACCCGTCGTGGCTACAGCCTCGTGTCCATCGTGTCGGCGGACACCGGCACCCCGGGCATCAACCGCATCACCATGGTCGTGGACGCAGATGAGCTCGTCATCGAGCAGATCACCAAACAGCTGAACAAGATCATCCCGGTGCTCAAGGTCGTCCGCCTTGAGGAAGAGTCCACCATTGCCCGCGCCATCATGCTGGTCAAGGTCAATGCGGACAATTCCAACCGCCCCCAAGTTGTCGATGCGGCCAATATTTTTCGAGCGCGCATCGTCGACGTGGCCCAGGACTCCGTGGTCATTGAAGTCACCGGCACCCCCGGCAAGCTCAAGGCCCTCCTGGAAGTGCTCGAGCCCTTCGGTATCCGCGAGCTCATCCAGTCCGGACAGATTGCTCTGAACCGCGGCCCGAAGACCATGGCACCCTCGAAATAAGCCAATTTGTCCCATCTGGTGAGAAAATTCGCCAGATAGGGCGGATTTCATCTCATGATGTGATACAACAACATGGGAACCATTCTTTTAGCGAAAGGCAAGAACCTCTCTCATGGCTATTGAATTGCTTTACGACGCAGACGCTGACCTCGGCCTCATCCAGGGCCGCAAGGTCGCTATCATCGGCTACGGCTCCCAGGGCCACGCCCACGCACAGAACCTCCGCGACTCCGGCGTCGAGGTCTGCATCGGCCTGCGCGAGGGCTCCAAGTCCGCCGCCAAGGCTAAGGAAGCCGGCTTCGAGGTTAAGACCAACGCCGACGCCGCCGCTTGGGCTGACGTCATCATGCTCCTGGCTCCCGACACCTCCCAGAAGTCGATCTTCGAGAACGAGATCGCCCCCAACCTCAACGACGGGGACGCCCTCTTGTTCGGCCACGGCCTCAACATCCACTTCGACCTCATCGAGCCCGCCGACAACGTCGTCGTCGGCATGGTCGCCCCGAAGGGCCCCGGCCACCTCGTCCGCCGCCAGTTCGTCGACGGCAAGGGCGTCCCCTGCCTCATCGCAGTCGACCAGGACCCGAAGGGCAACGGCAAGGATCTCTGCCTGTCCTACGCAGCTGCCATCGGCGGCGCTCGCGCCGGCGTTATCCCCACCACCTTCGAGGCCGAGACCGTCACCGATCTCTTCGGTGAGCAGGCCGTCCTGTGCGGTGGCACCGAGGAACTGGTCAAGACCGGTTTCGAGGTCCTCGTTGAGGCTGGCTACGAGCCCGAGATGGCCTACTTCGAGTGTCTCCATGAGCTCAAGCTCATCGTTGACCTCATGTTCGAGGGCGGCATCGCTAACATGAACTACTCGGTCTCTGATACCGCAGAGTTCGGTGGCTACCTCTCCGGCCCGCGCGTCATCGACGCCGACACCAAGTCCCGCATGAAGGACATCCTGTCCGACATCCAGGACGGCACCTTCACTAAGCGCCTCATTGCCAACGTCGAGAACGGCAACAAGGAGCTTGAGGGTCTGCGCGCCGAGTACGCTCAGCACCAGATCGAGGAGACCGGCACCAAGCTTCGCGATTTGATGTCGTGGGTGAAGAACCCGCTCGACGCCACTGCCTAAGAGCAGCGGTTGATAGCCCTTCGGAGGCGAGACGCGTGATGGCTTCTCGCCCCGGAGGGTTCTTCTGTGTCCGGCTGGGTTCTCTTGGGGCGGCTAGAACGGTGGTGGTTCTGGTTCTGGCGGGGGCGGTGGTGGTCCTTCCCGCTCGAGCTCTTCGCGTTTTTGGGCTTGAGACTCCGACCTGATCCTCGCCCTACGTTTGGCTATCCGCTGGGACACGGTCTGCATCCACCGGCGCTCACTTGCCGCTAGTGGCCGTCTCCTTCTGACTCGGTCCACGTGCCATCAGCAAACAGGAAATACTTCCGCCTCGTGATGGGGTCCATGACGTAGAAGACCCGACGATCCGTTTTCATCGCATGATGTCTGACACATAATGCTGCGAGGTTGGCTGCCGTGGTGGGCCCACCATCAGCGTGATTAATCCGGTGATCCATCTGTGCTTTATGGGCTGGGCCATCACACCCGCCCATCGCACAGGTCCCATCCAATCCAACTACGAGGGAGCGGATATCAGCGGGGGTGGCATACGCTGAGGAGACTTTCGTCCCGATCGCATCCATTTCAACCTGACTGTCCGCCCGGTCGAGGAGGTGCTGGGTTTTAGAGCGGGGCAGGTATCCTAGTCCGCTGACCCACGCAGGAGCGTTCGGGATGTCACAGGCTTGGTAGAGATTGATCGTGACGGTGGTAGTGCCGTCTCCTTTGATCAGTGCTACTAGTGCTTGGGCCTGACTGATCCCGTGGGTGGTGGCGTAGTTGCGGACTCGTTGGTCAATCTCGTGGGCGGTGAGGTCATCAACATCAGCTCTGATCATCCCTCTACCGTCGGTGAAGGTGATGGAGAGGCTATCGGCTGGGGCTGGGGCAGGATCGTCGGCGGAGATGGATTCGTCGAGCATGATGATGATCGCGTTGAGGCGTTTTTTGATTGCTCCTACGGTGGGGAGGGCTTGGTTGGTTCGGGTGGGGGTGAGGAATTCTGCGAGTTCGGTGTCGATGAGGTCGAGGTGTTTGTCGATGGTGGTGTCTGCTTTGCATAGGACACTGTCGATGGCTTTTAGGCGGGGGAGATCGAGGTGGTAGTAGTGTTCCTGGATGTCTTTGAGGGCGGGGAGTTCCTGCAGTCGTTGGTGGGCGCTAATTGCGGACATGAGGTAGCCATCGCCGCGGCCTAATGACCGGCGTAGTCGAGCAAGGACGAGGTCGATGTCGTCGTTGCTATCGGGGAGGATGGATTGCCAGAGGTGGTGGTCGTCTCGTCGTAGTTGTGTTCCCCGGCGGGCGATGGGGTCGTGGGGTGAGCTGACGGTGTAGTAGTACTTCAGACGGTCTAGATAGCGTTGGAGTGCTGCTTCTACGGGTGAGTGGTAGGTATTGGTGGTGGTCACGGGTGCTCACCCCCCTTGTGGTGTCGCTTGCGTGTCCTAATCACAATGTTAGAACAGACCTGCTAATACCGCAAGGGGTGGAGATGACTTTGTTGGCAGCGCTAGCTGTGGAGGAGTCCGAGCAGTTCGCGGCGGAGTTCGGCGGGAACCTCGACGTCGTGGCGCGGGCGGGGGAGGTCGACGGCGATGTCCGCGATGATCGTGGCGTCGGGGCTGGGGGACATGACGAGGATGCGGTCTGAGAGCAGGATCGCCTCGTCGACGTCGTGGGTGACCATGACGACGGTGCGGCGATCGGATTCCCAGAGGTCGAGGAGGGCGAGCTGCAGCTCGCGGCGGGTGAGGGCGTCCAATGCACCGAAGGGTTCGTCGAGAAGCAAGATCTCCGGCTCGACGGCGAAGGCGCGGGCGATGCCGACGCGTTGTTGCATGCCGCCGGATAGGCGGGCGGGGCGGCGATCGGCGGCGTCGATAAGCCCGACCTCGGCGAGGCGACGATCGGCGACCGCGCGGCGCTCCTCGGATGACAGTGAGGGGCGGGCGGAGCGCAACCCGAATTCAATGTTGGCGCGGGCGGACATCCACGGGAGGAGGGCGTGGTCTTGGAACACAACGGCGAACAGGCCTTCGACGTCGACAGTGCCGGTGGACGGATTGTCGAGGTTGGCGAGCATGGAGAGGATGGTGGATTTGCCGCAGCCGGACGGGCCAAGAAGGGAGACGAACTGGCCCGGCTCAATGTCCACGGAGGTGGGCGCGATGATGCGGGTGGAGCCGTAGGAGCGGGTGATGCTGTCGAGGGAGATGGCGTTAGTCATAGCGAACCGTCTTCTGCAGGGCGGAGACCAGGTGGTCAAGAATGAGGCCGGTGAGGCCAATGAGGATGATGGCGACGACGATGGCGTTGATATCGAGGCGGTTCCACATGTTCCACACGAAGAAGCCGATTCCTTGGCCACCGACGAGCATCTCGGCGGCGATGATGACCAGCCACGACGTGGACAGGGACAGTCGCAGGCCCGTGATGATGCCGGGCAAGGTGGCCGGGAGCCACACCTGCGTGATGCTCAGCCACAGCGGTGTGCCGAGCGTGGAGGTGAGCTTGAGGTAGGTCGGATTGATGGTACGGACGGCGTCGATAGTGTTGAGCAAGATGGGCCACAGGGCGGAAAGCACAATGACGAAGACAGCGGTGCGCTCCGCGTCCTGGAGCAGGGCCAGGCCGATGGGCAGCCACGCGAGCGGGGAGACCGGGCGGAGGATTTGCACCAAAGGGTCGATAGCCCAGCGGAGGATCTGCAGGCGCCCGAGGAGGAAACCCAGGGGGATGGCGATCACTGCCGCGAGGAGGAAGCCGGTGAGTACGCGCCGCAGCGATGTCACCAGGTGCCAAAAGATTCCGACGCTCGCGGGACCGTCACGGTAGAAGGGGTCAGAGAGGATCTCGACGCCGCGATTCCACACGCCGAGCGGGGTGGGGGCGATGGCGGCGAGGTGGTCGGCCGACAACTGCCAGGCGGCGATGGCGATGACGAAGAGGACGAGCCCGAGGAGGCCCGCGCGGATGCGATCGCTCATGCCAGCCCCCAGCGGGTGATCTGCTCAGACATCCAAGCGGTAGCCTTCGGATCGGTGGCGTCACCGAAGTGGATGCGCTCGGGATCGATGACGTCCTCGCCGGCCCAATTGCGGTAGGCGCCCTCGAAGACCGGCTCGATGAGGGCTGCCTGCTGGTTGAGGTATTTCTCCTGGGAGAGCGTGGCCGCCGCGGCGGCGTGATTGCCCGGTGCGTTGAGGAAGTCGCTGGCTTCGGCGAGGGCCTCGGTGATTGCGGTCGCTTCGCCGGGGTGGGCGGTCATCCAGTCGGTGCCCATGGAGACGGAGCAGCAGGGGTGGCGATCCCACCATTCCTTCGTCATATTCAGTACCCGGCCAGCCCCGGAGACGAGGGCGCGTTGGTTGAAGGGTTCGGGGCCGACGAAGCCGTCGATGCCGCCAACCTCGAGCTGGGCGACCATGTCGGCGGGGCGGAGGAGGCGGAGCTCCAGGTCAGCGATGGGATCGATGCCGCGGGAGGCGAGGGCATCGCGAAGCAAGAGGGCGTGGATCGAGTACTCGAAGGGGATGCCGATGACGCGGCCGCGGAGGTCTTCCAGCCCGTTGACCTGGGAGTGGAGATCGGAGGCGATGGTGAGTGCCTGGCCATTGGTGTTGAGGGTGTAAGCCAGGGTGGTGGGGCGCGAAGTCGGTGTCACGGCCATCGGCGCGAGCATGTGCGTGACGTGGAGTTGCCCGGTGAGAAAGGCCGTCCATAGTTCGGCCCAGCCGGCGTAGCGCTTGAGGCGGATGTCGAGGCCGCGGCGGGCGAAGGCTCCCGTGGCGTCGGCAAGCAGGAGGGGAGACGAGCAGGCAATCGGAACATATCCGACGGTAATGGCACTGCCATTTGCGCCCGCGGGGGAGGCAGTGAGCTTCTGCGCACCGAGCAGCCCAAGGGTGCCGAGGGCTGCGGCACCGAGGAAGGTGCGGCGAGTGAGCGTCGACAAGAAGGAAACCTCCGAGCTAGACAGGATGGTCTTTTAAGGATCGACCAAACTGTACAGATCGGTTCATTGAATTGTCGACATTTCATTCACTAAGAAGATTATTAGGGTGCTCAGGGCTAGACTCGACCCCATGGGCTTTACCACGCCAAGCTACGACTTGACCGACCTTATCGCGCAGATCAACCGCGGCGACCTCCAATTGCCGGACTTTCAGCGCTCCTACGCCTGGGATGTTGATCGCATCCGGGCCCTCCTTGTCACCGTGTTGCGCGGCTATCCGGTGGGCTCACTGCTTTCCCTGGATACTCGAGACGCCCCGATGCGCTTTCGTCCCCGCCCCATCGCCGGCGCACCCGACACGGGAGTCGAGCCCGGCTTGCTCCTCCTGGATGGCCAACAGCGCCTGACCACCCTCTATCACTGCTTGGCTGGGGATGGGGGAGTGGACACCGTTGATTTCCGCTCCAAGCGGATCCGCCGCACCTTCTACGTCGACGTCACCCGCGCCGTAGAGGCCCAGGTCATGCCCGACGAGGCTGTCTTTGCCGTCGATGAGTCCGGTACCGTCATGTCCCACTTCGGGCCGTCGATCCCGGGCGGGGTGACCAGCCGCGAAGCCGCCGTCGCCGCGGGCTGCGTGCCTGTTGCCGACCTGCTGTGGGAATCCGGAACCGACTTCCTCTTCGACCTGGGCGCCGAGCCCGGCATGCGCGACACCGTCAAGCGTTTCTATGACCGCGTCGTTCGCCCCCTATCCGCCTATGACATCCCCATGGTGCTGCTCAACCGCGAGACCGCCCAGACCGGCGTGGGCTCCATCTTCGCCCAGGCCAATTCCACCGGCTTGCAAATGGACGTGTTCGAGCTGCTTACCGCCGTCTTCGCTACCGAGGACCCCAGTTTTAGGCTCTCTGAAGATTGGGAAGCCACCGAGGCCATCCTGCGCCGCTATCCGGCACTGGACAACGTCAACCGCACTGATTTCCTCACGGCGGTGGCCTTGTTGGTCTCCGCGCGGAAGGGCCACTCGGCGGGTCAACGCGAGGACATTCTCAACCTCACTCTGTCCGACTATCTGCAGGCCCGCCACGAGCTGCGCATCACCTTCCGGGAGTCGGCGGAGTTCCTTTCCCAACGCTGTATGCTCACCATCGAGCAGGTGCCCTATACCGCGCAGCTCATCCCGTTGGCCGTCATCTTCGCCGTCCTCTCCGATCATCCCCGTGCGCTCGCCTCCACCCGCGCGTGGGACCGCCTCAACCAGTGGTTCTGGTGCGGCATCTTCGGTGAGCTCTATGGGTCCTCAGCTGTGATCAGCCGCTCGGCCCGCGACGTCGACCAGGTCACCGCCTGGATCCTCGAGGACACCGACGAGGTACCCAAGACCGTCCGGGATGCGTCCTTCTCCGAGTCGCGCCTGTTCTCCGTGCGGGAGAATTCCGGTGTCTACCAGGGTATTTACGCCCTGCTCATGGCGCGAGGTGCCCGCGATTGGCGCACCGCCCAACCCTTCGATCGGTGGACCTTCCCGGAGCTTAACCCGGGGTTCTTCCGTGTCTTCCCCCTTCAATGGTGCATCGATCACGGCATCGACCCGGTTTTGGCTGACAGCGTGCTCAACCGCACCCCGATGGGTAAGCGCACCGAGGTGGTCATTGACGGATACGGCCCGTCCCGCTACTTGGCTCGGGTGCAGTCCAAGTCGCTCATGGAAGATGACGAGTTCGATGCCGTGCTGGCAACCCACGAACTAGATCCGGACATGCTCCACCACGATGACATGCGGTCGTTCCTGCGAGACCGGCGTACTCGCATTCTGGAGATCATCGAACACTCCATGGGCAAGCCGATTATTCGCGATGTGGATGATTCGGACTATTCGGGTGGAGAAGAAGGGCCGAACGCCTTCGAGTCTTAAGGTTTTCTACGCGTAGGTGAATTTAATTGGAGGTTCGGGTACTGCTGGAAAAGCCAGCGACTAGAGTGTCATTCGGTCCATACCGTAGTTGTTGAGAAGCAGGAGTAGCCCCTCGTGAGCAAGCCCGTTGTTCTGATCGCCGATAAACTCGCCCCTTCCACCGTTGAAGCACTCGGAGATTCCGTGGAGGTGCGTTGGGTTGACGGCCCGAACACCGCGGAGCTCCTGGCAGCGGTCCCCGAGGCGGATGCTCTCCTCGTCCGTTCCGCGACAACGGTTACCCGCGAGGTCCTGGAAGCCGCGCCGAACCTGAAGATTGTTGGCCGCGCCGGCGTCGGTCTGGACAATGTTGACATCGCCGCCGCTACCGACCGTGGTGTCATGGTGGTCAACGCCCCGACCTCGAACATTCACTCCGCCTGCGAGCATGCCATCGCGTTGCTCATGGCCACCGTTCGCCAGATCCCCGCTGCCGATGCCACCCTCCGTGAGGGCGAGTGGAAGCGTTCGGCGTTTAACGGCGTCGAGATCTTTGGCAAGACCATCGGTGTTGTTGGCTTCGGTCACATCGGTCAGCTGTTTGCCCAGCGTCTTTCCGCTTTTGAGACCAAGATCATCGCCTTCGACCCCTACGCTAACCCGGCCCGCGCCGCGCAGCTGGGCGTTGAGTTGGTCGACCTCGATGAGCTGGTCTCTCGCGCCGACATCATCACCATTCACCTGCCCAAGACGAAGGAAACGGCCGGCATGTTCAATGCTGAGCTGTTGGCCAAGTCGAAGAAGGGCCAGATCATCATCAACGCCGCCCGCGGCGGGCTTGTCGACGAGCAGGCGTTGGCCGATGCCATCAAGTCCGGCCACATTTGGGGCGCCGGGTTCGATGTGTACTCCACCGAACCCTGCACGGATTCTCCGTTGTTTGATCTCCCGCAGGTCATCGTCACCCCGCACCTGGGTGCTTCCACCGCTGAGGCGCAGGATCGTGCCGGAACCGACGTAGCCGATTCCGTGCTCAAGGCCCTGGCCGGCGAGTTCGTGCCGGATGCGGTCAACGTCTCCGGCGGTCGCGTCGGCGAGGAGGTCGCCCTGTGGCTGGAGCTCACCCGCAAGCTCGGTCTGCTGGCTGGTCGCCTGCTGGATGCCGCCCCGGTTGCCCTCGAGGTCGAGGCCCGCGGCGAGTTGTCCACCGAGGATGACCTCTCCGTCCTTGGCCTGTCTGCTGTTCGTGGCCTGTTCTCGGGCATCACCGATGAGCCGGTCACCTTCGTCAACGCCCCGACCATCGCTGAGTCCCGTGGCCTTGACTACCAGGTTGATACGGCCTCCGAGTCCAGCACGCACCGTTCCTCCGTCGAGGTCAAGGCGATTGCCTCCGACGGTTCCACGTCCATTGTCGTCGGTGCTCTCACCGGCCTGGAGCGGGTGGAAAAGATCGTGCGTATCGACGCCCGGGGGGTCGACATGCGCGCCGAGGGCCGCAACCTCTTCCTGCAATACACCGATGCCCCCGGTGCCTTGGGCAAGGTTGGCTCCCAGCTCGGCGATGCGGGTATCAACATCGAAGCCGCCGCCCTCACGCAGGCGGCGAAGGGCGACGGCGCGACCCTCATCCTGCGGGTCGACAGCGAGATCCCCGAGGCGCTGGAGAAGTCCATCGCCGAGTCCCTCGGGGCTACCTCGGTGCAGATCGATCTGTCTTAGTTAATAACACCGACGGCGACGGCGAGGTCTTCCCAGCTCATACCCACGCACTTGAACACGCGTGGGCGAATGGGATCGACCTCGGCCACGCCATGAACGAGGTCGACGAGATCTATGAGGGAGTCCTCCGCGAGGACTCCCTCATTGATCGGTTGGATGACATCCCCAGCCTCCCGCATCGCGGTGGCGTGATCTTCCACGAAGACCTGCGCGCGCGATAGCAGCGCGGAATCGAGTTCGCGAGCCTCGGGCTCGTGCGAACCCATGGCGACGACGACGGCATGGTCGGGGACGAGGGAACCGTCGAAAAGCGGGGTGGCTGCGGACGTGCAGCAGACGATGAGATCGGCCTGGCTGACGTCATCGGCGCCGCCCGCACGGGCGATCGGAATGCCCGCGGCGAGCCCCGCCTCGACGGTAGCGGCGATCTTGGCATCGTCGCGGCCACAGACGACGAGTTCGCGGATCTCACGAACCTCCGCCATCGCGGAGATGTGGCTTAGCGCCTGGGGGCCGGTACCGAACAGCACCATCCGCTCGACGGGCTCGCGCCGCGCCAGATAATCCACCGCGACGGCGCTGACGGCCGGGGTGCGCAAGGTGGTGAGCGCGTTGCCCTCCATGAGGGCCTGCGGAGTGAGGGTGTCAGCATCCATGAGCAGATAGATCGCCTGGATGCGGGGCGCGCCCTTCGAGGGGTTGTCGGGGGCGACGGTGGCAATCTTCGTACCTGTCCAGTCGCTGAGGACCGACGGCATGAGCAGCACGTGCCCGGTGTCGCCGACCGGAATATTGATGCGCGCGGGGTCGGTGGCGGGCTGGAACCCGGACAGCAGTGCCTGCTCCAGGAGCTGACGGGCGCGCTGAACGCTGACCGCGGCGCTGATGTCGTCGGCCGTGATCCAACGGGGGGCGGTGGAGTGGGGGGAAGTCATGACGATGGTGCCTTAGGAGGTAGTCGTGGATGCGTTGGTGGCTTCAAGGGCCGCTTCATTCGCTGCTTCTCGGCGAGCGATGGCCGGGGCGAAGGCTACCGCCAACAGGGAAATGGCTGCGGCAATGATGATGTAGATAGCGATGGGGTGCCAGTCATTGTTGAACTCGTGGAGCAACCAGGTGGCGATGAGCGGTGCGGTACCGCCGGCGAGCGCGGCGCCGATCTGGTAGCCCAAGGTGACCCCGGTGTAGCGGATTCGGGGAGAGAAGATCTCCGAGCTCATGGTACCCAGCGTCGCGGTGACCGGTGGCCACACCACTCCCAAGCCGATGACCACGGCGGCAAAGACCGCCCAGTTGGCCCCGGTATCGAGGAGGAGGAAGAAGGGGAAGGCGAAAGCCGCGATGGCGACAGCGCCGGTGACGTACACCCGGGTTCGCCCGACGCGGTCAGACAGCGCGCCCATGATGGGAATCATGATCGTCGACGCCAGCGCGCCGAGGCTCACCGCGTTGAGGACCGTAGAGCGCTCAAAGTCGAGGGTGCCCGTGGCATAGGACGCGACGAAAGTGGCGAAGATATAGAAGGGCGCGGTCTCGACGACCTTGATGCCCACGGCGACGAGGACGGCGGGGAAGTGGTGGGTGAGTGTTTCCAGCAGCGGGATCTTGGCCACATCGCCGCTCTTGCGGGCCTTTTCAAAGTCTTCGGTTTCGCCGAGCCCGGAGCGGATCCACAGGCCGACGAAGACCAAGATGATGGAGGCGATAAACGGAATACGCCAGCCGATGCCGAGGAGGAACTCGTCGCCGAATGCGGACACGATGGCGAAGGCGAGCGAGGAGAGGAGCATGCCGATGGTGATGCCCATCTGTGGCACTGAGCCGAAGAATCCGCGGCGGCCCTTCGGTGCATTCTCGAAGGCGAGGAGCATGGCGCCGCCCCATTCGCCGCCAATGGCCAAGCCCTGGATGATGCGGCAGATCACGAGCAGGATGGGCGCTGCGATGCCGATCTGGTCATAGGTGGGGATGAGGCCGATGGCGACGGTGGCCGCGCCCATCATGGTGAGGGTGACCACGAGGGTGACTTTGCGTCCCACTCGGTCGCCGAAGTGGGAGAAGATGATGCCGCCGAAGGGGCGGACGAAGAAGGTGAGCGCCAGCGTCAGGTAGGACAGCATCTGCGAGACGAAGGGATCTTCGGTGGGGAAGAACTGGTGGTTGAAGATTAGTGCGGAGGCGGTGGCGTAGAGGAAGAAGTCGTACCACTCAATGGAGCTTCCGGAGAGTGCGGCGGTGAGGACCCGGGCGTGCTTTCGCTTAGTTTCTCGAGGCGGAGTGGTGACAGGTTCGGTCATGTGCGCGGCCTTTACTGGTTCGGGTTGGCATCCGGCCCGGTGTGTTATGAGCCGTCACCACCAATGTAAGTGATGTACGGCACAGTACAATGTTACTGGGTCCCGCGTCTAGGTTTCTGCAGAAAAACCGGCCCGCTACGTCACCGCGGAGTTGCCCGCCCACACGCCGGTCACGTGACCCAAATGCCTACTGATCAGCGATGACATCGTCTCCGGGTCGCGACGGGCAATGGTCTCCACCAGATCAATGTGTTCCCGGGCGGTATTCTCCAGCTGGCCGGAATCGGCGAGGTCGCGCAACCCTGACAACCTGGCCATTGAGCGCAGCGAGCGGATGTGGCGCACCGCCACCGCGTTGCCCGCCGCGGCCAGCAGGCCCAGGTGGAGCGACGAGTCGAGCCGAATGAACTCGATGAGGTCCCCACTGATGGCCGCCTCCAACCCATCGGCGGCCAAAGAGCGCGATGAAGCAAGCAGGGAGTCTGGGATTCCCTGTTCGGCGAGCCGCACCATGAGGGGGATCTCAATGAACCGGCGCAGCTCGAGGTGCTGGGCGTGGACCTCCGGCGAAACCTCCACCACGCGGTAGCCCTTGTAGCGCAGGGCGACGACGTGACCTTCGTTGGCCAGGTCCAGCATGGCCTCGCGGACAGGAGTGGCGGAGATGCTGAACTTCTCTGCCAGGGTGGGGGCGCTGAGCACTTGGCCGGGGGCAAGCTCGCCAACGATGATGGCGTGGCGGAGGTGCTCGGCGACCTGTTCGCGCAGGGGGCTGTCGCGCGGCTCGTCGAGGCGGGGGAGTCGACGGGCATCGGTGAGCGCGGAAGGTGGAGGTGTGCCGGGCATAGTCCGCATTATGCCTCAGGGGCCGCCGGCCCCGGAGCGAATTGTTTTATTCACCCCCTTGTCGCCGCGTCGTTGCAGTTCAGCCATGCCAATCCAGTCGGCCGTGAAACAAAATAGACAGGACGGTATGTTATGGGTGAACTAGTCGGTGCTATGTTGTCGGGAGTAATACTGACACCTCAACAATCCAGGGAGCACACCCCACATGTCTGACCTCACCCCGAACCACCAGCCCGGCGAGCCGCTGCAGCCCATCGACGCTGAGAAGCTCGCCTCCTTGGCCGAGAAGAACATCAACAACCCGGAGGGCGGACGCAAGACCATCCGCACCCACACGGAGGCGGACGGCCTCTTCCGCAATTACACCCAGATCCGCAACCTGGAGCCGGTCTTGGTGTCCGAGCCGCCGCAGCTCCTCGGCGACGATTCCGCCCCCAACCCCACGGAGGTCGCCCAGTCCGCGCTGGCGGCGTGCATCTCGGTGGGCATCCAGGCCATCGCTACTAACCGTGGCGTCACCTTGACCAAGATCGCCATCGACATCGAGTCCGATATCGACATTTCCCCGACCTGGGGTGTGGGCGACCTCAACGATGACAAGCGTCCGGGCGTGTCTGATGTACGCGTCAAGATTGATCTCGAAGGCGATGCCGACCGCGAGACCCTCGACCAGATTCAAAAGGATGCCATCACCTGGTCGCCCGTCGTCAACACCTACACCCGCCCCGCCACGTTGACGTCTGAGTTGATCTGATGACCACGACGACAACCACCGTGGTCGAGCCGGAGGTCCTGGCCACCATCGCTGACCGTGCCAAGGCGGTGGACAAGAACGAGATTCCCGCCCGCTACGGCATCGAGCTGTTGGGGCAGCGCGGGGAGATCCTGCGCGAAGACTTGTTGGAGCGGGCTCGCCAGCTCCGAGAGATCGCCTCCGTGGATCTGTCCGTCGCCTTCGGGTTGTGGGCCCATTCCATGGTGGCTACCTACCTCCAGACCGCGGACACCGCTTACGCCCGCGAGATCTTGCCGACCGTGCTGCAGGGCCGGCGCCCTGGCGTCACCGGCATGGCCGCGGCCTTCAAGGAGGCCGCCGGCGCCGGGGAGATCGATCTCCACGCCGAGCGAGTCGAGGACGGCTATGTCCTCACCGGCAAGTTGAATTGGGCCTCCAACCTCGCCGATGACGCCATCATCGTCACCGCCGCCAAGACTGAGGCCGGTGAGCGGGTGCTAGTCGTGCTCGATGGCAATGCCCCCGGCGTCACCCTGGGCAAACCTTTTGCATTGCTGGGTCTCAATGCCACCTCCTCGGCGTGGGTGTCCCTGGACGGGGTGTTCATTGCCGACGAGCAGGTGCTCAGCACCGACTTCGAGTCCTTCGTCGCCGCCGTGCGACCCACCTTCGTCGTGCTCCAAACCTCCGAATGCCTCGGCGTCGCCGAAGCCGCCATCGAGGCAGCCGCCCAGCGCCTCCACGGCGTCAATGAGGTGCTCACCGACGACGTGGAGGAGACCGCAGAGCGGATCCACGCGCTCGTCGATAAGCAAGAGGACCTCGCGCGACGCATCGACGAGCGCGGGGCAGTGACCAAGGTCGAGCTGCTGGAGCTGCGCCTGGCCGCAGCCGAAGCCGCGGTCGCCGCCGCCAACCTCGAGGTTCGCCTCGCGGGTGGGGCGGGGTATGCCCAAAGTTCGCCGGCCTCGAGGCGCTTCCGCGAGGCCGCGTTCATCCCCGTGCAATCGCCCTCAGAGACCCAGTTGAAGTGGGAGCTGCAGCGCGCCCGCCAACAGCAGGAGGGCTAAGGCGTGCACGTGAGCGCAGAACGCCTTCGGGCGGCGGCCGGGACTTTTCCCACCGGCGTGACCATCGTGACCACCCATACCCCGGAGGGGCAGGACGTCGGGCTCACCGTCAGCGCATTCTCCTCGCTGTCGCTTGACCCCGCGATGGTGGTGCTCAGCGTGGACAACGCCTCCACCTCGCTGCCGTACCTCCAGCTCGGCGGGCCCATCGGGGTGTCGGTGCTCGCAGAAGGCCAAGACCACCTCGCGCGGCAATTCTCCCGCCGCGGCATCGACCGCTTTGAGGGCGTGCACACCGAACGACACGCGAATAACGTGCCCACGGTGCACGGCGCGGCAGCCTGGTTCGTCGGCCACATCGCCCACTTCCACGCTGGCGGGGATCACACAATCATCACCGTCGCGGTCGAGGACTGTGGGACCGATGAATCCACCCGCCCGCTGTTGTATCAGCGCGGGCAGATCCACCTATTCCCGGAGTATCAGATCTAGGCGAACAGACCCTCGCCGACGAAATTCGCCGCTTTGAGCTAGCCGAAGTATTGCGCATGCACACCTGTGGACGTGCACTTCTGCTCAGTTGCAGTCAACCGATTTCACCGGACGCGCGGAACATAGATTGAGGGCGAGGCCAGCGGCGGGGCGGCCTGCCGTGGCGTCGTAAAAGTGCCTACGTCCCTTCTCCGGCCTGATTCGGTGTGCCTCAGGCGGCACGGCGATGCGCAAGCAGGGATTGCAATACATCTGCCTGAACTATTAGCGCTCGATCTGCTCCCAGTCCATCAATGCGAAAGATGTGTCGGCCCTAGTAGGGAAGCGGCTCCAAAGGTGCCAGCTCCTTGCTGGTAGATGGAATTGGACGCTTCTGCATTCTGGTCGAGTTGTGTTGCTGCAAGCTACCGGATGATCCTCGCTCGCGTGCAGCGTTCGACGCCGATTGGCACTTCATCAACGGAGGGCGCTGAACCAACGGCTTGCGATCCGCCTCGTTCGAGGCTCATCGTGCCGTGAACGTTGCGCGGATAACGGAGATCGAAGCAGTCGACAATCCTGACAACGTGAGCATTACTCTGGAGCGGCTATGTCAGCGGGCCATACTGGTGTTGATCGATGCACTCCACAGGTTTCCTCCCGCGCCGAGGGGCAAAAGCCGAGCATCGAGCCTGGCATCAGCGCAGGATACTGCGTTACGTACATAGACTGGGGCTGGATTTCAAGCGGTTTAGACGCAACCGTTTCTATATCCCCACAGCGTTGTGCACTCGGCGTGGTTCAGTCATCGATGGTCCCGACCCGTTTACATACTTTTACATACGTGTTAGCATGTTTGTATGAGACGCACGGCTGAGGAAGCCGCACGGACGCGGGAAGCGCTGTTACGTGCGGCATTAATGGCCTTCGAAGAGAAGGGGTGGCGGGGGGCAACGTTTGAGCAAGTCGCCGAACGGGCTGGAGTTACTCGCGGCGCCCTTAATCACCACTTCCGGTCCAAGGAGGCCTTGCTGTCGGATGCACTGGAGTGGGGCTGGGGAGAGTACGGCGACCGCCTGTTCACGCAGGAAGTGCCCGTGGCGGATGCCGCGACGTGGCTCCACACCCTGCTGGCGGACTTCGTCAGTGCACTGCGTTCGGATGAGTTGTTCCGGGCGCTGGCTTCAACGACGGTGCTAGTCGCGCCTCAGTCCGACGGCAACACTACGAGCAAGCACACGGCACTGGATAGCTGGCGCGAACAGATCGCCACCACCCTGGCCCACGAGAAGACCTCAATCCCGCCGCGAGTGGTCGCGGGCCTGGTGCTGGTGCTGCTGCAAGGACTCACCGTGACCGCGGTGACTCGACCCCATGATCTTCCGCAACCCGAAAACCAGGACGCCGCAGTTGCGGCGTTGGTGAGGGGGTTGCTCTCTTAGAAAGGACTCGTCACCTCATGACGACACACGATCCCGCCTCGCCTGGTCGAGGCACCACCCCGACCCGCGCCCTCATCGTCGGCGCGGCCGCGATGTTCACCGACATGCTCGTGCACGGCCTTGCCGTTCCCGTGCTCCCGCTGCTTCCCGCCGTGGTCGAGCAAGGGCCAGCGGCCACCGGCATCCTATTCGCCTCTTACGCGGTCGCGATGATCGTCGCGACGTTGTTCGCGGGGCGTCTCGTCGATCGACATGGACCGAAGACCCCGCTGCTGATCGGACTCGTCGGTCTTGCTGCCGCGACGCTGCTGTTCGCCACCGGCGGCCCCTACTGGCTTCTGTTGATCGCCCGCCTTGCCCAGGGCATTGCTGGGGGTATGTCCTGGGTTGCTGCGCTTTCCCTGATCGCGGCGACCACGAGCTTCGACAAGCGCGGACAAGCGATGGGCATCGCGATCTCTAGCCTCACCCTCGGTGTGCTCCTCGGCCCGCCTGTTGCCGGATTCATGGTCGAGCACCTAGGCACAGCCTCCCCGTTCCTCCTCGCAGCCGGTATCGCCCTAGCTGACGGGGTACTGCGCATCGTCCTTGTCAAAGGCACACCACGGGTTATCGACGACACTGCGGGTCCGCTTGCAGTGCTGCGGGTGCCTGGCTCGGTCTCGATCGTGCTTGCCATTGCTATTGGCGCGGGTGTCCTTTCGGCGATCGAGCCGGTGCTTCCCGTGCACTTGGGGGTAGGTTCGCTCGTTATCGGGCTGCTTTTCGGACTGGCCTCGCTGGCAGCGATCATCGCGAACCCCGTCGTCGGAAAGTACGTGGCTACGGCGTCGTCAAAGGTGCTCATCGGTGCAGGCGTGGTCGCTGCTGCCAGTTCACTCTTGGTCATTGGCTGGGCGGGTGAGCTGTGGCAGACCTGCGTGGGGATGGCACTCCTTGGCATTTCTTCCGCACTGCTCCTGGCCCCTGCGACCACCCTTATTAGTGAGCAAGGCTTCCGTTCGAAGCCACCAACCCTTGGTGGTTCGTTCGCGCTCTACAACTTCGCCTACGCAGTAGGGCTCGCGATCGGGCCGCTTCTGGCCGGCTTCGGGGTGCAGCAGATCGGATTCTCCGCGGCGATGACGATAGGTTCTGCGGTCTTGGTCGCGATCGGTGCTATTGCCCTGACACGGCTTCCCGGACGGCAGCACGAGAATGCGCCAGGAAAGTGACTTTCCTGCTCGGTAGTGGGCGTGTTCGGTCCAACGACACTGGGTAGGACGCGCCTGGCTGCAGTAACCAAACTGGGAACTACGCGAACCCCAGAGCAACGCCGCACCTCTTGTGCTTGTCTGTGGGGTCCATGTTCGAGGTAGTACTGCACACATGGGCCTTGAACGACGTTGGTTCACCCAACCTAGTCGGTGATCGGAGCGGCGAGGGCTTCGGTCGTGCCTGCTTCCGCAACAACAGCAAGCGCACATCCAAGTTTCTGAAGGTCTTCACACGTCTCGACGGAAACGACTTTGCCCCATACCAAAGTCATGAACTGGAACACCGTGTTCTCGTACCTCGTGCCATCGGGCAGTTCGCCACTGATCGAGGCACGCACAGCGATTCGAGTGCGCCACGGGCCGCCGTCGACGAGCACATCACGGATGTTGAATTGCGCACCCGGCAACAGGTCCATAACGCGCTCCCACCAGCGGATCATCGACTCACGTGTGGTGCGGCGTCCTCCCAGCGCGTGGTCACCGTGGAAACGGTACTCGAAAGAGGGGGCAAGGCCGTCGACCATCGCCATGTAGTCGCCTGCGTTGATCCGTTCAAATACGCCTCTCACTTTGGCTCTGACGATCCGCTTATACATTGTCAACCTTTCCCAAGTCCGTCACGATTTATGTTACCGTGAGTAACACTATGGTTCGTTCAGGGCGTCCGCGCAAGAGTCAGATCAAGGACAATATCGTCGAAGCGATGGCTGAGTTAGTCGCGGAACACGGATACGCCTCCGTCACACTCGATCAAGTGGTCACCAGAGCAGGCAGCAACAAGCCCGCGTTTTATCGCCGGTTCCGGCACCTCGCCGACGTGGTGCCTCACATCCTCGCCTCACGGCACGGAACCGACGAGGACATTGACACTGGCAGCCTCGTTGGCGATTTAATCGAGGTGCAGCGCCGCCAGTACAGACTCTTCACCGATCCGGTGATCACCAGGGGGCTGACGGGATGGCTCGCGCATGTCGATAGCGATCCAGAGGTCGGCGCCCCGTTTTTCCGCGACTATCTCATACCCCGTCGCGCCTATACGCGAGTCATCCTCGACCGTGCCCGGAATCGCGGTGAGGTCACTGCCGATGTGGACGCCAATTGGATTGCTGACCTGCTGACTGGCCCTTTGTTCATGCGAGCCGTGATGCCTGGATTGCCACCGATCGACAGTGCGCTTATTGCTCAGAGCATCCACGCGGCACTCGACTCGGTCGGGTTTCACGGAAATCGACCGAACATTGAGAGGCTCATCGCAGGCTAAGGGCCGCAGAAGAAGGACGATCAAGATCGGGCATTTTTGCTCCGCCACAGCATTCCACACTCGACGTAGTCATCCGTTGACGGTTCGTCCGGCGTCGATGACGCTGCTGATTGCGTCTCGCGAGGCGACGAGTGCTTCGATAGATGCTTCGAAGCGGGCTTGTTCGCGGTGAAGATCTTCGATCGTGTCTGAGCAGATCGGTGTGAGTTGTCCCGCGCGATCGGTCAGGCACGGCAGCACCGTGTGGATCGTGGCAGTGCTCAGCCCGGCGTCGAGCAACTGACGGATGCGCTGGCCGTGGCGCGGTGGACCCATCGACACGACAGTGACGTGCACCGTCACCGAATTCGGTCCAAGGTCGTGCCGCTACGAGTTCTTGCAAGAGGGATTCCGTGGGCCCAAGGCTATGTTCGCGCGGTTCTTCCTGAGTGAGGTCACCAGGAAGATTCCTCACTGCGCGGGGTGTCGTCAGCCAGCTCTGACGGTTCAGTCGGTAGGAAGTGCTTACTGCCCCTTCGCCGAGCCACGTTGTGCCCCTCAAGCATATGCAGGTCGGCATCGGCCCGGATTACGGCAGCCCACGCAGATCCACCTGTTCCCGGAGTATCAGATCTAGGCGAACAGACCCTCGCCGACGAAATTCGCAGAGTCGGCGAGCCCGGGCGGCACGATGTACACGCCCGAGTTCGTCGTCTTGAGGTACTCGATGAACATGTCGTCGCGGGCCATGTTGCGGTGTACCCGGGCAAAGCGCGCGGGGTCTTTCACGTAGGCGATGAAGAACAGTCCGGCGTTGAGGCGCCCCTGATCATCGTTGCCGTCGATGAAGTTGTAGCCGCGGCGCAGCATCTGGATGCCGTCGTTGTTGTCGGGGTGGGTGCGGAACACGTGGGAGCGTTCGTCGATGACCGGTAGCCCGCGGGCATTGCGGGCGTGGAAATCGGGAGCATCGAACTCGTTTGTTCCGGTCGGCGGCGCGCCCTCAAATTTGTCGCGGCCGGTGACGCGCTCCTGCTCCTCCAGTTGGAGGGAATCCCACACCTCGATGGTCATGATGATCCTGCGGGCGATGAGGTAGGACCCACCGACGGCCCATTGCTGGCCCTGGTCGGGGCCGATCCACACGTGTTCTTCCAGCAACTCCGGCTCCTCGGCCTTGAGGTTGTTGGTGCCGTCTTTTTGGCCGAAGAGGTTGCGTGGGGTTTTCTGGCTTTCGGAGGTCGAGGAGGTGCGGCCGAAGCCCACCTGGGACCAGCGCAGCGCGGCCGTGCCCATGGCCTGGCGCGTGAGATTGCGGATGGCGTGTGAGGCCACCTGCGGATCGTTGGCGCAGGCCTGGATGCACAGGTCTCCGTCGCTGTGAACGGGGTCAATGAAGTCATTGACCATGACGGGGAGGTCCGCGAAGTCGGCGGGGAGGCGCTCGGTGAGGCCGAAGCGGTCGTCGAAAAGCGAACGGCCGAACCCGAAGGTGAGGGTGAGGCCGGATGGGCCGAGGTCGAAGGCTTCGCCGGTGTCGTCGGGTGGGAAGTTGGGTCCACCACCGAAGGCGCCGCGCGCGCTCATTTCTCCGCCGATGACGAGGCGACGAGCGGCGGCGGTCCACCGTTCGAGCAGGTCGATGAGGTCCTCCCGGCTCGTGCCTTCCGCCAGGTCGAAGGCGGCGAAGTGGAGGCGATCCTGCGCCGGGGTGATGATCCCGGCTTGGTGCTCGCCCTCGAAGGGGTAGACCAGCTCGTCGGTTTCGGGCGGGGGATCGGGCTGGGCGATGGCGTAGCCGACTCCCGCTCCGGCCCCGGCGCCCGCGGCCGCGCCGAGCCCTCCGGCGCCGAGCAGTCCGAGCAGTTGGCGGCGATTCATGGTGGACATGTGGGTTACTCCGAGATGCTGAGCACGGTGCCCGTCAACCGCGAGAGCGGCTCGCGCAGGGCATCGATCTTGCGGGTGAGTTCGGCCTGTTGGGCGGCGGTGACTTCGTCGTACATGGTGAAGCCGGCGTCGAGGGAGCCGTATTCGTTGAGGAGGGCTTGCAGGTCGTCGAAACGCTTGTTGATCTCGGTGACTAGCTCGGTGCCTTCCTCGCCCTTGGACTCGGCGATGGGGGCGACGAGGTCGAAGGCGATGCGCGATCCTTGCAGGTTGGCCTGGAAGTCCCACAGATCGTAGTGTGACCACCAGTTTTCCTCGCCGGTCACCTTGGTCACGGCGATTTCTTCGAGCAGGCCGCTGGCACCGTTGGAGACGGTGGAGATGGTGATTTCCTGCTCGGCGGCGAAGTCTGGGGCGTGGACGGTGTCATAGAGCTTATCGACGTCCGCGATGAGCGTCTCACCAATCCGCTTGCGGTCCTCAGGCGTCGAGGGCTCCCAGCCCTCACGGGCCGGGGAGCCATCGGCATTGCGATCGTCTTCCGCCGGTGGCCACAGATCCTTCTCGATGCGGTGGAACCCGATCCATTCGGTGAAGGTCGGATCATCGGCTTGGAGGTCCTCGGCTTCGGCCAAGTAGTCGACCTCGCGGTAATCGATGCGGGGATCGAGGGTGCCCAGGGCCTCGGCGAGGGGCTCGATGCGCTCATAGTTGACGCGGGTGGGGGCGTAGAGGGCGCGGGCCTTCTCATCGTCGCCGTTGATGTAGGCGGTGGCGAACTCGTCGACGTTGGGGACCAGCTCGGCAACCTCGTTCTTGACGAAGTTGACGTAGGAGGTCACCGCCTCATCGAAACGTTGCTGATCGGAAGCGTCGACCTCGAGGGCGTCGCCGGTGACCTGGAAGGCGGCCTGGCCGACATTCGCGCCGCGCAGACCCGGCTTGCAGGCGGTGAAGTAGTCGCCCGGCGGCAGGGTGACGGTCAGGTCCGCGCTGGAACCCGGCGCGATGTTTTCCTTCTCAGAGACAATGCGCAGGCCATCGCTGCCCAGGAGGTAGAACTCCGTGACCTTGTCGCCGTCGTTGGTGATGGTGAAGGTGTGGTTGCCGCTGGTGACTGAGGCGGTGGACACCGTGCACTTATCGGACGTGGATGAGACGGTGATGGCACCATCCGCCGCCGTGTCCGAGTTGTCCACGCAGCTGACCAACAGCAGGGTGGAGGCGGCAGTGAGGGCGCCGAGGGCGTATTTGTTCATGGTCAATGCTCCAAGTGGTCGGGGATGAGGGTCAGTGGGAGGTGCGGGTCCGGAAGTGGGCCCGACGCAGGAAAGCGGGGAAAACAGCCAGGAGGTAGGCAGCCCAGCAGGTGACTTCCAACCAGGTCATCTGCGGGACGAAGCCGATCGTGCCCTTGAGGAAGGCGGCGAGGACGCCACTGGGCTCAATGAGGTGTTCGACGTTGAATGCCCACCCGAAGGGGTAGGCCGCGCCCCAGAAGGGGTAGGCGTCGAACCCGGTGAGGACTTCACCCGTGCGTGGGTGGGTGGGGGCGATGGGGGCGCCGGAGAAGGGGCCAGGCAAGACCGCCGCCTCCTGCAGATCATGGATGCCGTAGGCGAGGATTCCGGCGGCAATGATGATGAGGAACACGCCGGACCAGGAAAAGAAGGAACCCATGTTGATCCGGATGGCGCCGCGGTAGAGGCCGTAGCCCAAGCCGACCGCGACGAGGATGCCCGTGAGCGCCCCGAGCAGGGCGACGGGGTTGCCGGCCCAGCCCCACAGCATGAGGGTAGTTTCAATTCCTTCGCGGGCTACTGAGACGAAGGCGATCCAGAAAATCGCCCGCGCGCCGGAGCTCAGTGCCTCGGCGGCTTCCTCCTCTAACTCGGCTTTCATGCGTCGTCCGATGCGCATCATCCAGAAGACCATCCAGGTCACCATCGCCACTGCCACCAACGACATGGTGCCGCCGATGATCTCTTGTGCCTCGAAGCTCAGGCCGTAGCGGCCAAAGGTGAAGATCGCGCCGAGGATGAGGGAGCCCACGACGGCGAGGCCGACGCCCCACCAGATGGATACCCGGGCGTCATTGCGGTCTTGGCGTTTGACGTAGGCGAGCAGGATGCTGACGATGAGCGCTGCCTCCATGCCCTCGCGAAGACCAATGAGAAAGGAGGCGAGGAACATGGTCGAACCTTTCAAGAAATGGAGGAGGTAAGGCTAACCTTAAGGCCACCTGCGAGTGGAGGACATAGTTTTGGGGGTGTGGGCTAGGTCATGTAACCCCGGAATGGGGGAGGAGTGAGGGTCGATGGCGACCTGCTAAGCTGTCGAGGAAGTCCATTAGGTGAGAAGGGAATTCCATACAATGAAACTTGCAGTCATCGGCGGAGACGGCATCGGCCCCGAAGTGACCAACGAGGCACTCAAAGTTCTCCGCGCCGTCCGCGACGACGTCGAGACCACCGACTACGACCTCGGAGCCCGCCGCTACCTCCGCAACGGCGAACTCCTCACCGACGCCGACCTGGATTCCCTCCGCGAGCACGACGCCATCCTCCTCGGCGCCATCGGCGCGCCGGGCCTCGTCGCCCCCGGAGTCCTCGAACGCGGCCTGCTGCTGAAGATGCGCTTCGCCCTCGACCACCACGTCAACCTGCGCCCCTCGAAGCTCTATGACGGCGTGGAATCCCCCCTGAAAAACCCCGGCGAGATCGACTTCGTCGTCGTCCGCGAAGGCACCGAGGGTGCGTACACCGGAAACGGCGGCGGCATCCGCGTGGGCACCCCGCACGAGGTGGCCAACGAAACCTCCGTGAACACCCGCTACGGCGCGGAACGAGTCATCCGCTACGCCTTCGACCTGGCCATGACCCGGCGCAAGCACCTCACCTTAGTGCACAAGACGAACGTCCTCGTCCACGGCGGCGGACTGTGGCAGCGCACCGTCGACGAGGTCGCGGCCGAGTACCCCGAGGTCACCGTCGACTACGCCCACATCGACGCCGCCACCATCTACCTCATCACCAACCCCTCCCGCTTCGATGTCATTGTCACCGACAACCTCTTCGGCGACATCCTCACCGATGAGGCCGGCGCTGTCTCGGGTGGCATCGGCCTGGCCGCCTCCGGGAACATCGACGCCACCGGCACCAACCCGTCGATGTTCGAGCCGGTCCACGGCTCCGCGCCCGACATCGAAGGCCAAGGCATCGCAGACCCTACCGCCGCGATCCTGTCGGTGGCGATGCTCCTGCGCCACCTGGGCGACGAGGCCGCAGCGCTCCGCATCGAGGAGGCCGTCGCCGCCGATGTGGCCACCCGAACTGGAGAGGTGCGCACCATTGAGGTGGGCGACCGCATCGTCGCGGCCCTGACCTAGGGTGCGTAGCGTGTCCTTGTAGCGGACTACTACAAGGCAAGGGGAGACACGCATGCGGCGTCTCATAGCAGCACTGGTCATGGCCACGAGTCTCGTGGCCATGACGGGATGTTCCACCAATTCTCAGACCCCGGAAGCGCAGCAAGCAGCGCTGGAGATGTCCGGGTCGGAAGTCATCGCATCCGCCACGGGTGTGGAAACCTCGCAGCGGCTTTTCGACGCCGCCGAGGTCGTCGTCGTCTCCGCCGACTCCCCACCAGCACTGTCCCAAGCCGCCCACTACGCGGTCGCCGCCGGGGCCCCGCTCCTGCTCGCCGGCGATGACGCGGACGCGGAAATCGCCCGCCTCGGAGCCACCCGCGCGATCACGGTCGGTTCGGTGGGCCCATTGCCGGGGGGCGTGGACGTGATAGAACCCTCCGAAGGCACGGAGGAGGTGCTCAGCGTCGCCGATGTAGCCGGCTTGGATCCCGGTAGCGCCAGCGGCGTCGACGGAGTCGAACACACCGATCATCCCTTGAAAATGCCCACCATGTTGGCCACCGAGCGCACCTCGCTGCCATCGGTGGCCACCGCCCGCGCCGCCGGAGCCGAGGTAGAGGTACTGTCCTATCCCGACCCGCGGGTGAGCTCAGAATCGATGGCAACCGTCCAGGAAGGCGACGTCATTGCTCTAGGCCAGGAATTTGGTAGCCAACAACACCTCGCCACCGCCATCGACCTGGCGAAAAATGGTGAGCTGCCCGGTGGCGGTGGACTCGTCTTCCCCGGACGGCGCATGGTCGCTTTCTACGGGCACCCCTCCGGTGGAGCGCTCGGCGTGATGGGGGAGCAGGGCCCGGAGGAGTCGGTCAAGCGGATTCAAGAGCACATCGCGAACTACCAGCCGCTGGAAGAACAGCCGGTGGTTCCGGCCTTCGAGATCATCGTCACCGTTGCCTCGGCGTCGCCCGGTGACAGCGGCCAGTACACCAACGTCGGCGATCCGGCCGAGTTTGTCCCCTACATCGACGCGATCACCGATGCCGGTGGCTATGCCTTCCTCGATCTTCAGCCAGGCCGGGCCAGCCTGCTGGAGCAGGCCAAGGTCTATGAGGACCTGCTGAAGCGCCCCAACGTCGGCCTTGCCCTCGACCCCGAGTGGAAGCTCGGGCCGGAGGACACCCCCTTGACCCAGGTTGGCCACGTGCAGGCCGCCGAGGTGAACGAGGTCGCGGACTGGCTCGCCGCTCTCGTGCGCGACAACAACCTCCCGCAAAAAGGCCTCATCCTCCACCAGTTCCAGAACCAGATGATCCGTGACCGCGAGCAGATCATCACCGATCGCCCCGAACTGGCCTTCATTCTCCACGCCGACGGCCATGGCAGCCCCGGGGAGAAGCTGGACACCTGGTACGCGGTCCAGGAGGGACTGGGCCCTGGTTGGTTCATGGCGTGGAAGAACTTCATCGACGAAGACACCCCGACGTTCTCGCCGGAGCAGACCTATGAGGTCGCGCCGCGGCCGTGGTTCGTGTCATACCAATAGTTTGTGCCTAAAAGGTACCCCGGCCCAGGTGCCCCACTACGCTAGGGATATGACGGTCGAACTTGAAGAGGTCCGCGATTTCATCGCCGACCTGGAGCCTTTCACCCGCCTGCCCGCCTTGGAATTGGATCATCTTCCGGCTCGGATGAGCATGAATTATGTTCGCCGGGGCGAGGAAATCGTCGCCGTGGGACAGCCCAATGACTTTCTCTACCTCATTCGTTCCGGCGCGATCGACATCGTCGGTGAGGGTGGGCTTCTGCTCGACCGACGCGATGCTGGACGGACCTTTGGTTACTCCACCCTCGTGGGGGAGAATGCGTCGCGATATTCCATGATCGCGGTGGAGGATTCGCTCCTGCTCACGTTGCCGCGGGAGGACTTCGCTGCGCTCATCGACCGTAACCCGGACATCGGCCGCTTTTATCAGTCGCAATCCCATCGCATCCGCGCCGCCGCCAACGAGCTGCGGGATGATCCCTCGTCCGAGGTTCTGCGTACCCAATTGGATGATTTCAAGGTCTCCGACCCGGCGTCCATCACGCCGCAGTCGACGATCCAACAAGCGGCGCAACTCATGGAAGAGCGCCGGGTGTCGTCGTTGCTCATCACCGTCGACGGTCGGGTCCAGGGCATCGTTACCGACCGTGACCTGCGTGGTCGGGTGGTAGCCCAAGGCTTGGATATTCACTTGCCCATCACCGAGATCATGACCGCCAATCCTCGGACGGTCCCCTCGGACACCTTGGCGTTCGAAGCGATGTTGCTCATGGCCGAGTTGCGTATTCACCATCTGCCCATCGTCGATGAGGGGCAGTTGACGGGCATCGTTTCCACTGCGGATGTCATGCGACTGTTGCGCCACGATCCCATCTACCTCACGGCTGATCTGTCGCGCCGCAACTCCCCGGAGGAATTGGCACACGCCTACGAGCAGGCCTCCGAGGTCGCTGCCCGCTTCATTGAGCGCGGGGCCTCCGCCGAAGAAACAGCCGGGATGATGACCATCGCCGCTGACTCCCTCGCCCGCCGCCTGCTCACGCTGGGCGAGGAGAAGTTCGGTGCCCCGCCGGTGCCGTATGCCTTCGTGGTCGTCGGCTCCCAGGGGCGCCGTGAAATGGGATTGGCCTCCGACCAGGACAACGCCTTGGTGCTGTCCAATGATTTTGATGAGGCCGAACACGGCGCCTATTTTGCGCAGCTGTCCGAGTACGTCAACCGGGGGCTCGACACCGCCGGGCAGGTCCTGTGCCCCGGCGACATGATGGCCATGAACCCAAAGTGGCGCATGACGGTCAATGAGTGGACGAAGACCTTCCACACGTGGATCACCGCGCCCGACCCCGATGCCCTGCTGCATGCGCAAACCTTCTTCGATTTCCGCGCCATTCACGGCGACGCCGAGATGGCGGAACAAGTCCACGCCGATGCGGTGTCCATGGCGCACGGTGCGAGGCGCCTGCACGCCCACCTCGCCTCCCTGGCGGCGCGCCGTGAACCGCCGCTGGGTTTCTTCCGCGGCCTCGTCGTCGACCGTTCGGGCGAATATGCCAATACCCTTAACGTGAAGAAGGGTGGTACCGCCGGCATCGTCCAGATGGCGCGGTTGTTCTCCCTGGCGTCCGGGGTTCAGGCCGTGAGCACTCGCCGCCGCCTCACCGAAGCGGCTCAGGCCGGGGGAGTCTCCGTCCGCGGCTCCCAAGATCTATTGGATGCTTTCGAGTACCTGCGCACCATCACCTTTCGCCATCAGGTGCTGCAGATCCGGGACAAGGTCACTCCGAACTACAACATCGACCCCAACAAGCTGTCCAAGCTCGATCGTGAGCACCTGCGCGACAGCTTCCAGATCATCAAGGACATGCAAAACGCCCTGGCCACCAAGTACCCGGTGAGGAACATCTAATGTGGCCTTTCCGTTCCCATCCAGCGCGGAAGGCGACTGGGGCGCTGGCGGAGTTTTATCTGGCGACGCCACCGAGCGATGCCACGTCCTTGGATGATCTCCAGCTGCTCGCCGTCGACGTGGAAACCACCGGGCTCAAACCCGACAAGCACGAGCTGGTGTCGATCGGTTGGGTGCCCGTCAACGGCGCGACGATCGACTTGTCGGGCGCCGGCTACGTCGTGCTGCGCGGCGTCGAGGGCTTCTCCGTGGGTTCTTCCGCCACCATTCACCATCTCACCGACGACGAGATTGCCGCCGGGGTGCCCGCCGCTGATGCTCTCGGCCAACTGCTGGAGGCCCTGCAGGGCAGAGCGCTGCTCGCGCACTTCGCGGCGATGGAGACGGGCTTTCTTTCTGCGGCGGCGAAAAAGCACTTCGGTGCTGGGTTGGACGTCCCCGTGGTGGACACCTTTGCCATCGAGCGCCGACACATGGAGCGAATGGGAACCTATCCGCGGGGCGAGGACCTGCGCTTGGCGCGGGTGCGTGCCCGCTACGGCCTGCCCAGCTATCACAACCACAACGCGCTCACGGATGCCCTGGCGTGCGCTGAGCAGTACTCGGCGCATCGGGTAAATCTCCCGGCCACGACGCTGAAGGATCTCATGGATTGATGGCGGCGGGGAAACAAGTACGCTGTCTCCCATGCGCTTTGGAAGAATTGCCCACCCTGAAGGAATGTGTTTCGCCGTCATCGACGGGGAAGACGAGAACAATTTAGTCGCGAAGGAAGTCAAGGAGCATCCGTTTGTGGAGCCGGCGTACACCGGCCGCGAATGGCCGCTGAAGGACGTGCGTTTGCTGGCGCCGATGCTGCCCGGCAAGATCGTGGCCATTGGCCGCAACTACGCCGACCACGTCGCCGAGGTGTTCCAGCAGTCGGCGGAGCATCTTCCGCCGACGCTGTTCCTCAAGCCGCCGACGGCCGTTGTCGGCCCCGGGGTTCCCATCCGCATCCCGGACTTTGCCACGAAGGTGGAGTTTGAGGGCGAGCTGGCGATCGTCATCGCCAAGCCGTGCAAGAACGTCAAGGCTGAAGACTGGAAGTCTGTGGTCCTGGGTTACACGATCGTCAACGACGTTTCCTCCCGTGATCTGCAGTTCGCCGACGGTCAGTGGGCCCGCGCGAAGGGCATCGACACCTTCTGCCCGCTCGGCCCGTGGATCGAGACCGATATCGACAGCATTGACATCGAGAACCTGCCCATCAAGGCCCGCCTCACCCACGATGGCGTGACCTCGATTAAGCAAGACTCCAACTCGGACCAAATGATCATGACGATCCCAGAGATCATCGAGTTCATTACCGCCTCCATGACTCTCCTGCCGGGTGATGTGATCTCCACCGGTTCCCCGGCTGGCACCGAGGCCATGGTCCCGGGCGATTTCATCGAGATTGATATCCCGGGCATCGGCAAGCTCGGGAATCCGGTTGCCCGCGCTTAGCTTATCGACGCCGAGGAGCTCACCGCCGCGGCGCGGTGCTACAGGCCGAGGGAACGCAGGATCGTCCGCAATTTAGCGGTCGTCTCCTCCAGCTCCTCCTCGGCATCGGAGTCGGCGACGATGCCGCCCCCGGCCCAGGCTCGGGCGGAGCGGCCGTCCCCGGCGACCTCGGCGCAGCGGATGGCGACCATGTACTCGCCATCGCCGGAGTCATCACACCAGCCGACGGCCCCGGCGTAGAAGCTGCGATCGGATTCTGCGGTGTGAATGAGTGCCTCGGCGGCGTCGGTAGGTGTCCCGCAAACTGCTGGGGTGGGATGGGCGTGAAGTGCCAGCTCCAGGGCGGACAACGCAGGCTCGGCGAGCGTGCCCACGATCGGGGTGGCCAAGTGCCACATCTCGTTGGTCATGGTGACCTCGGGGAGTGCGGCGATGTCCAGGCGGGTGCAGAAAGGCGCCAGCGTGGAGCGTAGGTGCTCGACGACGTAGGCGTGCTCTTGTAAGTTCTTCGCCGAAGCCGCCAGCCTCTTGCCGATGAGCGTGTCGGTGGCTGGGTCCGGGTGCCTGGCAGCCGAACCCGCCAACGGATAAGCCGACACGGTGGAGCCTTGGCGCTTGATCAACACTTCGGGGGAGGAGCCCACGAGCATGGCGCCTGGCACTCCGGCGGGGGACAGGTCGGCGATAAACCCATCACGGTTGACCGAATTGTCGATGAGCCGGGCGGCGACGAGCAGCGGATCCACCGGCGGATCGAAGGTGATGTCGACGGCGCGGGCGAGGACGACCTTCTCCAACTTGGAGGCCTGAATGGTGCTGATCGCCGCCTCCACCCGGCGCAGGTGTTCCTCCGGCTCGGGGTCCACCCCCGCGAAGGTGGCGGACATGAGCGACCCGGGGCCTTGACGATAATAGGCGTGGGGTTCCAGGGGACCATCTTCACGGATGACCGTCTCCGGGACCGTGAGAGCGGCGGGTGCGGAACGGTCGAAGGGGAGTGCTCCCACAACAATCGGCACGCGGCCAGCCTTGAGAGCGTCGATCGCAGCCCACGGGTCCGTGAACGACTCCACGCACCCTTGGGTGCGTACCGAGCCGTGTGCGCGGGACAACAGAAAGTCCGGCGCACTGGCGGGGCGATGGGCACACATGGAGAAATACCTTACCGTCCGCTGGCCGTCGGCCGTTAGTCGTGCTGGTCCTCGCGGGGCAGGCGGGAACGCATCCGAAATGCGGAGGCAAACAGAGCGATTCCGCCGAGTAGTGCCGTCACTCCCAGGCCCCACGCCGTACCGGACAACACGCCGACGAAGGGCGCAGTGGTGCTGACCTGGGTGATCTCAGGAGTCGCCGGTGCCGGGGATGCTGCTGCGGGAGGCGCTGTCGCCGGGGTGCTCGTCTGCCCTGGGGTACTGGGGGCGGGTCGAGATGCGGGTGCGGCCGGAGCCGCTGGGTGGGCTGCGGCCTGCGGACGTGGTTGAGGCGCCGTGGGTGCCGGGCGGGAAGGAGATGCACTGGCAGGTGTCGGCGCAGTGGCGCTGCTCGGGGTAGTCGAGGGCGTGATTTCCTTCTTCACCGAATCCAGAAACCCACCCATTGCCCTATCGAGTTTGCTCACTTCCTTGGTCACACCGGTGAGGTCGGCGGTCAGCTGCTCCACGGGTCCCTTCGGACTGCCGCTCCCGGTGGAGTTGTCGCAGGAGACGGTGACTGTCCCCGTGGCAGACTCTGCGATGGCCACGCTGCCGACGAGGAACATCGTCGAGATGTCGTGGGTGCCGTTGGCGGAAGTGGTGAAGCGGAAGGTCATCTCGTAGGCGCCGGGCTCGGTAAACGAGAATGCGGTGTGGGCGTGGGTGTTGGCGGGCAAATCCCAGGTGACCGAGGTGTCAGAGCTATCCAGGCGGGTGGTGGTGCCGAACAGGTCGCCTTGGTAGGCGGTCATCTGTCCCGGCCCGGAGAAGCTGGCAAGGCTGATGTCCGCCCCGTAGGACAGTCCCGTCGTGGAGAAACCCGGCCAGGGCAGGCCCGCCTCCTGGGTCTGCGGCAGGACCCAGCCGGTGGCGCTGCGGGCGCTGTCGGGGACTTCGAAGAGGAACTCCCCAGAGCTGAACGTCTCGCGGTGTTCATAATCCAACACCACCCCGTCAGAGCGCAGCAGCATGTCCTGGTGGCCGTCGGCGAAAGCCCGCTTTCCGCCCACCGCCTGGGTGCAAGCCTGGTCGGCGGCGAGTGCGGGGGGTGCCACGACCGTGAGCGCCCCGGTGGTGGGGGTAAGCAGCAGGCCGGTGATGAGGAGGGCAGGGAGGTGGCGGTGACGTCGTGTCCTGGTCATGACGGGGTGTCCAATCGGTGTCGGCCCGGATAGGTCTGCGGGGCTGGGTGGTCGGGACGGCGGCGAAGATAGCCGGTGAGCAGGCCCTGGCTGGGAGAGAGCAGCCAGGTGATGAGGAAGAAGGCGGTAACGGTGAGGACGATGGTGGCGCCGGTGGGAAGGTCGATGGCCCACGAGAGGTAGAGGCCGATGACCGATCCCAGCGCGCCGAATCCTGCAGAGAGGAACATCATGGTGGACAGCCGGTCGGTGAGCAGGCGGGCGGTGGCGGCCGGGGTGATGAGCAGGGCGAGGACGAGAATGTTGCCGATGGTGCGCACTGAGATGACCACGGCTGCGGTGACGGCCAAGTAGAGCAGCATGTCCAAAAGGAACACGGGCAGGTTCATGGCCCGGGCGGTTTCCCTATCTAAACCCACGGCCGTGAGCTGGGGAGCCAGCACCACCAGCAGGCCCACGATGATGGTGCCCACGGCGGCCGCGGTGATGATGTCGATGTCGGAGACCCCGGTGATGGAACCGAAGAGGAAGCTGGTCAACGAGGCGGTGTAGCCATCGACCCGGGAGATGATGACCAATCCGAGGGCGAAGGACGCGGCGAAGAAGATACCGATGATGGTGTCCTCGGCGACGCGTCGGCGCTGAGAGAACACCGCGATGAGGATGGCGACGGTGACTCCCGCGATTGCACCTCCCAGGATGACTGAGGTCTGCAGGGCGAAGGCGATGGCGAGGCCGGGGAAGACGGCGTGGGCGACGGCGTCGCCAATAAACGCCATGCCGCGCAGGACCACATGCGTGCCCACCACCCCGCACACCAGGGACACAATGACGGAGATCACCAGCGCCCGGGGTAAAAACCCCAAGGCAGGATTGCTGAGGTCGCGCAGGAAGTCGACGAAGGAAATGTCCAGCATCAGCTGCGCACCCCCACGGCCGTGAGCAGCGGGGAATCCATTCCCACCCCGAAGGTCTCAGCCCACGGTTCGGGCCGATTGAGTTCCGCCCGCGTCCCAGTGGCAACGACGCCCCGATTGAACAGGATCAACCGGTGGCAGGAATGAACCGCCTCAGAGAGATTGTGGGTGGACATGATGATCGCCGTGCCTTGGGCCGCGAGCTCGTGGAAAAGCTGCAGCAAGTGCTCGGAGCTGGGGATGTCGAGGCCAGTGAAAGGCTCGTCAAGCAGGAGAACCTTGGGGCGAGTGGCTAGGGCGCGGGCGACGAGGACCCGTTGCCGCTGCCCACCGGACAGCTCCCCAATGGGGCGATCGGCCAAACCGCGGAGCCGGACCCGGTCGAGGGCTTCCTCCACGGCCTCGTGGTCTCGGGGACGGGCGCGCCGGGCCCAGCCGATGAGCCCGGTGCGGCCGTTGAGCACCGCGTCGTAGGCATCGATGGGAAAGGACCAGGAGACGTCGTGGCGTTGGGGGACATAGCCAACAACCCGGCGGATGTCGCGGCCGTGCCGTCCTGCCACGCTCACTCGGCCTTCGGTGGTCGGGAGGAGTCCGAGGATGGCCCGCAGCAGGGTGGTCTTGCCGGCGCCGTTGGGGCCGAGCAGCCCCACAAACTCACCGCGATCGACGCCCAGGGTGGCACCGTCGATGACCAGGCGCCCGCTCAGAGACACTGACACTTCTTCACACGACAGCAACATCTACTTCCGCCCCCGACTGCTACGAGAAGGGCGGATGACCATGGCAACAGCCGCGATGACCACGACCAGCAGCACGACACCGCCGACGATCCACGCCACGGCGCTGGAGGAAGGCAGATCGCCCACCACGCTGGAGTGAGAATCCGCCTCCCGGAACGCGCCCGACCACTCCGTGCCTTGCGCGGCAGCCACATCGGCACCGGAACCGACGGCGAGGGTGACTACTTCGGTGTCGCGGAGGGTCGTGCCGTCGAGAAGCGGCACCACCGCGGTCACCGCGACCTGGTGGATGCCCGGTTCGCTGAACACCCAATTGGCATGCGTGTGGGTATTGAGCTCCACCCACATCGGCTGGGTCCCCTCCGCCGCGGAGTTCCACAACTGCTGCGGAGGCTCAAACCCGCCGTTTTGGAGGAAGAGGCTGAACTGGCCCGGCCCGGAATGCCCAGCAAATTCCAGAGTGACCCCGCGGTCGGCTGCCCCGACGAGGGCGGGGGACTGGGTGTTCCAGCCCAACCACGGCACCCCGGCCACCTCGGTTTGCGGGACCACCCACACCTGCGCGCCGCCCGCGGCGCCGGTGAAATCGAAAGCATCGCCCGGTGGCAACGTCTGCGCGGCCGCGTCTGAGACCTCGAACACGACATCATCGAGGTGTCGCCACACCGGGGGATCGGCGGTGTCATCGCGCACGAGCAGGTCCACCCCGTCGATGGTGATCAGCGGCCCCAGATCGGCATGCCCGGCGGAAATGACCACCTCCTCCCCAGCCGGAGCGATGGTTTCATCAGCACCGACGAGCTGGTGCAAGGCGGGATCAGCGGGTGCCTGCGGCGCGGCGACAGCGGCCGGGGGCAACGCCAAGGCGGCAATCAACACAGCGGGCAGGAGGCGTCGGCGAAGAGAGTTCATGATGTCTTTCCAGGAGTGAGGCAGTCGGCAAGGCTGCGGGCATTGGCAGCCATGAGATCGAGATACGTGGTCACGGTGGTGTCAAAGGTGTCTCCATAGATCGGGCACACGCGCACGCCGAGCCGATCAGCAGTCTCGCCGAGGACGGTTGCACCACGCGCCAGTTCCGGCTCGAGAAACACTGCGGGTACCTCGAGGTTTTCCAACGTGCGGGTGAGAGCAATGAGGTCACGGGGAGACGGCTCCACCGAAGGATTCGGGGTGACAAATCCCGCGATCGACATCCCATACGCTCGCCCCAGGTAGGAGTAGCCGTGGTGGGTTGTGATGAGATGGCGGTGGCGCGCCGGGATGGTAGACAAGGTGGTTTTGATCGTGGCGTCGAGCTCATCCAGGCGGGCGAGATACGCAGCCGCATTCGCGTGGTAGACAGCCGCCCCAGCTGGGTCAACCGCCGACAGTTCATCCCGAATGACCTCCACCATCGCCTGCACATTGGCCACGTCGTGCCACAGGTGCGGGTCAATTTCCCCGTGCACGTGTCGCCCGAGCACCGCCTGCGGCAGCAGGTATGTTTCCTGCCCGGGGCGTCCGAGGAAGCGGTACCCGGGGTCGCCCGGGATCGGCTGGAGGGTGCTCGACGGCACGGCAATCACCGTCGATTCAAGCGGGTAGCGGTGCGCCCGATCAGCCCCATCGGGGGCATCACCAATGAGGTTGGTCTCCCCGGCCGCGATGTCGACGTGTCCGGCATCGATGATCACCGGGTTCACCATGCTTATCGACGCCGCCGCATCCACCCCCACCGCTACCGTCACCGTTGCCGCGGGCAACTCACCGGAGGTGATATCGAGTTCGTAGACGCCGGGGGAGCTGAAAGCCCACGACACGTGGGTATGGGCACCGGGGGGCAGGAGGACGGTGTCCTTGTCGTCGAGTCCATCGGCGCTGTTAAACAACACCTCCGGGGTACCGAACGTCGAGGTGATAAACGCCGCGACGTCCCCCGGGCCGCGGACCTCTCGAAGAGACAGTGGCACGGGTTCCGAACCTTCTGCGGGAGCGGCGCGGAGCCCGAGCCACACCGCGTCGAGGGCCACGTTTTCCACCAGGGGAATGAGGGTGGCCCCATACGTCGAGGCCTTCTCCGCCACGGCCGTAACGGGGGTCCCGGCTGGGCTGGAGTTAGTGACGGTAGTGATCAGTGCTTGTTGCTCCAACAACAGCCCGTGAGTGAGGGCGAGGTCAGCATTGGCAATGTCCCGGACCGCCCGCAGCCCCGGCTCAAACGTGTGTGGGTCGGCCGTGGGCGGCATGAGGCCAGTGACCGCGGCCCGCTCACCGGCGACCTGGCGGGTGAGGTCGGTAAGGATGGGTGTGGTCACAACGACCGATGTCTCTCGCCCATCGTGTTCACTCCCGGTCGCCGGAGCACACGCGGACAGCGCCACTAGGTTAGCCGCGAGTGCTGCAATAGTCACGAGGCTTCTCATGCGGGGATCTGTCGACGCAGCATGACGATGTAGCTGACGGTCCCACCCACCAGCACCACGAGGCCGGCGGTGAGAATGGCCACGGGGATGGTGAGATCACGCGGTTCCTGGCTCGCGGCGGTGAGGCTGGTCACCGGGGTGGCGAGGGTTTGACCCGGGGCAGCGGCAGCGGGGCCATCAGCCGCGCCGACGGCACCGCCGGGTGCAGCAGGGGCGCAATCCCCGCCAGCTGGGTCCACGACCCCACCCAAGTCGAAGTGTCCGTCGCCGGCATTGCCCGCGCCGTTGCCCACCTGGAAGGTGATGACCCCAGAGCCGGACACCCGGGAGCCATCCTTCAGCGCCACCGATTGCCGGATGCTCACCTGGTACGTTCCAGGCGCGCCGAATACCCAGCTGGGGTGAACATGGGAGTTGGGGGCGATGGCGTGGGAGCCCTGCACCTGGTCCGGGGTCGCACGGAACCATTCATCTCCCACCATCTGACCCAGGCCACCTTGCGTGTACACCGTCATGGGGCCGGGTCCGGCGAAGGAGGTCAACTCCCAGGTGACGTCACCGCTGGTGTGCTCGCGCATCGACGGGTGCTGAGTATTCGCCCCCACCCAGGGCACTCCCTGCTCCTGGGTGGAGCCGATTATCCACACCTTGCCCGCTGGAACGGAACCGATGGGCGCGGGGAGTTCCTTGACGGCGGACTCGCCAAGCGAAAACTCGACCTCGGTGGTCGCCTTCCACACGGGTGGAACGGTGCGGTCGTCTTTAATCATGGGGGTCACGCCGGGTGTGCACGTTCCGCTGCTGGGAGCGGCCTGCGCCGCACGAGGTGCTGCGGCGGGGGCCGCGGCGGGTGCCGGGGCGGCGTCGATAAGCGGGGCGGGAGCAGGCGCATCGCCGGAGCCGACTACCCACGTGTACGTGGCCTGATTGCTGGTCTGGACCTGGCCCGAGGCATCCGCGCCCTGGGCGGACACCACCATCCGGTACGTGCCGGGGGCGGTGAACGCCCAGTTGACGTGACGGTGCGCCGGGTACGGCTGCTGAATCACCTGGCCAGTAGAGAGCGCGTAGCCGCCCGAGGAGAGGACCGATGTCAGCTCCCCGAAGCCGGAACTTTCAAACAGCATGACCTCGCCGGGCCCGGACACCTCGTGGAAGTGGAAGTCGATGGCCCGGAAGCCCTCCGCCGATTGGGTATCCCACCCCGGCCACAAGATTGCCTGGTTCTGCGTCTGCGGCAGGAAGTAGGTCGCCTGGCCGATCTCGTTAATCTGCGCCGTCGTATCCGTGAACGCGGCATCCGAGACGACCAGATGCACGCCTTCGGGGGAGTGGCGGACACCGGTGCCGGTGACGTCCTCCTTGAGGTCCAGCACCAACGACCCGCCGTCGGTGCTCACGTGGAAAGCATCAACGTGGCCGGAATCGAAGGTGATGGCCTGGGCGGAGACGGGCGGTGCCAACCCCACCGCGATAAACAGCATCACGATGGTGGCAGCCAGACGGCGAATGATGAGGTGCGACATGTGATCCTTTAAGCGAAGGAGCGGAACCAGGCGGCGAGATTGGTCCGGTTATCAATAAAGAACTTGCCCAGGCCCAGCGCCGTCACGGAACCGACGATGCCGGCCACGATCTGCCAGGATTCGACGCCGGAGCTGGAAGAATTCGGTGCTGGAGTCGGTGCCGAAGTTGTGATGGGAGCGGTAGTGGGTGCAGTGGTCGTCGGCTGCTCCACCACGCTGCAGTCCGCCAGGCCCTTCGCACCGACGGCCACCGTGAGGGTTTGAGGCTCCGACTTGAGGGCCTTACCTGCCTTGGAGGTGGCGGAGTAATAGGTGTCGAAGGTGTAGAGGCCCGGCTTGGTGAAGGCCCAGTTCGTGTGCACGTGCGCGGCGTAGGTGGTCTCGATTGTGGTGTCGCTCTCCGCGGTGTTGAGCAGCACGTCCACGCCCGTCAGGCTGCTGAGGAACATGGCCAGCTCGCCGCCCTCGGGCCGGGTGCGGGGCTCTAGGTGGAGATCAACCGTGCCATCGATGTGGGCGTAGTCGAGGCCCATCGTGTTGTGTCCGGGCCAGATGATGGACTGGTTCTGGGTCATGGGCAGGAGGTAGAACTCGGATCCCTGGTCGCCGAGGACGTTGAGCTCTGGCTGCATGAGGCCGGCGCTGCGGGTGACCTTTGCGTTGTCCCCGGCGACGAGCATGACCTCGTCGAGGCGGCGATCGACTCGTTGTGCGGTCGTTTCGTCTTTGAGGTGGATGCCCATGGTGTCGCCGCTGAGGGTGGCTTGGATATCCACGTGCCCGCGATCGAGCTGGAGGAGGCCCTCGCAGCGGTTGGTTGTTCCCGGGGCCGTGTCGGCGATAGCGAGTGACGGTGCTGCCACAGCCAGGGTGGTGGCGGTGGCGATGGCGAGGTACCAGGGGCGGATGCGCGACATGGGGGCCTTTCGGGGCGGGCTAGGGGGTTGAGATGCTGACGCGCGAACCATAACAAATGAAAAACGATGTCATTAAAACTCTCTGTGGGTTTACCCCCGGCTACCGTGAGGGTGTCGTTGATGTTTGGGCACGTGGGCGTCGCAAAGCTCCTGCTCACCGCAATTGCTAATGAAAACGCCTACCAATACCCCCGGCATTGGCCGAGGATCGGGACCTCCGCCGACGCCCGCGCCCACGACCAGTAACATGACGGGCATGACTGATGTTCGAGTTCGCTTCTGCCCTTCGCCCACCGGAACCCCGCACGTCGGACTGGTGCGCACCGCCCTGTTCAACTGGGCATACGCCCGCCACACCGGCGGAGTCATGGTCTTTCGCATCGAAGACACCGATGCGGCCCGCGACAGCGAGGAGTCGTACCAAGCCATCATCGACGGCCTCACCTGGCTCGGCCTCGACTGGGACGAAGGGGTCGAAAAGGGCGGGCCGCACGAGCCCTACCGCCAGTCCCAGCGCATGGACATCTATGCAGATGTCTTAAAAAAGCTTATCGACGCCGGCGAGGTCTACCCCGCCTACTCCACCGCAGCGGAGGTGGAAGAACGCCACAAGGCAGCCGGTCGCGACCCGAAGCTCGGCTACGACAACTTCGATCGCGACTTGAGCGAGGAGCAGGTCGCCGCCTTCGAGGCCGAAGGCCGCCAGCCCGTGTGGCGCCTGCGCATGCCCGAGCAAGACTGGAAGTGGAACGACCTCGTCCGCGGCGAGGTGGAATTCAAAGCCGCCACCCAACCCGACTTCGTCGTCGCCCGCTCCAACGGCGCCCCCCTGTACACCCTGGTCAACCCGGTCGACGATGCCCTCATGCAGGTCACGCACGTCCTCCGCGGCGAGGACCTCCTGCCCTCCACCCCACGCCAGCTCGCACTCTACGAAGCGCTCAAGCGCATCGGCATCACCGACTTCACCCCCGAATTCGGCCACCTGCCCTTCGTTATGGGCGAGGGCAACAAAAAGCTGTCCAAGCGCGACCCCGAATCGAACCTGTTCAACCACCGCGAAAACGGCATCATCCCCGAGGGCATGCTCAACTACCTCGCACTCCTCGGGTGGTCACTGTCCGCGGATCAGGACATCTTCTCGGTCGACGACCTGGTGGCCAACTTTGACGTCGCCGACGTGCTGGGCAACCCCGCCCGCTTCGACCAGAAAAAGCTCGAGGCCATCAACGCCGACCACATTCGTCTGCTCTCCTCCGAGGACTTTGCCGGACGTCTGCGCGCCTACCTGAGCGAGTACACCGACTTCCCGGCCGACTACCCGGCGGACAAGTTCGCCATCGCCGCCGACCTCGTGCACACCCGGATCAAGGTGCTGTCCGACGCCTACGGGCTCCTCAACTTCCTGGTCACCCCGGATTCCGAGCTGGTCCTGGACGAAAAGTCCGCCCGCAAGAACCTCAAGGAGGACGCTGTCGAGCCCCTCGAAGCCGGCATCGTTGCCCTGGAAGCCGTGTCCAACTGGACCACCCCGGAAATCGAAGCTGCCTTGTCCAAGGCACTCATTGAGGATCTGAAGCTCAAGCCCCGCAAGGCGTATGGAGCCCTGCGCGTCGCCGTCTCCGGAGCGGCCGTCTCCCCGCCGCTGTTCGAGTCAATGGAGCTCCTCGGACGCGACTCCACCCTCGCTCGCCTGCGGGCAGCTCGCGCCGTAACTCCCTTCGAGGCCTAAGGGGCGTAGCGGAGCAGATCCCCGGGCTGACAGTCCAGGGCGTGGCATAAAGCGGCCAAGGTGGTGAAACGAACCGCCTTGGCCCTTCCGTTTTTCAGCACCGCGAGATTGGCCGGGGTGATGCCCACCCTCTCGGCGAGCTCTCCAACGGACATCTTGCGTGTGGCCAGCATGACGTCAATATCAACGACGATGCTTCCCTCATCGGTGGCCATCAGATGACCCCCTCGAGATCGGCAGAGAATCCCGTCGCCTTAATGAGGAGAGTGCGCTGGACATAGACGATGAGAGCGACTCCGCACACCAGAAGGGCAGCCAGGAACGCCACGAAGATGAGCCCCGGTGCATCATCTACCTCGGCGACGACGTAACCCGCGACAAGGATGCAGGCGGCGAACCCAAAAATGGCGCCAATGATGCGGTTTACCCAGCGAATGGCCGTGGGGGAGAAGACCGTATCGGCGTTGACCAAGTTGAGTAGCTTCCAAATGCACACCGCAGCGAATTGGAGGCAACCCAAGCCGATGACAATGCACAGGGTGAGGGCTATCCGGGCAAGGAGTGCTTCGGTGCCGAAGAAGAGGATGCCGATGGCAAAGCGGAGTTGAATGGCACCGCTGCCGATGATGCCGAGGATGAGAATGCCCCGGAGAAGGGTGACGAGTCTGGCTGACATAGCGCTCCTACTATCGATGAACGTGAGAAACCTATCGTATATCGATAGACTGGCGATTGGGAAGTCATGCTTCGGTGCGGGCGGGGTGGCGGCTCGGAATGTGCCGTGGCCAGCGGATTTGGCCATGTTGCACCATTGTGGTTATAGTATTCAACGTTGCTCACCGCGAGTGAGGGACAAAAAATCACATAGTGGCCTATGGTGTAATTGGCAACACAACGGTTTCTGGTACCGTCATTCTAGGTTCGAGTCCTGGTAGGCCAGCCGCAGAGCAATCTGCTGGCGAAGGTTCATTCGCTTCGCCCCGTTCGTCTAGCGGCCTAGGACGTCGGCCTCTCACGCCGGTAACACGGGTTCAAATCCCGTACGGGGTACAACTGCCAACAAGGCTTCCAAACGCAATGTTTGGAGGCCTTGTTGGCGTTTCGGAAACAAGTTTCACCCCCGAACTAACTTTTGGTGCGTGGCTCACAGCTGGGCCAATAGTGTGGCGGGGGTAACGTCTGATAACGATTGTGTCAAAGACCCTTTTCAGGCCGGTGGACTGGGCATATAGTGCAATTAACGGAGAGGATCCCACCTCAAAGACCCGGTACCAGGTAGAGGGAAGATCGGTACTCCGACTGTAGGAAGATACCGGAAGGAGAGCATATGGCAGAAAGTTATAACCATATCTCCGGACGCATCGCAGGCGTCCTCCCATAAGCGGCATCGCCAGAATCCAGAACTTCCAGGCGCACAGCATGCGCGAAGTAGGAGCTACACGGGAGCGATATGAAGCGAATGGCGTCAACCGAACCCCACGGTAAGGACAAGCCAACCCCCGGCCCCTAAAGTTCCCAAGGAACCCCAGCGGACGTGGCCACGAGGCATCACGAACTCGGGTCAACGAAACTTTCGCAACCACAGTCGGTAGCGGTGGATCTCCCATCGTCCAAGGTTCGGAATCACCCACCACCTCGCAGGTGGTGGGTTTCTATGTGCCCATTCCGACCCGGACAATGCTCGTTGGCCAGGTGATTTGTGGCAGAAGTAGGGGGCAGATTATTGTTATGAAGTCCTCATCGGACACCGCGAAAATAGCGAACCAGCCCCGTTCGTCTAGCGGCCTAGGACGTCGGCCTCTCACGCCGGTAACACGGGTTCAAATCCCGTACGGGGTACAACTATCAGGGCCTCCCACCACTTGGTGGGAGGCCCTGATTTTTTGTTGGCAGGCTTGGTGCCTACAAGAATTCTCTAGAATGCATCCGGCCAACTCACGTTTCCGCAGGTCGCGGAAAGTGGGCATTCGCATTCTAGAGAATTCATGTTGATCGCGACGCCCTGATCGCGACGCCAGCCACTTCCGGCGACGAAAGAACAGTGTGCGAAGGCGTTGTAGCTCCGGGGAGTTCAATAGGATTAGTCGGCAGGGCGGAAACTGCGGACGCCCAATGCAATGAGGGCAACTCCACCCGCCGCATTGATCACCCGGATCCACCTCCGAGGATCGAAACGGACAGCTAGGGACGTCAATCCAAACGACCATGCGCCGAGCCACACGGTCATGACAACAATATGGACACCGGCCAAGGTGAGCATGGCAGACACGGAAACGCCTTCGGTGTTGACGAACTGTGGAGCCAGCGTGAGATACACCGAGGCAGCCTTCACATTCAAAACATTTGCCACATACGCCTGCCATAGTCGTCGACACTGATGCCCGGCAGAGTCTGTCTGTTCGTTCCGGGAGGTCTTCGGCTGGCGGCGATAACCTTGCCAAATGAGATACATCCCGAGACCAACCAAATAGACCGCCCCGGCCAGGCGGACAACGTGGTAAAGCTCGGCGGAGCGCATTACCAACGCAGCGAGTCCAAAACCTGCGAGAACGGCATGAGTCAGGATTCCGGCCGCCGTCCCGACGATGGTCGCCCAAGCACCTCGTCGATCGCCAGCCAGACCGCGAGTACTGACCAGCGCGAAGCTCGCTCCGGGTGTCAGTACCAGAGGCGTGATGGCCAAGCCGAAGCCGAGAATCGCTGCTAGCGGAAGCATAAAGACATTCTCTTCCACGATCGGGCGGCACACAAGGGCGGGTTGAGGGACGAAAAGGGTCGGAGATCTATCCTCAAATAGCCACCTCAACAGCGATCAACAGGTCTCACTTGAGGCGGTGGACTGCCGTACTGCCTTAAGTCTCATCGGCGGGCCGCCGATGGAAGACGCCCAGGCCTTCATACTTCCGCCATGAGCGCCTTTCTCGGGCAGCTGCACTACTCAATGCGGCGAGTCATTCGGAGTACTGACTAAGGACGACGCCCCCGTACTAGGCCGGAGCACCAGCACTTCTTGTTCCTTGACTCCACGCGGACCATAAAACCCGCACTTCCTAACAACTCCAGGGTGAATCCCCCTTCCAAACCCGCAAAGTTGTTAGGAAGTGCGGGTTTTGGGTTAGCCACCAAACCAGAAAAGCAGCCAAGAGCATTTGTACTCGTGTTACCGGCATGGGAGGCCCTGATTTTTTCGTTGGCAGGCTTGGTGGCTACCAGAATTCTCTAGAATGCATCCGGCCAACTCACGTTTCCGCAGGTCGCGGAAAATGGGTGTTCGCGTTCTAGAGAATTCATGTTGATCGCGACGCCCTGATCGCGACGCCAGCTACTTCCAGCGACGAAAGAACAGTGTGCGAAGGCCTACAACGCTTTCGACAGCTGGTGCGCGGAATTGACTAGTTCGGCGCTCCACTTGTCGCCGGGGTGGGGGCGTAGGCGTTCGGCGGGGCCGGAGATGGAGAGTACGGCGACGAGGGTGCCTGCGGAGGAGAAGACGGGGGCGGAGAGGGAGGCGAGGCCGACTTCGCGCTCGGCGACGGACTCGGACCAGCCTTGGAGGCGGACCTCGTCGAGTTCCTCGGCGGTGAAGGCAGCGTGGGGGAGGAGGGCGTCGCGAAGCTGTGTGCTGCCGTGGGCGAGGAAGATTTTGGCGGCGGACCCGGAGGTGAGGGGGAGTTGGGAGCCGACGGGGACGGTGTTTTGGAGTCCGCTGGCGGGTTCTTGGGAGGCGACGCAGGTGCGGGTGTCGCCGTCGAGCTCGTAGAGCTGGACGGATTCTCCGGTGACGTCTTTGAGTGCGGACATGAGGGGGAGGGCGGCGTCGATAAGCAGGTCTTTGCCGCCGGCATTGAGGGCGGCGATGGTGGGGCCGGTGGACCAGCGGCCGTCTGTGCCGCGGGAAAGGAGGCGGTGTGCTTCGAGGGCGGTGGCCAGGCGATGTGTGGTGGCGCGGGGCAGGCCGGTTCTCTCGCACAGTTCGGTGAGCGAGAGTGGTTCGGCGGCGACCGCTTGGAGGATTGCTACGGAGCGATCGAGTACTTTAATGCCGGAAACTGCGATATACTGTCCCATGCGGTGATACTATCATCCCATCGTATGAGATTTCTAGAAGGAAAGAGGCGGTGAACATCCATGGCCGACAAGCTCACGCTCGCCGAGAAGGTGTGGAATGACCATATTGTTGCCAAGGGCGAGAACGGGGACCCCGATCTGCTCTATATCGATCTGCAGCTCCTCCACGAAGTTACCTCCCCGCAGGCCTTCGATGGGCTGCGCCTCGCTGGACGTAAGCTTCGCCGCCCTGACCTTCACCTCGCTACCGAGGATCACAACGTGCCCACCGAGGGCATTGTGTCCGGCAACCTGCTTGAGATCGCGGAGCCGACTTCGCGGGTCCAGGTGGAAACCCTGCGCAAGAACTGCGCCGAGTTTGGGGTGCGCCTGCACCCGATGGGTGACGTCAAGCAGGGAATCGTGCACACCGTGGGTCCGCAGCTCGGCGCGACGCAGCCGGGCATGACGATCGTCTGCGGCGATTCGCACACCTCCACGCACGGCGCGTTCGGGTCGATCGCGATGGGCATTGGTACCTCCGAGGTCGAGCACGTCATGGCCACGCAGACTCTGCCGCTCAAGCCGTTTAAGACAATGGCCATCGAGGTCTCCGGTGAGCTGCAGCCGGGGGTGACGGCGAAGGATCTCATTCTGGCGATCATCGCCAAGATCGGTACCGGCGGCGGCCAGGGGCACATCATCGAATACCGCGGCGAGGCGATAGAAAAGCTCTCCATGGAAGCCCGCATGACGATCTGCAACATGTCGATTGAGGCCGGTGCCCGAGCTGGCATGGTCGCCCCGGACGAGAAGACCTTCGAGTACGTTCATGGCCGCGAGTTCGCTCCGAAGGGCGCCGATTGGGACGCCGCCGTGGAGTATTGGAAGACCTTGCCGACGGATGAGGGCGCGACCTTCGACACGGTTGTGGAGATCGACGGTTCAGCGCTGACCCCCTTTATCACCTGGGGCACCAACCCAGGTCAGGGCCTGCCGCTGAGCGCGGATGTCCCGGACCCGGAGTCCTTCACCAATGACTCCGACAAGGCCGCCGCTGAGAAGGCCCTGGCCTACATGGGCTTGGTCCCCGGCACCCCGCTTCGCGACGTCGCCATTGACACCGTCTTCCTCGGATCCTGCACCAATGCGCGGATCGAGGACCTGCGGGCCGCCGCCGAGGTCGTCCAAGGCCGCTCGATCGCCGCGAACACTCGCATGCTCGTCGTCCCTTCCTCGACCATGGTCAAGGAACAGGCCGAAGAAGAGGGGCTGGACAAGATCTTCACCGAGTTCGGTGCCGAGTGGCGCACCGCCGGCTGCTCCATGTGCTTAGGCATGAACCCCGACCAGCTCAAGCCCGGTGAGCGTTCCGCGTCTACCTCGAACCGCAACTTCGAAGGCCGTCAAGGCCCGGGAGGACGCACGCACCTCGTGTCTCCGCCCGTTGCCGCCGCCACCGCAGTCCTGGGGCACCTCGCCTCTCCCGCCGACCTCTCAGGAGACAATCGTGGATAAGTTCACCACTCACACCGGGGTCGGAGTCCCGCTGACCCGCTCGAACGTCGACACCGACCAAATCATCCCTGCCGTCTACCTCAAGCGCGTCACCCGCACCGGCTTCGAGGACGGCCTGTTCGCCGGTTGGCGCAAGGACGAGAACTTCGTCCTCAACCAGGAGCCCTACCGCAATGGTTCGATCCTCGTCGCGGGCCCCGATTTTGGCACCGGTTCCTCCCGCGAACACGCCGTGTGGGCGCTCATGGACTACGGCTTCCGCGTCGTGCTGTCCTCGCGCTTCGCCGACATCTTCCGCGGCAACTCCGGCAAAGCTGGTTTCCTCGCCGGGGAGATGGAGGAAGCCGACATCGAGTTGCTGTGGAAGCAGCTCGAAGCCGAGCCGGGCATGGAAATCACCGTCGACCTCGATTCCCGCACGGTCAGCGCGGGGGAGAACGTCTACCGGTTCTCCGTCGACGACTACACCCGTTGGCGGCTGATGGAAGGCCTCGACGACATCGGCCTGACGCTTCGCGACGAACCCGCCATCACCCGCTACGAAAACACCCGGCCATCCTTCAAACCGGAAATCACGGCCTGAGGGAACTATTTCACCGGGAGCGGACTGGCTAGATAGTCCGCGCCGGTGAGCTGGCCCTCGTTAAAGGACAGGACCCACACGGACGCCTTCTTCGCTTCGATCTCGTGGAGCGGGAGGCGTCCGTTCGCGCTAAGCCAGGCAATCATGTCGGGGATGATGGTGCCTTGGGCGACGACGACGGAGGTACCTCCGGCGTCGATAAGCTCTTGAAAGCGCGCTTGCGCGCTCACCATATCCGACAGCCAGGCGTCATCGCCCAAGGCCGGATCGACGACCACGTCGAGGTTGAGCTCATCCGCCAACGGGGCAGCCGTGGCCTGGCACCGATCGGGCAGCGCCGAATAGACCGTATGCGGCTTATAAGGAAGCAGCATCGGGACGAGCATCTCCGCCTGCCGACGCCCCTTCTTATCCAACGGGCGCAGATTGTCATCGCCGTGCCAATTGCGGCGCTGATGCGCGCGAGCATGGCGGACATACAAGATGCGGGAAGTCGCCGGGAGGCGGAAACGCTTCTCCGCCTTCGCTAACACCTGGATATCCACGTCATAACTGAGCAGTTCGCGGGCTTGCGCGATCGGCAGCCACCGGATCTCATCCACCTCGCCATTCGGGGTGAACTCACCGCCAATGACCTCGCCGGTCCAGTAGTACACCACCTTCGTGCGGTCGAGAACCGGATAGGTCACTTTGCCCAGGAGCTTGCCCAGGCGAATGTCGTAGCCCGTCTCCTCGAGGATCTCGCGGGCAGCGGTCGTCGGCAGCGACTCACCTGGATCGACCTTGCCCTTGGCCAACGACCAATCGTCATAATGCGGGCGGTGAATAACCGCGACCTCAAGGGAGTCCACATCAGTGATGTCGCCCCGCCACAGCACCGCGCCGGCCGCGAGCGTCGCCCGCTTAAACTGCCCCGCGGGGTCAGCGGGGATCACCTGATGGCGGCCGTTGACCAGCAAGGCAGAATCCTTATCCTTGTCGATCTCATGTCGCTGGGGTTTTTTCGCCATGACACTCCTTCAAAATGGTGAACTGCGTTGCTCCCATCTTGACGCATGACAGGCTGCGACGCACGATAGACACCCAATCGTGACCGGTAGCTTGGCCCGGGGGAAACGTCATCCTTTAAGCTGTTTGTACCAACTAACGAAAAGGGGAGAGCCACGTGGTCAACGTCGCAGTCATGGGAGCCGGATCGTGGGGAACTACCCTCGCGAAGGTCTTCGCTGATGCCGGGAACACCGTCACGCTCTGGGCCCGCCGCCCTGAGCTGGCCGAACAGATCCAGACCACCCACACCAACCCCGACTACCTCGGCGACATCGTGCTCCCCGCCGCTATCACCGCGACCTCGGATGCCGCCGCCGCGCTAGAAAACGCCACCATCGTGGTCTTCGCCGTCCCCAGCCAGACGATGCGCGACAACCTCACCGACTGGGCCCCACTCATTCCTGCCGACGCCACCTTGGTCAGTATTTCCAAGGGTGTGGAAACCGGGACCTACCTGCGCATGAGCGAGGTCATCTGCCAGATCACTGGCGCCGACCCCACACGGGTGGCGGTGCTGTCCGGCCCGAACCTCGCGCGCGAAATCGCCGAGGAACAGCCCGCCGCCACCGTCATCGCGTGCGTGGACGACAACCGCGCCAAGCTCGTCCAAGCAGCCGTGGCCACGCCGTACCTGCGCCCCTACACCAACACCGATGTGGTGGGGGTCGAACTCGGTGGAGCCTGCAAGAACGTCATCGCCTTAGCGTGTGGCATGGCGGCCGGCCGTGGACTGGGTGAAAACACCCTGGCTTCCTTGATCACCCGCGGCCTGGCGGAAGTCACTCGACTTGGCGCGGCCATGGGCGCCGATCCCAGTACCTTCGCCGGGCTGGCTGGCATGGGCGACCTCGTGGCCACCTGCACCTCGCCGCTGTCCCGTAACCGCACCTTCGGTCTCCGGCTCGGAGAAGGCGGCACCCTCGAAGAAGCGACGGAAGCTACCCACGGCCAGGTAGCCGAGGGCGTCATCTCCTCCAATTCCATTTTCCAGCTGGCGGAAGCCAACCGAGTGGAGATGCCGATCACTCAAGCGGTATTCGCGGTGTGCCACAAGGGACTGGAGGTCTCTGACATGGTGACGGCGTTGATGGGCCGGTCAAAGAAGTCGGAATAGGGCGCGCGCCTGGAAAGGGTGATGTGACTAGCCTCATTAATCGAGAAGCCTGGATTGGTCACTCGATTAATGAGGCTAGTCAGATCGCACTTTGGCAGCCTCCCTCGAACGCTGCGCCACTTCCTGTCACGTGCGCCAGCCGGGTAGGCTAACCGCCATGGAAAAGCCACAACGTATTCGCGTCGGGGTCGTCTATGGCGGCCGTAGTTCAGAACATTCAGTTTCCTGCGTCTCTGCGGGGGCGATCATGGACCACCTGGACCCCGAGGCCTTCGACGTCGTGGCTATCGGCATCACACCGGAGGGGAAGTGGACGGCGGGGGAGTCAGATCCCAGCGTTCTCGTCTTCCGAGATGGCCAGCTGCCCACCGTTGGTGACGAGGGCCCTGAACTCGCCCTTTCCCTTAACCCGGCCACGCGGGGCCAGATCCGCAATGCCGAGACCGGTGAGCTTCATGCCACGGTCGATGTCATTTTCCCGGCGCTTCACGGTCTCTTCGGCGAGGACGGCACCATTCAGGGGTTGCTGGAGATGGCGGGCATTCCCTACGTGGGTACCGGCGTCCTTTCTTCCGCCTGCGGCATGGATAAGGAGTACATGAGGAAGCTCATGGCGGCGGTCGGTTTGCCGATCACCCCGGAGGTGATCTTGCGGGATCGCACGGAGCTCACGACCGAAGAAAAGGCAAACCTCGGCCTCCCGGTGTTTGTCAAGCCTGCTCGCGGGGGTTCATCAATCGGGGTATCCAAGGTGACGGACTGGGCCGATCTGCCAGCCGCCGTTGCCCTGGCACTGGAATTCGACAACAAGGTCATCGTCGAGGCCGAGATCGTCGGCGAAGAAGTAGAGGTAGGCGTGTTGGAGCGCCCGGACGGCAGCGTCGTTGCCTCGGTCCCGGCCATGCTCAACGGCACCGGCGACTCGGTCGAAGGTTTCTATGGTTTCGAGACCAAATACCTCGATGATGTGGTTACGGCCACGATCCCGGCGCCCTTCGACGAGGACATGACCACAGCGCTGCAAAGCATGGCCATCGATACGTTCCAGGCCCTTAACTGCGAGGGCCTGGCTCGGGTGGACTTCTTTGTCACTGATCAGGGCCCGGTGGTCAACGAGATCAACACCATGCCCGGCTTCACGCCCATTTCGATGTATCCACAGGCCTTCGCGGCGAGTGGTCTCGCCTACGAGGACCTCTTGCGCACCCTCGTCGAGGAGGCACTCGCCCGCTAGGACTGCTCCGGGGTGTGCTCGGCGATGAGTCGGCCCAAGGTCACCACGGCGGCATTGCCCACTTCCTGGGGCGCGCTCACGGCGATGTCGGTCGAGCGTCCCAGCGCGAACCAGGTGGAGGACGTCGTGCCATTGGCCAGCGTCGTGTCCTCGAACCAGGGGATGTCGTCGACTTGGGTGAGACGGGCGCCGGCCTCGTAGTTGGCGGGCGGGGCGACGCCGCAGCGGATGACCACCGGTTCCCGGCCGATTGCGGCCCAGGCCGCGGTGGTGGTCTCGGGGACGTCGATACGCGAATAGCCATCGGCGACTGACTCTGGCAGTGCGGCCATCAGTGGCCCGCAATCGCCGACATCGCCAGCGGCGAGCTGGGACAGCGGCGCCGGGTTGGGCTGTGTAGCAACAACGGGAAGCGTGGACACGGCGCCCGCGAGCTCAGTGACGGGGTCGGCCGCGGAACCCAGGGAAGCCTCATCAGCGGTGACGGCGACGACCGGGGAGCGGTTGACGGTGTACCAGGAGGAGAGGGTTGAGCCGGGCGTAACGTCCGATACCTGCAGCCATTCCACCCCATCAATGTCTTGGACCTGCGAGTATTCGTTGTACTGCATGGGTAGGTCGATGCCGCAGCGGAAGGTGATGCGCTCGGTGGAGCTGGAGGCCCACGCGGCGACGCCGGCGGGAGCGGGCTCGGCGATCTGGGCCCGGTCGTGGCCCACCACATCCTCGGGCAACGCGTCCACAACGGCCGCGCATTCGGCGGAGTCCGCCATCGGCGCGGGAAGTTCCGTCATGCCGACGGGCTGGTCGGCGGCTCGGCTGAACACGAGCTTCGCCCCCAGGAGTACCCCCACCACCATCGCCACGGCCAAGACCAGGGAGAGATAGATGGCGGTTTTCCCGGAACGGCTAAATTGGGTGGAGGCAATGGTGCTCATGGACCGCAAGTCTATCGAAAGGACTGGTGTGACCCACTTCCCATCCCACTTTTCCGGCCCGACGCTCGGTGAGGTCGGCGAGCATCGCGCAATTGAGGCAATCGTGCAGGCCGCCCCGTCGACGCGAAATGGTGATGATGCGGCGGTGTTGTCCCACGCCTCGCCTAATTCTCAGGGGGTGGCTACGACGGACATGCTCATTGAGGGTCGGCATTTTTCCGTGGATTGGTCCACGCCGGAGGAGATTGGTCAGAAGGCGATTGTGCAGAACTTCGCCGATATTGAGGCGATGGGGGCTCGTCCGATCGCCGCGTTGTTGGCCATCGCGGCCCCGCCGGAGACGCCGCTGAGCTATCTCACGGGCATCGCCGCGGGCATCGCGGAGCGGGTGGGGTCGTATTCGGCTGAGCTTGTGGGTGGGGATCTGACCTCGGCGAATGAGCTCGTCATTTCGGTGACGGCCATCGGTTCGCTCGGTGGTTCCCGTCCGCCGCTGCGGCTCGACCGTGCTCGCCTGGGCCAACGGGTTGTCGCCCATGGCCGGATCGGATGGTCGGCAGCCGGCTTGGCCCTGCTCAGGGCCTTCGGTCGCGCGGACATCCCGCCGGTGTTTGGACCGCTTATCGACGCCCACTGTGCCCCACGCCTCAACCCCGGTCGCGGGGTCATCGCCCGCGCCACGGGCGCGACGGCGATGACGGACAATTCCGATGGCCTCGTCGTTGACCTGTCCACGGTGGCCAGGCGCTCCGGGGTGGGCATCGACCTCCATTCCGCCGACATCAGCCCCGATGAGTTGCTGTTCCAGGCAGCCGAGCTTCTCAACGCCGACCCGTGGGAGTGGGTCCTCTCTGGCGGGGAAGATCACACTCTTTTGGCCACCACCGCGGGGGAACCACCCTCCGGTTTCCGGGCCATTGGCAGGGTGACCAAGGGTGATGGCGTCACCGTTGATGGTGCTGCGCCCGCTTACACCGACGGATGGGTGAGTTTTTAACATGTTGCCCGTTCACTCCTCCTGGCTCCCGGCACTTGAACCCGTGGAAGATCGCATCCACGCCTTGGGAGATTTCCTCCGCTCCGAACCCGCCTACCTCCCAGCTGGCGATGACATCCTTCGTGCCTTCCAGAATCCTTTCGACGAGGTGAAGGTCCTGATCGTTGGCCAGGACCCGTATCCCACACCTGGTCATCCCATGGGCTTGAGCTTTTCCACCCGGCCCGGGGTGCGGCCACTGCCGCGCAGCCTGCAGAACATTTTCCGGGAGCTGGGCACCGACCTTGGTCTGCCCGTCGCTGAGGATGGTGATTTGAGCCCGTGGACGCGCCAGGGCGTTCTCCTCCTCAATAGGGTCCTCACCGTCCGGCCTGGTGCCCCGGCCTCGCACCGTAAGAAAGGGTGGGAAGAGGTGACCGAGGCCGCGATCCGGGCCCTGGCTGCCCGGGATCAGCCACTGGTTTCACTTCTGTGGGGCCGCGATGCCCAATCGGCTGCCCGTTTCTTAGGCGATCATCCTCGGATCGAGTCAGCTCATCCCTCACCGTTGTCGGCCTCGCGCGGGTTCTTCGGTTCGCGACCATTTTCCCGGGCCAATGACCTGCTCGTTGCCGCCGGAGCCGAACCGGTGAACTGGCAGCTGTAGACTAACGTCCTATGTCCTTTCCGCGTGCGATAGACGGTCCCCGGCTGTATGACTGGGCGACTCGTTCGGTCGCTGAGCTTTCGGCCCGGCGGGCGGAAATCAACGCCCTCAATGTTTTCCCGGTCCCGGATGCGGATACCGGTTCGAACATGGCGCACACGATGGAAGCCGCCCTGGCGGAGGCCAAGAAGTTGGCCAGCCACGATGACGTTGCCCAGGTCGCGCGGGCGTTGTCCATTGGCAGCGTGCGGGGTGCCCGGGGAAATTCTGGGTTGGTGCTGAGCCAGGTGCTCCGGGCGATTGCTGATGCCGCTGTGGTCGGCCAGATCGCGGGCCCGGATGTCGCCTACGCGCTGACCACGGCCGTGCAGTTGGTGGATCGGGCGATCTCCAAGCCGGTGGAGGGCACCATCATTACCGTGTTGCGCTCCGCCGCACTTGCCGCCCAGGAAGCGGGGGAGGATCTCCACGAGGTTGTCACGGCTGCTGTTGCCGCCGCCCGGATTGCGTTGGCCAAAACTCCCTCCCAGCTTGATGTGCTCCGCGATGCCGGGGTGGTCGACGCCGGTGGCATGGGCCTGCTCGTCCTGCTGGAGGCGCTGCTCGCCGAGGTCGAAGGCAGCGCCGCCGTCAGTTCCGCACCGACGGAGGTTCACGGTCAGGCCGCGGAACTGGAGATCATGTTCTTCTTCACCGGCGATCTCGCGCTGCTTGAGCAACGTTTGCAGGGGATGGGCGATAGCCTGGGCATCGCGCGGGCAGAGGAGAACTGCGGCAGCGTCCACATTCATTCTCGTCAGGCCGGTCCAGTTATTGAGGCGGCCTTTGCCACCGGTCAGGTCACTGATCTGCGCCTCGAAGTGCTTCCCGATGCCCCCCAAGTCGGCGCCCCCCGCCGCGTCGTCGTGGCCGTCACCCCGGCCGGTTCCATCGCGGAGCTGTACCGGGAGGCGGGCGCGGTCGTGGTCACGCCGGGGGAGGATATTGTTTCGGAGATCCTCGCCGAGGTGCGCACCACCAGCGCCCAGGAACTCATATTGTTGCCCAATGGCCAGCTGGATCAGCGCCAGCTCGTTGCCGTTGAGCGCGCCACCCATGCTTTCGAGCAGACCCTCACCATCGTCCCCACGAGCCGCCTGGTCTCTGGTATTGCTGCGCTGACCGTGCACAATCCTTCCGTCCCGGTGAGCGTGGCGGCCTATGCCATGACCGAGGCCGCCGCGGCGATGCGCACCACCATCCTCACCGAGTGCGCTCCGGGCGAAACTGTGGAGCAGGCGACCGAGCGGGTGTGCCTGCCTTTGCTGGGGGACGGGGCGGAGCAGGTGGTTGTGCTGTCGCGGGTGGAGCTGGACGTCGATAAGCTAGAGGCCGAATTGGGCCTCGATGTGATGGCCTTCCCCGCGGACGGGCTGGACCACTTGGTGGAGATCGGAGTCGAGTAGTGCTCGGATGGTCGGATGATCGGCTGCTAACCGCGGTCCTCCCTGCGAAGGAGGCCAAGGCCATCACCTCCGCCTTCGGCTATGAAACCTGCGGCGAGCTGCTCGAACACTTCCCGCGCGCCTACTCTCGTCACGGCTCCGGCGTGCTCGCCGAGGACGCTGAAGAAGGCGACATGATCACCTGCGTGGGAGAGGTCACCGGAGTGACCACCCAACCGTTGGCCCGCGGCAACACCGTCACGCGCGTGACCATCGACGACGGCCGTACCGTCTTCACCGCCTCCTTTTTCCACTCCGCCTACGTGGCGAACATCCTCCACCGCGGCGTGCGGGCCATGTTCGCCGGCAAGCTGAAGTTCTTCCGCGGAACCCCGCAGCTCCAGCACCCGGACTTCATCGTCATCCCCGAGCCGGGGCGAAAAGGCGTCGGGACGGGCTCGCTGAAAAGCCTCGAAGCCTACGGCGACCCGGATGAACTCCTGAGCAAGCTCGATTACGTTCCCGTCTACCCGGCGACCTCGCGCATCACCTCCTGGCGGATCATGAGCGCCATCCAGCACGTTTTGGCCACCCTGCCGCCCATTCCGGAGCCCCTCGGTGATACCCCCGAAGGCATGGTCAGCTTCGATCACTGCATCCGTGGCATCCACCTGCCCGGCCCGGAGGGCCCCGAGCCGAACCTGCGTCGGTTCAAGTACAACGAGGCCATCACCCTCGGGTTGGTGATGGCTTTACGACGTCTCGATACCCTCAAGCGCGTCGCCCCCGCCCTCCCCGCCACGCCGGACGGCTACCGGGCCGAGCTGCTGGGCCGCCTGCCCTACGAGCTCACCGCAGGGCAGGAGGAAGTCCTCGCGGACATCACCGCCGACATCTCCGCCGACCACCCCATGAGCCGCCTCCTCCAAGGCGAGGTCGGCTCCGGCAAAACCATCGTCTCCCTCCTCGCGATGCTGCAGGCCGTCGACGCCGGCCGCCAATGCGCCCTGCTCGCGCCGACGGAAGTCCTGGCAGTCCAGCATGCGCGCACCCTCACCGCCCTGCTTGCCGACGCCGCCGTCCCCGCCACCGTCGTCCCCCTCACCGGGTCCATGCCGGTGTCCGCCAAACGCCAAGCCCTGCTGGACATCGTCTCCGGCCAAGCCGACATCGTCGTGGGCACCCACGCGATCATCCAGGACAGCGTCGAGTTCTTCGACCTCGGGCTCGTCGTCGTCGACGAACAACACCGCTTTGGCGTGGAACAACGCGATCGCCTGCGCACCAAAGGCCGCGACGGTATCACCCCACACCTGCTGGTCATGACCGCCACTCCCATCCCGCGCACCATCGCCATGACCGTATTCGGCGATCTCTCTCTATCCACGCTGAAAGAGCTCCCCGGCGGTCGCGTGCCCATCCACTCCAGCCTCGTGCCCGAGTCCCGCCCCACGTGGGTCCACCGCGCCCTCCAGCGCATCCGCGAGGAGATCGACGCCGGCCATCAGGCCTACATCGTCTGCCCTCGCATTGACGGCGACGGGGGAGTGCTCGACTTCTTCGAGGTCCTCTCCTCCGGCCCGTTTGCCGATTACCGCATCGGCATCCTGCACGGCCGCATGCCCACCGACGCCAAGGACGAGGTCATGGGGATGTTCGTCGCCGGCGAACTGGACATCCTCATCGCGACGACCGTCATCGAGGTCGGCGTCGACGTCCCCAATGCCTCCATCATGCTCGTCCGCGAAGCCGACCACTTCGGCGTCTCCCAGCTCCACCAGCTGCGCGGCCGCGTCGGCCGAGGCGCCCGCGCCTCCCTGTGCCTGTTCCACACCTTCGCCGAACCCGGCAGCCCCGGGTATCAACGCCTGGAACAAATCGCCGCCACGACCGACGGCTTCGCCCTCGCCGAACTCGATCTCTACCAACGCCAAGAGGGCGATGTGCTCGGTACCTCCCAATCCGGCGCCGTACGCACTGTGAAGCTGCTCAACCTGCTCCAAGACATCGACATCATCACACTCGCGAATGCCGACGCCGCAGCTCTGGTGGACCGTCATCCCCTCCTCGCGCAGCGCCTGGTCCTGGAGATTGACCGCGATGATCGGGAGTACTTGGAGAAGAGCTAGTTTTTGAGGGAAACTAGTTGCTGTACAAAGTAGTTGCGATTACGATGGGGGAATGTCAGACACCCTAAGTCTCGGAGACTGGTTGCGTCCGGCACTGCCATTGCTGTTGTTGAAATTTCTCATGGTCCGTCCGAGCCACGGCTATGGATTGGTCGAGCAATTGCGTGAGGCGGGCATCGAGGCTCGAGGAACAACGGTGTACCCGCACTTGAACAAACTGCAGGAAGCCGGCTACATCACCAGCCAGTGGCGAACGCCTGAAGCCGGTCCGGCTAAAAAAATCCTCACAGTTACCGATGCAGGGCGAAGCCACTTCCGAGACCTGGAACAAACATGGTCGGCGGCACGTGAGCTGATAAACACAACGCTCCATTCGACGAGCGAACAATGACAGGAGCACTATCCCGTGAGCTACCACAATGACCTTGCCTACCAGCTTCGCCGCCGAGGCTGTGATGAAGACCAAGTCTCCGAAGTTTTGTACACGGTCGATGACGCGGTGAACTCCACCGGACGCACCGCCGAAGAGGAGTTCGGGCGGCCTGAGGCTTACGCCGAGAAGTTCGAAGGCCCTAAGAAGAGCACGCCGGGCAGGAAGGTACTCGGCGTGTTTGGGTTTCTCGGAATCCTCGGCGTGGCGGTGTATGCCATCTGGCCACAGTGGTTTGGGTTCACCAATGTGATCGTCGAGCAATTCGCCGGAATAATTGTTTTGCTTCTACTCCTCATCCTTGGGGTAGCTATCGGGTCAATCGTTGACCACCGGCTCCCCACTAGCTACACGGAGCACCAACGGCTCCCACGCCGATGAATAAGCCGACTTTCCCGGAACTAGCCTCGGGACGTTTAAGCACCTCGGCACATCCTCGGTTGAGGACCGCAGCTCTAGCGGTGGGTGGATGCATCGCGATCACCATCGTTGTGTTCGGTGCCGTGGTTCTCTTAGCCCTGGCAATCGATGCGATGCGCGACAACCTAGTCGGAGTGCTTTCGCTGACGCTAGTCGTCCATGCGATTCTCTGTCTGTTTTTCTTGGTGCAACTTCTTCAGCGGACCGGGGTGTCCCCAGCTGCGATCGGAGTGTGCCGCCCTACATGGCGACTAGCTCACTTGATGTGGCAGATCCCTAGCGCCTTGATCATTCTGGTCGCGATCCAGGCCACCATGTTTGCAGTCCTCGGCGGGGAAGACCCCATACCCGGAAGTAGCACCAGCGAAGGCATGGCCGGACTATCACCAGTGTTCGCTATGGCAGGTTTCATCGGCATAGCCGTGTTGACACCCTTGTGGGAAGAGCTACTTTTTCGCGGCGTGCTGCTGAGTTCAATGCGCCAACGCTGGGGGCCGGGCATCGCCGTCGTGGCATCCTCGGTGATCTTCGCAATCGTGCATGGGATCCCGATTCTGCTGCCGTACATGCTGGGCCTTGGTCTTGTCTTGGGAGGTTTGCGGATCTTCCACGGCAACCTCTGGGCACCCTTGGCTATGCACATCACCATCAACTCCATCGCCTCGGCGACGATCCTGGCGGCCTTGGTGTAGCTCCTCGGTCCAGGCTTCCTAGCCACGGTAGCCGGTGCATTAGGGTGTAACCATGAACATCTTCGCCCCATTCGCCGGCATTGTGCGATATCACGTCGCCGTCGGTGACACCGTCGCCACAGGAGATCGGCTGGCCACGGTAGAAGCAGTGAAGCTCGAAGCTCCCGTTGTCGCCCCGGGGCCCGGGGTGGTTACCGGCATTTCTCATGAGGACTTCAGTGATGTGCTGGGCGGCGATGTGCTGCTGGAGGTGGGGGCATGACCCGCATCATCGCTGGTGAGGCCCGCGGGCGAACCATCAAAGTGCCGCCGCGTGGCACGCGGCCGACTTCTGACCGTGCCCGCGAAGGACTCTTCTCCTCGTTGCAGGTGCGCTTTGGATTCCTCGAGGCCCGCGTGCTTGATCTCTTTGCAGGTTCTGGCGCGCTTGGCTTGGAGGCGGCTTCGCGGGGGGCCGCGGAGGTCGTGTTAGTTGAGAGCGATCCCCAGGCGGTGGAGGTGATTCTTCACAACGTGGGCGTCGTTAAGCATCCTGCCGTGCGTGTGGAGGCGATGAAGGCATCGACCTACGTGGCGCAGGCCCCGCAGAATTACTTTGACATGGTGCTCGCTGACCCGCCGTATGACCTCGCTGATGAGGCGGTGCGCGACATGCTGGAAGCATTGGAGCCCGCGCTTACTGATGGCGCGGCCGTGGTCGTTGAGCGACATGTTGACTCCCCGGAAACGGATTGGCCTGCCGGTTTCGAACCGACCACCCAAAAGTTGAAAAAGCGCACGTACGGCATTGCCCGCATGGACATGGCCGTCTACCACCGTGCAGATTAACGCCGACTAACGCCGACAAACCAGGAGAAGCGATGAAAGCCGTCTGCCCCGGATCCTTTGACCCCGTCACCATGGGACACCTCGACATCTATCGGCGCGCTGCCTCCCACTTCGATGAAGTCATCGTCTTGGTGACGGGAAACCCGAAGAAACCCTCTGGGCTATTTTCGGTGGAGGAACGCATCGACCTCATTGAGCGGGTCACCCAAGACATCCCCAATCTGCGCGTGGATTGGTGGGCGGGTCTGCTCGTGGATTACACGACGAAGCACGGGGTGAATGCCCTGGTCAAGGGCCTGCGCACAGCCCTGGACTACGAATACGAACTCCCGATGGCGCAAATGAACCGCCGCCTGTCGGGGGTTGACACCTTCTTCCTCCTCACCGATGAAAAATACGGCTACATTTCCTCCTCGCTGTGCAAAGAGGTGGCCCGATACGGGGGCGACGTGTCCGGATTGCTTCCCGACCTCGTCGTGGATGCGGTAACCGCCAAATACCGAGAGGCGTTGGGGTAGCCTAATCGGGTGTTCCTTGATCTAGCTCTCATTTTCATCGTTGTCGTCATCGGCTCGGCGATGCAGCGCATCTCCGGCATGGGACTGGGGCTCATCGCCGGACCCGTCCTCGTGGTCATCATGGGGCCCGTGGAGGGCATTCTGGTGGTGAACATCCTCGCGTTCCTCAACGCTGCGGCGACCACGATGACGGTGCGCGAATATGTCGACTGGCGCAAATTTGCCATCATCTCTTCGGTGCTCATCGTCGGTTCGGTACCAGCGGCCTTGCTCGTCCGCGAAGTCTCTGGAGATCTCCTGCAAGCCCTGGTCGGCGGGCTGCTGCTGCTGGCGCTAGCCGTCACGACCTTTGGCAAGCGGTTCATTCCGCCGGTTTCGGGCACCGCTCCGGCCGTTGTCGCCGGCATCGCGGGCGGCTTCATGAACACCCTCGCCGGTATCGCGGGCCCAGCCATCACCGTGTACGCACAGGCTTCACGATGGCCGCAGCAGTCCTTCGCTGCGACCCTGCAGCCGATCTTCATGGTCGCCGGACTGATTTCATTCCTGACCAAGGTGCTATCTGGCGCGGGCGATCTCACTCAGACCGACTGGCTCATTTGGCCCGTCGGCGTCCTCGGCATGGCACTTGGCCTGTGGATCGGGGTGCAGCTCAGCCGGAAGGTGCCGCGTGAACAAGCCCGCAAACTCTCGTTGCTGCTGGCCACCGCGGGCGGTCTTACGGCCCTCATCCGCGGCATAAGCGGGATGATCTAAGCCGCGATCGCGGCTAGAGCAACGACGAGAGGAACGCCTGGGTGCGGCGCTCGCGCGGATTGTCCAGCACCTCCGCCGGAGTGCCATTTTCGACGACCACGCCACCATCCATGAAGGCCACCGAATCGGCGACTTCGCGGGCAAAACCCATCTCATGGGTGACCACCAGCATGGTCATGCCGTCGTTAGCCAATTCCTTCATCACTCGCAGAACTTCCCCGACAAGTTCGGGGTCGAGGGCTGAGGTGGGCTCGTCGAAAAGCATCAGTTTGGGTTCCATGGCAACCGCCCGGGCGATCGCGATGCGCTGTTGCTGACCACCGGAAAGCTGCAGCGGGTAGGCATTGGCCTTGTGCGTCAACCCCACCTTTTCCAGCAGCTCCATACCGCGCTCCTTGGCTGCGGCAGCTGAGACGCCCTTGACATGGATGGGTGCCTCAATGATGTTCTCCAGCGCCGTGCGGTGCGGGAAAAGATTGAATTGCTGGAACACCATGCCGATATCGGCGCGCTGGCGGGCCGCGTCCTTCTCGGAAATCTCGTACAGCACTCCATCGCGCTCGCGGTAGCCGATGAGATCGCCGTCGACGTAGAGCCGACCAGCGGTGACCTGCTCGAGGTGGTTCACGCAGCGCAGGAAAGTGGACTTGCCGGAGCCGGACGGGCCGATGAGGCAGGTGACGGTACCGGTGGGCACCTGCATGTCGATGCCCTTGAGCACCTCGAGTTGCCCGAAAGACTTGCACACCTGCTGGGCGTCGATCATGAGATCGGTCATGACTAGTTCTCCTTCACGATCGTGACGTTGCCGGGGACGGTGCCCTCAGCATCAGCCAAGGACGCCAGCTGACGGGCGGTGAGCTGGCGCGTGGCACCCTTCTCAAAGTGCTTTTCCAGGAAGTGCTGGCCCACCATGAGCAACGACGTCACGGCCAGGTACCACGTCGCGGCGACTAGCAGCATCGGTACCGGCTCGAAGAGTGCGGCGGCGATATCCATTGAGCGACCATAAAGTTCCAAGCTGTAGGGGACCGCAACGACGAGCGAGGTGGTCTTGAGCATGGAGATCAATTCATTGCCGGTCGGGGGAATGATGATGCGCATGGCCTGCGGAAGAACCGTGCGGCGCATGGTCATCCACCAGCTCATGCCCAACGCCTTGGATGCTTCCATCTGGCCTTCAGGAACGGAGGAAATACCGGAGCGGACGATTTCGGCCATGTAGGCGGCCTCGTTGAGGCCCAGGCCAAGAACAGCGAGAATGAAAGCGTTCTTGAGCATCCCGCTGAGATCAACCTCAGTGAACCCGACGTTGATACTTTGATAAAGCGAGCCGAGCAGGCCCCAGAATACCAGCTGCACGTACACCGGAGTGCCGCGGAACACCCACAGGTAACCCCACGCCACGCCCCGCAACACGGGATTCGGCGACATGCGCATGACCGCGAGAGTGGCGCCGAGGACGACGCCGATGAGCATCGCCAAAACAGTCAGCGCCAGCGTGTGCAACGCGGCGGTAGCGATACGGGTATCGAAAAGATAGCTGCGGTATGTCGCCCAACCGTAGGCCTCATTGGTCACAGCGCCAATAATGAACCAGGCCGTCACAGCGAGCACGATGGCCGCCAACACCCACCGTCCCGGATGGCGCAGAGGCTTCGCCTGAATAGGCTGCGGGGTGGTGGTCATGAGGAAATTCCTTCCACAGGTTCTTCATTGATCAGGGCCTGATCCAGCAGACCAGTTTCGACGCCCCACTGGGCGAGAATGCGTTCATAGTCACCGTTGTCGATGAGGTGCTGCAAGGCGGCCGCCATCGCGGGCCCGAGGGGAGAGTCCTTCGGCAGCGCCCACCCATAGGGCGCAGCCTGGAACATCTCACCCGTCAGCTCCATCTTTCCCTCCGACCGCGACACGGCCCAGGCGGTCACCGGGGAGTCGGCCGACAGTGCATCGGCGCGACCGACGAGAAGTGCAAGCGCGGCATTGTCGGAGGTGTCATAAGAAAGGATGGTGATGGGATCTTCGCCCGCCTCTTCGCACGCCTCCGACTTGGGGCGAACATCATCGGTCTCTGACACCGTGGTGCGCTGAACCGCCACTGTCAAGCCACAGGCGTTGTCCGGATCAACCGGGACACCCGTCTGCTGAGCCCACAGCACACCCGCATACAGAAAATTAACAAAGTCAAAATTCTGGCGACGCTCCGGATTGTCCGTGAAACCACTAGCGCCAATATCCAGCGTTCCAGCCTGGACCGCAGGCAAAATCATGGCGAAGTCCTGCTCCACAGGCGCAAATTCCAGACCCATGACGGCAGCAGCCGCCCGCGCAAGATCCATTTCTAACCCGATGATGTCACCGTTGGAATCTTTGAACTCAAAAGGCGCGAAAGGCGGATTGCTACCACCGGTGAGAACACCATCCGCACTGACAGCCTCCGGAACCATGGCCGCAATCTCCGGAACCTCATCAGGGATAATCGGTTCCCACCCCTCTGGCTTGCCGTCTTCCACATTGGTGACGCAACTAGCCAGGAGAGTCGAGGCCGCCAGAGTGGACACAACGGCAGTCAGCTTCCGCTTCGTTGTCGGACGCATCATCAGTTCGGCTGCGTTTCCGAGACAACATCCGAATCGCTGCGAGCGGAAGCCACCCGGTCAGCGATGATAAAGGCGAGCACAATGGCACCGCCGAGCACGGCGAGACCAACGATGGGGAGAAGGTTATCGCCGGGCGCGAGCAGCTCCGCATCGGGAGACTGCCACGGCCACAACGCACGCAAGGAACCCAGCATGAGGCCGGCCATGACGGTGAGAGTCAGCGAGCGGTAACGCTCCATAGCCTTGGTGAGCAGGCGGATGAACAAGATGATGCCCAGCAAAGCGCCAGCAGCGAAGGTCAGGATGACGGTCCAGTTTCGATCCGAGATAGCGCCCATGACGGGGGAGTACAGGCCAACCGCCATGAGGAAGAACGATCCTGAAATGCCGGGAAGCACGAGAGCACAAATAGCGATGGACGCCGCCAAGAAGATAACGATCAGCGACGGATTGGTCTGCGGTGCCGAAGTGAATCCGGTCGCGAAGAAGCTCAACGCCGCCGCGAGGACGAATACCAGGCCAAGCACCCATCCGCGCTTGCGCACATCACGGGGATCCATCATCGCCAACGGCACCCAGATAGACACCGTCACCATGCCAAGGAACAACCCGCGGGCGTACTCCGTGTTCTCCTCGACGAAGGTGTGCATGACCGTCGACATGGTGAACACAGCGGTCACCATGCCCACGCCCACAGCAGCGAGGAAGAACCAGTCGACCTGGCTGAACTTGCGGCGTAGCAGCGCATTGCCGTTGTGCAAAGCGCGTTCGTAGATACCGACAACCAAGGCGACCGTGCCACCGGAAATGCCAGGCACGAGCTCAGCCATGCCGATGAGGGCACCGCGAACAATGTTGGCCGCAATAGTCAAAGGACTCTGCGACATCGGGGCTGGATGAATGGTGTTAGTGGACACGTTGCCTTTCGAGGGCCTCTCGTAGGCCTTCCAAAGGCCTTCCATGGTCAAGGGCATGAATCGACCTCCAACTTTAGAGCATGGCTCCGCAAAATCAGAGTGAGACGCAGCGAAAGCGGCACATCAATGCTGTCTGACCGCTGATCCGAGCACTAGGAGATCAGGTCGTGGCGGTGCAGGGAATCGATCGACTCATCGATCCTGCTGCCGGACACGATCACATAAGCATGCCTGTCCGCAGAGCAATTGATATCCCCACGGGTTCCGTCTTCCTTCAAAATTCCCGCCTCCTCCACACCAGCATGCTCGCGGACCTGGCGAAGCCATTGCTCATCTCCGTGCGGCCAGGAGCGCAAGTCCGGGAAAAGGACAGCCGCCTGGCCACCAGACTCGTGCAACGACGGAAGTTCCTGGTGCACGTAGGAGCCGAAGAGCACCTCGAAAATGGAAGCACCGACGCTCCACGCCATCAGATCAGCAATCCGATCCCCGCCGACCCGGCCATGAGCCTCAATCAGCCGAGGTTGACCGTCCTCCAGGATGAACTCGATATGAGACGGCCCGAAACGATACCCAGCATGATCAAGAACCTCCCGGGCCGCAGCACAAAGACGTTCACGAGCCTGCGAGTCGATCTGCGCCGGTTGGCGGTGACCAGTCTCCACCAGACCACTGGCCCCACCCGTTGACTTCTCCGTTACCACCAACGGCCGGTACTGCCCATCCCATGACATGCCCTCCACGGAAAACTCCGGGCCAACAAACCTTTGCTCAACCACATACGAGCCAGGCTCCAATCGGAGTGCCTCCAACTCACCTTCCGAGGCGATGCTGTGGACTCCGCGACTGCCCGACCCGGAATGAGGCTTCACGACGATCCCATTGGAGACCTGAGCAAACAATGGTCGAAGGTCCGCGGCAGGGTCGTCTCCCAGGGTCATGGTCCAGTGCAACCCATTCAGGCCCGAGCCAGCCGGTAACACATTCCTGAGCCGGTGCTTATCCCGCATAACCTCCAAACTGGAAAACGAGGCGTACTTCCCACCAGTTAGGCCCAATGCACTATTCACCAGGGCAGCGACCTGAGAAGAATCGTCACCAAGACCGACGCACAACGCATCTTCACCCTGGTCAATGAGCGGTTCGAGTGCCCTTGCTACCTCCAGCGGATCGAGAGGATCAGCGACTTCGATGGACTGGTGGGCGTGCTGGCGTGCTGCCACGGTGTCAGCATCAGAAACGACCACGGCGTTAGCACCGACCGACACGGCGGCGTCAAGAACGGACTGTCGAGGACTGAGCACATAGAAGATCATGCGAGCGCCTTTCCGCGCAAGAGGATGAGGGAACAGACAAAACCAAGGACTGTCATGGGTAAGACAAGCCAGATCACTGCCCCTGGTGAGCCGAACTGCTCGATGAGAATGCCACCCACGCTGGCACCAACTAGCGATGAAACACCACCAATCATCGCTGTCGTCCCATACGCACGAGTAAGCCCAGCACCGTCCGTGCGGAGCCTGGCAGTTACTTCGTCCAGCGTCGGGCTGATGAGAAGCTCCGCGACGCTAAACAACGTTGCGAATACGATCACGGCCGCAGGCCCAGCAGGCAAGGGCAGGACGAGGAACGCCGCAGTGAAAAGCAAGAATCCTCCGGCGAGGATGAAAGGAGAGCGCACACCTTTCAGCAGGCTGACCAACAGCGGGTACTGCAACGCCAGAATGAGGATGGCGTTTCCGGTGTAGACCCAGGTCGAGCCCAAAGGCGTGCCGAAGCCGCTTTCCGCGTAGACGGGGACGACCAGCGGCCACTGCGAATAGATCCCCCAGTACGCCAGGGTGCAGCCAAGGAGAACAAGGAAAGGCTTATCGACGCCGCGTCCCTCCCGCGCCCCGGAGGTACCCTCCGGCACTGCACGGGTCTGTTCCTCCGGGGCCTTAAACGTCACAAAATATAGGCCTATGCCCAGCAGGACATAGGAGATAATGACCGAGAAGACGATCGCCGAAAATGAGGCGGTGACATACACAATTCCGCCAATCGACGGGCCCACCAATGCGCCGATGTTGACCGCGATGGAGCGCATCGTAATTGTCCGTCGATCAGAAGACGTCCGCATGAGCTCAGTCTTGAGTGCTAACGCGGTGGCATTGCTGCCGATACTCGCAACGGCCGCACCGATTGCGTAGAGCAAGGTGGGTCTGCTGCACGATCAGGTGACAACCGAGCAGCCTAATCAGATGGTTGGGCTGGAAGGATGTACACCGTGACCAAGCCCTATCCCAAAGAGTTCCGCGATGACGTTGTCCGTGTCGCACGGAATCGTGAGCCCGGTGTCGAGCTCTCCCAGATCGCCAAGGACTTCGGGGTCCACTTCACTACCCTGTACTCGTGGCTGAAGAAGGCTGACCTCGAGGACGGTGAAGTGTTGGGCTCGACTCAGGTTCAGTCGGCTGAACTGCGCGACGCCAAGAAGAGGATCCGTCTCTTGGAGCAGGAGAACGAGGTCCTCCGCCGTGCCGCGGCGTATCTCTCGCAGGCCAATCTGCCGGGAAAATGATGTACCCGCTCGTTCGTGAGTTGGCCGTGGACGGTGTCCCCGTCACGGTGACGTGTCGGGTGCTCAATCTTGCTCGCCAGCCCTACTACCGGTGGCTGGCGGACCCGATCACCGATGCAGAGCTGAATGAGGCTTACCGTGCCAATGCCCTGTTCGACGCCCACCGGGATGATCCCGAGTTCGGCTACCGCTATTTGGTGGATGAGGCCCGCGATCTCGGTCAACCGATGGCAGCGCGCACTGCGTGGCGGATCTGCTCAGACAACCGCTGGTGGTCGGTGTTCGGGAAGAAACGCGGCAAGAACGGTAAGAAGCCCGGTCCACCGGTCCACGATGACCTCTGCGCCGTCACCGATGAGGAGGGCAGAACCCGGCACGAGTTCAAGGCCGATGGCGCGAACGAATTGTGGATCGGCGATATCACCGAGCACTGGACCAATGAGGGCAAGCTCTACCTCTGTGCGTTCAAGGATGTCTACTCCAACCGGATCGTGGGGTACTCGATCGATTCGCGGATGAAGTCCCGCCTAGCCGTGGCTGCCCTCAACAACGCGGTCGCCCGCCGCGGCGACGTGGCCGGCTGCGTGGTCCACACCGACCGCGGGTCTCAGTTCCGTAGCCGGAAATTCGTGCGCGCTCTGGGCATTCACGACATGACCGGATCCATGGGCCGCGTCGGTGCGTGCGGGGACAACGCAGCCATGGAGAGCTTCTTCGCACTCCTGCAGAAGAACGTCCTCGACCGCCGCGCATGGGCCAGCCGAGAAGAGCTCCGGATCGCCATCGTTACCTGGATCGAGAGGACCTACCACCGACGCCGCAGACAGGACCGCCTAGGCCGCTTGACCCCGATCGAGTTCGAGACAATCATGACCACACCAGCCGATCAGGCTGCGTGACTAACCACTGTCACCTGATCGTGCAGCAGACCCGGTGGTGCCATCGAATGCGAACACCAGCAGGCCGACACTGCGCAAAGCGAGACCACCCACGGCGAGAGTGCGCGATCCCAGGCGGGCATTGACCCTGCCAATGAGCCCAGACAAAATCCGGCCCGTGCCGGACAACAATCCCAGGATAAGGCCGGTGGCGCCGGCGCCGATCCCTCGATCGAGCAGTTCGAGGGTGATCAGCGGGTAGAACATGAACGTCGTGATGCCGCTGACAACAATCGCTATCAGCAACAGCCTCGTGGACGATGTGGAATGGTCGGAATTCTGGTTGGTCACTGGATCTCCACTGTGATCACTTGTGACGCCGCGATAGCCCGGTCCTGCGCTAATGCCGGACTATTGGCCGTGGCGTAGACGTTGCCAATCCGCGCCCTAAACGAGGAGATATCGGGGACCTCATCTCCCGGGGATTTCGCGGGCACCCAGCCCGGAGCGCCCGGATAATTCTTCAGATCTGGAAGCCCGTCGATGCTGGTGAGGCGTCCGGTTGCGCTGGCGTAGAGGCTGACGTGACTGTGGCCTCCGATGATCTCCCGTCGTTCGGGGAGCTCAGGTTGACGGTTGAGGGCGTCGTCGATAATCAATGCGTAGGGGTCGTAGTTTGTACACGCCTCGATTGCCGGGGTGATGAGTGCGCCCGGCATCCGGGCATTGATCTCGACTAACTCGAATCCGGCTGCAGTTTCGATGAACTCGAGATGGGCGAACCCGACACGGTAATCCAGCGTGGATAAAATCTCCCGGGCCCACTGTTCGACCGATGCTTCCCATGGGGTGCCGTGCTCATGAGGGAAGGTTTTGACCTTCTCGAGGAAGAGCGGCGGTGGCGTGAGGATACGGTTGGTCACTCCGAAAAAGACCGTCGTAGTGCCATTTGACCACAGCTCAGCCGAGTAGTGCGGGCCGCGATAGTAAGGCTCGATGACGTAGGACGATGCATCGTCAACGGAGCCGAGGGCGCTAGCTAGCTCGTCTTCGTTGTGCACAAGGGTCACTCCTGTGGAGCCCGTTCCACCGCGTGGTTTGATGATCCGCGGGAAGGAATCGACGGCGACCTCGCCAAGTGTGCGCCTGACCCATTGCTTATCGCGCAGGTCCCTCAACTGGGCGGCCGAGTGCCTGCGCGGGAGATCAAACTCTTCTCGTAGTTCAGCGGCAATCACGCCCCAGGTGTCTGTTGGGCTGAAGATGCCACCGAGCTCGTCGCGGATTCCGTCGACGTAGCTGCGAATAGCCGCGTGATCACGGGTGGGAAAAATGACGACCTCGACGCCGTCTAGGTCGGAGTACAGGGATGGGTCTTCGGCGAGAAGCCTCAATTGATACCCGAGCTCATCAGCGCGCTCAGCTAGCTTGCTCGCGCCAATGGTCATGGCTTCCACAGCGAGAAGGATCTTCAAGGCTGTCCACACCGCCTCTACGGTCTATTCTCAATCGCTTATCGATCCAGGCTTTCTGTACAGGTTACCGACTAGGTGGTCGCCCGGTGTGAAGAAATTGCGCGATCAGGAAGTCGCGATCAACATAAATTCTCTAGAATGCGAAACCCGTATCTCCGCGACCTGCGGAAACGATAGGTAGCACTATTCATTTTAGAGAATTTTGGCACCCTGCCTAACGCCCCGCACTATCAGAGGGTGGGTTGACCAACGAAAAACTGAGGGCCTCCCGCCGAAACCGGCGGGAGGCCCTCAGTATGACCATGTTTAAACACATAAATGGTGCCCTCGGTGGGACTCGAACCCACACTGAACGGGTTTTGAATCCGTTGCCTCTGCCAATTGGGCTACGAGGGCCGTGCTCTTGTGCTGCCCGCTTGACGCTGTGACTCGCAGCAGCATCGAACGTACTTGGAGCAGTTTAGTCTAGGGCGGCCGGTGGCGAAAAATCGCCCCTGGGAAGGTGGGGATTGTTAGTCGCTAGAGTGGGTCGGGTGAACGAGAACAATCGCCTTCTGCTCATTGATGGTCACTCCATGGCCTTCCGTGCCTTCTATGCCTTGCCGGCGGAGAATTTTTCCACGACGGGGGGTCAGCACACCAACGCGATCTATGGGTTCTTGTCCATGTTGGCCAATATTTTGGCGGAGGAGAAGCCGGACAAGGTTGCGGTGGCGTTTGATGTGGGGCGGAAGACGTTCCGCACGGATATGTTCCCGGAGTATAAGGCGCAGCGGGAGGCGTCGCCGGAGGAGTTCAAGGGGCAGGTCGGGATCCTGGAGGACGTGCTGGGGACTTTGGGTATCACGACGCTGAGTATGGAAAATTATGAGGCGGATGACATCCTCGCCACGTTGACTACGGCGGCGAAGGGGCTTGATTATGAGACGCTCATCGTCACCGGCGATCGTGATTATCTGCAGCTAGTGGATCCGAAGACGACGGTGTTGTATCCGATGCGCGGGGTGTCCACGATCCATACGTTTACTCCGGAGGCGGTGGAGCAGAAGTACGGGCTGACTCCGGAGCAGTATCCAGATTTCGCGGCGTTGCGGGGGGACCCGTCGGATAACCTGCCGAACATTCCTGGGGTGGGGGAGAAGACGGCGACGAAGTGGATCCAGCAGTACGGGACGTTGGACAATCTGCTGGAGCACGCCGATGAGATTAAGGGTAAGGCGGGGGAGAATTTCCGGGAGCGGATTGAGCAGGTGAAGCTCAATAGGCAGCTCACGCACATGCTGACGGATATGGAGCTGCCGGTCACCCCGGATCAGTTGGAGTTTCGGCCGGTGGATGTTGCGGCGGTGGCTGAGCAGTTTGATGCTCTGCAGTTTGGTACGAATCTCCGCGAGCGGGTGCTGGCGGTCGTCCGCACGGAGGGTTCCCAAATCCAGGAGTCGGTGGAGCTTGCCGACGTCGTCATCGACGACGCCGAGCTCGCCGACTGGTTGGCGGAGCGCGGCGGGCAGGGCTTGGCGTTGTTTGCGGTGGGGACGCCTAACCCGGGGCAGGGTGATGTGTCGGGTTTCGCGATCGTCGATAAGCAACGGCACGCGGTGAGTGTGGAGGCTGTCGACCTGTCTCCTCGCGATGAGAAGGCGTTGGCGGAGTGGTTGGCTTCGGATGATCCGAAGTATCTGCACGAGTCGAAGGCGGCGTTTCATATGTTTGCTGGCCGCGGCATGGTGCTCAATGGGGTGACGCAGGATACGGCGATCGCGGCGTATTTGCTGCGGCCCGGGCAGCGGACCTATGACCTCAAGGATGTTTATCAGCGGCATTTGCAGCGTCAGCTCGCGGAGCCGGATGGGCAGTTGTCCCTGATGGGGGATACCTCGCTGGTGGATTCTGCTGTCGCCGTGTTGGAGTTGAGTGAGAAGCTCACTGAGCAGCTCAAGGAGATCAACGCGTTCGAGTTGTATTTCGATATGGAGCTTCCCCTGGCCCGCATCCTCGCCGAGATGGAGGCCGTGGGTATCGCGGTTGATGTGGAGATTTTGGAGGATCAGCTGGGCTCGTTCATCGACATGGTGGCGGAGGAGGAGACCGCGGCTCGGGAATTGGCCGGGGATCCGACCTTGAATCTTTCGAGCCCGAAGCAGCTGCAAGTGGTGCTGTTTGAGAAGTTTGGCCTGCCCAAGACCAAGAAGACCAAGACGGGTTACTCCACCGCGGCGAAGGAGATTGAAGGCCTGGCGGAGAAGCATCCGCACCCGTTCCTCGATCACCTGCTCGCGCACCGTGAGTATCAGAAGATGAAGACCACGCTCGAAGGGCTGATCAAGACGGTTCAGCCGGATGGGCGGATTCGCACGACCTTCAACCAGACCGTGGCCTCGACGGGTCGGCTGAGCTCGACTGATCCGAACCTGCAGAACATTCCCGTCCGCACCCCGGCGGGGCGCAAGATTCGTTCGGCGTTCGTGGTGGGCAAGGATTTTGAGACGCTCCTGACCGCGGACTATTCGCAGATTGAGATGCGCGTCATGGCGCACCTGTCGCAGGACCCGGGGCTCATTGAGGCCTATCGCGAGGGCGAGGACCTGCACAACTTCGTCGGTTCCAAGGTCTTCGACGTCCCCATTGATGAGGTCACACCTGAGCTGCGCCGTCGGGTCAAGGCGATGTCCTATGGCCTGGTGTACGGCTTGTCTGCTTTTGGGCTTTCCCAGCAGCTCAATATCCCGGCGGGTGAGGCGAAGGCGATCATGGAGAACTACTTCGAGCGTTTCGGTGGCGTCCAGCGCTACCTCGCCGAGGTGGTGGACAAGGCCCGCAAGGATGGCTATACCTCGACGTTGTTTGGGCGGCGTCGGTACCTGCCGGAGCTGACGTCGGATAACCGCGTGGCCCGGGAGAATGCGGAGCGTGCGGCCCTGAACGCGCCGATTCAGGGGACTGCGGCGGACATCATCAAGGTCGCGATGATCCGGGTCGATCGTTCGCTCCGCGCGGCGGGGGTCACCTCCCGCGTGCTCCTCCAGGTCCACGATGAGCTGGTCGTGGAAATCGCTCCGGGGGAGCTGGAGCAGGTGCGGGAAATCGTCGAGCGGGAAATGGATCAGGCGATCACTCTGCGCGTTCCCCTAGAGGTCTCTGCAGGTCATGGTGCTAATTGGGACGAGGCTGCTCACTAGTTACCACGGTGATGCCGTCGTCGTCGACGATGAACTCTACGTCCGCCAGCGTATCGACGACCGTGTCACCCAACCCCTCCAGCTCCCTCGCCGGGTGCGATGTAGCTACGGCGAGCACGCCGCCTCCGGCGGCGCGGCCAGCCTGCAGGCCCGCCGGGGCATCCTCAACCACGAGGCACCGAGTCGGGTCGACGCCGAGCTGAGCGGCGGCGAACAGGTAGCCCTCCGGGTCTGGCTTGCCGGCAGCGACGTCATCGGCATCGACGAGGACGTGGGGTACCGGCACCTCCGATGCTTCCAATCGGGCGACCATGAGCTCCCGATCACCGGAGGTCACCGCCGCCCAGCGGTCCGTGGGCAACGCGCTGAGGATGTCCCGTACCCCCGGCAGTGCCGTCACCGAATGAAGTTCGGCGAGTTCGATGACCCGCATGTCCGCCATCGCTTGGGCGATGTCTTCCTCCGGGATGAACTCGGCAAGGGTGTCCCGGGTGCGGCGGCCATGGCTGACTGCCAAGATGGCGTCGGCATCAAGGCCTGCGCTGGCGGCCCAACTGTTCCAGACCTTTTCTACCGCCGGGGTGGAGTCGACGAGGGTGCCGTCGATATCAAAAAGGATCGCCTCATACTTCATGCGACGTGCCCGTAGTACTGATACAGCTTGTCCACGTCCGAGGTATCGCCGCTCAGGCGGTCGAGGGTCAGGTGCCAACACACGGCATATTCCACTGCTTCGTCGCCGACCACACCCTCATGCAGCAGCCGGATGCTGCCCTCGCCGCATTTCCACGTCACCGTGGATACCGGCAGGCCCGGGCCACTCCAGGTGTGGACGAGGGTGTGAGGTACATCCTTGGTCAGGACTTCGCCGGTGGCATTGCCGTCATCCCCATAGTGGAAATCAACCGTGCCGTCCGGCGAGACCATGATCGCGTAGACCGCCTCGAAGATCTCCTCCACGGAGCCCGCGAGGGAGCGATCGAAGCGAATGGAATTGTTGACGATGGAGCCAGCACCCTCCGGGGTGATGTCAGGGCTTAGATTCATGGCTCCACGATACCCAGATGGGCGACGAAGATAGCCGTGCCAGGAAAGATCCGGCCCCGCAGTGGCGACCACTGACCCCACGTCTGGTCAAGGTCGTCCGGCCATTCCGGTTCCACAATGTCGTCGAGGTGGAAGCCGGCGGCGTTGAGGGTGCGGACCCAGTCACCCATCGTGCGGTGGTATTCGGCGTAGGTCACCGTGCCGTTGTCGTCGGTTTCTAAGTACTCGCGCTCGAAGTAGGAGATGCCCGCGACGAGGCCGTCTGGCCCCGGATCGTCGGGGAAGATCCACCGCATGGGGTGGTTGACCGAGAACACGAGGCGCCCGCCGGGGCGGAGGACCCGCGCGACGTCGATAAGCACTTGATCAATGTCGGCGACGAAGGGGAAAGCACCAAAGGCGGAGAAGGCGACGTCAAAGGAAGCGTCGCGATAGGGGAGGGCCTGAGCATCAGCCTGGACCAAGGGGACACCTGGCTGCGCGTGGCGAAGCATCTCGCGGGAGAGGTCGAAACCGGTGACAAAGCCGACGCCATCATGTGCCAACCAGGTGGAACACGGTGCGGACCCGCACCCGATTTCTAGGACCTTGAGTGCGCGGACGTCGCCAAGCAGCCGGGCGGAGGATTCCGCGAGCATTTCCGGGGACCAATGAAAACCGTCCAGATACGATGGGTGATCGGCGTGATAGCGGTCAGCATCGCCGTCCCACCACGCGCGGTTGGCCGTGGCGGAAGTGTCTGAAGTGGTCAAGGAAAACCTCCATGTCAGGGCGGTGTTTCGAAGCTTGCCGGGGAAGCACTTTCAGGGTACTGTGTCAAGGGCGTATCGCAGCTCTGAGGCGCGTTAGGTCGAAATGGGAGGGCCTGCACGACCCCAGGGTGTGATCAAAACTCGCCACTAGGTGGGTTTTTGAGAGATTCGTTCCTGTCCACTTTCTATCTCCTATCCAACTCGGAGCAACTGAACACATGCCCAACACCAACACCCCTCAGGTTGCCATCAATGACATTGGCACCGCTGAGGATTTCCTCGCAGCAGTCGACGCCACGATCAAGTACTTCAACGATGGTGACATCGTCGAAGGCACCGTCGTCAAGGTTGACCGCGATGAGGTCCTGCTCGACATCGGATACAAGACCGAGGGCGTTATCCCGTCCCGCGAGCTGTCCATCAAGCACGATGTTGACCCGGACGAGGTCGTCCAGGTCGGCGATCAGATCGACGCACTGGTCCTCACCAAGGAGGACAAGGAGGGCCGTCTGATCCTCTCCAAGAAGCGGGCTCAGTACGAGCGCGCCTGGGGTGCCATCGAGAAGCTGCAGGAGAACGAGGAGCCGGTCACCGGTACCGTCATCGAGGTCGTCAAGGGCGGCCTCATCCTGGACATCGGCCTGCGTGGCTTCCTGCCCGCCTCCCTCGTGGAGATGCGTCGTGTCCGCGACCTGGATCCGTACATCGGCCAGGAGCTTGAGGCCAAGATCATCGAGCTGGACAAGCACCGCAACAACGTGGTCCTATCCCGCCGTGCATGGCTCGAGCAGACCCAGTCTGAGGTCCGCTCTGAGTTCCTGCACCAGCTGCAGAAGGGCCAGGTCCGCAAGGGCGTCGTGTCCTCCATCGTCAACTTCGGTGCCTTCGTCGATCTCGGCGGAGTCGACGGCCTGGTTCACGTCTCCGAGCTGTCCTGGAAGCACATCGATCACCCGTCTGAGGTTGTCACCGTCGGCGATGAGGTCACCGTTGAGGTGCTCGACGTCGATCTCGACCGCGAGCGCGTGTCCCTGTCGCTGAAGGCCACCCAGGAAGATCCGTGGCGCGTGTTCGCACGCACCCACGCTGTCGGCCAGATCGTCCCCGGCAAGGTCACCAAGCTCGTTCCCTTCGGTGCCTTCGTGCGCGTCGAAGAGGGCATCGAGGGCCTCGTCCACATCTCCGAGCTGGCTCAGCGCCACGTGGAGGTCCCGGATCAGGTTGTCACCGTCGGCGAAGAGGCCATGGTCAAGGTCATCGACATCGACCTCGAGCGTCGCCGTATTTCCCTCTCCCTCAAGCAGGCAGATGAGGATTACTCGGAGGAGTTCGACCCGTCCAAGTACGGTATGGCCGACTCTTACGACGAGCAGGGCAACTACATCTTCCCCGAGGGCTTCGATCCCGAGACCAACGAGTGGCTCGAGGGCTTCGAGGAGCAGCGTCAGGCATGGGAGGCTCGCTACGCTGAGTCCGAGCGTCGCTTCCAGCTGCACACCGCTCAGATCGAGCGTTCCCGTGTTGCTGCCGCCGAGGCTGCTGAGCAGTCTGCCACCAACTACTCCTCTGAGACCGAGGATGCTGACGCTCCGGCATCCGAGGACATCGCTCAGGTGGAGACCACCGGTGGTTCCCTCGCTTCCGATGAGCAGCTCGCTGCTCTCCGCGAGAAGCTCGCTGGCAACTAAGCTCAGCTAGCTAGCAGTTCAACCGCCCTTGTGCGCCGGTCCGAGAAATCGGATCGACCGCACGGGGGCGGTTTTTCGCTGTCCGGGGGTGTTGGCCTGCCCACTGGTCATGACAATTTTTGCCTAAGTCTGCCTTGTCCCACACGACACCAAGTATTTGGGACCTGGATGTTCCGTTTATGTGGGGATGAGGGATAGAATGGCGTTGTCATACCGGAAGCTTTGACAGCTTCTCCAAAGCACGGGGGAATTTTCCTCCCAGGGTTTCCGGAACAGTCGAGGTTGTGCCCGTCTTCTTCAGTCGTCGGGCACGGCCCATGAGAAAGGTCCCATACATGGCGTCCAAGACGACATCGACGTCGCAGCACATCCTTAAGGAGGTGGGCGGTGCCGAAAACGTTACCTCGTTGACGCACTGTGCCACTCGGCTGCGCTTCCAACTAGCCGACCAAGATAAGGTCGACGTCGCTGCCCTGGAATCAGATCCCGCCGTCCTCGGTGTGGTTAAGCAAGGCACCACCGGTCTGCAGGTGGTGATGGGCGGTGGCGTGGCTGAGTACTACGGCGACATCACGAAAGAGCCCGGAATGGGTGACTCGGATGAGAAGGCTGCTTCGTCGAAGAAGGAGTACGGCGGCGTTCGGTCCCGCTACTCGTTCATCGACTACGCCTTCGAATTCCTCTCTGATACTTTCCGCCCGATCCTGTGGGCACTGCTCGGCGCTTCGCTGATCATCACCTTGTTGGTCCTCGCCGATACCTTCGGCTTGCAGGACTTCCGCGCGCCGATGGATGAGCAGCCGCCGACGTACGTGTTCATGCATGCCATGTGGCGTTCGGTGTTCTACTTCCTGCCGATCATGGTGGGTGCCACCGCAGCCCGCAAGCTGGGCGCCAACGAATGGGTGGGCGCCGCAATCCCGGCCGCCCTGCTCACCCCGGAGTTCCTCGCCCTCGGCGAGCCCGGCGACGTGGTCCAGGTCTTTGGCCTGCCCATGGTCATCAACAGCTACGCCGGTCAGGTCTTCCCGCCGCTCATCGCCGCTATTGGCCTGTTCTGGGTGGAGAAGGGTCTGAAGAAGATCATTCCTTCGTCGGTCCAGATGGTGTTCGTGCCGTTCTTCTCGCTGCTCATCATGATCCCGGCTACCGCCTTCTTCCTCGGCCCATTCGGCATCTTTATCGGTGAGGGAATCTCGAGCTTCCTCGACGCGGTTAACAACTTCTCGCCGTTCATCCTGGCCATCATCATTCCTTTGCTGTACCCGTTCCTGGTTCCGCTGGGTCTGCACTGGCCGCTCAACGCCATCATGATCCAGAACATCGCCACCCTCGGCTACGACTTCATCCAGGGCCCCATGGGTGCATGGAACTTCGCCTGCTTCGGTGTGGTCACCGGCGTCATGATCGTCTCCCTCCGCGAGGGCAACAAGTCCATGCGCCAGGTCTCCCTTGGTGGCATGATGGCCGGTCTGCTCGGTGGTATTTCGGAGCCCTCCCTCTACGGTGTTCTCCTGCGCTTCAGGAAGTCCTACGCTCGACTGCTGCCGGGTTGTTTCCTGGGCGGCGTCGTCATGGGCATCTTCAACATCAAGGCATACGCCTTCGTCTTCACCTCCCTGCTCACCATCCCGGCCATGGACCCGTGGTGGGGCTACACCATCGGCATCGCCGTGGCGTTCTTCACCTCGATGTTCTTGGTCATCTTCTTCGACTACCGCACCAAGGACGAGAAGGCCGAGGCTTTGGCCAAGATTGCCGCTGAGCGCGAAGCTGCCAATGAGGCAGAAGAAGAGCGTATCGACGCTGCGTCGCTGGACGCCGCAGTCATCGGCGGCGCTGCCGCCGCAGGTGGCACCGCTACCGCGACCGCTGTCAAGCCTGCTCTCATGGCTGGTGCCATCACTGAGCTCGGTGCCCCGCTCGAGGGCCGGGTCATGCCGCTCGCCGAGGTTCCGGATGCTGCTTTCGCTAGCGGTGCCCTGGGCAATGGCGTTGGTATCGAGCCGATCGGCGACACCGTCGTTGCCCCGGCGGACGGCCTCATCCTCACCGTGCAAAAGACCGGCCACGCTGTCGGCCTGCGCCTGGATAGCGGCGTGGAGCTGCTCATCCACATCGGCGTCGACACTGTGCAGATGAATGGCGAAGGCTTCGAGGTTCTCGTGGAGAGGCGCCAGCAGGTCACTGCCGGAACCCCGCTCATCCGCTTCGACACCGCCAAGATCGCGGAGGCTGGTTTCTCTGCCGTCACCCCGGTGCTCGTGGTGAACACGAAGAAGTTCGCGTCGGTCGAGGGTCACCCCGCAGAGCACGTCAACCTGGGTGACAACATCATCACCATCAAGGCCAACGACGAGTAAAAGCTAGACTCGGGTTCATGCTTCGCATTGGACTCACCGGAGGGATCGGCAGCGGTAAAACTACCGTTGCCGATCTTTTGCGTTCCCACGGCCTACCAATCATTGACGCGGACCTCATTGCCCGCGACATCGTCAAGCCTGGGCAGCCCGCCTTGGCGGAGTTGGCGCAGGCCTTTGGCCACGACATCCTCAACGAGGACGGCTCCCTTAACCGCTCACTATTGGCCACCCGCGCCTTCGTGGACTCCGAGCACACCGAGCTGCTCAACTCCATCACTCACCCGCGGATTCAGGCCGAGACGGCGCGTCGTTTTGCCGCGGCAGAGGCGGCGGGGGAGAAGGCGGTGGTCTACGACATGCCACTGTTGGTGGACAACGGGCTGCACGAGGCCATGGACTTAGTCGTGGTCGTGGATGTCGATGCTGAGACGCGCGTGGCCCGCCTGGTGGCCTGGCGTGGGCTCACGGAAGAGGACGCCCGGCGGCGCTTGGACGCGCAAATTTCGGATGAGGTGCGGCTGGCGCCGGCGGACGTGGTTATTGATAACAATGGCAATCTGGAAAGCCTCGACCGGCAGGTCGCTGATCTCATCGAGCGTATTCGTGGCTTGGAAGTGACATGATCAAGTCATGGACTACCACCCACATGTTGCGCCCTTCGCCTTCCTCATCGGAACCTGGCACGGTGAGGGCCACGGACACTATCCGACCATCTCGGACTTTCGCTATATCGAGACCGTGACGTTCACGGCGCTGCCCGGCAAACCCTTCCTGCGCTACGAACAACGCACGCGACATCTCGACACCGGGGCGCCCATGCACACCGAGCTCGGCTTCCTCCGCCCCCAACCGGACGGCAGGATTGAACTCATCCTCGCGCAGCCCACCGGCCAGACCGAACTCCTCCACGGCACAGCCGAGCTTATCGACGACCGCGCCACCCTCACCTTCGATGAATCGACGGTGAGCAACTCCCGCACGTCCAAGCCCGTCGAGTCGACGGCCCGCACCTACATCATCGATGGCGACGTCCTGACCACGACGTTTGATATGGCAGCTGCCGGCCAACCCCGCCAACGCCATCTGGACAGTGTGCTGAGAAAGGCCGAGGGCGACGGCGCGGACGACTAACACCGAACAGGTGTACCATGTGGGCCATGGCGTTTGCAGCTGAACACCCAGTCTTGTCCCACTCAGAGCATCGTCCCGTCGGCGAGATCGAAAGAAGCGACGGGCGCTTCGAAGTCATCTCGGAGTACCAACCCGCGGGCGATCAGCCGGCCGCGATCGCGGACCTGGACGCCCGACTCAACCGCGGAGAGGAAGACATCGTTCTCCTTGGTGCTACCGGTACCGGTAAGTCGGCTACGGCGGCGTGGCTGATTGAAAAGCAGCAGCGGCCCACCCTCGTCATGGCACCAAATAAGACCTTGGCCGCGCAGTTAGCCAATGAGCTCAAGCAGTTGTTACCTAACAACGCAGTCGAGTACTTCGTCTCCTACTACGACTACTACCAACCTGAGGCGTACATCGCGCAGACGGACACCTACATCGAGAAGGACTCCTCGATCAACGATGATGTGGAGCGCCTGCGGCACTCGGCCACGTCCGCGTTGCTCTCCCGCCGCGACGTCGTCGTCGTGTCCTCAGTGTCGAGCATTTACGGCCTGGGCACTCCTCAGTCCTACCTCGACCGCTCGGTGGTGCTCAACGTGGGGGAGGAGGTCGAACGCGATCGCTTCCTGCGTCTGCTCGTGGACATTCAGTACGAACGCAACGACATCGCCTTCCAGCGGGGCACGTTTCGCGCCAAGGGCGACACCGTCGATATCATCCCCGCGTACGAGGAGCTGGCCGTGCGCGTGGAGTTCTTCGGCGACGAAATTGATGCGCTCTACTACATCCACCCGCTCACCGGCGATGTCGTGCGCCAGGTGGAGGACATCCGTATTTTCCCTGCGACGCACTACGTTGCTGGCCCCGAGCGCATGGAGAAAGCGGTCGTGGCAATCAAGGCCGAGTTGGCCGAGCGACTCGCTGACCTGGAAAACAAGGGCAAGCTGCTGGAGGCCCAGCGCCTGCGCATGCGCACGGAATACGACCTTGAGATGATCGAGCAGGTGGGTTTTTGCTCCGGCATTGAGAACTACTCGCGCCACATCGATGGACGTGGCCCAGGTACCGCCCCCGCGACCCTCATCGACTACTTCCCCGAAGACTTCCTCACCATTATCGACGAGTCTCATGTCACCGTTCCGCAGATCGGCGGCATGTTCGAGGGGGACATGTCGCGTAAGCGCAACCTCGTCGAGTTCGGATTCCGCTTGCCCTCGGCTATGGATAACCGGCCGCTGACGTGGGAGGAGTTTGAGGCGCGCGTTGGTCAGACCGTGTACCTCTCGGCCACGCCGGGCAAATACGAGATGGCGGCCGCTGGTGGCGAGTTCGTCGAGCAGGTCATTCGCCCGACCGGTCTCGTGGACCCGAAGGTGACGGTGAAGCCGACCCAAGGCCAGATCGACGACCTCATCCACGAGATTCGAGAGCGCACCAGCAACAACGAACGAGTGTTGGTCACCACCTTGACCAAGAAGATGGCGGAGGACCTCACTGACTACCTCCTAGAGAACGGGATCAAGGTTCGCTACCTGCACTCCGACATCGACACGCTGCAGCGCGTGGAACTCCTGCGACAGCTGCGGCTCGGTGAGTTCGACGTCCTCGTCGGCATCAACCTGCTGCGCGAGGGGCTTGACCTCCCCGAGGTGTCTTTGGTGGCCATCCTCGACGCTGACAAAGAAGGCTTCCTGCGCTCGGCGACGTCATTGATCCAGACGATTGGCCGCGCCGCCCGCAACGTCTCCGGCGAGGTCATCATGTACGCCGACAAGATCACCGACTCCATGGCGCAGGCCATCGACGAGACGGAACGGCGCCGCGAGAAGCAGATCGCCTACAACACCGAGCACGGCATTGACCCCCAGCCGTTGCGGAAAAAGATAGCCGACATCCTAGACCAGGTCTATGAAAACAACCCCGAGGCAGGCGCTCCGTCGGGCGGGGAGGCCGCGATGGTCGAGCGACCCGATACCTCCGACATGCCGATGGAGCAGCTGCAGAAGCTCATCGACGACCTCACTGCCCAAATGGGGGCCGCTGCCCGCGACCTCAAGTTCGAGTTGGCCGGCCGACTCCGCGATGAGATTGCGGACCTGAAAAAGGAACAGCGCGGCATGAAAGACATTGGAATGTAATCTGGAGGGCATGATTACGTACAACAGCATCGCCGTCGGCACCGATGGGTCTGATTCCTCCCTCTTGGCTGTTCGTGCCGCAGCCAGCCTGGCTCGCGTCTATGACGCCACCCTCGTCATTATCGTCGCGTGGCACTCCGCTTCCGGATCCCTGCTCAATTCGCCGCACTCGGATGTCTCGGCCATCCCGATCGTCGGAGAGGACGTCGCGGACGAGTACTTGCGCGACGCACGGGTTGTCGCGGAGGAGGAAGGCGCCACCAAGATCGACCTGCGGAAGCGTGCGGGTGCCCCCGCAGCGGTCCTCGTCCAAGAAGTCGAGGATAATGGGATTGACCTGCTGGTCGTGGGCAACAAGGGTGTCAATACCTTGACCGGCAGGGTGTTTGGCAATATCCCGACTGAGGTCGTCCGTCATTCCTCGGTCAACGTTATGATCGTGAATACCGAAGGCGTCGATTCCTAACGCGTATCGTTGCTAACATAGCTCAATCAATCACCTCCGAGGAAAGGTCCTGACAAGTCCCATGAGTGATAACTACCAAAAGATCGTTGTTGGCACGGACGGCTCGAAGTCTTCCCTGTTGGCCGTCGAGCGCGCTGCCCGAATCGCCGCGGCATTCGACGCCACCCTCATCATTGGCTGCGCCTACTACGAGGATAAGGACGCGGCCTCCAAGACGCTGCGTCAGGATTCGGTGACGATCCTGGGCGACGAGACCGCCCAGGCTAACCTCGCCGCTGGTGAAGAGGCTGCCCGTGCGGTCGGCGCCACCAAGATCGAGAAGGCCATCCGCCCGGGCACCCCGGTCGAGGCCCTCATGGCCATTGTGAACGACAACAAGGCTGATCTGCTCGTCGTCGGTAACCGTGGCATCAACTCCCTCACCGGTCGCCTGCTCGGCTCCGTCCCAGCGGATGTTGCCCGTCAGTCGGACTGTGACGTCATGATCGTCCACACCGTCGCTTAAGACACGTTTGCACAAAGGGGCCCTTGTTGGGCCCCTTTTTTTGTTATGCCTCGGGCAGCTCACCGACGATGGTCAACGTCTGCGTCGCTCGGGTGATGGCGACGTAGAGGTCCTGCCAGCCTTGCGGTGATTGCGCGACGATCGCCGCGGGGTCTTCCACGATGACGTGGTCGAACTCCAGGCCCTTTACTTCCGTGACGTTATCAGCGGTGATGAGCTGGGTGAGTCCTTCGTCCTCCACGGGGACCTCGGAACCGGCGGGGAGGAAGCGCACTGGCTGGCCGGATTCGCGGATGGTCAGAGCCGGTGTTGCAGCTGGATCGATTATCGCCAGGATTTGGTTGGCTACCTCCATGATCTCGGCGGGGGTGCGGTAGTTGACGGTCAGCTCGTGGTGGCGGAATCGGGTGCCCACGAATGGTTCCAGTGCCGTCGCCCACGTGTCCACGCCGGCGGGGGAGCCGGTCTGGGCGGTATCGCCGACGAGCGTCATCCAGCGAGAGGGGATGCGGCGGAAGACCATCCGCCATTCCATCGGGGATAGCTCTTGGGCTTCGTCGACGATGACGTGGCCGTATGCCCAGTTGTGGTCGGCCCGGGCGCGCTCGGCGGTGGAGAGGGAGTCGCGGGTGTCTTGGCGGCGGGCGAGGGTTTCGGCGTCGATGACGTCGGTTGCGGCGAGGTGTTCGGCGTCGAAAATGTCGCCGAGGTCATCGTCGTCGACGGAGGCGGATGATTCGAGGATATCGAGCAATTCCTGGGCGTCGTCGATATCTTCCTCGGACGTCGCTTCGGCGGTGGCGTCCTCGGGCAGGCCGATGAGGACGGCGAGTTCGTCGAGCAGCGCCGCATCGGCAGCCGACCATTCGGAGCCAGCCGGGCGGAGCAGTGCCTGGCGGGTTTCGTCGTCGTAGGCGCTGGCAGCAGCGTCGATAGCCTCGGCAGACTCCAACAATTCGCGCAGGACGCGCTGCGGGGTCAGCTCAGGCCAGAAGCGGTCAATGAGCTTATCGACGTCCGCCTCTTCCGCCAGGTCATCATGCAACTGGTCGACGTCGGCGGCGGAGAGGAGGTTCTTCCCTCCGAGGGGATCGGCGCCGATCTTCTCCGCGAGCTGGCGAGCGAGCTGATCGATGAGGTGCTCAGCGAACACCGCGCGAGCCTCGTTGTGTGGACGACGCGCGCGGCGCGCGCGGGTGCGCGCGGCCTTGACCATCGGGGCGTCGATAAGCAGGGTGAGCGACCCGTGTGCTAGTTCGACGGGGTCCTCCAGCAGGGTTTGATAGGCGCGGACCGCTTCGGTGAGGATGGTGACCATTTCCTCCGACCCTTTGATCTCGCGGGTGAGCAGGGATTCTTCCGCGGTGCCGGACACGCCGGGGTAGAGGTCGCCGACGGTGGAGAGCACTACGCCGGTCTCGCCGAGTTCGGGGAGGACGTGAGAGATGTAGTCGAGGAACGTTGAGTTGGGACCGACGATGAGGACGCCGGTCTTGGACAGCCGCTCGCGGGCGGTGTACAGCAGATACGCGACGCGGTGCAGTGCGACGGCGGTCTTGCCCGTGCCTGGTCCACCCTCGACGACCATGACGCCGCGGGTCTCATCGCGAATAATGAGGTCCTGCTCGCGCTGAATCGTCTCCACAATAGACTTCATGCGCCCGGTGCGGGCCGCCTTCATCGCCTGGAACAGGGCTGATTCGCCGCCGACCCCACTGCGCCCCTGGCCAGCTAGTTCGCCCGAGAGATACTCGTCATCAATGCCAGTGACCTCGCGCCCCGTCGTGCGGATGTGGCGGCGCAAGTGGACGCCCTCGGGCTGAGCGGTAGTGGCGAGGTAGAACGGGCGGGCCATGGGCACGCGCCAATCCAGCAGGAGAGTGCGGTAGCCCTCCTCGCGAATATCCAGGCCCATGCGGCCGACGTAGCGACGATCCAGCCCCGGGCCCTCGGCCGGATCAGCGATATCGATGCGGCCAAAAACCAAGCCCAACTGGGCGAGATTCAGGCGGTCAAGTTTGGAATTGAGACTGTGATACTCAGTCTCGCGGCGGATGAGGGCATCCGCGTCCGGGTTAGCGGGGTCGACTTCTAGTTGAACTTCGGCCAGGCGCTGGTTGGCCTGTGACACTTCTGCGTCAAGACGCGCGAACAGGCCATCCGTGTAGGCCTGTTCGCGCGCTAACTCCCGATTGTCGTGCTCAGTCAAGCGTGGTACCTCCTGGAAGAACGGAGGCACCATCATAGCGCAATACTTAGCGCAGGTCGCCGACCTTCTTTTGAGCCTTGTGAATCGCCTTGTTGGCGCGGCCCTGGAGCTTGGAGGCGTTCTTGCGAGCCTTCTTCGCAGCGCGGCCGGACTTCTTCTCTGCCTGGGCATATGCCTCGTCGGCGCGATCCTGGGCCTTGGCAGCGGTCTTCACCACTGACTTGCGGGCAGCCTTGGCGTTGTCCTGAGCGGCAGACAGCCAATCGTCCTTGTTCTCCGAGACGTAATCGGAGACCTTGTGAGCGGCGCCAGCAGCCACAGCAGTGGCCGTGGTGGCAGCTGCGGCGGCAGAGTCGAACCACTCGTCCTTGTTGTCGGCCACGTAATCCTGGGCGCGGGTGGCGTACTCGGAGACCTTCTCGGAGGCATCCTCGAACCAATCGCGGGCATTGTCGCCCAGCTTCTCCGTCTCGGACTTGGTGGGCAGGGCAGCCTGAACCTTCTGGTTAGCGTTCTCGACGGCCTTGTTGGCGCGCCAGCGAACGCCCGGCTTGCCCTGGGTGTCCATGGAGGTGATGAGCAGGCCACCGAGCAGAGCCGCGTTGGTGAGGAAGCCGGAGCGGCGAGCCTGGCGCTCCTGCTTGTCCTGGGTCTCCCAGAACGCGTGGCGGCTGATCATCGTCGGCACAGCGAGGATAGCCAGCGCCGAGGCCGAGACGCGAGGCAGGAAACCGACGGCCAGGGCAGCGCCGGACGCAACCTTGGCGCCACCGATAGCGCGGACGACCAACTCCGGGTCCTGCGGGACCTGGCGGGCGTACTGGCGGGGGAGGATCGCACGCACGCGATTGATGAGGGACTCCGCGTTCTCCGTGTGCTCCTTCGTGTTGAGGAGGCTGTCAGCACCGTCCGCAATGTAGACGGAAGCGATCATGGGTCGGGCAATCTTGCGGATCATCTCTGGCTCCTTTTATGCGACGTTTGTACTCAATCCACCTTAGCGAGTATTTCCTACCAACGGCGCTCCCACCAGATTTCTAGGTGCGGTCGTTCCGCACCAAGCGTGGTGGAGGCGCCGTGCCCGGGCTCGACAATGGTGTCATCAGAGTAGACGTCAAAGATTCGCTTCGACACATCGTTGAATAATCGGACGAAGTCGCTCTCCGAGGTGGTCTTGCCGAGGCCGCCAGGAAATAAGCTGTCGCCGACGAAGAGGTGGGTCTGGTCGTCGATCTCCGCGGAGATGGCCACGCCACCAGGGGTGTGGCCGCGGAGAATAGCTACCGGGAAGCTATGCCCAGCGAACTCGATCGTGTCGCCATGATTGAGCTCCACATCGACCGCAGCGGGCAACGCGGGAGTGTCCAGGAAGGACGCGTAGTGGGTCGCGCCAGTTGCCTCCAGGACCTCGACGAGGGCCCGGTGGTGATCGGGGTGACGGTGAGTTGTCAGGACCGCGGTGATGCGGGCTCCCGCTTCCTCGGCGAGGTTGAGCAGGGCGGGGGCGTTGTCCGCGGCGTCGATAAGCAATGCCTCATCCCCGGCGACGAGGAGGTAGCAGTTATTGTCCATCTCGGAAACGGACAGCTGGCGAAGGCTGAGTTCGGTAGGTGTCTGCGTAGTCATAGTGACTAGAGTAGCCACGAAGGTAGCATCGTTGGTATGTTCGAGAAGTGAAAGCGGCCGGAAGGAAATCCGGCCGCGCGTTGTTGATGTTGGCAGTTGAGTGACCAAGGTCTAGAGAAGGGCGACAATAAAGTGGCAGACCGCCTCGTGGTGCGCGGAGCACGTGAACACAACCTCAAGGGTGTGGATGTTGACCTGCCCCGCGACAAGATGGTTGCCTTCACTGGGCTATCCGGCTCGGGAAAGTCGTCGTTGGCCTTCGATACGATTTTTGCGGAGGGCCAGCGCCGATACATGGAATCGCTGAGCTCCTATGCGCGCATGTTCCTGGGCAAGATGGACAAGCCGGACGTCGACTTCATCGAAGGTCTGTCCCCGGCAGTGTCGATCGACCAGAAGTCCACCAACCGCAACCCCCGCTCCACGGTGGGCACCATCACGGAAATCTATGACTACCTGCGCCTGCTGTACTCGCGCGCCGGTACCGCTCACTGCCCGGTGTGTGACGCTGTTGTGCGCCGTCAGACGCCGCAGCAGATCGTGGATCAAGTCCTCGCCATGGAGGAGGGCTTACGTTTCCAGGTCCTGGCGCCGGTTGTTCGCACCCGCAAGGGGGAATTCGTCGACCTGTTCTCCGACCTTGCCTCGCAGGGCTACTCGCGCGTGAGGGTTGACGGTGAGGTGTACCAACTCTCCGAGCCGCCCACGTTGAAGAAGCAGATCAAGCACGACATCGATGTCGTCGTTGACCGCCTGCAGGTCAAACCCAACCAGCGCCAGCGCCTCACCGACTCGGTGGAAACGGCACTACAGCTTGCTGACGGCGTGGTGGTCCTGGAATTCGTCTCCCTTCCGGAAGACGATCCTCAGCGCTTCGCCCGCTTCTCCGAAAAGCTGGCCTGCCCCAACGGCCACACCCTCCACGTGGATGAGCTGGAACCGCGGGCGTTCTCTTTCAACTCTCCTTATGGTGCGTGCCCGGCCTGCGACGGCATTGGTACCCGCACCGAGGTTGACATTGACCTCATCATCCCGGACCCCGATGCCCCCGTCATCAACGCCATTCAGCCGTGGAATGCCAGCCCCAACCACACCTACTTTGAAAAGCTCATTGAGGGGCTGGGGGAGGAGCTGGGCTTCAATGCTGACACCCCCTATTCGGAGCTGACCACCGTCCAACGCAAGGCCCTCGTGCATGGCTCCAGCGTGGTGGTTCCCGTCAAGTACAAAAACCGCTTCGGGCGGGTCCGTAGCTACTCGCGTCCCTTCGAGGGCGTCATGGGCTACCTCAACCGCAAGATTGAACAAGTCGAGTCGGAATGGTCGAAAGAGCGCTTCCTCGCCTACACCCGCGAAGTTGCTTGCCCGACCTGTCACGGCGAGCGCCTCAAGCCCGAAATCCTCGCTGTGCGCTTGGCCTCTGAGGCACACGGCGAGAAGTCCATCGCCGGGCTGACCGGACTCTCCATCCTCCACGCCCGCGAGTTCCTCGACTCGTTGGTGCTGGGCAAGAAGGAGGAAATGATCGCCGGGGCCGTGCTCAAGGAAATTCAGGCCCGCCTGCAATTCCTTCTCGACGTCGGCTTGTCCTACCTCACCCTCAGCCGTTCCGCTGGCACGCTCTCCGGCGGCGAAGCGCAACGCATCCGCCTGGCCACGCAGATCGGCTCAGGGCTGGCAGGCGTGCTCTACGTCCTCGACGAACCCTCCATCGGTCTCCACCAGCGAGACAACCAGAAGCTCATTGCCACGCTGCAACGCCTTCGAGACATCGGTAATACCCTCATCGTCGTCGAACACGATGAGGAGACCATCCGCGCCTCCGATTGGGTGGTTGACGTTGGACCGCGAGCCGGCGAGTTCGGCGGCGAGATCGTCTACCAGGGCGAGCCCGCTGGGCTGTACGAAAGCGAAGAGTCCCTCACTGGCGCCTACCTCTCCGGTCGCAAGGTGTTGGGGGTGCCTGACGATCGTCGTGCCATTGACCCCGAGCGCGAACTGCGGATCGTCGGGGCCCGGGAGAATAACCTCCAAAACGTCGACGTCTCCATTCCGCTCGGCGTGCTGTGCTGCATCACCGGAGTATCGGGCTCCGGCAAATCCACGCTGATCAACCAGATTTTGGCCAAGACTCTGGCCAATAAGCTGAATAAGGCACGCCAAGTGCCGGGCCGGGCGAAGCGAGTCGAAGGTACCGAGCACCTCGACAAGTTGGTCCAGGTAGATCAGTCGCCGATCGGCCGGACCCCACGCTCCAACGCCGCCACCTACACGGGGGTGTTTGACAAGGTCCGAAAGCTCTTCGCCGAGACCACCGAGGCCAAGGTGCGCGGCTATAAAGCGGGGCGATTCTCCTTCAACATCAAGGGAGGACGCTGCGAAGCCTGCCAGGGTGACGGCACGCTGAAGATCGAAATGAACTTCCTGCCTGACGTGTATGTCCCCTGTGAGGTTTGTGGCGGCGCGCGCTACAACCGGGAAACCCTCGAGGTCACCTACAAGGGCAAGAACATCGCCGAGGTGCTCGACATGCCGATTTCTGAGGCGGCGGACTTCTTCGAGCCCATCGGCTCGATCCACCGCTATCTCAAGACGCTCGTCGACGTCGGCCTGGGGTACGTCCGCCTCGGCCAATCAGCCACCACCCTGTCGGGTGGTGAGGCCCAGCGCGTCAAGCTCGCAGCCGAGCTGCAAAAGCGCTCCAACGGCCGGACCGTGTACATCCTTGATGAGCCGACGACCGGCCTGCATTTTGAGGACATCCGCAAGCTCATGCTCGTCATCCAGGGACTCGTGGACAAGGGGAATTCGGTCCTGGTCATCGAGCACAACCTCGACGTGATCAAGTCTGCGGACTGGATCATCGACATGGGCCCCGACGGTGGTTCCGGCGGCGGTACCGTCGTCGCCCAGGGCACGCCAGAGGATGTGGCTACGGTGCCCGGTTCCTACACCGGGCAGTTCCTCGCCGAGTTGCTGTAGACGTCGGGCTTTAGACGTCGGTGGTGCGCGTCTCGGTGTCGGGGTGCACATGAGCCGGCGAAGCCTCCGACGCCGTCGCCGGGGCGGCATTGCCCGATTCGGCGACGGGGTCTTTGCGGCGAGCCCGCAGCGCGGCCATTGCCAGCAAGGCGACACCGCAGACGAGGAACGCCACGGCGCGGGGGAGGCCTTCCAGGTTCCCGAGGTCGAAGAAGACGAGCTTGACTACACCGGCGACGGCCAGCACCATGCCCGCGCCGAGGGAGGCGCGCTCCGACAGGCCGCGCGCGGCGAGAAGGATCCAGGCAGCCAGAACCATCCAGAGGATGGAGGTTCCAGCATGGCCGACGAGGTAGCCCAACCACATGCCGGTGGTATTCCCGATGAAGGTTCCCACCCACGTGGATACGGTCACCAGCGCCACCATGGAGAGGTGAAGGCCGGCGACGGCGAAAACGACCTGCGCAGGGATGGGGAGGACGGCCAGCGACTTGCGGTAGCGGACCGCCACCACAAGGAACGCCACGATGAGCAGCGCTTGGATCAACGCGCTGGTGTCCGTGAGCCATAGGGGAGTCTTCGAGAGGACATTCCGGGAGAGGTTCCACGTGACAATGACCGCGGCGCCGAGCCAGAAGGCCCACGGCCAGATGCGGCTTTCGGCGCGGAGGGACAACCAGATGGTCGTGCCAATCGCGGCGACGAAGAACAAGGCGACGACGATCGTCGAGTCGAGGCGCGCGCCAGTGCCCAATGGCGGGGTGAAGTCCCACACCATGACGAACGCAACGGCTGTCGCGGCCAGCGCGATGGGCGCCATGTGGGTGGCCAGCTTGGAGGAGCGAGAGTAGCCGAGCGCCGCCATCGCTGCGGTGGCGGGGAGGAAGAGCCAGATGGTCCAGGTATTCTCCGCCAATTCGACGGCGACGAGAAGCAGGACCAAGGGGGCGATAATGCCGGTGACGGTGTTGGTGGAGTTGTCTTCCAGCGGGTCAAACAGGGAGACACAGACAAAGGCGAGCGCGGTGACGATCCCGACCAGGACGGCGAGAATCGTTGCTTCCGACCACACCGTCATGGTGTAACCAATTTGCACAATGACGGCGGTCGCGGCTGCGGCGAAGTGAACCTCGTTCCAGGAGGTCTTCCAGGTGAGCGCAAGAAGAGTAAGCGGCACGATGACGATGGGCCAGCTACCTGTGTCTTCGGAAGTGAAGAAGCTCATCACGAGGAATACGGCGACGATACACATCGCGAAACCGACCATGCGCATCTTCCGCACCCTCGTCAGGGCGAGATAGGCGATCCAGATGGCCAGCATGACGGCAACCGCCAGCCAGAGTGGCCACCAGCCCAGCAGTGAGAACAGCGAGTTAACCACAAGTGCCAGGGTGATGAAGGACGTAACGACCAGGGCGCTGACACCAGGGTTCACGGAGGCGTCGACTGCGCGGCGGCGATCCAGCCACAGCCCAGCGCCGAGCAAGATCGCTGCCAGGAGGACGGAGAGCAAAACTCGACCGAGCGGGCCAAGAAGTCCGTTCTGGATGGCCAAGGCGACGGCCAATCCCACGCCAGCAACCGTGATCAACGAGCCCACGACCGCGATGATCCGGATGACCTTGGTCTCCAGCGGCACCGGTGGCTTTGGGGGCTTGGGAGGCCTGGGTGACTTGAGTGGCTGAGCAGCCCGCTGGGGATCGAACCATGGTTGCTTGGCATAGGGGGACGTCGCAGCGACCGGCCTCGGTGCGGTGGCCGGGGCGAATGGGCTCTGCTGGGCGGGCGCGGGTGGCTCGGCTATCGTCGCCAGGGTGGGAGCCACAGTGGGAGACATGGTGGGAACTGTGGCCTCCGCAGTACCGTGGGTGGGGAGAGTGGTTTCGTCCCGCTCCACCATGCTTTCTAATCCCTTGCGGGTTTCTGCCAGCAGCTTTTCCGCTTTTTCCAGCCGGGAGAGCGCAATCCGAATCCCCAGTGTGGAACGATGGTCATTTTCCATGGCTAAAGACTAGGCCGTTAAGATTGGCCCCGCTACCGTTCACGGGCGCAGTGCCCGTCCGATATCAAACTGAGACCGTCCGAGGAGCAGCATATGGCCACTGGGCAATTTCCGCCTTCACCTGAGGATCCGGAGACATCCGAGTTTGCTGCACAGTCTGGGCCCGCCGCTCCGCAGTATTTCCCGGAATCTGCGCCAGCGGATCGGAGCCGTTCTGGTTTGGCGATGGTGATCCTCGCCGCCCTTGTCCTCGCGGCCGTCATCCTCGGCGTGTGGCTTTACTATGCCTTCCTGGCTCGGGATGATGCCCCGGTTGCTGCGCCGCCGACCTCGACGGTGGTGTCCACGGCCGCTCCTAGTTCCGCGCCTGCGACCAGCACTACTTCTCAGACTACGACGACGGTGACGTCGAGCGTGGCCCCCTCCACCACCGCGCCCACGACTTCTGTTGAGCCTGTTCCGGCCTTCTCGATGCCCGCGGGTGCTGAGCAATGCGCCGCCAACGTCAATTGGCGGATCTTCCGGGCCAGTGATGCCACAAGTTGCGAATTCGCTTCCAATGTCGCCATCGCCATGGCCGCTAATGCTGGCAACCCCACCCAGCATGAGGTGCGGGTGACCAGTCCTGTTACCGGCCAGGCCTATCAGGTGGTGTGTCGGCCGGAGGCCACCAATTCTTTCGTCTGTCAGGGCGGGGACAATGCGCTCATCGTGCTCGAAGAGCGGGCAATTCGGGATTAAATTGCTTATCGACGTCCGCGCTTCAGCGCGTCGATTTGATTCTTGCGGTCCCCGGTGGCTAAGGTAGTCCCCACTACCACCCGTAGCGCCTCTCCAGGGGCTCGGGTCACAAGTGGAGATCATCCCACCTCATGCCACCGGCTCGCCGGTTGGATACAGGTCATTTGTAGAAACGCCAGTTGCTCAGGCCCTGGCGTCATACTAGTGAGATCTCCCGCATGCCTTCCAGGCAGGCGGGTTTTTCTTATGGGACCCTTTGCTAGTGGCACGGTATGAATCACGAAACCCTGCTATTTGAGGAGTCACACATCAGCGCTGAAGCTCGAATTAATGAGCGTATCCGAGTTCCCGAGGTCCGCCTTGTCGGCCCGGGCGGAGAACAGGTCGGCATTGTCCGCACGGACGATGCCCGGAAGCTCGCTTTCGATGCTGATCTCGACCTGGTCGAGGTCGCACCGAACGCTAAGCCGCCGGTCGCCAAGATCATGGACTACGGAAAGTTCAAGTACGAGCAGGCCCAAAAGGCCCGCGAGTCTCGCAAGAACCAGCAGCAGACTGTGGTCAAGGAACAGAAGTTCCGCCCCAAGATCGATGACCACGACTACGAGACGAAAAAGGGCAACGTGGTCCGCTTCCTGGAGAAGGGATCCAAAGTCAAGGTGACCATCATGTTCCGTGGCCGTGAGCAGTCACGTCCGGAGCTGGGTTACCGCCTTCTCGAGCGCCTCGCCGAGGACGTCAAGGATTATGGCGTCGTCGAGATGCGACCGAAGCAAGACGGCAGGAACATGACCATGGTTCTGGGCCCCTTGCGCAAGGGTAAGAAGTAGAAGACAACTAATCGGGATTTAAGGACTTAACTCTCATGAAGCAGAAGACCCACAAGGGCACCGCTAAGCGCGTGAAGATCACCGGCTCCGGCAAGCTTCGCCGCGAGCAGGCCGGCCGTCGCCACCTCCTCGAGGGCAAGCCGTCCCGTCGTACCCGTCGTCTGAAGGGTACCGAGGATGTCGCTCCGGCCGACACCAAGCGCATCAAGCGTCTCCTCGGCAAGGCCTAACAGGCCGCCTGTCCACCCCACAAATTCTCAGCACTGTAAGGAAGTATCACCGTGGCACGTGTCAAGCGGTCCGTCAACGCCAAGAAGAAGCGTCGCGCAATTCTCAAGTCCGCTAAGGGCTACCGCGGCCAGCGCTCCCGCCTTTACCGTAAGGCCAAGGAGCAGTGGCTGCACTCCATGACCTACGCTTACAACGATCGTCGTAAGCGCAAGTCCGAGTTCCGCAAGCTGTGGATCCAGCGCATCAACGCTGCTGCCCGCATGAACGACATCACTTACAACCGTCTCATCCACGGCCTGCGCCTGGCCGAGATCGAGGTCGACCGTAAGATCCTCGCCGAGCTGGCTGTCAGCGACTTCGCTGCCTTCTCCGCTCTGTGCGAGGCTGCCAAGGCAGCTCTCCCGGAGGATGTTAACGCTCCCAAGGCTGCGTAAAGCACTCTTTGTCTTCGTCATTCACCCCTGTTCCTGCACGGAACAGGGGTTTTGGCGTGCTTACGCCGTCGCGTCGTCGATACGTGCGAACCAAATGCTCTCATGTCGGGGGCTGCTGTTAGCATGCCCCTATTCGCTCGTACTCTTCTATGACCTAAGGAACAGGTTCCATGACGCAGCCTTATCAGCACTACGACCAGGACGGTATGCCGATTGATCCGGCTGCCAACAACTACCACGCTTTCGCCCAGCCCCAGGCCCAGCCCCAGTATGCAGTTCCCGTTCAGCCCTATGGCTACCCGCCATATGCGCAGAAGTCCAAGATCGTGGCGGCACTCCTCGCGTTCTTCTTCGGCACTCTTGGTGTGCACAACTTCTACCTGGGTTACACCAACCGGGGACTCATTCAGCTTGGGCTCACTATCTTTGGCTGGTTCACGGCCTTCATACTGATCGGCTTCATCTTCATCATGGCGGTTGGTGCCTGGGCCTTCGTGGAGTTCATTCTCATCCTCGTCGGTAGCGGTCAGATGGCCCATGATTCCCGCGGCTTCCCGTTGAGCTAGCGTTAGCCGCATGCACCTAAATTTCGACGATCCTTTCACCGAGCGCACGCCCCGCATTGTCAATGCGGCAAAGCTTCACCGTGCTGCCGCCCGCAAGAAGGCGGAAGCCTTCCTCGTGGAAGGGGAGAACGCCGTGGATGCAGCCGTGGCAACCGGGGCGGCCAAGGACCTTTTCGTCACCGAACAGGCAGCTGCTCGGTACCCTGAGATCGTCGCTACTGCCGGTCACATGGGCGTCTACGTCCATCCGATCAACGAGCGCGCGGCCAAGCACCTCTCCGATACGGTGACCACCACGGGCCTGTTCGCGCTGTGCGAGCCCGTGCTGTGGACCGTGGGCCGGGCGATCCAGGGGCGCCCACGTTTGGTGTGTGTCCCGGTAGAGACCAATGACCCAGGAAACGCGGGAACGTTGATCCGGGTGGCTGATGCGATGGGCGCCGATGCGGTGGTTTTCGCGGGGGAGACGGTGGACCCGCAGTCGAGTAAGGCTGCGCGGGCGTCGGCAGGCTCCCTGTTCCACCTTCCGGTGGCTCGCAATACGGGCGTCAAGGATGTGCTGGGTCAGTTGCGGGAGGCTGGTCTCCAGATTCTGGCCACAGCTGCGGACGGTGAAGTCGACCTCGACGAGGCCGGGGACTTGCTGGAGAAGCCGACGGCGTGGCTGTTCGGTAATGAGGCACACGGTCTGGGGGAGGAGCTGCTCAGTGCGGCGGACCACCGGGTGCGTATTCCCATCCGGGGGCGCGCCGAGTCGCTGAACCTAGCCACCGCAGCCTCCATTTGTCTGTATGAGTCCGCCAAGGCGCAAGCGCGCGAGGAATAGCTCACGGTGACGATTTCTCCTGCCCGCCTCATTGCCCTCACGCTCACGTGGGCGACCATCTGGTCGGGGGCTTTCGTTGCCATGAAGGTGGCAAGTCAGTCTGCCGGGGCGTTCGCGATCGTGGGCATTCGCTGCACCATCGCCGGTGCCATCATGATCGCCGCGGCCTGGGGTGCGCGCAAAGCCCTGACCCGTAGTGGGGTCAAAGGCACCATCGTCATCGGGATATTGAACAATCTCGGATACCTCGGCCTCATGGCCAGCGCGATGCCGTATGTCTCAGCCGGAATGGCAGCGATTATCACCGCGCTGACTCCGTTGGCGGTGCTGGTGATCTCGGCATTGCGGGGGCGAGCGCTGCTCATCACGCAGTGGATCGGCTGTGTCGTGGGCTTCCTCGGTGTTGTCGGTTCGGCGTGGACGCGACTGGATAGCGGGGAGACACAGTGGCGGGGGATCCTCTTCGCCCTGGGCGCGGTCGCCTGCCTGGTGGCTGGCACGGTGCTCACCCCGAAGCTCGTGCCGCCGGGAAGTCCGTGGCTGTCCACAGGTATTCAAAGCCTGGCCGCGGGTATCCCTGCCCTCGGCCTGTCACTCCTCTTCGAAGACACCCCCACTTTCAGCACGCCGTTCATCGTGGCCGAGGCCTACCTCATCCTCGGGGCCTCGGTGTTGGGCATGACGATGTGGCTGCAGCTCATCCGCGAGGCCGGTCCAGATCGGGCGGCGGTCGCTCATTTTCTGCCGCCGCTCATCAGCATCGCGCTGGGTGCTCTCATCTTGGGCGAGGCGGTTTCCCCGCTCGCCCTGGCTATGTGTATCCCCGTTGCCATTGGCGTTGCCCTGGCTACCCGGCGCCCGCGCAAGCCCCGACAGCTCTAAATCAGGTCGGCCAGGTATGCTGTACGAGTCTCAAATTGAAGTGTTCACTGCATGGAAGGGTTCGGGTAGCGTCACGTGTCTGACACACCGGGAATTGAACTGACCGAGGCGGGTCTCAACGCCGCCGCTGACCAGGCTGTGGCTGCTTTTGACGCCGCATCGGACCTTGAGTCATTGGCTGTCGCTCGCCGCGATCACCTGGGCGATGAGGCCCCGATTCCTCAGGCACGCCGCGCGCTCGGAAGTTTGCCCAAGGATCAGCGCAAGGATGCTGGTCGATTGGTGAATATGGCACGTGGCTGCGTCGAAAAGCATTTTGCCGACGTGGCGGAGCGGCTCGAAGCGCAGCACCGTGCAGCACAGCTGGTGGCAGAGACCGTCGATGTGACGGTTCCCACCACCCGCCATCAGGTGGGAGCGTTGCACCCCATTACCTCCCTGATGGAGTCGATTTCGGACATCTTCCTCGCCATGGGCTGGGAAATTGCCGACGGCCCCGAGGTCGAGGCCGAGTACTTCAACTTCGATGCGTTGAACTTCCTCCCCGATCACCCGGCCCGCACGCTGCAGGACACCTTCCATGTCTCCGTGGAGGGCTCCAAGCAGGTGCTGCGTACGCACACCTCCCCGGTTCAGGTCCGCACGCTGCTCGATCGCGATGTGCCGGTGTACATCGCCTGCCCCGGCCGAGTGTTCCGCACCGATGAGCTCGATGCGACGCACACGCCCGTCTTCCACCAGGTCGAGGGATTGGCCGTGGATAAGGGGCTGACCATGGCTCATCTGCGCGGAACCTTGGACCACCTGGCCAAGACCCTGTTCGGCCCGGAGACCCGCACCCGCATGCGCACGAACTTCTTCCCCTTCACCGAACCTTCCGCCGAGGTGGACGTCTGGTTCCCCAACAAAAAGGGCGGCGCTGGCTGGATCGAATGGGGCGGATGCGGCATGGTCAACCCGAACGTCCTGCGGGCAGTGGGCATCGACCCGGAGGTCTACACCGGCTTCGCCTTCGGCATGGGGCTTGAGCGCACCCTGCAGTTCCGCAATGGTTTGTCCGACATGCGCGACATGGTGGAGGGCGACGTCCGCTTCACCCTGCCGTTCGGCATTGCCAAGTAGTCACCCCGGTTCGAGAAGAAAAAGAGGGAAATTCATATGCTTATCGCTCAGAACTGGGTGACCGGACTCCTCCGTCATGCCAACCCGGACTTCGCTGTGTCGAACGAGGAGCTGGACTCCGGCTTCGTCCGCGTCGGCTTCGAGACCGAGGGTTTCGCTCCTATCCCGGAGACGACTGGCCCGCTGGTCATCGGTGTGGTGAGAAACATTGAAGAGCTGACGCAGTTCAAAAAGCCCATCCGCTACTGCCTCGTCGATGTCGGCGACGCCAATGGCACGGGTGAGCTCCAGGGCATCGTCTGTGGCGCCCGCAACTTCGTTGAAGGCGACACCGTCGTCGTCGCGCTGCCCGGCTCCGAACTGCCCGGTGGCTTCAAGATCGCTGCCCGCGAGACCTACGACCACATTTCCAACGGCATGATCTGCTCGGCCGCCGAGCTCGGCTTCACCGACAAGCAGAATCCCGGCATCATCACGCTCGATCCGTCCTATGGCGAGCCCGGTCAGGATGCCCGCGAGGCCCTCGGATTGAGCGACACGGTCTTCGACGTCAACATCACCCCGGACCGCGGCTATGCGCTGTCCGCCCGTGGTCTTACCCGCGAGATCGCCTCGGCCTTCGATCTCACTTACACCGACGTCGCCCTGGAACCCGCCGTCGGCGGCTTCGAGCTTTCCGACGTCCCGGCTCCCGCCGGTCAGCTCATCGACATCGACGTCAAGCCGGAAACCAAGACCATCCGCTTCGGCCTGCGCAAAGTCACCGGCATCGACCCGCAGGCGGTGTCGCCGTTCTGGCTGCAGCGCGAGCTCATGCTCTCCGGCCAGCGTCCGGTCAACGTCGCCACCGACGTCACCAACTACGTCATGTTGCTGCTCGGGCAGCCGATGCACGCCTTCGATGCCGCCGAGATCTCCGGCGGCCTGGTGGTGCGCAATGCGACGGCGGGGGAGAAGTTCGAGACCCTCGATCACGTCACGCGCACCCTCGATTCGGGCGACGTCGTCATCTGCGACGAGACCGGCATCCAGTCCCTGGCTGGCGTCATGGGCGGCACGCGTTCGGAGATTTCGGAGCAGACCACCGATGTCTACTTCGAGGCCGCGACGTGGGACCCCATCACCGTCGCCCGCACTTCCCGCCGGCACAAGTTGTCGTCGGAAGCTTCTCGACGCTTCGAGCGGGGCGTCGACCCAGCCATCGTCGAGGTAGCCCTCGACATGGCGTGCGCCCTCCTCGTTGACATTGCCGGCGGCAGCGTCGATGAGGGCCGCACCCTCATCGGTGAGGTCCCCGCACGTTCGGCCATCACCATGCGCGTGACCCACCCCTCCGAGCTCATCGGCGTGGACTACGACCGCGACACCGTTATCCGCCGCCTCGAAGAAGTCGGTTGCGCCGTTGAGGTCTCCGAATGCGGTGGCAAGCTCACCGTCACCCCGCCGACCTGGCGCACTGACTTCGCCTTGCCGGAGGATCTCATCGAAGAGATCATGCGGCTAGAAGGACTGGAAGACATCCCGCTCGTCCTGCCGACCCCGGCCGGTGGCCGCGGACTTACCCCTGCCCAGGCCCGCCGCCGGGCCATCGGCCACGCACTGGCCTACAACGGCTACGCCGAAATCTTGCCCAGCCCCTTCATTCCCAACGACACCTTCGATACCTGGGGCCTGCCGGCCGACGACGAGCGCCGCCAGGCCGTCGCGGTGCGAAACCCTCTCGAGGCCGACCGCGGAATCCTGGGCACCACGTTGCTGCCCTCGATGCTCGACTCTTTGGCCCGCAACGTCGCCCGGGGGCTCGGCGACGTCGCGCTCTTCGGCATCCAGCAGGTCTCCTTCGCTCGCGACGACGTATCCCCGATGCCTTCGGTAAAGCAGCGTCCCTCCGACGAGGTACTGCAGGAGCTGCGGGAATCCCTCCCGTACCAGCCGCTGCATGCCGCCACCGTCGGTACCGGCGACATCGAATTCGAGGGTCCCTGGGGCAAGGGCCGTACATACTCCTACGCCGACGCCATCGAATCAGCCCGAGTTGTCGCCCGTGCCGCAGGCGTCGAGCTCGACGTGGTCTCGGCCAACACGCTGCCCTGGCACCCGGGGCGTTGCGCCGCCTTGGTAGTCGACGGCACCGTTGTCGGCCACGCCGGCGAGCTGCACCCCCAGGTCATCGAGGCTCTGGGCTTGCCGGCCCGCACCTGCGCCATGGAAATCGACGTCACCGCCCTGCCGCTGGAAGAGACCTTCCCGGCCCCGGTGTTGTCCTCCTTCCCGGCCCTCCACCAGGACATCGCCCTCGTCGTCGATGAGTCGGTCCCCGCCGAAGATGTTCGGCGAGTCGTCGCCGAAGGTGCCGGAGACCTGCTGGAAAGCGTCGAGCTTTTCGACGTCTACCGTTCCCAGCAGCTCGGCGAGGGCAAGAAGTCCCTGGCCTTTGCTCTGCTCTTCCGCGCCCAGGATCGCACCCTCACCGACGAGGAGGCCAATGAGCGTCGGCTCGCTGCGGCCGCACTGGCGAAGGAGCGCTTCGGCGCCGATATGCGCGCCTAACCTTCGCTCCTTAATGCGGGAGGCAATGGCCGGAGACACCCCTCGATGGTGGGTGCCTCCGTAGCCGTTGCCTCCCGCATTCGGCTTGTTAAATGCGTGGAAGAGGTCACTGTTGTATTTTGTGCCGGCTACAAGGCCGACGGCCAGGTCGTGAGCTGGGTCTTTGCACTAGCATACGATCCAATGTGTTCCGGACGTGTATTTTGAAGCGGCGTGGTAATCATCGTGAAGCACCGCAGTGGGCATCATGAAGCAACTGCCCACCACGGTGGATGACCATACAACGGGGCTTGACAGTTACTCGACGATGGTCGGCCGCAGTCTCATGTTCGGCCCGTCCAAACTGATGATCTCCGCTCCACCGACAAGACGGTTGAGCAATGACTCAGCCACGACTTTTTCAGCCATGGATGTGTACCACTTCTCCGGATCGAACTGCGAGGTCACCATCATCGATCCTTTTCCTTCCCGCGCGTACAGGACAATAAGGAGCATATTCGAGGTGTCGGTGTTGATCGGGGTGGTCGGGAAACTATCCAGAGCAAGTAGCTCTGTGGTGGTGACCTGGTTGATCAACTACAGACGTTTCGAAGGCCTGGGCCCTATCTGTGTTTTGTGCTTCACGAAGCTCACTCCAGCGTTTCAGGATCGTTACCACGCTGCTTCAAAATACACGTCCCTAACATCCAACGTGGTCAAGTCCGCGGGAGTGGTGTTTCTACCTTTCGATAAAACTGAAGGCCTAACGACCCCAAGGGCCGGCACGCACCCGATACCAATACCGGTTCATGCCACCACCTCAGCCTTCTCACCGGGGTCAATGATATTAGCCCTCATCAGCGTCTTGGTCTGCTCCAGACTCGTCAACGACATATACCGTTTCTGCTGAATCCAATCATCATGCTGCTCCGCCAACACAGCCCCCACCAAACGGATCACAGCCTCACGATTGGGAAAGATGCCCACGACATCAGTACGCCTACGGATCTCCCGATTGAGCCGCTCAGTCGGGTTATTCGACCACACCTTCTTCCACACCGACTTCGGCGTATTCGTAAACGCCAACAGCTCATCCAACGACTCCTCCAGATAGTCAGCAACATGCGGAAACCTCTGCTCGCAAAACGCCACGACCTCCCTCGCCTGGGCCCACACCGATGCTGCATCCGGTTGCTGGAAGATCGTGTGGAACATCGCCGATAACGTCGGCCACTGCGTCTTCGACACCAGCCCGGAGAGATTCTTGGCGAAATGGGTCCGACACCGCTGCCATGACGCATTCGGTAATACCTCGCCGATCGCGTGCTGGATACCCAGGTGCGCGTCACTAGTAACCAGGTACACCTCGTTAAGGCCCCTAGCCTTAAGATCCCGGAAGAACCCAGTCCACGACGCTGATGACTCTGCGGTGGCGACCTGCATGCCCAATAGTTCCCGGTAGCCTTCAGCATTAACCCCGGTGGCCAACAACACGGAGGTTTTCACCACCCGTCCGCCTTCGCGGACTTTCATGGTTAACGCGTCACACGAGACGTAGAGATACGGGCTGGTATCCAATGGTCTGGTGCGGAAGTCCTCGACCATGGTGTCGAGTTCTTTGGCCATCTCGGATACCTGGGACTTCGAGAGGTTGTTAATCCCGAGGGTGGCGACCAGGTCGTTCATCCTGCGGGTGGAGACCCCTTTGAGGTAGCAAGTGGCGATCACGGTGGTCAGGGCTCGTTCGGCTCGGGTGCGTCGTTCCAGCAGCCAGTCGGGGAAGAAGGAGCCGGTGCGTAGTTTCGGGATGGCGACGTCGATGGTGCCCACCCGGGTGTCGAGGTCGCGGTGCGGTAGCCATTGCGGGTGTTGACGCGAGCATCGCTGGTGGTGGCGTAATCGGCGCCGCAGACCTGATCGGCCTGGGTCGACAGGATTTGGTTGATGAAGCTTTGGAGCATCTGCCGCATCAGGTCCGGCGAGGCCTGGGAGAGCAGGTCGTCGAGGTAGGTGGTCGGGTCGATAGAATGAGGGCCAGCGGCCATCGTGGGTTGTCCTTTCGAGGAGATGTAGGAGTTGATTCGAAAGGTACCTGCGGTGGTCGCCCACATTTTCCCTGGGGGTCGTCACCGGCAGCTACAGATACACCACGCTAGAGGACATAACCATCCAACGTCACCGGCCAATCATGGCCACGTGGGGTTGAAGGACAATCGCACCGCCGCCTTGGCCCAGGGAGTTATTGCTCCTCGACAGGCCAATTTTGAACGTCGAGACCGGTAGGGGAGAGGGCCTGCAACTCAGATTATGTCGGAGGTTTTCGATTCACTCAGTTTCGGGCCTAGCTAGGGTGCGCAAAACTGGCCTCAGTCACGTAGCTTCGGCGTTGATGTTCGTGTGAAATTGTTGAACCTAGGCCCCGGCGTGGCGCCTTTCCCTGATAGAAGAGTTCGTGATTCGGTGTCGTACCAGGCATCTGTGCAACGCCGTTTATGCCCCAGCCAGCAGTAGGGGCGGGGCAAGACAGAACAGAAAGCCCAAGAACGACACCGGACCTGGAGGCAGCGCAAGGAGAACCCCGGTGATTGCAGCGCCCACGAGCAGATAGACGATGTCCCAGAGCTTGGAATCGATCTGCGCGACTTCGAGTGAAAGACCGAAAACTATGGCGAGGGCTCCAATCGCGATGAGTTAGTTGGCACGATCTGGACTGGAGTCGCCGGGGACTAAACGCCCTATCAGCAGAATTATGAAGCCCAGCGCTATCGCTCCGATTTCGGCCCAGGGGGCCGCGACTACTCCGGAAAGGTAGAGGATCTGATCCGTTGATAGACGTGCTCTTGTCACAATGAACGCCTGCCTCTCTGGGAACTGGACCTCGAAAGTGGACAGGGTTCTACTCAAGACGCCGTAGTAATCTTAGCGGATCCAGCCATCTCGAAGTCGTTTTCCGAGCGGAAGCCGAACCGCGACTGCGCCACTGAGAGCGCGGGCCGACGACTTATGAGATTACTGGCGAAAACGGTCTCATCTTAACGATGGGATGTGGCAGCCTGGGGTAGTCGGAGACTAGGTTCCACCCTAGAAGGACGATGCTGGCGCGACCCAGTCACTAACGCCAAGGAAATCAAAGGAATTGTTAAGAATGTCGAGGTTTTCCTGATGGGCAACGTCGGAAATCCCATCATCGGAAAACCTCGGCTTACATCCCGGGACCAACATTCCTTCCACACTACCGACCAGCTGCGCTCTCAAGTACGATGAGCCCGACTACTTTGAATCACGTGGCATTCCAACACCGAAAAGTCCTTAATTGTCCCCGGAAAAGTAGCCGGGAACCCAGTGGCGCCACAAAAAGTCGATGTCATACTCGGGCAGTTCCGAAATAAGCGCCTTCTCAATCCAGAGGCCTTCGTCAATCCACTCTCTAATATTGAAACCAGGGCGCCATCTGAGTTTTCCATCAGGTCGATCCTCTCTTCCAAGGAAATTCTCACGCCATAGGCGGGACCAGCGGTACAGACGGTCACCCAATTCTTCAGACAACCCCATTTCATCTGGATAGGTTACGACGCGAGGCCCACTTCGTGGAAAGGGAACAATATCAGCCCATAGAGAGGTGGGGTGGCCGAATTCTGGCCTCAGGCACAGCAGCGGTTGGTCTTCCGTGGAGCCTTTCATTATTAGTACAACCCTTCGCGACATTTTTTCCAATCGCCGCTTTTTGGTGGGCCGCCGGCCCATGCAGTGACCAACCGATTGTCGCGAGATACTACTACCACGCTTCCAGTATCACTATATAAGTTGCGACGCTGCCGTCCCCAGTTTCCGGGGTCAACTTCGTAGAATGGCTGGGCGTTCAATGTGTGGGCAACGCAGGACATAAAGTTGTACCAGTCGGCCTCCGTGGGAGGAATGTTGTAGAAATGACCACTATTTGGGTTGGCAACTGAAACCATATGATTTCTGAATCTCTAGCAGTCTAGGAATACGACTGATCGCTTATCGATCACGCTAAATGCTGCGAGCAAAGTGTCTCCACTCCGTTCATAACTTAGGCAAGGTAGTACTCGAGTGTAATAGTTGGGGCCAGGAGCATCTCCTCTGCTTGCATATTTCGATGCGTCGTCAGGGTGTAGCCATTTTCCGTAAAGAAGCCCTCGTTCGAATAACTGAGTGTATTCGCCATCGCCTTGGGCAAGTGGGTCATCGATCGGATATCCGAATTCCCCAGATACAGACCCACTAGCCTCCCAAGTTGCAAGTATGTCTCCAGCTACTGGCCATGCTCCCACCTGTGGGTGCCAGTAAATATGACCATGCTGGAAAACGGAAAACCTGCCCTGTGAATCAGGTGTTACGGCTTCGTCTGCAATTGGAAATCCTAGTGGGCTGTTAGGTCCCCCCAATTCGAGCCATTTCTCCAAAATTAGACCATTGATGCTTGCGATATGGAAACCGTTCAGAATCGATGATCGATAGATCCGTCCGCCCTGGAAGCTCTGGACCCAACCGTTGATCTCGCCGGTAAGGGGGTTCGATCCTCGCACCGGCACCTCAGCACTGGTGGGGTATCCAAGCCATCCTTGTTCCCAACCGTTACGGTTCCAGACAACGGCACTGCGGGTGGTTACGGCGTAGGCGCCGGTGTTCGGGTGCCAGTAGATGAAACCATTGCGGAACATCTGGCGGTAGCCCTGTCCGTCAGGGTTGAGATACATCGGTTCGACCGGGTGCATGAGCCAGCTGAACTGTCCGCCGAGGGATTCATAGGCTTCTAGGATGGCTCCGCACACCTGGTGGGGTGAGAAGAAGAAGGTCCTGCAGTTTGATGCCCGTGCCATCATCTGATCATCGAGCCTATCCAGACTGTTCAGGGAATTGATCCTATCCAGACTGTTCAGAGAATTGATACTGGGTAGGGTCTCCTGCTCGGTGGCGATGGCGATCTCTGCTGCATCAGCGTCTGCCTTGCTCACGTCTGCGGGTAGGCCGATAGTATCGGACCACATTTCTCCAGGGACCAGCGATGTTTCAGGCTCGCCTGCTTCCTGGGTGGCGCGGACGAGATCGTGGTATGCGGCGAGTTCGGCGTCGCTGATGCCTCCCACACCGTCCACCACGGGGGTGACATGTGGGTCTTGTTCGTATTCGGCGACGTAGGCGTCGATCTCATCGGGGGTGACTGTGCGGTCAGCTTGGGCGGTGGCAACCGGGGGCATGAGCCCACCGATCATGATGAAAGCTGCAGCGGTGGTGACAATTCGTTTCAGTGTTTTCACTGTGAACATCTTTGGAGGTTATATGGTGGAACCTGTAACTATAGGTGCAAAGATAGGAATTGTCGGGTAAGTGAGATTTGGGGGTAAAGAGTGGGGGATGTCCACATTGATAGACTGAATAGTTTGCACGAGTCTGCATAAAGTGCTAGATTGTCCGTCATGGCATACAAGGTTGCAGTCGCAGGCGCTACTGGCTACGCGGGCGGAGAGATTCTCCGCCTGCTGCTCAGCCACCCCGCGTACGTCTCTGGCGAGTTAGAGATTGGGGCATTGACCGCCGGATCGTCGGCAGGTCAGGCGGTGGCGGAATTGATGCCCCACCTGTCGCCGCTAGCCGACCGGATTATTGAGGACACTACTCCGGAGGTCTTAGCTGGCCACGATGTGGTGTTCCTTGCGCTTCCGCACGGCCATTCTGGTCCGATCGGTCAGGCGCTTTCTTCTGCTAACCCAGACACTGTCGTCATTGACTGTGCTGCCGACTTCCGTTTGCAGGATGCGGGGGAGTGGGAGCATTACTACGGTTCGGAGCATGCGGGCACGTGGACATATGGCATTCCGGAGCTTCCCGGTCACCGAGAAGAGCTGCAAGGCTCCACTCGGGTAGCGGTTCCGGGCTGTTTTCCCACCGGGGCGACGCTGGCCGCGCTGCCGGCAGTCGCGGGTGGGTTGATTACGCCGGACCTCGCCGTCGTTTCTGTTACTGGGGTTTCGGGAGCAGGCAAGAAGGCCTCTGTTGGTTTGCTCGGCTCGGAGGTCATGGGCAATCTCAAGGCTTACAACACGGCTGGGAAGCACCGGCACACGCCGGAGATCATCCAGAACCTCGCTGAGGTCACTGACGCTGAGGTCACCGTTAGTTTCACTCCGGTGTTGGCCCCGCTCCCGCGGGGGATCCTCACCACGGTTACGGCACCGCTAGTCGAGGGAGTTACCCAGCAAATCGCCACGGAGACCTATCGGGCTTTCTACGCTGACGAGCCCTTCATTCACCTATTGCCTGAGGGGCAGCAGCCGCAAACCCAAAATGTCGTGGGTAGCAACTACTGTCACGTGCAGGTCGAAGTTGATGAGCGATCGGGACGTTTGCTGATGACGTCGGCGTTGGACAACCTCACCAAAGGTACTGGCGGTGCGGCTGTCCAATGCATGAATCTTGCCCTCGGCCTCGAGGAAACGGCGGGACTTCTCGCCGTTGCCGTCGCCCCTTAAAAACCTCCCGCACACTCTCAGGAGAAAAGTATGAGCTCCATCGGAATCACTGCGCCTGCTGGTTTCAGTGCTGCAGCATTGACCGCGGGCATTAAGCCCTCTGGCAATCCCGACATGGCCTTGGTGGTCAATGAGGGGCCGGAGTTTCATGCCGCAGCGGTGTTCACTCGTAATCGAGTGGTGGCGTCGCCGGTGAAGCTCTCGCGTGTGGCGATTGCCGATGGGCAGATCAAGGCGGTGCTGTATAACTCGGGCAACGCTAATGCCTGCAATGGTGTGCAGGGAGATCAGGATGCCGCTGAGTTGCAGCAGCAGGTCGCAGACCTGCTGGGCATTGCCCCGACGGATGTCGGGGTGTGCAGCACCGGGCTCATCGGTGAGGTGCTGCCGATGGGGAAGATGCGCGCGGGCGTCGATAATCTGTCGACCTCTTTGGGCGACAACGGTGAGGCGGCAGCCGAAGCCATCATGACCACCGACCTGGTGAAGAAGGAGACCGTGGTCAACGCTGAGGGCTGGACGCTCGGTGGGATGGGGAAGGGCGTCGGAATGATGTCGCCCTCACTGGCTACGATGTTGGTCTGCTTGACCACCGACGCTAGCGCCACGCCGGCGATGCTCGATGAGGCAGTGCGCGCGGCCAGCCACGTCACCTTCGACACCCTTGATATTGACGGTTCTACTTCGACCAATGACACGGTCTTCCTCCTCGCCTCTGGTGCTTCGGGAATCACTCCGACCCAGGACGAGCTCAACGCCGCGGTCCTGCAGGCAAGCGAAGACATCGCCCGGCAGATGCAGGCCGACGCCGAAGGCGTAACCAAGCGCGTCACCGTCACGGTGGAGGGAACGTCTACCGATGAGCAAGCCGTGAATGCTGCCCGGACTCTGGCACGCGACAACCTGTTCAAATGCGCCATGTTTGGCTCGGACCCGAACTGGGGGCGCGTGCTCGCGGCCGTCGGCATGGCAGAGGCAGACATGGACCCCGACCACATTTCGGTGTACTTCAACGGGGAGGCAGTGTGCGTGAACACCACCGGCACCCCCGGCGCGCGAGACGTCGACCTCTCCGGCGCCGACATTGAGGTGCTGGTCAACCTCGGCATCGACGGCCCCGGCCGCGCGACCGTCCGCACCACGGATCTCTCCCACGACTACGTGGAGATCAACTCCGCCTACTCCAGCTAGGAAACGCCTGACATGGATACTTTAAGCAATCTCAGCAGCGAGGCCCGGGCGCATGTCTTGGCCGAGGCTTTGCCCTGGCTGCAGCATTTCCGCGACAAGATCGTTGTGGTCAAGTATGGCGGCAACGCCATGATCGATGAGGACCTCAAGGCTGCCTTCGCCGCCGACATGGTGTTCCTACGCACTGTGGGGGCGAAACCGGTGGTGGTGCATGGCGGTGGCCCGCAGATCTCCTCCATGCTCAAACGCCTTGACCTGGATGGGGACTTCACCGGGGGCTTCCGCGTGACCACTCCGGAAGTCATGGAGGTTGTGCGAATGGTGCTGTTCGGTCAGGTCGGCCGCGACCTGGTCGGCCTCATCAACTCGCACGGGCCCTACGCCGTCGGCACGTCTGGCGAAGATGCCGGCCTGTTCAGGGCGACAAAGCGCTACGTGAATGTCGGGGGAGTGGCCACTGACATTGGGCTCGTGGGTGATATCACCAACGTCAACCCCGAGGCACTCATGGACATTATCGACGCCGGGCGCATTCCGGTTGTCTCCACCATCGCCCCAGGCGACGATGGGGAGGTCTACAACATCAACGCCGATACTGCTGCGGGTGCCCTGGCGGAGGCGATCGGCGCGGAACGCCTCGTCATCCTCACCAACGTCGAGGGGCTGTACACCGACTGGCCGAACCGGGACTCGTTGGTATCGAAGATCCTCACCGCCGAGCTCGCCGAGGTCCTGCCGGAATTGGATTCGGGCATGATCCCGAAGATGGAATCCTGCCTGCAAGCAGTACGAGGCGGGGTGAGCGCCGCCCACGTTATTGACGGCCGCATTGCCCACTCCGTCATCCTCGAGCTGCTCACCATGGGCGGCATCGGCACGATGGTGCTCCCGGATGGCTATGACCGCGACGATTACCCCGCTGGCACCGTCTTCAGAAAGGACACCTGAGCATGCCCCATGCCGTAGAACAATGGAACCAGGTGTTGATGAACAATTACGGCACCCCACCGGTGGAGCTCGTCTCCGGGCACGGCGCCGTCGTGGTGGATGCCGAAGGCCGAGAACTCATCGACCTCCTCGGCGGCATCGCCGTTAACTCCCTCGGACACGCCCACCCGACGATCATCGAGGCCGTGACTTCGCAGCTTTCGACGCTTGGGCACGTGTCCAACCTCTTTGCCTCCGAGCCTGTGGTCCGCGCGGCCGCTGCGTTGAAGGAGAAAGTGGGCGACGATTCCGCCCGCGTGTTCTTCTGCAACTCCGGGGCCGAAGCCAACGAAGCGGCCTTCAAGCTTGCCCGCCTGACCGGGCGGACGCGCATCTTGGCCGCCGTCCACGGCTTCCACGGCCGGACCATGGGATCGCTGGCGATGACCGGGCAGCCGGACAAGCGCGAGCCCTTCGAGCCGATGCCCGCCGGCGTGGAGTTCTATCCCTATGGTGACCTCGACTACCTCACCAAACTCGTCGAAGCGAACCCGACGGACACGGCCGCCATCATCCTGGAGCCTATCCAGGGTGAGACGGGGGTGATCCCGGCGCCGGAGGGATTCTTGCAGGGTATTCGGGATCTGTGCGACAAGCACGGCATCCTCATGATCGTGGATGAGGTCCAGACTGGGGTGGGCCGCACCGGCACCTTCTTTGCCTTCGAGCATGACGGGGTCTTGCCGGATGTCATCACCATGGCCAAGGGCCTCGGCGGCGGCCTGCCCATTGGCGCTACCGTCGCCCGCGGCGCAGCAGCCGAGCTGTTCACCCCGGGTGCTCACGGCACGACCTTCGGTGGCAACCCTATTGCCTGCGCGGCCGCCAACGCCGTGCTGTCCATCGTTGACGATGCCTTCTGCGCTGAGGTCGCCCGCAAGGGTGAGGTGCTGGCGGGCAAGGTATCCCAGATTGTCGGCGTGCAGGAGGTCCGCGGACGCGGACTGATGCTGGGTGTGGTGCTGGACCGCGACGTCGCAAAGCAAGCGGTGGCGAAGGGATTCGAGCACGGCCTGGTGCTTAACGCCCCCGCTGCCAACGTCCTGCGGCTCACCCCGCCGCTGGTGATCACCGACGAGGAGATCGCCACGGCGGGCCAAGCCCTCAATGATCTACTCGTTGAACTGAACTTCCAGGAGAATTAACATGACGCAACCCGCTGTCCGGCACTTCCTCGCCGACGATGACCTGACCCCGGCTGAGCAGGCCGAGGTACTCACCCTCGCTGCAGAGTTGAAGAAGGCCCCGCTGTCCAAGCGTCCGCTCGAAGGGCCGATGTCGGTGGCCGTCCTCTTCGATAAGACCTCCACGCGCACGCGTTTCTCCTTCGACGCCGGCATCGCTCAACTGGGCGGACACCCCATTGTGGTGGATGCGAGCCAGTCCCAGATGGGCAAGGGCGAGACCCTGCAGGACACCGCCGCGGTGCTGTCCCGCTATGTCGAGGCCATCGTGTGGCGGACCTTCGACCATGAGGGGTTCCACGCCATGGCCGAAACGTCGACGGTGCCGATCATCAACTCTCTGTCCGATGACCTGCACCCCTGCCAGATCCTCGCGGACCTGCAGACGTGTGTGGAAAACCTCAGCCCCGAGGAAGGCCCGGCCGGCCTTCGCGGCAAGAAGGCCGTCTACCTCGGCGATGGCGATAACAACATGGCCAACTCCTACATGCTGGGATTCGCCACCGCGGGCATGGATATCTCCATCGTGGCACCCGAGGGCTTCCACCCAGCTGAGCGCTTCGTCGAGCGGGCGCGCCAGCGTGCAGCGGAGACCGGAGCCACCGTCACCGTGACCTGTGACCTCGCCGAGGTGGAAGGCGCGGACGTGGTCATCACCGACACCTGGGTATCCATGGGGCAAGAAAACGATGGCAAGGATCGTCGGACCCCCTTCTTGCCTTACCAGGTCACCGAGGAGATCATGGGTCAGGCCAACGATGGGGCGATCTTCCTGCACTGCCTCCCGGCCTACCGCGGCAACGAAGTGACCGCCGAAGTCATCGACGGCCCCGCCTCCCGCGTCTTCGACGAGGCGGAAAATCGCCTGCACGCCCAGAAGGCCCTGCTGGTGTGGTTGCTCGAGAATCAGCCGGGTCAGCGATGAGCGTTCCCGCCACCCGCACTGCGAGGCAGGCGAAGATCCTCGACATCCTCGACAAAACCCGGGTGTCCAGCCAGGTGCAACTGTCCGAATTGCTCCTCGACGAAGGCTTCGACATCACTCAGGCCACCCTGTCGCGGGACCTGGATGAGCTCGGTGCCAAGAAGGTTCGCCCCGATGACGGGCGCGCCTACTACACGGTCGGCGTCGTCGAACAAGCCCTGGCGGAGTCGCTGTCTGGGCCGAGGGAGAAGCTGCGAAGGATGCTCGATGAGCTCGTCGTCGCTGTCGATTCCTCCGGCAACACCGCGGTGTTGCGCACCCCGCCGGGCGCCGCGCAATACCTGGCCAGCTTCATTGACCGGGTTTCCCTCGACGAGGTTGTGGGCACCATCGCCGGCGACGACACCATTTTCGTCCTCGCCCGGGACCCCATGACCGGGCACGAGCTGGGGGAGCTGCTCACCTCGCGGTGAGACCCCGGTACTCTCTAATCCGTATCACCACTTACTTCCTGCAAGTACTTTCCTTTAAGGAGAAATTTCCATGACTGCACGCGTCGTCCTCGCCTACTCCGGTGGCCTTGACACTTCCGTCGCCATCCCTTATCTGGCCAAGATGACCGGTGGCGAAGTTGTCGCTGTTTCCCTCGACCTGGGCCAGGGGGGCGAAGACATGGAGTCCGTGCGCCAGCGTGCGATCGACTGCGGTGCGGTGGAGTCCATCGTCATTGACGCCAAGGACGAGTTCGCCAACGACTACTGCCTGCCCACCATCAAGGCCAACGGCATGTACATGAAGCAGTACCCGCTGGTCTCGGCGATTTCCCGCCCGTTGATTGTCAAGCACCTCGTCGAAGCCGCCCGCGAGCACGGCGGCACCCACGTTTCCCACGGCTGCACCGGTAAGGGAAACGATCAGGTCCGCTTCGAGGTTGGTTTCCGTAACACCAACCCGGACCTGGAGATCATTGCTCCGGCCCGTGATTACGCCTGGACCCGCGACAAGGCCATCGCCTTCGCCGAGGAAATTGACCTGCCCATCGAGCAGTCGACGAAGTCGCCGTTCTCCATTGACCAGAACGTGTGGGGCCGCGCCGTCGAGACCGGCTTCCTGGAGGATCTGTGGAACCCGCCGACGAAGGACCTTTATTCCTACACCGAGGATCCGTCCCTGGGTAACGCCCCCGATGAACTCATCATCTCCTTCGAGGGTGGCAAGCCCGTCGCCATCGACGGCCGCCCCGTCACCGTGCTGGAGGCCATCGAGGAGCTTAACCGCCGCGGCGGCGCGCAGGGCGTGGGCCGTCTCGACATGGTCGAGGACCGCCTCGTGGGCATCAAGTCCCGCGAGATCTACGAGGCACCCGGAGCCCTCGTCCTCATCAAGGCCCATGAGGCCCTCGAGGATGTCACCGTTGAGCGTGAGTTGGCACGGTACAAGCGGCTTATCGACGCCCGCTGGTCCGAGGAGGTCTACGACGGCCTCTGGTTCGGCCCGCTGAAGCGCTCCCTCGATGCTTTCATCGAATCCACTCAGGAGCACGTCACCGGCGACATCCGCCTCGTCCTGCACGCTGGAAACATCGTGGTCAATGGCCGTCGCTCCAACCACTCGCTCTACGACTTCAACCTGGCCACCTACGACACCGGCGATACCTTCGACCAGACGCTGGCCAAGGGCTTCGTGGAGCTGCACGGCCTGTCCTCCAAGATCGCCAACAGTCGGGACCGGGAGGCCAAGTAGATGGAGCAACACGGAACCAACGAGGGCGCCCTGTGGGGTGGCCGCTTCTCCGGCGGCCCCGCCGAGGCACTGTTCGCCCTGAGCGTGTCCACGCATTTCGACTGGGTGCTCGCCCCCTATGATGTGCTCGCCTCCCAGGCGCACGCCAAGGTCCTGCACTCTGCTGGCTTGCTGTCGGATGCGGATCTGGACACGATGCTGGCCGGGTTGGAGCAGTTGGGTCGCGACGTCGCCGACGGCAGCTTCCGTCCCGAGCCGACCGACGAGGACGTCCACGGTGCCATGGAACGCGGTCTCATTGATCGCGTCGGCCCCGAGGTCGGCGGACGACTGCGCGCAGGCCGCTCCCGCAACGACCAGGTGGCCACGCTGTTTCGCATGTGGGTCCGCGACGCCGTCCGCGGCATCGCGGTCGGCACGACCGAGCTTATCGACGCCCTCGTTAACCAGGCCGCACGCCACCCCAACGCCATCATGCCAGGCAAGACCCACTTCCAGGCCGCGCAGCCCGTCCTACTCGCACACCAGCTGCTCGCCCACGCGCAGCCGCTGCTGCGCGACATCGAGCGAATCCGCGACCTGGACAAGCGCCTGGCCGTGAGCCCTTATGGTTCCGGAGCCCTCGCGGGCTCCTCCCTCCAGCTCAACCCCGAAGCAATCGCCGCGGAGCTGGGCTTCGACTCGGCCGCCGATAACTCCATCGACGCAACCTCCTCGCGTGACTTCGCGGCCGAGACGGCCTATGTGCTCGCCCAGATCGCCGTTGATATGTCTCGCCTCGCCGAAGAAATCATCGCGTGGTGTACTCCCGAATTCGGCTACGTCACGTTGTCCGACGCGTGGTCCACGGGCTCGTCGATCATGCCGCAGAAGAAGAACCCGGACGTCGCCGAGCTCACCCGCGGCAAGACCGGTCGCCTCATCGGCAACCTCGCCGGGCTCATGGCCACGCTCAAGGCTCAGCCCTTGGCCTACAACCGCGACCTGCAGGAAGATAAGGAGCCGATCGTCGACTCGATCGCCCAGCTCAACCTGCTGCTTCCGGCGATGACGGGGCTCGTCTCCACCCTCACCTTCCATGAAGATCGCATGCGTGAGCTCGCCCCCGCAGGATTCACCCTGGCCACGGACCTGGCCGAGTGGATGGTGCGGGAGGGCGTTCCGTTCCGTGAGGCGCACGAAGCTTCCGGCGCATGCGTGCGCCTCGCAGAGGCGCGGGGCGTGGGTCTGGACGAACTCACTGACGCGGAACTGCAGGGCGTCGATAAGCGACTGACCCCCGCCGTGCGAGAGGTGTTGACCATCGATGGTGCCGTGGCCTCCCGCGCGACCCGAGGCGGCACAGCCGGCGTTCGCGTCAACGAGCAACGCCAGCGCGTGGCCGAAGCGTCGAAAGCTCACGTGACGTGGGCGACGACGCCGGTGCGCAGCTAAGTTGCCCACCAACCCCGACACCTCGAACCCGAGGATGTCGGGGTTTTCTCGTCCCTCTCGCTGCCGGGTACGATGAGCCACTATGAGTCTTGATCCGCAATTGTTGGAGGTCCTGGCCTGTCCCAAGGACAAGGGCCCGCTGACCTATCTGGAAGAGGACAACGTCCTGGTCAATGAACGGCTCGGCCTCGCCTATCGCATCGATGACGGCATCCCCGTCATGCTTATCGACGAAGCGACTCCCTGGCCGCCAGCTTCCACCAACGAACACTAAAGGATCACCATTTTCATGAACATCATCGACGAGCTGACGTGGCGCGGGCTCATCAACCAATCCACTGACCTCGACAAACTTCGCGAGGCCACCGACGCCGGCCCGATCACCTTGTACTGCGGTTTCGACCCCACAGGTCCCTCCCTCCACGCAGGGCACCTCGTGCCGCTGCTCATGCTTCGCCGTTTCCAGCAAGCCGGGCATCGACCCCTCGTCCTCGCTGGTGGTGCTACCGGCATGATCGGTGACCCGCGTGACGTCGGCGAACGTTCTATGAACTCCGCCGACACCGTTGCCGAGTGGTCAGGGCGAATTTCCGGCCAGCTTTCTCGTTTCGTTTCCTTCGAGGGCGACAATGCCGCCCAACTGGTCAACAACAACGACTGGACTGAGAACCTGTCCGTCATCGCCTTCCTGCGAGATATTGGCAAGCATTTCCCCCTCAGCACCATGCTGGCGCGCGACACCGTCAAGCGTCGCCTGGACAACGACGGTATTTCGTACACCGAGTTCTCCTACATGCTGCTCCAGGCCAATGACTTTGTGCAGCTGCACCGCAACTTCGACTGCACCCTGCAGGTGGGTGGCGGCGACCAGTGGGGCAACCTCGTTGCCGGCGTCGACCTCGTCCGCCGAATGGACGGCGACGCCGTTCATGCCCTGACCGTGCCGCTGGTCACTGACTCCGAAGGCAAGAAGTTCGGCAAATCGACAGGCGGCGGCTCCCTTTGGCTTGACCCGGAGATGACCAGCCCCTACGCCTGGTACCAATACTTCATCAATGCCGCCGACGCCGATGTCATCCGCTACCTGCGGTGGTTCACGTTCCTCAGCCAGGAAGAACTCGACGAACTCGAGGTAGAAGTTGCCGAGCGCCCCTTCAAACGCGAGGCCCAAAAGCGCCTCGCCCGCGAGATGACCAACCTCGTCCACGGCGAGGAGGCCACCGCTGCGGTTGAATTGGCCGCGCAGGCGTTGTTCGGGCGTGCTGAACTCAGCGAACTTGACGAAAAGACCCTGGCCTCTGCCGTGTCCGAGACCCAGGTGTTTGAGGTCACGGGCGACCAGCCGCGCCCCATCGTCGACCTACTCGTCGGATCCGGTCTCGCCGAGTCCAAGGGCGCCGCTCGCCGTTCCGTCAAAGAGGGCGGTGTGTACGTGAACAACGTGCGCGTTGAGAGCGAAGAGTGGGAGCCCGCCGCGGACGATCTGCTCCATGGGGCCTGGTTGGTACTGCGGCGAGGGAAGAAGAACTTCGCTGGCGTCCGAGTGACCGTCTAACGGTTGTCTCTTTGCGTGAAATATACGCCCCTACCTGGCGATTTGCCGGGTAGGGGCGTTTGCCGTAACTTAGTCCAAGTCGCCGAGCAGGGACGAGGGAAACCGAGACACTGCGAAGATGACACGGAGATTAACTCAGAGTTGACTTTGATTGAAGAGATCAGCTAGAGTCGGACCTCCAGCCGCAGACGACAAGCCCTTGGGTGAGAAGCTGCGTGCAGATGTTGTGTGAGAACTCAATAGTGTGCCAATGTACTTTTGTTTGTGATGATGATTGTGCTGTTGGCCAGCTGTGCCTGCCGGCGTGTTGTTGGTGGGTGTGGTTGGTGTGTGCCGGGTGGTACCTTTTTTTTGGATCGGGTGCCACGGTAAATAACGCGCCATGTGCATGTTCTTGCTTTTGTGGTGGGGGTGTGTGGGTGGTGAGTGTGTCCGGTGCGTGCAGTGATGTGAATCGTTGTCGTATATTTTTTTTAGCCCGCCTCCTTGTTTTGCCCCGTCGGGTGTGGGGGTGGGTGTGAGCAGTTGATGATTTTTTTGTAAAATCGTTGGTTGTTTGTTTTTTGGTTGGGAATTTGGGCTCTGCCTTGAATTGTTTCTTCTGAAATTTTTTTATGGAGAGTTTGATCCTGGCTCAGGACGAACGCTGGCGGCGTGCTTAACACATGCAAGTCGAACGGAAAGGCCCTGCTTGCAGGGTACTCGAGTGGCGAACGGGTGAGTAACACGTGGGTGATCTGCCTCGTACTTCGGGATAAGCTTGGGAAACTGGGTCTAATACCGGATATAACCTTCCTTTAGTGTGGGGGGTGGAAAGTTTTTTCGGTACGAGATGAGCCCGCGGCCTATCAGCTTGTTGGTGGGGTAATGGCCTACCAAGGCGTCGACGGGTAGCCGGCCTGAGAGGGTGGACGGCCACATTGGGACTGAGATACGGCCCAGACTCCTACGGGAGGCAGCAGTGGGGAATATTGCACAATGGGCGCAAGCCTGATGCAGCGACGCCGCGTGGGGGATGACGGCCTTCGGGTTGTAAACCTCTTTCGCTAGGGACGAAGCCATCCTTTGGGGGTGGTGACGGTACCTGGATAAGAAGCACCGGCTAACTACGTGCCAGCAGCCGCGGTAATACGTAGGGTGCGAGCGTTGTCCGGAATTACTGGGCGTAAAGAGCTCGTAGGTGGTTTGTCGCGTCGTCTGTGAAATTCCGGGGCTTAACTCCGGGCGTGCAGGCGATACGGGCAATACTTGAGTGCTGTAGGGGAGACTGGAATTCCTGGTGTAGCGGTGAAATGCGCAGATATCAGGAGGAACACCAATGGCGAAGGCAGGTCTCTGGGCAGTAACTGACGCTGAGGAGCGAAAGCATGGGTAGCGAACAGGATTAGATACCCTGGTAGTCCATGCCGTAAACGGTGGGCGCTAGGTGTAGGGGTCTTCCACGACTTCTGTGCCGTAGCTAACGCATTAAGCGCCCCGCCTGGGGAGTACGGCCGCAAGGCTAAAACTCAAAGGAATTGACGGGGGCCCGCACAAGCGGCGGAGCATGTGGATTAATTCGATGCAACGCGAAGAACCTTACCTGGGCTTGACATATACGAGATCGCCGCAGAGATGTGGTTTCCCTTGTGGTTCGTATACAGGTGGTGCATGGTTGTCGTCAGCTCGTGTCGTGAGATGTTGGGTTAAGTCCCGCAACGAGCGCAACCCTTGTCTTATGTTGCCAGCACGTTATGGTGGGGACTCATGAGAGACTGCCGGGGTCAACTCGGAGGAAGGTGGGGATGACGTCAAATCATCATGCCCCTTATGTCCAGGGCTTCACACATGCTACAATGGTCGGTACAACGCGTTGCCAGCCCGTAAGGGTGCGCTAATCGCTGAAAGCCGGCCTCAGTTCGGATTGGGGTCTGCAACTCGACCCCATGAAGTCGGAGTCGCTAGTAATCGCAGATCAGCAACGCTGCGGTGAATACGTTCCCGGGCCTTGTACACACCGCCCGTCACGTCATGAAAGTTGGTAACACCCGAAGCCAGTGGCCCAACCCTTGTGGGGGGAGCTGTCGAAGGTGGGATCGGCGATTGGGACGAAGTCGTAACAAGGTAGCCGTACCGGAAGGTGCGGCTGGATCACCTCCTTTCTAAGGAGCTTAAGTATTTTTTTCCCGCGCACCGTTGGTGTGGGTGATGGTCACAGTTGTGGTTGTTGCTTGACATCTGGTTGTGGTGTGTGGGGTGGTGGTTGGTGGTCACGAGTGTTGACCCGCTGCCGTTTTATTAATCGGGTGGATCGCATGCCACGTGTGGTTGATGGTGTGGTTGTTGTCGCAAGCGTTGAAAGTTTTTGTGCATTGGCATGCTGTTGGGTGTCTGGGACAACATTGTTGTTTCGACTGTGATCATCCATGTTGTTTACTTCCCTTGTGCCTCCGTGTGGGGTGGGTGGTGGATGGGTGGGTGGTGTGTTGTGTGAGAACTGTATAGTGGACGCGAGCATCTTTATTTTTTGTTGTGCTGTGAGTCTGTGGGCTTATAGTGTTGTGTTTTTTATGCTCCGCATGCTGCGTGCTTGCCTTTTTGGGGTGGGTGTGTGGTGTGTGGGGTGTGTGTTTGTGTAAGGGCGCATGGTGGATGCCTTGGCATGCTGAGCCGATGAAGGACGTGTGAGTCTGCGTTAAGCCTCGGGGAGTTGACAACTAAGCGTTGATCCGAGGATGTCCGAATGGGGAAACCCGGCCATCGTTATGGGTGGTCACCTCACGATGAATTCATAGTCGTGGTGGAGGTTGACGCGGGGAAGTGAAACATCTCAGTACCCGCAGGAGAGGAAAATAAATAATGATTCCGCTAGTAGTGGCGAGCGAACGTGGATGAGGCTAAACCGTGTGTGTGTGATACCTGACAGGGGTTGCGCATGCGGTGTTGTGGGATGCATCTTGGTGGGGCTGTCACCTCATCGCGCATTATCTCAAGTTGAGCGGGAGTGGTCTGGGATGGCCTACCGGAGTGGGTGAGAGTCCCGTACGTTAATAGCTTGTGGTGTGTGTTGGTGTTTTTCCCGAGTAGCAGCGGGCTCGTGAAATCTGCTGTGAATCTGCCGGGACCACCCGGTAAGCCTAAATACTCAGTGTGACCGATAGCGGATAGTACCGTGAGGGAATGGTGAAAAGTACCCCGGGAGGGGAGTGAAATAGTACCTGAAACCATGTGCTTACAATCCGTCAGAGCACCTCTTGTGTGTGATGGCGTGCCTTTTGAAGAATGAGCCTGCGAGTCAGCGGCATGTCGCGAGGTTAACCCGTGTGGGGTAGTCGTAGCGAAAGCGAATCCTAACGAGGGTGTTGTTAGTGGCATGTCCTGGACCCGAAGCGGAGTGATCTACCCATGGCCAGTGTGAAGCAGAGGTAAGACTTTGTGGAGGCGCGAACCCACTTAGGTTGAAAACTGAGGGGATGAGTTGTGGGTAGGGGTGAAAGGCCAATCAAACTCCGTGATAGCTGGTTCTCCCCGAAATGCATTTAGGTGCAGCGTTGTGTGTTGCTTGCTGGAGGTAGAGCTACTGGTTGGTTGAGCGGGACGACAATCTTAGCAATGTCAGCCAAACTCCGAATGCCAGTTAAGTTGAGCATGGCAGTGAGACTGTGGGGGATAAGCTTCATAGTCGAGAGGGAAACAGCCCAGATCGCCGGCTAAGGCCCCTAAGCGTGTACTAAGTGGAAAAGGATGTGGGATCGCGAAGACAGCCAGGAGGTTGGCTTAGAAGCAGCCATCCTTGAAAGAGTGCGTAATAGCTCACTGGTCGAGTGGTTCTGCGCCGACAATGTAGTGGGGCTCAAGTACACCGCCGAAGCCGCGGCAACAACCCATCCTTTGGGGTGGGTGTTGGGTAGGGGAGCGTCGTGCACTGCTGTGAAGCGTTACCGTGAGGGGGCGTGGAGTGTGTGCGAGTGAGAATGCAGGCATGAGTAACGATTGATGAGTGAGAATCTCATCCGCCGGATGACTAAGGGTTCCTGGGTCAAGTTCGTCTTCCCAGGGTGAGTCGGGACCTAAGGCGAGGCCGACAGGCGTAGTCGATGGACAATCAGTTGATATTCTGGTACCCGTGTATGTGCGCCCATGTGTGAATCAGTGATACTAACCACCCGCGATCATCATCGGACTGCAGTTTTGCTGTGGTTGGTGGTGGGAGTGCGTGGGGCCTGATCTGGTAGTAGCCAAGTGATGGGGTGACGCAGTGGGGTAGCCGCGCCACTTATTGGATTGTGGTGTAAGCGTGTGGCACGAGGGGAGTGGTAAATCCGCCCCTCAATGTGTGTGAGGCGTGATGCGTAGCCCTTTGTGGGTGAATGTGGTGATCCCGTACTGTCGAGAAAAGCCTCTAGCGATGTATGTATATGGCCCGTACCCTAAACCGACACAGGTAGTCAGGTAGAGAATACTAAGGCGTTCGGGTGAACTGTGGTTAAGGAACTCGGCAAAATGCCCCCGTAACTTCGGGAGAAGGGGGGCCACTGTTGGTGATAGAACATTTCGTTTTTGAGCTGGTGGTGGTCGCAGAGAATAGAGGGAAGCGACTGTTTATTAAAAACACAGGTCCGTGCGAAAACGTTGAAGTTGAGGTATACGGACTGACGCCTGCCCGGTGCTGGAAGGTTAAGAGGACCTGTTAGATCTCCCTTGTGGGGGTCGAAGCGGAGAATTTAAGCCCCAGTAAACGGCGGTGGTAACTATAACCATCCTAAGGTAGCGAAATTCCTTGTCGGGTAAGTTCCGACCTGCACGAATGGCGTAACGACTTCCCTGCTGTCTCAACCACAGGCCCGGTGAAATTGCAGTACGAGTAAAGATGCTCGTTACGCGCGGCAGGACGAAAAGACCCCGGGACCTTCACTATAGCTTGGTATTGGTGTTCGGTTCGGTTTGTGTAGGATAGGTGGGAGACTGTGATCATGTGACGCTAGTTGTGTGTGAGTCGTTGTTGAAATACCACTCTGATCGGATTGGATACCTGAACCTTGGCCCATGATCTGGGTTGGGGACAGTGCCTGGTGGGTAGTTTAACTGGGGCGGTTGCCTCCCAAAATGTAACGGAGGCGCCCAAAGGTTCCCTCAGCCTGGTTGGTAATCAGGTGGTGAGTGTAAGTGCACAAGGGAGCTTGACTGTGAGAGTGACAACTCGAGCAGGGACGAAAGTCGGGACTAGTGATCCGGCACCTACTTGTGGAAGTGGTGTCGCTCAACGGATAAAAGGTACCCCGGGGATAACAGGCTGATCTTCCCCAAGAGTCCATATCGACGGGATGGTTTGGCACCTCGATGTCGGCTCGTCGCATCCTGGGGCTGGAGTAGGTCCCAAGGGTTGGGCTGTTCGCCCATTAAAGCGGCACGCGAGCTGGGTTTAGAACGTCGTGAGACAGTTCGGTCTCTATCCGCCGCGCGCGTAGAAACTTGTGGAAGGCTGTCCCTAGTACGAGAGGACCGGGACGGACGTACCTCTAGTGTGCCAGTTGTTCCGCCAGGGGCAGGGCTGGTTGGCTACGTACGGAAGGGATAACCGCTGAAAGCATCTAAGCGGGAAGCCTGTTTCGAGATGAGGTTTCGTGTGAGGTCCCCTGTAGATGACGGGGTTGATAGGCCAGATCTGGAAGCATTGTAAGGTGTGGAGGTGACTGGTACTAATAGACCAACAAAACACACACACATTTGACTGCTGTGGTGGTTGGTGGGTGTTTTTTACGCAACGTAACAAAAAAAATGAGATCATCTGATTGCCCTTGTTGGGGTGGTTGGTGGTTCGCGTCCATTATGCAGTGTCTGACACAGCACACTCGTGTCACAGAACGAAGCATGTCCATCGCCTTGTGTGGGTGGTGGGTGTTGTTCTGGTGGGTGTGTCGGTGGTTGATGGCAGCAGGGAAACGCCCGGTCCCTTTCCGAACCCGGAAGCTAAGCCTGGTTGCGCTGATGGTACTGCACCTGGGAGGGTGTGGGAGAGTAGGTTACCGCCGACACTAAAAACTTAAAAGAGGAATGACAGGCGCGGCCTACCGAGTTGAGAGTCTTCTCCTCGGTAGGCCGCGCCTGTCGTCATTTGTGCCCCCTTCGTGGGGCTTTTCGGGAAGAATGGGTCTATGTCTGATCGTCCGTCACGTGATCGTAACCAGTCCAACAATCGGAAACCCGCCAGGGGTGAACGCTCGGATCGTTCTGACCGCGGCGGCCGACCCGATCGGCGCGGCGGACAAGGCGACCGCCGGCACGCTCAGCGGGCAGGTGAGGAGCGTTCGTCCTCCAACCGCTCCGCGCCCCAGCGTTCGGGTTTCCGGGAAGAGCGACTGAACAAGCGCATGACCGAGCCGGATCTGCCCGGCGATATCGATATCCATGACCTCGATCCCATGGTCCTGCAGGACCTGAAGGTGTTGTCGAAGGACAACGCGGAGGGCGTCGCCAAGCACATGATCATGGCCGCCACCCTCATGGAGGATGACCCCCAGCTGGCGCTGCGCCACGCCCAGGCCGCGAAGAACCGCGCGGGTCGGGTCGCGGTGGCTCGGGAGACCAACGGCATTGCCGCTTATCGGGCTGGTGAATGGAAGGAAGCTCTCGCGGAGCTGCGCGCTGCTCGCCGCATGTCCGGCGGTCCCGGCTTGCTGGCCGTCATGGCTGACTGCGAGCGCGGTTTGGGCCGCCCGGAGAAGGCCGTGGAGCTTGGGCGTTCGGAGGAGGCCCGTCAGCTTGATGCGGAAGGAAAGGTCGAGCTGGCGATCGTTGTCGCTGGTGCGCGTTTGGATATGGGTCAGGCCGACTCGGCGGTAGTAACCCTGCAGCGCCTGGAACCGTCTCTTGACTCGACGGGGCCCTTCGCTGCCCGCCTGGCGTATGCCTACGGTGACGCGCTCGCCGCCGCCGGCCGCGTTGATGAGGCTAAGACGTGGTTTGCTCACGTCGACAAGATTGATGAGGACGAGCTGCTTGATGCTGCCCAGCGTCTACAAGAACTCGGCTGACAAGTAGAGTCGAGGGCATGAGTCTTCTCTCCAATCACGATGCCCTGCTCCTCGATCTCGACGGAACCGTGTGGGAGGGCGGGCGAGCGATTCCCGGTGCCATCGAGGCCATTTCGGGGGCTGCCACCGCTGGCGTCGCGAGTATGTTTGTCACCAATAACGCCATGCGGGGTCCCGAAGTCGTGGCGGAGAAGCTGCGCGCGATGGGGCTGGACACGAGCGATAGCGACGTCGTCACCTCGGCGCAGGCGGCCCTCGACATGGCATCGGAGTACCTACAGTCCGGAGACACCGTCCTCATTGTGGGCACTGATTCCTTCCGGGCATTGGCCACCCAGGCGGGCTACCACGTGGTCAGCAGCGCTGATGACAATCCGAAGGCCGTTCTCCAAGGTATGAATCCCGATCTCGGATGGCGGGAACTCTCCGAGGCAGCGTTGGCCATCCGGAAGGGGGCAACCTACTTTGCCACCAACCTGGATACGACGTTGCCCACGGAACGGGGCTTCATGGTGGGTAACGGCTCGATGGTTGCGGCGGTGGTGTCCGCGACGGGCGTGGCGCCGCAATCGGCCGGCAAGCCCGGTCCGGCGATGTTTTACTCGGCGGCGAATCGCCTAGGAGTTCGCGCCCCGCTGGCAGTGGGCGATCGCCTGGACACAGATATTCAGGGTGGCAACGCGGCGCGGATGGCTACCTTCCATGTCCTCACTGGAGTGTCGGGCGAGCTGGCCCTCATCGAGGCTCCGGAGGAACAACGGCCCACCTACCTGGGCCAAAGTCTCCTTGATCTCAACCTGCCAGAGAAGGAACTCCGTCCCGGGGCGCAAGGCGGATTCACCGCCCGGATTGATGGGGCAGATATTCTCCTGGAGCGCGGAACCCCAGAGTCGACGTCAATTCAGGCCCTGCGCACGGTGCTTGAGGTGGCGTGGGCATGGAAGAAGGAGCCGGCGCTCATTCGCCCCATGTCCGACGACGCGGAGCGTGTCGTCGCCGGGTGGCGGTGACACACGCAGTGGTCACTCCGGCAGAGCTTGCCCAACGGGCAAGCGAGGGGCAGGCGCATCGGTTGAGCCCTGCGGACGTCGATAAGCAGATGGATGAGATCCTCGGCGAGCAGGTCGATGGCCTTGCCGCGGAGGCGGAACAGCTCACTCGGGCGCACGCGGTGCTGCACCGAGCTTTGCAGGACAACGAGGGGTAGGAGGGCGCGGATGGCCGTGTCACGGCGGCGTCTTGACGCTGAACTGGTGCGACGCAAGATCGCCCGATCGCGGGAACACGCGGTAGAGATGATCAAGGACGGTCGGGTGATCGTTGGCGGCTTCCCGGCGCTTAAACCTGCGACGGTCGTGGAGCCGGAGGTCTCGATTCGGGTGGAAGAATCCGGCGATGACAATTGGGCGTCGCGGGGAGCGCACAAACTCCTGGGGGCGCTGGAGGCCTTCGAGCCGCTCGGACTGAGCGTCGAAGGGAAGAAAGCGTTGGATGCGGGTGCCTCGACGGGTGGCTTCACCGACGTGCTGCTTCGACGCGGCGCCCGGGAGGTGGTCGCCGTCGATGTGGGGTACGGACAGTTGATCTGGCGGCTGCAGGACGATGAGCGAGTTCGGGTGCTCGACCGGACGAATATCCGGAATCTCACCCCAGAGATGACTGATGGTCCCTGCGACCTCATGGTCGGAGACCTCTCGTTCATCTCGCTGCGGCTGACCCTGCCCGCGATCAGTGACGCCCTCGTCGACGGCGCCGACCTGCTCCCCATGGTCAAGCCACAATTCGAAGTGGGGAAAGATCGGCTCGGAAATGGTGGCGTCGTGCGCAGCTCGCACCTGCGCGCGGAGGTCACCCTCGAAGTCGCCGAATTTGCTCGTACCCTTGGGCTCAGCTGCCGCGGCGTGGTGGCCTCCCCATTGCCGGGGCCGAGCGGGAACGTAGAATATTTCCTATGGCTGGTCAAGGATGGCGGCGCGACCGCCCCGACGCCGGAGGAACTCAACTCCATGATTCTCGCGGCCGTGAAGGAAGGACCCCAGTGAGCGCACCGACTGTACCTGCTGCACCCACGAAAACCCGAACGGTGTTACTCGTCCCCCACACGGGGCGCAGCTCTAACATTTCTGCTGCGGAGCGCACCGCGGAGCTGTTGCAGGCGGCAGGGATTGAGGTTCGGGTGCTCGTCCATCAGGACGGTCGACCCCTCGAAGGCAGCGCGATTTTGTCGCCGCTGGAGCGCGTCACCCATTCCCGGACAGCGGCGGAGGGATGCGAATTGGTGCTGGTCTTGGGCGGCGATGGCACGTTCCTGCGCGCCGCAGACCTGGCACATTCGGTGAATCTGCCCGTGTTGGGAATCAACCTAGGCCACGTTGGCTTCCTCGCGGAGTGGGAGGCCGAGTCGTTGGATGAGGCGATCCGCCGGGTCATTGATCGGGAATACCGCATCGAGGATCGCATGACCATTGATGTCACGGTGTTGGACAATGATCTGGAGGTCATCGGCCGCGGCTGGGCTCTCAACGAGGTCAGCGTGGAAAACCTCAACCGGCGGGGCGTGCTCGATGCGACCCTGGAAGTTGATGGGCGGCCGGTGTCGTCCTTTGGCTGCGATGGCGTCCTTATTTCCACCCCGACCGGCTCCACCGCCTACGCGTTTTCGGCCGGTGGTCCGGTGCTGTGGCCGGAGCTCGACGCCATTTTGGTCGTGCCGAATAATGCCCACGCGTTGTTCACGAAACCGCTCGTGGTGTCGCCTTATTCCACCGTCGCCGTGGAGTCGAACCCCGATGCTTCTCCCGCGATGGCGGTGATGGATGGTTTCCGGCCGATTCCCATGCCGCCCGGGTCGCGGGTGGAGGTTGTCCGGGGGCGCCGGTCTGTCCGCTGGGTGCGGTTGGATAATTCGACGTTTACTGATCGTCTGGTGACGAAGTTGCGTCTGCCGGTCTCTGGGTGGCGGGGTCCGCGGACCTCGTCGAAGAACTAGCACGAGTGTTCGGGTAGGCTGGCGCGCATGCTCGCAGACATTGCCATCGAGAATCTTGGCGTCATCCCGGCGGCCACGGCTGAATTGGCCGAAGGGTTAACTGTGCTCACCGGCGAGACGGGGGCCGGCAAAACCATGGTCGTGACTGGTTTGCGCCTGTTGGCCGGCGGTCGCGCGGATGCCTCTCGGGTGCGCAATGGCGCCCCGCAGGCGGTCGTCGAAGGCCGGTTTATCCCCTCGGCTGCAGTGGTGGAGGGGGTGAGGGAGCTTGTCGACGCCGCGGGGGGCACCGCCGACGAAAACGGCGAGTACATCGCCTCCCGCACCGTCAGTGCGGCGGGGCGCTCCCGCGCCCACCTCGGTGGCCGCTCGGTGCCCGCGGCGACGTTGGCTGAGTTCACCGCTCCGCTGTTGACCATCCATGGGCAAAATGACCAACTGCGCTTGTTGGCACCCGAGCAGCAGCTCGCCGCCGTCGATCGCTTCGATCCGGCTATTGCCCCGTTGCTCGCCGCCTACCGTGGGGCCTATCAGACTTGGCGTTCGCTCTCGAAGGACCTGCAGGAACGCACCGAATCGCGCCGCGAGCTCGCCCAGGAGATTGACCGATTGCAATTCGCACTCGATGAGATCGATGCCGTGGAGCCAGAATCGGGGGAAGATGCGTCGTTGCTCACGCAGATTCGTCGCCTCCAGGACGTCGATAGCCTGCGGGAGCAGGCCACGACGGCCCTCGGGGCGATTGATGGGCCCGAAGCGTTCGGGGGTTACGCCGCCGATGAGGAGGCTGCCTCGACGTTGCTGGGCCGGGCTGAAGCAGCGCTCGTGGCTTCCGAGGACGGTGCCCTTAAGGAACTGGGAGAACGCCTCACGGAGATGACTTCGGGCCTGCGGGATATTTCCGCCGAATTGGGCAGCTATCTGGCGGACCTGCCCTCCGATGTTGACCACCTGGAGAAGCTCCTACAGCGTCAGCAACAGCTCAAGGTGCTCACCCGCAAATACGCCAATGATGCCGATGGGGTCATCGCCTGGCGGGATAAGGCCCGCGCTCGCCTGGCCAAGATCGATATTTCCTCCGAGGCTCTTGATGAGCTGAAAAAGCAGGTAGCGGCGGCGAAGAAGACCATGACGGCCGCGGCGAAGAAACTCAGTGCCGCCCGAGCAAAGGCCGCCGCCGCCCTGGGGGAGGCTGTCACCGCCGAGCTGCAAGGGTTGGCGATGGGCAAGTCACGCATGGTCGTCAATATCAGCGTGGGCGAGCCGGGCCGCGATGGCGCCGATTCGGTGGAACTCATGCTCGCCCCCAACGCCAGCACGGATCCCCGGCCGCTCGCTGCTTCGGCCTCGGGTGGTGAACTCTCCCGCGTCATGCTTGCCCTGGAAGTGATCCTCTCCGCCGACAGTGAGGGGGCGACTTTAGTCTTCGACGAGGTCGATGCCGGAGTCGGCGGGCGGGCTGCCGTGGAGATCGGGCGGCGGTTGGCTCGCTTGGCTGGCCGCAATCAGGTCATCGTGGTCACGCACCTGCCCCAGGTCGCCGCGTATGCCGACACTCACCTGGTCGTGGCCAAGGATGTGGGGGATGATGCCGTGACCTCTGGTGTGGTCACCTTGAGTGATCAGGAACGGGTTGAGGAGTTGGCGCGCATGCTCGCGGGCCTTGACGGGACGGACACCGGCCGGGCCCACGCCACGGAGCTGCTCGATCGGGCGCGCAGTGAACGGGCGGAGTTTCGTTCCTCCTAACCCGCGCGCCTTCACCACCGATCGCGTTGCCCGCGCCACAATGACCCCATGAGTCTGTTCTCCCGCAACGTTGACCTGCCCGGCCTGCAGGGACCCCTGCGCGATTGCACGTCCGGCAAGGGTGTCAAACGCCTGCGTGCCGGCGACTTGGCCGTGGTCAATGCGCCGGACATCACCCGCCAGGATGCGCAAAGGCTCCTGGATGCGTCACCGGCCGCGGTGATTAACCTCGCTCGGTTTAGCACGGGCGCGGTGCCTAACTTCGGTCCGCACATGCTGCTTGAGGCGGGCATCCTCCTCGTTGAGGGCGCGGGGGATTTACTCTTGGATGGCTTCAAGGACGGCAAACGCGGGCGCATCACCGACGATGGTGGCATTCACGTGGGTGAGAAGACCATCGGCTCCGGGCAGATCGTCAATGCGCAGGCCGCGGAGGCGTCGTTCACGGAGGCGCAGCAAGGCCTGGTCGACCACATGGAGGCCTACTTCGGCAATACGATCCAGTTCATTCACTCCGAGGGTCCGTTGCTTATCGACGGTCTCGGGATCCCCGACACCGGCGCCCAGTTCCAGGACCGCAAGGTCCTGGTCGTCAGCCCCGGCCCGGATCACCGGGACGAGGTCAAGCACCTGCGCAATTTCATTCGGGAATACTCCCCGGTCATCATTGGTGTGGACGAGGCTGCCGACACCTTGTTGGAGCTGGGATACAAGCCGGATCTCATTGTGGGCAACCCGGCTGGCATTGGCGCTGATGTCCTCCGCAGCGGCGCGCGCGTGGTGTTGCCCGCCGATCCGGATGGCCACGCCGCCGGGCTGGAGCGGATTCAGGATCTCGGCATTGGGGCGATGACGTTTCCCACGGCGACGGACTCCGCCACGGACCTAGCGCTGTTGCTTGCGGATTATCACGGCGCGCAACTCATCGTGAATGCTGGTTCGCGCTTTGATCTCGACGCGGTGTTCGCCCATGATCCTTCCGCGACCCCGTCGGCGTTGCTCACCCGCACCAAGGTCGGCGCCAAGCTGGTCGATGCCAAGGCCATTACGGAACTCTACGTGGTGCGCGGCGGCTCCAACCTCGCGTGGCTGTGGGCCGTGCTGGGCATCATCGTGGCCCTGGCGGCGATCATCCTCATCGTGGGATTGACGGGTTCGGATAGCTTTGTCAACAACCTCATCGACACCTGGAACGGTATTGCACTGACCGTCCAGGGTTGGTTCAAATAGGGGAGGGTGGGTCTCAGTCTCATGGCACGAAAGCCCGGAGTAGGTGGCTGGCTCATCGCTGGCGGTGGCGTCGGAGTGGCGGTGGGCGTTGCCCTGGGCACCCTGGTGCTCGCCCCGAACATGTCCGACGGCGGGGGCGTGTCCTTGTCCTCGAATCGGGATGAGCTGGCGGCAGCGGAAGAGCAGGCAAACATCGCCGAGTCGCAGGCGGCTTCTGCGGATAGCGTCATCGAGGAGCTGGTGACCGGCACGGTGCGCGGAACCCTGGACGATCGCCCGGTGCTGGTGATGCGCACGGCTGACGCGGACGCGGGGGACGTGGAGGGCGTCGAGACGCTCTTGGAAGCCTCTGGTGCCATCGACGCCGGCACGATCACGCTGACGCAGAAGTTCTTCTCCCGGGAGGGAGCGGACCAGCTCAAGTCGATTGTGACTAATACGCTCCCGGCGGGAGCGGAACTCTCTGTGGATCGCCTTGATCCGGGCGTGCATGCGGGGGAGGCTCTCGGCTCCGCTTTGCTGCTCAATCCCGACAACGGTGAGGAGCAGGCAAGCTCCGAGGATCGGGCACTGCTGCTGAGCACCCTTCGCGATGCTGGCTACGTGGAGTTCGAATCCGGGACGATCCTCCCGGGCCAGGTTGTGGTCATCATTACCGGTGACTCGGACGGGGAGGGTGATGCGGCTTTTGCTGCGCAGAACCTCGCCGATTTCTCTGAGGCGCTCGACTCGCGTGGCAACGGTGTGGTGTTGGCGGGACGGATCCGCACGGCGGCGTCGGAAAGCGGTGTCATAGCGAAGGTGCGGGCCAATTGGACCGGCGTATCCACGGTCGATTCCGTCGACCGCTCCTGGGGCCAGCTGGCCACCGTGCTTGCCGTCCGCGACCAGCTGGCTGGCGAGGCCGGAGCGTATGGCAGCGCGGCGTCGGCGGACGCGGCCATTCCCGCACCTTAAAGGCGTAACTATCAGCTACTAGATATTGGTGTTATGCTGAGGGTCCGTAGGTGCAATCAACCGATGCACCTGCGGATTTTTATATTCTCAGGAGGATGCCATGGCAGCCGAGCCGACCAAATACATCGTCGTCACCGGGGGAGTCGTCTCCTCCTTAGGCAAGGGGCTCACGGCCGCCAGCCTGGGCCAGTTGCTCATCGCCCGCGGGCTGAGCGTCACCATGCAAAAGCTGGACCCGTACCTCAACGTTGACCCCGGCACAATGAACCCCTTCGAACACGGCGAGGTTTTTGTCACCGAGGACGGCGCGGAAACAGACCTTGACCTGGGGCACTACGAGCGTTTCCTCGACCGCAACCTCACCCAGAACGCCAACGTCACCACCGGTAAGGTGTACTCCTCGGTCATCGCCCGTGAGCGGCGCGGCGGCTACCTGGGCAAGACCGTCCAGGTCATCCCACACGTCACCGACGAGATCAAAGACCGCATCCTGGCGATGGGCGAGCCCGATGCCAACGGTGATCGACCCGACGTCGTTATCTGCGAAATCGGCGGCACCGTCGGCGATATCGAGTCCCAACCCTTCCTCGAGGCCGTGCGCCAGGTGCGCCAGGTCGTGGGACGCGCCAACATTTTCTTCATTCACGTCTCGCTCGTTCCTTACCTCGCGCCCTCCGGTGAGCTCAAGACGAAGCCGACGCAGCACTCCGTCGCGCAGCTGCGCGCCATCGGAATCCAGCCCGATGCCATCGTTTTGCGTGCCGACCGGGAAGTTCCAGCGGGACTCAAGGAGAAAATCGCGCTCATGTGCGACGTCGAACCCGAAGGCGTCGTCTCCTGCGCCGACGCCCCCTCGATCTACCGGATCCCCGAGGTCCTCTTCCGTGATCAGCTAGACACCTTCCTCATCCGCCGCCTCAACCTGCCCTTCCGGGACGTGGATTGGACGACCTGGCGCGATCTGCTGGAACGAGTGGAAAACCCGCAGCGCGCCATCACCGTCGGCATTGTGGGCAAATACATCGACCTGCCCGACGCCTACCTATCGGTCGTGGAAGCCATTCGCGCGGCGGGCTTCCACCACCACGTGGAAGCCAAGATTGCCTGGATCGGGTCCGACTCCTGCGCCGACGATGCCGCTTCGGCGCTCGAGGGTATCGACGCAGTCGTGGTTCCCGGAGGCTTTGGCACCCGCGGCGTCGACGGAAAAATTGCCGCCATTCGCCACTGCCGCGACCACGGCATCCCGCTACTGGGCATCTGCCTCGGACTGCAGTGCATCGTCATCGAAGCAGCCCAACGGGCCGGCATTGAGGGCGCGACGTCGACCGAATTCGATCCCGAGACCAACGCCCCGGTCATTTCCACCATGGAGGAACAGCGCGCAGCCGTCTCCGGCGAGGCCGACCTGGGCGGCACGATGCGCTTGGGTTCCTACCCGGCCGTCCTGGCGGAAGATTCCGTCGTGGCCGGGCTGTATGGTTCCACCGACGTGAGCGAACGCCACCGCCACCGCTATGAGGTCAACAACACGTACCGCACCGCCATCGAAGAGGGCAGCGGGCTGGTGTTCTCGGGGACCTCCCCGGACGGCACCCTCGTCGAATTCGTCGAGTACCCGACCTCCGTACACCCCTACTTTGTCGCTACCCAGGCCCACCCGGAGTACAAGTCCCGACCCACGAAGGCACATCCGCTGTTTGTGGGGCTCGTCGGCGCTGCCCTCACCTAGTACTGATCTTTGTTAGTGGGACTATGTTGGTGGGCATGGATTCCCGTTCTCACCACGTTCACGATTTCTCTGTCCACGGCTCGACCGTGCTCCTCGAGTCTCCGATTCTCGCCGTGCGGCAAGATCGGGTAGAGATGCCCGGCGGCACGGTCTCGAACCGGGAAATCGTCGAGCACTTCGGTGCGGTCGCAGTCGTTGCCGTCGATGAGCACGGCCGACTGCCGCTGGTCCAGCAGTACCGGCACTCGGTCGGGCGTCGGCTGTGGGAGCTGCCCGCGGGCCTGCTCGACATCGCTGGCGAAGACGAGGTCACCGGGGCTCAACGCGAGCTGCTGGAGGAAGCTGGTCTTCTCGCCGAGTCTTGGTCCGTCCTCGTGGATCTGGTGACTTCCCCCGGATTCTGCGATGAGTCGGTGCGCGTGTTCCTGGCGACCTCGCTCCGGGAGGGGGAGCAACCCGCTGCGCCGGATGATGAGGAGGCGGACATGGATCACCAGTGGGTGAGCATCGAGGAGGCCGTGGACATGATCATGTCCGGACAGATCGTCAACTCGATCGCCATCGCCGGGATCTTCGCCGCCGCCGAGGTGCTGTCGGGGCGCGCGGAAGCTCGCCCCGTGTCGGTTCCTTTCGATCTGCGGCCGCACAGCCTGGCGCAGCGCCGCATCGATTCGGGCATTGTTCCCGACCTGAAGAAGCTGCCGCGGTGACCTCTGCCCGCGACCTCGCCACCGCTTGGCTTAACCACCTCACCGTGGAGCGCGGTGTGTCCGCGAACACTCTCAGTAACTACCGCCGAGACATCAATCGCTACCTGGAGTGGCTCGATGCCGCGGGGATCGACGACGTGGCGGCAGTCCAGGCGATCGACATTGAGGCCTACGTCGCCGACCTGCGCCGCAGTGGACTTGCGGCCAGCTCCGCCGGACGGGCCCTCGTCGTCGTGCGGGGGCTGCACAAATTCGCCCTCCTCGAAGGCCTCATCGGCGTCGATGTCGCCGCCGATGTCTCTCCGCCGGCCACCGGCCGGCACCTGCCTGACACGTTGAGCATCGAGGAGGTGTCCATGCTTATCGACGCCGTCCCCAACGACGACACCGCCACTCCCGTCGACCTGCGCGATCGGGCCCTATTGGAGTTGCTCTACGGGACCGGAGCCCGCATTTCGGAGGTCTTGGGGTTGGTCGTTGATGACCTCGTGGACTGCGACGGCATTGTGCGCATCACCGGCAAGGGCAACAAACAGCGAATCGTCCCGGTCGGTTCTCAAGCACTGGCTGCGGTGAATGACTACCTCGTGCGGGCACGCCCAGCCTTTGCCACCGGCGCATCTCACGCTCTGCTGTTGAATAAGCGCGGTGGGGCTCTGTCCCGGCAATCCGCCTGGGCGGTGCTCAAGAGCGCGGGAGCGCGCGCGGGGTTGGCCAAAGACATCTCGCCGCACACCCTCCGCCACTCCTATGCCACCCACCTGTTGGAGGGCGGCGCCGACGTGCGCTCCGTCCAGGAACTGCTTGGCCATTCCTCGGTGACCACGACCCAGATTTATACTCACGTGACGGCGGAGAATCTGCGCCAGGTGTGGCGGGAAGCGCACCCACGCGCATAGGTGGAACACCGGAAAAAGTCTGGTCTGTGCGCTTGACTGGGCGGACGAGGATCAAGCCCTGGACGCGCCTCCACCAGCACGGCGCGAGTGGGGGTAGTCTGTGGATGACATTCGTGTAAGTCGTGTAAGCAACGTCAAGGAAGAGGGAGTGACTGTGACCGGAGACGGACTCTTTGAGACTCCGGGTTCTGAACTCGGATTGACCGGACGGCCCGTCCGCGATCTGCCTCAACCTGCCCCTTTAGAAAAGCACGGTCCCGCCAAGATCATCGCCATGTGTAACCAAAAGGGCGGCGTGGGTAAGACGACGTCCACGATTAACCTGGGTGCTTGCCTGGCTGAGCAAGGCCGGAAAGTGTTGCTCGTTGACCTAGACCCGCAGGGTGCCTTGTCCGCCGGACTTGGCGTGCCCTTCGACGAGCTCGATCTGACGGTCTACAACCTGCTCATCGATAACCAAACCTCCATTCACTCCGCCATTCACTCGACGAGCGTCCCGGGCATGGACCTTGTCCCCGCCAACATCGACCTCTCGGCTGCGGAGATCCAGTTGGTCAATGAGGTTGGCCGCGAGCAGACGCTGGCCCGGGCGCTGCGCCCGGTGATGAAGGACTATGACTTCATCATCCTCGACTGCCAGCCCTCCCTGGGACTGCTCACCGTTAATGCGCTGGCGTGTTCCCATGGTGTGATCATTCCCATGGAGTGCGAGTACTTCTCTCTCCGCGGCCTCGCGCTGCTGACGGACACGGTGGAGAAGGTGAGTGACCGCCTCAATTTTGATTTGGAGATCCTCGGCATTTTGGTCACGATGTTTGATCGCCGGACCTCCCACGCCCGGGAAGTGATGTCGCGCGTGGTGGAGGTCTTTGGCGATCAAGTCTTTGACTCCGTGATCACTCGCACCGTCCGCTTCCCAGAAACGTCCGTGGCCGGCGAGCCCATCATCACCTGGGCACCCAGCTCGCAGGGCGCCGAGCAGTATCGCCACCTCGCGCTCGAGGTCCTGGAGCGGACCAGCTAATTCACGTGTCCGCACCGACGATTACTATCCCGCCCCGCAGGTCGGCGGATCTGCCCGCCGCGGTGGCGGAGCAACCAGAGCTGCCGGGCTTCCGCGTTGCCCTGAAGAACTTCGAGGGTCCTTTTGACCTGCTCCTGCAGCTCATCGGGGCCAAGAAGCTCGACGTCACCGAGGTCGCACTTTCCGAAGTCACTGATGATTTCATTGCCTACACCCGGCGTCTCGGGGAAACCGCGGATCTGGATGAGACGACGGAGTTCCTCGTGGTGGCGGCGACGTTGTTGGACCTGAAAGCCGCCCGGCTCCTTCCCCGCGGCGAGGTCGACGACTTGGAAGACCTCGCACTGCTAGAAACCCGCGATATTCTCTTCGCCCGTCTCCTGCAGTACAAGGCGTATAAGCAGGTGGCGGACCTGTTTGCGCAGCGGCAAAAGAACGCTCAGCGGCGGTACCCGCGGGCGGTTGGAATGGAAGAGCAGTTTGCTGATCTCCTCCCTCCGGTGACGCTCGGCCACACGCCTGCGACCTTTGCGGAGATGGCGGCGAGTGTTTTCCGGCCCAAGCCACCAGAGGAAGTCGGGATTGGCCATATCCATCAGGTCGCCGTCTCCGTTCCGGAACAGGCTGGCCGGATTCTGGATACCCTGCGGCTCATGGGACAAAATCATTGGCTAACTTTCGCGGCATTGACTCGTGATTGCACCTTGTCGATGGAGGTCGTGGGTCGATTCCTCGCCCTGCTAGAGCTCTACAAGGCCAAGGCCGTGGAGGCTGAGCAGGCTGAGCCACTGGGGGAACTCACCGTTGCCTGGACAGGCCTCGACGTCGACCCGGCCGTGGTCGCGGCGAGGAACTGGGACTGACTCACGGCTTGCGGTGCATTCGGTATCGTAGAGTCGATTGCGAATAGTGATTGGTGCCGGGAGGAGAGCGAAATGACCAGGTGGCTCAGTGGAATCGCGTCGATTCTCTTCGGAGGGTTTATCTACTTCATTACGCTCAATGAACTAGTACTGGCGATCATTCCTGCTCTTCTCCTCATGGCAGTGACTTTTGTTGGCGGGCAGCCATTCAAGGCATCCACCCGCGAAGAGCGGATGCCTTCCTGGGCACTTATTACCCTCTTCCTCCTGGCTGGACTTGGCTACCTCATGCCCGATCGGCTCACATATGCTCTACCCCTCGGGTGTGCTGCCGCGGCAGTCGCTTTCGTTCTCCTGAGCGTCCGGGGAAAGAACAGCATTCCCCAGGCAGGCTGAGGATCTAGCTAGGCACCACGGAGGATGCGACCATGCTGTCCAGGCCACCAGATCTAGCCCAACCTAGGCTGCGGTTTCTTCCGTAGTCCGCCGCAAGGCGCGGGCTGCAAAGAACACGCCCACCGCGATGGCAACGACGGTGCCGGTGACGCTGAGAAGGTAGGTGCGTTCGGCGACGGCGTTGCTTGGGTCGAAGAATCGGGACAGTGACCCGGCCAGGGAGGTTCCGATGGCCAAGGTGAGAAAGTAGAGCGCGGAGAAGCGAGTGGCAAAGGCGGCGGGCGCGTGGGCGCTGGTGGCCGCCATGCCGACGGGGCCGATGAGGAGCTCGCCCAAGGAGAAGAGCAGGATGCAGCCCGCGAGTGCGAGGAAGGGCGTGGATCCGGCGGCGCCGCCAGTAAAGGGGAGCAGGACGAGCATGCCCGCCCCGGCAATGAGGAGACCAGAGGCCATCGTGGTGGCGGAGTGCAGGCCGCGGCGGGTGCGCAGGCGTGCGAGCACCCACGCCAGGGGCAGGGCCAGGGTGAGGATGTACAGCGGGTTAAGCGACTGGGTCCATGCCGGTGGGATGTCAAAGCCGAGGAAGGTGCGGTTAAGTCTTTCGGCGGAGTAGACCGCAAACACGCCGTAGGTTTGGGCGAGCAGCGCCCAGTAGGTGGTGGAGGCGATGAACATCGGCAGGAAGGCGGCCACCCGGTGGCGTTCTTGGGTGCTCACGAGCGGCGAGCGGAACATCTGGATGAACAGGGCTACGGCGACGCTGACGGTGGCGATCAGTAAGACGGTGGCCAGGGTGGCAAAGCTGCGCATCCCCACGGCCAGCAGTGCCGCGGCGATGGCGATGACGGCCAGCGGCACGAGGAATCGTGCCGGTCCGAACAACGGATTGGGGACGGTGGTGATGGCGCTGCGGGCGGACTCGTTGAGTGAGGTCATCATGCGGGGGCGCAAGGAGAGGTAGATTGCCAGGCCCACCGCCATGAGGACTGCGGCGGCGCCGAATCCGTGGTGGTAGGAGTAGCGGGCGGCCAGCCAGCCGGTAAGCAGGGGGCCGAAGAAGGCGCCGACATTAATGCCCAGGTAGAAGAGCTGGAAGGCGACTCCGTGGCGGGCGCCGTTCGATGGGTAGACCCGGCCCAACACGGTGATGGCCGCCGTCTTGAGCAGCCCCGAACCCACGGCGATGGCGATGAGGCCGGGGGCTGTGCCCAGCCAGCCGGGGATGAGCGAGAGGCTGAGGTGGCCGAACATCAGCATTCCCGCCCCGAGGAGCAGGGTTCGTTCGGGGCCGAAGAGGCGATCGCCGACCCATCCGCCGCCGAAGGCACACAGGTAGAGGAGGGATCCGTAGGCGCCGACGAGGGCGGTGGCCTCCACTTTGTCCATCCCTAGGCCGCCGTCGGAGATCGTGGCGTAGAGGTAGTAGGCGAGGATGGCCTGCATTCCGTAGAAGCTGAAGCGCTCCCACATTTCGATGCTGACGACGGCCGGCATGGCCACGGGGTGGCGGTCAGCCGTCACCCCTGAACGTTGTTCAATTGCTGTCATGGGCAGCATCATGCCAGACGGGTGCATGCGTTAGGATCAAAGCCCTGCCTAAACTTGAACAATGTTCAACCTCTCGAAGGACGCTATGCCCCCCACGCTCAGTCTCGCCGATGTGCACAGGCTCGACGCCGCACACATCTGGCACCCCTACGCCCCAGCGGGCATCCCCACCCTGCCGGTCGAATCTGCCAGTGGAGTCACCCTCACGCTTGGCGACGGCCGTGAGGTCATCGATGCCATGAGCTCCTGGTGGGCAGTGGTGCACGGACACAGCCACCCGCGGCTGGTCGCCGCCGCTCAACGCCAGGCAGAGACCATGAGCCACGTCATGTTCGGCGGGCTCACCCACCGGCCGGCGGTGGAACTAGCCCAAGCCCTCGTGGAGGTCACTGACCCGAATCTGACCAAGGTCTTCTACTCGGACTCTGGGTCGGTGTCCGTGGAAGTGGCCATCAAGATGGCACTCCAATACCAGCGGGGGATTGGCCACCCGGAGCGCACCAAGCTTCTGACGTGGCGCGGCGGATACCACGGGGACACCTTCGCCGCGATGAGCGTGTGCGATCCCGAGGGTGGGATGCACGCCATGTGGGACGGCACTCTGGCCCGACAAGTATTCGCCCCCGCACCGCCGGCTCGGGGTGCCAGTGCGGACGTGATCGCGGAATACGTCGCTACGATGGATCAGCTCATCACCGCCGACATTGCCGCCCTCATCATCGAGCCGGTGGTCCAGGGCGCAGGTGGCATGCGCTTTCATGACGGCGCTCTTGTCGCGGAAGTGCGTGAGTTGTGTGAGCGCCGAGGGATCCTCTTCATCGCTGACGAAATCGCCAGCGGATGGGGAAGGACCGGAGCACTGTTTGCCACCGAGGGACTCCACCCGGACATCCTCTGCGTCGGCAAGGCGCTGACGGGTGGATTCATGACCTTGGCGGCCACCCTCACCAGCCTGAAGGTCTCCGATGCCATTGATAGTCCGGCCGGCGGCGGAGCGCTCATGCACGGCCCGACCTTCATGGCCAACCCGTTGGCCTGTGCCGTGGCCACGGAATCGGTGCGGATGCTGCAGGAAGGCCACTGGCGCACCCAGGTGCCCATGATTGAAGCTGCACTCCAGGAAGGTCTCGAGCCTCTCCGGCACTGCGACGGCGTCGCCGATGTCCGGGTCCTGGGTGCCATCGGTGTCGTGGAGATGACCGAACCGGTTGACATGCACCGAACCACCAGCGCCGCCCTTGACCACGGCGTGTGGATCAGACCATTTGGCCGATTGATTTACGTCATGCCGCCCTACATCTGCACACCGGGCGAACTCGCCACCATCTGCGCCGCTGTCACAGCTGCAGTGGCACCAGGGAAGGAAGCACAATGAGCATCATCTTCGTGACGGGAACCGGCACCGATGTCGGCAAGACCATCGCCACGGCGGCACTCGCCGTCCGTATCGCGGCCGACGGCCACCGGGTCATCCCCGTCAAGCCCGTGCAAACGGGCATCGGGGACGCTGCGGACCGGGGAGATATCGGGGTCGTCGAAAAGCTCACTGGCTTGTCAGGAGAGGAATTCCACCGCTACCCGGAGCCGCTCGCCCCCAACCTCGCGGCCCGTCGGGCTCACCTGCCGGCACCGGATCTGGACGCCATAGCGGCCCGCATTCGCGACCTGGACGCGCCCGGCACCGTCGTGCTCGTCGAGGGAGCCGGCGGACTGCTCGTTCAGCTTAACGATGACCAAACCTGCGCAGATTTGGCCCAGCGTCTCGGCGCGGATGTGGTGGTGGTGACCACGCTGGGGTTGGGTTCACTCAACGCCGCAGCGCTCACCGTGGAGGCCGCCAAGGCGAGGGGCCTTAACGTTATTGGCCTCATCGGCGGATCACTGCCTGCCCAGCCAGACCTGGCAACTGAGCTCAATCTCGCGGAGCTGCCCGTGGTGACGGGGACACCGCTGTGGGGAACGCTTCCCGCCGGGCTGGGTCAGGCCACTGACTTCGCAGAAACAGCCCGCCGGAATCTACCGACGGGCTGTTGGACGGGGGAGTAGGAACTAGGGTCGTGCCTTGAGGAACTCCAGGATCTCAACGGGCAGCTCGCGGTCAGAGTAGATGCGCACATCGGGCTCATCCGGGTTGCCCTCGGTGCCCACTCGGCGACCCTCCCACACGGGACGCAGGCCCAGCTTTTCCAGCACGCGCTCGGAAGATGGGTGGTTGGTGGTGATGCGCGCGGTCACCGGGGTGTCCGGATCGAGGCGCTTGGCCAGGCGCAAGGCTGCCTCGGAGACTTCGGTGGCGTAGCCATTGCCCCACTTGTCGGGGCGGAAGCGGTACTTCAGGTCCCATACGCGCCCATCGACGAGTTCTAGGCCGCCAACGCCAATGAACTCCGACGGCTGATCGCGCAGGTAGACGCCCCATGGGCCCAAGTCTTTCGCTGCCCACGACGCTTGAGTGCGGCCGATGAGAACATGGGTCTCGCGGACGTCCTCGTGGCGGGCTTGGGGGCGGTGGGCCCAGATGCGCTTGTCGCTATATACCTTGTATGCCTCAGCGTCATGCTCCGAGGTCAGCGGCATCAAGATCAAGCGGTCGGTGCGGGTGATCGTACTCATACCGGCATGTTACACACATCACTAATTGTTGTGAAGGTGATTTGCACGAAAAACTTTAACGACTTCACATGCCGTTGATCACACCTTCACTTGGTGGTCATTCGTGCAGGTGACAGCACCCGGAAGGGTTTAGTTTTAGACTAGGCGGCATGTCTTTACTCATTGACGCTGGAGAGCTCGACACGCAGGGGCCCTCGGTCGTCCTGTGCGCCTCCATGGGCCCCACGTCACCCACCTCGGGCATCCCCGGATCGTTCCTCGCCGACCTGGAGGCCGATTTCTCTGATCAGGCCAGCCCGCTTCCGCACACCGCGCGGGCTGACCTTCCGGCACTGTTCGATTCCTACGGCATCAGCGATGACACTCCAGTCGTGATCTATGACCAGCAGGCCGGGGCCACAGCACCCCGCGTGTGGTGGCTCGCGCGCGCGGCAGGGCTCACCAATGTGCGCGTTCTCGATGGCCCGTGGACCGGGGAAACCGCACCCTTTGCCCGTCCCTCCCACCGCGGCACCATCACGGGACCTCCCCATCCTGGATTGCTTATCGACGCCGCGATGGTCACCGCCAGCCCCCGCCTCGTCGTCGATGCCCGCTCCGCGGGGCAGCGAGAAGACCTGACGTTTTCTTGTGGTTCCGGGGTGACTGCCTGCGTGGATGCCTTTGCCGCCGCTCTCGCCGGTTACGATGACCTAGCTGTTTATGAGGAGTCGTGGTCCGAGTGGGGCCGTCCTGACAGTGGACGGGAGGTGGCTACGTCATGAGCCTGCCAATGATTGGGCAGCTGCGCTCGCGCCTGGAATCCATCCTCCTCGTCATCGATTCCCCGGCGACCGATACCGTCTTGGCCCGAGTCCTCGACGTCGACGCGGACACGGTCGTGTCCTTGCTCACCGAGATCGCCACGGAATTTAATGAACGCGGATCCGGCTTCGACCTGAGGGAAACCGCCGAGGGCTGGCGGCTGTACACCCGCACCGACAATGCCCCTGCGGTGGAGCAGTTCCTCCTGGACGGCTCGCAAACCCGGCTATCGCGCGCCGCCCTGGAAACCCTCGCTGTCATTGCCTACCGGCAGCCGGCCACGCGCTCGCAGATCTCCGGTGTGCGCGGTGTCAACGTCGATGGTGTCATGCGCACCCTGCACCTGCGTGGTCTGATCAAGGAGGTCGATATCGAGCCCTCCACCGGCGCGCACCGCTACGCCACGACCGAACTTTTCCTCGAGCTGCTCGGCATCGACTCCCTCGAGCGCCTGCCCGACTTGGCGCCGTTGCTGCCTGATGTGGACTCCATCGATGAGGAGTTCTAGCCCCACTTCGGGTAGGGTGGGGCAGGATTTAGACCTAAAACTACAGATAGGACACGATCTACGTGACTCCACCCGCTCGCCGCGACGGCACACCGGACAAGGACCAGCAGCCTAAGAAGCTGCGGGCATCCGAGATTCCGCTGTCCAACGCGCGCCCCGCCCGCCGCCAAAACGTCAACTCTGATCAGCGCCGCAAGGAAGCCGCCACCGCCGATTCCGTGGCCCGCAGCCTCGGCGCCGACTGGCTCGTCGATGATCAGCCCGTCTCCGATGAACGCATCCGCCTGCAAAAAGTCCTGGCCCAAGCCGGGGTCGCCTCACGCCGCCACGCCGAGGTCCTTATTGATAAGGGCCGAGTCGAAGTCAACGGCAAGATTGTCAAGACCCAAGGAACCCGAGTCAACCCGAACGTCGACGTTATCCGCGTCGATGGCGTGCGTATCAACGTCAATGAAAACCACGAGTACTTCCTGCTGAACAAGCCGCGCGGGATGCAGTCCACCATGTCCGATGACATGGGTCGGCCGTGCGTCGGCGACATTGTCGCGGAGAAGACAGTCTCCGGTCAGCGGCTTTTCCACGTCGGCCGCCTCGACGCCGACACCGAAGGCCTGCTGCTGCTGACCAACGATGGTGAGCTGGCTAACCGCCTCATGCACCCGAAGCACGAGGTCCGCAAGACCTACCTGGCTACCGTGCTCGGAGAGTCCGACAAGCGCCTCGTCCACCGCCTGCAAAAGGGCATCGAGCTCGACGATGGTCCCGCGAAGGCCGACTTTGTGCAGATCGTGGATACCCACATGGGCCAGTCGCTCATCCGCATCGAGCTGCATGAGGGCCGCAAGCACATCGTCCGTCGCATGCTCAAGGAAGCCGGTTTCCCGGTGCAGCGCCTAGTGCGTACCAAGCTGCACACGGTCCAACTCGGTGAGCAAAAGCCCGGCACGATCCGCGCGCTCAATGATTCCGAGCTGACCTCGCTGTACAAGGCGGTCGAGCTGTGACCTTGTCCAACATGCCCGATGGGGGTTTGCTGCTCGCCGTCGATGGCCCGTCCGGAACGGGCAAGTCGACGACGTGTCGCCGTCTAGCCACCGAGCTGGAGGCGAAGTATGTGGATACCGGAGCGATGTATCGCGTGGCCACCCTCGCGGTTCTCCGCGCCGGAGTCGATCCCGCTGACTCCGATCGAGTCATTGAGGTGACCGCTGACCTGCCGTTATCCGTCAACGACGACCCGGATTCCACCGAAGTGCTGCTGGCCGGGGAGGACGTCTCCGCCGAGATCCGTGGCTCGGAAGTGACCCGCAATGTCTCCGCCGTGTCGGCCATCCCGCAGGTTCGGGACAACCTGGTGGCACTGCAGCGTCGATTAGCAACCCAGGCGCATCGCGCCATCGTCGAAGGCCGCGACATCGGCACCGTCGTGCTTGTCGACGCCCCCGTCAAGGTCTTCCTCACCGCCTCCGCCGAGGTTCGTGCCCGGCGTCGCTTCGACCAAGATGTCGCGGCCGGCCGCGAGGCAGACTTTGACACCGTGCTCGCCGACGTTGAGCGTCGCGACGAGTTAGATTCCAACCGTGCAACCTCCCCGCTTCGCCCGGCGGAGGATGCCATCATCGTCGACACCTCGGAGCTCAGCTTCACCCAGGTGCTCGACACCCTCATGACACTGGTGGAGGAGAGCGCCCGATGAGCACCAACGACTACGACAACGAAGAAGACACCCAGTTCGTTTTCCACACCCCCGGTGGCGGAGAAATGGACGCCGAGGGCGTGTTCATCGATGAGGAAGAGCTCGCCCCCGGCGACGGCTGGGCCCCAGCCGAGTTCGACGCCGAGGACTTCAACTTCGAAGAGATGACCGAGGAACAGTGGGCAGCACTTGAGGCCCGCATGGGCTTCGAAAACCCCGAGCACCTCGAAGAAGAACTGTGCACCGTCGCCATCGTCGGCCGGCCCAACGTGGGCAAGTCGACCCTGGTTAACCGCTTCCTCGGCCGCCGCGAAGCCGTCGTGGAGGATTTCCCCGGCGTCACCCGCGACCGCATCAAGTACCTCGCCGATTGGAACGGACGCCGCTACTGGGTCCAGGACACCGGCGGCTGGGACCCCAACGTCAAGGGCATTCACGGCGCGATCGCCCGCCAGGCCGAAATCGCCATGGAATCCGCTGACGTCATCGTCATGGTGGTGGACACCAAGGTCGGCATCACCGAAACCGATGCCGTCATGGCCCGCAACCTGCAAAAAGCCGATGTCCCCGTCATCCTCGTGGCCAACAAGTTTGATTCCGACTCGATGTACGCCGACATGGCCGAGTTCTACGCCCTTGGGCTTGGCGATCCCTGGCCCGTGTCCGCCCTCCACGGCCGCGGCGGCGCCGACGTGCTCGACGAGGTGCTGGAGAAGTTCCCCGAGGTCCCCCGCGACAAGTCCATCGTCGAAGGCCCACGCCGCGTCGCCCTCGTGGGCAAGCCGAACGTGGGCAAGTCCTCTCTGCTGAACAAGCTGGCTAGGGAAGAGCGCTCAGTCGTGGACAACGTCGCCGGCACCACCGTCGACCCCGTCGATTCCTTCGTCCAGCTCGACGAACACCTATGGAAATTCGTCGACACCGCCGGACTGCGCAAAAAGGTAAAAACAGCCCAGGGCCACGAGTACTACGCCTCCCTGCGCACCCGCGCGGCTATCGACGCCGCCGAGGTCTGCGTCCTGCTCATCGATTCCTCCGAGCCCGTCTCGGAGCAGGACCAACGCGTCATCACCATGATCCTCGAGTCCGGCAAAGCCATGGTCATCGCCTTTAACAAGTGGGACCTCATGGACGAGGACCGCCGCTACGAGCTCGATCGGGAAATCGATCTCCAGCTCGCCCACCTGCCTTGGGTCACCCGCGTCAACATCTCCGCCAAGACGGGCCGCGCCCTCCAGCGCCTCGAACCCGCCATGTTGGAAGCCCTGGAGAACTGGGACAAGCGCATCTCCACCGGCCAGCTCAATACCTGGCTGCGCGAGGCGATTGCTGCTAACCCGCCGCCGATGAAAAACGGCCGCCTGCCGCGCGTCCTCTTTGCCACCCAAGCCTCGACCCGGCCGCCCGTGATCGTCTTGTTCACCACCGGCTTCCTCGATGCGGGCTACCGCCGCTACCTGGAGCGCAAGTTCCGTGAGCGTTTCGGCTTCCACGGCACGCCGGTACGGATTGCGGTCCGTGTGCGCGAGCGTCGCCAGCGGAAGTAGGGGTGCGCCCCGGGCTGGCGGGGAGTGTTGTCACGCGGCGGCGCGCTCGAGCACGAAGGCGTCCGTCCGATAGGGGATAGCCACCAGCTGGCCCGGGTGGTACTCCAGGCGATCAAAGAGATACCAGCGCAGATTCTCCGTCATCCGCGCCCGGACCTTCTCGTTGGAGCGCAGCCAGTACGAGCGGGAGGCCATGAGGTCGAACAGCTGCTCTACCCGCAAGTGCTGGATCCACCCGGTGCGCAACTCCTCGGTGATCTCCCACGGGGAGTGGACCTCGGGGAGGAAACCTGGGCGCTGAATATCTCCCGAGTGCATAATCCGAGCTAGTCGCAGGATCCACGGGTGGGAAACGTCGAGGTTGTTCCACGCCAACACGACCCGACCGCCCGGCCTGACGATGCGGTCCAGCTCCGCGCAGGCTGCGGCGGAATCGACCCAGTGCCAGGTTTGGGCGCAGGTCACGGCATCAATCGAGACACCGAGCGATGTAGCTTCCGCGGTCGCCCGCCACACGGGGATGGCCAAACGGGCAAGCACCCGCACCATGTCTTCACTGGGGTCGAGGGCTAACACCTCGTGCCCTCCTGCGATGAGATCGGCGGTGAGCTTGCCGGTGCCGGCGCCAAGGTCGAGGACCCGGTGGTAATCGGCAACCAGAGCAGAGACCTCCGGCGGATAGCCGGGGCGGACCGCATCGTAGGTGTCGGCGCCACGTCGAAAAGCAGAGGCCGACAAGTGGCGGTGAGCGCTATCGAGAAAGGTCGGCGCATCCTTGGTAGAGGCGGGGCGAAAGGCGGGTGAGCTGGTCATCGTAGCTCAACCTTAGTCGTCTAAGATGGCTACCCATGACACGACGACTCCCGGCGGCCAATGATCCACACTGGTTGCCGCGGACGGTGCTGTCACGCTGGCAGTGGACTGTTCCGGCGGGCATATGCGTCGCAATTGGCTTCCTCAGCAATGGTCTCTCGCCGCTCATCATCGGCAAGGCCATCGATGAGGCCATCGCGGAATTAGATGCCCAGCGACTGTTCCTGTGGCTGGGAACATTGGCCGCCGTATTTGTCGTCGGCATGATCGCCAACTGGTTCGGACGCGCCCTGATGAACCGAGCGATCCTCGTGATTGGCCATGACCTGCGAATGGAGGTCACCGACCGCATCCAGGATCCGCGCGGCATGGGCGGACCCCGGCGTCGCACGGCCGGTGAGCTGCTGTCGATTGCTTCCTCAGATACTCAGCGGATAGCTGATGCCGTGTTCATGACGGTGTTCCCGGTGGCGGAGCTGGCCTCGATTCTCTACGTCGGCATCGTCATGCTCACCATCTCCGTGCCCCTCGGGGTAGCGGTGTTCATCGGCGGGCCGCTGCTCGTGTGGATCGCCTTGTGGGCCGCCAAGCCGCTGCGCAAGCGTTCCGCCCGTCGCCAGGCGGCGTTGGCGCGGGCGGCCGCCGCTGCGACTGATGTCGTCCAAGGCTTGCGCATCCTCAAGGGCCTTGGGGCAGTGACCACCGTTCATGGTCGCTACCAGGGGATTTCGGATGATGCCTATGATCGCACCGTGGACGCCAACGCGGCCGAGGCGCGGCTGGACGCGATCACCGATACAGCGGGCTTCATGTACATCATCAGCATCGCGGTCGCTGCCGCCTGGTTGGCCATCGGCGGCCAGATTTCCATCGGAGACCTCATCACCGCCATTGGTCTCACGCAGTTCATCATCACTCCGATGACGATGCTGGGCAAGAACATCGCCTCTCGATGGGCTGCAGCTCAAGCCTCGGGCGCGCGCGTCCAGGAAGTACTGTGCGCGCCTTACGCACTCGCAGAAGAGCGGACCTCGGTGGCGGCACTTCCCCCAGGGTTGACGGTGGTCACTGATCACGCACCCGACGACATCATCCTTGCCCCGCGGGATCGGGTCATCGTCGCTCCCCACACGGCGGACCTGTTCGACGGCAGCGTCCTCGACAACATTCACCCCGACCGTGCCACGGCGCTGGCGGCGCTACATTGCGCCTCGGCCGAGGACATCCCCGGAGGCCCAGAGCGGGAGGTGGGGGAGAATGGAAGGAATCTCTCGGGTGGGCAGCGTCAGCGAGTCGCTCTCGCCCGGGCGATTGCCGCCGATCCAGAAGTCCTCGTTCTGGAGGACCCGACGACGGCCGTTGACTCCGTCACGCAGGCCGCCATCTCACAGCGGGTAGCGGAACGGCGGGGTACTCGTCCCACAATTGTATTTACAAATGCGCCCGCGTGGAAGGCCGTCGCCGAACGCGTCCTCGAATCCTCCGCCGAGGTGAAGCTATGAGCACGCAGTTGCGTTTCCCGTTGGCCAACCTCAACGAGGTCCGGCGCGAGGTGGGTCGCCAGATCGCGCGTGTTCCCGGCGCGCGCGTGCGGGCCTTCTATGCGCTCGTGTTGCTCAGCCTCGGCGCGGCCGCGACGGTCGCAGTGCCATGGTTGCTTGGCCGTATGGTCGACATCGTTATCGGCGGCGGCACCGGCCTCGTCAGAGTCACCGTCTACCTAGTTCTGGCGGCAATCGCGGGGGCTTTTTTCAGTGCGGCGGGTTTTTACGTCGTGTCCAAGCTGAGCGAACGGGTTATCGCCCATTTGCGTGAGGACATGGTGGGCACGGCGCTGAGCCTGCCGGTGCACCGCGTCGAGGATGCGGGAACTGGCGACCTCGTGTCGCGTTCGACTGATGATGTCGCCGTGTTGTCCTCCGCGGTGACGGAAACTGTTCCCATCCTCAGCAGCTCGTTGTTCGTCATCGCTGCTACCGCTGTCGCGTTGGTGTCACTGAACTGGCAGTTCCTCATCATCCTCGTGGTGGTGGCTCCGCTCTATTACGTGGCGTCCCGCCGCTATCTGGCGGTGGCTCCTGGCCGGTTTGCCGCCGAGCGTGCGTCGATGGCCGATCGTGCCCGCAAGCTCCTGGAGGCCATCCACGGTCGGGATACTGTTCGCGCCTACCGCATGGAAGCGGACATGCACGAAAGGATCCGCGTCACTTCTCAAGCGGTGGTGGATAACGGTTACGCCGCCCGCATGACCATGATCGTCTTGCAAGTGTGGATGTCCATTGGTGAATTCCTCATCTTGGCCGGTGGTCTGCTCGTGGGCTATCACGTGGTCAACCAGGGGATTTTGTCGGTGGGTGAGGTCACTTCGGCGATGCTCATGCTCATTCGCCTGCGCGGGCCGCTGATGATGACGATGCGGGTGCTCGATACCGTGCAGTCCGGCTACGCCTCCCTGTCCCGCATCGTCGGAGTTGTCATCGACCCACCAGCGCCCGTGCCTGATTCCGGTGCGGCAGCCCCGGTCGGTGAGGTCCTCATGGAGGATGTCAGCTTTGCCTATGACGATGGCGGGTGGGCCGTCAAGGACGTTTCCCTGAGCATTCGTCCTGGCGAGACTCTCGCTCTGGTGGGTGCCTCTGGCGCCGGTAAGACCACGGTTGCCGCTCTGGTCGCGGGGCTGCGGGTCCCCGACGAAGGCACCGTCACCGTCGATGGGGTCGCCGTGTCCGAGCTTTCCGACGCCGAGCGGGTCGCCCGCCTGGCGATGATCTCCCAGGATGTTCACGTTTTCTCCGGCACTCTGCGCGAGGATCTCACGCTGGCCAAACCGGATGCCACCGACGCCGAGCTCACGGCAGCCCTCGGGCGGGTCCACGCTGAGTGGTTCGACTCCCTTGTCGATGGCTTAGATACCGAGGTCGGAGCGCGGGGGCACCAGCTCGAGCCGGTCGCCGCGCAGCAATTGGCGCTGGCACGGATTCTGTTGCTCGACCCCAAGGTCGTGGTCATGGACGAGGCCACCGCCGAGGCCGGATCGGCCAGCGCCGGAGAACTAGAGGCCGCCGCCGAGGAGGTCACTCGGGATCGGGCTGCCTTGGTCATCGCCCACCGACTTGATCAGGCAGCCCGCGCCGATAGGATCGCTGTTATGGATGAGGGCCGCATTGTCGAGGAAGGCACCCACTCCGAGCTCGTCTCACGCGGCGGCCGCTACACCGACCTGTGGGCGGCCTGGTCGAAGGGACGCGAATCGTGAGGCGCGTCGCCGTCCTCCTCGCGGCCCTGTGCGTGATGGTGACCGGTTGCACCATCGGAGATGCCTCACGCATTATCGCCGCTGAACCGTCGGCTCCCGCTACCACGGCTGCCCCCTTGGCCCAGGAGGTCAATGCCGGGTCGATTGACCGGGTGATTACGAACTCGGAAGGAAAGAAGCGCTCCTACCTCATTTCCACGCCACCCGGGTACGACAGCACCCGGGCCTGGCCCGTCATTCTCGCATTCCACGGCTGGGGCCAAGATGCGCAAAACATGAGAGACGTGACGCAGCTGGATAAGGCTCGGGCGATCGTCGTGTTTGCCGATGGCGTGGACAAAGCTTGGGCGCCCGCCCCCTACGCCAAGACCTCCAGCACAGAGGACCTCGGCTTCGTGCGGACCATCCTCGGCGAGGTGGACAAGCGATTCACTGTCGATCATCGGCGAATTTTCGCCGCTGGTTTCTCCAACGGTGGGGGATTTGCCGCCTTCCTTTCCTGCCAAATGCCCGACACCATCACCGCCGTCGCTCCAGTGGGAGCCGCGTATTACACGGCGATTATGAAAGATTGTTCGCACACCCCCGTCGCCTGGCTCGATATTCATGGAACTCACGATCAGACCATCAACTATTACGGAGGCCGCCGCCACGGGACGGACTACGAGGCGGTGCCCGAGGTGCTCAGTGAGGTGGCTAAACGCAACGGCTGCGATGAGTCCGTCATCGTCCGTCGCAGCACGAATGAGATTGAGCAGCATTGGCAGGGATGCGAGATGCCGTTGAGCCACCTGCGCGTGGGCGGGGGTGAACACGTCTGGCCGCAAGGAGCTACCGCCGAGGTCCGTTCCTTCTTCGGTGTGTAGCTTGGCGCTTATGAGTACTCCTGTGCCGAAGCAACGCGCCGCCGTCGTTTACCATCCTGCGAAGGTTGAGCTCGATGAGCTGAAAGCTGCGGTAGGGGCGGCCGTCGATAAGCATGGGTGGGGAGAGGTGGACTGGTACGAGACCACCGAAGACGATCCGGGCGAGGGGCAGGCCCGCGACGCCGTTGCGGCGGGCGCGACGATGGTCGCGGTGTGCGGCGGGGATGGGACCGTGCGGGCCGCGGCGGCGGGGCTGCGGGACACCGGGGCGTCGTTAGGCGTCATTCCGCAGGGGACTGGCAACCTGTTGGCGCGCAACTTGAAGCTGCCGCTGGATATGGATGAGGCCATCGATACGGTTTTCGGGGGCCGAGATACCGCGATTGACCTGTGCAGCGCCGAGGTCACCAGGGCGGATGGGTCGAACGAGACTTTTGATTTCGTCGTGATGGCCGGGGTGGGAATTGATGCGCAGATGATCGTCAATACCGACGATGACCTGAAGAAAAAGGTCGGTTTCCTCGCCTACGGGGTGGCTATTGCCAAGTCCCTGGCGGGCGGCAACCGAATTCGATTGGCCTATCGCCTTGACGGTGATGGGCGTGAGAAAACCCGAGTGCATTCCCTCATCGTGGGAAACTGTGGGGAACTGGTGGGCGGTCTGCCGTTGCTGCCCGATGCTCAGGCCACTGATGGGATCTTCGATCTGGTGATCATCCGGCCGACCGGAGTGTTCGGCTGGGCCCGCATTGCCGGCAAGCTCATCCACCAGGCGGGCGAGAAAATCCGACGCGGCCTCAGCCGCAACGACAGCCCTGTCACCGGCGGATCCCAGGACCTCAGTTCCCTGCGCTACCTCACCGGAACCCACCTTGAGGTTTCCGTCAAGCACCCCGAGATGTTCGAGGTCGATGGCGACGACATCGGCGAAGTAACAGCCTTCACAATCAGCATCGATCCCGGTGGCCTCGTCGTGCGCGAACCTTCGCCACCGCCGATGGAAGAACCTGGGGAGATGAGCGTGCGCGGGGGGAGCTAAGCGGGGGCGCAGTACCGTGTGACGGGTGCGCAAAGTAGATTGATGTGCGTATTAGATCACTACTTTGTTGGAAATCTGACTGTGAAGGACTACCGCATGTTCTCCTCCCGCACTTCCCGGGCGCTGGCCGGCATCACTGCCGCCGTGGCCCTCACCCTCACCGCTTGCTCCTCCGGCTCGGGCAGCTCTTCCTCCGACGCCTCGGGCTCCGACAATGCTGGCGGGGAGTCCTACTCCATCGGCATTAACCAGCTCGTGCAGCACCCCGCGCTCGACGCCGCGACTGCCGGCTTTAAGGAGGCCTTCGACGAGGCTGGTGTTGACGTCACATTCGACGAGCAGAACGCCAACGGCGAGCAGTCCACCGCGTTGACCATCGCGCAGCAGTTCGCCAACTCCAACAAGGACCTCGTGCTGGCGGTTGCTACGCCGGCCGCTCAGGCAACTGCCCAGAACATCACCACCCTTCCCGTGCTGTTCACCGCGGTGACCGATGCTGAGTCCGCCGATCTCGTGGAGTCCAACGACGCCCCGGGTGGAAACGTCACCGGCACCTCCGATGCTGCGCCGATCGACGCCCAGCTGGAGTTGCTCAAGCAGCTCGTTCCCGATGCCAAGTCCGTGGGCATCGTCTACGCCTCGGGCGAGGTCAACTCCCAGGTCCAGGTCGACGCCGTCAAGGAGGCCTCTGGCCCGTTCGACCTGGAGGTCAAGACCCAGACCGTCACCACGGTCAATGAGATCCAGCAGGCAGTGGAGGCACTGGGCGACGTCGACGCGATCTACGTTCCCACCGACAACATGGTTGTCTCCGGCATCGCTTCCCTCATCCAGATCGCTGAGCAGAAGCAGATCCCGGTCATCGGTGCGGAAGCTGGCACCGTGGAGGGTGGCGCCGTAGCCACCTTGGGTATTGATTACCGCGAGCTCGGCCGCCAGACCGGCGAGATGGCCCTGCGCATCCTGCAGGATGGCGCTGACCCGGCCACCATGCCCGTGGAGACCGCCACCGAGTTCTCCTACATCATCAACGAGGATGCCGCTACCCGCCAGGGTGTCACCATTCCCGCCGAGATCCTCAGCGAGGCCGAAACCGTATGATCGGCGCGGTCGAAGTCGGCCTAATTTATGGGGTCATGGCACTCGGCGTCTTCCTGACGTTCCGTGTGCTTAACTTCCCCGACCTGACGGTCGACGGCAGCTTTACGACGGGCGCGGCCACCGCCGCCGTCGGTATCCTCAACGGTTGGCATCCCGCCCTCGCTACGCTCGCCGGTTTTGGCACCGGCTTCATTGCCGGTGGCGTCACCGGCTTGCTGCACACCAAGGGACGCATCGACGGCCTGCTGGCTGGCATCCTCACCATGATCGCCCTGTGGTCCATCAACCTGCGGATCATGGGCAGCGCCAACATCCCCCTGTTGCGCCAAGAGACGTTATTCACCCCGCTGCGTGAGGCCGGACTGCTCAACACCTGGGGTGGCATCGGGGGACTGGCAGTGATCATGGCGGTGCTCGGCGCGCTCGTTGTCGGTTTCTTGAAGACCGACCTCGGGCTGTCGCTGCGCGCCACCGGCGACAACGGCCAAATGATCACCTCTTTCGGTGTCTCCACCGACTTCACCAAGACCCTCACCCTCGCATTGTCCAACGGCTTTGTCGGCATGTGCGGCGCGCTCATTGCCCAGTACCAAGGCTTCTCCGACATCTCCATGGGCATTGGCCTCATCCTCGTCGGCCTCGCATCCGTCATCATGGGCCAGGCGATCTTCGGCCAGCGCAACCTCTGGCTCGCCGTCTACGCCGTCATCGTCGGTGCCGTGATCTACCGCCTCATCATCTTCGCCGCGCTCCAGGTTGGCCTCAACCCCAACGACATGAAGCTCATTACGGCCTTACTGGTGATCGTGGCGCTGCTCCTCCCACGGTTCAAAGCGATGGTCAGCGGGAAGCCCAAGTCCCGAGCCGTCCGCGCGCCCGAGCCCGCCCTGGCAGCGAAGGGAGCCTGACATGCTGCAAGTCAACGGAATTACCAAGACCTTCTTCCCGGGCACCGTCAACGAACGGGTCGCGCTGAACGATTTGTCTCTACAACTCGACGAGGGCGACTTTGTCACCGTCATCGGCTCCAACGGCGCAGGCAAGTCAACCCTGCTCAACGCCGTCGCCGGACGGCTCTTCGTCGACTCTGGCGACGTCATCATCGACGGCAAGCGAGTCAACAAACTCCCCGAATACAAGCGCGCCCGCTACGTCGGCCGCGTTTTTCAGGACCCGCTAGCCGGCACCGCTCCGAACCTCACCATCGAAGAGAATCTTTCCCTCGCATGGCTGCGCGGGAAGAGCCGTGGCCTCGGGCTCAGCCTCACTGCAAAACGACGCGCCGAGTTCATCGACCACCTCGCCTCCCTCGAACTGGGCCTCGAGGACCGCCTCAGTGCCAAAGTGGGCCTCCTCTCTGGCGGCCAACGCCAGGCACTGTCCCTCCTCATGGCCGGGTTTACCAACCCGCGCATCATGCTTCTCGACGAGCACACCGCAGCCCTCGACCCCCAACGCGCCGACCTGGTCACCGCCCTGACCGAACGCATCGTCGCCGAGGGAAACCTCACTACCCTCATGGTTACCCACAACATGGAACAGGCCCTGCGACTAGGTAACCGCCTGATCATGATGCACGAAGGCCAGATCGTCTACGAAGCCAGCGCCGAGCACAAGGCCAAGCTCACCGTTCGCGACCTCCTCCAAGAATTTGCCAACATCAAGGGAGCGACGCTCTCTGATAAGGCCTTCCTGGGCTAGCCGAGGATTTGTAAGCGCACCCGTCACTCACATGGGCAGCATCAGGCTTCCGAACCTTGGAGGCCGGCTCCGATTTAGCGCGCGTGAAGAAGTTCTCCGCAGACACTGCTAGGCGCGGGCAATGAGGAGCGGGTGTGTATTGCAGGACGACGCGAGCACGACGACTTGCGAAAGGTTCGAAGAGTGGAAGCGGGCGTACGTTTAGTCAAAGATGGTCGGCTGGGACTTTTCAGCACTTGACGCGCGTCTACGCGCTGACGAGCCCTAGTGGGATTTCGAAGAGGATTGCCGATCTGCGAGCACCAAGGCCCACACGATCCTCGACCTGGGCACAGTAGGCGGTGAGCGGTTGCGGGCTTTGCTCGCCGACGGCAATTGTCCGGCAAGAAAGACAATCACTACGAGGGTCGTCGATCTCCTCAGGTATGACTCGGAGAGTGACCGGCGAATGCCGTTCGAAGACGACAGTCTCGACCTATTCATCTACATCGGTCTAGTCCCTTGGGATACGCCGCGATTCTCAGTTGAAGAGCAGGAGGCGCGGCTGATCGCGCTCGATGCAGTGCGGCCAATCAAGGTAACCCAGGGGTCTGCTGCACGATCAGGTGACAACCGAGCAGCCTAATCAGATGGTTGGGCTGGAAGGATGTACACCGTGACCAAGCCCTATCCCAAAGAGTTCCGCGATGACGTTGTCCGTGTCGCACGGAATCGTGAGCCCGGTGTCGAGCTCTCCCAGATCGCCAAGGACTTCGGGGTCCACTTCACTACCCTGTACTCGTGGCTGAAGAAGGCTGACCTCGAGGACGGTGAAGTGTTGGGCTCGACTCAGGTTCAGTCGGCTGAACTGCGCGACGCCAAGAAGAGGATCCGTCTCTTGGAGCAGGAGAACGAGGTCCTCCGCCGTGCCGCGGCGTATCTCTCGCAGGCCAATCTGCCGGGAAAATGATGTACCCGCTCGTTCGTGAGTTGGCCGTGGACGGTGTCCCCGTCACGGTGACGTGTCGGGTGCTCAATCTTGCTCGCCAGCCCTACTACCGGTGGCTGGCGGACCCGATCACCGATGCAGAGCTGAATGAGGCTTACCGTGCCAATGCCTTGTTCGACGCCCACCGGGATGATCCCGAGTTCGGCTACCGCTATTTGGTGGATGAGGCCCGCGATCTCGGTCAACCGATGGCAGCGCGCACTGCGTGGCGGATCTGCTCAGACAACCGCTGGTGGTCGGTGTTCGGGAAGAAACGCGGCAAGAACGGTAAGAAGCCCGGTCCACCGGTCCACGATGACCTCTGCGCCGTCACCGATGAGGAGGGCAGAACCCGGCACGAGTTCAAGGCCGATGGCGCGAACGAATTGTGGATCGGCGATATCACCGAGCACTGGACCAATGAGGGCAAGCTCTACCTCTGTGCGTTCAAGGATGTCTACTCCAACCGGATCGTGGGGTACTCGATCGATTCGCGGATGAAGTCCCGCCTAGCCGTGGCTGCCCTCAACAACGCGGTCGCCCGCCGCGGCGACGTGGCCGGCTGCGTGGTCCACACCGACCGCGGGTCTCAGTTCCGTAGCCGGAAATTCGTGCGCGCTCTGGGCATTCACGACATGACCGGATCCATGGGCCGCGTCGGTGCGTGCGGGGACAACGCAGCCATGGAGAGCTTCTTCGCACTCCTGCAGAAGAACGTCCTCGACCGCCGCGCATGGGCCAGCCGAGAAGAGCTCCGGATCGCCATCGTTACCTGGATCGAGAGGACCTACCACCGACGCCGCAGACAGGACCGCCTAGGCCGCTTGACCCCGATCGAGTTCGAGACAATCATGACCACACCAGCCGATCAGGCTGCGTGACTAACCACTGTCACCTGATCGTGCAGCAGACCCCAGCGGCGCAGGTTTCCGTCCCCATGACGGCAGTAGAGAATTTCTCGGAAAGTTGCCTCTACCCCTTGCTTGGATCGATGATGTGTTCTAACATTGAGGTTAGAACACGCAAGCGAAGGGTAGGGGGGTGAACGCACGTGAGTATTGAGATTGTCTACTCAGGAAAGCCACGAGCGCTTTCTCTCGACACCAGCATGTCACTGGTGGAGGCGCACCTTAAAGAGATACTTGCCCGCCCCCAGCACTACTACGCTGTTAGTTCACCTGATGATCCTGTTGCTCGTCGGGGAACACAGATGCGCCAAGAAGACCACGAGCTGTGGCAATCAGTCCTGCCCGGTGATGATGAGGACATCGACATGGTGCTTGCTCGGTTGCGGCGTTCGTTGGGGCGTGGGGATCAGTTCCTGATGTCTTCGATCAGTGCTCACCATCGCCTCAACGAACTGCCACAGTTAAAGGCAGTCCAAGAGCAGCACTTCCATCTTGACCTCCCACGGCTGAAGGTCATTGATAGTGTCCTGTGCAAAGCAGACACGACTGTGTTAGAGCACCTCGATCTCATTGATACTGAACTAGCAGAGTTTTTGACTCCCACCCGGGCGAATCAGATTCTGCCGACGGCAGGCAAGATCAAAAACCGTCTGAACGCGATCATCACGATGCTTGATGATTCGATCTCTGCTGAGGATCCCGCACCACCACCGGTTGATAGTGTCTCAATAGCCTTCCAGGATGGCCGGGGTCTGTTGCATGCTGATCTTGATGGGATCACCGCCCAAGAGATAGACCTCCGGGTCCGCAGGTATGCGATTATTCATGGGGTTAGCCAGGCGGAGGCACTCGTAGCGTTGATTAGGGGGGAGGGGGCAACGAATGTCACCCTTAACCTGTATCGGGCGTCGGATATCCCGACGGCGCCGGGGTGGGTGTCTGGGGTGGGGTATCTGACGCTTAAGCAGACTGAGGATCTGCTGAACCGGGTGGATGCGGAGATTGATCTTGATGCGATCGCCCAAAAGGTTTCGTCTGCGTATGCGACCCCGGCTGATATTCGTTGCCTGGTGGTTGGTCTGGATGGGTCGTGTGCGGTGGGTGGGTGTGATACTCCGGCTCATCGGGCGCAGATGGATCATCGGGTGAATCATGCTGATGGTGGGCCCACGACGGCAGCAAACCTTGCGCCGTTGTGTGTGAAGCATCATGGGATGAAAACTGACCGGCGGGTGACTTATGTGTTGGATCCGGTGACGAGGCGGAAGTATTTTCTGTTTGATGATGGGTCGTGGGCGGAGTCCGAAGGAGACGGCCCACTAGCTCCTAGTGAGCGGCGGTGGATGCAGACGGTGTCCCAACGCATCAGCAAGCGCAGGGCGAGGATTCGGTCGGAGTCTCAGGCTCAGAGGAGAGAGCAAGGCGAACCGGAGAAACCACCACCACCTAGCGAGCGTTCTAATTGCTCTGAGTGGGGACGTCCTTTTGATAGTTGACCGCCGAGGCGGCTACTAGCGCTGCACGCCATCAGCAGCAAGACTTCCACGCTGGCGGGGCAGTGCTATTCCATAGCCAATGCTTCCCGGACTCCGATTCATTTTGAAGTTCACCTATTGATGGCTATTTAGATCCAGATAGTCACCGGAAAGCTGCCTCCGAATGACGAGGAGGGCAACCTACCCCCGTGGTGTACTTTGTCTGAAGTTCGCAGTCAGGAGAAGCCGGGATGGGCAAGTGCGGATTCCGTGCCATATACGTGCCATAAGTGGCGCCCGCAGCGCAGCAGGCGGCTGATGATGCCGTGGGCACGTTGTAACGTTAAAAACGCCCTGAGGAGCGAAAACAACCGAATAATAAAACAGGCCAGAGCCTGTTTATATGCTCTGACCTGCTGTTTGTCGGACTGACAGGATTTGAACCTGCGACCCCTACACCCCCAGTGTAGTGCGCTACCAAACTGCGCCACAGTCCGCCGTTGCAGCATTTTGCAACTCGTTTAGGTTACAACAGTGTCATCTGAAATGACGAATCTGCTGTTCATGAAGCATTTTTAGGAGACTGCACCGTTGGAGTAATACCACTGGCCGTTGATGCGGCGGAAGGTTGAGCGTTCCCGTTGGCTTCCTGGGGGATCGCCTTTGAAGAACGCCTCGAACTCGACGATGCCTTGTGTATCGAGGGGTCCGCCGTCGACGACGTCGAGGATGTCAAGTCGGTAGAAGGTAATGGGTAGGTCGACCAAGGTGAGTTCGAACTGTCGGGTGTCGGGGTCCCAGGTGCGCAGGAGGTAGTCGGCGTCGCGGGTGACGAAGGCAGTGAAGCGGGAGCGCATGAGCGTTTCTGCGGTGGGGGCGAGGGCCCCGGCGTGGTATTTGCCGCAGCACTGTTCGTAGGTCAGGCCAGTCCCGCAGGGGCACCGGCGATCTGGAGGAAAGGTCATGCTGAGACGTCCATGATGTTGGCCCCGGACAGCATGCCCTGGATGTCGGTGGAGGCGGCGGCGTCGAGAAGCTCGCGGCGCTGTGCCGTGGTGAGCGTGCCGATGAGTTCCACCTTGCGTTCGAAGGTGGTGTCGAGGACGTGGATGACGGTGACGCGGACGTCGTCAAGCTTCATGCCACGAGCGGCGGCGCGGACGGCCTCGGAGGTGGCTGAGGCGAGGGCGGACATGAGCAGTTCCAGGGCGCTGACGCCAGCGCCTTTCCCGCCGTTTCCCTTGGGGCGGTCGGTGACGATCGCCTCGCGCGAGGTTCGGACTACTGATCCGAGGCGGGTGCCGGCGGCGATGGTTGCTACGGCTTGCCCGTCGGACACGGGGGAGGGGACCTGCGTTGGCTTGAGGTAGGGGCGGGCCCATTCGGCGATGAGGCGGCCGGCGCGTTGAGCCGTGGTGCCGCGGGTGAAGAGGTGATCGGCCTTGTCGATGCTGACCAGGGACTTCGGGTAGCGGGTGAGGCGGAAGATGTTCTGGGCGTTTTCAATCCCGACGGTTTGGTCGACGGGGGAGTGCAGCAGCATGAGCGGCTTGCGCAGGGTGGGCAGGTACTGCTGCGGGTCGGTGTCGGCGAGGTCTTCGAGGAACTCACGCGAGATGACGATGTCGCGACCGCCGAGGACAACGGTGACGGAACCGTCCTCGTCGGCATCCTTCACTCGATCGGCGAAGTGGAGGACCGCATGCGCGGGATCGAAAGGCGCGCCCATCGTGGCCACGGCGTTGATGGAGACCATCTCAGGTTTCGTCGCTGCTTTGAGGACGGCGGCACCGCCCAGGGAATGGCCGACGAGGAGCTGAGGTGCCTCGTAGTTTTCTGTTAGCCAATCAGAGGCGGCGATGATATCGGCGACGTTTTGGCTAAAGCAGGTGTCGGCGAACTCTCCCTCGGACTGCCCGAGACCGGGGAAGTCGAAGCGAAGGGCCGCGATGCCGTGCTCGGCGAGGGTCTTGCACACGCGGGAGGCGGCCGGAGCGAAACGTGAACAGGTGAAACAGTGGGCGAAAACTGCATAGGCGATGGGCGTAGAGTCTGGAAAATCAATCGTGCCGGCCATCGTGGTGCTTGTGCTGGAGGGCAATGTCACGCTCAGAGAATGCATGCGCTCATGGTAGTTGAGTCTGCTTAAACTACTGTGAAAGAGACGGTTTAAGCAGCAATTCATAAGGAGTGGGTCCTTGGCTTTCAATTGGTTCTGGAAGGCAATGGGGGCGCAGCAGTCGCGAAACCAAAAGCGGAGTGTGGCGATCGTCGAGGATGCTTCAGCCCGCACGGCGGAGTTGTCGCACCTCGATGATGCTGCCTTGGCTCAGCGGGCCCGTGACCTCACTGCCGGTGGCACTCTCTCGGATCCGGCGGAGTTCCTCGCTGTGTTGGGGGTGGCGTCGGAACGCACGCTGGGTCTGGCGCCGTTCCCGGTCCAGTCGCAGGCGGTGTTGCGCCTCCTGGAGGGCGATGTCATTCAGATGGCCACCGGCGAGGGCAAGACCTTGGTCGGGGCGATGGCGGCGACGGGGTTTGGCCTCATGGGCAAGCGCGTCCACCTCATCACCATTAATGATTATCTTGCTGGGCGTGACGCGGAGTGGATGCAGCCTCTCGTGTCCTTCTTTGGGCTGAGCGTCGGCGCTATCACGGAGAAGTTGGGCCCGGAGGAACGCCGTCGGGTATACGCCAGCGACGTTATCTATGGCCCGGTCAATGAGATCGGGTTTGATGTGTTGCGCGATCAGCAGGTCACCCGCCGTCGTGACGCCGTGCAGGCCCCAGCAGACGTCGCCCTGGTCGACGAGGCGGATTCGGTGCTGGTGGATGAGGCCCTCGTGCCTCTCGTTCTCGCGGGTAGCCAGCCGGGGGTGGAGACCACTGGGAAGATCACCGAGGTCGTGCGCACACTGCGTGAAACCGAGCACTATTCCATCGACGATGATCGCCGGAACGTGTTCCTCACCGATGCCGGCGCGACGCGAGTGGAGGGGGCTTTGGGTATTTCTTCGCTGTATGACGATGAGCATATTGGGACCACCCTCGTCCGCGTCAATCTCGCTTTGCATGCGAAAGCCCTGCTTATTCGTGATATTCACTATCTGGTGGATGATGGCAAGGTTGCGCTTATCGACGCCTCGCGGGGCCGTGTCGCCGATCTTCAGCGTTGGCCCGACGGCCTTCAGGCCGCCGTGGAGGCTAAGGAGGGCTTGGACGTCACCGAGGGCGGAAGGATCCTCGACACGATTACGTTGCAGGCCCTCATGCGGCGTTACCCCATGGTGTGCGGGATGACCGGCACCGCTGTCGAGGCCACGGATCAGTTGCGGCAATTCTATGGCCTGCACGTTTCGGAGATCGAGAGGAATAAGGAGCTCCAGCGCTTCGATGAGGCCGATCGGATCTACGCCACGGCGGCGGAGAAGAATCGGGCCATCGTCGAGGAGATCACCCTGTTGCACACCAATGGCCAGCCGGTCCTCGTGGGCACCCACGACGTCGCTGAGTCCGAGGCCTTGGCGGAAGCTCTAAGTGAGCGGGGCATCGAGGTCAATGTGCTCAACGCCAAGAATGATGCGGAAGAGGCCCGGATCGTTGCTGAGGCAGGCGACCTGGGCCGGGTGACGGTTTCGACGCAGATGGCGGGCCGGGGAACCGACATCCGCCTCGGCGGGGCGGATGAGCGGGACCACGACGGCGTCGCCACGCTTGGTGGACTCGCTGTTATTGGTACTTCCCGTCACCGAACCGTGCGGTTGGATAATCAGCTGCGTGGTCGGGCTGGCCGACAGGGTGACCCGGGCCTGTCACTGTTTTTCGTCTCCTTGGAGGACGATGTCGTGGTCTCTGGTGGCTCCGGTGAGTCCATTACCGCGCAGCCGGATGAGTTGGGGCGGATCACCTCGAACCGGATCGCCAACTTTGTCGCGCATTGCCAGCGGGTCACTGAGGGCCAGCTGTTGGAAATCCATGCTCAGACGTGGAAGTACAACCAGCTGCTCGCCGATCAGCGCGATATTTTCGATGAGCGCCGCGCACGTCTGCTAGATACCCCGCTCGCGTGGGAGGAACTGTCTCAACGCGCACCGGAGAAGGCCTCGACGTTGAGTGAGCTCGACGAGGGCGTGCGGGAGCAGGCCGCCCGGGACATCATGCTCTTCCACCTGGACAATGAGTGGGCGGAGCACCTGGCCGTCATGGATGACGTGCGCGAATCCATTCACCTGCGCGCGATTGCCCGCGAAACGCCGATCGACGAGTATCACCGCATAGCGGTGCGCGAGTTCAAGAGCGTGGCGCAGCGCGCCGTCGACGAGGCTGTGGAGACGTTTAACACAGTGCTTATCGACGACGCTGGGGCACATCTTGCCGACAACGGCCTCGCCCGGCCTTCCGCCACGTGGACCTACATGGTTTCCGACAACCCGCTTGCCGGATCAGGCAATTCGGTCGTGTCCGGGATCGGAAATCTTTTCCGCTGATCAACGCGGGTGAATCGGCGGCTTCGCCGTCCCCGTGCCCGCCAAGCCGGGCGACAACGGCTATGATTGCAAACAGTCATAGTTTCGACAATCGGAGGTTTTGAAATGAGTGAGAACACCGGGACTCCTGAGGCACAGGTCGAGACCACATCGGTCTTCCGAGCTGATTTGCTGAAGGAAATGGAGTCCGGCGCCGCTCCGGCCGCCTCTGGGGCAGATAATCTGCCTGCTGGGGCGGGCCTTCTCGTCGTCAAGCGCGGGCCCAATGCAGGCGCCCGCTTTTTGCTGGACCAGCCGATCACTACGGCTGGGCGCCACCCTGAATCCGACATCTTCCTCGATGATGTCACCGTGTCGCGCCGTCACGCGGAGTTTCGCGCCAACGAAGGCGAGTTTGAGGTCTTCGATGTGGGGTCCCTCAACGGCACATACGTTAACCGCGAGCCGCGTAATTCCCAGGTCTTGACCACGGGCGATGAGGTGCAGATCGGCAAGTTCCGTCTAGTCTTCCTCGCCGGTCCCAAGGCCGACTAGAGGGAAATTAGTCCGAGACAGTGAGTGCAGTTCGAAAGTCGACGGCAGTCCGTGCGGCCTCGGGTGACAACGCTGCCAGGACCTCCGCCCGGACTCTGTCCATTGGCAAGGTCTTGGAGTTGTTGCGCTCCGAGTTTCCGGATGTAGCCGTCTCTAAGATTCGCTTCCTCGAAGCCGAGGGGCTGATTACGCCGCAGCGTACGGCGTCGGGGTACCGGCGGTTCACCAACGATGACGTTCAGCGTCTGCGCTACATTTTGGTGACCCAGCGGGACAACTACCTTCCGCTCAAGGTCATCCGTGAGCAGCTTGAGGCGATGGATTCCGGCGCTGTCGCCGCGATCCTCACCACGGGTGCGTCACCCGAAGACTTCCGCAAGCCTGCTGCGTCCCGTCTCACCGATGCCGACTTGGCCAGCCAGGCTGGCGTCGAACTGCCCCTGGTCATTGAGCTGCTCGAGATCGGGCTGATCAAGCCCGATGGCGCTGGCTACTTCTCTGTCGATGACATCAAGATTGTGTCCGCCGCTGAGGCGCTGAAGGGGTTCGGCTTCGATGCGCGCCACTTGAAGTCCATGCGCAACACGGCCCGCCGCCAGGCTGACCTCATTGGCCAGGTCATTTCCCCGGTGGCCAAATCAAAGGGCTCGACTGCGCGCCAGCGGGCGGAGGACATGGGCCAGCAGATGACCGCGTTGGCCGTGTCCTTGCACAGTTCTCTGGTGAAGAGCGCTCTCCGCGACGAGCTCGAATCATGACCCTCATCCCGGTCGAGTATCACGGGGTGCACACCACGGGTCCGGAGCACTTTAGTTGTGTTCTGCTGCGCTGGGCGGAGCAGAACCGAATCCTTCCCATCTGGATGTCGCCGCTCTCAGCCGCCGAATTGGAGGCCCGCGATGAGGGCTTTATCCCTCGACGGCCAGGCACCCCAGATCTCATGGCGGAGATGTCGACTCGCTTGACCAGCGGGGTCACGGCCGTCAACATCATTAGCCACTTCGAGGGGGTGTTCATCGCGTCCCTGGTGTTTAACGATGGCGAGGAGATTGACGCCCGACCATCCGATGCCATCAAGCTGGCCCGCGCACTGGAGATTGATATCCACGTGGAGGAAGACGTGCTCACCCAGGCGTCCTTTTTCATCTCTGATGATGTGCTCGAGGAGTATTTCGGGCTGCGTTTCAGCCCCGCGGAGGAATCCGACGGAGACGATGAGGTGTCGGCGTCGGGCGATGCCCAGGCGGATGCTGATTTCGAAGAGATGATGCGCTCGCTGGGCATGGACGAGTCGGACTTCCTTGAGACTGGTGGGGAAGATGACACCGATGTGACTAAAGGTGACAACGAGTAAAATGAAGTCTAATCTTCAACTTGAGGGTTAGAGTTACGGCGTGTTGCCAAGTTGTGCCTTGACGTTGCTCTACTCTTGGCTTTAAATGACGCATAAGGCGTTTTTCCAAACACCATTGGAGTAATTACGTGAGCACCCACGAGCACTCGGACACCCCGCAGGCCCCCATCCAAGAATCCCTCTTCGACCTCGGCCCCGGGGAAGAGGTAGGCTACCGCGTCCCCATCGCCTGTCAGGTCGCCGGCATCACCTACCGTCAGCTCGACTACTGGGCCCGCACCAAGCTGGTCGTCCCCTCGATTCGTGGTGCCCGTGGCTCCGGCTCGCAGCGCCTGTACTCCTTCCGCGACATCCTCGTGTTGAAGATTGTCAAGCGCCTCCTCGACACCGGCATCTCCCTCCAGAACATCCGCCTCGCGGTGGAGAAGCTGCGGGACCGCGGCGCCAACGACATCGCCGAGATCACCCTCGTCTCAGATGGCACCACCGTCTACGAATGCCGCTCCGCCGATGAGGTCATTGACCTGCTTGGTGGCGGCCAGGGCGTGTTCGGTATCGCCGTTCCGGGCATCATGAAGGAACTGACCGGCACCATCGCTTCCTTCCCCTCCGAGCGCGTCGATGACGAGTCCGGGGCCGAGGTCATCGGGATGGATGAGCTCGCCGCCCGTCGCACCCGTAAGACGTCTTAGCTAGACCCCGCAAACACTAACGCCGCTTCCCTCCACCTCTCGCTCCGCTCACGGGCGAGAAGGTTGGGGGGAAGCGGCGTTATTCGTCAGAGACCAACCGCCTTGCGTATCGCGCTGTCGAGCTGGTCCGGGGAGGTGACCGTGGTGGTGGAGGTAGCGACTCCGGCGACGGCCTGGTCGCTCGGGTCAGATCCGAGGTGGATGACGTCAACCTTGACGTCTGCGCCGGCGACGGCGCCATAGAAGGCTTGGGTGAAGTCCGCATCGTCCATATCTTGAGCGGTGCCGGTGGTGACCAGGAGGATGCGGGTGCTCTCGCCGGAGGTGCGAGCGTGACCGGAGGCAGCGCCGGCGGCCGCGACGAGGGAGGAACGGGTCTGGGGGACGCCGCCGTAGCCAAAGCGCAGGAGGGCATTCGCCCCCGGTTCACCGCTGTCGGTGAAGTTGACGTTGGAGCGCCAGCCCTTGGTCACGCCGGGGTTGAGCGGGGAGGAATAGTTCCACACGCTCACCTGGTGGCCGTCGGCGCCCAAGTCGAGAGCGGTGGCCGAGAGGGCGGCGGTGGTCTCGCCGAAGAAGGTCGCGCCAGCGGCGGAGGAGGTGTCCAGAAGGATGAGGGTGTCGCTCGGGGCAGACGCCGAGGGGGAGGTGGCCGGCGCGGTGGAGCTCGCCGGGGTATCGGTGCCCACGACGGCCCACGCGGCCTTCCGGTCGGGAAGATTGGCGGGAACCTGAGACTGGATGGAGCTCATCTCGGCGAAGTCGGCGGCCGCGCGGGTCTGTTCCTCTGTCACTGAGCCAGCGGGGTTGAGGACGTGGGCGACGTGGATGACCTCGGCCCCGGCGACGTCGATAAGCGAGCCAGCGGAGCGGTCGATGTCATCGGCCGGTCCGACGGCGATGACCCCGGAGGCATCGGCAATCGTGGCGTTGCGATCCCGCGCGATGAGCTCGGCTGCCCGCTCTGGGTCCAAGGCGGTGGCGACAGCGACGGCCGCATCAGGATCCGTTGCGACGGGGTAGGTAATCGTCGCGGGATCGATGTTGCTCAGGTCGCCGCCGTCCGCATTCCACAGCTGCGAGGCGTCCACGGCCACCGGAGAGGTGGAAGAGACGGTGCGGGTGCCCAACGCTTGAACGGTGCGGGGTGAATCGGGCGCGAGGTAGAGGGCGGCGGAGTCCACGGAGTCGACGATCTGAGCCTTGACGCAGTAGTCACGCACGACGGGATTGGACTCGTTGTACTTGTTCACCAAGTCTTCTGCGGTTGTCCCGGCCGCGGCGATGGGCAAGATGAGGTCCCCATCGATGCACTCGGCGGAGGCGGCGAACTTTTCGCCCTCATTGTTGTCGCGGGCGATGAACCACACCACCAGGAAGATGATGGCGAGGACCGCTACAATCGCCGCAGCAATGAGCCCGCCGGAGAGACGGTTGTTCGGTTGTCCATTGGAATGACGGCCCATGGATGTTTATCCTCACCTGAGACGATAAGCTATTTAAGGATTCAGTGTATCCACTTCTGCAGCGGCGATGATGGCGACAAGCCGATCACGCAGGGGTTTTCCGTGGTCGGCGAGGGCGCGTTGGCGGGCCACGTATTCGGCTTTCCCCGCTGCCGTTTCGATGGCCACGACGCCCAACCCGTAGTCACGGCAGTCGTAGGGGGAGGCCTCCATGTCGAGGATGCGGGCATCGACGGCAAGCTCGAAGGCGTCGAGGAGGACCTCGCCGGGAACGAGAGGGCCCAGCTTAGAGGCCCATTTGAACAGGTCCATCGTCGCGTGCACGCACCCGGCCTGGTCGAATTCAGGCTGATCGGCGCGCTCGAGCACGGCGATATTCAGCGCCCGGGCCGGTGGGGTGAAGAATCGGAAGGCGTCGAAGTGGGTGCACCGAATGTTGTGCTTATCGACGACCGCGTCACTCCCCGCCGCGCCCAGCCGCAGCGGCAGGTCGTGGCGGGGGTGGTCAGTGCGATAGACCATTGCCCATTCGTGGAGACCGAAACAATCGAAGTGGGCGGGGTTGAGGTTGGTTCGCTGCAGAAGATCGCGAATATATACATATGTCTCGCCGCGGCGTTGCCACAGTGACGAGAGGTCGACGGTCGTGGCAGCTGGGGCGCTGATGAGCTGGTAATCGCGCCATTGCGCATGCTCGGTGTGGCCCTCCAAGGCCAAGCCGTAGCCGGGGTGCCAGCGGCGTAAATGTGCCGGGCGAACCGGATAATACTCAAATAGGAAGTCAAATACCGGGTGCGTAATTCCTCGGCGTCGACGATCGAGGTGATCCCTGGTCAAGGCTTCCGCGCGGGCGATATGGGCGTCCTGCCTCGCCCGCCATGTCGGGGTATCAAGAATCCTCATGGGTCCAGTCGTTGACGGTTCCGACGTATTCCTCAATGAGGTCTTCGAGGGTGATCACGCCGATGAGCTCGCCTCGCTCACGGACCTGCGCCATGTGCGCCGAGCCGCGGTGGAGCTTGCGCAGCGCCTCATCCATGAGACCTGAGCTGTCAACGATGGTCAGTGGCCGGATCTGGGAACGCGGGATGACCTCGTCCTCGTCGGCGGAAGCCAGGCGATCGAGGACATCCTTGACGTGAATGTAGCCGAGGAAAGACTCATCCTGGCCGGTTACCGGGAAGCGGGAAAAGCCCGTCTCAACGACCGCGAGCTCCAACTGCTTCAACGTCGGGCCACGGCGGCCGAAGTCGAGGGTGCGCACCTGGTCCAGGGGAATCATGACCTCCTTGAGGCTGCGCGTCTCCGATCGCAGGGCCTTGGACAACCGGAGGGTTTCTTCCGCATCGAGCAGACCTTCGGCGCGGGACTCCTTGATCATGAACGCCAATTGGGCTTCGTCGACCGTGGAATCCAGCTCATCTTTTTGCTCAATACCAAAGGCATGGAGAGTGGAGCGGGCGATCCAGTTCATGAACTCGATGAGCGGCCGGGTCAGGCGCACCCACCAAATCATGGCCGGGGCAAGCCACATGGCGAGCGTTTCCGGGCCCGCGATGGCGATGTTCTTGGGCACCATCTCGCCGAAAAGAATATGGAGGAAGGTGATGATGCCCAGGGCGATCACGAAGGAAATCGGATGCAGGAGGTTCTCCGGCATACCCAACGCCAGGAACGGCTCCTCGATGAAATGTGCCACCGCCGGTTCCGCGACTTTGCCCAAGATCAGCGAACAGATGGTGATGCCGAACTGAGCTCCCGCCAACATGATGGACAGGTGCTCGGTGGCGTACAAGACCTTGCGGGCGGCCGGACGACCCTGAGCGATGAGGGATTCTATACGATCGCGGCGCGAGGAGATGAGCGCGAACTCCGCGGCAACGAAGAAGGCGTTGGCAGACAGCAAGCCAACGATGAGCAGGACGGTGGTGAAAATACTCATGCCTGGTACTCCTTGGCTTCCTCATCGCTCACGGGAGTGATGACGACCTTGTCCACCCGACGATCCTCCATGACGGTGACGCGAGCAATCCAACGCCCGTCATAGCCGGACTCGAATTCGGCTCGGGCAGGATTGTCGGCCTCAGGCAGGAGAACCAGGTCGCCGACCCGGGGGATACGCCCCAGGGTGGTCATGAACAACCCGCCCAAGGTTTCATAGGGACCATCGGGCGCGGTGTATCCGACCCGCTGGGTCAACTCATCGATGCGCACCAGGCCGGAGACTTCCCACGAGGAGCCAAAGGCTTGGAAATCCCGCTCAGCTTCCTCATCATCGTGTTCGTCGTAGACCTCGCCGAGGATCTCCTCGACGACATCTTCAATGGTGACCAGGCCGGCGGTTCCGCCATATTCATCGGCGACGAGGACAACCTGGGAGCCGGCGGAACGCACGGCGTTGAGGACGGCGTCGCCATCAAGCGTGTCAGGGACGATGGGCACGGCGCGGCACAAGGAACCAAGCGTGGTGGTGGAACGCTGTTCGCGGGGGACCGAGAACGCGTCCTTGATGTGGACGACGCCGGCGGTGTCATCGAGGTCGCCGCGGACCACGGGAAAACGAGAGTGGCCCGTTTCCAGGGCCAGCGCGATGAGATCATCCACGGTGTCATCCACCCCGAGCGAATCAATCGTCGAGCGCGGTGTCATGAACTCCGTGGCAATGGCATCACCAAACTGCAATGACTTATCGATGACCTCGGCAGTATCCATGTCCAGCCCGCCGTGCTCGGCAGAATTGCGGACCAACGTGCCCAGCTCCTGGGAAGAACGAGCAGACGCGAGCTCATCCGCAGGCTCAAAACCGAGCTTGCGCACGATGAAGTTTGCGGAGCGGTTCATGGCCACGATGAACCACTTGAACACCACGTTGAAGGCATTGACGGGGTGGACGACCACCCGCGCCGTCTTCAGTGGCTGAGTAATCGCGATGTTCTTGGGCACAAGCTCGCCGAAAACCATCGACAAGAACGTCGCGACGATGAGCGCGAGCACCAGAGCAACCGCCGACGAGGAGGTCTCCGACAGACCCACCAACTCCAACAAAGGAGTGAAGTAGCGAGCCAAGATCGGCTCGGCCAAAAAGCCCGTCGCCAGCGTGGTGACGGTAATGCCCAACTGCGCGCCGGACAACACGAAGGAGAGGTTGCCGTAGTCGCGTTGGACGGCGAGTGCACTGCGGTCGCCCTTGTCCCGGGCATGGTTGTCCACCGTGGAACGTTCCATACCGGTCAGAGCGAATTCAATGGCCACAAACAGGCCAGTGGACGCCGTGAGCGCAATGAACCCGAGAAGCGAGAGGATGCTGAGGAATATGTCCATGGAGGTCTATCTCGTCAGGGAGGTTAGGAGGAGCGTCGGCGCCGATTGCCAGCGTTGCCGGAACGATTGCCTTGACCGTGCGGGCGGCCACGCCTGGAACCAGCACCCTCGCCGCGCTTCGGGGCAGCACCCCGACGTCGGGGCTGTTGCTGGCCCACGGGAATCAAGGACTTACCCGACGGGGCTTGGGCACCGGTGATCTTGGCCAGCACATCCGAATCGGCGGTGACGGCGATTTCCTTGGCTTTCACGCCTGCCTTGCGCATGAGGGTGTCTACTTCTTTGCGCTGCTCGTCCATCACCAACGTGACCACGGTTCCGGACGTGCCAGCTCGGGCGGTGCGGCCCGCGCGGTGGAGGTACGCCTTGTGCTCAGCGGGCGGATCGACGTGGACGACGAGGGAGACGTCATCGATGTCAATGCCGCGGGCGGCGATGTCCGTGGCCACGAGAACAGGCACGGAGCCATCGGCGAAACCAGCCAGCGCGTTCGTGCGCGTGGACTGGCCCTTATCGCCATGAAGACCAGCGGCATTGATTCCGACGCGCCGCAACTTCTTCACCAGCCGGTCGACACCGTGCTTGGTGCGCATAAACATGATCGTCTTGCCATCGCGGGCGGCGATGCGCTCGATGACGCTGTGGCGCGAATCCCGATCACCAACGAGCAACCGGAAGTGCGTCATCGTGTCCACGCTGGCACTCACCGGTGCGGTGGAGTGCGTCACGGGATCATGCATGTAACGGTCAATGAGCTTTTGCACGTCACCGTCGAGGGTGGCCGAAAACAACAGGCGCTGGCCATTTTTCGGAGTGCGGTCCATGAGGCGACGCACCTGAGGAAGGAAACCCATGTCAGCCATCTGATCGGCCTCGTCGAGGGCGGCGATAGCGACCTCATCGAAAAAGAGCTTGCCTTGATCGAGCAGGTCCTGAGCGCGGCCCGGAGTAGCTACGAGCAGATCCACGGGTGATGCCAAGGACCGGATGTGGCGATTGATGTTGACTCCGCCGACCACGTCCAGGACGCGCAGACCCAACGCGGCGGCCGGCTCCTCCAGGCGCTCACGGACCTGGGCAGCCAGCTCGCGCGTCGGGGTCAAAACGATGGCACGCGGGTGCCCGGGGCGGGATGCCCCGGACTCAGACAACCGGGTGAGCATGGGCAGGCCGAAAGTGAAGGTCTTGCCCGAGCCGGTCGGGCCACGCCCGAGGACGTCCCTACCAGCCAGCGCATCGGGGATGGCGGCTTCCTGGATGGGGAAAGGCTCGGTGATGCCCTGCCGCTGAAGTTCACGCACGATGGGAAGAGGCAGGCCGAGGTCCTTGAATGTGGTCATTGACTTCACTGTAGTACCTGGCCGCCTAATACTCGGTATCCCAAACCTTATGGTCGCCTACGTGAGGATCTCCGTGCGATCGCCCGACCATAGAGTGTGGAAGGCGCCCGGCTTGTCCACGCGGCCGTAAGTGTGCGCACCGAAGTAATCGCGCTGTGCCTGGATGAGGGCAGCGGGCAGACGCTTGGCCCGCAGGCTGTCGTAGTAAGACAGCGAGGAGGCGAAGACCGGGACCGGGAGGCCCAACTGGGTAGCTACGACGATGACCCGACGCCACGAGTCGATGAGCCCCTCGAGCTCACCGGTGAAGTAAGGATCAAGCAGCAGGGACGGGAGCGCAGGGTTGCGGTCGTAGGCCTCGACGATGCGGTTGAGGAACTTGGCGCGGATGATGCAGCCGCCTCGCCAGATCGTGGCCAGATCGCGGGGATCAACGCCCCAATCATGCTCGTCGGATCCGGCCTTGATTTCGTCGAAGCCCTGGGCGTAGGCGACGAACTTCGAGGCGTAGAGCGCACGGCGCACGTCCTCGGTGAACTGCTCTTTGTCCAGGCCGAGCGATTCGAACGTAGCTAATTGGCCGGAGGGGAGCACTCCCTGGGCGGCAGCGCGCTGGTCGAGGGAGGAGGACAGAGCGCGGGCGAAGACCGCCTCGCCGATGGCGGTGACGGGGATTCCCAGGTCAAGGGCCTCCTTGACCGTCCATCGACCGGTGCCCTTTTGGCCGGCGGCATCCACGACGACGTCGACAAGCGGCTTGCCGGTCTCGGCATCGACCTGCTTGAGCACCTCGGCGGTGATCTCAATGAGGTAGGACTCGAGCTCGCCCTTATTCCACGTGGCGAAGATGTCCGACATCTCGCCCGGCTGAATACCCGCGGCGTAGCGGAGGAGCTGATAAGCCTCGCCGATGACCTGCATATCGGCATATTCAATGCCGTTGTGCACCATCTTGACGTAATGGCCAGCGCCGTCGGGGCCGATGTGAGTCACGCACGGGGTGCCATCGACATTGGCGGCAATGGACTCCAACAGCGGCCCGAGGGTCTCCCACGACTCGATGGGGCCACCCGGCATGATCGACGGACCAGTCAGCGCGCCTTCCTCACCGCCGGAGATGCCAGCGCCAACGAAGTGGCGATTGCGCTGAGCCATCTCCTTCTCGCGGCGAATGGTATCGGTGTAGAGCGCATTGCCACCATCAATGATGATGTCGCCGTCATCCATGGCATCGGCGAGCTGATTGATCACGGCATCAGTCGCCGGACCAGCCTGAACCATGATGATCGCCTTGCGTGGGCGTTCGAGGGAAGCGACGAAATCCTCAATGGTTTCCGAAGGGATGAAGGTGCCCTCATCACCGTGCTCTGCGATGAGAGTGCGGGTCTTCTCTGGGCTGCGGTTAAACACCGCGACAGTGTGGCCCTTGTGGGCGAAGTTGCGGGCGAGGTTGGAACCCATGACAGCCAGGCCGACCACGCCGATCTGGGCGAGTGATTCAGGAGTGCTCATGGTTGCTCACTTTACGCGCCGACTCGCCGCGAGGTAACTGGTGCGCCGGAGATGTCCCGAGATTCCAGCAGCTGAGCAGCCAACGCCATTAAGCTCAGCACCTATGACAAATACACCAGAATTCAGCTACACCGACCTGTTCCGATTGAAGGGCACGGGACGTTCCCTCGATGCAGAAATGCTTGATGTCGTGAACGCGCAGAAGGGCGGCCTCGACGCTCACCTGGGGGTGCGCTACACCCAGATCGCCGACGGTCGGGTGCGCGCTGACCTGGAGGTCAAGGAGCATCTGCTGCAACCCGCCGGGTTGGTCAACGGAGGCGTATTCTGCGCCCTCGCCGAATCCGTGGGCAGCCTCGCCGGCGTCGTGTCGGCCGGCGCCCCCGTCGTCGGGGTCAACAATTCAACAGACTTTATCGACGCCGTCCGGGATGGCGTCATCGAGGCGAAGGCAACGCCGATCCAACTGGGGGCACGCACCCAGCTGTGGGAAGTTCTCATGATGAATCAGGGGCGCTTGGTCGCTCGCTCGACCCTGCGGACAATGGTCCTGCGAGGCAAATAAACATATATACACGGCCATCGCCGGGGTGACTATCTGCCATGGGTGCGGCATCTGCGGTTGGGGGAGAGGCTAGCGCAAGCCCGGTGGTCGCTATAAATAGTGATAACTTGCCATGCCCTTGAGCTGCAAGTATCTGGCGACTTAAAGTTCAGGTTTGGGCTGCTGTGTTGAGTAGTCAATACAAGTACTTAAGGTCAACAAATAGGAATACAACCGAAAACGGGCAGGGCACATCGCCCCGGAGTCTAGAGACGGTCGCTAGAGCCAGTCGTTGCGGCGGAACCAGAAGAAGGCGATGACCATGAACGCAAAGATGATGCCGAGGACAATGAAGTAGCCGTACTCCCATTTCAGTTCGGGCATGTTCTCAAAGTTCATGCCGTAGATACCGGCGATGAGAGTGGGGCCGGCGGCCATGCCAACGACCGCGGAGATCGTGCGCATGTCGGTGTTCTGCTGCATCGTAATCTTGGCCACGGAGGCGTCGATAAGCGCAGACAGGCGCTCGTCGTAGCCCCCGATCTGGTCTTTGACGCTGAGTTCGTGGTCGAGGATGTCGCGGAAGTAGCTGCGCACCTGCTTCGGAAGCAGGTCCTTATGGTCGATGATGAGCATTTTTAGGGCGGGGCCGAGCGGATCCGTGGAGTGGCGCATTTCCAGGATTTCTCGCTTGTACCAGTAGATCTGCTCGACGTTGAACCGGGATCCTGGGGTGAATACTTCCTCTTCCAGGGCGTCGACTTCTTCGCCGAGGAGGTCGGAGATGCGGCTGTATTCGTCGACGAGGTAGTCGGCGGCGCGCCAGGCAAGCGTGGAGGGGCCGAGGGCGTAGATCTCGGGGTCGTCGATAAGGATGTTGGAAAGGTCCGGAAGGTTGGCGCCGTGCCGGACGGTGATGATGAAGTCCTTGCCGATGAGGATCTGGACTTCACCCGTTTCGATGATCTCGCGGGAATCTCTCACCTTTTCTTCTTCGGAGTAACGGATTGAGCGGACGACGAGAAACAGCTGGTCGTCATATCGTTCCACCTTGGGACGCTGGTGTGCGGTGACGGCGTCCTCGACGATGAGCGGGTGAATTCCGAACTCCTCCGCCACCCGTTCCATCTGCGCCTCGTCCGGCTCGTGCAGGCCGAGCCAGACGAATCCTCCCGGGTGCTCCCTGGTCTCCTTCAAGGCAGAGGAGGGGACGTACTCACCGGGAAGGCGGCGGCCTTCGACGAAAACACGGCAGTGATCAATGGCGCGTTCGAAGGGCACTCGGAGACGGGATCCGGGCGATGAGGGCGAAGGGGGCGTCGGTGCCATGGCGCGGGGTCTCCTAGTGCGGCGATGAGGACAAGCTAACCGCCTTAGATTACCCGCCCCGTGAGGTGGGAGCGGCGTCCCTATACTGATTTCTATGAGCACGTGGAAAGAGATAACAGCAGCCAACCCAGCGCATTCGGAAAACTATGCGCGCCGGTGGCGCTCCATAGTCGCCGAAGGTCAGGACATCAACGGGGAAGCACGGCTTATCGACGCCCTCGTGCCCCGCGCCGCACGCATCCTCGACGCCGGCTGTGGCACCGGTCGGGTGGGTGGCTATTTGTCCGCCCGCGGCCACGACGTCGTCGGCACCGATATCGACCCGGTGCTCATCAACTACGCACGCAACGACTATCCCGATGCCCGGTGGGAAGTAGGGGACCTCAGCACTGATCCCATCCCAGAAGGCGGCTTCGATATCGCCGTCTCCGCGGGCAACGTCATGGGCTTTATTGATCCGGCGGGCCGCCGCGATGCCCTGGCTCACCTCGCCGAGGCACTGAAGCCCGGCGGGCGCCTCGTCGTCGGCTTCGGCGCGGGCCGCGGCTGGGGCTTCGACGATTTCCTCGACACCGCCCGCTCGGTGGGACTCGAGCCGGAGAACGTTTTCGAGTCCTGGGAGCTTGATCCCTTCGATGAGGACTCGACGTTCCTCGTTGCGATCTTGCGGGCAGGCTCCGAGACCACCGCGTAGCTGAACGCTAGTAGTTATATTTAGTCTACGAAGAAAAGGCGGTTTAGCTGCATCGACGTGAAGCTCTGCGCGCATCATGCACTACCGTTCTGGCCCAGCTGCGAGCAATGTCAATACAACTATGCGGGGTCGCCTGCCAGCGTGAAGCTCATCCCACCAGACTCCAACCGCTCCACGTAGGGTGCGCCGAGGGCCGTCGCGGGGGTGAGCACTCCGCCCGTCCCGCCGGGGTTGTGCAGCAGCGTGAGTGCGGCCTGGCTCAACATCATCGCCGTGACCTCATAGCCAGGATCGCCGAGGGCAGAGACTGTGCAGGTGACTTGGCGGCCAGATTCAGTGGTGCCGACGTGCCGGACTGTGAAGCGTCCCTTCTTCCGGTCCGTCTCGGAGGGGCCTTCCCCGGGGCTGGGAATCCACCGTTGGGCGAACTTTTGCTGAATAACCCAGAACAATCCGGCGGTGATTCCTGCGAGTCCGAGAGCCCGGATGCGGCCCCATAGCCCCCGGCCGGTGGCCCAGCGCTCGTGGTAGCGGAAGGGCCCATAGGCGTGATCGCGGAGGGAGTTGGAGCGGCGGACGATGCGGGTGTTGAACATGGCCATGAAGAAGGGGCCGGACCAGCGGCCGTCTGCAAGCTTGGTCACGTCGAAGTCTTTTTCCAGGCCCTCAATGCGCGGTTCCGCGGAAGGGATGGGGGAGAGGGTGTAGGGGTTGTGGAGCAATCGAGCCTGGTCGCGGTCCGATCGAGCCTGGGCGGAGACGGCACGCATGGAATCGATCGTGCCGCCGGAAATCCCGCCCTTGAGTTCCTCTACCACCATGGTGACCTCGCGGAATGGCTCTCCAGCGTAGCTGTGCAGGGCGAACATCCCCATGTCAGAGGGGACCGAGTCGAAGCCGCACGACGAGACAATTCGGGCACCGCTTTGCTGCGCTGTCGGGTGGTATTGATCAATCATGTCGCGGATGAACAGTGCTTCGCCGCAGAGGTCGACGTAGTCGGTACCGGCCTCGGCGCAGGCACGCACGAGTTGTTCACCCAGGCGGGTGTACGGGCCTACGCAGGAGATGACGACCTTGGTGCGAGCCGCCAGGGTCGTCATATCGGCGGCATCAAGGGCGTCGACGGCGATGATGTCCCACTCCACGCCGAGTTCGTCTCTCACCGCCTCCAGCTTGGCCGCGTCACGGCCGGAAAGCCCGACCTGTATGCCGGGGATCGTGCTCAGGTACTGGGCGGTCAGCCGACCGACGAAGCCGGTGGCGCCGTGGACAACGATATCGAGATCAGTCATGCGCTCCAGCCTAGAGCCAGTGTCTACCACGCCCGGTCTGCTTGGTCGAAAAACTCTCGCTCGTGGACGCAGGCGGTGAGATAGGCCCGGGTTGCGGCCTGGCGCTGCTCGTCAGTGGCCACCGATAGCGCCCGTTCCACCCGAGCAATAGCGCCGCGGGCACCGTGGATGAATTCCTCGCCCCCGTAGGTGTTCAACCAGGCGTGATAGGGATGATCGGCGTGATTGTCAGCCATGAGGTCGAGCCCGATTTCGGCGTAGAGCCAGTAGCAGGGCAAGACGGCAGCCGCGCCGACCACGTAGTCCTCCACGGCGGTCGTCGCCACGAGGAAGTCGGTGTAGGCCATGGTGATGTGCGAGGGTGCGGAGATGGTCAGGTCGTGTCCATGGAGCCAGCTGCGGTGCAGTTCGGCTTCGGCGACGATGCAACCGGTGGCGCCTTCTGACCATCCGACCTGAGCTTCCTGGTCGGGGGCTGCGGCAGAGAGCAGGGCCAAGGCGCGGGAGTAGCGGCTTAAGTACTGGGCATCTTGGTCGAGGTAGAACCCGAAGTCACTCGCCGGCAAGTTTCCCGCGCGCAATCCTTGGATGAAGGGCAGCTCCATGATGTCGTGCCACACCTGGCCGGTGAGGTCCCAGAGTTTCTGGGTATGGGGTCCCGCAGAGGCGAGGTGAGGAGTCGGTGCGGGGAGGGTGGAAAACTCGCCCCGCAGGTGCGGCCATGGCGCGGCCGAGGCGGCCGTCGCTAATCGACGTCCGCGGTGCCCATGGTCCACCGGCCCGTTCCCGCTTCCCACGCCGAGGGAATCGGCATGGGAGATGGCTTCGTGGAGCCAGCGAGTTGACCAGGCGAGAGCTTCTTCCACTGATTCCCCGGCACCGATCCTCGTGGCCAAGGCCGAGGAAAGGGAGCAGCCGGTCCCGTGGGTGTTCCTCGTGTCCACACGCGGGCTGGGCACCCGGTGGACGTCGCCGGTGGGGGTGACGACGGCGTTGTCGGCGACCGGTCCGGTCAGGTGTCCGCCTTTGACGATGACCACGGTCCCCGACGTCCGGGCTAGCCCCGCGGCCTGTACCAGCGCCGCATCAAAATCGGCGGCTATGTCTTCCTCGACGAGGACGGCCAATTCCCTCAGGTTTGGGGTGACCACATCGACCTCGGCGACCAGCGCCCGAACCGCAGCTTCGGCGGCTTCATCAAGAAGCCGATCCCCCGAGCTGGCCACCATGACGGGGTCGAGGACGACCGGACCGTGGGCGAATTGCTGCAGGGCGGCGCGGACGGTGTCGACAGTCTCGGCGTCGCCAAGCATGCCGATCTTGATGGCATCGACGGTGACGTCCGTGAAGACTGCCTCCAGCTGATCGGTGAGAAACTCGAGCGGGGGAGCGAATACCGAGCGAACCCCGCGGGTGTTTTGCGACACCAGCGCCGTGACCACCGACATGCCGTAGCCTCCGGCTGCCACGATGGATTTGAGGTCGGCCTGGATTCCGGCCCCACCCGTGGGATCGGTGCCGGCGATGGACAGAATGCGGGGGATCATAGAGTCGATGCCTCTCGAAGTTGGTGAGCAGCCGTCCGGGGGTCAGGTGCGGCCATGATGGCTGAAACAACGCAGATCCCGTCCCAGGATGATCCGGAAAACCCGCCAGCGGTGGCCTGCTGAATCCCACCGATGGCCACGGCGGGTATGCCCACCTCCTGTGCACGGGAAGCCAGCTCAGTGGCCAGCGGCAGGCCCAGGCCCGCCGGGGCGTCGGCCTTGGTGGAGGTATCGAAGACGGGGCCGATGCCGACAACCGAGGGGAACGGCGGAGCACAGCCAAGCAGACGATCGAACTCGGCATGGGAGCCGATGGATAGCCCGATCATCGGCTCCGGCCCGAGGATTCTTCTGGCGCGGGCCAACGGCATATCGTCTTGCCCAAGGTGAAGGTGGCAGCCGACGCGGCGGGCCACCTCGACGCGGTCATTGATGAACAGGGGGACTTGGGGACCCACGACGTCGAGCACTTCCCGGGCCGTGGCCTCCAGTTCCTCGTCAGAGCTCACCTTGTCGCGCAGCTGCACCACGCTGACCCCACCAGCCACGGCGTCGGCGACCACGTCAACCACCCGACGATCGCTCATGTCTGGGTCGGTGACCAGGTACAAGCCCCAGTCCACCGTCACTGGGTGTCCTCCACGTTGACGAGGTCATGGACCATGTCCGGGCAGACCTCATACAAAGCGTCGAGCCAGGCGACCCGGAAGCTGCCGGGTGACATCGTCTTGCGGGCGGCGATCTGGCCCGCGGCGCCCACGTGGGCATGCGCGGCGATGACTGCGGAATGGGCATTGGCGCCGGGGATGGAGAGGTAGGCCGCTGTCAATCCACCCAGCGCACACCCAGTGCCCACGACGCGTTGGAGGAGGCCGCTGCCGCTGGTCAGCCAACTGGAGCGGGATGGCGAGACAATGAGGTCGACCGGGCCGGAGACCGCGACCACGCCGCCGGTGCGCTCCGCGAGGAGATGTGCGGCGTTGAAGGCGCCGGGGACGTCATGGAGCGAATCGACGCCTTTGCCGACCACGTCCTCCCCAGCCAGGGCCCGGATCTCGGAAGCGTTGCCCCGGATTGCCGTCGGATGGCTGTCGAGCAAGGAGTAGAGGAACTCGGTGCGAAATCTGGCAGCCCCAATGCCCACCGGATCGAGAACCCAGGGCTTGTTGGAGGCGTTGGCCGTGGCAATCGCCGTGCGCATGGCATCCAGGCTGTCGCGGGTGGGGGTACCAGAGTTGATGAGGATCCCGTCGGCCTTCGAGGCGAACTCTTCGACCTCGAGGGGAGAGTCCGCCATGACCGGTGATGCCCCCGCAGCCAGAAGTACATTGGCGGTAATTTCTTGGACCACAGAGTTGGTCAGGCAATGCACTAGCGGTGCGTGCTCGCGCAGGGATGCGACGAGAACCGGAAAGGTACTGGTAGAAAGCCCGGAAGAGGCCATGACTATCCCTTCGCAAGTGCAAACTGGTGCAGTGTCAATGAGTTTGCGCTCAGCGCGGTTGCTGTGTGCACCCCATGTCATCTGCTCCATACGCTAGCAGAGCAAGCGGCCAATCCTTTAAAGGGCTAGTACGTCAGCATCCCCCGTGATCGGAAGACCTCACGGACCTCGTTGACTGATTCGGGGGTAGGAGGTCTGACGTCTGACAGCTGGTAAGTCATGTCCAACTCACGCCACTTATCGGCACCCATGTTGTGGAAGGGGAGGACCTCCACCCGCTCCACATTCGGCCAGCGGGAGACAATGTCGGCCACGCTTGCCACATTCGCCGGATCGTCCGTCAGCCCCGGTACGAGGACAAAACGAACCCACACCGGCTTGTTGGCCGCCGCGAGGCGATCACCGAAGTCGATGGTGGGCTGCAACTCCCGGCTGGTGACCCGTTTGTACGTATCGGGGTCGCCGGACTTCACGTCAAGCAAGACTAGATCGATGTTGTCCAAGTCCTCATCGCGCAACCGCGACCCCAGGAAGCCGGAGGTATCAATCGCGGTGTGGATGCCGGCCGCGTGGACCTCGGCCAGGACACGACGGGTGAAGGCGATCTGGAAGAGCGGCTCGCCACCAGAGATGGTCAACCCGCCTTGCGAGGCCTGAAAAACTCGCTTGTAGCGTGTGATCCGCTTGACCACGTCCTCGACCTTTTCCAAGGTTCCGGTGCGCATTTCCATCGTGTCGGGGTTGTGGCAGTACAGGCAACGCAGGGGACAGCCGCTGAGAAACAGCGTCATGCGCGTGCCAGGACCATCGACCGCGGTGACCATTTCCCACGAATGCACGAGGGCCACGTCACCGGTTTGCCGGGCTGCCATGAGCTCCGGGCGGGTCAGATCTTCCGCCAGGTCTTCGGTGCCGCCGAGGCCGCCTGCCACGCCGCGGACTCGCTCGCCCACCTCTGGTTCGAGGTGGACGACCCCGGTGACCCCGTCCGAACTATGGGCCATCGAAATTACTTAGGCTCCGTGGTGGAACGTGCGGGAGATAATGTCGCGCTGCTGTTCCTCGGTGAGCTTGACAAAGTTCACGGCGTAGCCGGAGACGCGAACGGTGAGGTTCGGGTAATCCTCCGGGTGAGCCATGGCGTCATGGAGGGTCGACTCGTCCAACACGTTGATGTTGGCGTGGTAAAGGCCGGACTCCATGTTGTGCTCGGCGCGGTTGGCCTTCATGTCGTTGAGGCGCTCGTCGTAAGTCTTGGTGGACATATCTAGGTTCTCCTTAGTTCTCGTCCATGATGAAGCCGGCATCGAGGACACCGACGAGGTTGGACACCTGCTCGTCCTTGGTGCGGCCGAGGCCGGACGGGGTGATGGTGTTGGTGAGTGAGATGCCGTCGAGGGCATCGTGGTAGTCAAGCTTGCCCACGGACAGCATGGACGCGACCATGCCGTGGTTGTCGGCGCCGTTCTCCGGGTTGGCTCCGGGAGCAAACGGGGTGCCCGCGCGGTGGCCGGAGGGGAAGTTGCCGGTGGCCTTGCCGTAGACGACGTTAGAGGTGATCGTCAGGACCGACTGGGTCGGGATGGCATCCCGGTACATCGGAATTTCCTTGATCTTCGCCATGACGGTGTGGACGATGGTGGCGGCAATATCATCGGCGCGGTCGTCGTCATTGCCATAGACCGGGAAGTCGCCCTCTGTGATGAAGTCCACGATGAGGCCGGTGTCGTCGCGGACCGGGGTGACCTTGGCGTACTTGATGGCCGATAGGGAGTCGGCGACGATGGACAGGCCTGCGATGCCGCAGCCCATGGAGCGAACGATGTCCGAGTCATGGAGGGCCATCTCGATGGCCTCGTAGGCGTACTTGTCATGGCTCCAGTGGATGATGTTGAGGGCCTCGACGTAGGTCCCGATGACCCAGTTGAGCATTTCCTCGTACTTGTTCCAGACCTCGTCGAAGTCGAGCGGGCCGTCGCCTTCGATGGGGCTGAATTCGCCCTCAGTGGTGATTTGCTTACCGGTTACTTCGTCGCGGCCGCCGTTAATGGCGTAGAGCAGGGATTTCGCGGCGTTGACGCGGGCGCCAAAGAACTGCATTTGCTTGCCCACGGCCATCGGCGACACGCAGCAGGCAATCGCCGAGTCATCGCCCCAGCGGTCACGGATCTGCTTGTCCGACTCGTACTGGATGGAGGAGGTCTCGATCGAGATCGCGGCGCAGAAATCCTTGTAGCCGGCCGGCAACTGCGGATCCCAGAACACCGTGATGTTCGGCTCCGGAGCGGGGCCCAGGTTGCGCAGGGTCTGGAGCAAGCGGAAGGAGGTCTTGGTAACCTGCGGGCGGCCGTCAGCCATGAAGCCTGCGTCCGACCAGGTGGCCCAGTAGGGGTCGCCGGAGAAGATCTGGTCGTAGTCGATGGTGCGCAGGAAGCGGACGATGCGCAGCTTGAGCACCAGCGAATCGATGATCTCCTGAGCGTCTTCCTCCGTGATGGTGCCGTTGGCCAAGTCACGTTCGAAGTAGATGTCGAAGAAGGAGGACAGGCGGCCGATGGACATGGCGGCGCCGTCCTGGGACTTCACGGCGCCGAGGTAGCCAAAGTAGGTCCACTGCACTGCTTCTTGGGCGGTGGCGGCGGGGCCGGAGATGTCGAAGCCGTAGGAAGCGGCCATCGTCTTGAGCTTCTTCAGAGCCTTGATCTGCTCGGAGTGCTCCTCACGGAAGCGGGCCCAGTGCTCGGAGAAACCTTGGGGGCCGGCGGCGTGCTTGGAGGCCTCCTTCTCGGCGATGAGTTTGTCCACGCCGTAGAGGGCGACGCGGCGGTAGTCACCGATAATTCGGCCGCGGCCGTAGGCATCGGGGAGGCCGGTGATGATGTGGGAGGAGCGAGCGGCGCGGATGCGCGGGGTGTAGACATCGAAGACAGCTTCGTTGTGGGTCTTGCGGTAGCGGGTGAAGATCTTCTTGATGTCTTCGTTCGGCTCTAGGTTGGCTTCCCGAATCGCGGTCTCCACCATGCGCCATCCGCCGTAGGGCATCATGGCGCGCTTGAGCGGGGTATCGGTCTGCAGGCCGACGATGACGTTGTCGTCGTCGCTGATGAAACCGGGCGCGAAGGCGTCGATGTCGGCGGGGGTGGAAGTGTCGACGTCATAGACGCGGCGCTGGCGCTCGACGGACAGGTAGTTGTCTTCCAGATGCTTCCAGGTGCGGAGGGTCTTCTCGGTGGGGCCGGACAGGAACTCGGCATCTCCGGAATAAGGGGTGAAATTGCGGGAGATGAAGTCGCGGACGTCGATGGCTTCTTGCCATGGGCCCTCATGGAAACCTTCCCAAGCCTGGGTGTCAGGCGCGGTAACGGTGGTCACAGTTGGTACCTCTCAGAGTGTTCTCTTGTGTGATGAACAGTAAACCGTGACGCGGTGTGACCCAGACGTCACTGTATTCTCGCCCAGTATACGTGGTCTGACCACATTTTGTCGCAGGGCGTGACCACCGGGGACGTCGATAGGCAAAAACCGACGACCCGCCTTCCCGGAAGGGAGGCGGGCCGCCGGTGTCAATCAAGCGGGGGCAGTTACTTCTTGCCGGTGAACTTCGCGGTATCGCGCAGCTCGATCGGGGTATCGCCCTCAATCTCGGAGGTGAACTGCTGCAGCTTCATCAACGCGGTGCGCGAGTGGAGCTGCTGGCGAGTGGTCGCGAGGTTGTAGCGGGTGCGCGAGACACTGTTCACACCCCAGTTGAGCATGGAGACGAGGCGGTTGCGGAAGCCGACGAGGAAGACGACGTGCACGCCCAGCCACAACAGCCAGCCTGCGAAGCCGGTGACCTCGACCTTGCCCATCTTCACCACGGCATTGAAGCGGGAGACGATGGCCATGGAGCCCTTGTCAAAGTACTCGAAGTCCTCGCGCTGCTCCGGGGTGGACTTGCCGGAGGCCTCGTTGACCAGGTTTTCAGCGACATACTGGCCGGCCTGGATGGCCACCTGGGCCACTCCGGGCAGACCGTTGTAGTTCATCATGTCGCCGACGACGAAGACGTTGCCGTAGTCACCAACGGAGAGGTCCGGGTTGACCATGACGCGGCCAGCGCGATCGATCTCCACCCCGGCCTGCCCGGCGATGAGCTTGCCCAGCGGGGACGCAGCCACGCCGGCGGACCAGATCTTGGTGAAGGCCTCGATGGTGTGCTCGGTGCCGTCGTTGGCGTTTTTGTAGGTGACGGTCTTCTCGTCGACATTGGTCACCAGCGCGTTGAGGCGGACATCGACGCCGAGGCGCTCCAGCTCGCGCTGCGCGTTGCGGCCCAGGCGCTTGCCAAACGGCGGGAGAACCTGCGGAGCGCCGTCCAGCAGAATGATCTTCGCGGCCGAAGTGGAGAAGTTAGAGTACTCGGACACCAGGGTGCGGTGGGAGAGCTCGGCCAACTGGCCGGCCAGCTCCACGCCGGTCGGGCCGGCTCCGACGATGACGAAGGTGAGCTGACGCTCGCGCTGAGCGGCATCCTTGGCCAGCTCGGCGCGCTCGAAAGCACCGATGACGCGGGCGCGGATCTCCAACGCATCATCAATAGTCTTCATGCCCGGCGCGAACTCGGCGAAGTGATCATTGCCAAAGTAGGACTGCGACGCGCCCGCCGCGACGATGAGGGAGTCATACTCAAACACGCGATCATACGCGCCGAGCGAGGTGGTGACCAGGCGGTTTTCCAGGTCGACGTCCGTGACCTCAGCCTTGACCACGCTCACGTTTTCCTGATTGCGCAGCACCTGGCGCGTGGAGGGGGCGATCTCGCCGGAGGAAAGGATGCCGGTGGCTACTTGGTAGAGCAGCGGCTGGAACAGGTGATGGTTGGTGCGGTCGATGAGCGTGACGTCGACGTCAGCCTTCTCGAATTCCTTAGCGGCAAACAGGCCTCCGAACCCGGAACCGACGATGACCACATGGTGGCGTCCACTTTCAGGACGAAAGGGGGTGTTAGACATGAGATTGTTTCCTCAACTGTTCTACGGGCGGAAAAGATCACCCCTACTTTAGACCCTCATATGACTAATCACAGTTCGGGTCACAACAACTGGGGTTTTCGCACGCCGCGCCTGCCGGGAATTGCCTTGTCAGATGGATAGGATGACCGCTTGTGAGGCCCTCCCATCTCGACACCATCGACGCGCAAGCGTGGCCCGGAATCGCCCAGGTGCCTTCCGGCTTGCTTATCGACGTCCGCGCGCGCCTCGCCGAGGCTGCTTTCGCCCGCGCCTGCAGCAATGCCGGTCTCTCCCTCGATCCCGAGGGAGGAGCCGACCTTATCGTGGAACGCGAAGAGCTGTTTTCCCGCCTCGCCGCTTCCGGGTGGCTGGGTGTAGCGGAGGGCTATTTGGCCGGGGAGTGGCGGACCGATTCCCTCACCGATGTCCTGGCGGCTTTTCTGCGGACCGGTTACCGCCCGCGCGGGATCTCCCGTGTGCCCGCGGCGGTGGGGAGCGGGGGAGAGATCCCCGCCGAACTAGTCTATTTGAGTTCCGGCGATGGCATGAGCGATTTCAGCGGTGTCTTCGCCTCGGGCGTCCCGACGACTGTCCGCACCTCTGTTCCTTCCCATGCCCCAGATGGTCCGGATACCCATTTCATCGACCTGACGACGTTCACCCCACCGCTCGGCGCCGAGCGCGGGGATTTGGGCGACGCGCAGCGTCGCACCGCCGAGATGCTTCTCGACGCCGCCCTGGTCACCCCCGGCACTCACCTCATGGAATTCCCCAGCTCCGGTGGGGCGGTGGCGATGGGTGCGGCGAAGCGGCGGGCGACCGTCGATACGCTGACTGCTGATGCCGCGCAGGCGGCGGCCGTGCGTGAACGGCTGACCTTCGCTGGGGTGGAGGATAACGTGCACACCGATGTCATTGCGCAGCCGGTGCCAGGGCCGCGTGATTGGTTGGGCCGCTACGACTCGATCATAAGTGTAGACAAGTTGGCGGTTCTCGAGCCGCGCGAACGGATCGAGTTGCTCCGGTCCTTCGACCGCATCCTCGACCACGGCGGCCGCATCGCCCTCCAGACCCCGGTGGCGACGGAGGCGATGACCCCCGCGGCGCGCGCCGCCCTCGGTGCCCTGCGGGCCTACATCTGGCCCGGCCTCGACTATCCAACCGTCGTGGACGTGCAGACGCTGGTCGACCGCGAAACCGGGTTGCGCGTCGTCGGACAAACTCACCTCGCCGAGCACGCGCAGCAGACCCTAGCCATGCAGCGTTCCCTTTTCGAGGGCCACTCCCGCGAAGCCGCCGCCGACGGCTTCGACTCGGTGTACCGGCGCCTGTGGAGGTACCAATTCGCCCTCCGCGAGGCGATGTTCCGCCTGGGCATGCTCGACGTCGTCCAATTCACCCTGACGCATCGCCACCGACGGGGGCGTCGCTAAGGCGTCACCACCGGACGCGAGACCTTCTCCAACAGCACCGCAATGCTCTCGTAGGTGTGGCCAGAGGTCATCTCCAGGCCCATCTCGCAGGTACGGTTATCGGAGACGAAGGCGTCGAAATGGCCCGTGAGCTCGGCCATCTCCTCACTCGTCGCGGACTTGACCAACTCGGGGTGGAGCAACACCCGATCGCCCGCGGTACCGCAACACGTAGCCCGCTCCGGCACGACCAACTCATCCGCAGCGGCCTGCGTCAGATCCCGCAGCTGATCGTTGATGCCCATGTGCATCGTCGAACACGTCGGATGGACTGCAGCGCGACCAACCGTGCGCACGATGGGCAACCCCGGGAGCACCTCGCTGTGGAGCCACTCGACCACATCGAGGATCTGCAGCTGAGCAAACTGCTCGGCCAGCTCACCGTCCAAGGCGTGCGGCACCTGCTCAAGCAAGCCGTGGGTGCAGCTGGCGGCGTCGACGACAACCGGGAGAGCACCATTGTCCGACCACTCCACCAAGTCGCGGGCGATCTGCTGGGCCTGGTAGTTAAAGCCCTCCTTGTAGCCCTTGGATGACCACGGGGTTCCGCAGCAATCACCGGCCACTCCCTCGGGGATCCACACCGGGCGACCCGAACGTCGGCCGAGTTCCACCACCGACTCCGGCAGACTCAAGTGATCAGGGGAGGCATCGCCGGGTTGACCGAAGATCCGGTTGACACAGGCGGGGAAGTAGAGGGCACTGGCCCCTTCGCGCGTGGTGAGCGGGAGGTGAGAGGCGGCGGCGTCGGGCAGCGGGCCGGGCACCGTGGGCAGCAGGTCCTCATTGATGAGCGTGCGGCCGAGGTTGGCGGCGCCCCGCAGAAGGGGAGTGGGGAGCTTCTCCGCCACGCTCATACCGACGCGGGCGGTCTTTTCCACCGCGGCCCAGTTCTTGGCGGTGCTCAGCGCCACCTTCTTCGCGCCTGAAGAATGCTGTTGGGCGCGCAACTGCTTCATCGCCGCGCCCGTGTCGATGCTGATCGGGCAGGGGATCGAACACGTCCCATCCACCGCACACATGTCTATACCATCGTATTGGAACTCCTCCTGGAGCTTCTCCAATACCTTCGACCCCTCCGGCTGACGGGCCATCTCCCGGCGCAAGACAATGCGCTGGCGGGGAGTCACCGTGATGTGCCGCGACGGACACACCGGCTCGCAGAAACCACACTCAACACACTGGTTGATCTCCTCCTCGACCTGCGGGAAAGATTTAAAGTTCTGCAGGTGAACCAGGGGATCTCTGGTCAGCTTGACGTTGGGGGCGAGGATCCCGGCTGGGTCAAGGAGGTCCTTGACATCCCACATGAGCTCCCAGGCGCGGTCGCCCCACTCACGCTGGAGGAACGGGGCCATGTTGACGCCCGTTCCGTGCTCCGCCTTGAGCGAACCCTGATACTTGCCAATGACCAGGTCAGTGAGGTCATCGAGGAAGTTGGCGTAGGCCTCCCGCTCCTCTTCAATGTCGAATCTAGGCAGGAGGAAGAAGTGCAGGTTGCCAAAGGCCGCGTGACCCATCACCATCTCGGGGTACCCGTAGGACGCCAGTAGATCCAGCAGGTCAGCGGCGCCCGCACCGACATCGGCGGGCGGGAAGCAGACATCTTCAGTGATGAGCGCGCTGCCCTGGGGGCGATCGGCACCGATGAGCCCGAAGAGTCCATTGCGGATGCTCCAGGCTCCACGCATACCGTCCGGGGTGTCGTCGAAGCGCAGCGGACTGAGCAATTCCGCATTTATCAATACAGCTTCGGCGCGCTTGATGGCGTCGGCCAAATCCGCCTCATCCGTACCGCCAACCTCCAGCAGAAGGGCTGCGGCATTCTCATCGAAGTCGGCCCACTCGGCCGGTGCGGTGGGAAAATTGCCGACGGCCCGCTTAAGCACCGGGGCCACCAGGAGCTCGCAGGCCTCCGCGCCGGTCTCCATGAGGGCGTGGACATAGGAGGCTGCCTGGCGAAGATCGGGCAACATCACCCACGCCACGGCCTTCTTGCGGGGCAGGGGAATGGTGCGAATAACCGACTCGGTCACGGCGCCCAGAGTTCCCTCCGACGACACCATAAGGCGCAAGAGGATATCGACGGGCCGCTCCTCATCCAGGAAAGCATCGAGCCGCAGGCCGTTGGTATTGCGAATGGAGAACTTCCGCTGAAGCAGTGCTACCAGCTCGTCATCCCCCCGAATTTCCTCCCTAAGCGCGATGAGACCTGCGTGAATTTCCGGCTCGAGGCGGGCGAGTTGCTCATCCGCGTCCTCGGCGGCGGTGTCGATGACGGTGCCCGAGGGGAGCACGATCGTGGCCGACTCGAGGCTGTGATAGGTGTCGCGGGGGACGGAACAGCGCATACCGCCAGCGTTATCGGCGATGACACCACCGATGGTGCACACCGATGTTGACCCCGGGTCCGGGCCCAGCATGAAGCCGTGGCGGGCCAGCACTGCCTGGGCATCACCGAGAATCACGCCCGGACGAGACCACAGCCGAGCACCCTCATCCAGGACCTTCATTCCGCCGAAGTGCGTCTTGACGTCGACGAGGATGTCATCGGTCATCGCTTGGCCATTGAGAGAGGTACCGGCGGCGCGGAACACTAAGTGCCGGTTGTTCTGGCGAGCGTAGGCCATCAGTCCGGCCAAGTCCTGGGCATTCCGCGGCCGCACGACGACACTAGGAACTGTGCGATAGGGGCCAGCGTCCGAGGCATAGCGGACCAAGTCGCTCAGGCGGCCAAGGACGTTATCTTTGCCGACGATGCTGGCGAGTTCATCTAAGACCTGCTGAGGTGTGCCTTCGAGATAACGCTCGCTCACGGCATCAGCTTGAGACGTCGCTCCCTTGGGCCGCCCGATGGTCTGTGGTTGAGGGCTGAAGAGTTTTCGCATACCTCTCACCCTAATCCTGTGGACTTACCACCGTGGGAATTAGCGTATCCCAACCTCTGGGACCATGTTTCCATCTAGTGGAACGATGCGGTATCTTGAAAATACTTCATCCACGTTTCATCTATGCCAAATCAGGAAAGCCGGGGAACATCACCGTGACGACTTTCGCAGATAGCCACCGCACTACAACCGACGGCACGACGGTGGAGGACCGCTCCGCGACCCTCGCCGTTCTCGTCTTCCCCGTGGCAATCCTCATCGGCGCAGCAATAGCGTTCTTCAACCCCTCCATGATGGAACCCTTTGGGCCGCACGTGAGCACCATGCTCATGATCATCATGTTCTGCATGGGCCTCACCCTGACCATGCCCGACTTATCGACGATCGCCCGACGCCCATGGCCCATCTTCATCGGCGTAGCTTGTCAATACATCATCATGCCGCTCAGCGCTGTCGCCGCCGCTTGGATGCTCGGGTTTAGCCCCGAGCTCACCGTCGGCCTCATCATGCTGGGCTCCGTGCCCGGCGGCACCGCATCCAATGTCATCGCCTACCTGGCCAAGGGCGACGTCGCCCTCTCGGTGGCCATGACCAGCGTGTCCACGTTGATCTCTCCGATTGTCACTCCTCTCTTGATGCTGTGGCTTGCCGGACAGTCCACCGAAGTCGATGCCATGGGAATGACGATCTCCCTGCTCAAGACCGTGCTCATCCCGGTTTCCGCCGGCCTGCTCATCCGTCTGTTTGCCGGGAAGCTGGTGGACAAGATCCTGCCCATCCTGCCGTGGCTGTCCATCATCGTCATCGTCCTCGTGCTCATGACCGTCGTCGCCCGAAGCGCCTCCGTGCTGATCACCGTCGGATTGATCGCCGTCGCAGGTGTGGCCATCCAGAACTTCATCGGCTTCCTCGCCGGATACCTCCTGCCCAAGGTGCTCAAGCAAGACGTGGCCTCGTGCCGAACCACGTCCATCGAAGTTGCCACCCAGAACTCCGCGCTTGCCTCCGGCCTAGCCGGCCAATTCTTCAGCCCCGAGGCTGCCATCCCCGGCGCCATCGCTACCGTCTGGTCGAACATCACCGGCGCGATCTTCGCTGCCTTCTGCCGCCGAAACGACGCGCGAAAGGCCAAGCAGACCGTATAGTTGTGGCCAACCACGGAGGCTCAAGGAGGCCATTGCTATGACCAATCGCCAACCCACCGGAAGAGTCTCCGACGGGGAGATCATCATCAACCGCCACATCACGCACCCCGTGACTAACGTCTGGCGCTACCTCACCGAATCAGCCCTGCTAGGGGAGTGGTACGGCACTTATAGCGGAGATCCAGCCACTGGCGAGGTTCTCCTCACCACCCGGGAAGCTCCCGACCACCCCGGTGCCGCGCGCGTCCTTCACTGCACTTCGCCAGAGCGTCTCGAGGTGATGCTAGCTAGCCCCGCCGGCGAGTGGCGGCTCAGCGTTGCCCTCCAAGAAAGAGAGGGGGCCACAGCGTTAGAGTTCCGCCAGCCAGTAGGGGAGTTATCCTATTCGGCCGAAGACCTGGGCCCGGGGTGGGAGTACTACCTCGACGCACTAGAGCTCGCACTTGAAGGCGGGAACATCGAAAGCTTGGTCTGGGATGACTACCACCCAGCACTGTGCCCGCCCTATCGTGTATAGACAATTACCTACAGTCGAATAGGATCCAAATAGAGATCCTCGGCATTCGTGCGGAAAACCGCCTCCACATGCTCAGGCGACACAGAATCCTGAATGAGTTGGAGGTCATCCTCGTGGAACGGACGACGGGCCCGAGTAGACGGCAAATCCGTTCCAGCCATGAGAGCCGCGGGATTGATCTCCATGATCGCCTTCATCGCCTCAACCGCATCCACGTCGATCCGGCCAAACCCAGTGGCTTTCACTTTCACGCCTTCCTCCACGAGGCGAAGCAGATGGGGGAGACCCTCCTTGCTCATCCCCAGATGATCGATGCTCACTGCTGGAAGGTGGGCAAGAACGTCGTGGAGCTCCGGCAAGTGCCTAGAATCCACATAGAGCTCCGTGTGCCACCCCGCGACGTCGAAACAATGGCGGGCCAAGCTATCAAGTTCCGCCAAACCGGCCGAACCGCCTCGGGCGAGATTGAAGCGAACACCGCGGACTCCCGAGGCGTCCAACCGAAGTACCTCCGAGTCCGAAATATCGCCCGGGACCTGCGCGACCCCTACAAAGCAAGGGCCCAGCTTTCGGAGCGCCGCCACGAGGTAGCCGGTGTCGAAAGCTTGGAAAGATCCGGACACGACCGCGCCGCCCACCACATTGAGCTCTTTCGTCCGCCGCTGGTAGTCCTCAGTGGAGAAGCTCGGCGGCACGTAACCATTGTTCGGAATGAGTGGGTGGCGAGGGTCAATGATGTGGAAATGCGCGTCGAACAGTGCCGGGGACATAGCTTTGATTGTGTCACTTTTGGTGGGGTACCGCACCTAGACATCTGACATCAGTTCTATACGGGGGCAGGTGCAGGCCGTCCACAATAAATGACATAATGTACATTATCGGACTGCTGCTAGAGGGGTGTGGTCTGGGACTCGGTCAGCTAAGCCGCGAACCGCGCCTATAGCTACGCACTGTTCTCTAAGAGCTCCAACGCAACTGCTTCGATGTCGGTATCAGGCCAAGGAGTAACAATCGAGATAAGGACTCCTCGACGTCGATGAAGGTCAATGACGACGTGGGAAGCAAATCCCGACGCATAACCGTTGTGCCAGAAAATCTGCCTTCCATTGATGTCATCGAGCAACCATCCTGCTGCTACTGATCCGCTGGCGTCGGTGTGCCGGACTCTGAATGCGTCTGCATAGGGTCCGTCAACGCTGAGCATTGTGGAAAGTAGCTTGGTGAAGTCCAGGGCACTCCCTCTGATTGATCCCGCTGGCGCGTATCCAACACCTGCCCAGGGATGCTGCGTATTCCCCAGCACTGTATATGCCTTGGGTTCATTCGCTTTCCTTTGCATTCCTGGTTGTTGGACTTTCAGATTTCTGCAACCAAGGGGAACTTCGAGACGATTGCGAACCAAGTTGGGATAGTCAACCCCGTCGGCAGCCGCAAGAGCATGTCCAAGCGCCGAGGCCGCAAGGTTTGAGTAGCTAAAACTCCCCGGATCTTGCACCGGCGAATTGCGAAGCTGCCTCATTAAAGCTCCAAAGCTCTCGGGCTGAGGATCGCCTCCTGTAAATACGGACAGCACAGCTCGAATAGATGTGGCAGGTCCACCACCAACTGCGGGCAGCCCGGAAGTGTGAGTCAAGCATGACTCCAATGTGACTTGACCTGCAGGTGTGCCTTCAAGAGGTAGATAGTCCTGGAGTCGATCATCGGGCGAGATTCTTCCCAACTGGGTCAACTCGGTGTAAATCAACCCGTTGAGTCCTTTCCCAACGGAACCGATGTGGAAATTTCCGTCAATGGGGCTGCCCAATGTGGTGAATCTGGATCCGCGCTCGTTGACTGAAACAACGCACGCCGAATAGAAAGGCCTGTTGAGTGGGAGCTCCTCCAGGAATTGAGAAGAAAGATCAATGTCACCTTCAGCCGCTGATGTGGCTGTAATGCGCCTTGGTCTCATATCGGGCCAGCCTAGTGGGCGGTGCAGCGATCCGCTAGCGAGCACATTCAGACCTGGACGCGAAAAATGCGAGTGCTATCCCTGAGGAATGGTCCAAAATGATCATGGCGATGTGAAGATGACGTTTTGAGTAGACGCGTTAATCGAGTGTCTCAGCGCACCTACTCGATTAACGCGTCTGATCGCATCGGCGATCTCGAATTGCCATCTCCTCGCCAAGCCTTGGAATCGCGAAAAGTGGCCCTGGAGCTCCTTCTCCCCCTATGCTCCGGGCCACCTTTATTACGTCACTGTGACGTTATTTAGCGTGATCTGAGCCTTTTTGACGGTACGCATAAATCAGTTGGGCAACAGTCAGGCCGGCTAGTCCGATCGAGATGACGACGAAGATGGTCTGCGACTGGACGGCCATGAAGATGCCGAAGGCGATGATGACAACGAGGCGGATCCACATGGCGGGGATCATGCGGGTGGCGATCATGAAACCTTCTCCAGGGAGACGCGGATATTCAGTTCGCCTTCTTCGTCGATCTTGGCGGCCACGAACTCGGGAGACTCAACGCCGTAGTCGTGGCGGTTGATGCGCACGTCTCCGGCGACGATAATCCGGTCGCCATCGCGCAGCACGTCGAACTCGTGGATGAGCGGTCGGCTTTCGCCGCGCACCTCGAGGTCGCCGGTGAGTGTGATTGGCATGACGCTGCCGTCGTCAGGCACGGCGGAAAGGTCGGCCGGTTCGGTGATGGTGAAGACGGCGTTGGGGTATGTGTCAGTGTTGAGGATCTTGTTGCGGACGTTGATGTCACGGCGCTCGTTGTCTGAAGAGACCTTTGCCATGTCGACGGTGATGGATCCGGCGGTGAGGGTGCCGGCCTCGATCGTCGCAAAGCCTTCTACGGCGGAGGTGGAGCCGGAGGTATTCTTGCGCTCACCAGGCAGGATCTCGAAGAAGGTGTATCCGACGGAGGTGGCGTTGGCTCCCCCGCCGCGGGCCACGTCCCATTCACCATTAATGTCGGTGGAAGCGGGCTTGACGTTGTTTGTGTTCACGCCTTCGGTGCGGACACCGGGGCCCATGAACGCGGAGTAGACCATGGGGACCACTGCGACGAGCGCCAGGATCACGATCAGGACGACGAAGAGTGAAATGATCAGTTTGCGGCCGGTGGGCGTTGATCTATCGGACATAATCTATTACCTCAACTTTTCGATGGCCCGAGCGAGCTGCACCAACTCTGCACACAGGTCCTTGATCTCTTCTGGTTCGGCGCCTTCTGCCGCAGCTGTGGCGACGTCTTCGGCCGCACATCGCAGCTCAAACAAAGAATCCCGCAGGTGGGTGACGCGGTCTGGATGAATAATAACCGCATCCTGCGGGATAGTGGTACCCGTGACGTTATGCCGTTGCTCGTAGGCACGCTGCTTGCAGGAAACAGTGCAATACTTGCGGGGTCTCCCCCGCCCTGACCTGCTTATTTCTCGACCACACCAGGCACACGTGGGTGTCTGGTCTGGATGGGTTATCGTCACTCGATCAACCATAGCCCATCGGCGACAGACGCTTGGGAACAAACGGCTGGTGTAGTCCGTTATACTGGTACGTCTATCAGTGTCGAGGACGGGCTTTTGGTCCTCACCCCGGGAATCCACAGTAAAGGATGATGCCGCAATGGCAGATCGCGTACTCCGCGGCAGTCGAATGGGCGCAGTCAGCTACGAAACTGACCGCGACCACGACCTTGCCCCGCGCCAGATGGTCAAGTACCGCACCGAAAGCGGAGAGATTTTTGACGTCCCCTTTGCGGACGATGCGGAAATCCCCGAGGAGTGGATGTGCAAGAACGGCCAGCTGGGCACGCTCATTGAGGGCGAGGGAGTCGAGTCCAAGCCGACGAAGCCCCCGCGCACCCACTGGGATATGCTCCGTGAGCGCCGGACGATCGAGGAGCTTGATGTCTTGTTGGAGGAGCGCATTGAGCACTTGCGTAAGCGCCGCCGCTCGGCAGCTCGGCTGCTGAAGGAACAGCAGGCTCAGCAGGCAGAGTAGTTATAAGAACAAGGGCCGGTGAGGGAATTCCCCTCACCGGCCCTTGTGATGTGTCGTGCCTAGCGGCGGCGACGAAGGCGATTGAACTCGTAGGATGCGAGCTTGCCAACTTCTTTCGAGATCTCCTTCACCTGAGAGGTGCGGTGCTTAATGCCCCACTTGGTCACCTCGAGCAGGGAGTCTTTGACAAAGCTGCCGTCCAACTTGGACTCACCGATCTCGCGCTCGGTGAACGTAATCGGAACCTCGCGGACATCGTAGCCATCGGTGACGGCTCGCCACGCGAGGTCGACCTGGAAGATGTAGCCAGCTGCGGAGAGGGCATCGAAATCGAGGGCTTCCAAGACCTCGCGGCGAATCGCGCGGTAGCCGGCGGTCATATCGCTGAGACCAGCACCGAGTGCCAGGGAGATGTAGAGGTTGCCGCCCTTGGACAGGATCCACCGCTGTCGGGGCCAGTTGATAACTTTGCCGCCGGGAACGTAGCGGGAACCGATAATGACGTCCGCTCCCCTATCCACCTCTTCCAGCAGTAGATGGAGCTGCTCGGGGGCGTGGGAGCCATCGGCATCCATTTCGCAGAGCACGGTGTATTCGCGCTCGAGGCCCCATTGGAACCCGGCGATGTAGGCGCCCAGGAGACCGCCCTTGCCCTCGCGGTGGAGAACGTGCACGTGGGTGTCGTCGGCAGCGAGGGCATCAGCCTTTTCGCCGGTGCCGTCGGGGCTGTTGTCATCGACGACGAGGATGTCCACGTCCGGGGTGGCTGCGCGGACCCGCCCGACGATGAGCGGAAGGTTCTCCAGCTCGTTGTAGGTGGGGATGATCACCAGGGTCGCGTCACTGGGCTTTGTCAAAGAGATCTCCTTGGTTTTATCGGTGCTGGTGATCAGCGTCGGGTGGTTACCAGAGCAGAAATCACGAGGACACCACCCATAATAATCAGCGCCAGTTGTACTGCGAAACCGTGGCGGACTGCGAAGGTAATGGAATCTCTCAGCGGGAGGGTTTCTACGAGGGCGGCGGGCTCGAAAATCCCGGTCTCTTGGGAGACAGAACCGTCGGGATGGACCATGGCTGAGACACCGGAGGTGGCCGCCACAACGAGCGCCCGGTCGGTTTCGATGGCCCGCAATCGGCTCATTGCCAGTTGCTGGTAAGTCATGTCGGTGAAACCGAAGGTGGCGTTGTTCGTGGGGGTGCTCAGCAGCTGCGCGCCGTCGAGGACAGCCTGCCGGTACGCCGGGTCGAACGCCACTTCGTAGCAGGTGGCCACGCCGAGGACGATGTCACCGATGTCGACGGTGAAATCGCGTTCGCCGGGCTGGAAATTGCCCGCTTGGTCCACGTAGGGGGAGAACCGGCGGAAGAAATCTCGCATGGGCATGTACTCGCCGAAGGGCTGCAGAAAGTGCTTATGGTGGTAGTCTCCCGGGCCCGTCTCCGGATCGAAGACCATCATGGTGTTGCGCGGGCCGACCTCGTCCCGGGTGATGGTGCCCACGAGGATGGGGGCGTCGACGGAGGCGACGGCGGCGTCGATAAGCGAGCGGGCCTGAGGGTCCGCGAAGGGATTGACGTCAGAGGAGTTTTCGGGCCAGATGACGATGTCGGGAGAAGCATCCAGCGATTCAGTGACGCGGGCGTGATTGGCAAGGACGGCACGGCGCTGGGCATTGAAATCGAGGCCCATGCGCGGCACGTTGCCCTGAATGGCCGCGACCTCGATCTCCCCCACCGTCGCGCTATCCCGGTTAACCACCGTCATCCCCGTGGCCAGACCAGCAGCCAGGGGCACGACGATCGCGAACACCGCCACCACGCGCGTTCGCCGATGAACCAGGCCGACGACGCCCACGCCGCACATCACGGCGGCAAAGCTAACCAAAGCGGGGCCACCCCAGACAGCAAGATTGGCCAAGGGGCCGTTGATTTGGCCCCAGGCCAGGCGCACCCAGGAAAACCCGCCAAAGGGGAATGAGCTGCGAGCCCACTCCACGAGGACGTAGAAGAAGGGGAAGGCGAGGAAGCCGAACCGCCAGCGGGCTATCGCCACGCCGCCGACGCCAAGGGCCAGGGCATAGAGCGCACAGAAGACTGCGAGGGCGATGTAAGGAAGCTTGCCGACGAACTCGCCGATCCACGGCAGCATCAACAGGTACAACACGAGGGCATGGAGGAAACCAATGAGCGCGCCCGACCAGAACCCCGGGCGCGAGCGCCAGGGCATAAGCGACACGTAGAGGAGCGCCATGCCCGCGATTCCGGCCCACCACCAGCCCGTGGGTTCATTAGAAAGATAGGCGAAAAGCCCCGAGGCTGCCGCGATGAGCAGCCTGAGCAGTAGGCTCACTTATCGTCTTTCGGCTGGTGGTCGCCGCCGAAATCCTCCGGCTGGATGTTCTCGGTCCAGCCGCGGATCTCCTCTTCATCGATGACCGTACCGGCGCCGAAGGACCCATAATTGGTGTGAGCGCGACCGGCGTTCGTCGCCTCGAAGCTGCGCACGCCGAGGTCTTCAACCGTTTTGACCAGCTTGACGGCGAGGACCTGGCGGATGAGGCCGCGGGTCGGGGCGAAAATGAGCAGCAGGCCGAGGATCGAGGACACGATGCCGGGGATACCGCCGAGAATTGCCCCGGCGGTGAGCAGGCCGTAATCGCCGGCGAGGCGACCCGGGCCGATCTTTTGGGCGGCGGCCGCGCGGCTCACCCGCCGCATTTCCACGCCAGCCAAAATCAAGGAGATCGCCATGAGGGCGAAGACCGTGAGGATGGCCCAGCCGACGCCGATCCACGAGGCAACGGCCCAAAAGGCGAGGGCTTCGATAACGAGATAAGGAATGACTGCGAGAAGGAATGGCACGTACGCCACCCTACCGTCGTAACTGATCAAGCAACCACCCGACGTCCTCGGCAATGTGGCGATAATAGGGGCCGAAGTGGTTGAAGCCGGTGCGCCCCGGGAGACGCGGGGTGAGGTTTTCGCGCCAGGTGATGTCGCCACCGAGCCGCCGCCAGTCCCGATGCAGGGCGCGGACGATGTCAATGGGAATGACGTCATCATTTTTAGAGCCCCACAGCAACACCGGAGCGGTGGGTGCTGCGCGCCCCAGGCGTCGGGCGTCGAACTCCTGCGACACGGCCGGGAGGTCTTCTAATAGTGATCCCAACGTCGCCCCGGTGCGAGTCCACGTGGCCGAGGATTGCCACCCGGAGGCCAGCACCGATCCGCCGGCGCACGTGGTGATGTAGTTCATGAGCTGGGTGATTCCCTCCGGGGTGAGCACGGAGAAGATCTCCTCGTGGATGTCCGGGGAGGTGACCATGAGACCGGCGGTGGCGTAGGCCAGCACTCCGGTGACCAGGCTGCCGTCGACGTGGCGCAAGACGTCTTCCAAGCGGGCGGGCGGCGCACCCACCACGGCGGCCTTGACCTCCACGCCAGGCGCATACGATTTCTCCTCCAGGGCGCGGGCCACGGTGCCTCCACCTTGGGAGAACCCCCACATGCCCAAGGGGGCCTCCTGCGGGAGGCCGAGGACGTGGGAGGCTCGGACGGCGTCGATAAGCGAGTGAGCACCGGAGGTGTGATCGCAATAGAGCTGCAGCTGCAGGTCGGGATCGCGGGGATAATCGGTGATGACGACATGGCAGCCGGCGGCGAGCAACAAATTGATCACGGGCAGCTCGTAGGCGGCGATGACGTCGATCGGCTGCGCGCGGAACACACTCGCGCCCACGGTGCAGCTATAGGAAGGATCGCAATGCTTGGCCACGCCTTGTGTCGACGGCGCGAAGGCAATAACCGGCCGGGCCCCGCCGCGCCAGACGCTGTGCGAATGGAAGTACGCGCCCGTCGCAGTGATGGTGTGGCCGCGGGCATCGGTGGTGACGTATTCCATGCGCTGGGCGGTAGCGGGGTTGAGGGAACCAGCCGTTCCCAGCAGGCGCATCGGCGAAGACTTGAGCAGCGTGCCGGGTTGCTGGCCGATGACCCAGGTGGCGTCACCGAAGCCGGGCTCCGATTCCCACCGCGGGTAATCCACGGCTCGAGTGGGGGGCATCTGCCGCCCCATGAGACGCCGCACACCTCCACGCATGACCGCGTGCCCCAGGGATAGCGCGGTGCGAGCAGCGGTTCGATTGACGCCGGTGCGGTGGATGCGGGACATGTCCACCACCCTAACTAGAATGTGGCCCTGTGACCGACGTTGAACATTTCGAAATCCTTGCCTTCCCCGGCGCCGTCGTGGCCCCGGGTGGCTGGGAGGCCCTCGCACACGTGGCTGACCACCACGCCGACGGACTCCTACACGTCCCGATGGAGGGCGGCGTAGTCCTGCACGCCTCCACGTCTGGCCCAATAGAGCCCCTCAGCTCCGCCCCCGGCACCGTCCCGACGGGTCAGATCGGCTGGATTGAGCAAAGCGACGGCTTGGTCACCCTCGGCGCCGCCGTGCCGCCGGGTGTGTTGACCTCGCACATGGCCCGGATGCTCGACGTTATTGATACTCCCATCGTGCTGTGCACCGACCGGGTCCTCCACATCACGGACTTGGACGAGCACATTGCGGAACAGGTAGTCCGGGTGCTGGCCCCGCTAGGGCTCGTCTTCGATGCCAACTCTCCCCTGCTCACCGAGTTTTAGCGGGGCATCCGCCGCCAGATCGGTCGCGGGACCAGCCGCATGACATACGCCAGCAGCCTGAGACGCCTGGGAATCCATAGCGTGCGGCTGCCCGTGCCGCGGGATAGTTCCTGTGCCACTGCCTCCGCCACATCTTCCGGAGTCACCGACATCGGGGCCGGGGTCATCCCCTCCGTCATGGAGCCGATGACAAAGCCCGGCCGCGCGGTGATCAGCCGCAATGGGCTGCCGTGCAGGCGATCAGAAAGCCCCTGGCAGAAGGCGTCCAGACCTGCTTTGGTGGAGCCGTAGACGTAGTTGGCGCGCCGTGCCCGCCAGCCGGCGATGGAAGAAAAGGCAACGATCTCACCGCGCTCCATCGTGGAGGCCAACACGGTGAGCATGCTGATCTGGGCGGTGTAGTCGATGGTGGCTATCTCCACGGCGTGGGCTTCGTCCTGCTCGGCGCACTCCTGGTCGCCGAGGATGCCAAAGGCCACAATTGCCGTGCTCACCTGCCCTGCGGCGTCGACGACGGCGCGGTGGGAGGCCAAGTCGGCGGCATCGAACTCCAGGGTCCGCACCTCGGTGGCGCCAGCCTCCAGGGCCCGACGCGAGATCTCCTCCAGGGCGAAGGGGCGGCGCGCGGTGAGCACGACCGGGCGCCCGGCGCACAGGCGGAGCAGGAGTTCACCGCCGATGTCACTTGTACCGCCGAGGAGGAGGATGCCGTTGCTCATGTTTATGAGGCTACTCGGTACCCGGTCATGGACAAGCTGCCCAAGGTGCGCTGTTCATTGAAAACATCCACCTGGCCTCCCAGTTCCGCATTGACTCCGGCGATGTAGGCCAGCGGCAGGAAGTGGTCCGGGGTGGGCACGGCACGAGGGAAATCAGGGTGAGAGGTTAAGGATTCCAGCCGGGACGGGTCGTCGAGCATGATGTCGCGGGCGGCGGCATCAAAGCTGTCGGCCCAGGCCACGCCGTTGTTTCCGGCCTGCCAGTCCACGAGGGACAAGTTGTGGACAACATTGCCGGAGCCGACGATGAGGACGTTATGGTCCCGGGCCAGGGTGGCCAGGCGGGTGCCCAGCGCAAAGTGCTCGCTTAACGGTTTGGTGGCGTCAATGGAGAGCTGGACCACCGGGATGGAGGCGTCGGGGAACATGTGCTTGAGCACCGACCAGGTGCCGTGGTCCAGGCCCCATTCGTGGTCATTCTGGACCAAGGTTGGCTTGGCGACGTCGCGGACTAATTCGGCGATTTCGGGGTCGCCGGGGGCGGCATACGTCACTTCGGAAAGCTCCGGCGGGAAGCCCCAGAAGTCGTGGATTGTGCGGGGGTTGTCCATCGCGGTGACACCGGTGCCTTCGGTGTACCAGTGGGCGGATACGGAGACGATCGCGCGTGGGGCGATGCCGCTGCCCAGCGAGGACCAGGTGCGGGTGAATTCGTTGTTGTCGATGGCGTTCATGGGTGAGCCGTGCCCAACGAACAATGCGTTTGTAGTCATGTCCCCATTATAGGGAACGTTGTTGACGTGTCAACACATCGGCGCCCGACGACGTCACCGTCACGATGTCCTCCAGTCGCATGCCCCACTGGCCAGGCAAATAAATCCCCGGCTCGATGGAAAAGCACATCCCCTCCTCCAGCACCAGGTCATTTCCCGCCATGATGTACGGCTCCTCGTGCGTGGACAACCCAATTCCGTGCCCGGTCCGATGGATGAAAAACTCGCCGTAGCCCGCCTCCGCGATCACCTCGCGCGCCGCCCGATCAATCGCTTCGGCAGTTACCCCCGGACGCACCGCCGCCACTGCCGCCCCATGGGCCCGTTCGAGCACCTCATAAGCGGCGGCAACCTCCGGCGTTGGCTCCCCCACCGTGTAGGTTCGGGTCGAATCCGAGTGGTAGCCGCTGTCGAGAGTGCCGCCAATATCCACCACCACGCAGTCCCCCTCCTGCAGCACCCGAGAAGAAAAACTATGGTGCGGGTTCGCCCCGTTGGGCCCTGATCCGACAATGACGAAGTCCACGGCCACGTGCTCCGCCACAATGAGCTGCTCCAGTTCCTTTGCCACCTCTTCCTCCGTGCGCCGGCCCCGCAGGAGTCCAGGCACCTGCGCGTGGACATCATCGATAGCGTGGGCAGCCCGGCGTAGCTGCGCGATCTCATCGAGATCCTTGCGCATGAACAACTCCGACAGCGTCGTCGCGGCCGGCACGGTCGCCCGTCCACCGAGCAGCTCCTGCAGTCGCAACACATGCACGGTCGTCAGGCTCGACCCGAGTGCCACCGCACCCGTCTGCGGCAGGTGATCCACTGCCAGGCGGTGAGGATCATCGCCGTCGCGCCACCCGCGGACGTCGATAAGCTCTCGGGGAGCGTCACCGATATCGGTGGCAGGTGCCAGCAGCACCGGCGCGCCCTCCGCGGGTACCACCAGCGCAGTGAGCCGCTCATGGGACGACAGCCACGAACCAGTGAGATACGCCAGCTCCGGGCCCGTTCCAATAATGAGGCCAGCCAGCCCAGCCTCGCGGGCCAGTTCGGCGGCACGGGTGAGACGATTTCGGTAGACGATGTCAGACATGCCCACCATGGTAGGCGTCGACGGTATCGTAGAGACGATGAACGACGACTTCGTTGTGCGACTGTCGGCCGGCCCCGCCTATTGCTCCGGCGCCCTCATCAGCCCCGACCTCAACGCCGCCGAAGCCCACACCGAGTACCTGCTCACCTGCGGCCACTTTATCCCCCACGTGACCGGCCCTGTGCACGTCACGGGACAGCGGGTTGACGCCCTAGTCCTGGACAGCCTCCACATTCCCCGCACCGATCTGGCAGTGGTCCGCATGGATCGGCGATCCTCAGCAGCTCAGCTGCTTCGCGTATCGACGTCCCGGCCACCCCTCTTCGCTCGTGCCCTCACCCTCAGCTTCGGAGGAGGTTCAGCCCGGGCGACCGAACGCCACGGTCGAGTATGGGGACGCTCCCCCGCCTCCATCGCCCGCAACGGGCAGGTTGTCGTCCGCCCCTCGGCTGTGCTGTGGAACACTCCCCCGACCGTTGGGGGTGACTCGGGAGCACCCGTCATCATCGGCGATGAGCTGGTGGCGCTCCAATCGATCGGCAATGACTGGGGAGGCAACGTCATCCGCTTCGGCAGCAGTCAGCAGCTCGCCCCGCACCGCCCCGCGATCGCCGAGGCGGTGGCGACCCTACAGGACCGCCACTAGCTGCCGATGGCCACCACTCCACGGCGGATGGCGTCAATGGCGCGCCGCGCATTGGCGCTAATGTCGTCGGTATAGCCGGTCTTAGCCACCTGCTCGAGCAGGTCAATGACCTGGCGGCACCAGCGCACGAAATCACCTGGGGTCAGCTCCGCACCCGATTCCGCCGCAGCGGCGAGGCAGTAGCCCAGCGGGGCACCCGCCGCCCACTGATGTATAGACAATGCGAAGCCGCCCTCCGGCTCTCGCGTGATGGGCAACCGATGACGACGCTCATCCGCGGCCAACTCCGACCAGATCCCGGCCGTGGCGTCCATGGCGGCCGCCATGCGTTCGGTCGCTGCCTGCGACTCCCCACCGCCCGAGTACTTGCGGTTTTCGAAAGTGCACAGGGACACCACTCCCGCCAATTCTGCCGGGTCCAGCTCGTTCCAGATACCGCGGCGCAGGCACTGGGCCACCAATAGGTCCGACTCGTTGTGGATCTGCGCCAACCGCGCACCCTCCTCGGTGATCACCGGTGTGCGCTCCGGACCGGTCCCCTCGAACTCGACGTAATTCATCTCCGAGAGCAACCCGATGATGCGCTCGAAGTGCTTGCCCAGGGTGTCCGTGGCTCGCTCCACCCGCGACTGCAGGCGAGCGAGATCGCGCTCCCGGCGGGTGAGCTTCTCCCCCACCCTGGCCAACTGTTCCCGATCCGTCGTCGGCCAGGAATGCACCGGGTGTGCCGTGAGCTCCGCCCGCAGGGCAACCACCTGCTTCGAATCCCGCACTCGAGCCTGCTGGCGCATCTTTTTCGGACGCCCATAAGAATTGCGCTGGAACTGCTGGGTGACGTAGCGGGTGTTCTTGCGTGGAGCCGCCGTCACCTTGCGCGGCAAGCTCATGTGCCCCAGCACGATCGGCGGGTTAGCAAAACCGGCGGCATCGATCCGACCCGACCACCCCTGCTCCGTGGTTACCCACGGGCGCGGGTCCTTGGCCTGGCTGGCCGGTGAGACGACGACCGCCAACACCGGGTGCTTCCGGCCCGGGATCGCGATGACCTCGCCCAACTGCAGGCGCGCCAAGATGCGCACGGTCTCCTCGACGCGCTGATTGAGTGAATCCTGCCGCGCCGCCCTCTCCTCGTCCGACAGCTGCCGGCGAAGGCGCATGTATTCCACCAGCTGCTCCGCCGGGTCTTCTCCCTCCATCGCGGGCGGATTAAACACCGCGATGTCCTTGTCCAACTGGGCCCGCAGCTCCCGGACGCGATGTTCCGCCCGCTCGATCTCCCGGACCTCATCGACCACCGAACCGTCAGCCTGGTACTGGGCAAAGGACTTCTCCAGTAGACGCAACGAGGGCTCGAAGCCAATCATGTTGAGCAGGTTGACGGCCATGTTGTAGCCGGGCGCAAAAGTAGAAATCAGCGGGTAGGTCCTCGTCGACGCGAGCCCAGCGACCGCCCGCGGATCCATCGCCGGTGACCACTGCACGACCGCGTGCCCGATGACGTCAATGCCCCGCCGCCCGGCCCGGCCAGTCAGTTGGGTGTACTGCCCCGGGGTGAGCTCCACGTGGGCCTCGCCGTTGTATTTGACCAGCTTTTCCAGCACCACGCTGCGCGCGGGCATATTGATCCCCAGCGCGAGGGTCTCGGTGGCGAATACCGCCCGGACGAGTCCGCGCACGAACAACTCCTCCACGATGTGTTTGAAAGCAGGGAGCATGCCCGCGTGGTGGGCGGCGAAGCCACGTTGCAACGCCGCCTTCCACTGGTTGAACTGCAGCACCTCCAAGTCTTCCTCGGGGATGCCTGCGACGCCGGCGTCGATAATCTCACCAATAAGCTGCGACTCCTCCTGCGAGGTCAACACCAGATTGGAACGCAGACACTGGAACAGCGCCCCTTCACAGCCGGCCCGGGAGAAAATGAAGGTGATCGCCGGGAGCATGTCCATGCCCTGCAGCACCCGGAGCACATCGGGGCGGCTGACGGGACGCTGCCGATCCTGTGGGCGCTTGGCCCCAGAACGACGGCCGGCAGCCCGAGCGCGGAAACCCTGGCCGGACTCCCAGTCATCGCGTCCCTCCGTGGCGGCGGCTTCCTGCAGCCGGTCGATCCGCCGCTCCAGCTCGCGATTGACCTCCCCACCTGTGCCCGGCTCGAACAGCGGATAGATCTTCCGGCCGACCATCATCCATTGCTCCAACGGAACCGGGCGGGTATCGGAGACTATGACCGTCGTGTTGCCCCGGACAGTGCTCAGCCAATTGCCAAACTCCTCCGAGTTGGACACGGTCGCCGAGAGCCCAATGATGTTCACCGACTCATCCAGGTTGAGGATCACCTCTTCCCACACCGCGCCGCGTGACTGATCCGCGAGGTAGTGGATTTCGTCCATGACCACGTGGCTGAGCCGATCCAAGGCGAAAGAGCCGGCGTAAATCATGTTGCGCAACACCTCGGTCGTCATGACGACGATCTCGGCGTGGCTATTGATGGACACGTCGCCGGTGAGCAGGCCCACGGCATCCTCACCGTGTGCTTCCACCAAGTCGTGATACTTCTGGTTGCTCAGCGCCTTGATGGGAGTGGTGTAAAAACACTTCGTGCCCTGCGACAACGCGAGTGAAACCGCAAACTCTCCGACGATGGTCTTGCCTGCACCGGTGGGAGCGCACACCAACACCCCGTGCCCCTCCTCGACGGCTTGGCAGCCAGCGATTTGGAAATCATCGAGGGGAAAATCCAGGGCGGCGACAAACTCGGAGAAATGGGAAACGTGGTGGTCTTCGTTCATGACCACCACGGTACTGAAGGTTCTAAAGAACGTCGCCGAAATCTGGTCGCTGGCGACGGTTACTGAAGTCAGCGGCCGGCTCGATCGGCACCGGAGCGCCAACTGGTTGCGGGGCGTCGACTCCGCCGGGCCCGGTATTGAGCGAGGAGGAAGCCTCGTCGTCGAGGTCCATCCACTCCGGGCGTTCCCGGTTGCGGCGTTTGTCGTTCCACCGGCAAAATTGCAGCGCCATTTCGACCAGCAGGGTCAACGAGAGCGCGAGGACCACCATGGAGAAGGGATCTTGTCCCGGTGTCATGAAGGCCGCGAAGACGAAGAGCACCAGGATGATGACGCGGCGCTTGCCCTTGATTGCGTCATATTCCAGGATGCCGATGATGTTGAGGGCGGCGATAAACAGCGGGACTTCAAAGCTGACTCCGAAGATCAACAGCAATGCCAGGAGGAACCCGAAGTAGCGTTCGCCGGTCAGGGCGGCCGCCTGGAACTCATCACCGATGGTCAACAGGAATGACAAGCCGAAGTGGACCACGAAGTAGGCGAGGATGGCGCCAGCGACGAACAGCGACACCGCGATGGAGACGAAGACGAACGTCCAGCGGCGCTCATTCTTCAACAGCCCCGGGGTGATGAACTCCCAGATCTGGAACAACCACACCGGAGATGACAACACGGCACCAGCGAGGGCACCGACCTTGAGGCGCAGCATGAACATTTCAAACACGCCCGTTGCCAGGAGGCGACATTGGCCGTCCCCGGAGAAGTCAGCCCGGCTCTCTTGCGGAAGAGAACAGTAGGGGCCACGCAAGATTTCCCCCAAGGGCATCAAGCCGAAGGGGGCGGATTGGTACCAGATGAAGCCAATGATGGTGCCCACGATCAGCGCCAGCAAGGAGATAATGACCCGGCGGCGGAGTTCTTGGAGGTGTTCGACCAGGGACATCTCCCCGGTCTCATTTTTCGGCTTCTTCTTAAACCGGAATCGCTTGCGTTTCTGCTCGGTCGTCATGACCAATTACTGCTGCGGCTGCTGGGGACCCTGCTGGGGGTAGCCCTGCTGAGGTTGCTGCGGCTGGGCCTGCGGGGTCGGCTGATTCTGGGGCTGATCCCAGTAGCTCTGCTGCCCCGTGGTGATCTGGCCTTGCTGGGTCTGCTGCGGTTCGTCGTCGTTCTTCATCTCCTTGACCTCGGACTTAAAGATGCGGGCGGAACGACCGATGGAACGGGCGGCGTCGGGAAGCCGCTTGGCGCCAAAGAGGAGGACGAGAAGGAAAGCGATGATGAGGATCTCTGGAAGGCCGAGGTTAGGCATTGGAACCTTTCAAGTCGGGGCGGGTCTGCTGCAGGCAGCTAGTCTGACGTCCTATCATACGCGCCGAGTCCCGCTACCGCGCGTTGGTGCACGGCGTTGACAAGAGATTCTGGCCCGATGACGCTGAGTCGATCGGATTGCCCGAGCACGAAGCGGATGAACCACTCGCGGGAGCCGACGGGCATGGTGGCTTCGACGCGGCCGTCGATAAGCGTCTTCCCCAGGGTGAGGGGGAAATAATCCGCCAACCACGTGGCATGGGGTTCGACAGCCAGCACCGCTTTTTCCTCGACCGCGCGGAAACCGAACGGATCTTTCGAGTCAAAGGCCATCTGGTTCAGGTGCGGCGCGGCGGCCTCGTCGAGCAGCTCCACGGAGCTCATGCGGTCGGCGCGGAAGTGCTTATGCGCGCCGCTGGTCTCCTCCCAGGCGGTGAGGTAGGTCTCGCCGGCATTGACGAAGATGCGCACGGGATCAACGGTGCGCACCGTCGAGGTATCCGAGGATGCCGAATAGTAGGTGAATCGAACGCGGCGGCCCGCGTCGAGGGCGCGGCGCATGAGCTCCTGGGGCTGGGTTTCCGCGGGATCATCGGCGGCCAGGGAGTCATAGACCGCGACGGCCTTCGGCGCCAAGATTCCCCGAAGCTTCGCCGCCGCGGACAACACGGCCTCCCGGTCGGTGAGCCCCGGCATCGCCTCGAGGGATTCCAGCGTCAACAGCAACGCCCCGGCTTCCGTCGGGGTGAGGCGCAAAGCGCGGTCCATTCCCTGGGAATTGTTGATCATCACCGCCCGGTAATCAGCAGTAAGATCCACCAGCTCCTCTGGCCATTGCCCGACTCCCGTGCAGGTCAAGCGGTGAAGGTCGGCGAGGATTTCTCCTGGGGTCCGCCCCAAATCCTTGGCGGCCTCCATGATGCTGCGCTCCGGGTGCGCCTGAAAATACGGGAGCAGGTTGAGGGAGCGGACGAGGCTGTCGAGCTTCGCGGGCGAGTCCTGATGGGTAGCCATGCTATCGAGCTCCTTGGAGTAGATCGGCAACCTGTGCGCGCACGTCGGCTGGCTCGACGACGGAGACATCGGGCGCGAAGCCCGCTGCGGTGCGAGCGAGCCAGTCCCGGTCGACGTCGATAAGCTCGATCAGCCCGTCGGGGCGGCGGGTGCCGGCAGAAGAGAGCTCCAGGGCGACGCCCTCGGGGATGTCCAGGACGGCGTCGACCCGTTGGCGGCCGAGCCGCAGCGATTCTTCGACGATCTCCTGGACCGATTCTGGCTCGGGGTGGGTGGCGAGTTCGCGCCGCGCGCGGATATCGCTCACCCGGTTGAGGCGGAACGAGCGGGGTGCGTCGCGGTCGATGTCGTGGCCGACAAGGTACAGGCGCCCATGGAGATTGACCAGGCTCCACGGGTCCATCGTTCGGCGCACCGGCTCGGACGTGGGCAGCGAGGCGTAGGAGAACGTCATGCGGAAGCCGTTGCGAATGATAGTGAGGATCGAGGTCAGTACCTCGGGCGCGAGCGTGTTCAGGTCGTTGACGGCTGTAAACACGGGCGCCTGGGACAGGTCCCGGCTTGCCCCGGAGGCCGCCAACTTGGTCCAGCCGGAACGGGCGAACACGCCCAGCTCGCTGGCCTGGCCCATTTCCCCCGCCAACCCCAGCACCGCCGCTTCCTCGGGGGTGAAGGTCATGGCGGGGAGTTCGTACTCGGCGGACTGCAGCCCATAGGTCGTGCCTCCGCCGTTCTCCTCGGACTGGCGTGCTTCCAGGGGGACACCCGCGCGGGCGAGGGTGGCGATGTCCCGGTGGAGCTTGGTCAAAAACGAGTCGTTGTTGAGGTCGGAATAGCCGTCGACGTGCTCGCGGATCCAGGCCGGGGTCAGGCGTCGGCCGCCGTTTTTATCCGCTGCCAGCAGCGCGAACACGAGGCTGGTCAGCCGGTGCACGGCGGCATCTTGCTTGCTCATGCGTCGTCTCCGTAGTCCCCGGCGTGGGCGTCCATGTAGTCAAGCAGGCCGTCCACTCGCTTATCGACGGCCGCGAAAGGATCGTTCAGCTCAATCAGTTGCGGTTCCGGCGCATTGACTTTCAGGTGGACCCAATCGGCGGTCACTGGGGCGCCCAGGCGCTCAGCGTGGCGCAGGAAGCGGCCCCGCAGATGGGCTCGCGTCGTCGTGGGTGGCTCGAGGATCGCCGCCTCAATCTCCTCGTCCGTGGTCCATCGCTGAGCCAGCCCCTTCGACTGCAGGAGCGGAAACAGTCCCCTACCGGGGCGAAAATCGTGGAACGCGAGATCGATCTGGGCGAGCTTGGGATTGTTCCACTCCTCGCCCAGACGTTCCCGGTAGCGGTTGAGCAAGGTGTACTTAATCACCCAGTCGATCTCCCGGTCAACCAGTGAGAAATCCTGCGTGCGGATGGCGTCGAGCTGGCGGGCCCACAGATCAACCACCCGGCGCAGCTCCTCGGTCGGGGTTCCCTCATCGGGGCGCTCCTCCACCCACGCCTGAGCCGCCGCGAGGGTCGCCTCCTGGACTTCCAACGCCGTGACGGTGCCGCCATCCTTCAAGGTCAGCAGCGTCGACCCAGTGATATCACGGGCAATATCCCGGATGTGAGCGATGGGGTTGTCCAATTCGAAGTCAGGCAACGACACGCCAGCCTCGATCATCTCCAACACCAACATCGTTGAGCCGACCTTGAGCGCGAACGTCGGCTCCGACATATTCGAATCGCCGACGATGACATGCATGCGGCGGAATCGCTCAGAATCGCCGTGCGGCTCGTCGCGGGTATTGATGATGGGCCGCGAGCGCGTCGTCGCCGAGGAAATTCCCTCCCACACCTGGTCGGCGCGCTGGGACATGAGGAACCCGGGCTGGAAAGTGCCCGTGGCGCGACCGATCATCCCGGCGCCGCAGATGAGCTGGCGGGTGACCATGAAGGGAAGCAGCAGCTTGCCCAAGGTACGCAGCGGCAGATGGCGGCCGACCAGGTAATTTTCGTGGCACCCGTAGGAGTTACCCACCGAGTCGACGTTGTTTTTAAACAGAAAAACCTTGGCGTCGATGCCGTCGGCGCCTAAGGCCTGCTCCGCCGAACGGGCCAGGTCATCGACCATTCGATCCCCCGCCCGGTCGTAGTTCAGCACCTGGGTGAGGCTATCGCACTCCGCGGTCGCGATCTCAGGATGCGAGCCGACATCGAGGTACAGGCGCGAACCATTGAGCGTGAAGATGTTGGAGCTGTTGTATCGGGCGACGATGGGCCGAAAAAGATAGCGGGCGATCTCATCGACCGTGAGCTTGACGTTCGGGTCTGCCGGAACCGCGGTGATCCCGTACTCCGTCTCCACCCCGACGATGCGGCGCGCGAACAGACCCTCCACGGCCTACTGACCGCCCTTCTGGACGTAGGAGCGGACGAAATCTTCCGCGTTGGTTTCCAACAGCCCGTCGATCTCATCGAGGAGGTCGTCGGTGCCGGTGGTGGTGAGCTGGGCTTGCCCGGCCGTGGCATCAAGGGCGTCGTCGTTGTCGCCGGCGCCACCTGAGGTGGCCTGGGTCTGGGGTCCGGTCATGGTGGGGGTACAACCTTTCAATCAGGATTTGTTGTGGTGGGTGACGTAGGTGTTGTTCGGCTCGATGCCGACCGCCTGCAGACCGTGAAGCAGCTCGGCGGTGGTGCCCGCGGCGTCGATAATCGCGCCCACCTGCTCCCGGGTGAGGCCGTCGACGTCATTGGTGGCCAGGCGGGCGGAGACATCGCCGACCTTGAGGATCATGGTCTGCCAGGAGGCAGCGATGACATCCTCGCCGAACTTCGCCGACACCGCTCCGCGGAACCACGCCCGGGAATCGGCAGGTGGGGTGGTCGCTGCCCGCTCGATCTCTTCCGGCGCGGCCAGCGTGTGCATTCGGCCGCGGCGCACGAGCGCATGATACAGCGACTTCGCCGGATCAATGTCCGAGTATTGCAGGTCGATGAGCTGCAGCTTCGCGTCGGAGAGGCTCAGCCCACGATCAACATAACCCTTGATCAGGGACCACTTCGCCGTCCAGTCCAGCAGATGAGCCGTCTTCAACGGATCGTCCGCCAGCAGGTCAAGGACCTCGCCCCACAGCGCGATGACGCGCTGATCAACCTCATCGACCGCGGAGACGCGGGAGAGGTAGACCCGCAGGATGTCGATGGCGGTGAGCTCGCGGCCGTCGCGAAGCAGCAAGGAGTGAGTGAGGCTCAGGTCATGCGAGACGTTCTTCAACTCGGCGACGGAATCGCGCAACCGCAGATCGGAGAAGTCCACGCCGTTCTCAATCGCGTCGATGACCAGCTTGGTCATGCCCAGCTTGAGGAAGGTCGAATACTGCGACATGTTCGCATCGCCGACGATGGTGTGCAGGCGACGGAACTTCACCGCGTTGGCGTGCGGCTCGTCGCGGGTGTTGATGATGCCGCGGTTGAGCGTCGTCTCCAGGGAGACCTCCTGGAAGAAGTAATCCGCCCGCTGCGAAATCTGGAACCCCTCCCGCTCCCCCGACTCACCGATGCCGATGCGACCAGCACCGATAATGATGTTGCGCGTGACAAAGAACGGGATGAGCGCCTGGGCGAGGACATCGAAATCCGTCTGCCGCGAGTACTGATAGTTCTCGTGCGCCCCATAGGACGCGCCCTTGCCATCGACGTTGTTCTTATAAAACTTCAACGGCGGGCAAGGATCGTGATGTTTGAGGATGGACACGCCCTCCTCGTACAACTCCGCCACATCGGCAGCCGCTTTGAGCAGAATGAGATCGCCGGCGGCGTCGTAGACCATCGCGTCATAGGCATTGGAACACTCCGGTGAGGAGTACTCGGGGTGGGCGTGATCGACGTAGAAGCGCGCGCCATTGGCCGTCACCACATTGGCGATGCCCACCGCATCGGGATCGACCACGGGAACAGTGTGGTATCTCCGCAGGTCAAAGCCGCGTGTGTCCTTCAACGGCGATTCTTCCTCATAGTCCCACCGCGAACGCGCCCCGGTATTCATCGCCGCATAGGCCACCACCGCATGAGTCGACGTGACGATGGGACTCAACCCCGGATCAGCGGGGGTGGAGATCCCGTATTCAATTTCCGTTCCCATGAAACGAGTCATGCCCATCACCCTAATCCACGTCAGCCCACCACACGGGCTTCCACGACCCGAGATCCATGGCGCCCGGTAATCCGACTCCACACATCAGGGTTCGCCGTGTCCGGCAGGTCCTCGCTTTCGTGATGCTCAGCGAGGACAGCCTCGGTGAGGTGTTGCGCCGTCACACCAGCGGTGTTCGTCCCCGCCAGGTGATCCTTGATGGCCAGCTTCTTCGCCCGGTCGACGATGTTGGCAATCATCGCGCCGGAGACAAAGTCCGAGTAATACAGCGTTTCCACCCGTCCATCGACGAGGGTCAGCTCCACGTAAGGCCGGGGTTCAAAGAGCTTATCGACGCCCACCTCAATCAACTCCTCCACCGGTGCCGCATGCGGCACATCAACGGTGAGATGACGCCGGAAGATATCCAACGCACCGTCGCGAGTGGGCCGCTGAACCCTGATCTTCACATCGAGTCGACCGGGGCGCAGCAACGCGGGATCGATGAGCTCCTCACGGTTGGTGGCGCCGATGATGATGACGTTGGACAGGTTTTCCACGCCATCGAGCTCGGTGAGCAGCTGCGGCACGACGGTCGTTTCCATATCGGAGGACACGCCCGAACCTCGCGTGCGGAAAATCGACTCCATCTCATCAAAGAAGATGATCACCGGGCGCCCATCACTGGCCAGCTCCCGGGCGCGTTCAAAGATGAGGCGGATGCGGCGCTCGGTCTCGCCGACGAACTTATTCAGCAGCTCCGGACCCTTGACGTTGAGGAAGTAGCTGGCGGAGCCATCTCCCACCCGGGTAGCCAGCGAATTCGCCACCGCCTTAGCAATGAGCGTCTTGCCGCACCCCGGCGGGCCATAGAGAAGCACGCCCTTGGGGGGATGAAGCTGATAATCGCGATAGAGCTGCGGATGGGAAAACGGCAGCTCCACGGCGTCCTTGATCTGATCAATCTGCTCATCGAGGCCGCCAATGTCCTCGTAGGTGACGTCCGGAACTTCCTCCAGGGACAGCTGCGACACCTCGGTCTTGGGGATCCGCTCGAAGGCGAAACCAGCCTTGGTGTCGACGAGGAGAGTATCTCCCGCTCGAGCCGTATCAAGCAGTGGTGTGGCCAGCCGAATCAAGCGCTCATCGCCGTTATGGGTGGTCACCAATGCCCTCGTCGTGGTCACCCGCTCCGTCACCATCGCCAGCTCCCCCGTGTCGGTGAAGCCGCAGGCCTCGACCACAATGGCGCCATCCCCCAGCCGCACCAACGTTCCCGGAACCAGAGCCTCCGGCGCGACATTCGGCGAAATCTTCAACCGCATGTGCCGCCCAGCGGTGAACACCTCCGCGTCCCGTCCCTTTTCCCCATGATCGAGGAAGACCCCATAGGTCGAGGCTGGCTCCGCGAGCGCGTCAATTTGCCCCTGCAAGTCCTGGAGCTTGTCCCGCGACGCCTTGAGTAACTGGGCTAGCTTGGCGTTACGAGTCCCCAGGGTCTGCAGTTCGCGCTTAAGTGACGTGGTGTCGGCTGATTCCATACCCTTACTGTAATCAGCCGCCTACTTGCGCGCGCGACGTTGCGGGCGAGGCGGCGTCACCCCATCAGCCAGGCGCCGAGCCCAAATGAGAAACGCCGTGTGGGCATTCATGCGATGCTCCGGTCGGGTGGCCAGGCCCTCGACCTTCCATTCCCTCACCAGCGATTCCCAGGCCTTCGGCTCGGTGAAGCACTGCAGCTCCCGGATACCCTCCATGACCTTCATCAGCTGCGGAACCGTAGCCACGTAAGTCATGAACACTCCACCGGGAATCAGGACGTCGCGGACAACAGGCAGGCATTCCCACGGCTCCAGCATGTCCAACACGACGCGGTCCACCGGCCCGCCGAGGTCCTCCACAGTCACCTGCGTGAGGTCGCCCAGGCGCGGGTCCCAGGTTGCGGGCCGCCCCCCGAAGAACTCATCCACGTTCGACATGGCGTAATCGAGGTGATCTTGGCGGATCTCGTAGGAAATCAGCTGGCCGTTTTCACCAATGGCACGCAGCAGGCTCATGGACAACGCGCCCGATCCGGCTCCCGCTTCCAGCACCCTGGCGCCGGGGAAGATGTCACCCTCGAGGATGATCTGCGCGGAGTCCTTCGGGTAGATAACCGCTGCCCCGCGAGGCATCGACAGCACGTGATCAACCATCAGGTGCCGAAACAGCAGATAATCCGCCCCGAGAGTCGAGCGCACCACCGACCCCTCATCCATGCCAATGATCTGATCATGTTCGACGATGCCCTTGTGAGAATGGAACTTCGCACCCGGCTGAAGAATCAGGGTGAAGTGCCGACGCTTGGCGTCGGTGAGTTGGACTCGGTCGCCGGGTTGAAACGGGCCGGAGTAGGCCATGGGGGAAGTGCTCCTCACGTGGGGATTAATGATTGATCAAGTATGCCTCAAGCGCGTCCGCGAACCACAGCTGGTCGCGGACGCCGGCCAGTTCGCGTGCCGAGTGCATCGACAACAGCGGCACCCCGACATCAACCGTGGGGATACCCAGGCGCGTCGCGGTGATGGGGCCAATGGTCGATCCGCAGGGCACGTCGTTGTTTCCGACAAACACTTGCGACGGCACGCGCGCCGACCGGCAGGCATGCTCCCACCTGGCCACGGTGACTGCCGTCGAGGCATACCGCTGGTTGGCGTTGATTTTGGTCACCGGGCCCTTCCCGATGATCGGCTGATGAGCCGGGTCATGCTTCCCCACATAGTTCGGATGCACCGAATGGGCCGCGTCGGCCGAAACACAGAATGAGCGCCGCAGCATTCGCTGAAACTCGTCCGCCGTGGCACCCAGCGCGTCGGCAGTTCGGCTGAGAACCTGCTCGAGAATCGGGCCCGCCGCCCCAGTCGTCGACGCCGATCCGATCTCCTCATGGTCGAACGCAGCGAGGACGAGGACATCATCGCCGGCATCGCCGGAAGCGATTGCCCGCTGGAAGGCCACTAGTGACGCGTGCACCGAAGACAAGTTGTCCATACGTCCGGCGGCGATAAGCTCCATATCCGCCCCAAAAACGTCGCCTTTTTGGGCATCCACAGTGATCAGGGCGTGTGCGTAAATATCATGCTTATCGACGCCCGCAGCCTCCGCCACTGCGTCCAGCACCGTCGCCCCGGTGGTCGAGACCACCGGCTGCATGTGCTGTTGACGATCCAACTTCAACTCGCTCGAGCGATCCAGGTGGATCGCCAAATGAGGAATGCGGGCGATGGGTCCCGTGTTAACCAACCGTTGAGAGCCATCCGCCAACACGATCTGCCCAGCGAAGCTCAGCTCCCTATCCAGCCACGACGCCAAAATTGGCCCGCCATAGACTTCCACGCCTGCCTGTTGCCAGCCGCTCGCACCAATCTCCGGCCGAGGCTTGAGCGTAAAGCCAGGTGAATCAGTGTGTGAGCCAATGATGCGGAAACCCGCCTGCGGCCCCGCACCTTCCGGAACCCACCACGCCATCACCGCACCTCCGCGCACGAGGACGTGACCCCCTGCCTCAGCATTCCACGCCTCTTGTTCATCTTGCCGGTGGAAGCCTGCCTCTTCCAGCCGCCTCGCCACCTCCTCCGCTGCATGGAACGAGCTCGGCGACGACGCAATAAAGTCAAGGAAATCTGAAGTCTGGTTCATACCCACCACTGTGCCACGGCTAGGGTGTGAGGCATCATGAGCACTCCTCGACCACTTGCCCTGTCGCCCTCCCGAGCTTCCGACTACAAGCAGTGCCCCCTCCTCTACCGCTTCCGGGCCATCGACCGCCTCCCGGAACCGAAAACACTGGCTCAGGTCAAAGGAACACTGGTGCATGCGGTGCTCGAAAACATGCATGGTCTCGCCCGAGAAGAGCGCACCTATCCCGCAGCGGTCAAGCAACTCAAGCCAACCTGGGCCGGGATGTGCTCCGCGGATGATGAGCTTTCCCAGCTCGTCCCCGACGACCAACTCATGGACTTCCTCATCGAATGCCGCAGCCTGTTGCGCGGCTACTTCGAAATGGAGAACCCGCAGGGCTTCGACGCCCACGCCGTCGAAATGTACGTCAACACCGTCTTACCCAACGGCGTACCGGTGCGAGGCTTCATCGACCGAGTCGACATCGCCCCCACCGGCGAAGTTCGCGTCGTCGACTACAAGACGGGCAAGAAGCCCCAGCCCCGCTGGTCCCATGATGCCCAATTCCAAATGCGTTTCTACGCCCTCGTGTACTGGCGTCTCCATGGAACTATCCCCCACCAGCTGCGATTGATGTACATCAAGGTCCTTGATTCAATGTTCCTCCAGCCCTCCAAGGAGGAGCTCGAATACTTTGAACGTGACCTCGCCGATCTTTGGGCGAAAATCACCGCCGACGGCCAATCCGGACGATTTCGTCCACAAACCTCGAAGCTCTGCGGATGGTGCTCCTTCCAATCCTTATGCCCCGAGTTTGGTGGCACTCCCCCGGAGTATCCAGGATGGCCAGGTACTCCAGAAACCACCTCTGGTTCCTGACTCTAACCACACTCTATGAGGAGACCTCTGGAACATTTGGCTACCACTCCTCATTCTCTTCATTTCGGCCTGGGTAACTCTCTGGGCTGGGAGGGAATCACCTAGCATCCCTTCTCTCTGCGATGTCACTTGTTGCACTAGTGAGGGGCGCAACTGCCCTATCAATCGCATTTGCCTTGGTCGCCACAACATCAGGAATTCTCCTCGCACAGCAGGCACAGAGTTGAGGACAACCTGGAACCCGTTCCACTACCTAGTGTTTACGGACCTTTTCTCCCGGGCACGTGGCCAATAAGCGCCAAAAAATGCACCTGGGTCGCTGATTTTTGGGTAGGATAAGGTTTCGCACAAAGAAGCCGAACGTGAAGGAATCCATGAAACGATTGATGCAGGACCACGGTGGACTCACTATTGCTATAGTCGCGCTGGCCGTTACGATTGCGGCACGACTACTTATTGATCTTCTGGTTGAGTGGCCCACCATCATCGACTGGATCGTGTCCATTGCTTTGGCAGCGATTGTGTGCACGGTTGTAGCGAAGAGAATTCAGAAGCAGCCTGGGTAGATTTCTCGTTGTCTCGATGGCGTCGTACAGTGTGATTTTC